>NZ_CP101987.1:2793940-4190910 GCF_024508315.1 Cellulomonas xiejunii
GGCGTGGCGCTCGCGCTCGTGGGCATCGGGACCGGGTTCGTGCTCGGCGGCCTCGGCCTGCGCAACGCCGCGACCTGAGCGCGCCGCACGCGCCGTGGAAGCGCACCCAGGCCCCCGCCTCCTCGCCGGGGCCTGGGACGGCGCTGACGTCACGAGACGCGGGCCGGTGGCTGCGCGGTGTCCGCGCGGACCGCTCCCGTGATCGCCCCGAGGATCTTCTCGTAGCCCGTCGTCCGCGCGTCGAACGACCCGTTGCTGCGACCGTGCCGCAGCACCTCGATGCGGTCCGCGACCGCCCGCACGTCGGTCATGTTGTGGCTGATGAGCACCACCCCGAGCCCGAGGTCGCGCAGGCCCTCGATGTGAACGAGGACCTCCGCCGTCTGCGCCACCGACAGCGCCGCCGTCGGCTCGTCGAGGACCACGATGCGCGGATCGCCGATGAGCGTGCGCGCGATCGCGACCGTCTGCCGCTGGCCCTTCGACAGGTTCGACAGCGGCACCCGGACCGAGGGGATCCTGCTCGTCAGGTCCCGCAGGATCCGGCGAGCCTCCTCCTCCATGCGCTCGTCGTCGCGCACTCCGCGGGCGTCGCGCAGCTCGCGGCCCAGGAACAGGTTGGAGGTCACGTCGAGGTTGTCGCACAGCGCCAGGTCCTGGAAGACCGTCGCGACGCCCAGAGCGCGCGCGGCCGCCGGCGTCGGGATGCTCACCGGTGCGCCGTCGATCTCGATGAAGCCCGTGTCCGGGCTCAGGACGCCGGCGACCATCTTCGCGAGCGTCGACTTGCCCGCGCCGTTGTCCCCCACCAGCGCGACGACCTCGTGCCGGTGCACGTCGAGGTCGACGCCCACGAGCGCCTCGACCGCCCCGAACCGTTTGCTGATACCTCGCATCGACAGCAACGGCACCCGTGTCGCGTCAGTCATGCCTCGATCCACCTGCTCCCGTCGCGCACGTCCACGTGCAGTGAAGCCCCCCGCCCTCCCCCGGTCAACCCTCGCCTTCCTGCTCCTCGTGCTCGTCGGCGCCGCCGTCCAACCCTGCGTCGTCGTCCGCCCGCACCGCCACGTCCGCCGACGCCAGCGCGAGCACCAAGGCGCCCATCACCTCGGCACGCTGCCCCAGGGCCGCCGGGACGACCTCGAGCGGTGCGATCCGGTTGACGAGCACCCGCCGCCGCACCGCCTCGCGCAACGGTCCCAGCAGCACCTCGCCGGTCTCCGAGAGCTCGCCCCCGACGACCACGCACTGCGGGTTGACGGCCGTGCCGAGTCCCGCCACGACGGCGCCGATCATCGCGCCCGCGTCGGCCACCACGCGCGCGAACCCCGGGTCCCCGTCACGCGTCCGCGCGATGACGTCGCGCAGGGCCAGCGAGCCGTGCGTCGCACGCAGCGACTCGACGAGCGCGCTCGACCCCACGACGGTGTCGAGGCACCCGCGCGACCCGCACCGGCAGATGTGCCCCGCCGGGTCGACCTGGACGTGCCCGATCTCCCCAGCCGTGCCGGCGAACCCCCGGTGCACCTGACCGCTGATGACGATGCCCGCGCCCGTGCCGTACGACGCCCGCACGTACACGGCGTCGCGGTACCCGCGCGCCGCTCCCAGCGTCGACTCCGCGAGCGCCCCGAGGTTCGCGTCGTTGTCGACGTGCACGGGCCGCCCGAGCCGTTTGGCCAGCACCTGCCCCAGGTGCTCCCCCTCCCAGCCCCGCATGACACCGGGCACGGACACCATGCCGGTGTCCGCGTCGACCGGCGCCGGCACGCCGACCCCGATGCCGACGACCTCGTCGAGACCCGAGCCGACGCGCTCGAGCAGGTCCGTGACGAGGAGCGCCGCGCGGTCCAGCGTGGTGTCCGACGGGTGCTCGTACGGCAGCGGCAGCACCTGCTCGGCGACCACCTCGTGCGCGAAGTCGCCCAGGGCGACGCGCAGGTGCCGGTGCCCGATCTGCACGCCCACCGCCAGACCCACCCGACGGGCCAACGTGACGAGCTGCGCACGCCGACCGCTGCGGGTGGTGACGGCGGTGTCGACCAGTCCGACCGCGAGCAGCTCGCGGACGATGGTCGACACCGTCGCCTGGGACAGCCCCGTGGCGGCGGCGAGCTCCACCTGGGTCAGGCCGCCGTACCGCTGGATCGTCCCCACCACCAGCGCCTTGTTGGCCTCCCGCAGGGACGACTGCGAGCCCGCTGCTGCCGCTCGCCTGCTCACGGGGGCAACCTACCGGCGCTCGTGCGCCGCACTGCGGTACCTCGGCCCTACTGCGTGCCCGCGCGCCGCTTGTTCACCAGGTCGAACGCGACGGCCAGCAGCAGCACCATGCCCTTGATCGCCATCTGCCACGACGGCTCGACGGACAGGATCGACAGGCCCATGTTGAGCACGCCCATGATGAGCGCACCGACGATGGCCCCGGAGATCCGTCCGATGCCACCCGTGACGGCCGCACCGCCGATGAAGCACGCGGCGATGGCGTCGAGCTCGTAGTTCTGGCCGGCGGCCGCGATCGCGGCCCCGGAGCGGGCCGTCGTGACGACGGCCGCCACACCGGCGAGGAACCCGATGTTGACGAAGATCCAGAAGTCGACCCTGCGGGTGTTGACGCCTGACAGCGCCGCCGCGGAGCGGTTGCCGCCGATCGCGTAGATGTGCCGGCCGAAGACGGTGCGTCCCATGAGGAACGAGTACAGGACGACGAGGGCGCCGACGATGACCAGGACGATCGGCGTCCCACCGGCGGACAGGGACAGGATGACCGTCAGTGCCCCGATGCCGACGGCGACCATGGCGATCTTGGTGAGGAAGAGCGCCGGGGCCTCGACGTGCAGGTCGTGCTTGCGCAGCGCGGCGCGCGCCCGCAGCTGGGTCACGACGATGGCCGCCACCGCGAGCACGCCGATGACGAGCGTGACGACGTCCATGTTGTTGGCGAAGCCCAGGAAGTTCGGCAGCGAGCCCTTGGAGATCCTGATGAACGCCGTCGGCAGGCCGGCGAGCGTCTCACCGACGACCGCGAGCGCCAGGCCGCGGAAGATGAGCATGCCGGCGAGCGTCACGATGAACGCCGGGATCCCCACGTAGGCGATCCAGAACCCCTGCCAGGCACCGACCAGGGCGCCGAGCGCCAGGCCGACCAGCACGGCGACGATCCAGGGTGCGTCGAGGTCGCGCATGGTCACCGCGACCACGCCGCCGACGAAGGCGACCACGGACCCGACCGAGAGGTCGATGTGCCCGGCCACGATGACCATGACCATGCCGATCGCGAGGATCATGACGTACGCGTTCTGCTGGAACAGCGCCGCGACGTTGTTGGCGAGCAGCAGCTTGCCGTCGGTGAGCACCTGGAACAGCAGGACGATGACGACGAGCGCACCGAAGATGCCGTACTGGCGCGCGTTGCCGCCGAGCCCCTGGAGCCGCTGACCGAGCGACACGCGCGTCGCTCCGGGCGGTGTCGGGGAGGGGACGTTGACGTCGGTGGTGGTGCTCATCGGGCGATCCCGTCCTTGTCCATCGTCATGAAGTGCATGAGGTGCTCCTGGGTCGCGTCGGCCCGGGCCACCTCGCCGGTGACGCGGCCCTGGCTGAGCGCGTAGATGCGGTCGCAGACGCCGAGCAGCTCGGGCAGCTCGGAGGAGATGACCAGCACCCCCTTGCCCGCGTCCGCGAGCCTGTTGATGATCATGTAGATCTCGTACTTCGCCCCCACGTCGATGCCGCGGGTGGGCTCGTCGAGGATGAGCACGTCGGGGTCGGCGTGCAGCCACTTGGCCAGCACGACCTTCTGCTGGTTGCCGCCGGACAGCTTGCCGACGAGGGTGTCGACCGTGCGGGTGCGGATGTTGAGCTCACGCCGGTACCGCTCGGCGACCTCGACCTCCTCCTCACGGTCGACCACGCCGCCGCGCGACAGCGAGCCGAGGTTCGCTGCGGACACGTTGTGCTGCACGGTGTCGATGAGGTTGAGGCCGAACCGCTTGCGGTCCTCGGTCGCGTACGCGATCCCGTGCGAGATGGCCTGGCTCACGGAGCCTGCCGTGATCTCCTTCCCGTCCTTGTAGAGGCGCCCGGAGATCCGCGTGCCGTAGGACCGTCCGAAGACGCTCATGGCCAGCTCGGTGCGACCGGCCCCCATGAGCCCGGCCAGGCCGACGATCTCGCCGCGGTGCACCGTGACGCTGGCGCGGTCGACGACCTTGCGCGACTGGTCGACGGGGTGGTGGACCGTCCAGTCCTCGATGCGCAGCACCTCCTCGCCGATCGACGACTCGTGCGCGGGGAACCGGTTGTCGAGCGGTCGGCCGACCATCCCCCGGATGATCCGCTCCTCGCTGACCGGCTCGTCGCCGTGCATGTCGAGCGACTCGATCGTCTGCCCGTCGCGGATGATCGTCGTGGTGTCGGCGATCGCCTCGATCTCGTTGAGCTTGTGGCTGATGATGATCGAGGTGATGCCGTGCTCGCGCAGCCCCCGGATCAGCCCGAGCAGGTGGGCGCTGTCCTCGTCGTTGAGGGCGGCGGTCGGCTCGTCGAGGATGAGCAGGCGCACGTCCTTGGACAGCGCCTTGGCGATCTCGACCAGCTGCTGCTTGCCGACACCGATGTCGCTGACGCGGGTGTCGGGGCGCTCGGCGAGGCCGACGCGGTCGAGCAGCCTGGCGGCCTCGGAGTTCGTGCGGTTCCAGTCGATGACGCCACGCTCGGAACGCTCGTTGCCGAGGAAGATGTTCTCGGCGATCGACAGGAACGGCGAGAGCGCGAGCTCCTGGTGGATGATGACGATCCCCTGGCGCTCGGAGTCGCGGATGCCGCGGAACTCCTGCACCTGGCCGTCGAGGACGATGTCGCCGTCGTACGTGCCGTGGGGGTAGATGCCGGACAGGACCTTCATGAGCGTCGACTTGCCGGCGCCGTTCTCGCCGCAGATGGCGTGGATCTCACCGCGCCGTACCGCGAGGGTGACGTCGCTGAGCGCCTTGACGCCGGGGAAGGTCTTGGTGATGCCGCGCATCTCGAGGATGTGCTCGGTGTCCATGTGTCCTCGCTGAGTGGTCCGGGCCGGGCCGGAGGTGGGCCTGGGTGCCGGCCGCGCGACCCGGGGGCCGCGCGGCCGGCGGGATCTCAGAGGCCGAGGTCCGCAGCCTTGTAGAACCCGGACTCGACGAGGACGTCGACGCTGTCCGGCGTGACGACCTGCGGCGGCAGCAGGTAGGTCGGGACGACCTTCTCGCCGTTGTCGTAGGTCTTCTCGTCGTTGACCTCGACGGTGTCTCCGGCCACGATCTGCTTGATCATCACGGCGACCTGGTCACCGAGGGTGCGGGTGTCCTTCCAGACCGTCATCGACTGCTTGCCCTCGATGAGGTTGAGGACGTTGGCCTTGTCGGCATCCTGCCCCGTGACGATCGGGTACTCCGCGCCGGGCGCGTAGCCGTTGCCCGCGAGCGCCTGGGCGATGCCGAGCGCGAGCGAGTCGTTGGGCGAGAGCACGACGTCGACCTTGGTGCCGCTCGCGTAGAACGAGTTGAGGCGGATCTCCATCTCGGCCTGCGCGGTGTCGGTCTTCCACCCCTCGACGCCGATGGACTTCCAGTCGTCGTTCGTCGCCGGGGCCTTGCCGGACGGCACGACGAGCTGGCCGCTGTCGACGTACTCCGACAGGATGTCCCACGCCCCGGCGAAGAAGAACTTCGCGTTGTTGTCGTCCGGCGAGCCGGCGAACGGCTCCAGGTTGAACGGGCCGGCGCCACCCTCGAGGTCGAGGGCGTCGACGATGTACTCGCCCTGCATCGTGCCGACGCTGTAGTTGTCGAACGTCGCGTAGTAGTCGACGTTCGGCGTGCCCAGCAGGAGGCGGTCGTACGCGATGACGGTGATGTCCGCGTCGGCCGCCTGCTGCAGGGTCGGCGCGAGGGCCGTGTCGTCGATCGGGGCGATGACGAGGACGTCGGCGCCCTGGTTGATCATGTTCTCCAGCTGGGTGATCTGCTGGTCGACCTTGTTGTCCGCGTACTGCAGGCTCGTCTCGTAGCCTGCCTCCTCGAGCAGACCTTCCAGGTGGCTGCCGTCGCGGTTCCAGCGCTCCAGGCTCTTGGTGGGCATCGCGATCCCGACGAACGTCCCCTCGTCGTCGCCGCCGCCGGCGTCCGTACCGGAGTCGCGCTCGGTGCTGCAGGCCGCGAGCGACCCGACGAGCATGCCTGCGGCGACCATCGCGATCGCGCTCTTCTTCCACGCCAGTGACATCGTTGTCCGCTCCCTTGCGTTCGCCGCTCGACCGGTCGGGACGTCCGTCGTCCCGCCGGCCCGGCTCCGGCGGCAGTGCCGGTGAGCCGGGTGCGGCTTCGGTTGCATTCAAGACCTGAACGCAACGGCCGACAAGGGCCGTGACCGATCTGTGTCCTCGGCGAGACATTGGGCACGTTTGCGTCACTCGACGGAGTGACACCCCCGCGACATCCGGGGAGAAACGCGACGAGGACCCGATGCCTTCGCGCCCCGAAGGCACCGGTCACCGTCCGCCGACCCCTCCGCCATGACCATGGCCGTGCCCGCGAGGCACCGCCTCGACGAGCACGGCGACCGTCCGAGCAGGCACCACCACCGTGCCCGTCGCCCTGTCGTACGTCGTGCCACGCACGACCGCGTCGGTCCCGGAAGCCTGGACCGGCGACAGCGCGTAGGCCCGCCCTGCCAGGGCGTCGACCCGCTGGGTCGTCGGCTCGGCCGAGGCGTTCACGACGACGAGCAGCCCGTCGAGCCGACGGTCGACGTCGGTGCGCCAGCGCCGTGCCGACGCGTCCCAGCCGCGCCGGTCGTCCACGTGCATCACCACGACCCCCGGGTCCGCGTCCGGCCCCGCGCCCGGGAAGGTCAGCTTCTCCTCGATCAGGCGCGCGTCGCCGAGCCGGAACAGGCGCGTCGAGGACCGCAGCTCGAGCAGCTCGGCGGCCGCCGCCGACGCGGTGGCGATGTCGTCGGACGTGGGCACGAGAGCGGGGTCGGCCAGCAGGGGCCGCTGGTACGACCACTTCGCCTCGTTGTCCGCCGCCGGTGGCAGGCCGCGGGCGAACCCGTTGGTCTGCCCGGAGAAGTCGAGGACGTTGAACCAGTCCCCCGAGTCGTAGGAGTTGCGGTCGAGGGACTTGCTCCGCAGCAGGTCGGCGCCCGCGTGCCAGAACGACGGGGTCTGCGCGAGCGTCGCCGTCGCGAGGGACACCGTGTTCATGCGCACCCGGTCCGCCATGGACGTGTCCTGCGGCAGCTTGAGGTACAGGTTGTCGAACAGCGTCTCGTTGTCGTGGGCGTCGACGTAGGTGACGACCTCCTCCGGGGAGTCGGCGTAGCCGGCGGGCTGCCCGTTGTAGTCGACCTGGTCACCACGCCGGACGGTGCCGTCGCTCGTCGCCAGCTCGTAGTCGCGCAGGTTGCCCGCCATGCCCAGCCGGACCAGGTCGGCCTGGTGCTGCACGCGCGCGAGCTGCTCGTCGGGCGTCCCGTTGACCGCCGCACCGTTCGGGTCCGTGAACGCACCCGAGCCGAAGCCCTGCAGGCGCGGGTCCTCGTCGAACGGGCCTCCGCCGCGCACGGCGTCACGCAGCCGGTCGGAGAAGGTCCCGATGCCGGTGCCGCCGAGCTGCCCCTGCGTGGCCTGCTCGAACAGCCGGTTGTCGGCCACCTCGCCGAAGTTCCATCCCTCGCCGTACAGGTACACCTTGCGCCCGTCGACGCCGTCGCGCCGCGGCGTGAGCCGGTCGAGCGCGTCGCGCACCGCCTCCATCGTCCGGCGGGAGTGGTGCCCCATGAGGTCGAACCGGAACCCGTCGACCTTGTGGTCCCGCGCCCACGTGACGACCGAGTCGACCATCATCTTCTCGGCCAGCGCGTGCTCGGTCGCGACGTTCTGGCAGCACGTCGACGTCTCGACCTGGCCCGTGGCGTTCAGCCGGTGGTAGTACCCCGGGACCACGCGGTCGAGCACGCTCTTCGCGTCCTGACCGCTCGCCGCGGTGTGGTTGAACACCTGGTCGAGCACCACCTGCAGGCCGTCGGCGTGCAGCGCGCCGACCATCGAGCGGAACTCGGCGATGCGGGCGCCACCGTGCGCGTCGACGGCGTAGGAGCCCTCGGGCGCGGTCCAGTGCCACGGGTCGTAGCCCCAGTTGAAGCCGTCGGAGCCCGCGACGGCGGTGACGCACGCCTGCTGCTCGGTCGAGTCCGGCGGCAGCGACGCGAGGTCGCAGGCCGGGGTGGCCTGGGCGGCGCGGTCCTCCTCGATCGAGGCGATGTCGAACGTCGGCAGCAGGTGCACGGTCGTCAGGCCGGCGTCCGCGAGGTCGCGCAGGTGCTCGCGCCCGTCGCTGGAGCGCACCGCGAACGCGCCGTACGTGCCGCGCAGGCGCTCGGGCACGGTCTCGTCGGAGATCGAGAAGTCGCGCACGTGCAGCTCGTAGATGGTCTGGTCGACGGGCCGGACGACCGGCTGCGCCGTGCGCTCCCACTGCCGCGGGCGGTAGCGCCGGTCGTCGAGGTCCACCAGCACGCCGTGCGTGCTGTTGAGCGTCAGGGCGACGGCGTACGGGTCGGTCACACGGTTGACCTCGATCTGCCCGGTCGTCGGCGCGTAGACGGTCACCTCCCACAGGTAGGCGCCACCGGACCACGACGAGGGCCCGGACGCGGTCCACGACCCGTCCCGCTGGCGCGACGCGTCGGTCCGCACGGGGTCGGCGTCGAGGTCGACCGCGCCCCGGCGGTCGGCCGGCCACACGAGCAGGTCGACGTCCTGCGCCGTGGGTGCCCACAGCGCGAGCGACGGGCGACCCTTCGACCACGTCGTGCCGAACGTCCGCTCGACGGCCTTGCCGCTGTACAGGTCGTCCAGAACCCCGGGCACCTGCACCCCCGTCACGGCCTGGGCGACGTCGTCGGCGTCCGCCTGCCGCACCAGCAGCTGGCCGGTGAGCAGCCGCTCGACCGTGCGCCGGTCGGCGTCGACCCGCAGGGCGAGGTACCCCTCGAGGGCGGGGAACCGTGCGAGCTGGTCGGCGGTGAGCCCGCCGGGCACGAGCGTCAGCCCGACGTCGTCGCCGCCCGTGACCTGGCCGTCGACGACCTCGAGCGTGGCCTCGGCGGATCCGTGCAGCGAGAACCGCAGCGTCGCGGGGTCGGTGCCGATCGCCACGAGCGACGTGGGCCAGGCGATCGTCCGCCGGTCCAGCCACTGCGCGGCCAGCTCACCCGTGCCGGACAGCGGGGGGTCCGTGACCTGGACGGTCAGCACGTGCGTCGTCAGGTCGTACGTGAACGTCACGGGCGAGCCCCCGGGCACCGTGAACGGGATGTCGGCACCGCCGGGCACACCGTCGGCACCGTAGTCCTCGTCCCACGTCAGCCCGTGGGCGACCTTCACGCCGTACGTCCCGGCCGCCAGGTCGGGCAGCGTGAACGTCGCGGTGCCGTCGCCGTCACCGTCGACCAGCGCCGCCCCCAGGCACGCAGGGTCCCAGTCCGCCGGGCAGCCCGCCTCGCTCTGGAACGAGCCCGGCAGGGTGATCAACGCGCCCTGCGCGGACGACGTGGCCTGGTGCGTCGTCGCGTCGTACACGAACGTCACCGGCTGCGGCGCGTCACCCGTGACGGTGTACGCGAGGTTCGCCCCGCCCGGCGCGCCGCCGGCGCCGTAGTTCTCGTCCCACGTGCCGCCGATCGCGACCTTGTACTCGTAGGAGCCCGGCGGGATCGTGAACGTCCCGGAGTACACCAGACCGTTCGTCGAGGTCAGGCGGGCGGCCTCGCAGCCGGGCTGCCAGTCCGCCGGGCACCCCATGGCCGCGTTGTGGCTGCCCGGGACCGTGACGAGCACGTCCCCCGGGCCGGGCGGCGGTTCGACACCGTCGACCGCGACGCCCACGCTCGCGTACGTCGACGCGGCGCTGCGGTTCCCCGTGACGTCCTCGCGCACGGCGCGGTACTCGACCAGCGCGCCGGGGGCGAGCCCGGCCACGTCGTGGAAGACGCGCGGGTCGGCCGTCTCGGCCGTGCCCAGCGGCGTCCAGGCGTCGTCCCCCACCACGCGGTACGCGAACGACGTGGTGGCGTAGGCGTCGTCGGTGCGGGCCGCCACGGGGGCGAGGCCGGTGAGCGCGGCGCCCGCACCCGGGACGGTCAGCGTGATCGTGTCGTCGCCCGCGGCGACCGTCGCGCCGGCCCGCAGCACCACGGAGCCGTGCGCGGGCACCGTGAGCTCGACCGTGCCGTCCGCAGCAGCCTCGACGGGCGCGGCGTCGACGACGTCCGTGCCCGAGGTCGCCAGCAGCGGGGTGAACGCCGCGCCGGGCGTGAGGGTGTCGACCGTGACGACCGCCGGGGCGTCGGCGTTGTTGAGGGCGACGAGGTGCTCGACGTCGTCGTCACCGATGCGCGAGAACGCGTACACCGACCCCGCGGCGAGCCGCTCGACCTGGGCACCCGACGTCAGCGCCGGGGTGGTCGCGCGCAGGTCCGCGAGGGCCGCGACGTGCGTGTACAGGGGCGCCGCGGTGTCGTAGCGGTCGACCGCTCCCGCCGCCGTGCCGTCGAGCAGCGCCTGGTCGGCGTACTGCGCCACCTGCGTGGCGAACAGCGACTGGCGCGCGTCCTTGTCCTTGCCGGCGAGCGGTCCCTCCCCCACGAACCCCTGCTCGTCGCCGTAGTAGACGACCGGCTGACCG
This sequence comes from Cellulomonas xiejunii, assembly GCF_024508315.1. Lineage (NCBI taxonomy): Bacteria > Bacillati > Actinomycetota > Actinomycetes > Micrococcales > Cellulomonadaceae > Cellulomonas > Cellulomonas xiejunii. Next base: position 2,804,671 of record NZ_CP101987.1, read on the forward strand.
CGGCTGGTGTACATCAGCGCGTGCGCGAGCCCGGACCGCGCCTGCGGGTCCGCCGCGTCCTTGACGGCGTACCCGATGCGACCCATGTCGTGGTTGCCGAGGAACGTGGGCAGCGCCTGGGCGTTGCTCGTCGTCGTCGTGTACAGGTCGTCGCTCGCGAACAGCGCCTGCAGGCCGGCGGCCGACAGGCCCGTGGCGTAGTTCGCGGCCGCGGCCTGGAACGAGAAGTCGAGGACCGCGTTCATGTCGGTCTCGCGCACGTACGGCGCGGTGAGCGCGGCGTCGGCGTCGTACACCTCGCCGAACATGAAGAAGTCCGGGTCGCCGGCTGCTGCGGCGTGCTCCGAGATCGCGGTCGTGAACTCGTCCCAGAACTCGCGGTTCACGTGCTTGACCGTGTCGATCCGGAAGCCGTCGACGCCCAGGTCGACCCACGCCTCGTACACGTCGACGAAGCCGTCGACGACGGCGGGGTGCTCGGTCATGAGGTCGTCGAGGCCGTCGAAGTCGCCGTACGTGACGGACTCGCCCGTCCACGTCGAGTTCCCGCGGTTGTGGTAGAGCGTCGGGTCGTTGAGCCAGGCCGGCACCTTGCGGTCGGCGTCCGCGGGGTCGACGACCGGCGTGTACGGGAACGACGTGGCGGCGTCGAGCTCCGGGAAGTCGTCGCCGCCCGCGACGTCCGCCGGGTCGAACGGGGCTCCCGCGGCGTCGCGGTAGGGCTCGGCCGACTGCTCGACGTACGCGTAGCTCCCCTCGGCGTAGTCGATGACGTCGGCCGTGTGGTTGGTGATGATGTCGAAGTAGACCTTGATGCCGCGCCCGTGCGCGTCGTCGATCAGCGCCTCGAGCTCGGCATTCGTGCCCAGGTGCGGGTCGATGCGGGTGAAGTCCGTGATCCAGTAGCCGTGGTACCCGGCGGACGCGTCCGGCCCGGTGCCCTGCACCGGTCGGTTGAGGAACGACGGGGTCAGCCAGATCGCCGTGGTGCCCAGACCCTCGATGTAGTCGAGGCGCTCGCGCAGGCCGGCGAGGTCGCCGCCGTGGTAGAACCCCTTGTCCGTCGGGTCGAGCCCGGTCGCGAGGCGGTCGCCCGTCAGGCCGCCGGTGTCGTTCGACGGGTCACCGTTGGCGAACCGGTCAGTGAGGACGAAGTACAGCTGCTCCCCCGCGCCGGGGTCGCGCGCGGGGTCGGCGACCAGCGCGGCGTCCGTGTCGGTGTAGCCGCCCGCCACGTCGACGACGACGGACGTGCGGTGCGTCGAGTCGTCGTAGGTGAACGTCAGGTCGGCGGGCCCGGCGAGGACGAGCGGGGTGTTGGTGCCCCCGCCGTCCGCGCCGTACGCCGCGTCCCACGTGCCGTCGAGCGCGACCTTCCACTCGTGGGCGCCGCCCGGCACCCGGAACGTCGCCGAGAACCGACCGGGGACGTCGGTCGCCGCGAGCGCGGTCGCGCCGCAGGCGGGGTCCCAGTCTCCCGGGCACCCGAGCTCGTCCTGCAGGCTGCCGACCAGGGTGACCGAACCTGCGTCCGCGGCCGCCGGCGCCCCGAGGGCGACGGCCGCGCCGGAGACGGCGACGGACGCGGCGGCGAGCGCGGCGACGGCCCGCCTCCCCCGCCCGGTGGTGTGCGGCGTGCGGGGACGGGCTGGACGTGGCAAGGGCGCGCCGACCATCGGGACTCCTTCGTCGCGGCACCTCGTCGTGCCGTTGCTCGGGCTGTCGAACGACCGTAACAAGTTGCAACAACTTGCAGCAAGGGTTTCGGTCATTCCTGGCGCAACGGACGGCGGCACCGCTGCCCCATCCCTCGGCCCCGTTGCCGACCACCGACGGGCGGGGCATGGTGGATCCGACGGGCCCCGACCGGCCCGTGGACGGGGACGACGACGTCCCGCACAGGGGAGGCAGCACCATGCGCACGGGCCTGCGGACCTGGATCAGCACGGGCGGCACCGTCGCCCTGACGCTCGGGCTGGCGGCGAGCGCGGCCGTCGACGTCCCAGGCGGCGGCCAGTCCACGGAGCGGGGACGCGGCGGCCCGCCGACCGCGCGCAACGTCGTCCTCGTCGTCGGGGACGGGCTCGGCGTCGCCGCCCGCGACGCCATCCGGCTCGCCACCGTCGGCCAGGACGGACGGCTCGCGATGGACGCGCTGCGACACGCGGGGTGGACGCGCACCGACTCGGCGGACCCCGTCGAGGCCGTGACCGACTCGGCAGCGAGCGCGACGGCGTTCGCCACCGGCGTCCGCACCTACAACGGCGCGGTCTCGGTCGACGTCGAGGGGACCCCCGTGACGACGCTGCTGGAGCACGCCCAGCGCGCGCGCAAGGCCACCGGCCTGGTCACCACGGCCCAGGTCACCGACGCCACTCCCGCGGCGTTCGGCGCGCACGTGGCAGACCGGGCGGACCAGAGCGAGATCGCCCGCCAGTACGTCGAGGTGACGCGGCCCGACGTGATCCTGGGCGGTGGCGAGGACTGGTGGTACCCGGAGGGCGACGAGGGCGCGCACCCCGACGACCCCGACGACCCCCGCCCCGAGGTGTCGCGCAGCACCGCCGGTGACCTCGTCGCGCGCGCCGAGGCCGTCGGCTACGACCACGTGACGACGGCCGAGGAGCTGGCCGCGACGCGGTCCGGCCGGATCCTCGGGCTCTTCGCCAACGAGGAGATGTTCGAGCAGGCACCCGAGGGTCAGGGTGACGAGTACGAACCGACCGTCCCGCTGGCCACGATGACCGCGAAGGCGCTGGACGTGCTCTCACGCGACCGGCAGGGGTTCTTCCTGCTCGTCGAGGAGGAGGGCGTCGACGAGATGGCGCACGCCAACAACGCCGCGCTCGCCATCCGGGCAGGTCAGGCCCTGGACGAGACGGTCGACCTCGTGCGGGACTTCGCCGACCGGCACCCCGGAACCCTCGTCGTCGTCGTGGGCGACCACGAGACCGGCGGTCTCGCTGTGGAGAACGTCGATGTCGAGGACGAGTCCGGTGACACCGGCAGCACGGAGCCGTCCGTGACGCAGAGCGTCGAGGACGGCCCCTTCACCGTCGCGGGCAGCGACCTGCAGTTCACCGTCGACTGGACGACCGGCAGCCACACGGGTGGCGCCACGCCCCTGACCGCACAGGGACCCGGTGCCGACCGTCTCGCGCGCACGCAGCACAGCACGGACGTCTTCGACGTGCTCCGCGACGCACTGGGCGGACGTCGCTGACCCCCCGCGGCCCGCCCGAGCCGCGGCGTGCGCAGCCGTCAGACGAGCCCGAGCGCGCGCACTGCCTCGCGCTCCTCGACGAGCTCGGCCACCGACGCGTCGATGCGCTCGCGCGAGAACGCGTCGACGTCGAGGCCCGGCACGATCGTGTAGGCGCCGCCGCTCGCCGTGACCGGGAACGACGAGATCAGCCCCTCCGGCACGCCGTACGACCCGTCGGACACCACGCCCGCCGACGTCCAGCCGCCCTCGGGCGTGCCGTGCACCCACGTGTGCATGTGGTCGATCGCGGCGTTCGCGGCGGACGCTGCCGACGACGCGCCGCGCGCCTCGATGATCGCGGCACCGCGCTTGGCGACCGTCGGGATGAAGGTGTCGCGCACCCACGCGTCGTCGCCGACGACCTCGAGCGCGGGACGCCCGCCGATGGTCGCGTGCGTGAGGTCCGGGTACTGGGTCGCGGAGTGGTTGCCCCAGATCGCGACGCGCGCGATGTCGTCGATCGCGGCGCCCGTGCGCTGCCGCAGCTGCGCGAGGGCCCGGTTGTGGTCGAGCCGCGTCATCGCGGTGAACCGGTCGGCCGGCACGTCGGGCGCGTGGGCCGACGCGATGTACGCGTTGGTGTTGGCCGGGTTACCGACCACCAGGACCCGCACGTCGTCCGCGGCGCCGGCGTTGATCGCCGCGCCCTGCGGGCCGAAGATGCCGCCGTTGGCGCTCAGCAGGTCACCGCGCTCCATGCCCTTGGTCCGCGGGCGGGCACCCACCAGCAGCGCCACGTTCACGCCGTCGAAGGCCGCCTTGGCGTCGTCCGTGATGTCGATGCCGTCGAGCAGCGGGAACGCGCAGTCGTCGAGCTCCATCGCCACACCCTCGGCAGCCTTCACCGCCGGCGGGATCTCCAGCATCCGCAGGCGCACCGGGGTGTCAGGACCCAGCAGCTGACCGGACGCGATGCGGAAGGCGAGGGCGTAGCCGATCTGACCGGCGGCGCCGGTGACGGTGACGACAGCGGGCATGGAGACGGACACGGACGGGCTCCTTCGATCGGCCGGCGGACGGCGCGACGCCTGGGCGTCCGCGCCTGCCTCGAACCTACCGGAGCCGCACCGCGACGGGCACCGGTCAACCCGGACGGACGCCGCTGCGCGCCCCCGGCCACCACTGCCGCCGCGCACGGCTCCGACGCGCGGCGGACTCCGCACGTCCGACCGGGCCGACAGCGGCCAGCAGCTCCGCCGGCACGACCTCCACGCCGGGCGGCACGACCAGGCCACGCTGCTCACCGACCCGCGCCAGCGCGATCGCGGTCCAGTCGAGGAGCCCGGACGACCGCCGACGCGTCACGGCCGTCCGGTGCAGACGGGCGACGGCGTGCGCCCGCGCGCTCAACGCGGCACCGAACGCGGCCTGGTCCCGACGGATCACGGCGTCGCACAGCTCGTCCAGGTGCGCCAACCAGCTCGCGACGACCGGAGCCGTCGTCGGCGCCGCGACGATCGAGCGCAACCGGTCCGCGGCCGCGTCTGCGGCGACGTCGTCCTGGCGCACCAGCCCCGTCAGGGCTGCTGCCCGCCACTCCACGTCCTGGGACGGTGGCGGGACGTCGAGAGCAGCGGTCCGCCTGGCGGCGTCGCCGTCACCGGCGAGCAGCGCGGTGGCGACCAGCAGCTCGACGTCACGCAGCCTCACGGGTCGACCGTGCGGCGCGTCGAGCCAGGCGACCACCAGTCCGGCGGCCGACCCGACCAGCGCCGCCAGCTCCTCCAGAGGCCGCTCGGTCAGCCACCCCCACGCCAGCGCGTCCCACAGGTCGTCGAGCGTCAGTCCGACGTCGCGGATCTCCACGGTCCGACCCCGGGCGAGGTCGTCGACGGCCCGGTCCACCTCGCCCGCGGCCCGGGTGTACCAGGCCCCGGCGTCCGCGACGTCCGGGCGGTGGGAGTAGGGACGGGTCATGGGCTCAGCTCCTCGGGAGAACGGTTCCGCGGCCGACGCTGGTCGTCGTCACGGGGCGTCAGGCGTAGACGGCGAACAGGTCGAGCCCGCCGGCAGCAGCGCGCTGGACCATGGCGATCAGCTGCACCAGGTCCTCCTCGTCCTCCGGACCCAGGTGACCGCAGTCGTCGGGCAGCCCGCGGGCCACCGCTGCCCGCAGGTCTGCGTTGCTCACCCACCCGACCGACGGGTCGTCCTCCAGGGTGGTGCCCGCCAGCTCACGGCCCAGCAGGTGCTCGACGAGGCCGCCGCCGAACGTCTCGTCGGCCGGACCGGCCAGGAACGCACGGAACTCCTCCCCGCCGGACGAGGAGTGCACCAACGCCCCGTACCAGTGCGTCAGGCGGTGCAGGACCGCGACCACGTACGCGGTCGAGTCCTCGTCCAGCAGGCCGCCGGCGGTCGCAGTCCCCTGCGCGACGCCCTGCGCGATCTCGGACCAGCGGTCGACCACCTCGTCGTCGAGGTCGAACCCGATGGTGGACGCGACGTCCGCAACGGTCAGCGTCGGCGCCGCCAGCTCCGCGACGACCGCCTCGACCGACCCCACGCGCAGCTCCAACGTGTACCCCACCTGGCACCACCTCCCGGTCCGACCGCACACCGACGGCACTGCCGGCACGACGTCCCACCGCGGTCGGTGCGAGCGCCCTCGGCCGACGGCGTCGAGATGGGCATCTGGCGGGCGAGCGTAGCCAAGGGACGCCTCGGTGCACAGGCCCCCGACGCGCGACGGCGCCCTCCCGTGCGGGAGGGCGCCGTCCGTGCGAGAGACGCTCAGCCCAGGCGCGCAGCGAGGTTCTCGTCGAGCGCGGCGAGGAACTCCTCGGTCGTCAGCCACGCCTGCGCGGGCCCGACGAGCAGCGCGAGGTCCTTCGTCATCTTGCCGCTCTCGACGGTCTTGATGACGACGTCCTCGAGGGTCTCGGCGAACTGCGTGACCTCGGGCGTGCCGTCCAGCTTGCCGCGGTGCTTCAGGCCACCGGTCCACGCGAAGATCGACGCGATCGGGTTGGTCGACGTCGGCTTGCCGGCCTGGTGCTGGCGGTAGTGCCGCGTGACCGTGCCGTGCGCCGCCTCGGCCTCGACGGTCTTGCCGTCGGGCGTCATGAGGACGGACGTCATGAGGCCGAGGGAGCCGAAGCCCTGGGCGACGGTGTCGGACTGGACGTCGCCGTCGTAGTTCTTGCACGCCCAGACGTAGCCGCCCTCCCACTTCATCGCGGCGGCGACCATGTCGTCGATGAGGCGGTGCTCGTACGTCAGGCCGGCGGCGTCGAAGTCCGCCTTGAACTCGGCGTCGAACACCTCGGCGAAGATGTCCTTGAACGCGCCGTCGTACGCCTTGAGGATCGTGTTCTTCGTCGACAGGTACACGGGGTAGCCGCGCCGCAGGCCGTACGCGAACGAGGCACGCGCGAAGTCGCGGATCGACTCGTTGAAGTTGTACATGCCCATCGCGACGCCACCGGTCTCCGGGTACGTCACGACCTGCTGCTGGATCGGCTCCGAGCCGTCGGCGGGCGTGAACGTCAGCGTCAGGGTGCCGGCGCCCGCCACCTTGAAGTTGGTCGCCTTGTACTGGTCGCCGTGGGCGTGACGGCCGATGATGATCGGCTTGTTCCAGCCCGGGACCAGCCGCGGGATGTTGGAGATGATGATCGGCTCGCGGAAGACGACGCCGCCGAGGATGTTGCGGATCGTCCCGTTGGGCGAGACCCACATCTTCTTCAGGCCGAACTCCTCGACGCGCGCCTCGTCGGGCGTGATCGTCGCGCACTTGACGCCGACGCCGTGCTCCTTGATGGCGTGGGCCGCGTCGATCGTCACCTGGTCGTCGGTCGCGTCGCGGTTCTCGATCGACAGGTCGTAGTAGCGCAGGTCGATGTCGAGGTACGGGTGGATCAGGCGGTCCTTGATGAACTGCCAGATGATGCGCGTCATCTCGTCGCCGTCGAGCTCGACGACCGGGCCGACGACCTTGATCTTCGCCATGCGGGGGCCTGCCTCCTGTGCCGTGGGTGTGGCGGCCAGGTTACTCGACGTCGAGAGACCTGCGTGGCTCCATCCGGGACGCCCGCCGCGTGCCCGTGCTCCACCTGCGCACGCACAGGCCGGGCTGGCATGCTGTGCTTGCGTAGTTCGCCCCGTTGCCGTCCCACACGCCCACACCGAGGTGCGGCCCGACGACGCGGCACCGACCGGTGGCTCACCCACCTGACACGACAGGACCGACATGTCCCAGCAGAAGCCAGAGACCCCCGACGGCACCCCGGTGCCCGAGGACGCCACCCCGGACACCTCCTCGCGGGTCGAGCCCGTCGAGGAGGTCGTCGTCGAGGAGGTCGTCGTCGAGGCGGACGACACGCCCGCGGTCGCGCAGCCTGCCCCGGCCCGGCCCGCTCCCGTCGAGGTCGACGATGACGACGACGACGATGACGACGACTCCTACGTCGTGCCCGCTGGCACCGTCGTCGCCGCTGCGCCCGGCCTCGCCGCACGTCTGGGCGCCGAGGCGTTCGGCACGTTCTTCCTCGTGCTCGTCGGCGTCGGCATCGCCCTGTACGCGGCGTTCAGCAACGTGGGCGGGGGGCTCGGCGTCGCCCTCGGGTTCGGTGTCGCGGTGCTGGCCGGCATCGTCGCGGTGGGCCACGTCTCCGGGGGGCACTTCAACCCCGCCGTGACGCTCGGCGCGTGCCTCGCCGGGCGCACGCCGTTCCGTGACCTGCTCCCCTACTGGGTCGCCCAGATCGTCGGTGGCGTCCTCGCCGCCGCCATCCTCTTCCTCACCGTGCCCACCTCGCTCCCGGCTCTCATCAGCCAGGGCGAGTCCACCGGCGTCCGCGCCTTCTTCAGCGGCACGGCCAACGGCTTCGGCCCGCACTCCCCCCTCGCGACGCTGTCGAACGGGCAGGCGGAGTTCAGCCTGGTCGCGGCGCTCCTGGTCGAGGTCATCGGCACGGCCGTGTTCGTCGGCGTCATCCTCGGTGCGACCGACCGCCGCGCGAACAAGCAGCACGTGCCGTTCGCGGTCGGTCTGACGCTCACGGTCGTGCTCCTGCTGGCCACGCCCGTGACGAACGGCTCGATCAACCCGGCGCGCTCGCTGGCCGCGGCGATCTTCTCGGAGTCGTGGGCGCTGGAGCAGGTGTGGCTCTTCTGGGCCGCTCCCCTGCTCGGTGCGGCGATCGCGGCACTCATCTACCGCGCCTTCGCTGCCGAGCCCGTGGAGGACTCGCTGTTCGGCGAGGACGAGCTGTACGTGGCCGAGGACGACGTGGTCGTCGTCGACCGCTGACACCGCACGTCACGAGGCCCCGGGAGCGTCGCCCCCGGGGCCTCGTGCCTGCGTGAGCCGGTATCAGCCCGGGGGCAGCACGGACGCCAGGACCGCGAGCGCGACGGCACCGGCCAGGAGCATCGCGACGTCGAACGGCCTGGACCGCACGGCCAGGGCGACCGGGCCCGGCTCACGCCCGAGGGCACGCGCGATCGCCGCGCCGAGCAGCACCAGCGCGAGCACGTACGTGCCGGTGACAGCGTCCACGAGGTAGGCGACCGCGACGGACGCCACGATCCCCGATGTCGTCCACCACAGGGAACGACTGCTCCCCGCGGCGAGGGACGCACGCGCGATGCTGCGCGCGTCCAGCTGGCTACCCTGCGCGGGGGCGTCGGGAACGGGCTCGGACACCGGCGCGTCGACGGGCTCGGGTGCCGCGCGCTCCGCAGGGGCGACCGGTGCGTGCTGACGCGGCGACCGGACAGGACCGGGTAGACCGGCCGACGGCGTGCGCGCAGGCGTCGACATCGGTTCCGTTTCCTCCGTCCGGCTCCGGGGCGCCACGTGGGCGGACCACACGCTCGACAGCCCCGCGGACGTCGCCCCGGGACCTTGCACGGTCGGCCCAGCGTACCGCCGCGAGGCCCGGGCTACCGTGATCCCGTGACCGACCCGTCCCGCGCGCCCGCCCCTCCGGCCGACGTCCTCGTGGTCGGCGGGGGTCTTGCCGCCCTGCGGACGGTCGCCGCCCTGCGGGACCACAGCTACGACGGCCCGGTGGGCCTCCTGGGGGCCGAGGGACTGGCGCCGTACGACCGACCGCCGCTGTCGAAGCACCTCCTCGACCGCACCTCACCCACGTGGCTCGCCGACGACCTCGGCCACGACCTGGACGCACTCGCCGACGAGGTCCACCTCGCCCGGCCCGCTCGCGGTCTGCGCCTGCGTCCCGGCGGCGGCGCAACGGTCCTCACCGACGACGGTGAGGTCACGTCGTCGTGCGTGGTGCTCGCCACGGGCGCCCACGCGGTCTCCGTGCCCGGCTGGCGGGGCGCGACGCTGCACACGGCGGCCGACGCCGACGCGCTGCGGGCCGCGCTCGGGGGCGGCACCCGCCGGCTCGTCGTCGTCGGGGCCGGGTGGATCGGGGCCGAGGTGGCGGGTGTCACCGCCGCTGCCGGGCACGACGTCGTGGTGGTCGAGGCCCGGGCAGCGCCGCTCGCGACGGCGCTCGGTGAGCGGGTCGGCGCGCTCACGGCCCCCTGGTACGCGGCGGCCGGCGTCGAGCTGCGGACGTCCACCCCGGTCGCCGCCGTGGACAGCACGGGCGTGGACCTCGCGGACGGGACCCACCTGTCCGCCGACGCCGTCCTCGTCGCGGTGGGCGCACGCCCCGCGACCGGCTGGCTGGCGGGCGTGGTCCCGCTGCGGGCCGGTGCGGTCCCCGTCGACGAGTCGTACCGCGTGCTCGGCACGAGCGGCCCCCTTCCCGGGCTGCTGGCCGTGGGTGACGTCGCGGTGCGTCGCTCGGCCCGCCACGGCTGGGTGCCCGGCGGGCACTGGGACGAGGCGCTCCACGGACCGGACGTCCTGGTCCGGCGGCTCCTGGGTGTGGCGGTCGACGAGCCGGAGGCCGTCCCCTACGTCTTCTCGACGCAGCTCGGTCACGACCTGACCGTCTTCGGGCTCCCTGCCCGGCAGGACGGGGTGACCGTGCTGGGCGACCCCGGGGTGACCGGGTGGACGGCCTTGTGGACCCGCGGCGACACCGTCACGGGTGCGCTCGTGGTGGACCGGCCGCGCGACGTCGGTGCTGCGCGTCGCCTGTTCGCGCGCGGCGACCTGCCGCGCGTGACCCTGCCCGGCAGTGAGCTGCCCGGCAGTGAGCTGCCCGCGGACCTGCGGACGCTCCTGCGCGCGTCCCCGGCGACCTGACGTGGCGGCTCGACCGCCCTCGTGCGTGACGAGGGCGGTCGAGCCGCGCGACCCCGCGGGGTCGCGCCCGATCAGTGTGCGAAGTGGCGCGTGCCCGTGAGGTAGAGCGTCACGCCCGCGGCGGCCGCCGCGGCGACGACCTCCTCGTCGCGCACGGACCCACCCGGCTGCACCACGGCGCGCACGCCCGCGTCGAGCAGGACCTGCAGCCCGTCGGCGAACGGGAAGAACGCGTCGGACGCCGCGACGGCGCCCCGTGCCCGCTCGACGTCACCGGCGTTCGCGCGCTCGACGGCCAGCCGGCACGAGTCGACCCGGTTGACCTGCCCCATCCCGACCCCGACCGACGCACCACCGTCCGCCAGCAGGATCGCGTTGGACTTCACGGCCCGCACGGCCCGCCACGCGAACGCCAGGTCCGCCAGGGTGGCGTCGTCGGCGGCGTCGCCGGCGGCGAGCGTCCACGCCGCCGGGTCGTCCCCCGGCGCGTCGATCCGGTCGACCGACTGCACGAGCAAGCCACCGGACACCGGGCGCGTCTCGACGAGCGCCGTCGGCGGGGCGTCGACCACGAGCAGGCGGATGTTCTTCTTCTGCGACAGCAGCTCGAGCGCGTCGTCGTCGAACGCGGGCGCGACGACGACCTCCGTGAACACGGGCGCGATCTGCTGCGCAGCAGCGAGCGACAGCCGTTGGTTCGTGGCGATCACGCCGCCGAACGCCGACACGGGGTCGCACGCGTGGGCGCGGGCGTGAGCCTGCGCGACGTCCGCACCGACGGCGATCCCGCACGGGTTGGCGTGCTTGACGATCGCGACCGTGGCGGTGTCACCGTGGTCGTGCGCGGCACGCCACGCGGCGTCGGCGTCGACGTAGTTGTTGTAGCTCATGGCCTTGCCGTGCAGCTGGCGCGCCTGGGCCAGGCCGGCCGGACCGTGGCCGGTCGTGTACAGCGCCGCGCGCTGGTGCGGGTTCTCGCCGTACCGCAGGACGTCCGAGCGCTCCCAGGTCGCGCCGATCCACGCCGGGAACCCGGTCGCCACGCCGTCGACCTCGTCGGTCGTCGTCGCGACGTTGCCCATCCACGACGCGACGGCGACGTCGTACGAGGCCGTGTGGACGAACGCGTCGGCCGCGAGCCGCGTGCGCTCGGCGAGGGTGAAGCCACCGGCGGCCACCGCTGCCACGACGTCGCCGTAGCGCGCGGGGTCGACGACGACCGCGACGCTCGGGTGGTTCTTGGCGGCCGCCCGCACCATCGAGGGTCCACCGATGTCGATCTGCTCGACGCACTCGTCGACGCCCGCACCCGACTCCACGGTCTGGGTGAACGGGTACAGGTTGACCACGACGAGCTCGAACGCCGCCACACCGAGCTCGTCGAGCTGGGCGAGGTGCTCGGGGCGGCGCGTGTCCGCGAGGATCCCGGCGTGCACCCGGGGGTGCAGGGTCTTGACGCGGCCGTCGAGGCACTCGGGGAAGCCGGTGACGTCCTCGACACGCGTCACGGGGACGCCCGCCGCCGCGACGGTCGCCGCGGTGGAGCCGGTCGAGACCAGCTCGACGCCGGCGCCGTGCAGCGCGGTGGCGAGCTCGACCAGGCCGGTCTTGTCGTACACCGACAGCAGAGCGCGGCGCACGGGGCGGCGGGTGGTGTCGGCGGTCGCGTCGGCGACGGCGGCGAGGGGGGTCGGGTCGTGCGTCATGGCACACCTTCCTGGGTCGGTCGGCGGTCCGGAGGGACCTCAGCGGTAGACCCCGGCACCCAGGCGGGCGGTGCACGGCAGGGGGTGTGCTCGGTCGCTCCCCGGTGGTCCTCCACCTGCGCCAGTCACGACCGGGGCCGAGTCTAGCGGCCGCCGTCGTTCCCGCCGCCGCTCAGCCCAGGCGCGCGTGGCGGCCGTCGACGTCCAGGCCGTGGCGCGCGATCCGCCCGACGACGTCCACCAGCAGCCGCCGCTCGACGACCTTGATCCGCTCGTGCAGCGTCTCCTCGGTGTCGTCGTCGGCGACGGGCACCGCCTCCTGCGCGATGATCGGGCCCGCGTCGACGCCGTCGTCGACGACGATCACCGAGCACCCGCTGACCTTGACGCCGTACGCGAGCGCGTCGCGCACGCCGTGCGCGCCCGGGAACGAGGGCAGCAGCGCCGGGTGCGTGTTGACGGTCCGCCCGCCGAACCGCCCGAGGAAGGCGGCACCGACCAGCTTCATGAACCCGGCGCAGACGACCGTGTCGGGCGAGAAGACCCCGACCGCCTCGGTGAGCGCCCGGTCCCACGCCGCGCGGTCCGGGAAGTCCCGCAGGGCGACGACGGCGGTCGGGACGCCGGCCTGGCGGGCGAGGTCGAGCGCGGCGATCCCCGGCCGGTCCGACACCACGCCCACGACGCGCGCACCGTACGCGGGGTCGCGGTGCGCGTCGAGCAGCGCCGCGAGGTTCGACCCCGCACCCGAGACGAGCACGACCAGACGGTGGCTCGCCGCCACGGCGTGGGCAGGCGGGACAGGACGTGGCTGTGTGGAGGACGTCACGCCGCGCAACCTACCCGCCCGCAGCGCGGACGGCGTGGGTTCGTCCACCCACGACGTGCGGGAGAATGGCCACATGGGCAACCCGTGGGCACCGCCGGACGACTCGCAGGAACTCGGGCAGCGGACACCCGCGCACGTCCCGTCACAGGCTCCGGCCGCGACCCGCGACGGCGCCCCGCCCACCTCCGACGGCGCCCCGCCGCGCACCCCGCAGGGTGCTCCTGCGCACGCTCCGTCCCACGCCCCCGTCGGTGACGGCTGGCCCCCGGCTCCCCCGGGCCACCTGCCCGCCCCCGGGACCCCCGGTCCGCACCCCGTCCAACCGCCGGACCCGGAGGGCGTCGCGCGGGCGTCCCGCACGTCCGCCTGGACCGCCGGCGCGCTGCTCGCCTCGGTGCTGCTGATGAGCGCGCCGTGGCCCGCCATGCTCGCCGCGCCGGCCGCCGCGCTCGCCGGTGTCGTGCTCGCGCTCGTCGCCGTGGTGCGCGCCGCGCGGGCTCGGGCGCGCGGGTCCGTCGTCGCATTGCCCGTCGTGCTGCTCGTGGCGTCGCTGGTCTGGGTGGGCCTGAGCTCGCAGACGCTCCTGTACGTCGACGCGTCCCGGGACTTCGCGCAGTGCAAGTCGGCCGCGCTCACGCACCAGGCGCAGCGCAACTGCGCGACCCAGCTCGAGACCGACATGCGCGAGCGGCTCGAGACGGTGTTCGGGCGCCTCGGCGTGCCGGTGCCTCCGTCGTCGTGACCGGTCCGACCTGACCCGTTCGGCCCGCGGCCGGCGACGGACGGTCAGTCGGCGGCGACGTCCGCCGCCACCCCGCGACGACGCGCACGGCGCGCGCGCAGCGCGTCGCGCACCGTCCGGTCGAACGGCACGGCCGCACCGGCTGCACCCAGGCCGCACCCCGCGACGCTGAGCAGTCCGACCCAGAGCGGGCTCGCCCCGACGTGGGCCATGCGGCCGGGCCCTGCGGCACCCCCGGCGAGCGCGACGAGCAGCGCCACCAGGACCCCGACGGTGCACGCCACGACTCCCACCGCCACCACGACGTCGCGCGCCCGGACCGGCCTGAGCCACCGGCGCACGGCCAGTCCCGCCAGCACGCCGACCCCGACGACGAGCAGCGGTGCGAGGAGGACCGGGCCGCCCTGCGCGCCGGGCAGAGCGCCGAGCAGCGGCAGCGCGGGCAGCGGGCCCGCGACGACCGCGTCGGGCGCGAAGCGCGTCCCCGCTCCCACGGCGAATCCCGGACCGGCGATCCACGCGAGGGCCCACACGACGAGGTTGGGCACGAACGCGAGCTCGGCGAACGCCAGGACCACCCCGCCGACGGCGTCGAGCGAGAGACCGCGCGCGACGTCGATGATCGTCGCGTGGCCCGCGAGGACCCACAGCGTCGTCAGGAGCGCCGCGAGCGCCAGCAGGCCGGCGGCCGCCACGAACCCGGCGCGCAGACCCACGACCACCGGCTCCGGCAGCCGGTCTCGCAGCGGCGCGACGACCTGCGCCCATGGCGCTGCCTCCGGACGGCGCAGCAGGCCCGCGCCCAGGCCCAGGGCTCCGACGACCAGGCCACCGAGGACGGCGCGCAGGACTCCCAGGACACCCGCGCCCGCGACGAGCCCGACGAGACCGGTGAGCAGCGCGTAGCCGCCGATCGAGGCGACGGCACCGGTCCGGGTCGCGTGGCCCGACCGGCGGGCCGACGCGTAGCAGGTGAACACCGCGAGCATCGTCAGACCGAGCGGGATCACGGAGACGACCGCACCGCCGAGGCCCGCAGGGACCCCGTGGGCGAGCAGCCACAGGTTGGTGGCGACGACGACGGCACGCGTCCACGCCACCTCGGCGTGGGCGGGGTCGGACGCGGTCGTGACGAAGACCGCGATCGCGGGCACCGCGAGCGTGAGCAAGGACAGTGCGGCCGCCTGCACGGCCGTGAGCACGCCGATGGTCCAGCGCGGCGCACCGTCGATGGCCGACGTGAAGAACGTGGGGTGCGGGTCGTCCTGCAGGACTCGGCGGACGCGACCCGCGAGGGGGACGGGACCGGTGGACGGGGGCACCCGCCCATGGTGACCGGTGGCTCGGGCGCGTCGCCGGACCCGGCCCGGCGCGTCGCCACCGGCGGCGCGCGAGGCCGCCCCCACCCGCGCGGTGACGGCGTGCTGCGTCGACCGGGTGCGGGACGCACCGCGGCCCCGGTCCGTGGGACCGGGGCCGCGGTGCGACGCGTGACGCGTTCGTCAGGCGCTGAGGATCTCGCGCGCGAGCTGGGCGGTCTCGGACGGCGTCTTGCCGACCTTGACGCCGGCGGCCTCGAGGGCCTCCTTCTTGGCCTGCGCGGTGCCCGACGAGCCGGACACGATCGCCCCGGCGTGACCCATCGTCTTGCCCTCGGGGGCGGTGAAGCCCGCGACGTAGCCGACGACCGGCTTGGTGACGTGCTCGGCGATATAGGCCGCGGCACGCTCCTCGGCGTCGCCCCCGATCTCGCCGATCATCACGATGACCTCGGTCTCGGGGTCGGCCTCGAACGCGGCGAGCGCGTCGATGTGCGTCGTGCCGATGATCGGGTCGCCGCCGATGCCGATGGCGGTGGAGAACCCGAAGTCCCGCAGCTCGAACATCATCTGGTAGGTCAGCGTGCCCGACTTCGAGACCAGACCGACCTTGCCGGGTCCCGTGATGTCGGCAGGGATGATGCCGACGTTGGACTTCCCGGGGCTGATGAGGCCGGGGCAGTTGGGGCCGATGAGCCGCACGCCCTTCTCCTGGGCGTAGGAGAAGAACTCGGCCGTGTCGGCCACCGGCACGCCCTCGGTGATGATGACCACCAGCGGGATGCCCGCGTCGACGGCCTCGATCACGGCGCCCTTGGTGTGTGCCGGCGGGACGAAGATGACGGACACGTCGGCACCGGTCTTGTCGATGGCCTCGGCCACCGATCCGAACACGGGGACGTCGACGTCACCGAACGTCACGGTGGTGCCGGCCTTGCGGGGGTTCACCCCGCCGACCACGTCGGTGCCGGACGCGAGCATGCGGTTCGTGTGCTTCTGGCCCTCGGAACCCGTCATGCCCTGGACGATGACCTTGGAGTCCTCGGTCAGGAAGATCGCCATGTGAAGTCTGCTTCTCTCTGCGTCGGGGGTCTCAGGCGGCGCTGTGCGCCAGGCGGGCGGCCGCGTCGGCCCCGCCGTCCATCGTGTCGGCGAGCGTGACGAGCGGGTGCCCGGCATCCGCGAGGATCTGGCGGCCCTCGACGACGTTGTTGCCGTCGAGGCGCACGACCAACGGCTTGGACGCCTCGTCCCCGAGGATCTCGAGGGCCGCGACGATGCCGTTGGCCACCGCGTCGCACGCGGTGATGCCGCCGAAGACGTTGACGAACACCGACTTGACCTGCGGGTCCGTGAGGATGATGTCGAGACCCGCGGCCATGACCTCGGCCGACGCGCCGCCGCCGATGTCGAGGAAGTTGGCGGGCTTCACGCCGCCGTGCGCCTCGCCGGCGTACGCGACGACGTCGAGCGTGCTCATCACGAGTCCCGCGCCGTTGCCGATGATGCCGACCTCGCCGTCGAGCTTGACGTAGTTGAGGTCCTTCTCCTTGGCCTTCGCCTCGCGCGGGTCGGCCGCGGCCTTGTCCTCGAGCGCGGCGTGGTCGGGGTGCCGGAAGTCCGCGTTGGCGTCGAGCGTGACCTTGCCGTCGAGGGCCACGACCTCACCGTCCTCCGTGAGGACCAGCGGGTTGACCTCGACGAGCGTCGCGTCCTCGTCGCGGTACACGAGCCACAGCTTCTGCAGGACGTCGGCGACCTTGCCCGCGATCTCGGGCGCGAACCCGGCGGCGGCGACGATCTCGTCGGCCTTGGCCTGGTCGATGCCCGTCTGCGGGTCGACGGCGACCTTGGCGAGCGCCTCGGGGCGCTCGACCGCGAGCTGCTCGATGTCCATGCCGCCCTCGACGGAGGCCATCGCGAGGTAGCGACGCTCGGCGCGGTCCAGCAGGAGCGAGAAGTAGAACTCCTGGGCGATCCGTGCGCCGGCCGCGATCATCACGCGGTGCACGGTGTGGCCCTTGATGTCCATGCCGAGGATCTCGCCGGCCTTCTCGGCGGCCTCATCGGCCGACCGCGCGAGCTTCACGCCGCCCGCCTTGCCGCGACCACCGGTCTTGACCTGCGCCTTGACGACGACCACGCCGCCGTCGGGCGGCAGCAGCTGCTCGGCCGCCGCGCGCGCCTCCTCGGGCGTCGTGGCGACGATGCCGCCGAGCACGGGCACGCCGTGCTTCTCGAAGATGTCACGTGCCTGGTACTCGAACAGGTCCACCTGGTCCGGTTTCCTCTCGTCGACCGCGCGCAGCGACCTCGGTGCGGCCGCATCGCCCGCACGCATGCTATCGCCGGGACCGAGGTCCCTCGACATCAAGAGACTGTGGCCGGGCTCACCTTCTCAGCGGACCGTCCGCGGCGAGCCCGATCCCGGACCGCGCGGGCGACCGCCCCGTCCATCGCGCCCGGCCGGTACCGTCCGCCCCGTGACCGACGAGCGCAGCCGGGTGCTGCACCGCGTGGCGGCGGCCGTGCCGGACGCGCACCGCCTCGGACGCCCGGTGCGGGTGGGCGTGGACGGCGTGGACGGCGTGGGCAAGACGACGTTCGCCGACGACCTCGCGGACCTGCTGCGCGCGGACGGCCGCGAGGTGCTGCGAGCGTCCGTCGACGGGTTCCACCGGCCGGCCGACGAGCGCTACCGCCGCGGACGCACCAGTCCCGAGGGGTTCTTCCTCGACTCGTACGACCTCGACGCCTTTCGGCGCATGCTGCTCGACCCGCTGGCACCAGGCCGCACGGGCCCGCGGCGGGTCCGGACGGCGGTGCGCGACGTCGTCACCGACACGGCCCTCGAGACCCCCTGGCGCGACGTCACCGACACGACGGTCGCCGTGGTCGACGGCGTCTTCCTGCAGCGTGGCGAGCTCGTGGACGCGTGGGACCTGCGGGTGTGGCTCGACGCGCCGTTCGAGGCGACGTACGCGCGCATGGCGGCGCGCGACGGCTGCCCGCCGGACCCCGCCCACCCCGCGAACGCGCGGTACCGCGAAGGTCAGCTGCTCTACCTGGCGGCGTGCCGCCCCGTCGAGCGCGCGCACGTGGTGCTCGACCACACCGACCCGAGCCGACCGCGGGTGGTACGAGGGGCCTGACGGTGACGGCGCCCGTCACGGACGGGCGACCCTCTGCGGGCACGCCTCAGACGTCGCCACCCTCCCACGGGTAGCCGTGCCGCACGAAGGCCGCGCGCACCGCGTCCTTCGGCCCCTCGACGTCGTCGGCGAACAGCTCGCGGCCCTGCGCGCTCTCGACCACGACCTTCGACCCGCGCCGGTGGACGCCGTCGACCTGGTCGCGCCGGATGACCCGCTCGACCTGACCTCGGCGCACGACCTCGACCTGCGCGTCGCTGAGGACCAGCACGGCGGTGCCGGTGACGACCCACGCGGCGAGCAGCAGCCCGAGGACGGCGCCGAGCAGGGGACGCCCCCAGACGAGCCAGCTCCCGTCGAACGAGGCGAGAAGGCGCAACGGCCCCTGGAACGGCACCCACGGCAGCCCCGCCGCCCACCTCGCGAGCAGGGGCAGCAGCAGCCCGAGCGCCGCTCCCGCGGCCGCGAGCAGCCCGGCGACGAACCACCGCCCCTCGGTGTCGAAGCCACCCACCCGCGTCTCGCCGTTCGCGCTCTCCGTGACCACGAGCACACCGTAGTGGCGTGACCCGACCGTCGGGAGCGGCGGTCCGGGACGACACCCACCGGGTCGCCGGGACCCACCGCCCCGCCGCTGAGCGCCTCCGTCACGGGCACGCCGGTCGCGAGCGGTTCGTCCTCGACCCGTACGCCCGCCCTGCACGGGTGGCACGACGCGGAGCCGGTCCGCGGTCAGCCGTCGACGACGGGCACGTCGGTGAGCCGGAACGGCGCACGGCCGGCGATCTGCACGCCGGCGATGCTGCCGTGGAACCGGGGGGCGACGTCGACCGTGACGGTGTCGGTCCCGGGGTCGGGCCAGACCACGGTGACCAGCCGCGTCTCGCCGGGGTCGATGCTGTTGACGATCCGGTCGGACAACGGCTCGCGCTCGTCGTCCTGCGGGTCGGTGCGGTAGTCGACGGGGTACAGGCGCGTGCCACCGGAGACGAGCGTGACGTTGGTGGGTGCGGTCTGCAGCTGCGGGTCGAACGACCCGCGCGAGTCCCACGCGCCGACCGAGAGGGATCCCAGGGACAGGTCGGCGGCACCGGTGTTCGTGACCTCGAGACCACCGACGACGTAGCGCCCGACCCGGCGGACCTGCTCGAGCCGCACGTCGAAGACGTCGTCGCCGGCCACGGAGACGCCGGTCGGACCAGGGGCGACCGGGCCCTGGGGGTCCGGCAGCGACCCGACGGCCTCGACGACCTCCTCCGGCTCGGGCCCGCCCGAGGTCTCGAGCACCAGCTCCACGCGCCGGTTCAGGGCACGCTCGGCCTCACCGCTGCCCGCCACGGCCGGCTGCGTCTCCCCCCGCCCCTCGACGGCGACGTCGAACGCCGCCAGGTCCGCGAGCCCGGCCATGCGCGCCGCGACCGTCGCCGCGCGGCGCTGCGAGAGGTCGAGGTTGTACGCCTCGTCGCCCTGGTCGTCGGTGTGACCGACGACCGTGAGCCTGCCGCCGTCGTGCCCCGCGACCTGCGCGGCCGCGGCCTGCAGGACGCCGTCGGCGTCGGGGGCGAGCTGGTCGGAGTCGAACGCGAAGAGCACGTCTGACGACACCGCGACCTCGAGGCGCTCGGTGCTCTGCCGCGACCGCACCTGGCCGCCCAGCACCTCGGTGTACGCCTCGAGCGTGAACGCGTCCTGCTGGACCGGAGCCCCCTCGACCAGCTCGGACGGCGGGACGGTGAGCACGCCGGCGTGGTCGGCGCTGACGACCGGGACCCCGGGGACCCACCCGGCGGCGGGCAGCAGCACGTCGACCGTCGCCGCGTCGGGCACGGGGAACGCGACGTAGAGGATCACGACGTCGTCGCCGGCGGCCTCGTCGGCCGCGTCGGTCGCGGGCCCGCCCGGGGTGCCGTTGCGCGTCATGACGACCCTGTCGTCGTCGGTGCGCAGCGCCCGCGTCACGGTCCCGGCGTCCAGGTCGACCACCCGGACCCCGTTGGGGCCCGGGCTGCCGATGCTCTCGAACACGAAGGAGAACGCGGACATCAGCGTCGGGTACGTCGCGCTCGCCGCGAGCCTGAGCACCGCCGCGTCGTCGTGCACGGCCAGCGGCCCGACCTGGAGGTCGACGGTCTCACCGTCCAGCACGGTCTCGACGACGACCGGCTCGACCGGCTCGACCGGTGCAGCCGCGGTGGCGGTCGCGCTCGGGGTCCCCGCCGGCACCGGCACGGCGCCTCCCCCGGTGCAGGCGGTCAGTGCCACCACCGCACCGACGGCCACCGCCAGAGCGGTCCTGGTCCTGCTCACGCGCGTGCTCCCGTCCTCGGCGTCCCGGCGGGACACGGTAGCGGACGGCGCGCACCTGCCCGCCCGGGGACGGGCACGGGCCACCCCGCTAGAGCTTGGTGACCGGGGAGTACCGCAGCAGCAGCCGCTTCTCGCCGTTGCTGCCGAAGTCGATCTTGGCGACGGCGTTCTGCCCGGCGCCCTCGAGCGCGATCACGGTGCCGAGCCCGTACGCGTCGTGCGTGACCTTGTCGCCGATCGCCAGGTCAGGGACGGCACCACGCGGCGTCGCCGAGCCGAACGACGCGCCCGTGCGGGGCAGCGGCTCGCGCTTCTCGCTGCGCACCGGGCCGCTGCTCGACCCCGAGCCACCACGCTCGCCCCACGACGACGCGCCGCGCGTCCCGCCGCCGGCACCGAAGCCCGAGCCCCAACCGCCGCGCAGCCGCGACGTCGAGGACTCCCGACGCCGCCAGTCGACGAGCTCCTCGGGGATGTCGTCGAGGAACCGGCTGGGCGGGAACTCGTTGGGCACGCCCCACGCGGTGCGCACCGCGGCACGCGACACGTAGAGGCGCTGCCGCGCTCGCGTCAGCCCCACGTACGCCAGGCGCCGCTCCTCCGCGAGCTGGTCCGGGTCCGCCAGCGAACGCATGTGCGGGAACGTGCCGTCCTCCATGCCCGTGAGGAAGACGACCGGGAACTCCAGGCCCTTGGCGGTGTGCAGCGTCATGAGGGTGACCACGCCCGCGTCACGTGCGGCGGCCGCGGTCGCCTCGTCGTCGACGCCGTCCGGCACGGGGATCTGGTCGGAGTCGGCCACGAGGGACACACGCTCGAGGAAGTCGGTGAGGTCGCCCTCGGGGTCGGACTCCTCGAACTCCGCGGCCACGGCGTGCAGCTCGGCGAGGTTGTCGACGCGCGAACCGTCCTGCGGGTCGTCGCTGCCGCGCAGGGTCGTCAGGTAGCCGCTGCGGTCGAGCGCGGCCCCCAGCACCTGGGCGGGCCCGGCGCCGGACGCGGCGAGGTCGCGCAGCTCGTCGAGCATCGCGGCGAACGCGCGCAGCCCGGTCAGGGCACGGGTGCCCAGGCCGGGCACCTCGTCCAGGCGCGTGAGCGCGGCCCCGAACGAGACGCGCTCCCGCTCGGCGAACGCCGCGACCATCGCCTCCGAGCGCTCCCCCAGCCCGCGCTTGGGCTCGTTGAGGATGCGGCGGGTGCTGACGTCGTCGTCGGGGTTGGCCACGGCGCGCAGGTACGCGATCGCGTCCTTGATCTCCTTGCGCTCGTAGAAGCGCGTGCCGCCGACCACCTTGTACGGCAGGCCGACGCGGACGAGCACCTCCTCGAGCGCACGCGACTGGGCGTTGGCCCGGTAGAAGATCGCGACGTCGCCGGGGCGCACACCCGCGGAGTCGCCGAGCCGGTCGATCTCCTCGGCGACGAACCGCGCCTCCTCGTGCTCGGTGTCCGCGACGTACGCGACGATCTGCGGGCCGGCACCCGAGTCGGTCCACAGCCGCTTGGCCTGCCGCCCGGAGTTCTTGCTGATGACCGCGTTCGCGGCCGACAGGATCGTCTGCGTCGAGCGGTAGTTCTGCTCGAGCAGGATCGTCGTGGCGTCCGGGTAGTCCTCCTCGAACTCCATGATGTTGCGGATCGAGGCGCCGCGGAACGCGTAGATCGACTGGTCGGCGTCGCCGACGACCGTCAGCTCGCCGCGCTCGACGCCGCCTTCAGTCGGCGCGCCCACGCCCGCGAGCTCGCGCACCAGCACGTACTGCGCGTGGTTGGTGTCCTGGTACTCGTCGACGAGGATGTGCCGGAACCGGCGCCGGTAGTGCTCGGCGACCTGCGGGAACGCCTGCAGCAGGTGCACGGTGCGCATGATGAGGTCGTCGAAGTCCAGCGCGTTGGCCTGCTGCAGCCGCTGCTGGTACCGCGTGTAGACCTGCGCGAGGACGGTGTCGAAGTCGTCCGCGCGGCCGCCGCCGTTGCTCGCGGCGAACGCGTCGGGGTCCACCAGCTCGTCCTTGAGCGCGGAGATCTTGTGGCTGAGCGCCTTCGCCGGGAACTTCTTCGGGTCGAGCTCGAGCTCGCGTGCCACGAGCGTGAGCAGGCGCTGGGAGTCCGCCTGGTCGTAGATCGAGAAGCTGGTCCGCAGCCCCAGCGTCGCGGCCTCGCGCCGCAGGATGCGGACGCACGCGGAGTGGAACGTCGAGACCCACATCCGCTGCGCGGACGGCCCGACCAGGTGCTCGACGCGCTCGCGCATCTCGGCTGCGGCCTTGTTGGTGAACGTGATCGCGAGGATCTCCCCCGCCCGCGCGCGGTGCGTGGCCAGCAGGTGCGCGATGCGGTGGGTGAGCACGCGCGTCTTGCCGGACCCGGCGCCCGCCACGATGAGCAACGGACCACCGGAGTGCAGCACGGCGGCGCGCTGCTGGGGGTTGAGCCCGTCGAGCAGCGCGGGGGCGCGGCTCGCGTCCGCGGCGGCGCGCTCGGCGGCGGGACCCGTCCGGTCGTCGGCGGGCTCGTCGTCGCGCGGTGGGACGACGAGCGGGAGGCCGGACGACTCCCCGGCGTGCGAGCGCGCGACGGCGGCGCGCGCGTCCGGTGCGGCGGGCGCTCCGGGGACGGGCAGGGCGAGGCTCTCGAACAACGACGTCATGGCACCACCCAGCCTAGGCGCCGCCGCCGACATACCCGTGCGCGGCGCAGGTCATCGCGCGAGGAGCGCGCCGAGCCACACGCCGACCACGAGCATGGCCGTCGCGAGCTCCACGAGGATCGTCAGGCCCGTGGCCTGCAGTGCGCGCAGCGTCGCGCGCCGGGCCGTCGGGACGTCGCGCGCCCGGAGCCACTCGACGAGGAACACCGCGCCGACGAAGAACAGGAGAAGGCCCACGACCGGGACGACGAAGAACCCGACGACACCTGCGACCCCGCCCCACACGAGCGTGCTGCTGCGCACGCCGGAGCGCTGCATGTGGCGGCCCGCGACGAGGTACTTGACGACCTGCCCGGCCGCGGTGAGCACCACCGCGACGACGGCGACCGCCCATCCGAGCCCGGTGCCCTGCAGCGCGCCCCAGAGGGTCACGGCACCACCGACGAGGAACGCGCCGGGAAGCACCTGCACGACGACACCGACCAGCCCGACGACCACGAGGACCGTCACCAGCAGGTCGAGCTCCGCGGCCCAGTCGATCGTCACGGACGTGAGGCTAACGACTACGCCCCGCCCGCGCCGACCGAGGCCTCAGCCCCGGGTCGGCGCGGGACCGGTCCGTCAGTGCCAGAGGACGGCGAGCGCGACGTTCACCACGACGAGGCCGGAGATGGCCCCGAGGGAACCGCGCGTCACCTTCTCCGGGCGGCGTCGGCCGAGCACGACGAGGACCGTCACGAGCAGCGTGATGACGAGCTTGACGGCGATCTTCACGTGGTTCGCGTCCGCGCCCAGGAGCCCGGTCAGGATGATGCCCGTGACGAGCGCGGTGAGGATGCCGTGGAAGGTGCCCGACGGCAGGGTCGTGCTCTTCATCCCCGCGAGAGCGCCGCCCAGGACGACCGCCCACCCGATGAGGTGCAGCACCAGGGAGATTCCGTGAACAGTGTCCATCACGACATGCTAGAGGACCTGACACCCCGTCAGATCAAGGAACTCGCCCGCCTCCCCTGTGAAACCCGTCACCCGCCGGAGCGCCGAGCGTTACGCTCGCGCAGGTCTCGCACGCCACGGCAGGAGGATCCGATGACCACGCCCCGAGCGACGGACGCCGCTCTCGACGTCCCCGGCCTCGTCGCACGAGCCCGCGCCGCGTCCGGCACCGACGGCCGGCTCGCCGTGGGTGACATCGCCGGCTGGGACACCTTCCCCTTCGAGCGGGAGGGACTGCGGATGCGCGCGCTGGAGGACCCGGTGGTCCCCGAGCCGCCCCGGCAGGACGAGGACGCCGCGACCTGCGGACGCTGCGCCCGTACCGACGAGCACTTCGCCTGGACGGACGGCACGTGGCGCCTCAGCGCGTCGAGCACCGTCAGCGTCCCGTCGGTCATCCTCGACCGACGCGCGCACGGCGACCTGAACGACCTCGACGACGACGCCGCCGCCGAGCTCGGGCGGATGATCGTCCGTGTGGAGCGCGCGCTGGCCGCCGTGCCGGGCGTCGGGCGCGTCCACGTGCAGCGCTGGGGCGACGGCAACGGGCACCTGCACGTGTTCTTCTCCGCACGCCCCGAGGGCATGCTGCAGCTGCGCGGGCTCGTCATGCCGCTGTGGACGCTCCACCTGCCGGCGCTGCCCGACGAGGAGTGGGCCGCGATCCTCGCGTCCGTCGTCGCGCGCCTCGACGCCGCACGCACCTGACGTCACCGGCCCACAGGCCTGCCGTCACAGCAGCCGGCGCGCCGCCGCCCACCGGGTCAGCTCGTTGCGGTTCGACAGCTGCAGCTTGCGCAGCACCGCGGACACGTGGGTCTCGACGGTCTTGATCGAGATGAACAGCTCGGCCGCGACCTCCCGGTACGTGTACCCGCGGGCGATGAGGCGCATGACCTCCCGCTCGCGCGCCGAGAGCCGGTCGAGCTCGTCGTCCCCGGTCGCGACGTCACCCGCGGCCGTGCCGAACGCGTCGAGCACGAAGCCGGCCAGGCGCGGCGAGAACACGGCGTCCCCGCCCGCGACCCGCAGCACCGCGTCCGACAGCGCCTTGGGGTCGATCGCCTTGGTGACGTACCCCCGCGCGCCCACGCGGATGACCGCGACGACGTCCTCGGACGCGTCCGACACCGACAGCGCGAGGAACCGCGTGCCCGGCACGTCGACGCACCTGCGGACCACCTCCGCGCCGCCACCGCCGTCCCCGCCGGGCAGGTGCACGTCGAGCAGGACGACGGGTGGGCGCAGGTCGTGCACCACCTGCACCGCCTCGTCGACCGTCGCGGCCTCCCCCACGACGCGCACGCGCGCGTCGAGCGACGCCTTCACGCCCGCACGGAACATGTGGTGGTCGTCCACCAGCACCACGTCGACCTGCTCGCTCACGCGTCGCGCTCCTCGTCCTCGTCCGGTCCCCTGCCGGACCCGCCGCCACCGACGGGCATGCACAGGTGGACCTCGGTGCCCCGCTCGGGGCTGCTCGTCACTCGTGCCGTGCCACCGCGGCGCCGCACGCGTCCCATGATCGACTCCCGGACACCGAACCGGTCGGGACCGACACCGTCCAGGTCGAAACCGTCGCCGTGGTCCCGCACGAAGACCTCCACGGACTGCGGACCGACCTCGAGGTACAACGACACCGGGGGCCGCCCGTGCACGACGGCGTTGACGAGCGCCTCGCGCGTGGCCTGCAGCAGCGCGAGGGTGTCGGGCTCGGGCACACGGTCCCCCACGACGACGACGTCGACGGCCACCGGCTCGCCCCCCGGTCCGGAGCGCGAGTCCTCGACCTCGGCGACCACCGCCCGCAGCGCCGCCGCCAGCGACACGCCCGGCTCGTTCCGGTCGTCGTACAGCCACTCCCGCAGCTCGCGCTCCTGCGCGCGGGCCATCCGCGCGACCTCGGCGGGCTCGTCGGAGCGCGCCCGGATCAGCGCGAGGGTCTGCAGGACCGAGTCGTGCAGGTGCGCCGCGATGTCGGCCCGCTCCGCCTCCCGGGCGCGCGCGGCGCGCTCGTCCCCGAGCGCGCGCACCAGGCGCACCCACCACGGCGCCATGACCAGCCCGACCCCGAGCAGCACGGCGAGCGCCGCGACGCCGGACTGCACCAGGAGCATGGGCTCGACCCCCCGCCCCACGACCTGCCCGACGACCAGCAGCACACCGGCTGCCGCAAGCAAGCCACCGCCGATGAGGCGCAGGACGCTGATGCGGCGCCCGTCCTGCCGCCCGTGCTGCAGCGCGTCGAGCTGGCTCCAGGCGAGCGCCACACCGACGAGCACGACGAGGACGGGCAGGGCCCAGGCGGCGTCGATGCTCGCCCCCAGACGCGAGCCCACCAGCACGGCGGCCGTCAGGACGAGCAGTCCGCCGAGCGCGAGCTCCGCCCACGGGACGCGGCGGCCGTCGGCTCGCAAGGGCTGGCGCCGGGCGAGCCGCTGCATCGTGCTCGGCCGTGCGGCGGCGGCTGCTGCCGCGGGGTCCCCGACGGGCACGACGAGCCACCAGAACCCGTAGAGCGCCGCGCCGACGCCGGCGACGGGCACGAGTGCCACCAGCGCGATCCGCACGACCGCGACGGGGAGGTCCAGGTGGGCCGCGAGCCCGGTGGCCACACCCGCGATCCAGCGGCCGCGTTCAGGACGGCACAACGGCAGGCGGGCGCGCGGGGACGCGCCGGGCTGCGCCGGGGCGCCGTACGGGACAGGGGTCACGCACAGATCGTCACACGCCGGACCCCGTGCGCAGGTGCTCCGGCCACCAGGTTCAGGGGTCGGGACGAGGAGATGGGGGTGCAGGCCAGGGTCGGGTCAGGGATGGTCCCGGATGTCCCGGGGACCATGGTGCGGTCAGGATCGAGCCATGGACACGCAGACTCCCGCCGGTGCTGATGCCGGCACGCCGGGCCCGACGCCCGGCACGGGCCCCGGACCGCACCCGGGCTCCACGCCCCCGCCCGCTCCCCCCGCCTTCTGGGCCGGGGTGCGTCGGACGGGGCTGTACCGCTCCGACGAGCGCTGGGTCGGCGGCGTGGCCGGCGGCCTGGCGGAGCGTGCCGGCGTCGACCCGCTGCTCGTGCGCGGCCTGTTGGCCGTGACGTTCCTCGTGGGTGGGCTCGGGCTCGTGCTCTACGGCGTCGCGTGGGCGCTGCTGCCCGACGCCCGGGACAACCGGATCCTGCTCGAGCGCCTGGGCGCGGGCGACGCGGACGGCGCGCTGCTCGGCTCGCTCGCGTTCGTCGTCGTCGGCCTGGCCAGGGGCGACGGCTGGTGG
Source organism: Cellulomonas xiejunii (assembly GCF_024508315.1). NCBI lineage: Bacteria > Bacillati > Actinomycetota > Actinomycetes > Micrococcales > Cellulomonadaceae > Cellulomonas > Cellulomonas xiejunii. The sequence goes on from NZ_CP101987.1 coordinate 2,832,081, forward strand.
TGGTTCTGGGACGGCGGGAGCGCCCTGGGCGGCGCGCTGTGGCTCGTCTGCATCATCGGCCTCGTCGCGCTCGTGGCGACCGCGGTGCAGCGTCGCAGCCGGTGGCAGCCGCCCGCAGGCTGGGCGCCTCCCGGCGGCGCGCACCACCCGACCGGCCCCGCGACGTCGGCGGCGGCGGCGTGGGCGGCGCAGGCACCCACCGCACCCCTGCCGCCGAGCGCGCAGGCACCCGCCACGCCTGCGGCTCCTGGAACCCCCCAGCCGCCGTACCCGCCGGCGCCCCCGTACCCGCCGTACGGCAGCGCGCCGGTGTCTCCGGTCCCGCCCGCACCCCCCCGGCCCCCGCGGCGCGGCGCCGACGGCGCGACCGTCGGCGCGGTCGTCGGCCTCAGCGTGGTGGGGCTCGGGGTCCTGATGCTCGCCGAGCGCACGGGCGCGTACGACGGCCCGCTGGGGCTCACCGCGGGTGGCGTCGCGCTGATCATCGCGGGACTGGGCATCGTGACGCTGGGCCTGCGAGGTCGCAGCAGCGGCTTCGTCGGCTTCCTCGCGATCGTGGGGGCCCTGGTGTGGGCCCCGACGGCGCTGCTGCACCAGACCGATTGGGCGGACACCGTCCACGGCGCCTGGGACGGGCAGCAGCGGGACGTCGTGGTGACGAGCCGCGTCGTCGCGAGCAACGGGTTCGAGCTCGCGGCGGGCAGCTCCCGCATCGACCTCACGGGCGTCCCGCTCGAGGACGACGTCCTCACGGTGCCGATCTCGATCGGTGCCGGGCAGCTCGTGGTCGTCGTGCCGCAGGAGGCGGCCGTCCAGGCGAACGTCACGAACGGGATCGGGGCGGTCCGGTTCGAGGTCGACGACGACGTCCACGAGCAGAGCGGCGTGGGCCTCGGCGACCTGGTGTACCAGGACGACGACGCCGCCGCCGGTTCACCGAACCTCGTGCTCGACATCAGCGCGGGTGTCGGCGAGGTCCGCATCATCGAGGAGGTCGCACCGTGAGCACCGACGACAGCACCCTGCACGACCCCGTGCGGGACACCGCCCGGCAGGACACCGCCCGGCACGACACCGTCGCACCCGACGACGCGACGCCCCGCACCCCGGGCGTCAGCGCGCACCGCGCCGGCGTGCGGGTGGGGACGATCGTGTGGGGCCTCATCGTCGCCTTCGTGGGTCTGGGTGTCGTCCTCGTCACCGCCGGGTACACGATCGACGTCCAGCTCGCCGCCATCGTGCTGCTCATCGCCGGTGGTGTCGGGCTCATCGTGGGCCCCCTGTTCCAGGGGGTGCGCCGCAACCGCAGCGAGCAGTGACTCGCGCGCCGACCTGCACGGCGGGTCGGCGCACGGCAGAAGGCCGGCACCCGTGACGGGTGCCGGCCTTCTGGTGTCTGCCGCGCGGTCCGCTCACCGGACCGCGCGTGTCGCGAGCCGCGAAGGCCGCGACCTGCTCAGACGGACTGGGCGACGGGCGCGGAGCCGATCGGCGTATCGATCCGGGCGGCGATGCGGCGCAGGGCCTCGCCGGTGACGATGAAGACGATGCCCAGGCCGAAGACGAGGAGCCCGACGCCGAAGGCGACGACCGAGGTGAACAGCGAGGCGCGCAGGAACGAGCCGTTCATGACGGTCGCGCGCGCCGGGTCCTCCTTGTCGAGCTCGGCGTAGGTCTTGCCACCCGAGCCGGCGAGCGCGTGCGTGTTGATGATGTCGGCCTGGGCCCACGCCTCCCACGGCGTGTCGACCAGCGCGCCGCCGAACGCCGCGGCGTCGTCGGAGACGGTGATCTGCTCGGCGCGGAGGTTGCTGGACACGGCGATCCAGGTGCCGGCGCCTGCGACCGCGAAGACGACGCCGAAGACGAGGACGATGATCGCCAGCACCTTGAGGTGGGCGGGCTTGCTCTGGACTGCTTCGTTCGACATCTCGATCTCCCCGATCGTTAGGACTGGACCCCCGCGTGACCGGAGGTCCGGCCCGGTGAGCGACGTGCTCACGTGAACAGCGTCGTCGCAGGTGAGGCCATTCAGGTGGGACCCTGGTCCCGTGGGCGTGTCGCCCTGCTCACCCGGACGAGTGAAACACGGGACCGACCCCGGACCTTAGGCCTGTTGCGGTGTGCCCACCTGGCCCGACGCGGCGCAGCACGCGGCGGGTGCGGGCACAGCACGCGGCGGGTGCGGGCACAGCACGCGCCCGGTCCAGCACGCACGCGTCACACGAGCGTGCGCGCCCTCGCGTACTGGACCTCGGCCGCGTCGAGCACGTGCTCCCAGTCGAAGGGCGGCGGGACGCTCGCCGCACGACGGCGCATCCCCGCCAGCAGGTCCCGGTCCCGGGCCAGCAGGACGACCGCCTCGATCATCTCCGCGTCGTCGGCGACGAGGAACCCGTCGAGGCCGTCGGTGACGAACTCCCCCACACCCGTCCCGGCGTGCGCCAGCACGGCGAGTCCAGCGGTGCGCGCCTCGAGCGCCGCGATCCCGAACGCCTCCAGGCGGGCGGGCGCCAGGAAAACGTCGGCGTCGCGGTACGCCGCCCGCACCTCCGCGCGCGGGAGACGCCCGCGGAGCTCGACGACGCGCTCCAGCCCGGCCGCCGCGACACGCGCGCGGACGGCGTCGCGCGCGGGGCCGTCGCCGATCAGGGTGAGGTGCAGGGCGTCGGGCGGCAGGCGCCGGGCGGCGGCCGTGACGACGTCGACCAGGGGTACGGCACGCTTGCGTGGCGCCAGGCGCATGGTCGCGACGAGGCGCAGCGGCGCCTCGGGCGCGCCGTCCTGCGGGACTGCCGGTGCCGCGCGCCCGGCCGGGGGCGCCCACGCGGCGACGTCGATGCCGTTGGGCACAACGTCGACGCGCGCGTCGAACAGCTCGCGGACCCGCTCCGCTGCCGCACCGCTCACGGCGCTCAGCGCCGCGGGCAGGCCACGCCACCGGGTGTGCCGCACGAGCGGCCGTCCCAGGCGCACCGTGCCGTCGAGCATGCAGTGCCACGTGATCGCCGTCGGCAGGTGCAGTGCGGTCGCGACGCGGACGCCGTCGAACGCGAACGGTGACAGGACGCCGGCGTGGACGTGCACGGCGTCGGGTCGCACGTCGCGCAGCGCGGACCGGATCAGGCCCGGGCCCGCGACGGGGTTGACGGGCAGGTCGAACGGCAGGCGCGCCCCGAGCCGGTGCACGTGCACGCCGTCCTCGACGTCCACGACGCCGCTGCGCGCCCCGCCCTCACCGAGGGTGGCCGTCAGCACGTGCACCTCGTGGCCCGCACGCGCCTGGTGCCGGGCGAGGTCGCCCACCTGTGTCTCGATGCCCCCGGTCCGCGGCGCGAAGCAGTCGGAGACGTGGACGATCCGCACGCGTCGGCCGTCCGGCGTCAGGCCTGCGGCCCGGTGGCCGCGGTGATGCGGGCGTCCGCGTCCGCGTGCACGCGCCGCTCCAGGACGAACGACATGACCGGCACGACGCCCGCCGCGGCCATCGCCAGGAACCGCCGGAGCCGCCAGCGCAACGTCGACCACAGGTCGAACGCGGTGACGAGGTACACGACGTACACCCAGCCGTGCACCATCGCGATGATGCGCGCCGCCTCGTGCCGCGGATCGCCCTCGACGTTGAACCCCGGGAGCTTCAGCACGTACTTGAACAGCATCTCGACGCAGAGGATGAGCAGCATCACGCCCGTGATCCACGCCATCACGCGGTAGCGCCTCAGCGACCCCCGGGCCTTGCGCCCCCAGGTCGTCGCGTCGGACGTCCCGACCTCGGTCGGGGTGCTGGTCGGTTCGGTGGTCACGCTGGTCCTCTCGTCGTCGCTGGTCGATTCTGCCCCACGGGGCGCAGGCTCAGCGCCCGAGCACCAGGCTGACGGTCACGAACCACAGCCCTGCGCCCACGAGGAGCAGACCCATGAGGATCAGCAGCACACCGCCCATGGACGACGCGGACGCCCCGGACGACAGCCGCACGGCAGCCGGGTCGCGCGGGTCCACCCACACGGTGATCCGGTCCCCCTGCTGCGCGACCCGCCCCTGCCCGTTCGTCACCGGCAGCCCTTCGACCCGCCGCGCGCGCAGCCACCCACCGGGCACCGGGTAGTCGAAGGTCACGCTCGACGGGCGGACGTGGCTCGTGCGGTGCACGACGACCGCCTCGACGGGCACGCGCGACGTCGGCAGGCGCGCGTTGCGGCGCAGCATCACCGCACCCACGACGGCGACGGCCGCACCGGTGGCGATGAACCCGACCGCGAAGAGCCCGAACGCCAGCACGCCCATCGTCACGTGACGGTCCCGCTCATTCCCACTCGATGGTGCCCGGCGGCTTGCTCGTGACGTCGAGCACGACCCTGTTCACCTCGGGCACCTCGTTGGTGATGCGCGTCGAGATGGTCGCGAGCACGTCGTACGGCAGGCGCGTCCAGTCGGCCGTCATGGCGTCCTCGGACGACACGGGCCGCAGCACGATCGGGTGCCCGTACGTGCGGCCGTCGCCCTGCACGCCGACCGACCGCACGTCACCCAGCAGCACCACGGGGCACTGCCAGATCTCGCGGTCCAGCCCGGCACGCGTGAGCTCCTCGCGCGCGATCGCATCAGCGGCGCGCAGCGTCTCGAGCCGCTCGGCCGTGACCTCGCCGACGATCCGGATGCCCAGCCCGGGGCCGGGGAACGGCTGGCGCCACACGATGACCTCGGGCACGCCCAGCTCGAGACCGACCGCCCGCACCTCGTCCTTGAACAGCGTGCGCAGCGGCTCGACGAGCTCGAACTGCAGGTCGTCCGGCAGGCCGCCGACGTTGTGGTGCGACTTGATGTTGGCCGCGCCCTCGCCGCCGCCCGACTCCACGACGTCCGGGTAGAGCGTGCCCTGCACGAGGAACTTCACGGTGTCGCCGTGCGCACCGGCGTCCTCGACGACCTCGCGCGCGGCGTCCTCGAACACGCGGATGAACTCGCGGCCGATGATCTTGCGCTTCGTCTCCGGGTCGGACACGCCCGCGAGCGCGGTCAGGAAACGCTCGCGCGCGTCCACGACCTTGAGCTGCACGCCCGTCGCCGCCACGAAGTCCTTCTCGACCTGCTCGGCCTCGCCCGCGCGCAGCAGGCCGTGGTCGACGAACACGCAGGTGAGCTGGTCACCGACCGCGCGCTGCACGAGCGCCGCCGCGACGGACGAGTCGACGCCGCCGGACAGGCCGCAGATCACGCGCGCGTCGCCCACCTGGGCACGGATGCGCTCGACCTGCTCGGCGACGACGTTGCCCGGGGTCCAGTCGGGCTTCAGCCCGGCGCCGCGGTACAGGAAGTTCTCGATGGCCGCCTGACCCAGCGGCGAGTGCTTGACCTCGGGGTGCCACTGCATCCCGTACAGGTGCCGCTCCCGGTCCTCGAACGCCGCGACGGGGCTGCCCGCGCTGGTCGCGAGGACCTCGAAGCCCTCGGGTGCGGCGTGCACGGCGTCGCCGTGGCTCATCCACACCGTCTGCGCCTCGGGGCTGCCGTCCAGCACGGTCCCGGGGTCGGTGATCTCGACGGCCGTGCCGCCGTACTCGCGCTGCCCGGTCTGCGCGACGGTGCCACCGAGGGCCTGGGCCATCGCCTGGAAGCCGTAGCAGATCCCGAGCACCGGCACCCCGGCCTCGAAGAGCTCGGGACCGACGAACGGCGCGCCGGCCGCGTAGACCGACGACGGGCCGCCGGACAGGATGATCGCCGCCGGGTCCTTCGCGAGCATCTGCTCGACGGTCGCGGTGTGCGGCACGATCTCGGAGTACACGTTCGCCTCGCGCACGCGCCGCGCGATGAGCTGCGCGTACTGGGCGCCGAAGTCGACGACGAGGACCGGCCGGTGGGTCGTGGGCTGCGGGGGCGTGGCGGGATCGGGGGTCTGCGTCACGCAGACCAGCCTAGTCCGCGTGCCGCGGGGTTCCGACGCCCCGATAGGCGTCGACGTCCGGCGTCGTCGTGCTGCGCCCCGGGTACGGCATGGGCCCCGCCGTGGGCTCGCAGGCCCACCGGCGGCACACGCCCGCGACCTAGCGTGGAGCGGGTCGACGAGGACATGCCCCTCGTCACCGCCGACGACACCGATCCGTGAAGGACCTGCTCCATGCAACCTGCACTCGTCGCCCAGGTGGCCGTCACCACCGGGTCGGCTGCCCTGCTCAGCCGGTTCGCGGCCGGGTACCTGGCGCAGCAGACCGGCGACCTGCAGGCCGGGCTGGTACTGCGCGTCCTGCTCGTCACGGCGGCCCTGCTCGCGGCGACCTGGCTCGCGGTGCGCCCACGGCTCCTGCAGGGAACCCGTGCGCAGCTCCGCGTGGGCGCGACGCTCGGGCTCGGGCTCGGATACGCGCTCAGCCCGACCACGTGGACCGGACGCACCTACGCGGCGGAGCTCGTCACCGCTCCGGGGGCCACGACCGTGCTGCTCGACCTCGCCCTGTGGCTGCTGGTGGGCGGTGCCACCGTCGCCGTCGCGAGCGCCCCCGCGGGTGCTCGGGAGCGCGCGACGTACGCACCTCGCTGAGGGGTGTCGATCATCGGCGGCGTGGTCGTCGAGGCGTCACCCATCGACGGCAACGCCAACCCCGCCCGGAGGTCACGGCGGTCAGCCCGAGGGCGACCGTGACGCCGCGACGCCGCGACGTCATGCCTACGAGGTGAGGAAGACCGTGGTGGCGACCGCCATGACGAGCGCACCGACGCACGCCATCACGCCGAGGACCATCAGCAGCACACCGCCCGCCCCGGAGGCGCTCCGGGCCCCCGGGAGCCGGACGTCCGAGGGATTCCGGGGGTTCACCCAGACCGGGATGCGTTCACCGGGCCGCCGGACCGCGCCGCGCTCACCGGGCGTCGGGACGCCCTCGACCCGGGTGGCACGAGCCCACGAGCCGTCGGGCAGCGGGTAGTCGAAGGTGATGCGCGCCGGGTCGGTGAACGAGGTCCTCTCGACGACCACGGCCTCCACCGTCACCAACCCGCGCGCGTCCGACGAGCGTCCTGCGAGTGCCCGCCCTGCGACGAGCATGCCGACCCCCGCCAGGAGGAGCACCACGATGGGGATCGCCCCCAGCACCAGACCGATGGCCACCGCTCAGCCGAGCGTCAGCGAGCGCAGCACCCGCTCGGCGTCGGAGTCCGCCATCTCGCCCTCGGGCGTGAGGGCGAGCACGATGACGGTCGTCCCGTCGTCGTCCTGGGTCGTCAGCCGGGACGCCGGGGTCGTCGGGTCCTGCGGACCCGGGGGCGAGCTCGCGGGATCCCCGCCGTCCGTCGCGCAGGACGCGAGCAGGACGACGAGCGCCGCGAGGCCGGCTGCTCCTCGGAATCGGTGGCGGTCTGCAGTCAAGGGTGTCCACGTCCTGTCGAGTGCTCGGTGTCCGTGGCCGGGCCGCTCCTGAACCGTCGGCGCCTACTTCTGCGCGTCGAAACTCAGGCTCGCTTCGATCTGCTCGATGGTCTCGTCGTCGACCTCACCCGTGAGCTGGATCGCCGCAGGCTGTTCGCGTCCCGCACCGAGCGCCCACAGCACACCCTGTGCCGTCGCCCCGTCCGTGGTCTCGTAGACGTAGCGCGCACGTGCGAAGTCCGCGTCGAGGTCGATCGGGTCGGGCGTACGCTCGACGACCTCGTACCCCGCCATCGCCGGCATCGTCTCCAGGAGGTGGGCGACGACGAGGCCCGCCTTCGGACCGTTGCTGAGTATGTCGTACTCAACGGCGATCGAGGTCACCACGGTGTCACCCTCGACCACCTGCCAGGCGTCGGTCCAGTACTCGCCGCCGCTCTCGGCGCGCTCCCAGCCGGGCGGCACGGCCAGGCGCAGGGCACCGACCTGCTCGTCCTGCCATCCCTGCGGCACGACGCGGTCGTCGTCTCCACCCGAGCACGCCGCGAGGGACAGGACACCGGTGACCATCACGACCACCGCGGCACGAACCGACTTCGACACTGGCACTCCTTCAGTTGACGCATCACGGACCGACGGAACCGCTGCACCCTCAGTCACACTTCGTGTGAGGGAGGAACGGACGCTCCCCGTTCGCGCGCGGCGAACCGAGGAAGTGCGCCTCGGCCACCTGCCGCGTCCCCGTGTTCCCGTTGACTTCGAACCCGCCGCCGACGCCAGCGCTGACACCGACACCCGCGCTGCTTGACGTGTCGGTCGCCTCGTACACGTTACGCGAGGTCTTCCCACGCTCGTAGAGCTCCTGCAGCATCGCGTCCTCAGGAGAAGGCGAGCTGGGGATCACGGGGCTCATGGGGAGCGCGGCGTCGAACCCGCCGTCGCGCACTGCGAGCCACTCCTCGACGAACTCCCTGTTCTCGTTCGTGATCTCGAGCACCGTCGTGGTCACCACCACGTCGTTGCTGTCGCGGCCGCCACTGAAGGACGGGGACGTGGTGTGGGGCGCGGCGTGCCGGCCCGAACCCGTCTTGTCGAGCTCGACGTCCAGTCCCATGGTGCCTGACACCCCGCCGCGGGCGACGGTGTCGAAGGTGATCTCCAGGAGCGCACCGCTCGCGTCACGCTTGACCGAGAGCGATCCTTCGCGCGACACCTGGGCGCTCCCGCCGACGACCACGACGCTCGCCTCGGCGGAGGCGGAGCCGGTCATCGTGTAGGTCCAGGTCACGCTGTCGTCCTGCGCGTTCCTCTCCCGCTTGACGGAGACGGATCCGGAAGCCTGCGCGGACGCGCCCGCTGCCGTGATGCGCCCACCCCTCTTCGGGTCGGCGGCCTCGATGTCGCGGTCGACCTTGGCGTTGGCCGCCACCTGGGCCCGCCCTCCGCCCTCGTGGGACGTGACGTCCGGCGGGCGCGGCTCGCTCGCTCCCCACCACGAGCCGGCACCCAACCAGCGCCACCCGGACTGGTCGAAGTAGTCCTTCGCGTTGCGCTCGAACTCCGGCCACTCGTCCCTCGGGACGATCCACGCGTCACCGTGCTGGTACGTCAGCTCGGCCGATGCCGAGGCAGACACGTCCACCACGCCCCCTTTTCCCTTGGCCTCGGCCTGGACACCCCCGGACGCACCGTTCGTCACGCGCGCGTGGTACTCGTCGTTGAACTCGGTCACCTGCAGGCCCCAGTCGGCTCCGAGCTTGACGAAGCCGATGTCGACGCCGACGCCACCGCCCTCCGAGGTCTGCGCGAGCATGCAGACGGGCGGCTGCAGCTGCTCGTCCGTAGGCGGGCCGTCCGCGGTCACGTCGACTGCGCAGTCACCACCACCGCCGACGACGTCGGTGATCCGGCACAGCGCCGCCTGCGTGTACTCGGGGAAGACGACGACGGAGCCGACGACCGCCCCGATCAGGAGCGCGGCGACCACGAGGACACCCTGGAACTCGATGGTCCCCGAACCACGGTCGTCGTGCCACCGTCGATGCGCGCCGACCTCCTTCGGAGGAACGCGCTCGCCCATGAGGCCATACCGATCGTCGATCACGGCGCGAGCCTAGGGGTTTGTCCCGACTCGGCGATGGGCCCAGCGGCTCAAAGCTGACGCAGGTCGCGGCAGTCTCAGCCCTCGTCGACGCGCAGGACGGCGATGCTCTCCTCGATGCCCGCGACGACCTCCGGCGGCAGGTCGCGGCCCGTGAGCTGCAACCCGACGGCCCGGCCCGAGTCCGGGTCCGACGCTGTCCAGACGACGCCCTCGACGTCGTCGTACGTGAAGTCGTTGCGCTGCACCTCGAGCGCCGCGGTGTCGACGGGCGTCGACCTGCCCGTGGAGCCGTACCCCCACCCGCCGACCTGGGCGCCCGCGACGAAGGTGTCGAGGGCCTGCTCGGCACCGTCGTCACCGAGGTCGGCCGCACCGACGACGAGCAAGGAGCCCGGTCCGGGCGCGGCGTCGGTCGACCATCCGACGCCCCACAGGTCGTCCGACTGCGGCACCTCGACCCAGTCCCCCGGGACGGCGAACGTCAGGGCACCCGACTCGACCCGCTGCCAGCCCTCCGGTGTCGTGAGAGCCACCTCCTCGGGTGCCGCGCACCCTGCCAGGACGACGCCGAGCACGGCACCGCAGACCGTCACCATCGCCGCACGACGGGCCACCTCAGACCACCTCCACGTAGGACGACCGGGCTGCCGGCGCCCAGCGTACGTGGGCGACGGCACCGCCCAGCGCGCCGGTGACGAGCAGGACCAGCGTCGGCACCGCCACATCGAGCACGAGGAGCAGGAGTGCGATGTCCGCGCGCGCGGCCGCCTCGACGGCGGCCCCGACGGACATGCCCAGCGCCGCCAGGGCCGGTACTGCCACGGCGACCAGACCGCGTCGCCGCGGCGGCCGCTGTGCGGACCGCGCCGTCGCCACGACGACCGCGATCACGCCTGCGAGCGCGCCGGGGACCACGAGCAGCGGCCAGGCGACCACGACCTCGCCGGAGCCCGCTGCCAGGACACCGACGAGCACGGCACCCCCCAGCAGAACGCCGACGTACGTCGCTGTCCCTGCCACCCACGCCCACACGAGCCCACGCATCGTTCCCACCTCGTCCCGTCCTCGCCCGACGCTCAGTTGCACAGGGCGTCGTCGACCATCTGCCGAGTGCCGTCCTGGCCCGGTGCTCCCAGGAACGACGCGTCCGTCTTGGTAGCCGTGGCCTCCTCGGCGCTGATGTTGAAGCCGAACTCCCAGCCCTTCTTCACCGCCGCACCGAACTCCCAGGAGTCCTTCACGTTGTGGTAGGTCACCTGGCTGAGCTTGGCCTTCTCGTACATCAGCTGCATGAAGGGGTCGTTCGACGGCTTCTCCGGGATCATCGCCGCGAACGGCAGCGTGAGGGTCTGACCGGCGGCGTTGTCGTCGATCCAGCCCTGCACCAGAGCCCTGTTCTCGTCGGTCACGTCGAGCTTGGTCGTCGTGACCACGGAGCGGCTCTCACCGTCGGCGAGCTTGCCGTTCGCCGACTTGAACGTGTTGTTGCCCAGGCTCGCGCTGCCCCCCACCTCGTACGCCGACTTGAAGGCGATCTGCGAGAGGTTGCCGCTCTTGTCGTACGTCGTCGTGAACGCGCCCGTCACCGATCCCTCACCGGTCGCGTGGCCGACCACCATGCTGCCGCCCAGCGTCCCCTTGCCGCTCAGCTCGTAGGTGTAGCTCTTGGCGCCGGTCTCCTTGTCGTTCATGACGATCACCGAGCCGCCGGCGGTGAGGGAGCCGTTGACGCCCACCTTGGGGTCGATGAGCTTGTCCTTGCCCTTCTCGTCCTTGCTCGTGCCGGGGATGCGCGTGCCGGCGCTGGCCTTCAACGCGGCCTCGAGCGTGATCTTCGCGTACGAGACCTTCGGGTCCTTCGGCGCGTCGACCCAGCCGTCGGTCAACGACAGGTAGATCGCCATGCCCGCCGCGCCGCGCCCCTTCATCTGCTCCTGCTGGACGAGGTAGTCGTCGAGCTGGTCGCGCATCGACTCCCACTGCTCGTTCGAGTCGAACTGCCACGTCGAGCCGTACTCGAACTTCAGGTCGCCACCCAGGCTCACCTCGGCCCCGGCGTTGTCGCCGTCACCGAGCTTGCCGGCGTCGAACGTCTTGGATCCGACGTTGCCGCTGACGCCGATCCCGGCACCGTCGGTGAGCGTGGCCCGCACCGTCTTGTCGGAGAACTCCTGGACGATGAACCCGGAGCTGTCGCTGAGCTTGACGAACCAGATCTTGACCTCGGCGCTGTACTTCTCCTTGGTCTCGGAGAGCATGCAGACGCCCGGGTGGTAGTCCATGTCGTCCGGGGGCGTGGGGGGTGCTGGGACGTCGCACCCACCGGTGCCGCCGTCGAGCGCCGTCACGACACGACACAGGGCCGACGCCGCGTAGGGGGCCACGGTGGTCGTCCCTGCGACGGTGGCCGCGACGAGGATCGCCGCGAGCGCCAGGATCCCCGTGTACTCGAGCGTCCCCGCACCCTTGTCGCCCACCCCGGCACGCGCCCGTAGGGTCCGCAGCACCACGTCGGCCTCCTGGTCCTCAGCATCTGTCCAGGAAGGACGCTACGTACCGTTCCGCCGCCGGCCGAGGGTCGCCGGTTCTAGCTCCGGGCCCGTTGCCCGCCGGTGGAGTAGGACCCAGGGCCCACCGATGCCACCGATCGGTCGGCCCGGTCAGGTCCGCCGGCCGACCGACCGGGCCCTAGGAGACCGGCACGGCGTCGGCGGTTCGGGAGCTCCTGCGAGGCGACGGTGGGCGTGCCGCGCGCTCACGAGCGGGTGACAGGCACTTCGACGGGTTCGAACCCCGGCAGCCCCAACGTCGCCGTCTCGACCCCCGCCGGCAGCGGCGGGAAGAGCGCGGTGAGCACTCGCCGGTCACCGTCGAGGCTCAGAGGGAAGTCCGAGCAGGCGCACAGCATGTCGAGCCCGTCCGCGACGTGCGTCATGACGGTGTACGGGCGGAGAGATGTCGCGGTGGTCTCCACCGTCAGCGTGATGCCCCGGACGTCGCTGAAGGCCGACTCCCCCGGCGTCGTCCAGGACCTGGTCGGTCCCCATCCGGTGGTGGACCCGTCGCCCGTCGCGACGGTGAACGTCATGTCGGTCCCCGTCGCCGTGGTGTCGAGCGTGAGCACGTCCACGCTGAGCGGTACGCCAGGGTCCTCCTCGAGGCTGCCCTGGAGCGTCACGAGCGGGGAACCCTCGTCCGCCCCCGCCTGGCCGACCAGGACGCTCTCCGCGAACTCCTCGATCGTCAGCTCATCGGTCCCCGCGGAAGGGCTGACGGTCCCCGTGCCGGTCGGGTCGGGCGCGCTCGTCGACGTGCAACCGACCAGCGCGAGCACGACGAGGGCGACCGGGAGAGCCCGGACTCTGCTCACTGGTCCTCCACCTGGTACGAGATCTCGACACGCCTGTTGATCTGCATGTTCTCAGGCGAGTCGTTGGGGACCGCGGGCTCGCTCTCGCCCTTGCCGACAGCGGTGAACGTCACGGCGTCACCGGCTGCTCCACGGATCGCCTCGACGACCGCGGCTGCGCGCTGCTCGGACAGTGCCTGGTTGGAGGAGTCGCTGCCATCGGAGTCCGTGTGGCCGGTGACGAGGACCTCGCCCCTGCCCCGCGCGGCGATGTCCTGCGCGACGCGGGCGAGCACGTCCGTGGCTGCCGGGGTCAGAACGGCGGAGCTCTTGTCGAACAGCACGTTGGCGTCGAGCGTCGCGTCGACCTGCTGCCCGGTCTCCGCCGTGACGGTCGCGGCGGACTCCGACCACTTCACGAGGTCGAAGGTCGCGAGCGTCGGATCAAGCTCGCCGAGCGACGCCCCCGAGGGCACGCGCGGCCAGCCTGTACCCGTCTGCGGGACGACCTCGTCGACCACGGGGGCGAGCGCACCCTCCTCGACCGGGAGCCCGAGGACCCCCACCTGCTCACCACCGAAGAACAGGTCGACCACGGCGGTCGACGGCGGCAGCTCCGGGAACACGGCGTACATCACGGCCAGCTCACCCGGGTCCGCCTGCAGGTCGAGGACAGGCGATGTCGTGCCCGGCCCGGGCAACGGTCGGTACGCCTTGCCCCCGTTGCGGTCCACGAGCAGGAGGCTGCTGAAGTTCTCACGCTCGTACGGCGCAACGCCCTGACGTGAGAGCGACGAGCCGTAGAACTTCTCGTCGAAGCTCGCGGCGATGCCCAGCGACACGTACAGCACCGTGCCGCCGTCCACGCGCCGAACGCCGTGGACGACACCATCGACGGGCGGCTGCTCAGCCTCGCCCTGCCCACGCGTGGAGAACGTCGCACGCACCGGCACGTCGAGCCCTTCCACCACGACGTCGCCGGGCACGCCGGCCGCGCCGGCGTGGGCGGCAGAGGCACCAGCGACCAGAGCGAGTGCGACGACTGCGGCCATCCCGCGGACCCCGCGGGCTGCCGGGTGTAGCGCACGACGCCGATGCCTCATCCGGTTCCTCCGCACATGTGTCTCGTCACCCGCCCGATCGCGCAGCATCATTGCACGAGCGCCGGCGTCAGCCGACCATCGAGCCAGGACCTCATGGCCGTGCGCACCGTGTCCGCACTCGGGTCCGGTCCGAAGCTCACCAACGTCGCGCCCGAGTCGGATCGGCACGTGAAGGTGTGGTGCCACCCGTAGATCGGGATGGGCGGAGGGGGCGGCGTCGGCGACGGCGTCGCTGTCGGCGACGGCGAAGGCGACGGCGTGGGGGTCGGGGTGGGCGTCGGCGGCGGCTGGTACCCGACGATGACGCGCTGGCGACCCAGCGTGCATCGATCGAGCCAGACACCGACCTGCGCCTCTGCAGACCGGTAGGTGCTGGTCTCGCCCGCCTCCGGCAGCTCGACCTGGACCCGTACCCGGTCACGACCGAGGTCTGCCCGGTAGGAGCCGGGGACGACACGCGTGCCGTTCCGCTCGGCGTACTGCGCGGCGGCCTCGATGCCCACCGACGGCGGCAGCGCTGACCCGAGGGTGGTCCCGACGGGGAGCGTCCGCACCGCGTCCAGCGCCGCCTCCCGGACCCGCTGTGCACCGGCCAGCGCCGCGGCATCAGCTGCCGAGGACGACTCGCCGGCTTGCGCCGACACCTTGAGCAGCGGGAAGACGACCCACATCAGCAGTGCGAGCGCGGCCAGCGTCGTCATGATGACGATGGCGGTCGCAGCTGCACCGCGATCGGCCGCTTCCCCCGCGAAGCGTGATCCCCACCATCGACGTACCCGCACCGGACCGTCCTCCCCGCATGTCAACCCGTCACCATCCATGGGACACGTGTGCGCGCCGGGGCGGATCCGCCCCGGCGCGCACACGTTCTCTCGACCGTCAGATCAAGACTCGACGTTCTTCTTGATGTCGTCGATCCAGTGCTGCACGGTCGACGTCGGGTCCCAGGTCTTCATCGTGCCGACGACCGCCGCGATCAGCAGCGCCGCGATCACCAGGATGCCGATGTACTCGAGCGTCCCCTGGCCCTTCTCACTGTCACCCAGCCGCTCGATAGCCTTCTGAACGCGGACCTGCGTGGCGACGAACATGCGAGTCATGTCTCTGCTCCTATCGGTGCCGGCGGTGTCAACACCGCTCCGCTGCTCTCCAGGCCCGCCCTACGCGTACCCGGCTGTTCTCGACAACGAGGACACTACGGACCGGCACCGTCCGGCCGACGGGCCCACGGACCCACTTCCGGACCTATTCACGACCCCTGCGCCGATGGGTACGTCGCACCACCCAGCCACACCGAGACGGCCTCCGCGCGGGTGCGTACCCCGAGCTTCGCGAAGATGTGGTTGATGTGGTTCTTGACGGTCTTCTCGGACACGAAGCACGTCCGAGCGATCTCGGCGTTCGTGCGGCCGGCCGACACGAGTTCCATGACCTCGGTCTCACGTGCCGACAGTCCGACGTCTGGCCGCGTGGGGGGCACGTCCTGGACCGGCTGGCTCCACGACGCCCGCATGGCCGTGGCCGCGCGCTCCGACAGGACGAAGGAGCCGGACGCGACCGACAGGATGGCCCGCTGGAGGTCCTCGGCGTCGAACGCCCCGTGGACGAGGTAGCCGCTCGCACCGGCATCGAGGGCTGCGCGGACCACGTCCGGCGTGTCGGCGTACGTGAGCATGAGGATCTTGCACCAGGTGCGCACTTCTGCGGCGACCTGCACGCCGTCCCGTCGCGGCATCCGCACGTCGAGCAGCACGACGTCCGGCAACGTCGCCCGCACGACGCGGACCGCTTCCTCCCCGTCCCCCGCCTCCCCCACCACGCGGAAACGCTCCGACGCCGCCAGGAGGCTGCGCAGACCCATGCGGATGACGGGGTTGTCGTCCACGAGGACGACTGTCACGACATCCTGCGTGGCACGCCCCTGCGACCCGTTGCCGGTCTGCTGCAGCTGCTGCTCATCCGTAGACATCCACCACTCCCCGCTCGACCGACCCGGACGGGTCGTGGCTGCCGCGGTGCACCACCTCGACGCGGGTCCCCGCGCCGGGCCGCGACGCGATCCGGACCTGAATGCCGACCTCGGCGGCACGCTCGTGCATCCCCGTGAGCCCGAAGTGCCCGCGAGGGCTGTGGCCGTCAGGCTCCGGCATGAAGCCCGTGCCGTCGTCGGCCACCGTGATGCGGCAGTCCGGGCCGTCCTTCTCGAGCTCGACGCGGACCCGCGTGGCGTCCGCGTGCCGGGCCGCGTTCTCGAGGGCCTCACCGATGATCGCCAGGACCTCGTACCGCACGTCGGTCGGGAGGTCCACCGCGCAGCGAGCGACGACCTCGCACGGCACCCCGTGGTCGGCCTCCCACTGCTGACAGATGTCGCCGAGGACGTCGACGAGCGGGCGATCGGGCTGATCGGTGCGCATGCGCACGAGGATCTCCCGCGCCTCCTGCGCAGCGGTCTCGGAGGCCTCGGCGAGAGCGATCGCCTGCACCCTGGCCTGCGCAGGGTCGCGCTCGACCCACAGCACGAGCCCTCGCGCCCCCAGAGCGATCCCGTGCAACGTCTTGCCGAGCGAGTCGTGCATCTCTCGCGCGAGGCGCGCGCGCTCGTCGGACGCGGCGACGGCCCGCAGGGCCAGGTCGGCGGCCCGGTACGCCGCGACCTGCTCGCGGTGCGCAGCACGCACGGCCCCGCCGATCCCGACGAGACAGAGGTAGAGAGCGGGCACACCGACATCCAGCATGAACCCGTACTGCTCCACCTGTCCGGTCTGGACGACGAGGACGTACCCCGCTGCGAGGATGGCGGCACCGACGACCGCGAAGCGCTGCGTCCACAGCATGCCGATCAGCAACGCCGTCGGGAAGGTCGCCAGCACGAGCGGGTTCTCGACCCCCAGCACGGCGACGAGTGCCAGGTTGAGGCTGATGTCGACGACGAGCACGAGCGGGTGCTTCCGCAGCACGTCGAGCACCCTGCCGTCGAGCAGGACGCCGAACGACGTGCCTGCGAGCGCCAGGACGCTCAGCAGGATGGGCGCCGTCATCGTCTCGCCCATGAGACCGAACAGCGCGACGACGATGGCGCCGAGCCGGACGAACATCGCTGTCGAGACGATGCGGCGGTGGAAGCCCTGGGAAGGCGTCATCCGCCCAGCCCTCCCGTCAGCGAGCCGACGTCGATGTCCGCGCCCACCCACAGCCCGACGAAGATGAAGATCATCGAGGCCGGGACCAGCACCAGGGACGTCACGAGCGTGACGCGCGGGGCCATGCGCGACGCCGCCTGGCGCTGCCGCTGGCCGCTGTCGCGTCGCATGTCCTGGGCGATCTGCTTCAGCGACTGCGCGAGCGGTGCACCGAGCTCCTGGGACTGCAGCAGCGCGGAGACGAACTGGCCGACCGGCTCGGACGAGCTGCGCTGGCGCAGCGCGACGAGCGCATCGCGCACCGAGGCCCCGTTGGTGATCTGGTGCAGCGTGAGCTGCACCTCCTCGCCGAGGGCGCCGTCGAACCGCTCCGAGACCCGGGCGAGGGCCTGACGGAACGAGACGCCGGCCATCACCGTGACAGCCAGCACGTCGAGGAAGTCCGGGAGGTCGCGGTCGATCTGCTCACGCCGCAGCCGCTGGCTGCGAGCGAGCTGGCTCAGCGGGAGGACCGCAGGTGCCGCGAACACCAGCGGGACGTACAGCAGGTTGCCCTGGAGGACGAAGACGACCGCCAGGGGCAGCATCAGGACGAACCACCAGGCGATCCGCTCGAGCAGGCCGTCGACCGTGAGCCCGTCGGGCCGACCAGCCTCGTCGACACGCTTCTGCAGCGCTGCGAGCCGCCGCGGTCCGAGCAGGCGTCGCAGTCGTGGCACCAGCCGCCGTGCGAGCCGCTGCAGCGGCGAGGTGCCTTCCGCACGTCGCCGCTGCTGACCGCGCAGGAGGTCGAGGTCCTCGACCGCGAGGGTGTCCAGGGCGTCCGTCCGTAAGGAGCGGTAGCCGACGAGCAGCAGCAGCGTGGCGGTAGCGGCGACGGCACCGGCGAGCAGCGTCACCACCATCACGTTCATGAGGGGAACCTCGTCATCCGCCTGATCAGCAGGGCGCCACCGACGAGGAGACCGCAGCCCACGACCAGCGCCGCCCGTCCCAGCCAGTCCTGGGTCATCTTCGCGACCGTGCCCTCCTGGAGGAAGTTGAGGAGGACCAGGATCCCCGCCCCCATCCCGACGACGGTGTAGCCGGTGGCCGTCGCCTGCGCCAGGATGGTGCGCACCTCGCGCCGGGTCTCCTTGCGCTGCTCGAGGGTGTCCGCGATGTCACGCAGCGCGGTGACGAGAGACCCGCCGCTGCGCGACGAGACGAGCAGCGTCGAGGTCAGCACGGACGCCTCCCGCGAGGGCAGGCGTTCCGAGAGCTCGCCCATCGCGGTCTCGAGGCTCGCCCCGAAGCGCATGCGGTTGGCCACCCGCTTGAGCTCGCTGCCGGCGGGGTCGTTGAGCTCCCCACCCGCGACGCCGACGGCGGCCGCGATGGACAGACCGGCGCTCGTCGCGTTCGACAGCACCCGTGCCAGCTCGGGCATCTGCGCGATGAACTGCTCGTTCCGGCGCTCCCGCGCGCGCCCCAACCAGGTACGCAGACCGATGACCATCGCCGCGACTCCGAGGAGCCCGAACACGGGCGCCAGCAGCACCGCGAGGAGCCAGCCGAACACGAGACCCCCGGCCGCGGCGACCCCGGACACGAGCACGGGTGACCGCTCGTCGCCCGCCAGCACGAGCTGGGCCGCCACCCACTTCCCCGCGCGGGTGCGGGCGTAGGACCTGTCCCAGGCCTCGACGCGGTCCAACCACGTGCCGCCGCCCTGGTCGACGACCTCCAGGACCATCTCGCGTCGACGGTTGCGCACGTAGAGGACGTCGGCGACCCCGACGACGAAGAGCACCGACGCCGCAGCCACCCCCACGAGGATCATGAGCACCGTCATGAGACCGCAGCCTGACCGGGCGACGGGACGCGGCCCGTGGCAGCTCTTGCTGCGGACGCCTGGATCCCGATCGGTTCACCCGCGATCCGGAGCTTGTCAGCGAGCGCTTGGGGCATCGGGTGCAGCACGAACGTCCCCGGCGTCCCGCTGGGACCCTCCGCCTCAGGGTCCCAGTGCATGATCGGGCGGACCTCGAAGTCCTCGCGATGCCGGGACGCGACCCAACCGACCTCGACGACGCGCCGGGTCCCGTCGGAGCCGCGCAGCAGCTGCACGACGATGTCGATGGCGTTGTTCACCTGGTCCCGCAGGGCGTGGAAGGGCACGTCGACGTCGCTCATCGACGCCAGCGTCTCGAGGCGGATGAGCGCGTCGACCGACGAGTTCGCGTGCACCGTGGCCAGCGAGCCCTCGTGACCCGTGTTCATCGCCTGGAGCATGTCCAGCGCCTCGCCCCCGCGCACCTCGCCGACGATCACACGGTCGGGGCGCATCCGGAGCGCGTTGCGGACGAGGTCGCGGATCGTGACCTGACCCTGGCCCTCGACGTTCGCCGGCCGGGTCTCGAGCCGGATGACGTGCTCCTGCGAGAGGGAGAGCTCAGCGGCGTCCTCGATGGTGATGATCCGCTGGCGGCCCTGGATGAACGCCGACAGGGCGTTGAGGAACGTCGTCTTCCCGGAGGACGTCCCGCCCGACACGACGATGTTGGCCCGCGCACGGACGCAGGCGGCGAGGAGCTCGGCGGTGGCGGCGTCGAGCGTGCCTCGACGGAGGAGCTCGTCGAGCCCGTAGGCGCGCGGGAACAACCGGATCGTGACGGTCGGCCCGTCGAGCGCGAGCGGAGGGAGGACGACGTGCACGCGTGCACCGCGCGGCATGCGCTCGTCCGCAGGCAGACGCGCATCGACCATCGGGCTCGACTCGTCGACCCGGCGGTTGACGGTGGACACGATGCGGTCGATCGTCTGCCGCAGCTGCTCCTCCGACGCGAAGGCCGTCCCCACGCGCTCGAGCTGGCCGAATCGTTCGACGTACAGCGTGTCATGACCGTTGATCATGATCTCCGAGACCGTCTCGTCCGCGAGCAGCGGCTCGAGGACACCGAGCCCGATCGACTCGTCCACGACACGCCGGATGAGGGCGTTGCGCTCACGCGTCGTCAGGATGACGCCCTCGGTGGACACGAGGTGCGCGACCACGCGCTCGAGCCGCACACGGCGCTGACCCGGTTCGAGTCGGCCGAGCTCGTGGAGGTCGACCTCGTCGAGCAGCTTGCGCTTGAACTGCCCGACGAGCTGCTCGTCGAGCTCGGACCGCGCGAAAGGGCTGCTGGTGACGGCCTGCTGGGCCGGAGGGTCCTGCGAGAACTCGGTGTACCCGCTCATCGTCCCGTCCTCGGCATCGCGACCTCCCGGGCGACGGTGATCGGGGGGAACATGCTGACCCGCCGGACGTCGAGCTGGACGCGCACGGTGTCCGGCGCCGGGTAGGTGATCCGGCCGTCGAGGTCGCCCGGCAGCGAACGGTCGACCGCCGCCCGGACGTCCAGGCTCAGGCTGCGCGCACGGGCTCCGTCGCGGGCCGCCTGCCCGGCTGCGTCGACCGCGATGGCGAACCACGCCGCCTGCACGATGCACACGAGGGTGATCGCTATGAGGACGACCCCTCCGACGGCCTCGATCGTCGAGGTCCCCCGGTCGCCGCGGGAGAGCCTGCGTCGCAGGACGGTCATGGCTCGAGCACCACCTCTCGGGACATGGTGATCTTCCAGGGCGACGACGCGAGACCCGGCGCGAGGATCGGCACGTGCGTGCTGACCGTCACCCGACGACCGGTCGCGTCGCGCGAGACCTCGAGACCGCCGTGCATCGCCGACGGCATCGCGTCCTCGGCCGCTTTGCGCACCTCGTACGAGGTCGCCTGCAGTGCGGTCTCCCGCGCCGCCGAGCTCGCTGCGTACCCGGTCCAGACGAGCGTCAGAGCGACCACGACCATCTGGACGAGCGCGGCGCCCATGATCACCAGCCACGGCATGACGCCGACGAACTCGAGGGACGCCGAGCCGTCGTCCCGCCCCGAGCGCCGGCGCCCTGTGCGCGACGCCGGGTCCGGCGTGCCGTCGGGGGTCGTCACGCGGGCCACGCCGAGCCGTCGCCCGAGCGCGCGGACGACCTGCCACCAGGCGACGTCGGTGACGTACTCGGGAGACCGGGAGTTCACCGCACGCTCGACCTTGCGCCCGAGGTCCGGCAGACGCTCCTCGAGCAGAGGGCTCGGCGACAGGCGTGCCAGGGTGTCCGGCTGGATCTCGTCGGCGCGGTTGTGGCGGTTGAGGACGACGAAGGTCCCTTCCGGCTTGCGGACCGACAGCGTCTCCCAGGTCGCGACGTTGCGACGCAGGGCACGCACGCTGACGAGGTCCGGCGTGGCGACCGCCACGACCTCGTCGGCGATCTCCACGACCGCAGCCTGCAGCGGCGTGACGCGCGCACCCACGTCGATCACGATGAGGTCGTACTGCTGCCGCACCAGGCCGACGATCTGCCGGATCGCCCGGGGCGTCACGTGCTCGACCTCACGCACGTCCTCGGGCGGCAGCAGCAGGTGCAGGCCTGACTCGTGCTCGTAGATGGCGTCGGCGACCGTGCGGAAGGACAGGTCGTCCGACACCTTCGCGAGGTCGGCGATCGACGTGCGGTGGCGGGCCTCGATGAAGCTGGAGACGTCGCCCTTCTCCAGGTCGAGGTCGATCAGCAGGACGCGGTGCGAGGGGAGCTCGCGTCGCACGTCCCAGGCCAGGTGCGTCGCCAGCGTCGTGGCACCGACACCTCCCTTCGTGCCGGCGATCGCGAGCACGAGCGCCCGGTGTCCGCCCTCCCCGGCGTTCTGCTCGATCAGGAGCGACTGGAGACGCAGCGACCAGTCGATCGCGTTCGTGATGCGCTGCTGCACCTCGGCGAACGACAGCGGGTAGGTGAGGAGCCCTCGTGCTCCCGCGTCGGTCGCGGCTGCGAGCGTCTCGGGGTCCACGTCGCCGCTGACGATGAGCGTGACGCTCGCGGGGCGCCGCAGGCTGAGGTCGCGCACCACCTGGTGCGTCGGCTCGGGGCCGAGCTGGTCGTGCAGCAGCACGAGGTTGGGGTCGCGCTCGACGACCACCCGCGCGAGCTCGGCGGTCGACTCCACGACCGCGAGCACCTCGACGTCGGAGACCTCGGCGAGCTGCGAGCGCAGGTCGTAGGCGAGCGTCTGGTCGGCGCAGCCGATGACGACGGTCCCTGCCATCAGCCGACACCCCCCTCGGGCACCGAGACGCCACCGAGGTCTTCGGCGTCGAACTCGCTCCGCTCACCCGTCCGGTTCTCACCGGTACCGGTCGGCAGACCGACGAGCCGGACCTCCTGCGCGAACGCCGCCGCGTACGTGACGGCGAGGGCGTCGTTGGGCTCGAGCGCGAGCGTCACCGGGACGACCGCGGCCTCACCGGTGGGGCTGTCCTCGTCGAGCCGCACCTGGCTGCCGCGCACCGAGACCACGCGAACGTTCTGGACCAGCACCCGCACCTGCTTGGGCAGCCCGGGGACGTCGGCGAAGACCGCGTAGATGTCGACGTAGTCGCCAGGGCGCACCCGGTCGGCGACACCCGTGATCTGGTTGACCTGGATCGCGATCTCACGCTCGGTGGGCGACAGGTCCGACGGCGGCACCAGCATGTCCTCCGACAGCAGCGTCCCCGCGGCGATGTTGAAGCCGATGCGTCGCCCGACCAGGTCGTCCGCGTCGAGGCGGGCGGACTCCGAGAGCCAGCGTTCCGGCACCTCGTCGGTCACGATGGACGACTCGTCGATGGTGGCGAACGCGGGCATGTCGTCCGCCGTGCGGTACACGGTGACGACCGAGCCGACCTGGCTCGCGACGTTCCCCACGTAGGACGCCACGACGAAGAACACGGCGACGGCGAGGACGACGGCCAGCAGGATGAAAAGCACGCCACGGCGCTGGCGGGGGTTCACGCGAGGACTCCTCGGGGGTCGGCGGCAAGAGGCCGCACATGGCAGAAGGGGCAGTTCTCGGAGAAGACGAGGGCGTCGCACACGCCGCACCGTCCACGAGCGGGCGGCAGCTCCATGCGCTGCTCGACGGGCAGGGCGACGAGCTCGACGGCCCCGTCGACACCTACACGCCCTCGCGTGTCGAGGGCGAGCGCCGGCAGGTCCACCGTCCCCGTCGCGCCGGCCACCGTGAGGACGTCACGCAGCCCGGCGGCCGGGATGCGCCCGAGCCCGGCTCCGTACACGTCGCCGCGACCGAGCACCGGCTCGGCCGCCGCGACGCGCCCGACGGCCCGGGCGTCCGGCAGCGGCCCGGAGAACGTCACGACGAACCCGTCCCCTCCCGGGAGCCACGACCGCAGGTGCTGACCGACCGCCACCTCCGGGTGCTCGAGCTTCGCGACGCTCGGCGTCCACGCGCCGCTCCACGCCTGCTCGAGCAGCCGGTCCGCGATCACGACGGCGATCCCCGCGTCCACACCCGCCGCGGCGACCTGGTTGGCCACCAGCGCGAGCGCGGCGGGCCCGTGGTGAACGGCCCGCCAGGCGACGGGGCACCCGACGTCCGACAGCAGGGCGGCATGGCGCCGGACGAGGGGCTCGTGCCGCCTTTCACCCAGAAGGAGGATGTGGGTCCGGCGGTCGTCGAGCCGCTCGACCAGTGCCGGCAGGTCGTCGGGCGGAACCAGCAGCAGGGCGTCGCTCTCGACGAGCTCACGCACCTCCGGGGTGGGCGGCACGAGCGCCGACACGACGATGCGCTGCATGGATACCGTGCTCTCCTCGGTGCAGAGTCCTGCGTGGGCAGTGTGACGCTCGGCGACACGATCGGGCGAAACGTTACATCGCTGGACCATTCGGACATGGCACGAAGGGTATGACCCAGACAATCCCGGACCAGCGGATGATAGTGGGGAACGAGAGATGGGCAATCCCGGCACTCGGCTGATCGTGGACGGACGCGACGTCGCGGACCTCCTCGTCGCGGACACCTGGGCACGCCGCGCCCGGGGGATGCTCGCGCGCACCCCTCTCCCGGACGCGATGTGGTTCGTCGGCGAGACGACCGTGCACGGCGTGGGTATGACACGGTCCCTCGATGTCGCGCTGATCGACCGGGAGGGACGGGTGGTCGCGACCACCGTGCTGCGCCCGTTCGGGGTGACACGACCTCGCCGCGGCGCCGTCGACGTCCTGGAGGCTCCGCGCGGCAGCTTCGACTCATGGCGACTCACGGTCGGCAGCACGCTCGCGCGAGGAGACGGCGGCGCGGCGCCGGCCGGTGGGTTCTGAGGCACACCTCATCGTCGGCACCTCGACGTCTCATGCGTAGGGTCCGGGGACCGTTTCGCCCGGTCGCACCTGGGCCCGACGCTGGGCCCAGCGGCCCAGCACGGCTCGCCCACGGGCTCCGGCGTTGCTCTATCCGCCCGCAAGATGGGCACAGCGGCCCATCGTCGACCGGGCGCGACCGGTCAGACTCGGCCCCTGACCGAAACCCCTGCTCTCGCCACCCCGCGCGGGAACTCCCTGCCAATGGTCCGCGCTCGCGACTCGGGTGCCGGTTCGATCGAGGTGATCGGCGTCCTGGCGATCGCCGCGCTCCTCATCTCGGCGGTCGTGGTGTCCGTGCGCGCGTTCGACGCGCAAGGGCACGTCGCGGCGGCCGTGTGCCGGATCGCCGAGGCCTTCGGCGGCGACGGCGGCTGCGACGCACCGAGCCCCGACGTACGCGGACCCGAGGACTACCTCCCGCCCGAGCAGTGCGTGGTCACCGCCGACGGCGGCTCCGTCGGGGTACGCGCGGGTGTGGTGCTCTTCGGCGGAGCCAACGGCGACTGGCTCATCGAAGAGCTCGGTGACGGGACGTACCGGATGACCCGCGGTGCAGGACTCGAGGGGGGCGCGTCGGTCGGCATCGGCTTCGACGTCTCCGTCACCGGGGACGGTCACCGGTACGGCGCCGGCCTCGGTGCGGGTGCGAGCGCATCCGCCCACCTCACCGGCGGGGAGGTCCACCACGTCGCCACCTTGGAGGACGCGGAGGCGCTGCTGGCGGCCAAGAACGTCGCCACCGCCAAGGACGTCGTCGTCGGACCCGCAGGGCCCAGCCGGTGGGTCGTCGACCAGCTGCACGACGCGTTCGGTGACACGTCCCAGGAGAGAGTGGTGCCGGACGAGACCTACTACGCAGCCGGGGCGGGCGGTGAGGCCTCCGGTGTCCTCAATGCCTTCCTGGGCGGCGCCAGCGCGCAGGCATCGATCGACCAGACGCTGGGCACGCGCATCCGCAAGGACGGGAGCTGGACCGTGTACTTCAAGAGCGCCGCGGGGATCTCGGGCGACCTCCAG
Organism: Cellulomonas xiejunii; assembly: GCF_024508315.1. NCBI lineage: Bacteria > Bacillati > Actinomycetota > Actinomycetes > Micrococcales > Cellulomonadaceae > Cellulomonas > Cellulomonas xiejunii. Next base: position 2,857,384 of record NZ_CP101987.1, read on the forward strand.
GGCCTCTCCCCCGGCGATGCACCCGGTCAGACCGGTCAGTACGCCGAGCTCTCGGGGCGCCTGGAGGGCGAGTACGTGCTCGAGGTCGAGTACGACAAGGCCGGCGTGCCCACGTCCATGACCGTGAGGTCGAGCTATGTCGCCGACGGCACCGCCGAGGCCGGACACGCGTCGCGGGCGCAGTTCGAGGACCCGGACGTCGTGAACGAGGTCGCGATGAACCTCCCGATCCGCACCGACGCGGACCGCGAGGTCGCGATGCGCACGCTCTACAGCGCCGGGATCCCCTACGCCCCCGGGCTGAGCGACGGCTTCGACGTCGCGGAGTACGCCAGTCCCGGGTCATCCCGTGGGTCTCGATCCAGGAGTTCGGTCGTGCCGCGGTCGGCAACGGCCAGCTCTGGCGACAGACGTCGACGCGCGAGACCTCCGAGTACGGCGTGAACTTCGACGCTGCCTACCTCGCCAAGCTGGAGCTCTCCGGGGGGTACACGGCCACCCGTCAGACGATCTCGCAGTACGAGTACTGGAACGGGCAGTCGTTCGTGTCGCGCGACGGCTGCGGCGGGGGCTTCGCCTGATGCGCCGCGCGCCTCTTGCTACGTTGCGCCCCGTGACCAAGGAGATGCCGTTGACCTTCACCCGTGGCGCGACGCTCGTCGGCACGCTGGTGCTCGGCGCCCTGCTGACGTCGTGCGGGACGACCGGGCCGGCCGAGCCCGACGTGCCCGACGGCTGGACGACGCACACCGTCGGTGACGTCACGTTCTCCACGCCCGGCACCTGGGAGGTCGACGAGTCGGAGGGCGCCCTCGTGGTCCGCCGCGGTAGCGACGCGACCGACGCGATGGCCAGCGTCGTCCTCGTCCCCGAGCCCCGACCGCTGCAGGTCGAGGCGGACGCCGTCTTCGCCTCGATGGTCGCGGCGACGGGGGCGAAGAAGGTCGCCGACGGACCCGTGGAGAAGTCGGGCGCCAGCGAGGCGGTGCAGCTCGAGTACGTCGGGGACCAGCCGCGGGCAGACGGCAGCGGGACCTTCGCCGCGCGCTCGAGGTGGCTGTTCATGACGCTCGAGGACGGCTCCGGGTTGATCGCAGCGGTGACCGCTCCCGAGGAGCAGTTCGACGAGGAGCTGGAGACGGTGCTCGAGTCCGTGACGCTGCCGTGAGGCCCGAGGACGGACCTCTGGGGGTACGGCGTGCGACGGCCATGTTCGCCGTCGTGGTCTGGGCGGGGGCCGCGCTCGTCCTGGTCATGGGCGTGGTGATGCTCGCAGGCTCCTCAGGTGGACCACCCACGACGGTCGCCCTGCGCGACACCGTCGCGGCCGGCGAGCCGCTCGAGCTGGTGACCAGCACGTCGGCACGTCTGGTCTACGGGGCCCCTGCGGACCTCGACCTCGCCGCGGTCACCTGCACCGGCAGCGCGCCCTCGGGCGAGCGCGAGCTCGACGTCGCGACCGAGCGGCAGACGGTCACCGACACGGTCGGCGAGGACGAGCGGGTCCTCCTCGTCCGGGTGGAGACCATGCCGCTGGTCAAGGAGGTCACGTGCCAGGGTGGAGGACTCGAGAGCATCGGCAGCACCGCGGCCGGCAACGCCGGCACGGAGCGGGTCTTCGGCGTCGTCCTGCTCCTCCTCTCGCCCGTGCTGCTGGTGCTGGGGTTCGTCGCTCGCCGCGTGTCCCGGCCACCCGCGCCCTGAGCCGGGCGCCCGGCCTGGTCCGGGTGCTCCGCGCCGCGCGTTCCGGTCCGGTGGGTCAGGTCGCGCAGTAATGCCCTTCGGCGATGTCGGTACCGCCCCGTAACGTTGCTGGACGTGCGTTCCCTCCCTCTTGCCGATCCCGGCACCCCGCCGCTGCGCGGTCCCGTCACCTACCTGGGCTGGCTGGCCCGCCGGCAGTGGGGCATCCTGCTCGCCGCCGTCGGGTGCGGCGTGGTGCAGTTCGCCTGCCAGGCGTTCCTGCCCTACCTGACGGGTCGGGCGATCGACGACGGGCTGGAGCAGGGCTTCGGTCCCGACCTGCTGAAGGCGGCGGGCTCCCTGCTCGCGCTCGGGCTCCTGAGCGCCGGCGCGTCGGCGCTCGGTCACCGCTTCGACATCGCCAACTGGCTGCGGGCCGCGTTCACGACGGCGCAGCTCGTGGGCCGCACGTCGGCGCGCGCCGGTCACGCGATCACGGCGGAGCTGCCGACCGGCGAGGTCGTGTCCGCGGTGGCGAACGACGCGCTGCGGGTGGGTGACGTCTTCGCCGTCATGGCACGCTTCGTCGGCTCGCTGACGGCGTACGGGGCCGTGGCCGTCCTGATGCTCCGCGTGTCCGTGCCGCTCGGGCTCGTCGTGCTGCTCGGGCTGCCGACGGTCGCGGCCACCCTCGGCCTGCTGGTCAAGCCGCTGCAGCGCCGGCAGTCCGCGCAGCGCGAGGCGTCGGGTCGCCTGACCACGCTCGGCGCCGACACCGTCTCGGGGCTGCGCGTGCTGCGGGGCATCGGCGGCGAGTCGGTGTTCACGGGGCGCTACCGCGCCCAGTCTCAGCTCGTCCGGGAGCGCGGTGAGCACGTCGCCGTCACGCAGTCGTGGCTCGACGCGCTGCAGGTGCTCCTGCCGGGCTCGTTCGTCATCGCGCTCGTGTGGATGGGTGCGCACATGGCCCTGGCCGGCACGATCACGCCGGGCCAGCTCGTGACGACGTACGGCTACGCCGCCTTCCTCGGCTGGCCGGTGCAGAACGCGACGGAGTTCCTGCAGGCGACGACGCGCGCGCTGGTCGGGACGCGCAAGGTGCTCGCCGTGCTGCGGGTGGTGCCGGCCGCCGGCGCGACCCCGGGCGAGGCGGCCGCCATGCCCCCCGCAGGGTCTCCCCTCGTCGACGAGGTCAGCGGCGTCACGCTCACGACGGGCCGCGTCGTCGCGCTCGTGTCCGCCGACCCCGACGAGTCCGCGCGCATCGCCACCCGACTGGGACGGTTCGACGACGCGGACGAGGCCGAGACGCCCGTGCTGCTCGGCGGCGTGCCGCTGCGCGACCTGCCGCTCGCCGAGGTGCGGCGCCGTGTCGTCGTCGCCGAGGCGATGCCGCAGCTGTTCTCCGGGACCCTCGCGGCCGGACTGGACGTGCGCGGCGGCGCGAGTCGCGAGGACCTGCTCGCCGCCATCGCGCTGGCCGACGCGCAGGACGTGCTCGACTCCGTGCCCGAGGGGCTCGACGGCGAGCTGCCCGAGAAGGGCCGCTCTTTGTCGGGCGGCCAGCGCCAGCGTGTCGCGCTGGCCCGCGCCCTGCTCACCGAGCCCGAGATCCTCGTGCTCGTCGAGCCGACGAGCGCGGTCGACGCCCACACCGAGGCCCGCATCGCGTCCCGGCTCGCCGACGCCCGGCGCGGCCGCACGACACTCGTCGTCACCGCCAGCCCACTGGTCCTGGACCACGTCGACGAGGTCCAGCTCGTGCAGGACGGCGTGCTCGTCGCCCGCGGCACGCACGCCGCACTCCTCGACGGCGCCGCCGGGCCCGAGGTCGCAGCGCGGTACCGCGCGGTCGTGGGACGCCAGCTCGACGACGACCTGCCCGTCGAGCCGACGTTCGCCGACACGCACGACGACCACCTGTCCCCCGTCGACCTGACCACCGGAGGTGCCGCGTGAAGCTCCCCATCGCCGACGCGGCGACCGTGCGCGCCTACGCCGGCGCCCTGCTGCGCCGGCACCGGCGACCGCTCAGCGGTCTGGCGGTCCTGCACACGCTCGCGGCCGTCGCAGGCCTCGCCGGTCCGCTCCTGCTCGGCCGCCTCGTCGACGCCGTCGCCCGGGGCACCGACGCGAGGTACGTCAACACGCTCGTCGTCGTCGGCGCGGTCGCGGTGCTCACGCAGACCGGCCTCATCCGGTACGCGCAGCGCGCGTCCATGCTGTTCGGCGAGAAGGTCTTCGCCGAGCTGCGTGAGGAGTTCCTCGAGACGGTGACGGCGCTGCCGCTCTCGGTCGTCGAGCGGGCCGGCACGGGTGACCTCGTGGCGCGGACCACCAACGACGTCAACAAGCTGCAGCACGCCGTCCGCTTCGGCGTGCCGCGCGTCATCGTCGCGGTCGTCACCATCACGCTCACCGTCGTCGCGTGCCTGCTCATCGCCCCGCTCGTCGCCGTCGCGCTGTTCGTCGGGGTCCCGACGATGGTCCTGATGGTGCGGTGGTACCTCAAGCGCGCGACACCCGCGTACGTGCGGGAGTCCGCGGCGTACGCGGTGCTCAACGGGACGATCACCGAGACCGTCGAGGGGGCGCGCACGATCGACGCCCTGAGCCTCGCCGACGCGCGCGAGCGGCGCGTCCACGACGACCTGCACGAGGCGTTCGACGCCGAGCTCGCGACCCTGCGGCTGCGCACGATCCTGTTCCCGGGGGTCGACCTCGCGTTCGTCCTCGCACCCGTCGCCGTGCTGGTGTGGGGCGGGTACCTCGCCTCGACCGGTCACGTGACGTTCGGCGCGGTGACCGCCATCGTCCTGTACGCCTACCAGGTGACGGGCCCGGTGTGGGAGCTCATCTACTGGGTCGACGAGATCCAGGTGGCCACGACCGCGCTCGCGCGCATCGTCGGCGTGCGGCTCGTCGAGACGGACCGCGTGGCGACCGACGCGCGCCCCGCGGACGAGCGCGTCTCGACGCACGCCCTGCGGTACGCGTACCGCGAAGGACACGACGTGCTGCACGGCATCGACCTCGACCTCGCCCCCGGTGAGCGGCTCGCCGTCGTCGGGCCGTCCGGGGCGGGCAAGTCGACGCTGGGTCGCATGCTCGCCGGTATCCACCCGCCCACGGGCGGGACCGCGACCGTCGGCGGCGTGCCCCTGGTCGACCTGCCGCTCGAGGAGCTGCGCGGTCACGTGGCGCTCGTCACGCAGGAGCACCACGTCTTCGTCGGCACCGTCGCGGACAACCTGCGCCTGGCCAAGGTCGACGCGGACGACGCCGAGATCGAGCACGCGCTGCGCGCGGTCGACGCGTGGGAGTGGGTCCAGGGCCTGCCCGAGGGCCTGGCCACCGAGGTCGGCTCCGGGGGCGCCGCGCTCACGCCGGCACAGGCCCAGCAGCTCGCGCTGGCCCGCCTCGTACTGCTCGACCCGCACACGCTCGTGCTGGACGAGGCGACGTCACTGCTCGACCCGCGTGCCGCGCGGCACCTCGAGCGGTCGCTGTCCGCGGTGCTCGCCGGCCGGACGGTCGTCGCGATCGCCCACCGGCTGCACACGGCGCACGACGCCGACCGCGTCGCCGTGGTCGACGCCGGGCGGATCAGCGAGATCGGGCCCCACGACGAGCTCGTCGCGGCAGGCGGCGAGTACGCGGCGCTGTGGCGGTCCTGGCAGCACGAGTCGGCCTGACGAGTCGTTCATCGCACCCCTGGCACGGCCGCGAACGGGACGGGACGGCACGGCGGGTGGAACGCAGCGTGTGCCATACTCGCGCGTCCGTTTCGTCCCGTACGCCCCCTTGGTCAGCCTCCCGGGGTGTCAGCCCCTGGGGAGCCGTGATGTCCCGCAGCACCGTCCGTTCGGCCACGACCGCCATGGGCGCGGTGGCATGCCTGGCCCTCGTCGGCTGCGTCGGTTCGAGCGCCCCGCAGGCGACCACGGCCGCGACGGCCGCCCCCAGCCCCACGCCGACCCCGAGCCCGAGCGCCCCACCCGAGGTCGCGTGCCTGGAGTCCGGCACGTGGGTGGCGGACCTCGCGCGCGAGGCGGCCGTGCAGGCGGAGACGATGCGGCAGATCGTGTGGAAGTACGACACCCAGTTCGGCGGTGAGCGGTCGTTCTCCTTCGCGGACGGTGAGTTCACCGCGACGTACTCCGGGATGACCGAGACGACGAATCTCGTCACGCTGGAGCGCGCCGACGTCGACGTGAACATCACCGCCACGACGGAGGGGACCGTCGTGGCCCCCTACGTCGCCACGACCACGCAGGTCGACCTCGGCGACGCCGACGCCTCGGGGATCATGCACGAGGTGGTGGTCCTGGAGAACGGCACGCCGTGGACGCAGGAGTCCGACCCGCAGGAGGAGCGGCGCACAGCGCTGCAGAAGCCCCAGACGTGGTTCTACGAGTGCACCGGCGACACGCTGCGCCTCGTGGACGCGGTGGACGGCGTCGCACCGGACCCGGTCGAGGACCACCACGTGCAGATCCTGACGCGCCGCTGACCTCGGCTCCGCCCCCCACGGGGAGGGAGCCGTCAAGCGCCGCTGGTCACCCGGTCGTCGCCGCTGTCCACGCGGTCGTCGCCGCCGTCCGCGCCGTCGCGGTCGCCGTCGCCGCGTGCCGGCTCGCCACCGGACGCCGCGGGCAGCCCCGGGGGGCCGGGGCGCCCCGCGGCCTCGTCGCGCACCAGCCGCCACCACAGCCCGACGGCGAACAGCCCGAAGATCCACCACTGCGCGGCGTAGGCGAGGTTCTGGATGTTGAGACCGGAGCCCGCGCGCGTCGGCGGCGCGAGCTGCTCGAGACCGTCAGCGACCGCCGGGTCGCCCGGGTCGCTCGTCTGCGTCACGAGGTACCCGGTGTAGACGGGCCCGCCCCAGGCGGCGAGCAGCTGCGCCGCGCTGATCGCGTCGGTGCGCCCGTCGGCGATGGCGTGCCCGGCCTCCTCGCCCACCTGCAGCCACCCGACGACCTCCACGTCACCCGCGGGCGCAGCGGCGACGTCCGCAGTGGGCGACCAGCCACGCACGACGGGCAGGATCGCCTCCCCGTCGGGGGTGGGCACGCGCAGCGGTGTCAGCACGAGGTAGCCGTCGGTCCGGCCGGCGTGCGCACGGCCCGTCACGAGCAGCGTCGCGTCGTCGTCGTAGGTACCGGTCACGACCGCCTTGCGAGCGACGAGGTCCCCGACGAACGTGTCGCCCGGTGCGAGCAGGTCCGCCAGGTCCACGGGATCCGCCGACACCACACGCTGGGCCTCGCGCTCGGCAGCCGCCGCGCCGCGCACGTCCGCTCGTTCGAGCTGCCACGCGCCGAGGCGGCCGCACACGGCGGCGGCCGCGAGGAAGACCACGAGCAGGAGGAGCATGCGCGGCCGGACTGCTGCGCGCCACAGGGACGTGGGGGTGTCGGCCACACCTCACGGTACCCGGCGTGACCGGCCCGACCGGTCGGCGCGGGACGTGATGTTCACCCCCGGGCCCCTCCCATGCCGCTGCGCGTGCGTGGCATGTGCGCTTGTATGGCTGTGGTCAGGAGCACAGGCGTTGTGGGCCCGACGTCCCATCTCTCGCCACGACCTCAGGCAAGGCTGGGGGCCGACCCAGCGGAACGGCACTTTCCCACGGGAGGGGACACATGACTTCCACCACCTCGGACCAGGAGCGCCCTGCGGGCGCCGGTCCCATCGCTGCTGGGCACTTCGCCGCGGCGGAGGCGCGCACGGCATGGCGCAAGGGCACGGGCGAGATCGACGACGCGACCCTCCAGCGGATCGAGAAGTTCTGGCGCGCGGCCAACTACCTGTCGGTGGGCCAGATCTACCTGCTCGACAACCCGCTGCTGCGCCGTCCGCTGAGCCGCGACGACGTCAAGCCGCGGCTCCTGGGTCACTGGGGCACCACACCAGGTCTGACCTTCCTGTACGCGCACCTCAACCGCGCGATCGCCGAGCGCCAGCAGTCGACGATCTACATCACCGGTCCGGGTCACGGTGGCCCCGGCCTGGTGGCCAGCGCGTACCTCGACGGCACGTACTCGGAGGTGTACTCCGACCTCACCGAGGACGAGGAGGGGCTGCGCCGGCTGTTCCGGCAGTTCTCGTTCCCCGGCGGCATCCCGTCGCACGTCGCACCGGAGACCCCCGGGTCGATCCACGAGGGCGGTGAGCTCGGCTACGCCCTGAGCCACGCGTACGGCGCGGCCTTCGACAACCCGCACCTGCTGGTCGCGGCGGTCGTCGGTGACGGCGAGGCCGAGACGGGCCCGCTGGCGACCAGCTGGCACTCGAACAAGTTCGTCAACCCGCAGCAGGACGGCATCGTCCTGCCGATCCTGCACCTCAACGGCTACAAGATCGCCAACCCGACGGTCCTGGCGCGCATCCCGGACGACGAGCTCGCCGACCTGATGCGCGGCTACGGCCACACACCGCACGAGTTCGTCGCGGGCTTCGACGACGAGGACGATCTGTCGATCCACCGACGGTTCGCGGTCCTGCTCGACGAGGTGCTCGACGAGATCGCCGACATCAAGGCGCGTGCCGCGACGGGCGACCTGACCCGACCGATGTACCCGATGATCGTCTTCCGCACGCCCAAGGGCTGGACGGGCCCGGCGGAGATCGACGGCAAGAAGACCACCGGCTCGTGGCGCGCGCACCAGGTGCCCCTGGCCAACGCCCGCGACACCCCCGAGCACCTCGCGGTCCTCGAGGAGTGGCTGCAGTCGTACCGCCCGGACGAGCTGTTCGACGCCACGGGCCGCGTGGACGACGACATCTCGGCACTCGCACCGGCGGGTGACCTGCGCATGAGCGCCAACCCGCACGCCAACGGCGGTGAGCTGCTGCGCGACCTGCGCCTGCCGAACTTCCGCGACTTCGCGCAGGACGTGCCGGCACCCGGCGCGACGTTCGCGGAGGCGCCCCGCGTGCTCGGCGAGTTCCTCACCGAGGTCATCCGCCGCAACCCGGAGAACTTCCGGATCTTCGGACCCGACGAGACCGCGTCGAACCGCCTGCAGGCGGTGTACGAGGTCACGGACAAGCAGTGGAACGCGGAGTTCTACGGGCCTGACGTCGACGAGCACATGGCCCGTGCCGGCCGCGTCATGGAGATGCTGTCGGAGCACCAGTGCCAGGGCTGGCTCGAGGGCTACCTGCTCACCGGGCGGCACGGCCTGTTCACGTCGTACGAGGCCTTCATCCACATCGTCGACTCGATGTTCAACCAGCACGCGAAGTGGCTGAAGGTCACGAACGACATCCCGTGGCGCCGGCCGATCGCCAGCCTGAACTACCTGCTGTCGAGCCACGTGTGGCGCCAGGACCACAACGGCTTCAGCCACCAGGACCCCGGGTTCATCGACCACGTGGTCAACAAGAAGGCCGAGGTGGTGCGGGTCTACCTGCCGCCGGACGCCAACACCCTCCTGAGCACGTACGACCACTGCCTGCGCAGCCGGCAGTACGTCAACGTCGTCGTGTCGGGCAAGCAGCCCGCGCCGAACTTCCTCACGATGGACCAGGCGGTCGCGCACTGCACACGGGGTCTGGGCATCTGGGAGTGGGCCGGGTCGGAGGCCAAGGACGAGGAGCCCGACGTGGTCCTCGCGTGCGCCGGCGACGTCCCGACGCTCGAGGTCCTGGCCGCGGCGGACATCCTGCGACGCGAGCTGCCGCAGCTCAAGATCCGTGTCGTCAACGTCGTCGACCTCATGCGCCTGCAGGACGCGCGGGAGCACCCGCACGGCCTGTCGGACCGGGAGTTCGACACGATCTTCACGGCCGACCGTCCGATCGTGTTCGCCTACCACGGTTACCCTTGGCTCATCCACCGCCTCACGTACCGCCGCAACGGGCACGCCAACCTGCACGTCCGCGGGTACAAGGAGGAGGGCACCACCACGACGCCTTTCGACATGGTGATGCTCAACGACCTCGACCGGTACCACCTCGTCATCGATGTCATCGACCACGTCCACTGGCTGCGGGCCTCGCACGCGGGGCTCCGGCAGCGCATGGTGGATGCCCGCATCCGTGCCCGGCAGTACACGCGGGAGCACGGCGAGGACATCCCCGAGGTGCGCGACTGGGTGTGGCCCGACGTCGGCGAGACGGCGACCGAGGAGGGTGGCCCGCAGCCCCGGCAGTCGCCGGCGACCGCGGACACCGGCGGTGACAACGAGTAGCACCATTTTCCAGCGGTCGCGTCCGGGCCCACCGGCCCGGACGCGACCGAAGAACCACGAGCCCCCACCGGGGCCAGAGAAGTGAGCAGCACTGTGGCCAGGACGATCTATGTCATGTCGGCCGAGGGTGACACGGGCAAGTCCGTCGTCGCACTGGGTCTCGTCGACCTGCTGACGCGCACCGTGCAGCGCGTCGGCGTCTTCCGACCCGTCGCACGGTCGACCGAGGAGCGGGACTACGTCCTCGAGCTGCTGCTCGAGCACGACGGTGTCGACATCGCGTACGAGGAGGCCGTCGGCGCGACGTACGACGAGGTCATCGCGGACCCCGACGCCGCGCTGTCCCGCATCGTGTCGCGGTTCCACGACGTCGAGCGACGCTGTGACGCGGTCGTCGTGGTGGGCACCGACTACACCGACGTCGCCGGGCCGACGGAGCTCGCGTACAACGCCCGCATCGCCGCGAACCTGGCCGCGCCCGTGGTCCTCGTCGTCAACGGCGCGAACCGCACGCCCGATGACATCCACCACGCGGTCGACGTCGCGAGCACCGAGATCGTCGCGAACCACGCGCAGGTCGTGTCCGTCATCGCCAACCGGTGCGACCCCACGGCGCTGGACGCGGTCCGCGAGGCGCTGGCCGGTGACGCGCCCGTGTGGGCGTTGCCCGACTCGCCGCTGCTGTACGCGCCCACGCTGCGCCAGCTCATGCACGCGGTCGGCGGCACGCTGACCGGCGGGGACGAGGAGCTGCTCGGTCGCGAGGTGCTCGACGTGCTGGTGGGCGCCATGTCGATCGAGCACCTGCTCGACCGGCTCCAGGACGGGGCCGTCGTCATCACGCCCGGCGACCGTGCCGACGTGCTGCTCGGCCTGCTCATGGCCCACCAGGCGGAGGGCTTCCCGTCGCTCGCCGGCCTGATCCTCAACGGCGGCCTGCCGCCCGCGCCGACGATCGAGCGCCTCATCGGGGGTCTGGGCTCGCGCCTGCCGCTCATCACGACGTCGCTCGGCACGTTCCGCTCCGCGAGCGCCGCCGCGGCCACGCGCGGGCGCCTGACGTACGACGCGCAGCGCAAGGTCGACAGGGCGCTCGCGCTGTTCGAGCAGCACGTCGACGGCGCCGAGCTGCTCGCAACCCTCGACGTGCCGCGTCCGGGCGTCGTCACGCCGCTGATGTTCGAGTACGCGCTGCTCGACCGGGCGCGCTCGGACCGCAAGCACGTCGTGCTCCCGGAGGGCAACGACGACCGCATCCTGCGCGCCGCCTCGACGCTGCTGCAGCGCCAGGTCGCGGACCTGACGATCCTCGGCGAGGAGGCCGCGATCCGCGCACGCGCGACCGAGCTCGGCCTCGACCTCGACGGCGCCCAGGTCATCGACCCGAAGAACGGCGAGACCCTGGAGCGCTTCGCGGAGGTCTACACCGAGCTGCGCCGCCACAAGGGCATGACGGTCGAGCGCGCGCGGGAGATCGTGTCGTCCGTGTCCTACTTCGGCACGCTCATGGTGCAGCTCGGCATGGCCGACGGCATGGTGTCGGGCGCGGTCCACACGACCGCGCACACCATCAAGCCGGCCTTCGAGATCATCAAGACGACGCCCGGCGTGGGCAGCGTGTCCAGCTGCTTCCTCATGTGCCTCGAGGACCGTGTCCTGGTGTACGCCGACTGCGCGGTGATCCCCGACCCGACGGCCGAGCAGCTCGCGGACATCGCGATCTCGTCGGCCGAGACGGCCGTGCAGTTCGGGATCGACCCGCTCATCGCGATGCTGTCGTACTCCACGGGCGAGTCGGGCTCCGGTGCGGACGTCGAGAAGGTCCGTGAGGCGACGCGCCTGGTGCGCGAGCGCCGTCCCGACCTCTCGGTCGAGGGCCCGATCCAGTACGACGCCGCCGTCGACGCGTCGGTCGCCAAGACGAAGATGCCGGACTCCGCGGTCGCGGGCCGTGCCAACGTCTTCGTGTTCCCCGACCTCAACACGGGCAACAACACGTACAAGGCCGTGCAGCGCTCGGCCGGCGCCGTCGCCATCGGCCCCGTCCTGCAGGGTCTGCGCAAGCCCGTCAACGACCTGTCGCGCGGGGCGCTCGTGCAGGACATCGTCAACACCGTCGCGATCACCGCGATCCAGGCGCAGGCGCTCGCCGCCGCCGCCGCCGGCACGGCCGGCACCGTCACGACACCGGAGGAATCCGCACGATGAGCACGTCCACCCCGTCCGACCAGCCCGCCGCGAGCGTGCTGGTCATCAACTCCGGTTCGTCCTCCATCAAGTACCAGCTCGTCGACCCGGACAGCGGGCAGGCCATCGCGTCGGGCATCGTCGAGCAGATCGGCGAGGGCGTCGGCTCCGTCAAGCACGTCGCGCTCGGCTCGACGACTCGTCGCGAGCTGCCGGTGCCCGACCACGCCGAGGGCCTGCGGATCGTCCTCGGGCTGTTCGACGAGATCGGTCCGGACCTCGAGGCGGCGCACGTCGTCGCGGTCGGTCACCGCGTGGTGCAGGGTGGTGCGCTCTTCGACGGTCCTGTGCTGGTCGACGCCGAGGTCGAGCGCCTCATCGAGGAGCTGGCGCCCCTGGCTCCGCTGCACAACCCGGCGAACCTCACCGGCATCCGGGTCGCACAGGCCCTGCTGCCGGACGTCCCGCACGTCGTGGTCTTCGACACGGCGTTCTTCCGTCACCTGCCCGACGCCGCGGCGACGTACGCGATCGACGCCGACGTGGCGGCGGCGCACCGGGTGCGCCGGTACGGCGCCCACGGCACGTCGCATCAGTACGTCTCGCGGCAGGTGGCCGAGCTCGTGGGCCGCCCGCTGGAGGACCTCAACCAGATCGTGCTGCACCTCGGCAACGGCGCGTCGGCGTCCGCCGTGCGCGGCGGGGTGGCCGCCGAGACGTCGATGGGCCTGACGCCCCTCGAGGGGCTGGTCATGGGGACGCGGTCGGGCGACATCGACCCCGCCGTCGTCTTCCACCTGCACCGCAACGCGGGCATGAGCATCGACGAGATCGACGACCTGCTCAACCGCCGCTCGGGCATCAAGGGCCTGTCGGGGGTGAACGACTTCCGCGCGCTGCACGACCTCGTCGAGCAGGGTGACGCCGGGGCGCGGCTCGCGCTCGACGTGTACCTGCACCGGCTGCGCAAGTACATCGGCGCCTACTACGCGGTGCTCGGCCGCGTGGACGTCATCGCGTTCACGGCCGGCGTCGGCGAGAACGACGACATCGTGCGTGCGGGTGTCCTCACCGGGCTCGAGGGCCTGGGCATCGAGGTCGACCTCGAGCGCAACGCGGGCCGCAAGTCGCAGCCCACGGTCATCTCGCCCGACGGCGCGCGGGTCACGGTGATGGTGGTGCCGACCAACGAGGAGCTGGCCATCGCCCGCCAGGCACTGGAGGTCGTCGGCGCCTGAGCCGCACGACCGGCCCGATCGCCCTGTCGCCCCCGGGTACCCCGGGGCGACAGGGCGATCTGCTGTCGTCGGTCAGGGCAGGCGCAGGCTGCGCTCGACCTGCAGGAGACGGGTGAGGACGCGCGGCCAGACCTCGGTGCCCAGCTCGTGGACCTGGCGCATGCCGAGCCCGCGCCCGGTGTGGACGCCACGCTGGGCCACCACGGCCTGCGTCCACGTCGTCTCCCACAGGCCCTCGCGCCCGTGGCGGCGCCCGTACCCCGACGCCCCGACCCCGCCGAGCGGCACACCGACGCTCCCCCACAGCAGGTGGTGCGTGTCGTTGACGGACACGGCACCGGCCCGCACGCGCGCCGCGAGCGCGGCGCCCCGTGCCGACGAGCGCGTCCACACGGCGGCCACGAGGCCCAGCTCCGAGTCGTTCAGTGCGGCGACGGCCTCGTCGTCGGACGCCACCGGGTACACGGCCACGACGGGCCCGAAGGTCTCCTCGCGGTACGCGCGGGCCGCCGGCGGCACGTCTGCCAGCACCGTCGGCTCGTAGAAGTACGGGCCCAGGTCGGGCCGCTGCTCGCCGCCCACGAGGACGGTGGCGCCGTGCCCGACGGCGTCCTCGACGTGCTCGACGACGCGCGCGAGCTGCGCGGGACCGACGAGCGACCCCATGTCGGAGCGGTAGTCGAGGCCCGAGCCCAGGCGCAGCGCGGCCGTGCGGCGCACGAGCTCGGCGACGAACGCCTCCCGTACCTGCTCGTGCACGTAGATCCTCTCGATGCTCGCGCACAGCTGGCCCGCGGACCCGAAACAGGCGCGCACCGCGCCCTCGGCGGCGGCCTCGACGTCGACGTCCTCCGCGACGTACATCGCGTTCTTGCCGCCGAGCTCGAGGGTGACCGGCACCCCGAGCTCCCCCGCGCGGCCCGCGAACACCCGACCCGACCGCGTCGACCCGGTGAACCCGGCGTGGTCGACGTGCTCGAGCAGGGCCATCCCGACGTCCGGTCCGCCGACGACGACCTGCAGGAGGTCCTCCGGCAGGCCGGCGTCCTCGAGCAGCTCGGCGCACCACAGGAGCGTGAGGGCGGTCTGCGGGTCCGCACGCAGCAGCACGGCGTTGCCGGCGACCAGGGCGGTCAGCGAGTCCCCCAGCCCGAGCGCCAGCGGGTAGTTCCAGGGCGTGACGATCCCGACGACGCCGACGGGATGACGCAGGACCCGCGCGGAGGAGAACGGGCCCGTCAGCGCGCGCACGCTGCGGGGCGACAGGAAGCGGCGCGCACGCAGCGCGTAGTAGCGCGCCGTGTTGGCGGCGTCGCCGACCTCCTCCCACGCGTGGGTGCGCGCCTTGCCGGTCTCGACCTGGAGCAGGTCGAGGACCTCGGACTGCCGTTCGAGCAGCAGGTCGTGCACGCGCAGCAGCACCGCGGCACGCTCACGCCCGGGGCGGGCCGCCCACAACCGCTGCGCCGCGCGGGCGCGGCGTGCCGCCTCGGGCAGGTCCGCGGGCACGGTCAGCGGCACCGCGGCCACGGGCGCTCCCGTGAAGGGTGCCGACGACGACGCGGTGGAGTGCCCGGGGCGGGCGACGACGCGCGCGAGGAGACTTCGCACGTCGTCGGGCTCGAGCACGTACGTCGCGAGCGGGTCGGTCTCGGGGTCGTGCAGGTCGGCATGATCGTGCGCCATCGCGTCAGCGTACGCCGGGGCCCTGCGCGTTCGGTGGACCACGTCCGCTCCTCCTGCGCCCCCCGCCGCCGACGAGGGCACCACGACCCGCACGACGCTGCGGCTCCCGGGCCTGGGCGTCGTGGTCGCGGCCGTCGGGCTCGTGTGGTCCCGCGCGCCGTACCGGCGGGAGCGCCGCTGACGGCGTCCGGCCGACGGTGTCGCCCACGTCACACCACGCACGCTGCCACCCGTGGCGTAAGGTAAGCCTCACCTATTGAGCCCGCCCACCGCGGGCCCGTCGGGAGGCTGCGCGCACGCGTCGCTCGTCCCGATGACTGCGACCCTCTGCGAAGGACACCATGCGCACTGCGCCCTCCCGCCGCGCCCTGCGACCGCTCGTCGCCGCGACCGCCGCAGCCCTCCTCCTCGCCGCCTGCTCGACGGGCGGCGCGGCCGACGGTGACGGCGCGACTGCGTCGCCGAGCGCGGACGGCGCCGCCTTCCCCGTCACGCTGACCAACGCGTTCGGTGAGACGACCGTCGAGTCCGAGCCGACCGCCGTGGCGACCGTCAACTGGGGCAACCACGACGTACCGATCGCGCTGGGCATCGTCCCCGTCGGGTTCGCCGGGTCGACCTACGGCGACGACGACGCCGACGGCGTGCTCCCGTGGACGTTCGAGGCGCTCGAGAAGCTGGGTGCCACGGGCGACGACCTGCCGGTGCTCTTCGACGAGACCGACGGCATCGCGTTCGAGTCGGTCGCCAACACCGAGCCCGACGTCGTCCTGGCCGCCTACTCCGGCCTCACCCAGGAGGACTGGACGACGCTGCAGCAGATCGCGCCGACCGTGTCGTGGCCCGAGTTCGCGTGGGGCACGAACTGGAAGGACATGGCGCTCGTCAACGGCCGGGCCCTGGGCCGCGAGGCCGAGGCGCAGGAGATCGTCGACGACGTCCTCGCGCAGATCGAGGACGCGCTCGCCGAGCGCCCGGACGTCGAGGGCACGACGATCGCGTACACGTGGATCGACCCGGCCGACCTCAGTACGATCGGCGTCTACACACCGCTGGACGCGCGCGTGCAGCTCCTCGAGGACCTCGGCATGAAGGTCGCGCCGTCGGTCGTCGAGCTCGCGGGCGACACCGAGGAGTTCTTCGTCAACCTCGCCTCCGAGCAGGCCGACGCGCTGTCCGACGTCGACGTCCTGGTGACCTACGGCGACGACTCGACGCTCGCCACGCTGCAGGCCGACCCGCTGCTGAACAAGATCCCGGCCGTCGCGCGCGGTTCCGTGGTCGTCGTCCCGGACGGCGCCCCGCTCTCCTCGGCCACGTCCGGCCCGACCGTCCTGTCGGTCCCGTGGGCGCTCGACGCCTACCTCGACCTGTTCCAGGCCGCCGCGGCGAAGGTCGGATGACCCTCACCGCCACCGCCGGGACGCCGGCCCCGCCCGCACGGGTGGGGCCGGCGTCCCTGCGCCGTCGTCGCACGCTCGGCCTCGCCGCGTGCGTCGTCGGCGTGCTCCTCGCCGTGGTCGCGTCGCTCGCGTTCGGGGCGCGGGTCGTCGGCTGGGACGACGTGGTGGCGGGCGTGCTGCACCCCGACACGACGGACATCGCGCAGGCGGCCGTGCGCTCGCGCGTCGCGCGCACGGTCCTCGGGCTGCTCGTGGGTGCCGCGCTCGGCGTCGGCGGGGCGGTCCTGCAGGGCCTGACCCGCAACCCGCTCGCGGACCCCGCGCTGCTCGGCATCAGCTCGGGCGCCTCGCTCGCGGTGGTGCTCGGCATCATGCTGCTCGGGCTGTCGACGCTGACCCAGTACGTGTGGTTCGCGTTCGCGGGCGCGGCGCTCGCGGCGCTGCTCGTCTACGCCATCGGGTCGATGGGCCGCGAGGGGGCGACCCCGCTCAAGCTCGCGCTGGCCGGGGCCGCCACCACCGCGGCGCTCGGGTCGGGTGTGTCCATGGTGCTGCTGTCGCGCACCGACGTGCTCGACACGTTCCGGTTCTGGCAGGTGGGCTCGCTGGGCCGCGCGTCGTTCGCGGAGATCGCCCAGGTCACGCCCTTCCTCGTGGTCGGCGCGGTGCTCGCCGTCGGCTGCGCGCG
Source organism: Cellulomonas xiejunii (assembly GCF_024508315.1). Taxonomy (NCBI): domain Bacteria; kingdom Bacillati; phylum Actinomycetota; class Actinomycetes; order Micrococcales; family Cellulomonadaceae; genus Cellulomonas; species Cellulomonas xiejunii. Next base: position 2,874,470 of record NZ_CP101987.1, read on the forward strand.
CGGCATGGACGCCATCGCGCTCGGTGACGACGTCGCGGTCGGGCTGGGGCAGCGCGTGGGCACCGTCCGGGCCGTCGGTGGCCTGGGCGCGGTCCTGCTGTGCGGCACCGCGGTCGCCGCCGCCGGGCCCATCGGGTTCGTCGGGCTCGTCGTGCCGCACCTCGCACGCACGTTCACCGGCCCCAGCCACCGCTGGCTGCTGCCCGTCTCCGCCGCGCTCGGCGCCGCGCTGCTGCTGGCCGCCGACGTCGTGGGGCGTGTCGTCGCGCGGCCGCAGGAGGTCGAGGTCGGCATCGTCACGGCCGTGCTCGGTGCACCCGTGTTCATCGCGATCATCCGTCGGCACAAGGTGCGTGAGCTGTGACCACGCTGCTGCTCGCGGCGGGCGTCGTCGCACGCGGCCGTCAGGCCCGCGCACGGCGCTACCGGACCGTCCTGACCGTCCTCGCCCTCGCGGTGGTCGCCGTCGCCGTCGTCGCGCTGTGCGTCGGCGAGCGCTCGTACGCGCCGACCGAGGTGCTGCGCGTGCTGCTGGGCGAGCAGGTGCCCGGTGCGTCGTTCAACGTCGGCGTGCTGCGCGCGCCTCGCGTCCTGACGGCCGTGCTCGTGGGCGTCGCGTTCGGCATGGGCGGCGTCGTGTTCCAGACGATGCTGCGCAACCCTCTGGCCAGCCCCGACATCATCGGTGTCAGCGCAGGGTCGAGCGCGGCCGCGGTCGTCGCGATCACCGCGTTCGGCCTGTCCGGCCCGGCGCTCTCGGGCGTCGCGGTCGTCGCGGGCCTCGCCGTCGCCGCCGTGATCTACACGCTGTCGTGGCGTGACGGCGTGCAGGGCGCCCGCCTCGTGCTCATCGGCATCGCCGTGGGGGCCATGCTCGACTCCGTCATCGGCTACGCCCTGACCCGCGCGGGCGTGTACGACGCCGGCGAGGCCCTGCGCTGGCTGACCGGGTCCCTGAACTCCGCGTTCTGGCCCGGCGTCGGACCGCTCGCCGCCGCGCTCGGCGTGCTGCTGCCCGTGCTCCTGGTGCTCGCCCGCCGGTTGCCCGCGCTGCAGCTCGGCGACGACGCCGCGGCCGGCCTCGGTGTGCAGCCCGACCGCTCGCGCCTGGCGCTGCTGCTCGTCGCGGTCGCCGTCATCGCGGTGGCGACCGCCGCGACCGGGCCGATCGCGTTCGTCGCGTTCCTGTCCGGCCCCATCGCGCACCGCCTGCTGCGCGGCACCGGGCCGGTCGTCGTCCCTGCCGGCCTCGTCGGGGCGCTGCTCGTGCTGGTGGCGGACCTGGTGGGGCAGCACCTGCTGGTCCACCGCTTCCCCGTCGGCGTCGTCACCGGCGTGCTCGGCGCGCCCTACCTGCTCTGGCTGCTCGCCAGGACCAACCGCTCCGGAGGCTCCCTGTGACGGACCCCGTCCACACCCTCGCGGTCGAGGGCATCACCGTCGGGTACGACGAGCGGGTCGTCGTGCACGACATGACGCTCGAGGTCGCGCCCGGGCGGATCACCGCGATCGTCGGCGCCAACGGCTGCGGCAAGTCCACCCTGCTGCGCGCCATGGCACGCCTGCTGCGCCCGCGCAGCGGCCGAGTCCTGCTCGACGGCACCCCGATCGACACGATGCCGTCCAAGGAGGTCGCGACGATCCTCGGACTGCTCCCCCAGTCCCCCGTGTGCCCCGAGGGCATCGCCGTGGCGGACCTCGTCGGGCGTGGTCGCTACCCCCACCAGGGCTGGTTCCGCCGCTGGACCGCGCAGGACGACGAGATCGTCGAGCAGGCGCTCGTCGCGACCGACATCCTCGACCTGGCCGACCGCCCGGTCGACGAGCTGTCGGGCGGGCAGCGCCAGCGCGTGTGGATCGCGATGGCTCTCGCGCAGCAGACCGACGTTCTGCTGCTCGACGAGCCCACGACGTTCCTCGACGTCTCCCACCAGGTCGACGTGCTCGACCTGCTCGCCGACCTCAACCGCGACCGTGGCACGACGATCGTCATGGTCCTGCACGACCTCAACCTCGCGGCGCGCTACGCCGACCGGCTCGTGGCCCTCACGGACGGGCGCCTGTACGCGCAGGGCACCCCGGCCGACGTGGTCACCGAGACGATGGTGCGCGACGTGTTCGGCATGGCCGCCCGCGTCGTGCCCGACCCGGTCAGCGGCTCGCCGCTGGTGCTGCCGATCGGCCGGCACCGCACCGCCCCGGCCGCGCCGGCGACGGAGGAGGGCGTGCCCGACTCGCCAGCCGACCTGCCGGCGGCACAGCCCGTACCGTGACCGGCGAGGGCCGACCACGAGACGGGCCCGTCGCCGCGCCGACGCGTCAGTACGGCTGGTACGGCGAGACGACGACCTCGATCCGCTGGAACTCCTTGAGGTCGGAGTACCCCGTCGTGGCCATCGCCCGGCGCAGCGCACCGATGAGGTTGAGCGTGCCGTCGGCCGTGTGACCCGGCCCGAACAGGATCTGCTCGAGGGTCCCGACCGTGCCCACCTCCACACGCTCGCCGCGCGGCAGCTGGGGGTGGTGCGCCTCGGGGCCCCAGTGGAAGCCGCGGCCCGGGGCGTCGGTCGCGCGTGCGAGCGCCGCACCCAGCATGACCGCGTCCGCGCCGCACGCGACGGCCTTGACCAGGTCGCCCGACCGACCCACGCCGCCGTCGGCGATGACGTGCACGTACCGGCCGCCGGACTCGTCGAGGTAGTCGCGCCGGGCTGCGGCCACGTCGGCGACCGCCGTCGCCATGGGCGCGTGGATGCCGAGGGACGCGCGCGTCGTGTGCGCCGCTCCCCCGCCGAACCCGACGAGGACACCTGCCGCACCCGTGCGCATGAGGTGCAGCGCCGCGGTGTACGTCGACGCGCCGCCGACGATCACGGGGACGTCGAGCTCGTAGATGAAGCGCTTGAGGTTCAGGGGCTCGGCACGCCCGGACACGTGCTCGGCCGACACGGTGGTCCCGCGGATGAGGAACACGTCGACGCCCGCGTCGACGACCGTGCGCCAGTGCTCCTGCGTGCGCTGCGGGCTCAGGGCGCCCGCGACGACGACCCCTGCGTCGCGGATCTCCTGCAGCCGGGCACGGATCAGCTCGGGGCGGATCGGGGCCGCGTAGATCTCCTGCATGCGAGCGGTCGCGCGCGGCGCGTCAAGTGCAGCGATCTCCTCGAGCAGCGCCGTCGGGTCGTCGTAGCGCGTCCACAGACCTTCGAGGTCGAGCACGCCGAGACCACCGGCGCGTCCCAGAGCGACCGCTGACGCGGGGCTCATCACCGAGTCCATGGGCGCTGCGAGGACGGGCAGGTCGAAGTGGTAGGCGTCGATCTGCCAGCCGACCGAGACCTCCTCCGGGTCACGCGTACGGCGCGACGGCACCACCGCGATGTCGTCGAAGGAGTACGCCCGGCGTCCTCGCTTGCCCCTACCGATCTCGATGTCGCTGGTCACCCGAAGAGCCTACCGGCGCGCGCGGGGTGGCCCGGCGCGCGCCGCGTGCCGCGCGCCTCAGCGGCCCGTGTAGTTGGGCGCCTCGACCGTCATCTGGATGTCGTGCGGGTGGGACTCCTTGAGCCCTGCCGGCGTGATCCGGATGAACTGCCCACGCTCCTGCAGCTGCGGGATGGTGTGGGCGCCCACGTAGAACATCGACTGGTGCAGGCCGCCGACGAGCTGGTGCGCGACGGCCGACAGCGGCCCGCGGTACGGCACCTGACCCTCGATGCCCTCGGGGACGATCTTCTCGTCGGTCGTCACGTCGGCCTGGAAGTACCGGTCCTTGGAGTACGACACGCGCCCGCGCGACGCCATCGCGCCGAGCGAGCCCATGCCGCGGTAGTGCTTGAACTGCTTGCCGTTGACGAACACCAGGTCACCGGGAGACTCGTCGCAGCCCGCGAGGAGCGAGCCCAGCATGACGGTGTCGGCGCCGGCGACGAGCGCCTTGGCGATGTCGCCCGAGTACTGCAGGCCACCGTCGCCGATGACCGGCACACCGGCCGGCCGGCACACCTGCGACGCGTCGTGGATCGCGGTCACCTGCGGCACGCCGACGCCGGCCACGACGCGCGTCGTGCAGATCGACCCGGGCCCGACGCCCACCTTCACGGCGTCGACGCCGGAGTCGACCAGCGCCTGAGCACCGGCGCGCGTCGCCACGTTCCCGCCGATGACCTGGACGTGGCGCGTCGCCGGGTCCGACTTCAGGCGCCGGACCATGTCGAGCATGAGGCGCGCGTGCCCGTTGGCGGTGTCGACGACGAGGACGTCGACACCTGCCTCGACGAGCGCGGTCGCACGCTCCCACGCGTCGCCGAAGAACCCGATCGCGGCACCGACGACCAGGCGCCCGTCAGCGTCCTTGGTGGACTGCGGGTACTGCTCGGTCTTGACGAAGTCCTTGACGGTGATGAGCCCGGCGAGCCTGCCCTGCTCGTCGACGAGCGGGAGCTTCTCGACCTTGTGCTTGGCGAGCAGCGCGGCCGCGTCGGCGCGCGCGATGCCGACCGGGGCGGTGATCAGCGGCATCGACGTCATCTCGTCGCGAACGCGGCGCGTGGCGAACTCCGCGGCGGGGACGAAGCGCAGGTCGCGGTTGGTGATGATGCCCACGAGCCGGCGGTCGTCATCGACCACGGGCAGGCCGGAGACGCGGTACGTGCCGCACAGCGCGTCGAGCTCCGCGAGCGTCGCGTCGGGCCCGACGGTCACGGGGTCGGAGACCATGCCGGACTCGGAGCGCTTGACCACGTCGACCTGGTGCGCCTGGTCGGCGATCGACAGGTTGCGGTGCAGGATGCCGACCCCGCCCTGGCGCGCCATCGCGACCGCCATGCGGGACTCGGTGACCGTGTCCATGGCCGCGGACACCAGGGGGACGCGCACGATGATCTCGCGGGTCAGCCGGGACGTCGTGTCGACCTCGGAGGGGATCACGTCCGTCTCGCCGGGCAGCAGCAGGACGTCGTCGTAGGTGAGACCGACCCGGGCGAACGGGTCCGCGGGTGACGTGGAGAAATCGGGCGCCGTCATCACCTCAGGATACGGGGCGGACGACGGCGCCGGGACTCCTGGTCAGTCGATGATTCCGCGCCGCAGCCCGATGGCGACGGCCTGCGCCCGGTCCGACGCCCCGAGCTTGCGGAACAGACGGCGTGCGTGGGTCTTGACCGTGTCCTCCGAGAGGAAGAGCTCCTGCCCGATCTGCGCGTTGGACCGCCCATGGCTCATGCCCACGAGCACCTCGATCTCACGCTTGGTCAGCACGGGGTTGGGGTCGCCCTGCCGCGGCCCGACACCGGCGTCGGCCCGCGACGCGTGCGTCTCCTGCAGCGGCGAGGCCGGGTGCGGCACCGCCGGTGCACCGGGCGGTGCGGACGAGACCGGGCTGGCCTGCACGTGCGCGGCGACCGCGGCGAGCTCGGCGCGGCCGACGTCGGGGGCCAGGAAGCCGCGCGCACCGAGCGCGAGCGCACGGTCGAGGGCCTCCCCGTCGTCGGGACCGGCGAGCAGCACGATCGCGGCCGACGGGGCGACGGACCGCAGACGGCGGATGGCCTCCGCGGGTCCGGCACCGGGCAGGTGGGCGTCGAGCAGGACGACGGTGGGAGCGATGCGGCGCGCGAGCGCCAGCAGCTCGTCGGCCGTCGCCGCAGCGCGGACGGGTGCCAACGACGGCACACCGATCGATGTCACGACGAGCCGCTCACGAACGGTCGCCGAGCCGTGGCAAACCACGACTCCAGCCATGGGGTTCCTCCTCGCGCCGATCCCGTCACCACATGCGTGCACGGTCCATGCCTGCATCGGCGTTACCGGTGCGTCACGTTAGCCCTCTGCACCGACCGCCGAGACTTGAACGCGCCGTTTCCTCACGGTTGCGGGCTCACGCGTGCAATGGCATCACGCGAACGGGTCACGCAGGCGTGAGCACATGACAACGGTCACAGGGGTGCCGACTGCGCAACGGCCGCCAACGCCTCGTGGACGAGTCCCGGGATCGTACGGGACCGGTGCACCGAACGGTCCAGGGGCACCCGTTCCTCGGCGACGTCGGGCACCATGACGAACTGCGGCAGGTCGGTGCGCTCCTGCGCGAGGCGCGCCACGACCGACAGGTCCGGGGTCGCGGACTCCGACAGGGTCACCACCGCGCGCGCCCGCGTCATGAGGGCCAGCTCGCCCGCGTGCCGCGTCGAGACCGGCCCGCCGACGAGCCGCGCGTCGACACCACCGTCGACGAGTGCTGCCGCGAGGACGTGCGCGACGACGGGCCGCGGCTCCCCCGGCACCGGCAGGAGCAGGACCACGGGCGCGCCGGTGGGCGGGGGTGCTGCGGTGCGGGCCCGCAGCGCACCGAGCACGGCGCCGACCAGGGTCTCGCGCGCGTCGACCCCCGGGCGCTCGACGACGGTCCGCCGCGCGAGCGCGGCCAGGGCCGGCTGCACGCGGTCGACCCACCACCGCGACAGGTCGAGCCCCGCCGGGTCGAGGAGCGCCGCACAACGGTCGACGCGGCCGGTCAGCGCGGCGTCGACGAGCGCTGCGACGCCCGCGGCGGCGCCGGCCGGACCGCTGGCGAGGGACGTCCCGGACGCGCCCGGTGCCGTCGCGCCGGGGACGGGGAGCCGCCCGGTGAGGTCGTCGCTGCCAGCGGTGGGGACCGGGTGCGTGACGACGCCCGGGACCTCGGAGGACAGCGCCAGCCGTGCGGCCTCGGCCGGGGCAACCCCGTCGATGGTGAGCCGGCGCATCACCATGAGCCGCTCGAGGTCGTGGGTCGTGTAGCGGCGGTGCGCGCCGGCGGAGTGCTCGGAGGGCCCCAGGCCGTAGCGCCGGTCCCAGGTCCGCAGGGTCGCGGGGGCGACACCGAGGCGGCGCGCGACGGCCGCGACGGTCAGCGCCGGACCAGCAGGGGGCTCGTCGGCTGCGGGGTCCATGAAGCGATTGTGCCAGCCGCATGGCGCGATCCCACGAGCGCGCGCCGAGCGCAGACCGTCGTCACGGACGGGCGTCCTGCACCCGCGTCCAGATCGCGCCAGGCACCGATTCACATGATCGCGTCAGAAACTGGGCCTTGAACAACTTCTGAAGCGGTTGTAGCGTGGCGTCACGTCGACACGGGGTACCGGGTCGGCCACCGACTTTCGTCCCGGTCCAGCACCGCAGGACGACCACGTAGTAGCCAAGGAGGAACACATGGCCGAGATCTCGCGTCTTCCCGGACCGGTGATGGACCTGTGGGAGTGGCAGTTCGACGGCGCCTGCCGCGATGCTGACCAGGACCTCTTCTTCCACCCCGAGGGGGAGCGTGGCTCGGCCCGGCGGCGCCGTGCGGAGGCCGCCAAGGCCATCTGCGCGACGTGCCCCGTGCTCAAGGAGTGCCGCGAGCAGTCGCTGGCCGTGCGCGAGCCGTACGGCGTGTGGGGCGGGCTGTCGGAGGAGGAGCGCGCCACCGTCCTCGCCGAGCGCGCCGGGCGCCGCGTCACCGCCTGAGCCCCTGAACCTCCGCACGGCCTGAACCTCCATACGCACGACGAAGGCCCCCTCCCGCGGGAGGGGGCCTTCGTCGTGCCGGGGACGGGTCCCCGGTCAGCAGAGCTGTCGTCAGGCGACGACGGCGAGGATGTCGCGCGCCGAGAGGATGAGGTACTCCTCACCCGCGTACTTCACCTCGGTGCCGCCGTACTTCGAGTAGATGACCTTGTCGCCCACGGCCACGTCCAGCGGCACGCGGTTGCCCTTGTCGTCGATCCGACCCGGGCCCACCGCCAGGACCTCGCCCTCCTGGGGCTTCTCCTTGGCGCTGTCCGGGATGACGAGACCCGACGCGGTCGTGGTCTCGGCCTCGAGGGCCTTGACAACGATGCGGTCCTCGAGGGGCTTGATGGAGACCGACACAGCGGACCTCCCCTTCGCATGTGTGAGTAGTTCAGGAGTCTGCGCCGCACCGTCGCACCGTCGTCGCGGGAGCCGGGCCACGGGAGCGGTTGGCACCCTCACCAGGAGAGTGCCAGTTCCTCACTCTAGGAACGCGTTAGCACTCGGTCAACCCGAGTGCCAGAACCCACCCTCACGCGCGCCTCCACGGCACCCTCTCGACCCGGCGTGGTGGGAGCGACGGCCGGTGACGTGGGAAGGTTGGCGGTGTGGACGACGCCGCACTGGTCAAGCTGCTCAGTCCCGACGGCTGGGCACTGCTCCAGGCCCTGCCGCCGTACGACGAGCGGCTCGCGCTGCCGCTGGCCGAGCGCCTGCAGAAGGACGGGCTCGACCCCGCCCTGGTGTCCGCCGCGCTCACCCAGTCCCGGTTGCGCCTGCGGGCGCGCGGCAAGCTCGGCGACTTCGCCGAGGGCATGCTGTTCACGGTCGCGGGCCTCGAGCAGGCGACGCGCCTCGAGGTCGCGGCGCACCACGCGCGGCGCTACCGCGACGCCGGGTGCAGATACGTCGCCGACCTGACCTGTGGGCTCGGGGCCGACGCGCTCGCGATGGCCGGCATCGGCATCCGCGTGCTCGCCACCGACGTCGACGAGACGACCGCAGCGCTCGCGACCGTCAACCTGCGCGCCTTCCCCGAGGTCGAGGTCCGCATGGGCGACGGGCTGGCGCTCGACCTGGCGGCCGAGGGTGTCGACGGCGTGTACGCCGACCCGGCGCGGCGCACGGGCACCGGCCGACGCGTGTTCGACCCCCGGGCCTACTCCCCACCGCTCGACGAGGTCCTCGCCGTCCGCACGACGGTCCCCGCGCTCGGGCTGAAGCTGGGACCAGGCATCGCGCACCGCGACCTGCCCCACGACGCCGAGGCGCAGTGGGTGTCGTCCGGCGGTGAGGTCGTGGAGCTGGGCCTGTGGTTCGGACCGCTGGCACCCGACGGGCCTGGTCGCTCGGCCCTGGTCCTGCGCGAGGGCAGCGCGCACGCCCTGCGGGCCGACCCCGACGGCGACGACGACGCACCGCCCGTCGGCCCGGTCGGGGGGTACCTGTACGAGCCGGACGGGGCCGTCATCCGCGCCGGTCTCGTCGGGACGATCGCGTACCGGGTGCGCGGCCGGCTCATCGACCCCACGATCGCCTACGTGACCTCCGACGCCCTGGCCGACCGCGCCGCCTGGCAGCCGCTCGCGACCGCGTACCGCGTCCTGGACGACCTGCCCTTCGGGCTCAAGCGGCTGCGCACGTACCTGCGCGAGCGGGACGTCGGGCGGCTCACGATCAAGAAGCGCGGCACCGCCGTCGTGCCCGAGACGCTGCGCCGGCAGCTCGACCTGCGCGGGAGCGCCGAGGGCACGGTCGTGCTCACGCGCGTCGCCGGGCAGCAGCGGGTGCTCGTCGTGGAGCCCGTCTGATGGCGGCGCCGGTCTCGCTGCCGTTCGCGCGCTCCGAGCGCTCGACCGTGGGCATCGAGTGGGAGGTGGCGCTCGTCGACGCCGACTCCGGTGACCTGCGGCAGGCGGCGCAGGCGATCTTCGAGGCCGTGCAGCCCGCCGACGGCACCGACCACCCCCACATCACCCCCGAGCTGCTGCTCAACACGGTCGAGCTCTCCTCGGGCAAGTGCCGGACGGTCGCCGAGGCCGGTGCCGACCTGCAGCGCGCGCTCGACGAGGTGGCGACCGCCGCCCGCCCGCTGCGCATCGAGATCATGGGTGCGGGCACCCACCCGTTCGCCAACTGGGCGACGCAGCGCGTCACCGACAAGGAGCGCTACGCGACGCTCATCGACCGCACCCAGTGGTGGGGCCGTCAGATGCTCATCTACGGCGTGCACGTCCACGTGGGCGTCGAGGACCGGGACAAGGTGCTGCCGCTGAGCCGCGCGATGCTCACCGTGTTCCCGCACATCCAGTCGCTGTCGGCGTCGTCACCGTTCTGGGGCGGCAAGGACACCGGGTACGCGTCGAACCGGGCGCTGCTGTTCCAGCAGCTGCCCACCGCCGGCCTGCCGCCGCAGTTCGAGCGGTGGGAGCAGCTCGAGCAGTACGTGGGCGACATGATCCACACCGGGGTGATCGACGAGGTCAACGAGGTCCGCTGGGACATCCGCCCGTCGCCGCGCTTCGGCACCCTCGAGATGCGCATCGCGGACGGCGCGGCGAGCCTGCTCGAGGTCACCGCGATCAGCGCGTTCACGCACTGCCTCGTCGAGCACTTCTCCTCGATGATCGACGCGGGCGAGCCCCTGCCGACCATGCCGCCGTGGTTCGTGCAGGAGAACAAGTGGCGCTCGGCGCGCTACGGCATGGACGCGATCGTCATCACGAACGCGGCCGGCGACGAGGAGCTCGTGACCGACTCGGTGAGCCGGTGGCTCGCCGAGCTCGCGCCCGTCGCCGAGCGCCTGGGCTGCGCGGCCGAGCTCGAGCAGGTGCGCGTCATCCTGCGGAAGGGTGCGTCGTACCAGCGGCAGCGTGCTGTCGCGCGACGCAACGCGGGCGAGCTGGAGCCGGTGGTGCGTGCGCTGGTCGCCGAGCTCGCGGCCGGCCGGCCGCTCTAGCCAGGCGGCGGCGGGACGGCGTCGACGCGAGCCGCAGGCTCGGCGTCGTCGAAGGGTGCCCACTGCCAGGTACGCAAGACGCCGTCGAGGGCGGCGAGCACGTGCCGCTCGTCGGGCACGCGCGTCAGCGACCACGTCCAGCTGCGCCCCTCACGGTCGAGGCGCACCTGCGTGCGCAGCACGCCGTCCACGCGGAAGGTCCGCACCAGCACGTCGCCCGCACCCGTCCGGCGTTCGGTCACCGGGCCCGCGGGCGTGACGGACGGCCCCCAGGCGGTCCGGCGGGGCTGCTCGAGGTCGCGCAGCGCGAGTCCCGCCGTCCCGTCCCACGGCGTCGAGGTGACCACCAGGTGCGCCGTCGGGCTGAGCCGCAGGTAGACCCAGGTGCGGGTGCCGTCCGGGCACGGCACGTCGGTGGCCACGGGGTCCGTCGGCACCAGGCAGCGGGCGACGGGACCGCCGTCGTCCGCCAGGACAAGCCCCAGGCCCGGGACGGCGTCGTCGACCGATGCGGGCTCGGGCTCCGGCGCCTCCGGGACCACCGGGGCCTCCGGGACGTCCGGGACCTCCCGGGCCTCCGAGGCGCGGGGCTCGGCCGGCGTGCCGGCGGGCTCACCGGCGTCGGGCGTCCAGCGCCACGTCGCGAGGACGGCGTCGGTCAGGCCGTCGAGGCTCGTGTCGCCCTCGCCGCGCACCACCCCCACGACGAAGGCCCAGCCGTCGCGGTCGACGTGCGTGTCGGTCACCATCGTGCGGCCCGCGACGAATGCGTGCCGTGACACGGGCCCGGCCGGGGTGAGCACCTCGACGACCTCGCCGGGGAACGCGGTGCCGGCGCGCGCCTGCGCGCGCTGCACGTGCGGACGGTCGGCGGCCGGCGCCAGGACGCAACCCTCCTCGACCTGGCCGACGCGCCCCAGGACGACGACGAGCAGCGCGCGACCACCACGGAGCAGCACCGTGGTCACCTGACGGCTGCCGCCGTCGGCCTCGAGGGCCGGGCGGCTGTGCCACGGCGCGGCGATGCGGAACCCGGGACAGCCATCCGGTCCGGGCGGGACGGTGAGCGTGACGCGCAGCTGCGCGGGGTCGTGGCCCGCCGGCAGCCGCTCGTCACGGCTCGACCGGCCCCGCAACGGGACGGCCGCGCGCACCACGGCGCGCGCCCGCTCACGCTCGTCGGGAGACAGTGCGGGATCCATCGTCGCGAGCATGCGACGGCGCAGCAACCAGCGGTGGAGGGGCCCCACGGGCACGGCCACGAGGAGGATCCCGACCGCGGCGAGCATGACCACCACGGCCAGGACGGGCCGCATCCCGCCGCCCACCCCGATGGCGCGGGCGGCGAGGGCGAGCAGCGTCGAGGTGGTCACCACAGGAGTGTCGGCACGCGGTCGCGCCGTCTGAAGCGCCGGGGTCGGAGGCCGCCGGGGCGACCACTATCTTGCTTTACCGACTACTGGGCCATACCGTTGACCCGTGCCCGAGCCCCGTGACCCCCAGCTCCTCAAGGGCGTGCTGCCGATGCTCACGCTCGCGGCGCTGACCCGCGAGGAGACCTACGGGTACGAGCTGGTGACGGTGCTCCGCGACGCCGGACTCGACGACCTGTCGACCGGGACGCTCTACCCGGTCCTCACGCGCCTCGAGCGGGACGGCCTGCTGATCTCCCGTCTCGTCGCGTCGGCCTCCGGACCTGCACGCAAGTACTACCGGCTCAGCGCACCGGGCCGCGCCGCCCTCGCCGCCCAGCGCGACGCCTGGGTGGACCTGGTCGCGACCGCCGAGCGCGTGCTCGGCGCGGCCGCGCCACCGACCGACCCGCCGGACGCAGCCGCGCCCGTGCCCGCCCCCACGGGGAGCCCACGATGACCACGACGGACGACCACCTGCCCACTACCGCGTACCGCCCTCCGCTGCGCGAACGGGTCCGCCTGTCCTGGTGGATGCTGCGGTTCGACGTCGCGATGCAGGACTACCCCGCACGGGAGTCCCGCCGGATCCGGCGGGAGCTGCGGGCCGCAGTCCTGGACGACGCCGCGCGCACGGGGTTCGACGACGCGCTGCGCGGCCTGGGCCGCCCACGGCGCCTCGCCGCCACCTACTACGCGGACCTCGAGCGCGAGCGCCCCCGGTGGACCGACGGCGCGGTGCTCGCGGGCCTCATCGGCATCCTGCTGCCCGGGTACATGTGGATCGCCTGGCAGATGGGGGCACTCAGCGCGATCGACGAGATGGGCGGCGGGACCGTCGACCTCAGCTGGCTGGGCGTCCCGGCGACGTTCACGCACACCGACGACACGATCTCGATGCACACCACCGCGGGCTGGGGCCCCGTCGCGCTGTCCGGCGCGCTGTCCCTCGTGGCGTTCGCACTCGGGTCGCGCATCTGGCGACTGTGGGGCAGCGCTGCGTGAGGCGTCACGGACCGCTCCCCGACCGCTCGACCGACGCAGGAGACGCGATGACCACCGCGACCGCCCCCACCGCTCACGCCGCCCTCGGGTTCCGTGACCGTGCCCGCGTGCGCCGCTGGATGTGGCGGTTCACGCTCGCCATGCAGGACTACCACCCGTCCCGCGAGGCCCGACGCATCAGACGGGACCTGCGGGCCGCGCTCCTCGACGACGCCGCCCGGCTGGGCGTCGACGTCGCGCTGCGCGAGATCGGCAGCCCGTGGCGCGTCGCCGCCGACCACCTCGACGCGCTCGACAGCGCCGGACCGCGCTGGAACGACGGCGCGGTGGTGGCCGTCCTCCTGGGCTTCGGGCTGCCGCTGTACATGTGGGTCGCGTGGGCGATCGGCGCGGTCGACACCGTGGGTGCCATGGGCGGCGGCCGCGCGGAGCTGTCCTGGCTGGGCGTCCCGATGACGGCCGAGAACAGCGACGAGATGTTCGGGATCGCGTTCACGCTGGGCTGGCAGCCGTTCGCCGTCTCGCTCGGGCTCGGCGCCCTCGGCTTCGCGCTCGGCTCGCGCATCTGGCGCCTGTGGAGGCGAACGCCGGTCAGCTGACGGACGCCGTCACCCACCGGGCCCGTCGGTGCGCGGACGTCTCAGACGAGGACCTGCGTGAGCGGCATCGTCGAGTCCACAGGCAGGTCGAGCGGCGACGGCGGCATCCCGCGCCGCACCACGGCCGAGCCGAGCGCCGCGATCATCGCGCCGTTGTCCGTGCAGTAGCGGATCGGCGGGATCCGCAGCTCGATGCCGGCCTCGGCGCAGCGGGCGGCGGCCATGTCGCGCAGCTGGGAGTTGGCGGAGAACCCGCCGCCGACGACGAGCGTGGAGATGCCCTCCCGGCGGCAGGCCGCGATCGTCTTGGCGGTCAGCACGTCCGCGACGGCGGCCGCGAACGACGCGGCGACGTCCTCCAGCGGGATCGGCTCACCGGCGTCCTGCCGCGACTCGACCCACCGCGCCACGGCGGTCTTCAGACCCGAGAACGAGAAGTCCGTCGCGTGCGCGGCCTGGTCCTTGGGCGCGGTCAGGCCGCGGGGGAACCGGATAGCCGTGGGGTCGCCGTCGCGCGCGAGCCGGTCGATGTGCGGACCACCGGGGTACGGCAGGCCGAGCAGCCGCCCGACCTTGTCGAACGCCTCCCCCGCGGCGTCGTCGAGCGTCGAGCCGAGCTCGGTGACGTTCACCGTGTCGTCGATCCGCAGCAGCGAGGAGTGCCCGCCCGACACGACGAGCGCCATGACCCGCTCGGGGAACGGGCCGTCGACGAGCTCGTCGACGACCGCGTGCCCGATGACGTGGTTGACGCCGTACAGCGGCTTGCCCAGCCCGACCGCGAGCGCCTTGGCGGCGGCGGCACCGATCGTCAGCGGACCGACCAGCCCCGGCCCGGCCGTCACGGCGATCGCGTCGACCTCGTCGAGCGTCACCTCGGCGGTCGCGAGCGCGCGCTCGATCGTCGGCACCATCGCCTCGAGGTGCGCGCGCGCCGCGATCTCGGGGATGATCCCGCCGAACCGCGCGTGCTCGTCGACCGAGCTGGCGACGGCGTCGACCAGCAGGTCGTACCCGCGCACGATGCCGACGCCGGTCTCGTCGCAGGAGGTCTCGATGCCGAGGACCAGGGGTTCGCTCACGCCCCTCAGGATAGGCGGGGCGACACGCGTGACCGGCCTCACAGTTGCCTGGGGGTATCGATGCGAACGCAACGACGTTGTGGAGGAGGTGACTCTCTCCGACATGATCGACGACACCACCGCGCACCTGCCGACCGGCGACGCCCTCCTCACGGACGCGGTGTTCCAGGGCGCGCGCACCGTGGGACGGTTCGTCGACGACTCCGTGCCGGACGCCCTGCTCCGCGCCGTGCACGACACCGTGCGCTGGGGACCCACCGCCGCCAACTCCGGGCCGCTGCGTCTGCTCGTGGTCCGTAGCCGCGAGGCCCGCGAGCGCCTGGCCGTCCACATGGACGAGCACAACCGCGAGCGCGTCCTCGGCGCACCCGTGACCCTGGTCGTCGCCGCCGACACCGACTTCCACCGGCACCTGCCGACGCTCGCTCCGCACGCGCCGACCATGGGCGAGCGCCTCGCGGGGGTCCCGGACGTGCGCGCCGCCATGGCCCGCGACAACGCGTGGCTGCAGACCGGGTACCTCGTGGTCGGGCTGCGCGCCGTCGGCCTGGGCGTGGGCCCGATGACGGGCATGGACGCCGCCGGCGTCGACGCCGAGTTCTTCGCCGGCACGGGCTGGCACGCGCTGGCCGTCCTCAACGTCGGCTGGCCCGACGGCGAAGGCACCGACCGGCCCCGCGCGCCCCGGCTGGCGTGGGACGAGGTCGCGCGCGAGGTGTGACCTCAGCCGGTCGCGGCGGGCCGGGTCGGGTCGTTCGACCACTGCGACCACGAACCGGGGTACAGCGCGGCGTCGACGCCGATCGAGGCGAGGGCCGCGATCTCGTGCGCCGCGGTGACGCCCGACCCGCAGTACACGCCGACCGGCACGTCGCCGCCGTCCACGGGCACACCCAGAGCAGAGAACCGCGCGGCCAGCGCTCCGGCGTCCCGGAAGCGTCCGTCGGGCCCGACGTTCTCGGCCGTCGGCGCGCTGCGGGCGCCGGGGACGTGCCCCGCGCGCGGGTCGACCGGCTCGACGAGCCCCGCGTACCGCTCGGCGGCGCGCGCGTCGAGCAGCACACCGTCGAGCGCGAGCGCGGCGGCGCCGTCGGCATCGACCGTCGACAGCGCGCCCGGCACGAGCACGACGTCCCCCGGCTCGGGAGTCACGTCACCCGGCTCGACCCCGTACCCTGCGGCGACCCACGCGCCCAGACCGCCGTCGAGCAGCCGCACGTCGTGCACACCGGCCCACCGCAGCAGCCACCACGCGCGTGCGGCGGACATGCCCCCGGAGTCGTCGTAGGCCACCACCGCGCCACCCTCGCGCACGCCCCAGCGCCGTGCGGCGTGCTCGAGATCGGCGACGGACGGCAGCGGGTGCCGCCCGGCGCGCGGCGACGGCGGCGCGGCCAGCTCGGTGTCGAGGTCGACGTGGACGGCACCCGGCAGGTGCCCGGCGAGGTAGCGCTCGTGGCCGTCGGTCCGACCGAGCGCCCAGCGCACGTCCAGGAGCACGGGTGGCTCGTCGTCGGCGAGCAGCCGCGCGAGCTCGTCCGGGTCGACCAGCACCCGGCGGCGCGCCTCGTCCCGGCCGGTCATGACCCGTCCTGCCGCGCCTGCGCCGCGGGCGGCAGCAGCAGCTGCATGGTCCAGGCGTCGACGTTCTCCGGCTGGTAGTAGCCGCGGCGACACCCCAGCCGGGTGAATCCCAGGGTCTCGTACAGGTGGATCGCCGGCGCGTTGTCGACACGCACCTCCAGCAGCACCGACTCCGCGCCGAGCGCGCGCGCCTGCTCCAGCAGCGTGACCAGCATCCGGCGCGCGATGCCACGCCCCTGGTAGCCGGTGTCCGTGGCGACCGTCATGATCTGCACGTCCCGCCCGTCGAACCACATCCCGGCGTACCCCACGAGCGAGCCACCGGGGCGCTCGGCGCCGACGTACGTGCGGCCGGGACCGACGAGCTCGTCCGCGAGCATCTGCCGCGACCACGCGCTGACGCCGAACAGCGTGCGCTCCATGCTGTCGAGAGCCGACAGGTCGGCCGCCACCAGCGGGCGGACGACCACGTCGACGGCCGGTGCGCTCATGCCAGGACCCGCTTGGACCCGGTCGACGGGACGGCGTCGGGGCGGCGCAGGTACAGCGGGTCGGCGGGCAGCGTCTCACCCGCCGCGAGACGCCGCAGCGCGACCCGGACGAGGAGCGAGGGGTCCGGGCTGCGCAGCATCGGCGTGCCCGGGTGCAACCGCGGGTCGGGCTCTGCGAACGTCTGCGGGTACAGGTCGCGGGCCGCGCCCAGCACGACGTCGTCGGGCGTGCGCGGGACGTCGCCCGGTGCTGCCACGTCGGGACCCGCGACGGGCGCAGCCGTCCGGCCGCGCACCTCGTAACGCGACCAGTAGACCTCGCGACGACGTGCGTCCGTCACGACGAGCAGCGGCGTCCCGTCCTCGAGCCCGGCGCTCCAGGCCGCGGCCTCGGCGAGGGCGTCCAGGCTCGGCACCCCGTGCACGGGGACGCCGAGCGCGAGGCCCAGGGTGCGCGCCGTCACCAGGCCGACGCGCAGACCCGTGAACAGCGCCGGTCCCGTCCCGACGACGATGCTCTCGACCTCCCGCAGCGAGCGCCCCTGCTGCTGCAGGAGCTGCTCGATCATCGGGGCGAGCAGCTCGGCGTGCCGACGCGGCTGGTCGTCGCCGAGCGTGGCCGCGTTGACGTCGTCGAGCACCACGGAGACGGCGACGTCCCCGGACGTGTCGATCCCCAGGTGCATCAGCCCCTGCTCCCCTCGTGGTGGTCGGTGCCGTGGTGGTCGGTGCCGTGGGCGTCGTCCTGCGACGCCGCCTCGGGCGCGCCCGGCAGGTCGACCCCGCTCCAGCGCACCCCCACGCCGCGCACGGTCAGCAGCCGCTCACCGGCTGCGGCGTCCTCGACGTCGTCCAGGACCCCGCCGTGGGGGCGCTCGAGGCGCAGCTCGAGGCGGTCGTCGGTGAGCCCCTCGACCCAGCCCTCGCCCCACTCCACGACCGTGACGGCCTCGTCGAGCGCGGCGTCGAGGTCGAGCGCCTCGACCTCGTCCAGCGACCCCAGCCGGTACGCGTCGACGTGCACGAGCGCCGGGCCGCGGGTGCCGTCGGGGCGCGGCAGCGGCGGGTGCTCGCGTGCGATGACGAACGTCGGCGACGCGACCTGTCCCCGCACGCCGAGCCCCTCACCCAGGCCCTGCGTCAGCGTCGTCTTGCCGGCGCCGAGGTCACCGGTGAGGACGACCAGGTCCCCCGCGCGCAGCAGGGCGGCCAGCGACCGCCCCCAGGCGCGCGTCGCGTCGGCGTCGGGCAGCCGCACCTGCGCGGTCACGCGGCACCGCCCGCTGACGCGGCGGCAGCGACGAACGGGACGCGCGTGGTGGCCGCGGCCGACCCGGCACCGACCCCGTCGCGCTCGCTGTCGACGTACGTGCGCGGCACGCGCGCACCGAGCCGGGTCACCAGCTCGTAGGAGATGCTGCCGACCACGTCGGCCCAGTCCTGGGCGGTCGGCGCGCCGTCGCGGCCGTCGCCCCACAGCACGACGCGGTCGCCGGCGACGTCCACGGCGCCGGGTCCCAGGTCGAGCACCACCTGGTCCATGCAGACCCGTCCCGCGATGCCGAGCCGGCGGCCGCCCACCTGCACGGGCCCGCCCCACCGGTCGGCCGTGCCCGACGCGTGGCGCGGGATGCCGTCGGCGTAGCCGACCGGCACGACACCCAGCACGGTGTCCTGCGGGACGACGTACTCGTGCCCGTACGACACGCCGGACCCCGCGGGGACGCGCTTGACCGTGGCGAGCTGCGCCTCGAACGTCATCGCGGGCACCAGGCCGAAGTGCTCGGGGCCGCCGAGCTGCGGCACGGGCGTCAGGCCGTACACCGCGATGCCGGGCCGCACCAGGTCCCAGTGCAGCGCGGGCGACGTGAGCGTCGCGGCCGAGTTGGCGAGGTGGCGCACCTCGAGGCGGGCGCCCGCGGCCTCCACGGCCGCTACGGCGTCAGCGAAGACCGCGGCCTGCCGCGCGACCACGGGATGGTCGGGCGCGTCCGCGAAGGCCAGGTGCGACCACACGCCGACGACCCGCACCGGCCCCTCGGCCTCGGCGGCGAGCGCGGCCGCGAGGACGTCGGGCAGCTCCGCGGGGAGCAGGCCGTTGCGGCCCAGACCCGTGTCGACCTTGAGGTGGATCCGGGCCGTCCGGCCCGCCTCACGTGCGGCCGTGACGACGTCGTCGAGCGCCCACCGGGACGCGACCGAGAGGTCCACGTCCGCCTCGACGGCCTCGCGCAACGGCGCCCCGGGCGCGTACAGCCACGTGAGGACGCGGGCACCCGTGACGCCCGCGCGGCGCAGGTGCAGCGCCTCGGACACCTGGGCCGTGCCGAGCCACGTGGCACCGCCCTCGAGCGCCGCGAGGGCGCTGGGGACGAGACCGTGACCGTACCCGTCGGCCTTGACGACGGCCATGACCTGCGCGGTGGGCGCGTGGGAGGCGAGAGTACGGACGTTGCCGCGCACGGCAGCGAGGTCGACCACCGCGCGCGCCGGGAAGTCGTTCACGCCCGACAGTCTCTCACCACCGGGCAGCGGCACCCGTGCGCACCGCGGCCGCCCGCGCAGCGTGGAGCGACACACGGCTCGGCACGCTCACCCCGGCAGCCCGGGGCCGACGACGACGTCCGCACGGCGTGCGGTCGGTGCGACGAGCCGCGCGTTCGCGGCGTCCGGGCCCGTCGACCACGCGAGGGCCGCCGCCGGCGGCTTGCCGAACTGCTCGTGCCGGGCCACGAGTCGAGCGAGCCGCACGTCGTCGTCCGGCGCGACGAACCACGTCTCGTCGAGCAGGTCCGCGACGGGACCGAAGCCGTGCTCGTCGAGCAGCAGGTAGTTGCCCTCGGTGACGACCAGCGGCACGTCGGACGGCACGGCTACCGCCCCGGCGACCGGATTGCGCAGGTCGCGGCGGTACTCGGGCGCGTACACCACGTGCCCGGGCCGCGGTTCGCGCAGGCGGCGCAGCAGCGCCACGTACCCGTCGGCGTCGAACGTGTCGGGGGCGCCCTTGCGGTCGGCGCGACCGATGCGCTCCAGCTCGGACTGCGCAAGGTGGAACCCGTCCATGGGAACCACGACGCACGCCTCGCGGAACGCAGCGGCGACCTGCGCGGCGAGCGTGGACTTGCCCGCGCCCGGGGCGCCCGCGATGCCGAGCAGCCGACGTCGGCCGTCCGCCAGCAGGGTCCGCACGCGGTCGGCGAGCGCCGGGTCGAGGGGTGCCTCCGGCAGGACGTGCGGCGGCGTCGGGACCGGCTCCGTGGGACGCCCGCTCACCCGCGCACCAGCCCGGCGACGACCACCGGCACCGCGTCCGCGACGTCGCCCGCCGCGACCGGCCCACCGGGGTTGGCCCGGTGCGCCGCCCGGCCGTGGACCAGCGCGGCAGCGGCCGCGAGCGCGGCGGGCAGCGTCGGGTCGGCCGTGGCGTCGGCCGCCCTGCCGGCCAGCACGGCACCCAGGACACCCCCCAGCACGTCGCCTGCCCCGGCGGTCGCGAGCCACGCAGGTCCGTCCGCCTGGGCGTAGGCGGCCCCGTGCGGCCCGACCACGACGGTCGTGCCGCCCTTGAGCAGCACCGTCGCGCCCGTCAGGTCGTGCGCGCGCCGGGCGTGCGCGAGCGGCGCGGCCTCCACGTCGGCGCGCTCGACGTGCTCGCCCCGCGCGGCGAGCAGCGTCGCGAGCTCACCCGCGTGCGGTGTCAGGACCACGTGCGGCGGCAGCCGGTCCGGCAGCAGGTCCAGCCCTCCCGCGTCGACGACGACCGGCTCGTCGTGCCGCACCGCGCGGGCGAGCACGGCGCGTACACGCGCGGCCTGGGCCCGGTCGTCGGGGGCCACGCCCGGCCCGACCACCCACGCCTGCACGCGTCCCTCCCCCACGACGGCCTCGGGGTGCGCCGCCAGCACCTGCGGACCGGCAGCCCCCAGGTAGCGGACCATGCCGACGCCCGCACGCACCGCTCCGGCGACCGCCAGGACCGCCGCCCCGGGGTACCGGGCGGAGCCCGCGACGACGCCGAGGACGCCGCGCCGGTACTTCTGGGAATCCACGCCGGGCACGGGCCACAGCGCAGCCACGTCATCCTCCTCGAGCCGGACGACCGCCGGCGGGCCGTCCGGTCGCAGGCCGATGTCGACGAGCTCGACACGACCGGCGGCGGCGGACGCCGGAGGCAGCAGCAGCGCGGGCTTGTACGCGCCGAACGTCACCGTGCGGTCCGCGTCCAGCACCGCTCCCGAGCGGGTCCCGTCGTCGACGCCGACGCCCGACGGCACGTCGACGGCCACGACCAGCGGGCGCGGATCGACCCCCGCGACGAGTGCGACCAGCCGCGCGCCGGGTCCCCGCACACCGCCGCGGCCACCGATGCCGAGCAGCCCGTCGAGCACCACGTCGGCCCGCGCCACCGCGTCCACGACGGGGGCCGGCAACGGGTGGTCCGCCGCGTCGTCGACGGTCAGCACTCGTCCGTGCGCCTGCCGCAGCGCCTCCAGCCCGCCGGCGTGCACGCGGACCGACGTCAGGACCGCCGTCACCGCCACGCCGCGGCGCGCCAGCAGGGCGCCCGCGTGCAGGGTGTCGCCCCCGTTGTTGCCCGAGCCCACCAGCAGCACCGCTCGCGCACCCCCGACGCGGCCCCGCAGGTCGCGCAGCGCCCGGGCCACGTGGGTCGCCAAGCCGAACGAGGCGCGCGCCATCAGGGGCACGCCGGCGGCCAGCAGGGGTTCCTCTGCCGTTCGCACGGCGGCGGCGTCCCAGGAGTGCAGCACACGCCCATCCTGGCCCGCGCGCCACCGGGGTGCGAGCGCCGGTAGCGTGGCGAGCATGCGATTCGGACTCTTCATCCCCCAGGGCTGGCGGCAGGACCTCACGGGCATCGACGCCCGGGACCACTGGAAGGTCATGCACGGTCTCGCCCGATGGGCCGACGACGGCGACGTCTTCGAGTCGATCTGGGTGTACGACCACTTCCACGCGGTCCCCGAGCCCAACGGCGAGGCGACGCACGAGGCGTGGAGCCTCATCAACGCGTTCGCGGCGTCGACGTCGCGCGTGCGGCTCGGTCAGATGTGCACGTGCATGGCGTACCGCAACCCGGCGTACCTCGCGAAGGTGGCCACGACCGCGGACGTGATCTCCGGCGGGCGCGTCGAGATGGGCATCGGCGCCGGCTGGTACGAGCACGAGTGGCTCGCCTACGGCTACGGGTTCCCGCGGGCCGGCGAGCGCATCGCCATGCTCGACGAGGGCGTGCAGATCTTCAAGCAGATGTGGACCAACGGCACCGCGACGCTGCAGGGCAAGCACTACCAGGTGGACGGCGCGCAGCTCTCCCCGCTGCCGCTGCAGGTCGACGGCCCGCCGCTGTGGATCGCGGGCGGCGGCGAGAAGAAGACGCTGCGCATCGCGGCCGAGCACGCGCAGTACACCAACTTCGACGGCTCCCCCGCGGGCTTCGCCCACAAGTCGCAGGTCCTGCGCGACCACTGCGACGCGATCGGGCGCAACTTCGACGAGATCACGCGCTCGGCCAACTACAACGTGGTCATCGGCGCGACGCAGGACGAGGTCGACGACCGCATCGCGTGGATCGAGGAGCACTACGCGAACACGGTCCCGAGCAAGGCGCCCGGCATCGCCGAGGAGTTCCGCCGCGGCCCACTGGTCGGCACGCCCGAGCAGATCGTCGAGAAGCTGCGCGAGCTGCAGGGCCTGGGCATGACGTACGCGATCACGTACTTCGCCGAGGCCGCCTACGACCGCTCGGGCATCGAGCTCTTCGCCCGCGAGGTCACCCCCCACCTCCGCTGACCCCTCCCTCCCCACCCCAGGTGGTGAGAGAGCAATCCAGCCACCCCCCCAGGTGGTGAGAGAGCAATCCAGCCACCCCCCCCCCAGATGGTGAGAGAGCAATCCAGCCACCCCCCAGGTGGTGAGAGAGCAATCCAGCGCCCACCCTCGTGACTGGATTGCTCTCTCACGCCCACAGAGGGCGTCACAGGGGTGACTGGATTGCTCTCTCACGCCCCACAGGGGGCGTCACAGGGGTGACTGGATTGCTCTCTCACGCACTGGAGGGGCGTCGCGCTCGGCGACGACGACGGCCGAGGCGATGCCCGCGTCGTGGGAGATGGACAGGTGGAACCGGTCGACGCCCAGCTCCTGCGCGCGCGCCAGCACGGTCCCCACGATCTCGACGACCGGCTGAGCACCCGCCACCCGACGCACGGTCGCGTCCTGCCAGCTCATGCCCGGAGGTGCGCCCAGCGCCTTGGCGATGGCCTCCTTCGCGGCGAACCGCGCGGCGAGCGACGCGTCGGGCAGGTCGCGCTCGTCCGGTGTGAACAACCGCGCGCGCAGCGCGGGCACCCGCTCGACCGTCGCGACGAAGCGCGCGACGTCGACCACGTCGATGCCGACGCCGACGATCACGCGGCACCGCCCACGGGCGCCCCGGTCACTCGACCGTGACGGACTTCGCCAGGTTGCGCGGCTGGTCGACGTCCAGGCCCTTGGCGTTCGCGAGCTCGGAGGCGAAGATCTGCAGCGGCACCACGGTCAGCAGCGGCGCCAGCAGCGTCGAGGTCTGCGGCACGAAGAACACCTCGTCGGCGTACGGGATGACGGCGTCGTCCCCGTCCTCCGCCACCACGAGGGTGCGCGCGCCACGGGCACGGATCTCCTGGATGTTGGAGACGACCTTCGAGTGCAGCGTGTTGCGGCCCCGCGGCGACGGGACGACGACGAACACGGGCTGCCCGGGCTCGATCAGCGCGATCGGACCGTGCTTGAGCTCCCCGGCAGCGAAGCCCTCGGCGTGGATGTACGCGAGCTCCTTGAGCTTCAGGGCACCCTCCATCGCGACCGGGAAGCCGACGTGCCGACCCAGGAACAGGACGGACGGCGTGTCCGCCATCCAGCGGGCGATCTCACGGACCCGCTCGGAGCGGTCGAGGACCTGCTGGATCTTGTCCGGCATCTCGCGCAGCTCGGTGAGCGTCGAGGCGACCTCGTCGGCGAACTTGTTGCCGCGCAGCTGCGCCAGGTAGAGGCCCAGCAGGTAGGCGGCGGTGATCTGCGACAGGAACGCCTTGGTCGACGCCACCGCGATCTCCGGGCCCGCGTGCGTGTAGAGCACGGCGTCGGCCTCGCGCGGGATGGTCGAGCCGTGCGTGTTGACGATGGCGAGCGTCGTGGCGCGCTGCTCGCGCGCATGACGCACGGCCATCAGCGTGTCCATCGTCTCGCCGGACTGGGACACCGCGACGACCAGCGTGCGCTCGTCGACGACCGGGTCGCGGTACCGGAACTCGTGTGCGAGCTCGACCTCGACGGGGATGCGGCACCAGTGCTCGATGGCGTACTTGGCGACGTGCCCCGCGTACGCGGCGGTGCCGCACGCGACGACCACGATCTTGTCGACCGAGCGCAGCACCGACTCGTCGATGCGCATCTCGTCCAGGACGAGCTTGCCCGACAGGTCGAGCCGGCCCAGGAGCGTGTCCGCCACCGCGTGCGGCTGGTCGTGGATCTCCTTCTCCATGAAGGACCGGAACCCGCCCTTCTCGGCGGCGGCGGTGTCCCAGTCCACCGTGTACGGCTTGACGTCCACCGGAGCGCCCTCGAAGTCCGTCACCGTCACGGACGTGGGCGTGATCGTCACGATCTCGTCCTGGCCCAGCTCGAGCGCCTCGCGCGTCGAGCCGATGAACGCCGCGACGTCGGAGCCGAGGAAGTTCTCGCCGTCGCCCAGCCCCACGACCAGCGGCGAGTCGTGCCGCGCACCGACGACCGTGTCGGGCACGTCCACGTGCACGGCCAGCAGCGTGAACGTCCCCTCGAGGCGGCGCGCCACGGATGCGAGCGCGGCCGTGAGGTCCTTCGACTCCTCGTACGCGCGGCTCACGAGGTGCGCGACGACCTCGGTGTCGGTCTCGGACAGGAACTCCACGCCGGCGGCCAGGAGCTCGGCCTTCAGCGGGGCGTAGTTCTCGACGATCCCGTTGTGGATGACCGCGACCTGACCCGACACGTGCGGGTGCGCGTTGACGTCCGTCGGCCCGCCGTGCGTCGCCCAGCGCGTGTGCCCGATCGCCGCTGTCGCGGGCGGGAGCGGGTGCGCCGCGAGCTCCTCCACGAGGTTGGCGAGCTTGCCGGCCTTCTTGGCCACGGCCAGCTCACCGCCGGGCACCACCAGCGCCACACCGGCGGAGTCGTACCCGCGGTACTCCAACCGCCGCAGGCCTTCGAGCACGACGTCCAGAGGACGCTCGCTCGGACCCGCACTGCCGACGTACCCGACGATTCCGCACATGGGCCGATCCTACTTCGCACACGGGGTGACCTGTCGCGGCCATGTCGGCACGTCGCACGGCCCCTGATGCGGGAGAATCGTCGGGTGCCGTCCCTGGTCCCCGCCACGCCCTACGTCGACCTCGACCGCGACGCCTGGACCAGGCTGTCCGCCTCGACCCCGCTGCCGCTGACCGACGCCGACGTCGACCGCCTGCGCGGCATGGGCGACCCCATCGACCTCGCCGAGGTCGACGCGATCTACCGGCCCCTGTCGCGGCTCCTCGACCTGTACATCCAGGCGACGCGCGGCCTGCACCACGCGACGAGCACCTTCCTGCGGGAGGACGTGGGCCGCACGCCGTTCGTCATCGGCGTCGCCGGCTCGGTCGCCGTCGGCAAGTCCACGACGGCCCGTCTGCTGCGCGAGCTCGTCGCGCGCTGGCCCGCGACGCCGCACGTCGAGCTGGTCACGACCGACGGGTTCCTGCACCCCAACGCGGAGCTCGAGCGGCGCGGGCTGCTGCAGCGCAAGGGCTTCCCCGAGTCGTACGACAGGCGCGCGCTGCTGCGCTTCGTGTCGAAGGTCAAGGCCGGCCGCCCCGAGGTGTCCGTTCCTGTGTACGACCACCTCACGTACGACATCGTGCCGGGCGCGCACGTGGTGGTGCGGCAGCCGGACGTGCTCATCGTCGAGGGCCTCAACGTGCTGCAGCCGGCACGCCCCACCCTGGCGGGCACGTCCAACCTCGCGCTCAGCGACTTCTTCGACTTCTCGATCTACGTCGACGCCCGCACGTCCGACGTCAAGCAGTGGTACGTCGACAGGTTCCTGTCGCTGCGGGCCACGGCCTTCGCGCGCCCCGAGTCGTACTTCCACCGCTACGCGTCGCTGTCCGACGACGAGGCGGTCGCCCGGGCGGAGAGCATCTGGGACAGCATCAACGCGCCGAACCTGGAGGAGAACATCCTGCCGACGCGCAGCCGCGCCACGCTGGTGCTCACCAAGGGCGCGGACCACGCCGTGCAGCGCGTCCGGCTCCGCAAGATCTGACGTCGCCCACGCGATCCGCGCCACTCAGCCGGGGGTCTGCCGCGTGAACGTCTGCGCGAGTGCGGCGGGGTGCTCGGTCCGGTCGAGGACGTCGAGGTCGTCGAGCGCCGCGGTCAGATCGCCGTCGCACGCGGCGGTGCGCGGCAGGAGCACGGCGGCACCCAACGCGTCGACCAGCCAGACCTGCGCCACGACGCCGACGCCGCACGCCGCGGGTGTGCGGGTCGCGACGCGCACCAGCGGGTCGAGGTCGCCCTCGAGCCGTGTCGCCGTGACCGCCCACCAGGTGCCCGCCGAGTCGCGGAGCGTCTCCCCCCGGTCGCACAGCAGGGCGGTGTCCGCGACGAAGCCTGCCGGTGGCAGCCCGCGCGTCGTGCCGGCCGGCTCCTGCGTGCGCAGGGACACGTCGAGCTCCAGGCCGAGCGCGTCGAGCACCTCGGTGTCGAGGCAGCTCGCGTCGGTGCGGACCTCCGCCGTCGTGACGACCGGCTGCGCCGCGACGGTCTGCCCGCAGCCCGCGAGCGCGAGCACCGCCAGCACCGCCCCCGCGCCGCGTCCTGCTGCCCGCACCGTCGTCCTCCGCCGTCTCGTCCCCGGTCGCACGGGATCGGACCCCGCTCGCGGCAGAGGCCTCGCGGTGGGCGGGGATCGCGACGTCGACGTCGCGTACCTCGAGGGTAGGACGCGCGCGGCGGCCGGACCCACCCGGGCGGCCGGTTGATACCGGATCGTTGTCACAGGACTCACATCGTGAGGTCATCGTGACCTCCGACTGACGTCTCAGGCGGCCGTGTCCTCGCTGCGGTGCGTGGTCACCTCGGCGATCACGGCCTCGCCGGGCTGGCCGGACGGCTCCGTCGCTGCACCCCGCGACGTCGTGGCTGCGGTCGGAGTCACGAGCGGGTCGTCGACGCGCAGCCACCGCCGCAGCACCCAGTCGACGACGAGCCCGATGACGAACCCCCCGACGACCCCGACGACCACGCCGACGAGCGGTGAGTGACCCAGGACGGTCCCCGTGCCGATCCCGATGAGGGTCGAGTACAGGGCCCACGTCACGGCCGCGATCGACGTGAGCAGCACGAACCTGCCCCGCCGGAAGCCGAGCGCCCCCGCGGTCATGTTCACCGCGACGCGGCCGACCGGGATGTAGCGGGCGGCGATGATGAAGGCGGCGCCCCGGTCACGCAGGGCACGCTCCGCCCAGTCCAGCAGCACCTGCCCCCGCCTGCCGCGGAACCCGCGCAGGTCCCGGATGCGCAGGGACCTGCCGATCTGGAACGCGATCTGGTCACCGGTGAACGCCCCCAGCGCCGCGCACAGGATGACCGGCCACAGGACCGGGCTGCCCGTCGACGTCGACAGGGACGCGAGGGCGATGACGAACGACTCGCTGGGGATCGGGGGGAAGAACCCGTCGATCGTGGCGAACCCGAACAGCACCGCGAACACCCACGGCGACGCCGCGAGCTCCAGCGCCCACTCGAGCACGTGCCCTCCCCTCGTCGTGCCCACCCCGACGGGGCCGACGTGACCACGCTAGGCGCGCCGCACCCCCCCGTACATCGGGTATCCCCCCGAATCAGCCCGGAGAGACACCGATCTCGTCCCTCGGGATGGCGCGTCCCCGACCGGTCTCGTCCCCGAGGTGGACGTACCGCTCGACGAACGCGCGCAGCACCGGCGGCACCGTGCGCACGCCGCTGGTCCGCGCGTCCGTGACGACCTGCGCGGCCTCGGCGGGGTCGAAGTAGCCGTCGTAGCGATACGCCTCGACGCGCGTGGCGAGCCCGTCGGCATCGAGCTCCGGGTGGAACTGCGTGGCGTACACGTTCCGGCCGACACGGAACGCCTGCACGGGCGCGGTCGCCGATCGCGCGAGCAGCACCGCACGCGGGGGCAGCACGCTGAGCGACTCCTTGTGCCCCACGAACGCCCCGAAGCGCGCGGGAGCGACGCCCATCACCGGGTCCGCCCGACCGGCGGGCGTGAGCTCGACCGTGACGGCGCCGACGGGCTCGGGGTGCGCACGGTCGACCACGCCGCCCTGGTGCCTGCCGAGGGTGCCGATGCCGTAGCAGGCGCCGAAGAACGGGAAGTCCGCGGGGACGACCACATCGAGCAGCCGCGCCAGGTCCGCCTCGACCCGCCGCTGGACGGCCGACTTGTCGTCCTCGACGTCGCTCACGCAGAACGGGCCCCCGCCGAGCAGGATGCCGGACCACGCGCGGAGGTCGACGTCGCCGAGCGGGGCCGCCTCGAGCCGCACCCGGTGCAGGGTCGCCTCGTCGAGGCCCGTGCAGCGCAGCATCGCCGCGTACTCGTCGTCCGCGGGGGTGTCCTCAGGACGCACCCCGAGGAACAGGAAAGGCCTCATGGCGTCTCCTCTCCGGCACCTCCGGGCGCCGTGCGCGGCAGGTCGAACCCGAGCGCCCGCGCGGCCTCGTGGGGGACAGGTTCCGACCCCCAGTGTGCCCCCCAGGCGTCCGTCGCGGACAGCGAGCGCGTCAGCGCCCGGTCGACGTACAGCGTGCCGCGCAGGTGGTCGGTCTCGTGCTGCACGATCCGGGCGGGCCACCCCGTGAGGACCTCGTCGATCGCGGTGCCCGCCTCGTCCAGCCCTGTCAGGCGCACGGCGCGGGCACGCACGACCACGGCCTGGTACCCGACGACGCTCAGGCAGCCCTCGTAGAAGCCGACCTCGTCGTCCCCGACCGGGGCGTACGCCGGGTTGACCAGCACGCGGCGGGCCAGTGCGGGCCGTTCGCGGACCCGCGCCGCCTCGTCGTCACCCGCACCCGGGTCCTCGACGACCGCGATCGCGAGCGGCAGCCCGATCTGCGGTGCGGCCAGGCCGACGCCGGGGGCAGCCCGCATCGTGCGGTGCATGAGCGCGAGCAGCTCGTCGAGCTCCCCGGCGCGGAGCTGGCCGTCGTACGGCCAGGCGACCGAGCGCAGGACCGGGTGCCCGGCCTGGACGATCGGCGCGACGGAGTCGGGCCCGGCGGCACGCGCCGCCTCGAGCGTGCGCTGGACCAGCTCGCGCACCACCCGGTCGTGTCCGGACATCCTGCTCCTCCTCCTCGACCTGGCCGTCACCGCGACGCGACGCGACGCGACGTGGCTACCCCAGGGACAGACGCTCCCGGACCACGTCGGCCAGGTCCTGCGCGATGCGATCGGCCTGCTCCTGGGTGCCCGCCTCGACCATCACGCGCACGAGCGGCTCCGTGCCCGACGGGCGCAGCAGCACGCGTCCGGTGTCGCCGAGCTCCGTGGACGCCGCGGCGACCGCCTCGGTGAGCACGGCGTCGTCGGTGCGGGAACGGTCCACGCCGGACACGTTCACCAGGACCTGGGGCAGCCGCCGGACGAACCCCGCCAGCTCCGCCAACGGGCGCCCGGTCTCGACGACGCGCGCTGCGAGCTGCAGCGCCGTCAGCAGCCCGTCGCCGGTCGTGGCGTGGGCGGCCATGATGATGTGGCCGGACTGCTCGCCGCCCAGCCCGAACCCGCCGGCACGCATGGCCTCGAGCACGTACCGGTCACCCACGCCCGTCTCGACGGTCGCGATGCCGGCGTCGCGCATCGCGATCCGCAGGCCGAGGTTGCTCATGACTGTCGTGACCAGGGTGCCGTGCGGCAGCTCGCCACGCTCGTGCAGAGCGACCGCGAGCACGCCCATGATCTGGTCGCCGTCGACGAGCGCACCCGTCGCATCGACCGCGAGGCAGCGGTCGGCGTCGCCGTCGAACGCGACGCCGAGGTCGGCGTGCGCCGCCACGACGGCCGCCTGCAGCTGCTCGGGGTGGGTCGACCCGCACGCCTCGTTGATGTTGCGCCCGTCGGGCGACGCGTTGATGACCACCACGTCCGCGCCCGCCTCGCGCAGCGCTGCCGGGCCGACCTCGCTCGCCGCGCCGTTCGCGCAGTCGACGACGATGCGCAGCCCGTCGAGCCGCGTGCTGATCGTCCCCACCAGGTGGTCCACGTACTGCTGCCCCGCGAGGCTCACGTCCATGCGGATCCGCCCGACGTCACCACCCAGGGGCCGGTCCCAATCCTCGCCCATGCGCGCCTCGATGGCCGCCTCGACGTCGTCGTCGAGCTTCCGGCCCCCGCGCGCGAGGAACTTGATGCCGTTGTCGGGCATCGGGTTGTGCGAGGCGGACAGCACGACGCCGATGTCGACGCCGCGCGCGGCGGTCAGGTAGGCGACCGCCGGGGTGGGCAGCACACCGACGTTGTCCACGTCCACACCAGCAGACGCCAGACCAGCGGCGACGGCCGCCGAGAGGAACTCGCCGGACACCCGCGAGTCACGGCCGATCAGCGCACGGGGGCGGTGCCCCGCGAAGTCCCCGCGTGAGGCCAGCACGTGCGCCGCGGCGACGGACGCGTCGAGCGCGAGCTCCGCCGTGACGTCCCGGTTGGCCAGGCCTCGCACCCCATCGGTCCCGAACAGTCGACCCATGCCCGACTCCTTCGTCCTGCCGCCCGTCCACGTCCCCCAGGGACCTGCGGCCGGCGCCGTACCTGTCTGTTCCCGGCGTCGCGAGCCGCGTGCCGGTGCGTGCGACCCCGGCATGCCGATGGCCCCGGCGGTCTGTCGACCTCCGGGGCCATCGGGCCGGAGCGTTGCGTCAGCGCTTCGAGTACTGCGGCGCCTTGCGGGCCTTCTTCAGACCCGCCTTCTTGCGCTCCACCACGCGTGCGTCACGCGTGAGGAAGCCGGCCTTCTTGAGCGCCGGGCGGTTGTTCTCCGCGTCGATCGCGTTGAGCGCACGGGCGATGCCCAGGCGCAGCGCGCCGGCCTGGCCGGAGACGCCACCACCGGTGATGCGCGCGACGACGTCGAAACGACCCTCGACGTCGACGAGCTTCAGCGGTGAGTTGACAAGCTGCTGGTGCACCTTGTTCGGGAAGTACTCCTCGAGCTCACGGCCGTTGATCTTCCACTGGCCGGTGCCGGGCACCAGACGGACGCGGGCGACAGCCTCCTTGCGGCGGCCGAGCGCCTGGCCCGGTGCCGTGAGGGACTGCCCGCGGCCGGTGGGCGCAACGGTCTCGGAGGTGTAGCTGGTGGGCGTGTCGTCGCCCTCGTACTCGGTCTCGACGGTGGTCTGAGCCACGGGATCCTCGCGTTCTGGGTTGATCTGCCGCAGCAGCCGGTGGCTTACTGCGCCACCTGGGTGAGCTCGAACGGCTTCGGCTGCTGGGCCGCGTGCGGGTGCTCCGCACCGCGGTAGACCTTCAGCTTGCTGATCTGCCCACGACCGAGGGTCGTGTGGGGCAGCATGCCGCGGACTGCCTTCTCGATCGCACGCTCCGGGTGCTTCTCAAGAAGGTCGACGTAACGGGTCGCCCGCAGACCACCCGGGTAACCGGAGTGGCGGTAGGCGAGCTTGGTCTCACGCTTGTTGCCGGTGAGCGCGACCTTCTCCGCGTTGATGACGATGACGAAGTCGCCGCCGTCGACGTGGGGGGCGAAGGTCGCCTTGTGCTTGCCGCGCAGCAGGGTGGCCACGTGGCTGGCCAGACGGCCGAGCACGACGTCGGTCGCGTCGATGACGTACCAGTTCCGCTCGACGTCGCCGGGCTTCGGGGTGTACGTGCGCACGGGGTGCCTCTGTCTCGTGATACGTGTCGTGGCCGGGCGCTCACGGGCGACCGGCCGAGGATGGCTGTCGGAGCATCCCGCCCGGCGAGTGGGATCGCACCAGGACGGCCATCGGCACTCGGTGGTGAGAAGCCACCGGTGCGCAACAGGGGACGCACAACGACACAACAGACTACCCGGCGCGGGGCCCCAGGCAAAACTGGCGTCCCGTGCCACGTGCTCACGCACGGTTCACCGCACGCGCTGCACGCGTCCAGCGTCCCACACGGGCGTCGGGGTCTCGACGACCGACCCGTCGGCGGCGAAGACCAGGAAGCGGTCGAACGTCCGCGTGAACCACCGGTCGTGCGTCACCGCCAGCACCGTGCCCTCGAACCCTGCCAGGCCGACCTCGAGCGCCTCGGCCGAGTGCAGGTCGAGGTTGTCGGTCGGCTCGTCGAGCAGCAGCAGCGTCGCGCCGCCGAGCTCCAGCAGCAGGATCTGCAGTCGCGCCTGCTGGCCGCCGGACAGCGTCTCGTAGCGCTGCTCGGCGGCCTCGACGAGCTCGTAGCGGTCCAGCGCGCGGCTCGCGGCCTCGCGCCCCAGGCCCGCGCGGTGCCCGTCCCCCCGGTGCAGGATCTCGAGCAGGGTGCGACCGACCAGCTCGGGGTGCGTGTGGTTCTGCGCGAACCAGCCGGGCCGTACGCGGGAGCCGAGGACGACCGTCCCGGTGTGCGCGACCGGTGCCGCCGGGGTGTCTCCGGCCGGTGCGTGCTCGGGGTCGCTGCCGCCCGCGGCGAGCAGCCGCAGGAAGTGGGACTTGCCCGAGCCGTTGGAGCCCAGGACCGCCACGCGCTCGCCGTACCAGACCTCCAGGTCGAACGGCTTCATCAGGCCCGTGAGCCCCAGGTCCCCGGCGACCACCGCGCGCTTGGCGGTCCGACCGCCGCGCAGCCGCACGGCGACGTGCTGCTCGCGGGCCAGGACGGCCGGCGGGCCCGCCTCCTCGAACTTGCGCAGGCGCGTCTGCGCGGCGTGGTACCGGGAGGACATGCCGTCGTTGAACGTGGCCTTGAGCTTGAGCGAGGCGACGAGCTCGCGCAGCTGGACGTGCTCCTCCTCCCAGCGCCGCAACAGCTCCTCGTCACGCGCCCGCCGGTCGGCGCGCGCTGCGGCGTACGACGCGAACCCGCCGCCGTGGACCCACACCCGGGCGCCGCCCGGCGTCGGCTCCAGGGTCGCGACGTGCGTCGCGACGCGGGCGAGCAGCTCGCGGTCGTGGCTGACGAACAGCACGGTCCGGCCGCTCTCGACCAGCCGGTCCTCGAGCCAGCGCTTGGTCGGCACGTCGAGCGCGTTGTCCGGCTCGTCGAGGAGCAGCACCTCGTCCGGCCCGCGCAGCAGCGCCTCCAGCACCAGCCGCTTCTGCTCGCCGCCGGACAGCGTACGCACGTACCGGTGGCCGGCGCGCTCGAACGGCAGGGACAGGACCGCGTCCGTCACGCGGTCCCAACCCACCTCGGCCTCGTACCCGCCGACGTCCGCCCAGTCCGCGAGCGCCTGCGCGTACCGCATCTGCGTCGGCTCGTCGTCGACCTCCATCATGGCCAGCTCGGCGGCCGCCAGCTCGGCCGCGGCCTGTCGGACGGCCGCCGGCGCGAGGCTCGCGAGCAGGTCGCGCACGCTGCGCTCGTCGTCGATGCGTCCGACGTCCTGGCGCATGACGCCCAGCCCGCCGCTGCGCTGCACCGACCCCGCGTGCGCGGGCGTGTCACCGGTGATGATGCGCAGCAGCGTCGACTTGCCGACGCCGTTGGGTCCGACCAGCGCCACCCGGGCACCGTCGCCGACGCGGAACGTCACGTCCCGCAGGAGGGGACGCCCGTCAGGGAGCGTGTAGCCGACACCGCCGACGTCGAGATGACCCATGGGGCACAGTGTGGGCCCCGGTGCACGGTGGGCCGAAACGCTGTGGCCTGCCACGGCGTCCTGTGGCGCGACGGTGCGAGCGATGCTTGGGTCGTGGGCATGAGTGAGGACACCCCAGCCACCAGCACCGACCCTGCCCTCGGTTCCGAGGGCGACAGCAACCAGCTCCCCGGCGAGGACACGCTCGTCGAGCGCGGCGTCGAGGACCCGTTGGACGAGGGCGTCGCTCCCCCGGAGCGACCCCGCCCGGCGTCCGCGCACTTCGGTGAGACCGCGTGGGAGGAGGCGCGCGGCGAGACCCTCGACCAGCGCGTCGCCCAGGAGGAGCCGGAGATCTGGGAAGTGCAGGCCCCGCCCGCGGCCAACCGTGACGAGCTGCGCGCGGGACGCCTGGTCGAGGACGACGACGCGGTCGAGGCCGGCGGCAACGACACGTTCGCGCTGGACGCAGGCGTGGACGGGGGCGCCGCCTCCGCCGAGGAGGCGGCCGTGCACGTCATCGACGAGGACCACCTGGGCCTCGACGTCACCCTGGACGACGACGAGGTCACGTCCGACGACGTCGGGGGCGAGGAGCCCGGCGCCGTCTGAGACACCTCCTCCTGCGTCGCCGCGTGCGCCGACGTGGTGCGGGGCGTCCGTCAGCCGCAGCAGCCCGCGGCCGGCGGCGCGCCGTCCACGTCGTGCTCGCTGCGGCGCGCACGGGTCTGCTCGGCGCGACGGGCCAGCTCGTCATCCGTCGGGTACGCCACGTGCTCGAGCGTCAGGCCGTGCGCCGCGACGACGGTCGCACCGCCCTGGCGGACACGCCCGTCGAGGAGCTCGCGCGGCCACGCGACCGGACGACGCCCCTCCCCCACCGCGAGGCTCGCGCCGACCAGCGCGCGCACCATGGAGTGGCAGAACGCGTCGGCCTGCACGTCGGCGACCACGAGCCCCGCGTCCGGTCCGGTGTCGGGGCGCGACCAGCCGAAGACCTCCAGCGTGCGGATCGTCGTCGCGTCGGGCCGCGGCTTGCAGTAGGCCGCGAAGTCGTGGCGCCCGACGAGCGTGCGCGCCGCCGCGTCCATCGCTGCCACGTCGAGCGGCCGGCGGTGCCACAGCACCCAGCCGCGGCGCAGCGGGTCGCGTGCAGCCTGCTCGTCGCAGACCCGGTAGGCGTAGCGGCGCCGCAGCGCCGAGAACCGGGCGTCGAAGCCGTCGGGCGCGCGGCGGACCGTGTGCACGACGAGGTCGCCCGGCAGGACGCCGGCGAGCCGCACGGCCAGCGCGTCCACGTCGTCCCGGTCCGACCGGCCGCGGGTCGCGGCGAGCGCGTCCACCCCCACGTCCACGTGCGCCACCTGCCCCCGCGCGTGGACGCCGGCGTCGGTGCGGCCCGCGACCGTGACCCGCGGCCGGGCCTCGCCCCGCGGGCCGGTGCGCAGCACCGTCGCGAGCCCGTCCTCGAGCTCACCCTGCACGGTGCGCAGGCCCGGCTGGCGGGCCCAACCGGCGAACTGCCCGCCGTCGTACGCCAGGTCGAGACGCAGCCGGACCGAACGCATCTGCTCGCCTGTCACGGGCCCCACCGTAACGGGCGGGATACCGTGGCACGGTGCCCCGCTCGTCCGAGCCCTACACCCTGGCCGTCGACTGCGGCGGCAGCGGAATCAAGGCGTCCGTGCTCGACGCCGCCGGCACGTTGCACGCGCCCGCCGTGCGCGTGCCCACGCCGTACCCCCTGCCGCCGTCACGCCTGGTGGACACCGTCGCCGACATCGCCGCGCGCCTGCCCGTCGCGCAGCGCGCCACCGTCGGGGTGCCCGGGATGATCCGCCACGGCGTCGTCGTCTCCACGCCCCACTACGTGACCCGCTCCGGGCCCCGCAGCGCCGTGCTCCCTGAGCTGCGTGCCGCGTGGGCCGGGTGCGACGTGCGGGCGCTGCTGGCGGAGCGCCTGGGCGTCCCGACGCTCGTGCTGAACGACGCGGAGGTCCACGGTGCCGGCGTCGTGTCGGGCACCGGTCTGGAGCTGGTGCTCACGCTCGGGACGGGCCTGGGGGCGGCCCTGTTCGACGGCGGGCGGCTCGCACCGCACCTCGAGCTCTCCCACGCGCCGGTGCGGTGGGGCACGACCTATGACGCGTACGTCGGCGAGCACGAGCGGGCGCGCCTCGGCGACGCGCTGTGGTCACGGCGGGTCCGCAAGGTCGTCGAGGGGTTCCGCCCCGTCTTCCACTGGGACCGGCTCTACCTGGGCGGCGGCAACTCCCGCCGCGTGACGGCCCCGACGCTCGAGCGGCTCGGTGACGACGTCGTCGTCGTGCCGAACCAGGCCGGCATCGTCGGGGGCGCCCGCGCGTGGGACCTCGACGGCCACGACGTCTGACGCGTCGGCGCGGGCGTCCAGCGTGTCCAGGACCTCCAGCAGCACCCGCGTGAAGCGCACCGGCTGCACCAGGCTCACCAGGTGCGTCGCCCCCGGCACGATGACGAGCCGGCCGTCACGGCAGGCCGCGAGGAAGCGGCGCTCCTCCCCGCGGAAGTGGTCGAAGCGGCCGTTGACGAGCCAGACGGGCGCGGCGACCCGCGCCAGGTCGGACAGCGGCGTCGCCGCGCGCATCGCGCGCATGGTGTCACCGACGACGTCGAGGGCGAACCCGCCCGCTCCGACGTCGACGGCCGCCGCCGGCGGCAGCGTGCGGTCGACGAGCGCCTGGTTGATGGCCGCACCGCGGTCGGGCAGCCGCGCGAAGAACCCGTCCGCCGCCGCACCCCACGCGCGCAGGACGGCCGGGTGCGGCCGCGAGCTGCAGGCCGCCGCCACGAGTCCGACCACCTGCTCCCGGTGGCGTGCCGCGTGCGCGATGGCGACGTACCCGCCGAGCGAGAGGCCGACGACGAGCGCCCGTCCCCCGACGGCGTCGACACCGTCCCGCACGGCCTGCAGCGCACCGTCCCACGTGAAGGTCTCCGCGATGCGCTCACCGTGCCCGGGCAGGTCCACGGCGAGCGCGACGTGACCGGCGCGTTCGAGCGACTCGACCTGCGCGCGCCACATCGTGCGGGACGCTCGCAGGCCGTGCACGAGGACGACGGGCGTCGCGGGTCCGGGCATGTGCCCGAGGCTAGTCCGCGCCGCGACGTCGGCGCCTGGCGACAACCGTCCGCGGCATGCGACAGGGCCCGGACACCGTGCGGTGTCCGGGCCCTGTCGTGGTGCGTCGGTGCGTCAGGCCTTGTCGCCCTCGGCGGGCGCGTCCTCGACCGGGGCGTCCTCGACGGGAGCGTCCTCGACCGGGGCGTCCTCGACGGGCGCGTCCTCGACGGGCTTCGCCGCCTTCTTGGGCGCGGCCTTCTCGGTGGCCTTGGTGGCCTCCTTGACGACGGCCTGCTTCGGCGACAGCGGCTCGAGGACGAGCTCGATGACGGCCATGGGGGCGTTGTCGCCCTTGCGCGGGCCGATCTTCGTGATGCGCGTGTAGCCGCCCTGACGGTCGGCGACGGCGGGCGCGATCTCCGTGAACAGGGTGTGCACGACACCCTTGTCACGGACGACGGTCAGCACGCGGCGACGCGAGTGCAGGTCACCGCGCTTGGCGAACGTGATGAGGCGCTCTGCCAGGGGACGCAGGCGCTTGGCCTTCGTCTCCGTGGTCGTGATCCGCCGGTGCTCGAACAGCGCCGTCGCGAGGTTCGCGAGGATGAGCCGCTCGTGCGCCGGGCTACCACCGAGCCGGGGACCCTTGGTGGGCGTGGGCATGGTCTCTACTCCTTGGGTTCTGCGATGAGGGCGACGTCCCGTGGCCGGCGCCTGGGCGCGCGGTCACGGGAGCACCTACGTCAGTACTGCTCGTCCTCGACGAAGTCGGTCTCGTCGTCCCCGTAGTAGCCACCGGCCGCCGAGGGGTCGAAGTCCAGCGGGCTGTCCTTGAGAGTCAGGCCGAGCTCGGCCAGCTTCTCCTTGACCTCGGTGATCGACTTCGCTCCGAAGTTGCGGATGTCCAGCAGGTCCGCCTCGGACCGAGCCACGAGCTCGCCCACCGTGTGGATGCCCTCGCGCTTGAGGCAGTTGTAGGACCGGATCGTGAGCTGCAGGTCCTCGATCGGCAGCGCCAGGTCCGCGGCCAGGGCGGCGTCGGTCGGCGACGGGCCGATCTCGATGCCCTCCGCCTCGACGTTGAGCTCACGAGCGAGCCCGAACAGCTCGACCAGCGTGCGGCCGGCCGACGCGAGGGCGTCACGCGGGCTGATCGCCGGCTTCGTCTCGACGTCGACGATGAGCTTGTCGAAGTCGGTGCGCTGCTCGACACGGGTCGCCTCGACCTTGTAGGTCACCTTGAGCACGGGCGAGTAGATCGAGTCGATCGGGATGCGGCCGATCTCGGCGTCGAACGACTTGTTCTGGTTGGCCGACACGTAGCCACGGCCGCGCTCGACGGTCAGCTCGATCTCGAGCTTGCCCTTCTCGTTCAGCGTGGCCAGGTGCAGCTCGGGGTTGTGGACCTCGACGCCGGCGGGCGGCACGATGTCCGCGCCGGAGACCTCGCCGGCACCCTGCTTGCGCAGGTACATCACGACGGGCTCGTCGTTCTCCGAGGAGACGACGAGGTTCTTGATGTTGAGGATGATCTCGGTGACGTCCTCCTTGACACCCGGGATCGTCGAGAACTCGTGCAGCACGCCGTCGATACGGATCGACGTCACAGCGGCGCCCGGGATGGACGACAGGAGCGTCCGGCGCATGGAGTTGCCGAGGGTGTAGCCGAAGCCGGGCTCGAGGGGCTCGATGGAGAACCGCGAACGGTGCTCCGAGATGACCTCTTCGGTCAGGGTGGGACGCTGTGCGATCAGCACGGTGTGTTTCCTCTCCGCGAGCGTCCGCCATATGACGCATTCGCAGGTACTGCGTGCCTGGACGT
Source organism: Cellulomonas xiejunii (assembly GCF_024508315.1). Lineage (NCBI taxonomy): Bacteria > Bacillati > Actinomycetota > Actinomycetes > Micrococcales > Cellulomonadaceae > Cellulomonas > Cellulomonas xiejunii. The sequence continues at coordinate 2,912,916 of NZ_CP101987.1, forward strand.
GCCTCGGTCTGCACGTCTGGGCGGGAGTGCGGGTGCGGTCCGACGTCGTGCCGTGCGCCCGTGGCCCCTCACGGGGCGACGCGCGTGGTCCGTGTCGGACACGCGAGGGCCGGGACGTGCGCCGTGAGGCACCGTCCCGGCCGTGCGTGACTCAGACGCGGCGGCGCTTCGGCGGACGGCAGCCGTTGTGGGCCTGCGGCGTCACGTCCTGGATCGAACCGACCTCGAGGCCGGCAGCCGTCAGCGAGCGGATCGCCGTCTCACGGCCCGAGCCGGGGCCCTTGACGAAGACGTCGACCTTGCGCATGCCGTGCTCCTGGGCGCGACGCGCGGCCGCCTCGGCGGCGAGCTGCGCGGCGAACGGGGTCGACTTGCGCGAGCCCTTGAAGCCGACCTGCCCGGACGAGGCCCAGGCGATCACGGCGCCCGACGGGTCGGTGATGGACACGATGGTGTTGTTGAACGTGCTCTTGATGTGCGCCTGGCCGTGGGAGACGTTCTTCTTCTCCTTGCGGCGCGGCTTGCGCACGGCGGTGCGGGACTTGGGAGGCATCTCTTCTTCTCTCGAGGTCTACGAATCGGTGGGCCGACGGGCGGGCGGTCAGCGACGAGCGCGACCGGCCCGCGTCGTCACTTGCGCCCGGCCTTCTTCTTGCCGGCGACGGTGCGCTTGGGGCCCTTGCGGGTACGCGCGTTGGTCTTGGTGCGCTGACCACGCACCGGGAGGCCGCGGCGGTGACGCAGACCCTCGTAGCTGCCGATCTCGACCTTGCGGCGGATGTCGGCGGCGATCTCGCGACGGAGGTCACCCTCGAGCTTGAAGCTGCCCTCGAGGAAGTCGCGCAGGGCGACGAGCTCGGTGTCGCCCAGGTCCTTGACCCGGACGTCGGGGCTGATGCCCGTGGCGGCCAGGGCCTGGTGCGCACGCGTGCGCCCGACCCCGAAGATGTACGTGAGGGCGACCTCGACCCGCTTGTCGCGGGGAAGGTCGACACCGATGAGACGTGCCATGTGCCTGGTGGCTCCTGTACTGCACTCGGAGGTCTGCCGCACCGTCCTCCCGCAGTCCTTGCGGGCCCCAGCCTCCGAGCTGGGGGTTCGCCGTCACCGGGGCCCGGGGGCCGCGGTCACGGAGTGGCGGTGCGCTTGCTGCCCCGGCGAGGGGGCGGTGGTGCTGGCTGCTCAGCCCTGGCGCTGCTTGTGGCGCAGGTTCTCGCAGATCACCTGGACGCGACCGTGCCGGCGGATCACCTTGCACTTGTCGCAGATCTTCTTGACGCTCGGCTTGACCTTCATCGCGTTCGTTCCTCCGCCGCCGCGCCCGGGCCACGTGGGTCCGACCGACGGCGTCTCGATGGTGGTGGTTACTTGTAGCGGTAGACGATGCGCCCGCGGGACAAGTCGTACGGGCTGAGCTCGACGACCACCCGGTCCTCAGGGAGGATCCGGATGTAGTGCTGACGCATCTTGCCCGAGATGTGGGCGAGCACCTTGTGGCCGTTCGCGAGCTCCACGCGGAACATCGCATTGGGCAGCGCTTCGACCACGCTGCCCTCGATCTCGATCACGCCGTCCTTCTTGGCCATGTCCTCCGCTAACTGTCGTGCTCGACTTGTCCTACCGGTGGTCGCCCCACCCCGCTGACCGTCCGGCGGACGCGCCGGACCCGCACGAGATCGTGCGGGCTGATCGAGGGGTGACTGGTCGCCGAACGAACGGCGCACACAACCAACGAGCAATCATACGGCATCCCGACGCCGGTCGGTACCGGTCGTCGACGCGCCGCGGGCGCGGGGACAGCGCCCCGCGCCCGTGCGCGGACGGGACGCCGTCCGCGCACGGGAGACGCTCAGCGTTCGACGGGCTCCACCCGACGAGCACGCGCAGCGAGGATCAGCGCCCCTCCCAGCAGGAGCACACCCGCCGACAGGGCGACGCCTGCGGCCGACGCGCCCGTGACCGCCAGCACGTCGTCGCCCTGGGCCGCCGCGCCCGAGGCCGGCCCGGACGTCGCGGCGCCGACGGCTGCCGTCGAGGTCGGTTCCGGGCCGTCGGGCGACGTGGTCGAGGTCGGCTCCGCGGTGGCCGACGGCGCCGGCGCGCCCGTCGGGGTCGGCTCGCCCGTCGGTGTCACCGTGGGCTCGGCCGTCGGAGCCGGACCCGCCGTCGGCTCGGCCGTGGGCGTGGGCTCAGCGGTCGCCGTGGGCTCGGCCGTCGCCGTCGGCTCGGACGTCGGCTCGGACGTCGGCTCAGACGTCGGCTCAGACGTCGGCGTCTGCGTCGGCTCAGACGTCGGCTCGGCCGTGGGCGTGGGCTCTGCCGTCGCCGTGGGCTCAGACGTGGGCCCGGCCGTCGGCTCAGACGTCGGCTCGGCCGTGGGCGTGGGCTCAGCCGTCGCCGTCGGCTCAGACGTCGGCGTCGGCTCAGACGTCGGCTCGGCCGTCGGGTCAGACGTCGGCTCGGCCGTCGGCTCAGACGTCGGCTCAGTCGTCGGTTCAGTCGTCGGCTCAGACGTCGGCTCGGCCGTGGGCGTGGGCTCGGCCGTCGCCGTGGGCTCAGCCGTCGCCGTGGGTTCGGCCGTCGGCTCAGACGTGGGTTCGGCCGTCGGCTCAGACGTGGGTTCGGCCGTCGGCTCAGACGTCGGCTCCACCGTCGGAGTCGGCTCGACCGCGCTGCTCGTGCACGGCACGCTGCCGAGGAAGAGGCTGGTGTGCACTTCGCTGCCCTGCGCGATCCCGACGAAGCTCTGGGCGATGATCTGCCCCTCGAACTCGCGCTCGTCGACCACGACACGAGCCGTCGGCGCGTACACCGCGCCGCGGACCGGCTCGTGCAGCGTCCGCAGCGTCACTGTCCCGGTGAGGTCGGACAGGTCCCACAGGACGTAGCTCGCCATGTCTCCGTCCTTGCCGGCCTGCGCGACGCTCGGCAGCACGAGGACCCCACCGACGACGTCGGCGGGCGCGACCTTGACGATGAGGGAGCTGCCGGTCGGTCCGTACCCCGCCAGAGCGAACTTGCCGGTGCCGCCGTACCGGGCGACGACCGCGGACAACGTGGTCCGGTTGGCTCCGCCGGGCGCGAGGACGATCGGCTGGTTCTGGTCCGACGGGTAGGTCGGCGTGAGCCAGACGTCGGTCTGTGCCAGCAGCGCCGCGCCCGCGTCCGGCCCGAAGTAGTCGGTGAACGCGCGCTGCGCCTGGAGCGTCGAGGCCTCGGCCGTCGTCTGCGTGAACGACTCGATACCGGGCCGCTGGTTCGCGTTCAGCCCGCCCCACGCGGAGGTCGCGCCCGCCCAGAAGGCGAGGTGATCTGCGTCCTCGAATCCCGGCCGCACCTCGAAGCCGACAGGCGTGGACGTGTCCACGAGCACCGCGTGCCCGTCGAGGTCCCCGTAGCCCGTGACGCCCGTGCTGCCCTGCGTCTTGACCTTGACCGCACGGACCGGGCCGGCCCCCGGGGTGTAGGCGTTGGCGAGGAGGCGGTTCACGTGGCCGTCGACCACGGGCAGGCCGTACGCGGCGTTCCCGGCGATGGCGTGCACGATCGGGAAGTCGCCCTGGTGCACGCTCCCCACGGTCAGGGTGCCGCCGACCGCGAGCGACCCCTCGACCTCGCTGTTGTCGAGCAGCATGTCGCCGGAGGTCCAGATCGTGTAGCCGTGCTCGGCGCCGACGGGCGTCGCGGCGCCCATGGGGTTGACGGTCTCACCCGCCACGCACACACCGGCGACGTCCGCCTGGACCGGGCCGGCGACGAGCCCGACGGAGACCATCACCACGCTCCCGGCGACCGCGACTGCTGCGGCGCGTCGGCGCAGCGAGGTACTCCCGCTGCGCGAGTCGGGGGTGGTACGGCGGCGGTCCATCGGTGTCTGCTCCTTCGTCGCGGCTGCCAGTCGGCCGCTGCGACGCACCGTTACGCGCAGAACGCCACGGCCGCCCTCACTCTCCCCCTCCGCGACGAGGCTGGGCCGCGACGGTGCAGGGTGCACGCCCGCGGGCACCGTCCGCTCACCCCTTCGTGTGCGACGTCACGCTTTCGGAGCCGTCGACCCTGTGTCCACCACCTCGCCGGGGTCGAGGCCGATCACCTTCCCGGCGGCGGCTCGACGGCCGGCCGGGCGGCTCGGGTCAGAGCGAGGCGACCTCGACACCGAGGGCGCGCAGGCGCGCCGCGCCGCCGTCGCGGGCCGTGAGCACGAGGACGCCGTCCTCGAGGATCGCGACGGTGTGCTCCCAGTGCGCCGCCCTCGACCCGTCGTCGGTGACGACGGTCCAGTCGTCGGCCAGCGTGTGGTTCTCCTGCGACCCGCGCACCAGCATCGGCTCGACGGCCACGCACAGGCCGGGACGCAGCTTCAGCCCGCGGTCCCGGGTACGGAAGTTCGGGACGTCGGGCGGCTGGTGCATCGCGGTGCCGATCCCGTGGCCGACGTAGTCCTCGACGATGCCGAACGGTGCGGCCGACGTCCGCGCGGCCGCGGCCTCGACGACGTCCTCGACGGCCTCCCCCACCACGGCGAGCCGGTCACCGGTGGCGAGTGCCGCGATACCGGCCCACATGGCGTCCTCGGTCGTCGCCGCGAGCTCCACGTCCGCAGGGTCCGCGGGGTCGAGGACGACCGTGAACGCGGAGTCACCGTGCCAGCCGTCGACGACGGCACCGCAGTCCACCGAGACGACGTCGCCGGGCTGGAGCACGCGGGGGCCGGGGATCCCGTGCACGATCTCGTCGTTGACCGAGACGCACAGCGACGCGGGATAGCCGTGGTACCCGAGGAACGAGGGCGTGCCGCCGCGTGACGTGATGACGTCCTCGGCCACCGCGTCGAGCTCGGCGGTCGTCATGCCGGGCGCGAGCGCGTCCCGCACCGCGTCGAGCGCGTCCGCGACGACGAGTCCCGCACGCCGCATGACAGCGACCTGCTCAGGAGTCTTGTACTCGACCCGCTCACGACCGAACACGACTGCTCCCTCAGGAGACGGACGGGCTGAGCACGGCGACGAGCCGTGCCGTGACCTCGTCGACCTCACCCAGGCCGTCGACCTGCACGAGCAGGCCCCGGGCCGCGTAGACGCGCGAGATCGGCGCGGTCTGCTCGGCGTACACGTCGAGCCGGTGCCGGACGACGTCCTCGGTGTCGTCCGCGCGGCCCTCGATCTGCGCGCGCTTCGTCAGGCGGTCGACGACGACCTGCGGGTCGACCGTCAGCTCCACAGCCAGGTCGATCTCGGTCCCCGCCGCGGCCAGGATCTCGTCGAGTGCGGCGACCTGGGCGACGTTGCGCGGGTACCCGTCCAGCAGGAACCCGTCGACCGCGTCGGCCTGCGCGAGCCGGTCCCGCACGAGCTCGTTCGTCAGCTCGTCGGGGACCAGCGCGCCGGATGCCGTGATGTCCTGCACGCGCCGGCCCAGCTCCGTGCCGTTCTTGATGTTCGAGCGGAAGATGTCGCCCGTCGAGATGGCTGGGACACCCAGTCGCTCGGCCAGGCGGGCGGCCTGCGTTCCCTTGCCCGCACCGGGGGGGCCGAGCAGGACCAGACGTGAACTCAACGCAAGAACCCTTCGTAGTGCCGCTGCTGCAGCTGGGACTCGATCTGCTTGACGGTCTCGAGGCCGACACCCACGACGATGAGGATCGACGCCCCACCGAACGGGATGTTGGCACCCACGCCCAGCACGATGAACGCGATCATCGGGATGAGCGCGACCAGGGCCAGGTAGATCGATCCCGGCGTGGTGATGCGGGTGATGACGTAGTCGAGGTACTCGGCCGTCGGGCGGCCTGCGCGGATGCCCGGGATGAAGCCGCCGTACTTCTTCATGTTGTCCGCGACCTCGTCCGGGTTGAACGTGATCGCCGTGTAGAAGAAGCAGAAGAAGATGATCAGGACGATGTAGATCGCCATGTGCAGCGGCGCAGACGGGTCGGCCACGTGCACGCTGATCCACTGCACCCAGCCCGCGGTCGCGTCACCGAACTGCGCGATCAGCGTCGGCACCGCGAGCAGCGAGGACGCGAAGATCACGGGGATGACGCCGGCCATGTTGATCTTGATCGGGATGTAGGTGCTCGACCCGCCGTACATGCGGCGCCCGACCATGCGCTTCGCGTACTGCACCGGGATCCGGCGCTGCGACTGCTCGACGAACACGACGAGCCCGATGATCAGCACCACGATGGCCAGCACCGCGACGAACTTGCCCGCACCGTTGTTGCCGCCGGCGATCGACCACAGCGCGCCGGGGAACGACGCGGCGATCGACGTGAAGATGAGCAGCGACATGCCGTTGCCGACACCGCGCTCGGTGATGAGCTCGCCGAACCACATGATCAGGCCGGTGCCCGCGGTCATCGTGATGACCATGATGAGCAGCGTCAGCGGGTTGTCGTCCGGGATGACGTCGACCGTGCAGTTCTGGAACAGGGTGCCGCTACGGGCGAACGTGATGATCGTCGTCGACTGCAGGATCGCCAGGCCGATCGTCAGGTACCGCGTGTACTGCGTGAGCTTCGCGGTGCCGGACTGCCCCTCCTTGTGGAGCTCCTCGAACTTGGGGATCACCACGCGCAGGAGCTGGATGATGATGCTCGCCGTGATGTACGGCATGATCCCCAGCGCGAACACCGACAGCTGCAGCAGGGCGCCACCGCTGAACAGGTTGACCAGCCCGAGCAGGTCGTTGTCCGCGGTCTGCTCGATGCAGACCTGCACGTTCGGATAGCTCACCCCCGGGGTCGGCAGGAACGACCCGACGCGGAAGAGCACCATCATCCCGATGGTGAAGAGCAGCTTGCGCCGCAGGTCGGGCGTTCTGAACGCCCGAGCGAATGCACTGAGCACTTGTCGTCCTCCTGCTGTGTGGGCCGTCCTCCGACCCCGTCGCCGTCGATGAGCGGGACGGACCGCCGGTAGAGACTACCTCGCGGACGGCGTGCTGCTGTCCCCGGTCAGGTGGTGGACGCCGCGACGACGGCGCGCGACCCCCAGCAGGAGCGTCCCGACGCCCATGCCCACGACCGCCACGAGCCCCGCGCGCAGCACGTCGAGCCCGGTGAGGGCGAGCTGCCCGGCGTCGTCACGCGCTCCTGCGACCGCAGCGTCGGCCGCCGGGCGAGGGTCGGTCCCCGCGCCGGTGCCGGTCGACGGCGCCGCCGAGGGGGCCGGACCGGTCGTGTCGCCCGAGATCTGGAAGCGGACGACGAACGAGGCCGCGCGCTCCCCGACGACGGACCGGTTGCCGGTGGTGGCGTCGACCGGCAGCTCGTACGCGACCTCCAGCCGCGTGGTGGCGCCCTGCGCGAGGTGGGTCTGCGCGATGAGGGTGTCGCCTGCGACGTCGAGCTCCCGGAACGAGGACCCGTCGTCCTGCGACGCCGTCACCCAGTCCAGCCGCAGGTCGTCGTAGAACCCGTCGCTGCTGCCCGGGTCCGCGTCGAGCAGCTCCACCTGCGTGACCCAGGCACGCAGCGTGCCGCCCGTGGGCCCGTCGTTGCGGACGGACACCGCACGCCGGGCCCGGTCACCCGGAACGGTGACAGGAACGCCCACGAACGACCGCTCCGCGCTCGCCCGTGCGGAGCCGTCCCAGGCGAGCGAGACCGTGGGGCCCTCCCAGGCGACGTCGACGGCCGCGGCGGGGACGGCCGGGGCGACGGTCGCCAGCAGCGCGGCCGTCGCCACCGCGGCGATCCGCGCGGCCCTCACGGCGTGCCGCCAGGTCGGGACGTCGCGAACGCGAAGGTGAGCCGGTGGGTGGGCTCGGCGGCAGGGTCGAGCGTCGCGCGCGCCGTGGCCGTCCAGGAGTCGGTGGCGGTCAGCGGTGACGGCGAACCGAGTCCGGGGATGACGGGCGTGCCCGTGGCCGTGGCCGTGTTGGTGTGGCTGCCGGTGGCCGGCACGAAGCGCGCCACGAGGCACCAGTACTCGGAGACGAGGGCGGTGCTCGACGTGTACGCCGTGGACCACGGCGTCGAGGACGTCGCCGCCGTGGCAGTGGTCCCCGTGGTGCAGGCGGCGGCGGACGCGACCTTGTACAGCGACCAGCGCGAGGCCCCGAAGACGCCGCCGGAGATGCTCGGCGTGACCGTGTACGTCAGGCCGCGGTGGCCCTGCGCGAGCGAGTCGACCTGCACGGGGACCGCCACCGCCCCGCCCGTCGGCCCGCTGCCGAGGAGCGCCGCCGCCTGCGCCGGACCGAAGTCGAAGGTGAGCGACTGCCCGTCCGCGGTCGCGTAGGTCGCGAGCGTGCCGGGCGTCGCGGGCGCACCGACGCCGAAGACCGTGACGCCCACGGGCATGCGCGCCGTGCCGCTGAGCTCGGCGCGCCACAGCGCGAGCGTGCTGCCCGTGCCGGCACCCACGAGGGCCGCCACCAGCAGCACGACGACCGGGAGCAGCCAGGCGTGCGGGTGGCGCCACACGGGGCGCGTCGTGTCCTGCGCCATCAGAAGCCCTCTCCCTGACGCACCTGCGCGAGCTCCACGACGACCGTGCCCAGCGAGGTCACGGGCGCCGAGCCGACCGCGGTGGGAGCGACGACGACCGACGACGTGCCGGTGAACGCGAAGGTGACGGTCACCGACCAGGGCGTCGTGCCCCACGCCGCGACCTCTGCGGACGTGATGTTGTCCACGCCGGCGGGGACCGTGAGGGGCGAGCCGACCGGCTGCGGCGCCGTCGAGGTGCCGTCGGGCATGGTCACGACGTAGGTGGCGACGACCCGGTCGGCGGGCAGGAGGCTCGGCGGGCTCGTCCAGCGCACGTTGACGCGCGCTGCGAGGTTGTCTCCCGTCAGCACCGTGCGGAACTGCTGGCGCAGCGTGAACGTGTCGCCGGGCGTCGCGAGGTGGTTCGCCGTCATCTGGTCGGACCGCATCGTGAACGAGTGGGCGGGCGTGACGTCCGGGCTCGTCTCCGTCCAGGTCGGGGTGCCGACGAACTCGAGCGCCAGGTTCCCCGACCGGACGACAGGCATCGCGAGCGAGGCGTCCTGGCCCCACAGCGCGTGCGTGATCCCGGCCGTCGCACCCGCGACGACCAGGGCGGACGCCACCAGCGCCAGCGTGCGGCGCGCCCTCACCGGCCGGCCTCCGCCGGGAGCGCGGCCGGTGCTGCGGCCGGGGGTGCCTGCTGGGGCAGCGCGCCGGCGCCCGGCGCGGGAGCCTGCGGCGTGCCGTCCGACCGGCGCCGCTCCGGGCGCAGGACCATGACGGCGCCGTAGACGAGCAGCGCCACGGCGACGCCGACGACGATCAGCCCGCGCTGCTGTCCCAGAGCGAGGGACACGTGCCCGACCCACGGCACGTGGTAGACGGCCACGGCCTTGATCTGCGCGGGGAGCAGCGGGGCGTCGTCGGCGCTGTTGGCGTCGCCGCGCGTCACGAACATCGTCCCGTCGGCCGTGAACAGCTTGCCGACCACGCGGTGGGTGATGAGCGTCGGGTCGTCGGAGACGGGCTGGAACGTCACGACGTCGCCGACCTGGACCTCGGCCGTGGCGTCATCGACGCCACGGACGACGACCACGTCGCCGGGATCGTACGTCGGCACCATCGAGCCGGTGAGCACCGTGAGTGCCGCACCGTCGAGAGCCTTGGGGACCACCGCGAGCGCGACCGCCGCGGCGAGGAGCACGACCAGCGCGAACGTCGCCAGGGCCGAGACCAGGCCGGACAGCCAGCTGTCGCGCTGGGCGACGGTCGTGGTGCTCACGGGGTCCTCCTCGGGTGGTCGACGGTGCGGGATCGGGCGGGGCACGGACGGGCGGGGTACGGACGGACGGGCGGGGCGGGCCGTGGGCCCGCCCCGCCCGGGGATCAGGACGAGAAGCCGGCGCCCGTGCGGACCTGCGTCAGCGAGACGCCCACGTTGCCGAGCACGGTCGACGCGGTGACGTTGTTGCGGGCCTGGCCGGAACCCGTGTCCGTGAAGGTCGCGGTCACGACCACCGTGAGGGTCGTCGTGCCGTCCTCCTCCACGAGGATCGTCGTCGGCGTGGTCGCCTCCAGGCTCTTGTCGTTGGCGGCGAAGCGGAGCGTGGCCGGTGCGCCGTACGTGCCGGCCGCCACGGGCGTCGTGGTGTCGCCCTCGGCGAACACCTCGTAGCCGAGGACCAGGCCGTTGAGGGCCCCGGGCGCGACCGACGTGAGGTCGAGCCGGGCTGCCAGGTTGTCGCCCACGAGCGTCACGTCGACCGTCTGCGTGCCCTTGGCGACGTCACCAGGCACCATGCGCCAGGTGTCGAGGTCGATCGCGTGGTTCGCGTCACCGCGGGGCGCCGAGGCGTCGATCCACGAGAGCGACTCGTCGGCCACGACGTTCAGGTCACCGTTGACGATCGTGCCGCCTTCAACCGTGTCCTGCGCGCTCCACAGCGCAAAGGTCGAACCACCGCTGAGCAGTGCGATACCGGCGACGCCGGCGATGATGCCCTTGGTCTTGTTCTTCATGGTCGTGCCTTTCTGAGGGTGGTCGCCCGGAGGGCGGAGCAGCGCGTCCGGGCGGGCGTCTGCGGGTTTCTGGTGGGACGGGTGGGACGGGTGGGGCTGCGGAGCGTGGTCCCTTGCGTCAGGGATACGGCACCACCGTCCCCGTGGCCGTGCAGGTGACGGTGGCACCGACCGCGAGGGTGCCGAGATCCACGGACGTGCCAGGCGTACGGCCGGGACAGGTGAGGGTGGTCGTGCCGCCGGTCGACGTGGAACCGGCGACCGTCGTGCGGATCTGCGACCAGGTGTCCGAGACCACGACGCCGGCCAGCGGGACGGAGCCGGTGTTGCGCACGACGTAGTGCCACACGACCGCGGTCCCGGGAGCCAGCTCGACGCCGCTCGCGAGCTCCGTCGACAGATCGGTCGCGCGGTAGGCCTGCTTGTCGATCGTCATGCCGGGCCGGTAGAGGTCCACCCGCGCGCACTGCCCGGTGAGCTGCTCGTCGGAGCCCGCGACGCAGGTGACGCCGCCGTTGATCGCCGCGGTCGACACCGCCACGACGTTCGTCAGGACCTGGTCGCCCGGGCCACCTGCGCTCGATCTCATCGTCATGTCGTACGTCAGCGTCACCGAGCCGTTGGCCGCCACCGTGCCGCTCCACGCGAACCGGCCGGTGCCGTTGTCGGTGAACGTCGAGCCCGCGGGCCGCGTCACCGTCCCGAGCGTCGCGTCGTCGAGCGCGCCCGCGTAGTCGTCGACGAGGTACGCCGTGACCGCCCCCGCGCCCGCGTTCGAGACGGTCACGGTGTACCTGACCGTGCCGCCCGCGGGCATCGTCACGGCGTTCGCCGTCTTCGTGACCCGCACCGTGGCGGTCAGGGTGACCTGCCAGTCCTCGACCTCGCCGGCGACGATGGGCGTCGTGGCGGTCAGGAGCTGAGCATCGGTGGTGGCCGCCGCCACGCGCAGCGTCCGCAGGCCGAGCTGCGACGCCGTGACGGTCACGCCCGACCACGTCAGGGTGGTCGCGCCACCCGTGCAGGCCGCGGTGTTCGTCTGCTCGCCCGTGTTGAAGACGCCGTTGGCGTTCCAGTCGAGCCAGCCCCGGACACGTCCGCCGGTGCATGCCACGGACAGGGTGTACGTCGACGCGACCCCCACCCGCGCCGTGAGCCTCGGCGCCGCCGCGAAGGCGTCCTCGTCGGGCCTGACCGTCGTCGCACCGGTGGTGCCGTTGGGCACCGCCCAGCCGGTGTCACCGGTCGCGTCGGCGCTGTGCGGCACCGTGCGGTTGGGGAAGGCCTGGGCGCCCAGGCGCGTGGCCGGGGCCGCCATGGTGGCGAGCGTGAAGTTCGCGGCCAGCACGTTGGTGACCGTCGCGCCGACCGTCGTACCGGCGGTCCACGTCGGCTGCACGACGGCGGGGCCGTGCCCGTAGGTCTCGGCGGCGTCGCCGTAGTCGGCGCCCAGGACGTACCCGACGGCCGCTGCGGTCTGCCCCGCACTCCCGTCGAGGTGGAGGTTCAGCGTCGTGGCACCCTGTGCCAGCGCCACGGCAGTCGCCGAGTACTGCCCGGCCGGGCACTCCCCGTTCGCCGAGAACGTCAGCGCGTTGCCCGACACCGCCGCGCGGTACTGCGTGCCGCACGTCCCGGCATAGCGGTCGATGACGCGCCACGTGGTCGCGGTCGTGCCGGTCGCCCTGATGGACTCCTCGGCCTTGGTCGACTCGGCGTCCGCCACCACCAGGCCGGCGAGCGGGACCGTCTGGGCCGTGCGCGTTCCGGTGAAGCCGGCGGCCGCGTAGGTGGCCAGCTCGGCGACGCACGACACGGTGACGTCGCGGTCGGTGCCCAAGGGCGCCCTGAAGCCGGCGATGAGGTTGTTGGCGGCGCCCTGTGCGGTCCGGTACAGCTGCGGCAGCCCGTCCGCCGTCCACGTCCCGGGGCGGTAGACGTCGACGTCCTGCTGGTGCCCGCGCGTCATCGTGCACGCGACCTCCAGGCGGGCGTCGGCGCTGAGGTCCTGCCGGGTGGTGACCGTCGTGGTCGCCTGGGTGCCGGCACTGGCGCCACCTGGGAGCACCTGACCGGGGGTTCCCCAGTTGATCCAGACGATGCGGTCCTTGTAGCGCCCCGCGCCCTCGGTGGCCATGAGGGCCGACCCGCTGTTCGTGCTCGTGGCGAGGTCACCGACCGCCGCCGCAGCGGGCGTCGCGGTCATGGCGTCGACGACCGGCGCGAGCCCGAGACCGAGCACGAGCGCGAGCGCTGCGCCGAGGGCGGCGCGACGTGCGCCACCTCCACGCTGCGTGCGCGCGACTGCATGCATGACCGGCTCCTGGGGGTTCCCCTGGCGATCGTCGGTGCGCGCTCCTGGCGAGCGCACGCTCACTCCGAGGACCGCGTGCAGGGCTAGTAGGTCACCCGTCCTGGACGGGCGTCCACTTGCACAGACTGGGCGACACCGGTCACATCGGGGCCTACGGCCCCACAACGACAGGTGCTATCCCCCACCCGCCCGACAACTTTCACCCGAGCGCCCGAAAGTCGAAGCGCTTGCCACGCGCGAGCCCTGCCTGCCGCTACCTCGTCGACGTCGTCGTCACTGGCTACAGGTCACCACGCGGCGCAGCCACGCGGCCCGGGAGCACCCCCACAACGACGAAGCGGGCGGTCCCGGGATCTCTCCCGGGACCGCCCGCTTCGGGTGGTCCGGCCGTGCGGACGTCTGCAGGGTGTCAGCCCTGCGCGACGCTCCCGCCGGCAGCCTCGATCTTGTCCTTCGCGGTCGCGGAGTACGCGTCCACGTCGACGGAGACCTTGACGGTCAGCTCGCCGTCACCCAGCACCTTGACGCGCTGGCCCTTGCGGACCGCGCCCTTGGCGACCAGGTCGGCAACCGTCACGTCGCCACCGTCGGGGTACAGCGCCGAGAGCTTGTCCAGGTTGACGACCTGGTACTCGACGCGGAACGGGTTCTTGAAGCCGCGGAGCTTCGGAAGCCGCATGTGCAGCGGCATCTGCCCACCCTCGAAGCGGTCCGGCACCTGGTACCGGGCCTTGGTGCCCTTGGTACCGCGGCCGGCCGTCTTGCCCTTGGACGCCTCACCACGACCCACACGGGTCTTGGCGGTCTTGGCGCCCGGGGCCGGACGCAGGTGGTGCACCTTGAGGGTGCCACCCGCGCCGGGCTGGGCAGCGGCCTCGGCGGCAGCCTTCGCGGCAGCCGTCGGGGCCTTCTTCGCCGGAGCCTTCTCAGCCTTGGCAGAGGACTCGGCCTTGGTGGACGAAGCCGCCTTGGTCGACGCCTTCTTCTCCGCAGCCGGAGCGGACTCCGTCTTGGCGGCAGCCTTCTTCGCCGGAGCCTTCTTGGCAGCCTTCGGCGCCTCGGTCTCCGTCGTGTCGGCAGCCTTCTTGTCAGCCTTCTTGTCGTCGGCCATGGTCACTCGACCTCCTCGACCGCAACCAGGTGCGTCACCGTGTTGACCATGCCGCGGATCTCAGGGCGGTCCTCCTTGACGACGACGTCGCCGATCCGCTTCAGGCCCAGGGTGCGCAGCGTGTCGCGCTGGTTCTGCTTTCCGCCGATGGCGGACCGGGTCTGGGTCACCTTGAGGCGGGCCATCATGCACCTGCCTTCGCGGACGCCGCGGCACGACCCTCGGCCTGCGCGCGCAGCAGCGCGTGCGGCGCGACGTGGTCGAGCGGCAGCCCACGACGGGCGGCCACGGCCTCGGGCTCCTCGAGGGAGCGCAGGGCCTCGACCGTGGCGTGCACGATGTTGATCGCGTTGGTCGACCCGAGCGACTTGCTGAGCACGTCGTGGATGCCGGCGCACTCGAGCACCGCACGCACCGGACCACCGGCGATCACACCGGTACCCGGCGAGGCGGGACGCAGGAAGACGACACCGGCGGCCTTCTCACCCGTGACGGGGTGCGGGATCGTGCCCTGGATGCGGGGGACGCGGAAGAAGCTCTTCTTCGCCTCCTCGACACCCTTGGCGATCGCCGCGGGCACCTCCTTGGCCTTGCCGTAGCCGACGCCGACCGTGCCGTCGCCGTCGCCCACCACGACGAGCGCGGTGAAGCTGAACCGGCGGCCACCCTTGACGACCTTGGCGACACGGTTGATCGTCACGACGCGCTCGACGAACGCGCTCTTCTCGGCGGCGTCACCGCGCCGCCCGCCGTCACGACGGCCGCCGTCCCGGCGGTCGCCGCCGGTGCCACCGGCACCGGTGTTGCTGCGCTGAGGAGCAGCCATCAGAGAGTCCTCTTCTTCGATGCGGAGTTCGTCGTCACAGGTTCAGACCGCCCTCGCGTGCGCCGTCGGCGACCGCGGCCACACGGCCGTGGTACTTGTTGCCGCCGCGGTCGAACACGACCGCCTCGACGCCGGCAGCCTTGGCACGGGCGGCCACGAGCTCGCCGACCTTCCGGGCCTTGGCGGTCTTGTCGCCGTCGTCGGCGCGCAGGTCGGCCTCGAGGGTCGACGCGTACGCGACCGTCTTGCCGAGCGCGTCGTCCACGACCTGTGCGGTCATGTGACGCGCGGAGCGCGTCACGACGAGGCGGGGACGAGCAGCCGTGCCGACCACCTTCTTGCGCAGGCGCAGGTGACGACGCCGACGAGCGACGGTCGTGCCCTTGCCTCTGATGCCGATAGCCATGGCTACTTCCCAGCCTTTCCGACCTTGCGGCGCACGTTCTCGCCCGCGTACCGCACGCCCTTGCCCTTGTAGGGCTCCGGCTTGCGGATCTTGCGGATGTTCGCGGCGACCTCGCCCACCTGCTGCTTGTCGATGCCCTGGACCGAGAACTTCGTCGCGGACTCGACCGCGAACGTGATCCCGGCGGGGGGCTCGACGACCACAGGGTGGCTGAAGCCGAGTGCGAACTCGAGGTTGTCACCCTTCGCCAGCACGCGGTAACCGGTGCCGACGATCTCGAGCTTCTTGGTGTAGCCCTCCGTCACACCGGTGACCAGGTTGGCCAGCAGCGTGCGGGTCAGGCCGTGCAGCGAGCGCGAGTTGCGCTCGTCGTCGGGACGCGTCACCACGAGGGCGCCCGCGTCGTCGCGGTCCACCGTGAGGGGCGCGGCAACCGTGTGGCTGAGCGTGCCCTTGGGACCCTTGACCGTCACGACCTGGTCGTCGATGGCGACATCGACGCCTGCCGGCACCGGGACGGGGATCCTGCCGATTCGAGACATGGCTGTTCTCCTCTCCGTCTCGGACTTACCAGACGTAGGCGAGGACTTCCCCACCCACGCCCTTCTTGGCGGCCTGCTTGTCGGTCAGCAGCCCGGAGGACGTGGACAGGATCGCCACTCCCAGGCCGCCGAGCACCTTCGGCAGGTTGGTCGACTTGGCGTACACGCGCAGGCCCGGCTTGGACACGCGCTTGACGCCGGCGAGCGCACGCTCGCGGTTGGGGCCGTACTTCAGGGTGATCGTGAGGTTCTTGCCCACGGGCGCGTCCTCGACGGTCCAGCCGGAGATGTAGCCCTCGGCCTGCAGGATCTCGGCGACGTGGCTCTTCAGCTTCGAGAACGGGATCGTCACCGTGTCGTGGTGCGCCGAGTTCGCGTTGCGCAGACGCGTCAGGAAGTCTGCGATCGGGTCGGTCATGGTCATCGGGCGTCAGCCCTTTCTCGCCGGGGTATCCGCGGCCCTGTACAGGGCCGCGGACCTACCGACGTCAGGAGGGTGTTGCAGGTGCTGGTGTTACCAGCTGCTCTTGGTCACGCCGGGGAGCTCGCCACGGTGGGCCATCTCCCGCACGCAGATCCGGCACAGGCCGAACTTGCGGTACACCGAGTGCGGTCGCCCGCACTTCTGGCAGCGCGTGTAACCACGGACCGCGAACTTGGGCTTCGCAGCCGCCTTGTTGATGAGGGCGGTCTTCGCCATGTCAGTTCTCCTTGAACGGGAAGCCGAGGAGCTTGAGGAGCGCGCGGCCCTCGTCGTCCGTCGTCGCGGTGGTCACGATCGTGATGTCCATGCCGCGGACACGGTCGATCTTGTCCTGGTCGATCTCGTGGAACACGGACTGCTCCACGAGGCCGAACGTGTAGTTGCCGTGGCCGTCGAACTGCTTGGGCGACAGGCCGCGGAAGTCACGGATGCGCGGCAGCGCCGTCGACAGCAGGCGGTCGAGGAACTCCCAGGCACGGTCGCCGCGCAGCGTGACGTGCGCACCGATCGGCATGCCCTCGCGCAGCTTGAACTGCGCGATGGACTTGCGGGCCTTGGTGACCTGCGGCTTCTGACCCGTGATCTGCGTCAGGTCGCGGATCGCGCCCTCGATGAGCTTGGAGTCCTTCGCAGCATCGCCGACACCCATGTTGACGACGACCTTGACCAGTCGCGCCACCTGGTTGATGTTCTCGTGGCTGAACTGCTCGAAGAGCGCCGAACGGATCTCGTCGTTGTAGCGCGACTTGAGCCGCGGCAGAGCCGGGGCCTCGATGGTGGTCTCGGTCATCAGATGTCCTTACCGGAGCGCTTGGCGACGCGGACGCGCACAGTGCGCGTGCGCCCGTCGCGCTCGACCTGCTCGGTGCGGTAGCCGACCCGGGTGCCCTTCTTGGTCTCCGGGTCCACGAGCATCACGTTGCTGATGTGGATGGGGGCCTCGATCGTCTCGATGCCGCCGGTGCGGGTGCCGCGCGAGGTCTGGCCGGCCTTCGTGTGCTTCTGCACACGCTGGACGCCCTCGACGACGACGCGCTGCGTCTCGGGGAGGACCTCGAGCACACGGCCCTGCTGGCCCTTGTCACGACCCGAGATCACGAGGACGAGGTCGCCCTTCTTGATCTTCGCCATGGTCAGATCACCTCCGGAGCGAGCGAGATGATCTTCATGAACTTCTTGTCACGCAGCTCCCGGCCCACCGGGCCGAAGATGCGCGTGCCACGAGGCTCTCCGTCGTTCTTGAGGATCACGGCCGCGTTCTCGTCGAACTTGATGTACGAGCCGTCGGGACGCCGACGCTCCTTGCGGGTACGGACGATGACCGCCTTGACGACGTCGCCCTTCTTCACGTTGCCGCCGGGGATGGCGTCCTTCACGGTGGCGACGATGACGTCACCGATGCCCGCGTACCGGCGGCCGGAGCCGCCGAGCACACGGATGCAAAGGATCTCCTTGGCACCCGTGTTGTCGGCGACACGCAGTCGCGACTCCTGCTGGATCATCTACCTACTCCTGTCGTCTGGCGGGTTCTCGCTCGCACGGCGGCGACGAGCCTGGCCATCCGGATGGTTGCCGTGGTGCACACGCCGCGGGCGGGAGACCCGCCCGCGTCGTGGGCAACTGTCGTGGTGCTGTGCTGCCGGGGCCTCGCGGCCGTCGGCAGGGTTACTTGGCCTTCTGGTGGATCTCGACGAGGCGCCAGCGCTTGGCTGCCGACAGCGGCCGGGTCTCCATGATCTCGACCAGGTCGCCGACGCCGGCGGCGTTCAGCTCGTCGTGCACCTTCACCTTGCTGGTACGGCGGATGACCTTGCCGTACAGCGGGTGCTTGACGCGGTCCTCGACCTCGACGACGACCGTCTTGTCCATCTTGTCGGACACGACGTAGCCGCGGCGGGTCTTACGGTACGCGCGGGGGTCCGACGTCGCCGTCGTCTGCTCGTGCTTCGTGGTCATGATTGCCTCACTCCGCGCTCGGGGCGGTACGGATGCCGAGCTCACGCTCGCGCAGGATCGTGTAGATGCGCGCGATGTCGCGGCGGACGGCCTTGAGGCGCCCGTGGCTCTCGAGCTGACCGGTCGCGGACTGGAAGCGGAGGTTGAACAGCTCCTCCTTGGCCTTCTTCAGCTCGGCGACCAGCTTCTCGTCGTCGAAGGTGTCCAGCTCCGTGGGAGCCAGATCCTTGGTTCCGATAGCCATCAGTTACCACCCTCGCGCACGATGAAACGTGTCTTCATCGGGAGCTTGTGCTGCGCGCGACGCATGGCCTCACGCGCGAGCGGCTCCGGGACACCGGCGAGCTCGAACAGAACTCGGCCCGGCTTGACGTTGGCGATCCACCACTCGGGCGAGCCCTTGCCGGAACCCATGCGGGTCTCGGCGGGCTTCTTCGTGAGGGGACGGTCCGGGTAGATGTTGATCCAGACCTTCCCACCACGCTTGATGTGGCGGGTCATGGCGATACGTGCAGCCTCGATCTGCCGGTTGGTGACGTACGCCGGCTCGAGAGCCTGGATGCCGTACTCACCGAACGAGATCACGGTGCCACCCGTCGCGGCGCCGGAGCGCCCCGGGTGGTGCTGCTTACGGTGCTTCAGCCTGCGCGGGATCAGCACGGCTCAGGCCTCCGTTCCGGACTCGGTGGGAGCGTCCGCCGCGGGCGCCGCCTCGGCAGCCGGGGCGGGTGCGTCCTGACGCTCCGGCCGACGTGCACCGGTGCGGGGACCACGGTCGCCACGGTCGCCACGGTCTCCACGCGGGCCGCCGCGGGAAGGACGGGGAGCCTGCGAGGCCTGCTCGCGCGCCCACTCCTTCTCGGTCATGTCGCCCTTGTAGACCCAGACCTTCACGCCGATGCGGCCGAAGGTCGTGCGGGCCTCGAAGAAGCCGTAGTCGATGTTCGCGCGCAGCGTGTGCAGCGGCACACGACCCTCGCGGTAGAACTCCGTGCGGCTCATCTCCGCGCCGCCGAGGCGGCCGGAGACCTGCACGCGGATGCCCTTGGCACCCGCACGCTGGGCCGACTGGATGCCCTTGCGCATGGCACGACGGAACGAGACGCGGCTCGCCAGCTGCTCGGCGATGCCCTGGGCGACCAGCTGAGCCTCGATCTCGGCGTTCTTGACCTCGAGGATGTTCAGCTGGACCTGCTTGCCCGTGAGCTTCTCGAGCTCGCCGCGGATGCGGTCGGCCTCCGCGCCACGACGCCCGATGACGATGCCCGGGCGGGCGGTGTGGATGTCGACGCGCACACGGTCACGCGTGCGCTCGATCTCGACCTTGGCGATACCGGCGCGCTCGAGACCCGTGCTCATGAGCTTGCGGATCTGCACGTCCTCGCGGACGTAGTCGCGGTAGCGCTGACCCGGCTTCGTCGAGTCGGCGAACCACCGCGAACGGTGATCGGTCGTGATGCCCAGGCGGTACCCGAGCGGGTTGACTTTCTGTCCCACTATCGGGCCCGTCCCTTCGTCTCACGCTCAGCGACGACCACGGTGATGTGGCTCGTGCGCTTGAGGATCTGGCTGGCCCGACCCTGCGCCCGCGGACGGAACCGCTTGAGCGTCGGACCCTCGTCGACGAAGACCTCCGAGATGTAGAGGTCTGCCTCGTCGAGTCGCTCGCTGTTGCGCTTGGCCCCCTCGACCGCATTCGCGACCGCGGACTGCACCGTCTTCAAGACGGGCTCTGCCGCGGCCTGCGGCGCGAACTTCAGCACCGCCACGGCCTCCGCCGCCTGCTTGCCACGGATGAGGTCCACGACGCGGCGGGCCTTCTGGGGCGTGACGCGGACGAACCGCGCCTTCGCCTTGGCTTCCATCGCTGTCCTGCTCTCTTGTCTCTGCCGTCAGGGCGTCACCAGGCTGACCCGGGGGTCAGCGGCGACGGCCCTTCCGGTCGTCCTTCTCGTGGCCGCGGAACGTCCGCGTGGGGGCGAACTCGCCGAGCTTGTGCCCGACCATCGACTCCGTCACGAAAACCGGGGTGTGCTTGCGGCCGTCGTGCACCGCGAACGTGTGGCCGAGGAAGTCCGGCGTGATCATCGAACGACGAGACCACGTCTTGATGACGTTCTTCGTGCCGGCCTCGTTCTGAGCGTCGACCTTCTTCTGCAGGTGGCCGTCGACGAACGGGCCCTTCTTGAGGCTGCGAGGCATTCTCTCGGGCTCCTATCAGCGCTTCTTGCCGGTGCGCCGACGGCGCACGATGAGCTTGTCGCTCGGCTTGTTCGGACGACGGGTACGGCCCTCCGACTGGCCCCACGGGCTGACGGGGTGACGTCCACCGGACGTCTTGCCCTCGCCACCACCGTGCGGGTGGTCGATCGGGTTCATGGCCACACCACGGACGGTGGGGCGCTTGCCCTTCCACCGCATGCGGCCGGCCTTGCCCCAGTTGATGTTCGACTGCTCGGCGTTGCCCACCTCGCCGACCGTGGCGCGGCAGCGCAGGTCGACGTTGCGGATCTCACCGGAGGGCATGCGCAGCTGCGCGTACGGCCCGTCCTTGGCGACGAGCTGCACCGACGCCCCGGCCGAACGTGCGATCTTCGCGCCGCCACCGGGCTTGAGCTCGATGGCGTGGATGACCGTACCGGTCGGGATGTTGCGCAGCGGCAGGTTGTTGCCGGGCTTGATGTCCGCCCCGGCGCCTGCCTCGAGCATGTCGCCCTGCGACACCTTGTTGGGGGCGAGGATGTACCGCTTCTCGCCGTCCGCGTAGTGCAGCAGCGCGATGCGCGCGGTGCGGTTCGGGTCGTACTCGATGTGCGCGACCTTGGCCGGCACGCCGTCCTTGTCGTGACGACGGAAGTCGATCACGCGGTAGGCGCGCTTGTGCCCGCCGCCCTGGTGACGCGTCGTGATGCGACCGGTCGAGTTACGACCGCCGGTCTTGTGCAGCGGACGGACGAGCGACTTCTCCGGCTGCGAGCGCGTGATCTCGACGAAGTCGGCGACGCTCGAGCCACGGCGGCCAGGCGTCGTCGGCTTGTACTTGCGGATTCCCATGAAAGTAAGTCCTCTTCGCTCTCGGTCAGCCGACCGGTCCGCCGAAGATGTCGATCGAGCCCTCGCGGAGGGTGACGATCGCACGCTTCGTGTTCTTGCGGCGGCCGATGCCGAAGCGGGTCCGGCGGGCCTTGCCCTGACGGTTCGCGGTGTTGACCGACTCGACCTTGACGCCGAAGACGTGCTCGACGGCGATCTTGATCTCGGTCTTGTTGGCCCGCGGGTCGACGAGGAAGGTGTACTTCCCCTCGTCGAGCAGGCCGTAGCTCTTCTCCGAGACGACCGGCGCGATCAGGATGTCGCGCGGGTCCTTGCCGACGGCGGTCACTTCGTCTCCTCGTTGGCCTCGGACTCGGAAGCGACAGCCTTCGCGCCCTTGACGGGGCCGGCGAGGAACGCGTCGAGCGCGCCCTGCGTGAAGACCACGTCGTCCGAGATGAGGACGTCGTAGGTGTTGAGCTGGTCGGCGACGAGCAGGTGGACCCGCTCGACGTTCCGCAGCGACTTCCAGGTGATCTCGTCCTGACGCTCGACGACCACGAGGACGTGCTTGCGGCCGGAGAGGTTGTCGAGGACCGCGATCGCGGACTTCGTCGACGGGACCTCACCCGGGGCGAAGCCCGTGACGACGTGGACGCGACCGGCACGCGCGCGGTCCGAGAGAGCACCGCGGAGCGCCGCGGCCTTCATCTTCTTCGGGGTCCGCTGCGAGTAGTCACGCGGGGTGGGGCCGTGGACGACACCACCACCGGCGAACTGAGGTGCACGGGTCGAACCCTGACGGGCGCGGCCGGTGCCCTTCTGCTTGTACGGCTTCCTGCCACCACCGCGGACCTCGCCGCGGCTCTTGGTGTCGTGGGTGCCCTGGCGCGCCGCGGCGAGCTGGGCGACGACGACCTGGTGGATCAGCGGGACGTTCGTCGTGGCGTCGAAGACGTCACCGGGCAGGTCGGCCGTTCCGGCCTTCTTGCCCTTCTCGTCGAGGACGTCGACGGTCAGCGTGTCGCTCATCGAGGTCACGCACCCTTCGCAGCGGAACGCACGACCACGACGCCGCCCTTGGGGCCGGGAACCGCGCCCTTGACGAGCAGCAGACCCCTCTCGACGTCGATCGCGTGCACGGTCAGGTTCTGGGTGGTCTGACGGGCGACGCCCATCCGACCGGCCATCTTGATGCCCTTGAACACGCGCGACGGCGTCGATGCGCCACCGATCGAGCCGGGCTTGCGGTGGTTGCGGTGCGCACCGTGGGAGGCGCCGACGCCGTGGAAGCCGTGACGCTTCATCACACCGGCCGTGCCCTTGCCCTTGGTGGTACCGGTGACGTCCACGACCTGGCCGGCCTCGAAGGCACCGGCCGTGATCTCCTGCCCGAGCGTGTACTCGGCAGCGTTGGACGTACGGATCTCGGCCACATGCCGACGGGGGGTGACCCCCGCCTTCTCGAAGTGGCCCTTGAGCGGCTTGGTGACCTTGCGCGGGTCGATCTGGCCGTAGGCCAGCTGGACCGAGCTGTAGCCGTCGCTCTCAGCGGAGCGGACCTGCGTCACGACGTTCGTACCCACGGCGACGACGGTGACGGGAACGAGGCGGCCTGCCTCGTCCCACACCTGCGTCATGCCGAGCTTGGTGCCGAGCAGCGCCGTGACGGGGCGCGCGTTCTGCTGGGTAACCATGAAGATCAGTCCCTTCCCAGCGGTTTCAGAGCTTGATCTCGATGTTCACGTCCGCAGGCAGGTCGAGACGCATGAGCGAGTCGACGGCCTTCGGCGTGGGATCGATGATGTCGATGAGCCGCTTGTGCGTGCGCATCTCGAAGTGCTCGCGGCTGTCCTTGTACTTGTGGGGCGACCGGATGACGCAGAAGACGTTCTTCTCCGTCGGCAGCGGCACCGGACCCACGACCGACGCACCAGCGCGAGTCACCGTGTCGACGATCTTGCGCGCCGAGCTGTCGATGACCTCGTGGTCGTAGGACTTGAGCCGGATGCGGATCTTCTGTCCCGCCATGGCGTCGTCTACTTCTCTCTCTCGAAATACCGGTCCGTCCGACCCCCGCACTCGGGCGTGTCGCTCTGCGCGACGCACCTTTGTGCGTGTTCCGTTCCCGGAAAGGGGCCGTGGTTGTCGTCGAACGCCCCCCACCGGGTGACCCCGGGGTCCGAGCGTTCGCCACGTCTGTTCGCCCAGCCGATAGGCGCGCGTGAACGCACACCCCGGCGGGCAACCCCGACAGTCTGCCAGACGAACCCGGAAAAGACCAAGTCGGGGTCGGAGGTCGCTCCCCGCACGGCTGTCGACGGCTCCGTGCGGCCCTCGCCACGCCGGCCGGGGAGACGACGCAGGGCCCGGGAACCGAAGCTCCCAGGCCCTGCGTGGTGGATCAGCCCAGAGGGGCGGAGATCACTTGGTGATCTTGGTGACGCGGCCCGAGCCGACGGTGCGGCCACCCTCGCGGATGGCGAAGCCGAGGCCTTCCTCCATCGCGATGGGCTGGATCAGCGTCACGGAGATCTCCGTGTTGTCGCCGGGCATGACCATCTCGGTGCCCTCGGGCAGCGTGATGACACCGGTGACGTCCGTCGTCCGGAAGTAGAACTGGGGACGGTAGTTCCCGTAGAACGGGTTGTGACGGCCACCCTCGTCCTTGGACAGGATGTAGACCTGGCCCTCGAACTCGGTGTGCGGCGTGATCGAGCCGGGCTTGACGACGACCTGCCCACGCTCGACCTCCTCACGCTTCGTGCCGCGCAGGAGCAGGCCGACATTCTCGCCCGCCTCGGCGTAGTCGAGCAGCTTGCGGAACATCTCGACACCGGTGACGGTGGTCTTGATCGCCTTCTCCTTGATGCCGACGATCTCCACCTCCTCGTTCACCTTGAGCGAGCCGCGCTCGACACGACCGGTGACGACCGTGCCACGGCCGGTGATCGTGAAGACGTCCTCGATCGGCATGAGGAACGGCTTGTCGATCTCGCGGACCGGGTCCGGCACGTTCTCGTCGACCGCGTCGAGCAGGTCCTCGACGGACTTGACCCACTGCGGGTCGCCCTCGAGGGCCTTGAGGCCCGAGACGCGCACGACGGGCGCGTTGTCGCCGTCGAAGTCCTGCGACGACAGCAGCTCGCGGACCTCCATCTCGACGAGCTCGAGGATCTCCTCGTCGTCGACCATGTCGGCCTTGTTGAGCGCCACGAGCAGGTACGGCACGCCGACCTGACGGGCGAGCAGGACGTGCTCGCGGGTCTGGGCCATCGGGCCGTCGGTCGCCGCGACCACGAGGATGGCGCCGTCCATCTGCGCCGCACCCGTGATCATGTTCTTGATGTAGTCGGCGTGACCGGGGGCGTCGACGTGCGCGTAGTGACGCTTCTCGGTCTGGTACTCGACGTGCGCGATGTTGATCGTGATACCGCGCTGCTTCTCCTCAGGCGCCTTGTCGATCTGGTCGAACGGCGTGAAGGGGTTCAGGTCCGGGTACTTGTCATGCAGCACCTTCGAGATCGCGGCCGTCAGCGTCGTCTTGCCGTGGTCGACGTGACCGATGGTCCCGATGTTGACGTGCGGCTTCGTCCGCTCGAACTTCGCCTTGCCCACTGGGTGTCCTCCTCAGGACTTGGTAGAGATTGCCCGACGGCAGCCACCTCACGGTACCTGCTCGACGTGCGGTCCTACGGGTCGGATGTGTAGCTGGAACTGCAGGGTTCGACCTGTGGGACTACTCGCCCCGGGTCTTCTTGATGATCTCTTCGGCAACCGCCCGAGGAACCTCGGCGTAGCTGTCGAACTGCATCGAGTACACGGCACGACCCTGGGTCTTCGACCGCAGGTCGCCGACGTACCCGAACATCTCGGAGAGCGGCACCTGGGCGCGGACGACCTTGACGCCGGTCGCGTCCTCCATGGACTGGATGATGCCGCGGCGCGAGTTGATGTCGCCGATGACCTCGCCCATGTACTCCTCGGGCGTGCGCACCTCGACGGCCATGATCGGCTCGAGGAGGGCCGGGTCCGCCTTGCGCACCGCCTCCTTGAGGATCATCGAGCCGGCGATCTTGAACGCCATCTCCGAGGAGTCGACGTCGTGCGCCGCACCGTCGAGCAGGATCGCCTTGACGCCCACCAGCGGGTAGCCCGCGAGGACGCCCAGCTGCATCGCGCTCTGGATGCCGGCGTCGACCGACGGGATGTACTCGCGCGGGATGCGGCCACCGGTGACCTTGTTGTCGAACTCGTACAGCTCGCCCTCGGCGGGGTCCAGCGGCTCGAAGGTCATCTGCACCTTGGCGTACTGGCCCGAGCCACCGGTCTGCTTCTTGTGCACGTAGTCGATCTTCGTGACGGCCCGACGGATCGTCTCGCGGTAGGCCACCTGCGGCTTGCCGACGTTGGCCTCGACCTTGAACTCGCGACGCATGCGGTCGACGAGGATGTCGAGGTGGAGCTCGCCCATGCCGCCGATGACGGTCTGGCCGGTCTCCTCGTCCAGGCGGACCCGGAACGTGGGGTCCTCCTCGGCGAGCTTCTGGATGGCCGTGGAGAGCTTCTCCTGGTCGGCCTTCGTCTTCGGCTCGATCGCCACGTCGATGACGGGCTCCGGGAACGTCATCGACTCGAGGATCACCGGCGCGCTCGGGTCGCACAGGGTGTCACCGGTGGTGACGTCCTTGAGCCCGATGAACGCGTAGATGTGACCGGCCTGCGCCTCGGCGACGGGGTTCTCCTTGTTGGAGTGCATCTGGAAGAGCTTCCCGATGCGCTCCTTCTTCCCCTTGGTCGAGTTGAGCACCGCGGCGCCCGACTCGACCTTGCCCGAGTACACGCGCACGTACGTCAGCTTGCCGAAGAACGGGTGCGTGGCGACCTTGAACGCGAGAGCCGAGAACGGCTCGGTCGCGTCCGGGTGACGCTCGACGACGAGCTCCGGGTCCTTGACGTCGTGACCCGCGACCGCGGCGACGTCCAGGGGCGTCGGCAGGTAGTCGATGACGGCGTCGAGCATGGGCTGCACGCCCTTGTTCTTGAACGCCGACCCGCACAGCACGGGGTACGCCTGCGACGAGATGGTGAGCTGGCGGATGCCGGCCTTGATCTCGGCGACCGTCAGCTCCTCGCCACCGAGGAACTTCTCGAGCACCTCGTCGCTCGTCTCCGCGACGGCCTCGAGCAGCTCGGCCCGGTACTGCTCGGCCTTCTCCTGCAGGTCCGCCGGGATGTCCTCGATCTCGTACTTCTCGCCGAGGGCGGTCTCGCCGCGCCAGACGAGCGCACGCATCTCGACCAGGTCCACGACGCCGATGAAGTCGTTCTCGGAGCCGATCGGCAGCTGGATGACCAGCGGCTTGGCCTTGAGACGGTTCACGATGGTGTCGACCGTGAAGTAGAAGTCCGCGCCGAGCTTGTCCATCTTGTTGACGAAGCAGATACGCGGGACGTCGTACTTGTCGGCCTGGCGCCAGACGGTCTCCGACTGGGGCTCCACGCCCTCCTTGCCGTCGAACACGGCGACGGCACCGTCGAGGACGCGCAGCGAGCGCTCGACCTCGACCGTGAAGTCGACGTGGCCGGGCGTGTCGATGATGTTGATCTGGTTGTTCTTCCAGTAGCAGGTCGTCGCGGCCGACGTGATCGTGATGCCGCGCTCCTGCTCCTGCTCCATCCAGTCCATCGTCGAGGCGCCGTCGTGCGTCTCACCGATCTTGTAGTTGACCCCCGTGTAGAACAGGATCCGCTCGGTGGTCGTCGTCTTGCCGGCATCGATGTGCGCCATGATGCCGATGTTGCGGACCTTCGTGAGGTCCGTCAGCACGTCCAGTGCCACGTGGTAGCCCCTTGTCGGTTGGCTTAGAGGTGGGAGCCGTTCGCGTCGCCGCGGGTCTGCCTGTCACCAGGCGACCCGCGGCGAGCGCCGGGATCACCAGCGGTAGTGCGCGAACGCCCGGTTGGACTCGGCCATCTTGTGCATGTCCTCGCGACGCTTGACTGCAGCGCCCAGGCCGTTGGAGGCGTCGAGGATCTCGTTCATGAGGCGCTCGGTCATGGTCTTCTCGCGACGAGCGCGCGAGAAGTCCGTCAGCCAACGCAGGGCCAGCGTCGTGGAGCGCACGGGGCGGACCTCGATGGGGACCTGGTAGGTCGCACCACCGACGCGGCGGGACTTGACCTCGATGGCGGGACGCACGTTGTCCAGCGCGCGCTTGAGCACGACGACCGGGTCGGACTGCGTCTTCTCACGGACGCCCTCGAGGGCGCCGTAGACGATGGCCTCGGCGACGGTCTTCTTGCCGTCGAGGAGGACCTTGTTGATGAGCTGCGTGACCACCGGCGAGCCGTAGACGGGGTCGACGATCAGCGGCCGCTTCGGAGCGGGACCCTTGCGAGGCATCTGTCTCAGCCCTTCTTCGCGCCGTAGCGGGAACGTGCCTGCTTGCGGTTCTTGACACCCTGGGTGTCGAGCGCGCCGCGCACGATCTTGTAACGGACACCGGGGAGGTCCTTCACACGACCGCCGCGCACGAGCACGATGGAGTGCTCCTGCAGGTTGTGGCCGACGCCCGGGATGTACGCCGTGACCTCGATGCCCGAGGACAGGCGCACGCGCGCCACCTTGCGCAGCGCCGAGTTCGGCTTCTTCGGGGTGGTCGTGTAGACACGGGTGCACACACCGCGTCGCTGGGGGGAGCCCTTGAGGGCAGGCGTCTTCGACTTGTTCGTCTTCGCCTGCCGGCCCTTGCGGACCAGCTGCTGGATCGTAGGCACTACGTCTCCGTCTGTCGGTGTTCTCTGGTCTGACCGGCACCCGTCACCCTGGACGGCCGGCTCGGCCCGGATCGTCGCCCGTCGCGCGACTACCCCGGAGGTCTCGAGTCCCGAACCGACCCCCGCGCCCGGGCGTGTCGCCCGCGCCCTCTGCACGGCGACCATCCCGCGAGGGACCGTTCCGGTAGAGGTGGGGGGACCACCCGGTGCATCTCGGCCGCACCCCCTCAGGAGGTGGTTCACCGAATGCACGCGCAAGGGCCCGACGGCGCGGGCACGGTGTCCTACGCTACCTTCCGCCGGAGGAGGCGTCAAAGGCCGTGGTGCAGAGGGTGCCGTGCATCCGGGGAGCCGCACCCGTCCCGGGTCAGGCGGCCGCCGCCACCGGCGACCGCCCGCGCCGCCGCCCGGTCACTCGGCGGGCAGCACCCACGCCTCGCCGGACTCCTCGACCACGTCGTCACCCGTGCCCTCGACCTGGACCTCGACGAGCTCGAAGCTCCGCCCCTTGACCTCACCGGGCCGCCCGATGATCAGGTCGACCGCGTCATCGAAGTCCTTCCCGTCCGACGCGATCAGGGAGATGCTGTCCTCGCCGAAGTTGGCGGCCGTGAGCGTCAGGCCGTCCACCTCGACGGGCTCCCCCGCCTTGAGGTGCACAGCGCCCTCGGGCACGTCGGGCTCCTGCGCGCCGCAGGCTGCGAGCAGCGCGACCACTGCGACCACCAGAGCGGCCCGGACCGCTCGTCCACCTCGTCCCATCAGCGGGCCCCGTTCGTCTCGTTGCGGCTCGATGTGCGCTGCACGTCACGTGCAGACCGCGCCCGATGCTAGCCGCTCCGGGCGAGCGCGCCGACAGGGCGCCCGCCCGACGTCAGTCGTCGACGGGCAGCACCCACGCGTAGCTGCGCGACCCTCCCGGCGGCGCGTCGCTCGTGTCCTCGTAGATCGACACCAGCTCGAAGGTGTGGCCCTTGATCGTCACACGCTCACCGACCTCGACGCCCGCGTTGTCCGCCGGGCCGTCTCCGTCGGCGACCACGAGCACGGCCGAGTCGTCCCAGATGTTGCTGGCGACCAGGCGCACGTCCCCGACGGAGGCCGGCTGGTTCTCCCGCAGCTCGACGGCGCCCTCAGGGCGCTCAGGCGCGTCGTCACATCCTGCCAGCGCGAGAACCGCCGCCAGCCCGACGGCCGAGAGCACGGTCGTGGATCGTCGTGCCGGCATCCGCTCAGGCCGCCGACTCCGCGACGATCCACGCGACGGACCGATCGCCACCCGGCACGTCGTCGTCGCCGACGTCGACCGACACGGCCACGAGCCGGAAGGCGAATCCGAGCGCCTCCGCGTGGGAACCGACGTCGACCGTGGCGGTCTCCGCTTCCTCACCGATCCGGACAAGGATCTTCGCGCTGTCCTCGCGGATGTGGTACGCCGTCACCACGGTCCCGTCCACGGACACGGGCTGGTTCGCGACGAGCCGGACGGCATCCTCGGGCACGTCGGGGCCCTCCTGTCCGCCACACCCGGCGACCATCAGCGCGATCGCGGCCGCCAGTGCCGCGCGGCCCACCTGTCGGCGCCTCATCGTGTCGCCTCACTCACGTAGACGCCGGAGAAGTACTGCTCGTACTCAGCGTAGGTCACGGTCACGTGCGGCAGGCTCCACGACCACGGATTGACGAACGTCAACGTCCCCGCCTCGGCGTCGGCAGCGGCCAGGACGTACGCGTGCTGGCCGACGAGCCCGCCCTGTTCGGCGGGCCGGTCGAAGATGTCCGGCAGGTCGCCGCGGTCGGCGGGCGTGCCGACGGCGACCAGACCGCCGCCGTCGAGGACGCGGGCGAGGTCCTGCGGCGCGACCTGGCCCGCGTCGACCCGCGCCATCTGCGCCGGCGTCCCGGTCAGCAGCTCGAAGGCCACCGACGGGTGGTTGTACTCGAGCGCCGCGTAGTCGTTCTCCCAGTGCACGGCGAGGGCCTTCTCCATGACCAACGGCCACAGCTCGTGGGCGAGGGTCCGGTTGTCGTCGAGCAGCCGCGGGCCGGCGTGGCTGAACGCGGTCGAGCCGTCCGGCATGAGCACCATCTCCGGCGTGACGGTGACGTGGACCGGCTCGCCGTCCTCGAAGAGCCGCACGGTGTACGAGCCGTTCGGGTTGCGGGTGATCGCCTCCTCGATGAGCGTCGGGTCCGCCTGGGCCACCGCCATGAGCCCGACCTGGAACCAGCAGTCCCCCAACGCCCCCTGCATGACGTCCGACGGCGCCACGCCGTCGATCACCAGGTCGTGCGGGACCTCGCCGTACCGACCGCTGTTGGCGGGGCTCGCCGGGCTCTCGCGTGCGCCGTCCCCACCCACGCCGTGGAAGCTCGGCTGCAGTTCCTCAGTGTGCTGCGCGAGCCGGTCCAGGGTCTCCTTCGACGCCCGTGACGCCAGCAGCTCCCACAGCTCGCGGCGCTCCTCCCGCGACCACCCGCCGAGCAGCCAGCCGTCCTCCATCTGGCTGACCCAGCGTTTGAGCTCCTCGTCGTCCATCGAGGCGATGAGCGCGTCGATCTCACGACCGTTGAGGTCCTCGACGGCCTCGCGCGCGTCCTCGAGGTCACCCGCGCGAACGCCGAAGAACCCGCCCTCGAGCGCGTCGCGCACCTCCGCGAGAGCGTCCGCGACCCGCTCGGGGTCCGCCTCCTCGCGATCGTCCGCGGCGTTGACGTAGTCGGGGGACGACGTGTCGTCCTGCTCCTGCCCGTCGCCCGCCGGCGCCTCGCCCGACCGACCGGGAGCGCCGGCGGTCAGCCCGTCACCGTCCTGGCCGTCGTAGGTCGTGGGGACGTCCTCGTCACCGCAGTCGCCCGCCTGGGAGAAGGCGGACCGGATGTCGCACAGGGCCGCCGTCACGTGCTGCGCCACAGCCGCCGACCGCACCCCCGTGATCACGGCGACGACGAGGAGCGCCGCCACCACGACGACGCCGAGGTACTCCAACGTCCCGGCGCCGCGCTCGTCCCTGACGCGTCTCGCTCGTCGATCGGTCACGGGCCGAATCCTGTCCGCACCTGCCCGTCGTTCCCAGGGCCCGGCGACCCACGGTTGGGCCCAGACCTCCGGCCCCGGGACGCCCGAGGGGCCCGTCGGCGAACCGACGGGCCCCTCGGGGTCGTGCTGGGAGAGGACTGACCTCAGCGGTAGTCGCCGAAGTCGATGTCCTCGAGCGGGATCGCCTCGCTGGAGCCCAGACCGAGCGCCGGGAAGTCGATCTCGTCGTAGCCGAACGCCGGGTACAGCTCGGCCTTGGCCTCCTCGGTCGCCTCCACCGCCACGTTCCGGTACCGGGGCAGGCCCGTGCCGGCGGGGATGAGCTTGCCGAGGATGACGTTCTCCTTCAGACCCAGCAGCGGGTCCGAACGGCTCGACATCGCGGCCTCGGTGAGCACCTTCGTCGTCTCCTGGAAGGAGGCCGCCGAGAGCCACGAGTCCGTCGCGAGCGACGCCTTCGTGATGCCCATGAGCTCGGGACGACCCGAGGCCGGCTGACCGCCCTCGGAGACCGCCTTGCGGTTGAAGTCCTCGAAGCGACCGCGCTCGGCCAGCTCGCCCGGCAGGAGGCCGGTCTCACCGGAGTCGAGCACCGTCACGCGCCGCAGCATCTGCCGCACGATGACCTCGATGTGCTTGTCGTGGATGTCCACGCCCTGGGAGCGGTAGACCTCCTGGACCTCGTCCACCAGGTGCTTCTGCGTGGCACGCGGGCCGAGGATGCGCAGCACCTTCTTCGGGTCGACGGCGCCCACGACCAGCTGGGTCCCGACCGACACGTGGTCGCCGTCCTGGACCAGCAGACGCGACCGCTTGGTGATCGCGTACCGGATCTCCTCCGAGCCGTCGTCCGGGGTCAGGACGAGCGCACGCGCGCGGTCCGTCTCCTCGATCGTGATCCGGCCCGAGAACTCCGCGATGTGCGCCTCACCCTTGGGGGTGCGCGCCTCGAAGAGCTCCTGGACACGGGGCAGACCCTGCGTGATGTCGTCCGCCGAGGCCACACCACCGGTGTGGAACGTGCGCATCGTCAGCTGCGTGCCGGGCTCACCGATCGACTGGGCCGCGATGATGCCGACGGCCTCGCCGATGTCGACGAGCTTGCCGGTGGCCAGCGAGCGGCCGTAGCACTTGGCGCACGTACCGACGCGGGACTCGCAGGTGAGCACCGAGCGGATCTTGAGCTCGGTCACGCCCGTCTCGAGCAGCCGGTCGAGCAGGACGTCGCCGACGTCGTCGCCCGAGCGCCCGATGACCTCGCCCTCCACCTCGATGTCGGTCGCGAGCGTCCGCGAGTACACGGACGTCTCGACCTTGTCGTGGCGGCGCAGCTTGCCGTCCGCACCCTCCACGCCGATCGGCATGGTGAGGCCGCGCTCGGTGCCGCAGTCGTCCTCACGGACGATGACGTCCTGCGAGACGTCCACCAGACGACGCGTGAGGTAGCCCGAGTCGGCGGTCCGCAGAGCGGTGTCCGCCAGACCCTTGCGGGCGCCGTGCGTCGCGATGAAGTACTCGAGGACGGACAGGCCCTCGCGGTAGTTCGCCTTGATCGGGCGAGGGATGATCTCGCCCTTCGGGTTGGCGACGAGGCCACGCATGCCCGCGATCTGGCGGACCTGCATCCAGTTGCCTCGCGCACCCGAGCCGACCATGCGGAACACGGTGTTGCGGGGCGGGAAGTTGGCCTGCATGGCCTTGGCGACCTTGTCGGTGGCGTTCGTCCAGATCTCGATGAGCTCCTGACGACGCTCGTCGTCGGTGATGAGGCCCTTCTCGTACTGGCCCTGCACCTTCGCCGCGCGCGCCTCGTGCTCGTCGAGGATGTCCTGCTTCTCGGCAGGCGTCGCGACGTCGGAGATCGCGATCGTCACGCCCGAGCGGGTGGCCCAGCGGAAGCCGGCCTCCTTCAGGGCGTCGAGCGACGCGGCGACCTCGACCTTCGGGTACCGCTCGGCCAGGTCGTTGACGATGACCGACAGCCGCTTCTTGTCGACGACACCGTTCTCGTACGGGTAGTCGACGGGCAGCAGCTCGTTGAACAGCGCGCGGCCCAGCGTGGTCTCGAACAGGAGCGTCTGCCCCGGCTCCCAGCCCTCGGGCGCCTGCTCCTCGGAGAGGACCAGGTCGTCGAACCGGATCTTCACGACCGCGTTGAGGTCGAGCGAGCCCTGGTCGAACGCCATGATCGCCTCGGCCACCGAGCTGAACGCACGGCCCTGCCCCAGCGGGTCCTCCTTGTCGGAGGTCAGGTGGAACAGTCCGATGATCATGTCCTGCGAGGGCATGGTCACCGGGCGGCCGTCGGACGGCTTGAGGATGTTGTTGCTCGAGAGCATGAGGATGCGGGCCTCGGCCTGCGCCTCCGCGCTCAGGGGCAGGTGGACGGCCATCTGGTCGCCGTCGAAGTCCGCGTTGAACGCGGCGCAGACGAGCGGGTGCAGGTGGATCGCCTTGCCCTCGACGAGCTGCGGCTCGAACGCCTGGATGCCGAGACGGTGCAGCGTGGGTGCACGGTTCAGCAGCACCGGGTGCTCGGTGATGACCTCCTCGAGCACGTCCCACACGACCGGGCGCGCGCGCTCGACCATGCGCTTGGCCGACTTGATGTTCTGCGCGTGGTTGAGGTCCACCAGGCGCTTCATCACGAACGGCTTGAACAGCTCGAGCGCCATCTGCTTGGGCAGACCGCACTGGTGCAGCTTGAGCTGCGGGCCGACGACGATGACCGAACGGCCCGAGTAGTCGACGCGCTTGCCGAGCAGGTTCTGGCGGAACCGGCCCTGCTTGCCCTTGAGCATGTCGGAGATCGACTTCAGCGGACGGTTGCCGGGGCCCGTGACGGGGCGACCGCGGCGGCCGTTGTCGAACAGCGAGTCCACGGCCTCCTGGAGCATCCGCTTCTCGTTGTTGACGATGATCTCCGGCGCGCCCAGGTCCAGGAGCCGCTTGAGGCGGTTGTTCCGGTTGATGACGCGGCGGTACAGGTCGTTCAGGTCCGAGGTGGCGAAGCGGCCACCGTCGAGCTGGACCATCGGGCGCAGGTCCGGCGGGATGACCGGGACCGCGTCGAGGACCATGCCCGTCGGCGAGTTGTTCGTCGTGAGGAACGCGTTGACCACCTTGAGCCGCTTGAGCGCGCGCGTCTTGCGCTGGCCCTTGCCGTTCTTGATGGTGTCGCGCAGCGACTCGGACTCCGCCTCGAGGTCGAACGCCTCGAGGCGCTTCTGGATCGCCGCGGCGCCCATCGAGCCCTCGAAGTAGTTGCCGTACCGGTCCTGCAGGGCGCGGTACAGCATCTCGTCGCCCTCGAGGTCCGCGACCTTGAGGTTCTTGAACCGGTCCCAGACCTGCTCGAGACGGTCGAGCTCGGCGTCCGCACGCTTGCGGATCTGCGCCATCTCGCGCTCGGCGGAGTCACGGACCTTGCGGCGCGCGTCGGCCTTGGCACCCTCGGCCTCGAGCTCGGCCAGGTCGGCCTCGAGCTTCTGGGCGCGGGTGTTGATGTCGTTGTCGCGGCGGTCCGAGATCTCCTTCTTCTCCAGGTCGATCTCGTTCTGGAGGTTGGGGAGGTCCTCCTGGCGACCGTCCACGTCGACCCACGTGATCATGTAGGCCGCGAAGTAGATGACCTTCTCCAGGTCCTTCGGCGCCAGGTCGAGCAGGTAGCCCAGTCGGGACGGCACACCCTTGAAGAACCAGATGTGCGTGACGGGCGCGGCGAGCTCGATGTGGCCCATGCGCTCACGGCGCACCTTCGAGCGCGTCACCTCGACGCCGCAGCGCTCGCAGATGATGCCCTTGAAGCGCACGCGCTTGTACTTGCCGCAGTAGCACTCCCAGTCCCGGGTGGGGCCGAAGATCTTCTCGCAGAAGAGCCCGTCCTTCTCCGGCTTCAGGGTGCGGTAGTTGATGGTCTCGGGCTTCTTCACCTCGCCGTGCGACCAGGCACGGATGTCGTCGGCCGTGGCCAGGCCGATGCGCAGCTCGTCGAAGACGTTGACGTCGAGCAAGGGGGTCCTACTTCCTTCGCTTGCCGGTTTCGAGAACCAGCGGAACGGAAATCGTGCTGAGGGGTGCGGGCACCCGGTCCGGCATCACGTGTGTGTGCAGCCGGACCGGGGCTCGACGTCAGATCTCTTCGACGCTGCTGGCGTTCGGGCGCCGCGACAGGTCGATGCCGAGCTCTTCCGCAGCGCGGTAGACCTCGTCGTCGTTCTCCTTCATGTCGATCGAGACGCCGTCCGAGGACAGCACCTCGACGTTCAGGCAGAGCGACTGCATCTCCTTGAGCAGCACCTTGAACGACTCAGGGATGCCGGAGTCCGGGATGTTCTCGCCCTTGACGATGGCCTCGTAGACCTTGACGCGGCCCGGGACGTCGTCGGACTTGATGGTGAGCAGCTCCTGCAGCGTGTAGGCGGCGCCGTACGCCTCGAGGGCCCACACCTCCATCTCGCCGAACCGCTGGCCACCGAACTGCGCCTTACCACCCAGCGGCTGCTGCGTGATCATCGAGTACGGGCCGGTGGACCGGGCGTGGATCTTGTCGTCCACGAGGTGGTGGAGCTTGAGGATGTACATGTAGCCGACCGACACGGGCTCGGGGAACGGCTCCCCGGAACGGCCGTCGAACAGCCGCGCCTTGCCGTCGCCCTTGACCATGCGCTCGCCGTCCCGGTTGGGCAGCGTCGAGCTGAGCAGACCGGTGAGGGTCTGCTCCGGCACGCCGTCGAACACCGGGGTGGCGACGGGGTTGCCGGGCTTCGAGCTCGCGACGGCGTCGGGGACACCCTCGCGCCAGGTGGCCTCGCCCTCGGCGAGCTGGATGTCCCAGCCCTGCTTCGCGACCCAGCCCAGGTGCGTCTCGAGCACCTGACCGACGTTCATGCGTCCCGGGACGCCGAGCGGGTTGAGCACCACGTCGACCGCCGTGCCGTCCTCGAGGAACGGCATGTCCTCGACCGGCAGGATCTTCGAGATGACGCCCTTGTTGCCGTGACGGCCGGCGAGCTTGTCGCCGTCCGTGATCTTGCGGCGCTGCGCGATGTACACGCGGACCAGCTCGTTGACGCCGGCGGGGAGCTCGTCGCCGTCGTCGCGGCTGAACGTGCGCACCTCGATGACCGTGCCCGACTCACCGTGGGGCACCTTGAGCGACGTGTCGCGGACCTCGCGCGCCTTCTCACCGAAGATCGCACGGAGCAGACGCTCCTCCGGGGTCAGCTCGGTCTCACCCTTGGGCGTGACCTTGCCGACCAGGATGTCGCCCGCCGCGACCTCGGCACCGATGCGGATGATGCCGCGCTCGTCGAGGTCGCCCAGGACCTCCTCGGAGACGTTCGGGATGTCCCGCGTGATCTCCTCCGGGCCGAGCTTGGTGTCGCGCGCGTCGACCTCGTGCTCCTCGATGTGGATCGAGGACAGGACGTCGTCCTGCACGAGGCGCTGCGACAGGATGATCGCGTCCTCGTAGTTGTGGCCCTCCCACGACATGAACGCGACCAGCAGGTTGCGTCCGAGCGCGAGCTCGCCGTCGTCCGTCGCCGGGCCGTCGGCCAGCACCGAGCCGGGCTCGACGCGGGCGCCGTGCTCGACCAGCACGCGCTGGTTGTAGCAGGTGCCCTGGTTGGAGCGACGGAACTTCGCGATGCGGTACGTCGACGTGGTCGCGTCGTCGTTGGCGACGACGACCAGGTCGGCGGACACCTCGGTGACCACGCCGGGCTTGGTGGCCACGACCACGTCACCCGCGTCGACGGCCGCACGACGCTCCATGCCGGTACCGACCAGCGGAGCCTCGGAGCGGACCAGCGGCACGGCCTGGCGCTGCATGTTGGCGCCCATGAGGGCGCGGTTGGCGTCGTCGTGCTCGAGGAACGGGATGAGCGCGGTCGCGACCGAGACCATCTGGCGCGGCGAGACGTCCATGTAGTCGACGCTCGACGGCGGCACCAGGTCGGGCTCCCCGCCCTTGGTGCGCACGAGGATGGCGTCCTCGACGAACGAGCCGTCGTCGGTCAGCGGCGCGTTCGCCTGGGCGATGATGTGCCGGTCCTCGTC
Organism: Cellulomonas xiejunii; assembly: GCF_024508315.1. NCBI lineage: Bacteria > Bacillati > Actinomycetota > Actinomycetes > Micrococcales > Cellulomonadaceae > Cellulomonas > Cellulomonas xiejunii. Next base: position 2,949,927 of record NZ_CP101987.1, read on the forward strand.
GTCGGCGGTCAGGTAGTCGACCTCGTCGGACACCTTGCCGTCCTTGACCCGGCGGTACGGGGTCTCGACGAACCCGAACGGGTTGATGCGGCCGTACGTCGCGAGCGAGCCGATGAGGCCGATGTTCGGGCCCTCAGGGGTCTCGATCGGGCACATGCGGCCGTAGTGCGAGGTGTGGACGTCACGGACCTCCATGCCGGCGCGGTCGCGGGACAGACCACCCGGGCCGAGGGCCGACAGACGCCGCTTGTGCGTCAGGCCCGCGAGCGGGTTGTTCTGGTCCATGAACTGCGACAGCTGGCTCGTCCCGAAGAACTCCTTGATGGAGGCCACGACGGGGCGGATGTTGATGAGGGTCTGCGGCGTGATCGCCTCGACGTCCTGCGTCGTCATGCGCTCGCGCACGACGCGCTCCATCCGGGACAGGCCGGTGCGGACCTGGTTCTGGATGAGCTCGCCGACCGCGCGGATGCGACGGTTGCCGAAGTGGTCGATGTCGTCGGGCTCGACGCGGATCTCGATCGACTCCCCGCCGCGCGTGCCGGGCAGCGTGGGCTTGTCGATGTGGAGGGCCGCGAGGTACTTGATCGTCGCGACGACGTCCGAGAGCGTGAGGACCGAGTCCGACAGCGGCGCGTCCTGGCCGAGCTTCTTGTTCAGCTTGTAGCGGCCGACCTTCGCCAGGTCGTAGCGCTTGGAGTTGAAGTAGAAGTTCTCGAGCAGCGCGCGGCCGGCCTCGACGGTCGGCGGCTCGCCCGGACGGATCTTGCGGTACAGGTCGAGCAGCGCCTCGTCCTGCGTCTGGACGTGGTCCTTCTCGAGCGTGTCGATGACCGCGGGGTACTCGGCGAACTCCTCGCGGATCTCGCTCTCGGTCATGCCGAGCGCCTTGAGCAGCACGGTCGCGTTCTGCTTGCGCTTGCGGTCGACGCGGACGCCGACGTTGTCGCGCTTGTCGATCTCGAACTCGAGCCACGCACCGCGGCTCGGGATGATCTTGGCCGTGAGGACGTCCTTGTCGGACGTCTTGTCGGCCGTGCGCTCGAAGTACACGCCCGGGGAGCGGACGAGCTGCGAGACGACGACACGCTCGGTGCCGTTGATGATGAAGGTGCCGCGCTCGGTCATCAGGGGGAAGTCACCCATGAAGACGGTCTGCGACTTGATCTCGCCGGTCGTGTAGTTGACGAACTCCGCCGTGACGAACAGGGGCGCGGCGAAGGTGAAGTCCTTCTCCTTGCACTCCTCGGCCGTGTACTTGGGCGGCTCGAACCGGTGCTCGCGGAAGGAGAGGGACATGGTCCCGCCGAAGTCCTCGATCGGGGAGATCTCCTCGAAGATCTCCTCGAGGCCCGCGGTCTCCGGCACGTCGTTGCGACCGACCTCGAGCGCGGCGGCCACGCGGGCCTGCCAGCGCTCGTTGCCCAGCAGCCAGTCGAAGCTCTCGGTCTGCAGGCCGAGCAGATCGGGGACCTCGAGCGGCTCGTGGATCTTGGCGAACGAGATGCGACGGGATGCGGTGCGGTTCGCGATGGCGTCGGCGGACGGTGCATGAGGGATGCGCGAGGCAGCCAAGAGGGGTCCTTCCCTGCGGATCGTGGCACGCTGCGCCGCCTGGCATGGCGCAATCCCCCGCCACGACACGAGGTTCGACGCGCACGTACGTCAGAACCGGGGTCGGGATATCTGAGATCGCGGGCACAGGCCAGCGCAAAGCGCTAGCATACCCGCACGGGCGTGCCAAGTAAACCCCCGCGGGTCTGCTCGTAGCGGCAACGTCACCGCCCGCCCGACCCACAGGCTACGCACGCACCTCCGTCGGAGGTCCGTCCTCGTGCTCGGCATCCTCACCGACCCGCACATGGTGGCACACCCGCCCGCGACCGTGAACCCGGACGGCGCGTCGGATGCCGTCCGCGCGCGTCGCGGTCGGCCTGCGACCCCGTCGACGACCTCGTGCGGTCGAACCTGTTCGACGACGACGAAGCCCGCACCCTCGCGGGGTGCGGGCTTCGTCGTGCGTGGCTGGCCCCGGCGGGCGCCCGACTCGCGTCAGACGGCCGACCGGGCCCGGATCACTTGAGGGTGATCGTCGCGCCGGCGCCCTCGAGGGCAGCCTTGGCCTTCTCGGCCGTCTCCTTGTTGACACCCTCCAGGACCGGCTTCGGCGCGCCGTCGACGAGGTCCTTGGCCTCCTTCAGGCCGAGGCTCGTGAGCGTGCGCACCTCCTTGATGACCTGGATCTTCTTGTCACCGGCGGCCTCGAGAACGACGTCGAACGAGTCCTTCTCCTCCTCGACCTCGGCCTCGGCGCCACCGCCGGCCGGGCCGGCGACCGCGACGGCGGCCGGGGCTGCAGCGGTGACCTCGAAGGTCTCCTCGAACGCCTTCACGAACTCGGACAGCTCGATGAGCGTGAGGTCCTTGAACGCGTCGATGAGCTCGTCGGTGGTGAGCTTCGCCATGGTGGCGGTTCCTTCCGTTCGGACCCGCCGTCCGGTGGTCGGGCGGCGGGAGATGCTGGGCTTGCTACGAGAGCGTGCGGCCGGAGCGTCGGGCTCAGGCTGCGGCGTCGGACTCCTCGCGCTTGACGCGCAGGGCCTCGACGGTGCGCACGGCCTGCGAGGCAGGAGCCGTGAACAGGTACGCGGCCTGGTAGAGCTTGGCCTTCATCGCGCCGGCCGCCTTGGCCAGCAGGACCTCGCGGGACTCGAGGTCCGCGAGCTTGGTGATGTCCGCAGCGGTCACGGGGCGGCCGTCGAGGACGCCCGCCTTGATGACCAGTGCGGGGTTCGCCTTGGCGAAGTCACGCAGTCCCTTGGCCGCCTCGACCGGGTCCCCGGTGACGAAGGCGATCGCCGACGGGCCCTCGAGCGCGTCGTCGAGGCCGTCGAAGCCGGCTTCCTTGGCCGCGATCGCGGTCAGCGTGTTCTTCACCACGGCGTAGTTCGCGTTGCCGCTGAGCGCCTTGCGCAGGGTCTTGAGCTGCGCGACGGTGAGCCCGCGGTACTCGGTCAGCACGGCCGCGTTCGAGCCGCGGAAGCGCTCCGTCAGCTCCGCGACAGCTGCAGCCTTGTCCGGCCTCGCCATGGCATTCCTTCCGGTGGTGGTGCCACCGGGCGTCTTTCCGTCGCTGCCGCGAAGACGACAAGAGCCCCGCGCAGGCGCGGGGCTCGGACAAGGACCACCACCCGGGCCGGGGCCACGAGCAGCACGATCACGTGCGACGAACTCTCACCTGCGCAGGCCCCCGCGTCATGCGGAGCTTCGGCCGGTCCGACGAGCGGACCGACGACCGGCGGTCTTGGGCTCGCCCACAGTACGACACACCCGGGTGTGGCTCCAAATCACGGGGAGCGCCGGCCGCACCGGACGGGCCCGGGCGTCACGCCGCGCCGTGCGCGCTGAACGTGCACCAGTTGACGAACCCGGCCGGGGTGTCACGGTCGATCTCGCCCCGCGCACCGTGCAGGGCCCTCGCCATCGTCTCCCCCGCCGCCAGCCGACGGTGCAGCGCGAGCATGAGGTCCACGACCTCGACGTCGGGCACGGCGGCGATGGACGCGACGACACCGGCGGTCCCCTGCGACAGCATCGCCGACACCAGGCCCAGCACCTCGTCGCCCGCGTACGCCACGTCCGCGCCGGAGTGGCAGGAGGCGAGCACGAGGCGGCGCGGGGCGACGCCCGCGCGGTGCAGCTCCTGCACCGTCACGGGACCGTCGGCGAGCAGGACCGAGGAGAACATCGGGTTGTCCGAGCGCAGGGACCCGTGGCACGCGAGGTGGGCGAGGTCGGCGTCCGCGACGGCCGAGACGACGTCCTGGGCCCGGCTCCGCCCGGAACCCAGTGCACGCACGTCAGGGTGCAGCGACCGCAGCGCCTCGACCTCGTCCTGCGCGCCCCGCAGATCGGGCCCCGCCACGAGCACGACGGGCAGGCCCGACCTCGCCGGGCGCTCGCACGTCCGCATCCAGGTGGCGGCCGAGGGCGCGAGAGCGACCGGGCCGTCGTGCAGCGCCGACCACGGGGCTCCGTGCAGCACGCCGACCGGCACGACGACGAGCTCGGCGTCGGGTGGCAGCGACAGCGGCTCGACGAGCAGCGCCCGCAGCCGTGCGATGCGCATGTCCGCGCTCCGACGGGAGGCTGCCGCCGCCGCCGCGCTGCTCGGCTCGACCATCCTGCGCAGCGCGAACACCAGCGCACGGAGGTGACCCGCCACCTCCGCCTCGACGTGTCCCAGCTCGACGACCCGCGCGCCGGCAGGACCCACGACCACCGCGACGAGGTCCCCTCCGTACCGGCCCAGCTCCACCAGGTGGCGCCCCTCCAGCGCGGACCGCACCGTCGAGAGCCCGGGGACCGCACGTGCCGGATGCCGTGGCTCCACGTCGTCGAGCCACGCGGAACGCCGAGCGTGAGCAGCTCCCTCGTCGTCCGCGACGATCACGGAGCGCTGCCGGACGACGGGCCGGACGTCCTCCGGCGGCGTCGCGCCGTCGGGAACGTCGGGGTCCCGGGACGGGACGGCGAACGCCGACCCGACCGACCCGGGCGCGTCCGACGCCCCCTCGGGGTTACCCACCGCGACCCCGACGCGGTCGTCCGGCACGGCCAGCCCGAGGGCAGCGGCCCGCGTCTGCTCCATCCACCGCAGGACGGCCGCCGGGGACCCACCGCGGACGACGACCTCGAGCCCGAGCTCCCCCAGCTCGGCTCCGTGCCCCGACGCGAGCGCACGCAGCTCCATCGTCGGCAGCGCGGCACGGTGGCGCGCGAGGTCCCGCAGCCCGGCTCGGCACTGGGCGAGCACCCTGTCGTCAGCCCGCGCGAGCCGGGCGGCCATGGCCGCCGCCACCCGGCCTCGCAGCCGCACCGACAACGGCCCGCCGCGCGCGAGGTCGGCTGCTGCGGCGAACCTCGCCGCGGCACGCCGACGCGCCCCGACCGCGACGGCGATCCGGCCCCCGACGAGGTGGGCCTCCGCGGCGGCTGCCAGCTCGCCCGAGGCAGCCAGCCGGATCGCCGCCCGCTGCACGGACGCGAGCTCGGGGACGCCTGCGCGCTCCGACCGGGCCAGCGCCTGCGCCGTGACGAGGACCGCGCGGTCGTGCGCACCGGGGCGTCGTTGCCGACGGGCACCGTCCCGCGCGGCCGCCGCGTGCTCGGCCGCGTGCTCCGCGTCACCGGAGAGCAGCAGGGTCTCGGCCAGCGAGATCCGCGCGTCGACCTCGACCAGGCCGTCACCGGCGCGTGCGAGCTCGTCGAGCGCCCGGCGGCCCGCGACCGCCGCCTCCGGGAGCAGTCGGAGCTCGCGCATCGTGTCGGCGTACTCGAGGTAGTACTCCCCGGACGACTGGCCGGCCCGCTGGGACGCGGCGGCGGCCGCCTCGAGGTCACGCAGCCCTTCGGCGAGCCGCCCGGTGTGGACCTTGATGAGGGCCCGCGTGAGGTACGGCCAGGACCGCAGCGCCGGCCCCAGCCGCGCGGCTCCGTCAACCGCGAGCTGCGCCCAGTGGAGCGCCTCGACGTACGACGTGCGGGCGACGAGCACCAGCGCCAGGTTGTTCGCAGCACGCACCAGGTCCGGGCTGTCCGCGGCGACGTCGCGTGCCACGGCTCGATAACGTGCCTCGGCCCGGGCGAGCCGCCCGGCGTTGTGGTCCATGACGGCGAGCTGCAGATGCAGGCGGGCACGGAGCCCGTCCACCCGCGGGTCGTCCGCACCGTGCTGCTCGACCACCGCGAGGGCGGCCATGGCGTCGGACCGCGCCTGCGCGGTCCGACCGAGCTCCAGGCGGGCCACCGAGCGGCTGGCCAGCACCCAGGCGCCGACTGCGGCGAGGCCTGCGCGGCGCGCGACGCGTGCCGCCTCACCGAGCAGCCGCTCGGCGGACTCCGGGTCCCCGTCGTGACGGTGCAGCACGGCGACCGCACGCAGTCCCCAGGCGAGCGCCTCCGGCTCGCCCAGCGTCCGGGCCGCCGCCACGACGCGCACGGCGTCCGACCGAGCCCCGGCCGGGTCGGTGTCCAGTGCGGTCCGCAGGGCACGCGCCTCGCGGAGGAGGTCGGCGCGGGCGCCGCCCGGGGCGGTGTCGCGGGACATCTCGGGCAGCACTCTCGGATCCTAGGCTCCGCGGTGTATCACGAGCGCCCTCCGCCCACTCTGCAGGGGAACGGCACCCGATGACGAGGAGCAGAGACGTGACGCGATTCCCCGGCCGAGGTCCCGGTCGACCGTTCGGCGACGACTACGACACCCGGCTGACCGCGGGCCACGAGCAGCCTCGCGTGGCGGCCTTCGCCGCACGCGCCCAGCCCCGGCCCGCCGCGGGCTACCTGGAGCGGCTGCGCCCCGACCTCTCCCCCGGCGCGGAGGCCGAGGACGTCCTGGCGCGGCGCGACGCCGTCCTGACCCGTCTCCAGGACGGCTGGTCGACCCGCGGGGAGGAGCTCGACGTCGTGCGCAACCGGCACGGCTCCGACGTGCTCCCCATCGTCGGTGAGGTCCTGCTCCCTCCGTCGACGTGGGAGGACGTCCGTGCGGAGGCCGAGGCAGCAGGGCTCGAGCGCGTCGACCTCGGTCATCCCGAGCTCGAGGGCCGGGTCGTCAGGCTTCGCGCCCGTGACCCTCGGCGGGCACGCCGCCTCACCGGACTCATCAGCTCGCTGCGGTCCCGCGGGCACGCCGTGGCCCCGTCGTACGTGACGCCGCTGGGCGGGCGACCCATCATGAAGCCGACGTCCGGCGCCTTCGCACCGCGCGTCGCGACGTTCGACCAGTACGAGCAGTCCGGCCCGCGGTACGGCCAGGGCGTGGTGGTCGCGGTCATCGACACGGGTGTCACCGCCGAGGAACGCACCGACGGCTGGCTCGCGCGCGTCCGGCGCACCGCGGTGGACGACGCCGCGACGCACGGCGACGAGTCCAACGTCGACCCGCTCGACGCGGAGCCTCGCGACGGCTACCTCGACGTGTACGCGGGCCACGGCACGTTCGTCGCCGGCATCGTCGCCCAGGTCGCGCCGGGAGCCGAGATCCGCGCCTACAGGGCCGTCGGTCCCGGCGGCGCGGGCAGCGAGCTGGACGTCGCCTGCGCGCTCGTGCGCGCGGTCCGGGACGGTGCGCACGTCGTCAACCTCTCGCTCGGCACGCAGACGTTGTTCGACGAGCCGTCGTTGCCGCTGGCCGCGGCCCTCGACGTGGTCCGCGAGATCGAGGACGAGCGTGGCTGGGCCAGCGTGATCGTGTCCTCCGCCGGGAACTACGGGGACGACACCCCCACCTGGCCGGCCGCGTTCGGGCGCGTCGTCGCCGTGGGAGGGCTGACCGCCGACCTGCGCCCCACCACCTGGTCGAGCTCGGGGGCGTGGGTGGACTTCTCGACGGTGGCCGAGGGTGTCCTGTCCACGTTCGTGCACGGCAGCCAGAACCCCGCATTCAGCGCCGACCCGCACGAGTTCGGGCCGAACTCCTTCGCCCACTGGGTCGGCACGTCGTTCGCCGCGCCGCAGGTGTCGGGGTCGATCGCCCGCACCATGACCGAGCTCGGCGTCCCCGGCCCGCAGGCCGTCCACGCGCTCCTCGCCGCCGGCAAGCCCGTCGCGGGCTTCGGCAAGGCCCTGCAGATCCTGCCGGGAGCCTGACGTGCTGGGCACATGCCTCGTCGAGCGTCATGATGGCCTTCGGGACGAACCCGACAGGCGAAGGAGCCGCGCCGTGAGAAGCCGAGAGCAGCTGGGCGGACCGTACGGTGAACGCACCGCGACGCAGCTCGTGGCGGGCGCCCTCCACGGTGACGACGGCTCGTGGTCGGAGATCGTCCGGCGGCACACCAACCTCGTGATGGCGCGAGTGCGGCAGTTCCGGCTCACGCCGCAGCAGGCGGAGGACGTCGCGCAGACCGTGTGGCTCAATCTGCTGGAGCACCTCGGCGACCTGCGCGAGCCGGAGGCGCTGCCCGGCTGGATCTCGACCGCGACGCGTCACGAGTGCATCCGCATGACGAACCTGTCCCGACGCTCGATCCCCGTCGACCCGACGACCGGCCGCCTCGACGCCCAGGACGACGTCGAGCTGGACCGCGAGCTGCTGCGCAGCGAGCGCCACGCGGCACTCCGCGCGGCGCTGGCCGAGCTGCCACCGCACCAGCGCGAGCTGCTGCTCCTGCTCTCGACCGACCCTCCCCCGAGCTACCAGGAGGTGTCCGCGCGGCTGGGCATCCCCGTCGGGTCCATCGGCCCCACCCGCCAGCGCGGGCTGGCCCGGCTCCGTCAGACGGAGGCCATCCGCACCTATCTCGCGACGCCCTCCGGCGCCGTGCTCGGCGAAGGAGGCCGCGATGTCCTGGCACTCGGATGACGTGAGCCTGCCCCAGCCCCGCCCCGCCGACCGGTGGGAGGACGACGACGCGCTCGCCGCGGACCTGGTCGAGGCGCTCCGCGAGGAGGAGGCGGTGCAGCGGGTCGCCGCGGCGGCGTCGACGGCGTTCGGCGCCCACCGCGGGATGCTCGCGCTGCGCGAGGAGCTGGCGGCCGACCTCCTGCTGCTCTCGCTCGTGCACGACTCGTGCGCCGTCGGCGAGCTCACGGGCGTCCGTGACCGCAGCGGCCAGCCGTCGCGGACCCTCGTCTTCGAGGGCGAGGGCGTCGGGGTCGAGGTCGAGGTGACCGACGGCGCGATCGAGGGTCAGCTGATCCCGGCCCGACCAGGACGCGTCGTGCTGCGCCGACCCGACGGCGATCTCGCCGCGGTCGACACCGACGAGGTGGGCTACTTCCGCCTCGTGGCCCGTCCAGAAGGACCTGTGCGCCTGGTCTGCGAGACGACGGACGGCACGTGCGTGACCGAGTGGCTGCCCTGGTGAGGGGCTGACGGCGCGGGAGACCTCCCGGCGCGAGGACGGGGCCCGGCCCGCAGGGGGGACCGGGCCTCGTCCGCGTCCGGCGGAACCCGCCGGGGACGCACGACGGCCCGGCACCCTCGCGGGTGCCGGGCCGTCGTCACGCGGTGGAGCGACCGTCAGGCCGCCTCCTCCTCCGTGAGGTTGCGCGTCTTGCTCTGGTCCAGCGGGATGCCGGGGCCGTTCGTGGTCGACAGCGTCGCCTTGGCGATGTAGCGACCCTTCGACGACGCGGGCTTCAGACGCAGGATCTCGTCGAGCGCGGCGGCGTAGTTCTCCACCAGCTGGGTCTCCGAGAAGGACACCTTGCCGATGATGAAGTGCAGGTTCGCGTGCCGGTCGACACGGAACTCGATCTTGCCGCCCTTGATGTCGGACACGGCCTTGGCCACGTCCATCGTCACGGTGCCCGTCTTCGGGTTCGGCATGAGGCCACGCGGGCCCAGGACCTTGCCCAGTCGACCGACCTTGCCCATGAGGTCAGGGGTGGCCACGGCGGCGTCGAAGTCCGTCCAGCCGGCCGCGACCTTGGCGATGAGGTCGTCGCCGCCGACCTCGTCGGCGCCGGCGGCGCGGGCCTGCTCGGCACGGTCGCCGTTGGCGAACACGATGACGCGGGCCGTCTTGCCGGTGCCGTGCGGCAGGTTCACCGTGCCACGGACCATCTGGTCGGCCTTGCGGGGGTCGACACCGAGACGGAAGGCGACCTCGACGGTCGAGTCGTACTTGGTGGTCGCCGTCTCCTTGGCGAGGCGCACTGCCTCGAGGGGCGCGTAGATCCGCTCCGGGTCGATCTTCTCGACGGCGGCGCGGTACGCCTTGCTGTGCTTGGGCATCTGCCTGTTCTCCTTGTGTCAGCAGTTGTGGTCATGCGGGCCGCACACGGGCCCTGCCACCTGCCGGTGAGCGCGGGTCGCGCTCACCGACGCGTCGTGCGTGCCGAGCGGAAGCTCAGCCCTCGACCTTGATCCCCATCGACCGGGCGGTGCCGGTGATGATCTTCTCGGCCGACGCGAGGTCGTTCGCGTTGAGGTCCTCGAGCTTGGTGCTGGCGATCTCGCGGACCTGGTCCGCCGTCAGCGAGCCCACCTTGACGGTGTGCGGCGTGGGCGAGCCCTTGGCCACACCCGCGGCCTTCTTGATCAGCTCGGCGGCCGGCGGCGTCTTCGTGATGAAGGTGAACGAGCGGTCCTCGTACACCGTGATCTCGACGGGGATGACGTTGCCGCGCTGCGACTCGGTCGCCGCGTTGTACGCCTTGCAGAACTCCATGATGTTGACGCCGTGCTGACCCAGCGCGGGGCCGATCGGCGGCGCGGGGGTCGCGGCACCGGCGTTGATCTGGAGCTTGATGAGGCCGGTGACCTTCTTCTTCGGGGGCATGATGCCTTCCGTTCTTCTCGTGGGCCGACGCCGTGGGCGATGACCCGGTTGCAGGGCCCCGCGGCGCGGGGCGGTCAGCAGGTCAGATCTTCGAGACCTGGCTGAAGGACAGCTCGACCGGGGTCTCCCGGCCGAAGAGCGAGACGAGGACCTTGAGCTTCTGGTTCTCGGGGTTGATCTCGGAGATCGTGGCGGGCAGCGTGTCGAACGGCCCGCCGTCGGTGACGGTGACCGACTCGCCGACCGTGAAGTCGACCTCGACCTGCTTGCTCGACGCCTTGGCGGCCTGCTGCGCGGGCGTCTTCGCCTCGATCGTCGGGGCCAGCATCGAGAAGACCTCGTCGAGCGTCAGCGGCACGGGCTGGTGCGTGTGGCCGACGAACCCGGTGACGCCCGGCGTGTGGCGCACGGCGCCCCACGACTCGTCGGTGAGGTCCATGCGGACCAGGACGTAGCCGGGGATCCGCACGCGCTTGACGACCTTGCGCTGCGCGTTCTTGATCTCCACGACCTCCTCCATGGGGACCTCCACCTGGTGGATGTAGTCCTCCATGTTCAGGCTCTGCGTGCGCGACTCGAGGTTCACCTTCACGCGGTTCTCGTAGCCCGCGTAGGAGTGGATGACGAACCAGTCACCAGGCATCCGGCGCAGCTGCGCCTTGAACGCGGCGACCGGGTCCTCGTCGGGATCGACCTCGTCCGCTTCGGAGGCGCCGTCGGCGTCCACATCTGCGGGCGCGTCGTCGTCGACGGGGGCGTCGTCCGCCTCGACGTCGTCCGCGTCGGTGGCGGCCGTGTCGTCGACCTCGTCACCCGCGCTCGCCTCGACGGCCTCGACCGACGCCAGGGCGTCCGCGAGCTCGGCCTCGGCGCCCGACGTGGGCTCCTGCGACTCCTGCGACACGTGCAACCTGCTTTCTCCGTTGTGGACCGGCGCGCGCCGGTGGTTGCGCGGCTCGACCCGCGCGGGTGGGGTGACGCGACGGCGTCAGCCGGCGTGCGTCACCCGAAGACCCAGAACGCCAGCTTGCCGATCCCCAGGTCGATCACCGTCACGAACAGCATGACGACCGTGACGAACACGAGCACGACGCTGGTGTAGGTGACCAGCTCCTGCCGGGTCGGACGGACGACCTTCTTGAGCTCGGCCACGACCTGGCGCACGAAGAGCGCGATGCGCGCGAACAGCCCGCGCTTCTCCTCGCCGCGTCGCGGAGCACGCTCGCTCCTGCTGACGTGCGAGCCCTCGGCGTCGGACGCCGCGGCGGCAGCGGTATCGCTCACGTCTGGCCCCTGTCTCGTCATCGGTGCGGCACCCGGGGTGGGTGCCGTGTGTCGAGGACGCCCGGACTGACCGACGCGACGCGCCGGACCGACCGGCGGTCCTGCTCACGACGCCGACCCGGACCTCGGGATGCCCCGAGGCCGAGCCGGTCCGCGTGCGCAGGGCAGACAGGACTCGAACCTGCAACCTGCGGTTTTGGAGACCGCTGCGCTACCAATTGCGCCACTGCCCTACGACGGCCGGGTCGTCATGACCTCAGCACCACCGCCGGACCGGGCTCGATTCCTCTGAGCTCGACCTGAAGGCGTGCTTCATCATGACGGACGTCAACCGCCGGTGGATCACTGTACGCGACGCGGGGCCGTACGGTCGAACCCGCTCGGACCCAGTTCCTGTCCGGCCCTGGTACCGGCCGCGTACCACGTCGTGATATGCCGTCGCCCCGCACCCGTGCCCCTCTGCGAGGATGTCCGCGTGACCGAGCACAGCGCCCCGACGACGACGTCCACCCGCGCCCGGGTCTCCGCCCGGGTCGCCGCGATCGCGGAGTCCGCGACCCTCGCGGTCGACGCGAAGGCGAAGGCGCTCAAGGCGGCAGGCCGACCGGTGATCGGCTTCGGCGCCGGCGAGCCCGACTTCCCGACGCCGGACTACATCGTCGAGGCCGCCGTCCGGGCCGCGCAGGACCCGGTCAACCACCGCTACTCCCCCGCCGCGGGCCTGCCCGTGCTGCGCGAGGCCATCGCCGCCAAGACGCTGCGGGACTCGGGGTACGAGGTCAAGGCGTCGGACGTGCTCGTCACGAACGGCGGCAAGCAGGCCGTCTTCCAGGCCTTCGCCGCGATCCTGGACCCGGGCGACGAGGTCCTGCTGCCCGCGCCCTACTGGACGACGTACCCCGAGGCCATCCGCCTGACGGGCGCCGAGCCGGTCGAGGTGTTCGCGGGCGTCGACCAGGGGTACCTGGTGACGGTCGAGCAGCTGGAGGCCGCACGCACGCCCCGCACCAAGGCGCTGCTGTTCAACTCCCCGTCCAACCCCACGGGCGCGGTGTACTCCCCCGAGCAGACCGAGGAGATCGGCCGCTGGGCGCTGGAGCACGGCATCTGGGTCGTCACCGACGAGATCTACGAGCACCTGACCTACGACGACGCCGTGTTCACGCCGATCGTGCGCGTCGTGCCCGAGCTCGCCGACACCACGATCGTGCTCAACGGCGTCGCGAAGACCTACGCGATGACCGGGTGGCGCGTCGGCTGGATGATCGCCCCGACCGACGTCATCAAGGCCGCGACCAACCTGCAGTCGCACCTGACGTCGAACGTCGCCAACGTCTCGCAGCGCGCGGCCGTGGCGGCGCTGACCGGTGACCTGTCCGCCGTGGACGCGATGCGCACCGCGTTCGACCGCCGTCGTCGCACCATGGTCGGGATGCTCGAGCAGATCGACGGCGTGCGCTGCCCCGCGCCGCAGGGCGCGTTCTACGCCTACCCCTCCGTCGAGGGGGTCCTGGGCCGCACCATCCGCGGCGTCACGCCGACGACGTCGGCCGAGCTCGCGTCGCTGATCCTCGACGAGGTCGAGGTCGCCGTCGTGCCCGGTGAGGCGTTCGGTCCCAGCGGCTACGTGCGGCTGTCGTACGCGTTGGGCGACGACGACCTGGCCGAGGGCGTCGGCCGCATCCAGGCACTGCTCGGCGAGGCCGTCTGACCTCCTGACGGCCCCGTGTCCACCGGTCGGTGGACACGGGAGACCGTCGTGCGGTCGTGGCCTCGCGGTGGGTCGGCACGACAGGCTGGTGGCATGGCGACCACGAACGCCCCCGCCGTGCTGGTCGAGGGGCTCCACAAGCGGTACGGCGACAAGCGCGCCGTGGACGGCCTGGACCTGCGCGTCGAGCACGGTGAGATCGTCGCGGTCCTGGGCCCCAACGGCGCCGGGAAGACGACGACCGTCGAGACCCTCGAGGGGTTCCGCCGCGCCGACGCCGGGCACGTGCGCGTGCTCGGCGAGGACCCCGCCCGTGGCGACCGGGCGTGGCGTGCACGTCTCGGCGTCGTGCTGCAGGACAACCAGGACCTCGCCGAGGTCACGGTCGCCGAGATCGTGCGGCACGTCGCCGGCTTCTACCCCGCGCCGCGGGACCCGGAGACCGTCATCGAGGAGGTCGGCCTCCGCGAGAAGCGGTCGGCCCGCGTCCGCGCGCTCTCCGGCGGACAGCGCCGCCGTCTCGACGTCGCCCTCGGGATCGTCGGCGACCCCGAGCTGCTGTTCCTCGACGAGCCGACCACCGGCTTCGACCCGCAGGCGCGGCACGCGTTCTGGGACCTCGTCGAGGGCCTGCGTGACGAGGGCACGACCATCCTGCTGACCACGCACTACCTCGAGGAGGCCGAGCGCCTCGCCGACCGCGTGGTCGTCGTCGCGCACGGACGGGTCCTGGCGGACGGTGCGCCGGCGGACCTGGGCGGGCGGCAGGCACGACGCGCACGCGTGCGCTGGACGGTCGACGGCGTCGGCCACGAGGAGGCCACGGACACCCCGACGGCGCTCGTCGCGCGGTTGGCCGCGCAGGTCGGCCACCCCGACGGGGAGGTGCCGGGCCTGCAGGTCCTACGCCCGACCCTCGAGGACGTGTACCTCGGGCTGATCGGCGAGGCTGCGGCGGACGTCGCCACGGACGACACCCCCGAGGAGACGGCGCGATGAGCGCGACGGCCCCGCGCTCGTCCCGTCCGCTGCCCGGGCTGGCGCGCCTCGCGTTGTCACGCACGGTCTTCGAGGTCCGCGTGTTCTTCCGCGAGCGGGACGCGGTGGTGTTCGTGTTCGCCTACCCGATCCTCATGCTCGCGATCTTCGCCACGGTGTTCGGCTCCGACGAGGAGCTGGCTCCGGGCACCGGGGTCTACTTCCCGCAGTACTTCCTTCCCGGGATGGTCGCCACCGGCGTCATGCTGTCGAGCTTCCAGAACCTCGCGATCGCGATCGCGGCCGAGCGTGACGACGGCACCCTCAAGCGCCTGCGGTCGACCCCCCTGCCCGCCACGGCGTACTTCCTCGGCAAGACCGGGCAGGTGCTCTGCACCGCCGCCGTGCAGACGGCGCTGCTGCTCGCCGTCGCCGCGCTGGCGTTCGACGTGCCGCTGCCGACGGACCCGCAACGCTGGCTGACCTTCGCGTGGGTCTTCGTGCTCGGCACCGCCACGGGCTCGGTGTGCGGGGTGGCGTTCTCGTCGGTGCCGCGCACCGGGCGGTCGGCCAGCCCGGTGGTGATCCCCGTGGTCCTGGTCCTGCAGTTCGTGTCCGGCGTGTTCTTCCAGTTCAACGAGCTGCCCACGTGGATGCAACAGGCCGCCTCGGTGTTCCCGCTGAAGTGGATGGCCCAGGGCATGCGCTCGGTGTTCCTGCCCGACGAGCTCGCGGTGATCGAGCCCGCGGGGTCCTGGCAGCACGGTGCGACGGCCGCGGTGCTCGTCGCCTGGCTCGTCGTCGGGCTGGTCGTGGGGGTGCGGACGTTCCGCTGGCGGCGTCGGGACGACGGGTGACGCACGCCCGCTCGCCGGCCGCGCTCGTGGCAGAGTCGCCGGCATGAGCCCTGCCGACGCGCGTCCCGTGACGCCGACCGTGGACCGGCGCGGGTTCTGGCTGCGGACGCTGCTGATGTACGACCTGGTCTTCGTCGGGATGACGGCGGTGTACCTGCTGGCGGTCCTCACCCAGGCGACGAGCCTGGCCGACGGCGCGGTCCCGCTGACCACGATGAGCGTGCTGGCGCTCGCGTACGCGGTGGTCGGTCGCCGCGCCGCGCAGCGTGGCAGCGCCCGGCTCGCGGACGGGTACCTGGTGGTCCTCCTCGTCGTGGTGGTCGTGCAGGTCGCCGACGGCGACATCGGCTCGGTGCTGCTCTTCCTCGGCTTCCTGCAGATCTGGTTCTTCAGCCGCACGCGCGTCGCGGGCGTCGTGTGGGCGGCGGCGCTCACCCTGGGCATCACGACGGCCGCGGTGCTGCGCGTGCAGGCGACCGGGCCGCAGGTCGCGGAGATCGCCGCGGAGTTCGGCACCGCGCTGCTGTTCGCGGTGGTGCTCGGGCTGTGGATCACGCGGGTGGCGGAGCAGAGCGAGGAACGCGCGTACCTGCTCGACGAGCTGCGCGCCACGCAGGAGGCCCTGGCGGCGTCGCACCACGCGGCGGGTGTCGTCGCGGAGCGCCAGCGCCTGGCCGCGGAGATCCACGACACTCTCGCGCAGGGCTTCACGTCCGTGGTGATGCTCGCGGAGACGGCGGCCGTGGAGAACGCCCGCGGGCACGTCGACCGGGTGGCGGCCAGGCTGGAGCACATCGAGGGCGTCGCCCGCGACAACCTGGCCGAGGCGCGCACGCTCGTCGCCGCGACCGCACCTCCCGACCTCCAGGACGGCACCCTCGCAGACGCGCTGGTGCGGCTCGCCGTCAGGTTCGGCGACGAGACGGGCGTCCGCGTCGACGTCGTCGACGACACCGGCGACGCCGTGGGCGCCGAGGCGCAGGTCGTCCTGCTGCGGGCCGCGCAGGAGTCGCTCGCCAACGTGCGCCGGCACGCGGGGGCGTCGCACGTGAGGATCGGGCTGGCGGGCGTCGACGACGAGGTCGTCCTCGAGATCGTCGACGACGGTCGCGGGTTGCCGCAGGACGTAGCCGAGGGCCACGGACTGCGTGGCATGCGGGCGCGGGCGGACGCGGCGGGCGGCACGCTCGAGGTGACGGGGCAACCGGGCGTCGGGACGCGACTGCGACTGCGGGTGCCGGACGGTCGGCGCGCCACCACGGATCCGGACCGCGCCGGACCGTCCGGCACGGCGGGTGCCCCACCCGACCCCCACCTGACGGGGGCGTCGTCGTGACCGTGCGGGTCATCGTGGCCGACGACCACCCCGTCGTGCGCGCGGGCATCGTCGCGCTGCTGGCCCTCGAGCCCGACCTCGAGGTGGTCGGCGAGGCCGGTGACGGCGCGCGGGCGGTCGCCCTCGCGCACGAGCTGCGGCCCGACCTGGTCCTCATGGACCTGCGCATGCCCGGCACGGACGGCGCCACCGCGACGGCCCGGATCGTCGACGAGCTGCCGGGCGTGCACGTCCTGGTCCTGACGACGTACGAGACGGACACGGACATCCTGCGCGCGGTCGAGGCCGGTGCGACGGGCTACCTGCTCAAGGACACCCCGCGGGGCCAGCTCGTGGCCGGGGTGCGTGCCGCGTCACGCGGCGAGTCCGCGCTGTCGCCGTCGGTGGCCCGCCGGCTGGTCCAGCAGGTGCGCGGCGACCACGGGGAGCGGCTGACCCCGCGCGAGCGCGAGGTGCTCGCGGGCGTCGCACGCGGTCTGTCCAACGCCGGCGTGGGACGTGAGCTGTTCATCACCGAGGCCACCGTCAAGACGCACCTGCTGCGCGCGTTCGCGAAGCTCGGCGTCGACGACCGCACCCGCGCGGTGACGGTCGCGATCGAGCGAGGGATCCTGCCGGGCGCGTGAACCGACGCCGTGCGGCCGCCGAGGACCGGCGCTCGGACGGGCCTACTGCGCCGGTGGTCGCGCGACCATACTGAGCCCATGCGGAACGGGCCGACGACGGGGCGAGCCCCCACCGTGCCCACCGACGCCGCACGCCGGCCGGCGCCGCACGTCACCGTCCGCGGCCGGCTGATGACGTCGGTCGTCGCCCTGACCGCCGCCGCCATGACCATCTCCGGCGTGACGGGGCTCGCGCTGCAGCTGCGGGCGACGGACGCCCGCATCGACGAGTCCCTCACCCGCGCGGTGAGCGCGCTGCGGACCAGCGTGGTCGAGGGAGAGCCGCAGCCCGACGGGTCGCGGGTCCCGTGGACCTCCGTGCAGACGCTGCTGCAGAAGGCGGTCGAGGCGCGCGTCCCGGGCGAGCACGAGGGCGTGCTCTCGATGCTCGACGGGACGTTCTTCATGCGCCCCGCCGACGAGACCCGCGCCGTGCGCCTCGACACCGACGAGGAGCTCATGGCGTGGCTGCGCGCGCTGCCCACCGGCGACCCGCTCGCGGGCTTCCCCCGCACCGTGCGCACGTCGGTCACCGAGTACCGGCTGGTCGCCGTGCCCGTGCACCTGGAGGCGGACCCCGCCGTCGCAGGCATGTTCGTGGTCGCGTCGGACCGCACCGCGCAGAACGCGGGCGTGTGGCGGATCTTCCTCACGTACTCGGCGGTCGGCGTGGCGGCGCTGATCGTGACGTCGCTCGTCGCGTGGTTCGTGGTCGGACGCATGCTGCGTCCGGTGCGGGTGCTGCGCGACACCGTGCGACGCGTCACGGAGTCCGACCTGTCGGAGCGCATCGAGGTCACCGGCAAGGACGACCTCGCGGACCTCGCCGCGTCCGTGAACTCGATGCTGCAGCGACTCGAGCGTGCGTTCGGGTCCCAGCGCGAGCTGCTGGACGACGTGGGCCACGAGCTCCGCACGCCGTTGACGATCGTGCGCGGTCACCTCGAGCTGCTCGACCCGGGCGACGAGGCCGACGTGCGCGCCACGCAGTCGCTCGCTCTCGACGAGCTGGACCGCATGCAGCGGCTCGTCGACGACCTCGTGACCCTGGCGACCGTGGACCGGCCGGACTTCGTGCGTCGCGCGCCCGTCGACGTCGGACGGCTCACGGACGACGTGCTGGAGAAGGCCCGCGGCCTGGGCGAGCGCCGGTTCGTCGTCGTCGCGCGCGCCGACGTCGTGGTCGACGTCGACGCCCAGCGCATCACGCAGGCGTGGCTGCAGCTGCTGGCCAACGCCGTGCGCTTCTCCGCGGCCGGGGCGGTCGTGCGCCTGGGGAGCGAGGTGGCCGACGGCCGCCTGCTGGTGTGGGTGCGCGACGAGGGACCCGGCGTCCCGCCCGAGGAGGAGTCCCGCATCTTCGAGCGCTTCCACCGCGGCCAGGCCGACCGCGTGCAGCATGGTGCAGGCCTGGGCCTGCCCATCGTCGCGGCGATCGCCGCCGCTCACGGGGGACGCGTGTTCCTCGAGCACCCGCCGCCCGGCGCCGGTCCCGGCGTCGGTTTCGTCCTCGACCTGCCCGCCGTCGGCCTCGTCGACGGCGAGGCCGAGTCCTTCGAGCTCGTGGAGCCTCACCGATGACCCACATCCTGATCGCCGAGGACGAGGAGCGCATCGCCTCCTTCGTCGCCAAGGGACTGCGCGCCCACGGGTACGAGGCGACTGCCGTGCTGACCGGGGAAGCCGCCCTCGAGCGCATCGAGACCGGCGGGATCGACCTGCTCGTGCTCGACCTGGGGCTGGGCGACATGGACGGCTTCGAGGTCCTGCGCCACCTGCGTACCGAGGGCTACGAGCTCCCGGTGATCCTGCTGACCGCCCGGTCGTCCGTGACCGACACCGTGACGGGCCTGGAGTCCGGGGCCGACGACTACATGGCCAAGCCGTTCCGGTTCGAGGAGCTCCTCGCGCGCGTACGGCTGCGGCTGCGCAGCCAGCCGGCCGCGACCGCGCGCGGCAACGTCCTCACGCACGGTCGGCTCCAGCTCGACCTGCGCACGCGCCGCATGAAGGTCGACGACACCGAGGTCGACCTGTCGGCCCGCGAGTTCGCGCTCGCGGAGACGTTCATGCGCAACGCGGGCGACGTGCTGACGCGCGAGCGGCTCCTGTCGGAGGTGTGGGGCTACGACTTCGACCCCGGCTCGAACGTCGTCGACGTGTACGTGCGGTACCTGCGCCGCAAGCTCGGCGCCGAGCACTTCGACACCATCCGCGGGGTCGGCTACCGCCTCGTCGACGCCTCGGCGTGACGTCCGTCCACGTCACGCGTGCCTGTCGCGCCTGCCGCGGCGTCCGCTGGCACACTGGCCTCGATGCGTGACCTGAGCCTGCTGCCCAAGGCGCACCTCCACCTGCACTTCACCGGCTCGATGCGTGTCACCACCCTCGCGGAGCTCGCCGACCGGCACGGCATCCGGCTGCCCCACGCCCTGCTCGACGACGACCCGCTGGTGGTCCCCGCGGGCGAGCGCGGGTGGTTCCGGTTCCAGCGGATGTACGACGCGGCGCGTGCGTGCGTGCGCTCCGAGGCGGACATGCGCCGGCTCGTCGTCGAAGCCGCGACCGACGACGCCGCCGAGGGGTCGGGGCGCCTCGAGATCCAGGTGGACCCCACGTCGTACGCGCCGTTCGTCGGCGGGCTGACGCCGGCGCTGGAGATCATCCTGGACGAGGCACGCGCGGCGCAGGAGGCCACGGGTGTCGAGATCGGGGTCGTCGTCGCCGCGTCGCGCATGCGCCACCCGCTGGACGCGCGGACGCTCGCACGGCTCGCAGCGAAGCACGCCGGGGACGGCCCGGGCCAGGTCGTCGGGTTCGGGCTGTCGAACGACGAGCGGCGCGGGACGACTGCGGACTTCGCCGGTGCGTTCGCGATCGCGCACCGGGCCGGTCTGCTGTCCGTCCCGCACGGCGGTGAGCTGCTGGGCCCGGCGCACGTCGAGGAGGTCCTCGAGCACCTGCGGCCCGACCGCCTGGGGCACGGCGTGCGCAGCGCGGAGGACCCCCGGGTCCTGGCACGCGTGCTCGAGGACGACGTCCCGCTCGAGGTCTGCCCCGCCTCCAACGTGTCGCTGGGGGTGTACGCCACCCTGAGCGACGTGCCGCTGCGCACCCTCGTCGACGCCGGTACGCGCGTCGCCCTCGGTGCGGACGACCCCCTGCTGTTCCGCTCCCGCCTCGTCGACCAGTACCGCATCGCCCGCGACGAGCACGGGTTCACCGACGCCGAGCTGGCGGACCTCGCCCGGGCGTCGATCACCGCGAGCGCGGCGTCCCCCGGGACCCGGGCGCGGCTGCTCGCCGGCGTGGACGCGTGGCTCGCGACGGATCCCGCAGCCTGACGACGCGGGGCGGGGGCTCGGCCGTCGTGGCCGAGCCCCCGCCCCTCATCCGCTCACGGCGTCACGACGAGCGCGGCGTCGAACCGGGCACCGGCGGCACCACCGGCGGCAGGGCGCGCGGCGCCTGCGAGCCGCGGGACATCGGCTGGTCGACGAACGGCTGCACGTCGCCCGTGCACTGCGTGCCCTCGACCGGCAGCTCGCCGCCGATGAGGTAGCGGTCGATCGCCTCCGTGGCGCACGCGGACGTGCCGTACGCCGTGTGCCCCCAGTTGTCGGAGGTCAGCAGGCGGCTGTTCGGGAGCACCTTCGCGGCCGCGACGGCACCCTCGTAGGCGGTCGCCGGGTCCCACAGGTTGCCGACGACCAGCACCGGCGACGCGGTACGGGCGTCGAACCGTCCCGTCCACGCGTCCTCGTCGCGCGCGGTCCAGGCCTTGCTCGCGCACTGCGCCGACCCCCACGTCCACGACGGCCCGAAGCCCGGCGCGATCGCGTCCTGCCGCTCGGAGGCCGCGATCCAGTCCTCCGGCCGCCGGGGGTTCACGGAGTCGGTGCACAGCACCGCCGAGAACGCCTCGGTGCCGTTGTAGTACGGGAACGCGAACCCGAGCTCGGACGCCCGCTCGGTGCGGGTGGCGGCGTGCTCCGCGGCGTTCTGCTGCTGTGCGCGCTCGTAGCCCACCAGGGACGCCAGCGCCTCGGCGCGGATCTCGGCGTTCTCCGGCGTCTCCGGCTGGAGCAGCCAGTGGATCGCCCACGTGAGCGCGTCGACGCCGAGGTACGCCTCCGGCGCGTACAGCGTCCCGAGCACGGCGCTGACGAAAACCGGCCAGTCGACGGTCACGATCAGCTCGTCGGTCTCCGGGTCGCGCAGCTCGATCGGTGTGGCGCGCAGACCTGCGGCCACGCCGTCCCACACGGCCCGCGGCTCACCGATCCCGGCCGTGCGGCACAGGTCGGGTCCGGCCTGCTCACAACGGTCGAGGATCTCCTGCGTGGCGCGCCACGCGGCGGTCCCGGACGCGAGGCGCTCGGTCACCGGGATGTTCGCGGTCGCGCGGGTACCCGCCCACGCGAGCGGGTCGAGGACCCCGTCGATCGTGACCGCACGCACGCGGTCGGGGAACATGTTGGCGTACACCTGGCCCAGGTAGCTGCCGTACGAGAAGCCCAGGAACGTCAGCTTCTCGTCGCCGACGGCCCGCCGCACGACGTCCATGTCACGTGCGACCTGCGCGGTCGACATCGACGCGCTCAGCGGGGTGCCCGTCGTCGAGCACGCCTTGCCGAGCTTCCAGGCCGAGTCGACGAATGCCGCGGTCTGCCCCTGCCCCTGCGGGAACGGCACGTACATGCCGGACAGCGCGGCGTCCTGCTCGCCGACGTTGCGGAAGCACTGCACGTTCGACGAGTAGTTGGTGCCGCGCGGGTCGAGGCCGACGACGTCGAACCTCGCCAGCACCTCGGGCGACAGGAAGTACGGCGCGAAGGCCGCGATCTCCACGCCCGAGCCTCCCGGCCCACCGGGGTTGACGAACAGCGACCCGATCCGCTGCGCGGGGTCCGTGGCCCGCACGCGCAGCAGCGCCACCTCGGTGGTGCCCTTGCGCGGCTGGTCGTAGTCGAGCGGGAGCTCGACCGTGCCGCACTCGCTGCCCGGCATGAAGATGGACGAGCAGTCGTACCAGCCCGGGTCGGGCGTCGGGACCCGGTCGACGCGCGCCGCCTCCGCGCGGCTCGTGCGGTCGTGGCCGGCGCCCGGCCTGCCGTGGGCGCTCGCGCCCGTGGCCGTGAACGCCGTGACGGTCGTGGCCAGACAGGCCGCGACGGTCGTCACGGCGAGCGCACGGCGGAACTGTGCTTTCGTCATGGTGATCCCCCTGGATCGCGCCCGCCGGTGCCCCTGCGACCCGGCCGTCGGCGCTCCCACCACCCTGACGGCCGCGAGGTGCGCAGGACGTCGGCCGCAGGGCGGACCCCGGTGCCCGACCTGCGGGGGTTGTCCCGGTCAGGGGGGAACGTCTAGGTTCCCGCGCGCGCGGCGCGCACCCTTGCCACGCGCGGCGCCTCAGAGGGTGACGCCCACCAGGACCGGCTCAGGCTCCAGGACGACACCGAACCGGTCGCGGACCCCGTCGCGGACCTCGCGGGCCAGGGCGAGCAGGTCGACGGCGCTCGCGTCGCCACGGTTGGTCAGCGCGAGCGTGTGCTTGGTCGAGAGCGTCGCCGGGCCGGGTGACCCGTGCCCGCGACCGAAGCCCGCGTGCTCGATCAGCCACGCTGCGCTCGTCTTCACCGAGCCGTCAGCCATCGGCCACCGGGGCGCGTCGCCGGGCAGCGCGTCCGCGTCCGCTGCCGCGACGACGGGGTTGGTGAAGAACGAGCCGGCGCTCCACGTGTCGTGGTCGGCGCCGTCGAGCACCATGCCCTTGCGTGCCCGCAGCGTGAGCACCGCCGCGCGGACGTCCGCGAGCGGTGCACGCTCCCCCACGGCCACGTCGAGCGCACGGGCCAGCTCCGGGTAGGCCACGGGCGCCGACAGTGAGCCCTGCCTGAGCTGGAACGTCACGTCGAGCACGACGTACCGGGGCGTGGGGCCCCACGGCGCGGCGGGGTCGGCCGGGTCCGGTCGCAACGAGCGCTTGAGCACGGACGTCCGGTACCCGAAGCCCAGGGACACGAACGGCAGGGTGCGGACCCGACCGCGCCCCCGGTCCCAGACGCGCACCTGCGCGACGGTCTGCGCGACCTCCTGGCCGTACGCGCCGACGTTCTGGACGGGCGTCGCGCCCGTCGACCCGGGGATCCCCGACAGCGCCTCGACCCCCACGAGCTCGTGGGCCACCGCGTACGCGACCACGTCGTCCCACACGGTCCCCGCGGGCACGGTGAGCGTGACGCCCCCGCACGCGGACGCGTCAGGCACCTCCACGCCGCCGCGCACGTCACGCACGACGACCCCGGGGAACCCGGTGTCCGCTGCGAGCACGTTCGAGCCGCCGCCGAGCACCAGCAGCGGCTCGCCGGCCTCGTCGGCCGCGCGCACCGCCGCGACCAGCCCCGCCTCGGACGTCGTCTCCACGTAGCGGCCGACGGGACCGCCGACGCGCAGGGTCGTCAGGTCCGCGAGCGCGGGCGTGCCGGGGTGCGTCGGGACGGGCGGGTACGCCGGCGCGGGGGCCGGGCCGGGCAGTGCGCAGGTGTCGGGCTCCACCCGGCCAGGCTAGACCGCGGGCGGCGCGGGACGTTCCGCGACGCCGCCGCCGGCGGGCGCGAAGGCGCGCGGCAGCGGCCGTGCCGCGCCCGTGACCAGCAGACCGAGGGCGACGGGGGCGAGGATCGCCAGGAGCGCGTGCCGGTAGCCCACGTGCTCCGCCAGCAGGCCGAGGAGCGGGGGCCCCGCGAGGAAGGCGGAGTACCCCACCGTCGAGACGACCGCGACGCGCTGCGCGGCGCGCAGCGGGTCGTCAGCCGCGGCGCTCATCCCGACGGGGAAGCCCAGTGCCGCACCCGCACCCCACGCGGCCACCCCGATGATCGCGAGCCACAGCTGGTCGGCCAGGCCGAAGACGAGCAGCCCGGCCCCCGCCAGACCGGCGCACAGCCGCAGCACGGCGACCCGCCCGAAGCGGTCGAGCAGCGCCGTGCCGAGCAGCCGCATCGCGGTCATCGCCGTGACGAAGAGCCCGAACGCGATCGCGCCCGTCGCGTGCGCGGTGCCGAAGCCGTCGACGACCGCGAGGCTCACCCAGTCGTTCGCTGCGCCTTCGGTGAGCGCTGCGGCGAGCACCACGAGGCCGATGAGCAGCGTCCGCGGCTCGAGCCACGCACCGAGCGCCCCCCGAGCGCCGTCGCGCGGCGCGGGGTGCTCGGTGTCGACGCCGCGCGGGGCGGGACGGTCGACGAACGCGCGCACCGCCACCGCGACGGCGACCGTGGAGAGCACCAGGACGACAGGCAGGTGCACCTGCACCGGCACGTGCAGCGCCGCTGCACCGGCGGCGACCCCGGCTGCTGCCATCGTCCCGAAGGAGAAGCCCGCGTGGTAACGCGGCATGACGGTGCGCCCGAGCCGCTGCTCGACGACCGCACCCTCGATGTTCATCGCCGCGTCCCACACCCCCGCCCCGATGCCCGCGAGGACGAGCCCGGCACCGACGAGGACGACGTGGCCGAGAGCCACGCCCAGCGCCGCGAGCGCGAAGCCCGACGCGTTGGCGACGGCGAAGGCCAGCACCGTGCGCCGCGCGCCCCAGCGCTCGACGACGAGGCCCGACAGGGGCAACGACACGAGCGAGCCCAGAGCCCCGATGAGGAGCAGCACGCCCATCCGCTCGGGCGTCAGCCCCAGAGCGTCACGCACGGCGGGGAGGCGGGCGGCCCAGGAGGCGAAGTTCACGCCGGACAGCAGGAAGACGGTGAAGACCGCCGCGGACGCGATCCGGACGTCCCGCGCACCGGCGGCGGGTCGGACGTCGGTCACGCCGCTCATCGTGCGCCCCCGCGTGCGACGGGTCGGTCCTCGCGTCCGTGCCGCCTCCCGGCACGCCCCGACCGGGCGTGGTGGTGACGCGCGTGGACGAGCTCCTCGAGGTCGACCACGGGGACGACCTCGGCCGTGGCGGCCGGTGCGCCGACCGCGGGGTCGCGAACGGCGGCGCGCGTGGGCACGTCGGGCTGCTCACGGGCGACCGCCGGCGCCACGACGACGCTCGCGACCATGGCGGCGACGATGAGCACGAGGGCGTGGCGCGCGCCGACCGACTCCGCGGCCAGGCCGAGCACGGGCGGAGCCACGAGCGACGCCATGGACGCGAAGGCGGAGACCACGGCGACGCGCCCGGCGGCACGCACGGGGTCGTCGGACGCGGCGGCGATGCCGATGGGCACCGCGAGGGCGGCACCCACGCCCCACAGGACGACGCCGGTGCACGCGAGGACGAAGCTCGGGGCGAACCCGAACAGCAGCAGCCCGACGATCGACGACGCGCCGGACGCCCGCAGGACGGCGACCCGCCCGAGCCGGTCGATGAGCCGGGTCCCGAGCAGACGCACGACCGTCATCGACGCGACGAACAGCCCCAGCACCGCACCGCCGACCGACTCGGACCGTGCGAAGCCGTCGACCACCGCGAGCGAGAGCCAGTTGTTGGCCGCGCCCTCGGAGAACGCGGCAGAGAGCACGACGACCCCGACGAGCAGCGTGCGCGGCTCGCGCCATGCGTCGAGTGCGGTCGCGAGGCGCCGCGCGCCCCGTCGGGTGCGCGACTCGGCGGCCGTGCGCACCGAGCGGGCGGGGGTGACGGGCCGCTCCCCCGCCTCGACGGCGGACACCGGCAGCACGACACCGCGCAGCGAGGCGAGCCGCCACACGATGACCACCGCAGCCGTCAAGGGGAGCTGCACGACCAGCGGCACGCCACCGGCGGACGCCAGTGCTCCGGCTCCGGAGCCGGCGACCGCACCGATGGAGAAGGCCGCGTGGAACTGCGGGATGACCGTCCGCCCCAGCGCGCGCTCGATCCGTGCCGACTCGACGTTGATCGCGACGTTGCCCAGGGCGACGGCGACGCCGTTGAGGAAGATGCCCGCGGCGAGCAGGGCACGCGACCCGACGGTCGGCCCGACCCCGAGCAGCACGAAGGCCGTCGCGAGGACGAATGTGGAGACGAGCAGGACGCGGCGGGTGCCGAGCCGCTGGAGCACGATGCCGGACGACGTGACGGTCAGCAGCGACCCGACCGAGCCGACGAGCAGGAGCAGACCCAGGTCGGCCGTGCTCAGGTCCAGGAGGTCCCGCACCGTCGGGATGCGTGCCAGCCAGCTCGCGAAGGCGACACCGGCGAGGGCGAAGAGGCCGACGAGCAGGAGTCGGGCTCGGGCGACCACGGACGGGTCGGGGGTGGTCACAGCAGAGCTCCGTGTCAAGGGGGAACCGGGATACGGCCCGCTGCGCGTCAGTGGCTGTCCATGCGCGTCTCGAATCGATTCGAGGGGGCCCGTCCATAGTGCGGGTACGCTGACCGCGACGTCAAACGTCACCCCTCGCCTGCCTCGTCGGCCCCGGAGGTCCGCCCTGTCCGCGCAGCGCACCACCCTGGCCGACGTCGCCGCCGCCGCAGGCGTGTCGGTCTCGACCGCCTCCCTGGCCTTCTCCGGCTCCGGCCCCATCGCCGACGCCACCCGCGCGCGCGTCCTGGAGGCGGCCCGCGAGCTCGGGTACGCCGGGCCCAACCCTCTCGGACGCCAGCTGCGCCGCGGTCGATCCGGCATCGTCGGCGTCATCATGGGTGACGCGCTGCGCCGCGCGTTCCGCGACCCCGTCGCCGTCCAGGTGCTCGACGGCCTGACCTCCACGCTCGGACCGCTCGGCCTCGGCGTGCTCCTCATCCCCGGTCCGGACGACCCGTCGCAGCCCGCGGTGGACCCACTGCTGGAGTCCGCCGCGATGGACGTCGCCGTGCAGATGTGGGGCGGCACCACCGACGACCCGGTCCTGGAGATGCTCCGACGGCGCGGCACCCCGACGGTCCTCGTCGAGGGCACGCCCCAGCCCGACGTGGCGGCCATCGGGATCGACGACCACGGCGGGATGACCGAGCTCACGCAGCACCTGCTCGCTCTCGGGCACACGCGCATCGCGACGGTGACCCTGCCGTTCGACCGGGAGCGCTCCGAGGGCCCGGCCGACCCGGTCCGCCTCGCCCGGATCTCCTGGGAGATCACCCGGCGCCGGCTCACCGGGGTCACCGATGCGGGCGTCACCCCGACCGTCGTCTACGAGACGCCGGCGTCGCTCGTCGAGAACGGCGCTGCCGCCGGCCGCGCGCTGCTGTCGACGGCCGACCGTCCCACCGCGATCGTGTGCCAGTCGGACCTGCTCGCCTCGGGCGTGGTGCTGGCCGCACGGGAGCTCGGGCTGCGCGTGCCGCAGGACGTCTCCGTCGCCGGGTTCGACGGTCTCGACCTGCCGTGGCTCGCACCCGACGTCCTGACGAGCGTGTCGCAGCCGCTCGCGCAGAAGGGTGCCGCCATCGGCGAGGCCGTCGCCGAGCTGCTCGCGGGCCGCATGCCCGAGCCGCGCGTGCTGCCCGTGCAGCTGCGCACCGGGACGACGACCGGGCCGGTCCCGCAGCGCGGCTGACGCGACCGCGTCAGACCAGCCGGACGACCGCCTGCGCCTTGCCCAGGACGCGGACGCCCTCGACCGTCACCGTCAGGTCGATCCGCGCCGTCCCGGCGTCGACGTCGACCGAGCCGACCGTGGCGACGACCTCCAGGGACGCCTCCCCCGGGTCCGGCACGGGCACGGGCCGCGTGAACCGCGCCTGGTAGTCGACGACGGCCCCGGGGTCGCCGACCCAGTCCACGACCACGGTGACGGCAGCGCCCATGGTCCACATGCCGTGCGCGATCACACCCGGCAGGCCGACCGACGTGGCCACGCGCTCGTTCCAGTGGATGGGGTTGAAGTCGCCCGACGCACCGGCGTACCGCACCAGCCGCGCACGGTCGACGGTGATCGTGCGGCGGGCCACCTCCTGGCCGACCGTGAGGTCGGCCGGCGCGGGGCGGACCTCGCCGCTCACGCCGCGTCCTCGGGCCGCACGGCGAGCGTGGAGACGACCGTGGCGACGGGTGCCCCGTCCTCGTCGGCGATCTCGCACCGGGTGGTGATCATCGACAGGCCTGCGCGCTGCGTCACCGCGTCGACGTGCAGCGCGGTCCGCAGCCGGTCACCGGCGCAGATGGGCCGGTGGTGGGTGAAGCGCTCGTCGGCGTGCACGACGCGGCTGAAGTCGACGCCCGCTGCGGGGTCCTCGACGTACTGGGCCTCGGTCCGCTGGGCGATCACCACGGCGAACGTGGGCGGCGCGACGACGTCCGGGTAGCCCAGCGCGCGGGCGGCGTCGGGGTCCGTGTGGGCCGGGTGCGTGGCACCCGTCGCCTCGGCGAACTCCCGCACCTTCTCGGATGCGACCACATACACATCGCCGGGCGGGTAGACCCGCCCGGCGAAAGTGGTGTCGACCGGCACGTCAGCAGGTCAGTCGTGTTCGCGAACCGCGTCAGCGGGTCTCGCGGTGCACCGTGTGCTTGTTGTCACGCGGGCAGAACTTCTTCATCTCGAGCCGGTCGGGGGTGTTCCGACGGTTCTTCTTGGTGATGTAGTTCCGCTCCTTGCACTCCGTGCAGGCGAGAGTGATCTTGGGGCGGACGTCCGCGCTCTTGCTGGCCATGTCTATGTCACCTCTCGCGCCCCGCGGGGGCTGCGTTTCTTCTCCTGGCGCGCGCCGGCCGACGCGCGCTGCTGGGACGGATGTTCGCCGGACGTGGTAGCGGGAGCGGGACTCGAACCCGCGACACCACGATTATGAGCCGTGTGCTCTAACCACCTGAGCTATCCCGCCACAGCGGTCATGCCCCGGGTCGATCGTCCAGGACGATCGACCCGCGACACACCACAGAGCCCCGAAAGGGAATCGAACCCTTGACCTTCTCCTTACCATGGAGACGCTCTGCCGACTGAGCTATCGGGGCAGCGCGGACCAGAGTACACGCGCCGCGGGGTGCCCGTGAAATCGTCTCCGCCGCGGCCCGCGCGGAGCCCGTCCGCACCCGCGGGAGCGGGTGCCACGAGAGGCAGCCGAAGCGTTTCAGTTCGTCGCGGCGCCCGGCGTCACGTGCCACGATCCGGCGCATGCGCACCCCCCGTCACCGTCCCGGCCGCCTGGCCGCCGCCAGCCTGGCCGTCGCCGCACTGCTCACCCTCGCCGCCTGCAGCGGCGGCGAGGACGAGGGCGTCGACCCCTCCTCCGCCGACTGGCCGCAGGCCGTCGACCCCGCCGCGCACGAGGGCGAGTTCGTCGTCGTGTGGACCGCGATCGCCGAGAACGCGGAGGACCCCGCACTGGCCGCCGAGGTGGAGCGGCTCGCCGCGGAGGGGTACGAGGTCGAGCCGTGGTCACCCGGCTGCCAGTCCGGGGCGCAGGAGCCACTCACCACGCTCACGGGCTTCACCGAGCCCGTCGGCGTCGGCGTGGCCTTCGCCTCCGAGGAGGACGCCGGCGTGTTCGACACGCGCGACGAAGGCAGCACGGTGTCGCACACCACGGGGACCTGGACCTGCTGACACGGCTCGGCCGGCCGCAGCGACCCACGGGCACCGGGTGGGCAGCCGACGGGCCGGAGTACGACGAAGGGGGCGTCCTGGTGAGGACGCCCCCTTCGGTGCGTGGCGGGTGAGGGATTCGAACCCCCGTAGGCGTTGCCAGCTGATTTACAGTCAGCCCCCTTTGGCCACTCGGGTAACCCGCCAAGGGGCGCGCGGCCACGTCGTCGGCGTCGGTCGTGCGTACGAGAGCTCGTACGACGGTCCGGCGCGTCCGCGCGAACGGCGTGCGGATGGAAGGATAGCAACTCCGGGAGGGGCTCGTGCACATCGCCGCCCAGCGGTCCGCGACCGCGGCCCGCGCCGCGCGTCACGATCGGCGCACGGCACCTCGTCCACCGGACCGCAGACGCACCCCGAGCGGGTGCAGGGAGGGAGCAGCATGGCGAGCGAGTCGTCGTTCGACGTCGTCAGCAAGGTCGACCGCCAGGAGGTCGACAACGCCCTGAACCAGGCCGCGAAGGAGATCGCGCAGCGCTACGACTTCAAGGGCGTGGGCGCGTCGATCAGCTGGAGCGGCGAGAGCATCCTCATGGTCGCGAACTCCCCCGAGCGCGTGCTCGCGGTGCTCGACGTCCTCCAGACCAAGCTCATCAAGCGCGGCATCTCCCTCAAGGCGCTCGACACCGGGGAGAACGAGCCCCAGCCCTCCGGCAAGGAGTACCGGCTGACGGGCACCCTCAAGGAGGGCCTGAGCACCGAGATCGCCAAGAAGCTGGCGAAGATCGTGCGCGACGAGGGACCCAAGGGCGTCAAGACCCAGATCCAGGGCGACGAGCTGCGGGTGACCGCCAAGAGCCGGGACGACCTGCAGACGGTCATCGCGCTGCTCAAGGGCTCGGACGTCGACGCGGCCCTGCAGTTCGTCAACTACCGGTAGCCGTCCCCCGGGGGCACGTCCGCGTGCCCCCGGCGGCACCGGGCCGCGCACATGCCCGTCACCACCGCCCTCACCAGCGCGTGACCCCGCCACCCGCCATCGCCTCGAGCCGCGCGACCCGCTCGGGCATCGGCGGGTGCGTCGAGAACATGCGCGCGAGGCCGGCACCGCGGAACGGGTTCGCGATCATGAGGTGCGACACGTCGACCAGCTCACGGTCCTGCGGCAGGGGCCGCGCGCGGGTGCCCGCCTCGAGCTTGCGCAGGGCTGACGCCAGTGCGAGCGGGTCGCCGGTGAGGCGCGCACCGTCCTCGTCCGCGTCGAACTCGCGCGTCCGTGAGATCGCGAGCTGGATCGTCGTCGCCGCCACCGGCGCGAGGACGACCATCAGCAGGGCCGCGATCGGGTTGCCGCCCTCGCGGCGGTCACCGCCGCCGAAGAACAGCGCGAACTGCGCGAGGGACGTGATCACGCCCGCGACCGCCGCCGCGACGGACGACGTGAGGATGTCCCGGTTGTAGACGTGCATCAGCTCGTGACCCAGCACACCGCGCAGCTCACGCTCGTCGAGGATCCCCAGGATGCCTTCCGTGCAGCACACCGCCGCGTTCTGCGGGTTGCGTCCCGTCGCGAAGGCGTTGGGCGCCATCGTGGGCGACACGTACAGCCGCGGCATGGGCTGCCGCGCCGCCGTCGAGAGCTCGCGCACGATGCGGTACATCGCCGGCTGCTCGATCTCGCTGACCGGCCGGGCGCGCATCGCCCGGATCGCGATCTTGTCCGAGTTCCAGTAGCTGTAGCCCGTCATCACCAGGCCCAGGGCGGTGAACACCCACAGATACTGCGGGCCCCCGACGACCCAGCCGATGCCGAGCAGGACCGCCCACATCACGCCGAACAACGCCGCGGTCTTCAGCCCGTTGTAGTGCCTGTGCTGCATCGTCGTCCTCGCCTCCCCCGTTCGGAGCCGGTCGCGGCCTCCGTCAACGTCAACGCCCGGTGCGGCGACGACGTTCCCGCGGGGCACCGAGGTACACCCGTGCGCGCCGGCGGCGCGGCACAGCACGCGGGCCCCCGGACGGTCGGACCGTCCGGGGGCCTGCAGGCGACGTGCTCAGTCCTGCGGGACCTCGCGTCCGAGCGCGACCGCGACCATGTGCTCGCGCGGCACGACCTTGACGCGCTCGCGCCCCTGGGGCTCGCCCAGGGAGCGCTCGTAGGCGTCGAGCAGCTCCCAGCCGGACCACTCGATGGTGTCCGCACCGCGCTGCACGAGGAAGTCGAGCACGGCCTGCGGGTCACGCTCCGTCGCGGTGTAGAAGGCCTCACCCGCAGCCGCGACGTCCTCACCGAGGTGCCGGATCGTCTCCGACGCGTCGGACTTGGTGTGACCGATGAGCCCCACGGGCCCCCGCTTGATCCACCCGGTCGCGTACACGCCCGGCAGGTGGTCGCCGTCCACGTCGAGGACACGCCCCTCGCGGTTGGGGATCACACCCGCGACGTCGTCGAACGGGATGTCGACCAAGGGCGAGCCGAAGTACCCGACCGCCCGGTAGACGGCCTGGACCGGCCAGTCGTGGAACTGCCCGGTGCCGGTGACGTTGCCGTCGCCGTTGAGCGCCGTGCGCTCGGTGCGCAGGCCGACGACGTGGCCGTCCTCGCCGAGGACCTCGACGGGCTTGTGCAGGAAGTGCAGGTGGATGCGACGCGAGGCCGTCAGGTCCTCGGGCTCCTTGAGGGTCCAGTCCGTGAGGGTCTTGACGACCTGCTTGGTCTGGTTGCTCGAGTGGATCGCGGCCATCGAGCCCTCGTCGAACTCGAAGTCCTCGGGGTAGACGATCGTGTCGACGTCCGGGACGTGGCCGAGCTCGCGCAGCTCCAGGGGCGAGAACTTGGCCTGGGCCGGCCCGCGGCGTGCGAAGACGTGCACGTCGGTGACGGGGTTGGCCTTGAGGATGTCGTAGACGTTCTGCGGGAGCTCGGTCGGCAGCAGGTCGTCGGCGTGCTTGGCCAGGATGCGGGCCACGTCGAGCGCCACGTTGCCCGCGCCGAGCACCGCGACCTGCGTCGCCTCCAGCGGCCAGGTGCGCGGCACGTCGGGGTGGCCGTCGTACCAGGACACGAAGTCCGCGGCGCCGTAGGACCCCTCGAGGTCGATGCCCGGGATCGGCAGCTCCGCGTCGCGGATCGAGCCGGTCGAGAAGATCACGGCGTCGTAGAACGTGCGCAGGTCGTCGAGCTTGAGGTCGGTGCCGTAGTCCACGTTCGCGAGGAGGCGGATGTCGCCGCGCTCGAGGACCTTGTGCAGCGCGACGATGATCTGCTTGATGCGCGGGTGGTCCGGGGCCACGCCGTAGCGCACCAGGCCGAACGGTGCCGGGAGCCGCTCGAACAGGTCGATGCTGACGTCGAGACCGGTCTTCGACAGGATGTCGGCCGCGTAGATGCCGGCCGGACCGGCGCCGACGATCGCGACGCGCAGGGTCGGGGTGCTCACGGGACCTGGTTGCCTTCCGCTGTGGGGAGCCCTCGCACGACGAGGCGTCCTGACGGGGGGGACGTCGCGCCTCGCGGCCGCGCCCCGCCATCGGTGCGAGAGCAGTGCGCGACAAGTCTAGGACGCGGGCGCGCCAGGGCTCGACGTCCACTCCACGATACGGACAGTCCGCGATGTGGACACCTGATCGGTACGCCTACAGTCGGCGGGTGGACGCACCCGCACCCGGCCGTCGCGGCGGCCTCGCCGCCGGCATCGCCGCCTACGCGCTGTGGGGCGCGTTGCCCCTGTACTTCCCCCTGCTGACCCCTTCCGACCCGGTCGAGATCATCGCCCACCGCGTCGTGTGGTCCCTGCTGTTCTGCCTCGTCCTGCTGCAGCTCACGGGCGGCTGGAGCGCCTTCGTCACGATCCTGCGCGACCGCGGGCTGCTGCTGCGCCTCACGGTCGCCGCCCTGTTCCTCGCCGTCAACTGGCTCGTCTTCGTCCACGGCGTCACGACGGGGCACGTGGTCGACGCGGCGCTCGGCTACTTCATCAACCCGCTCGTCACGATCGCGCTGGCGGTGCTCGTCCTCAAGGAGCGGCTGCGCGCCGTCCAGTGGGTCGCGGTCGGCTCGGGCGCCGCCGCCGTCGTCGTCCTCGCGGTCGGCTACGGACGGCTGCCCTGGATCGCCCTGGTCCTGGCCGGCAGCTTCGGTGCCTACGGGCTCATCAAGAGCCGCGTCGGGCCCCGCGTCGCCGCCCTGCCCGGGCTGGCGGCCGAGACCGCCGTCCTGACCCCCGTCGCCGTGGTCTACCTCGGGTGGCTCCACGCGACGGGCAGCGGCACGTTCGCACTCGACCTCCACGGGCTGGCCCTCGCCGGCACAGGGGTGCTCACCGCCGTCCCGCTGCTGCTCTTCAACTCCGCGGCCCGCCGGCTCCCGCTGACGACCGTGGGGCTGCTGCAGTACCTCGCCCCCGTGCTCCAGCTCGCGATCGGCGTCCTCGTCGCCGGCGAGCAGATGCCCCCGGCCCGTTGGTGGGGCTTCGGCCTCGTGTGGCTCGCCCTCCTCGTGCTCACCGTCGACGGGCTGCGGCACTCGCGGCGCGCCTCGCCCGGCCCCGCGGCCCGCGCCGCGCCCTGACGGCGCACGGCGTCACGGGCGCGTCGTCGGTCCGACTCGTCAGTCCGACTCGTGAGTCCGACTCGTCAGTCCGACTCGACGCGCGCCTCGCGGTCGCCCAGACGCACCGTCCACCCGGCACCGACCAGGGCACGGGTCCCCGGCGGCAGCACGCGTGCCGTCCCCGCGGGGTCGATGACGACGGTGCCGTTCGTGGACCCGCGGTCCGCGACCCAGATCGCCGAGTCCTCGTCCGCCGTGGCCGCCTGCGGCCCGAACTCGGCGTGGACCCGGGACAGGGAGCGTGCGGCGTCGTTCAGCACGATCACGTGCAGGATGTCCTCGCCGTCCTCGGCGCGTGGGCCACGGCCCACCAGACCCCGTCCGACGACGCGGACCCGCTCACCCGTGTCGAAGTGCAGCGCCAGCGTGCCCGTCCGACGCCGCAGCGACTCGGGGTCGCGCACGCGCGTGTGCTCGAGCTCGGCGAGGTCCTCGTCGAACGCCGGGACCGGGACCGGGGCCGGGGCCGGGGCCGGGGCCGGGGCCGGGAGCACGTCACCGCCCTGCCGGCGTGCCTGCGGCGGCGGCGGCAGCAGGTCCGACACGGGCCGCGCCGCGACGGGCTGCGGGGCGGACCCGGCGGGCGCCGCGGGGAGCAGGTCAGGGGCGGGGGGCGCGGGGACGGGCGGCTGCGCGGCCGACGAGGTGGGCGGCGCGGGAGCGAGGAGGAAGTCGTCGACGACGGGTGCGGACGTCGGCGTCGGGGGAACCGACGGCACCGACGGTGTCCACGGCCGTGCCGCGTCCTGCGACCCACCGGACGCGGCGGCACGCGGGGGCCGACGCGCCTCGGCCTGCTGTGCGGCCGCCCGCACGACGGTCGTCCCCGAGGCCTTGTCGTGCCACCCCCGGCGCCGCGGGCCGGAGTCCCACGCGGCGGAGGCGGCCACCACCCAGTTGCCGACCAGGCACGCCAGCACCCCCAGGCCCACCACGAGCTGCCGCACGAACGCGCGTCCCACACCGGGGACACCACCCGTGCGGTCGTCGACCGTGCGCAGTCCCAGCAGACGCGCGCCGAGCGTGGCCCCGCCGACCCCCTCGGCGACGACCTGCGCGACCGCCACGAGAAGGCCCAGCAGAGCGGGCAACAGCTGCAGACCGCCGTCCGACGTGCTGGCGACGAGGAGGCCCACCCCTGCCGCCGCGGCCGCTGCGACCACGTCGATCGCGTACGCGAGGACGCGCCTGCCGACGGACGGCGGGACGTCCGCCACGCGGGACGGCCCCGACCGCGTCGCCCGCACCGACCGGCGCACGTCGCGCGCTGCCGCGCTCCCGTCGAAGGACGCGGCCGGCCCTGCTGCCGGGGGCGCTGCGTACCCCGGCGGCGGGCTCGCGGCACGCCGCGACGCGGACCGCGGCACGTTCGCGGGAGCGGTCGCGACCGGCGCGGCGGCCGGCTCCCCCACGTCCGCGCGCGGCAGCGCACGGCCTGCTGACGCCCGTCGACCCGTCAGGCCGGCCGTGGGCGGCGCGTCGTCGGCGTCGGTCGCGTCGTCCTCACCCGCGGCGGGGCGCGCGATCAGCGGGACCCTGGCCCCGCAGACCGCGCAGGACTCGGCGTCGGGGGCGAGCGGCATGCCGCACGATGCGCAGCGCGGGGCCGAGGCGCGGGTGCTCACGGGCGGTCCTCCGGGGTCGGGTGCGCGGTCATCGTGCCATGTCGGCAGGCTCTGACGCGCTCGACTCCCGGTGGACGGTGACCGCGTCCACCACGACGACCGTCACGTTGTCCTGGGCGTCCGCGGCGAGCGCCTCGCGCACCAGACGCTCCGCCGCCGCACGCGGGTGCCGTTCGGTGCGCAGCACGGCCTGGACGCGAGCGTCGGACAGCGCCTCGGTGAGTCCGTCGGAGCACACGACCATGCGGTCGCCGTGGCTCACCGGGAACATCCGCAGGTCGGGGTCGACGCGCGAGGCGCCGCCCCCCAGGACGCGCGTCACGACGTGCCGGCGGGGGTGCCGTGCGGCGTCCTCGACCGCGACCAGCCCCTGCTCGACGAGCTCGGCCACCTCGGAGTGGTCCCGGGTGAGCTGTTCGAGCATCCCCCCGACCATGCGGTACGTGCGCGAGTCGCCGACGTTCAGCACGAGCCAGCAGGGCACACCCGCGTGCTCGGTCACGACGACACCGGTGATCGTCGTCCCGGGGCGCCGCTCCCCCTCGGCCGGGAGGTCCCGGACCCTGCGGTGGGCGTCGCGCACGACGCGCGTCACGTCGTCCATCGTCGGGGTGGAGCCCGCGAGCTCACGGACGACCTCCACCGCGAGGCGGGACGCGACCTCGCCGGCCTCGTGACCGCCCATGCCGTCGGCGACGAGGTACAGCCCGTCCGCGGCCCACGCCGTGTCCTCGTTGGTCTCGCGCGCCGCCTGGTCGCTGGCGACACCGGAACGCAGCCGCACGCCGGGGACGGTCATCGCGGCCGCATCACGAGGCCCGGTCGACCAGCGCGTCGGCGAAAGCGACCATCGCGTCCTTCGCGGCGCCCGCGGGCAGCGGTGCCAGCTCCGTCACGGCCTGCCGCGCCAGATCGACGGCCCGCCGACGCGTGACGGCGACGACCTCGTGCTCGCGGAGCGCCGCGACCGCCTCCGCGAGGTCCGCGTCGTCGGTCAGGTCGGCGTCGAGCAGCTCCAGGACGTCCCGGTCCGTGGAGCCCACGGGGGCGTCCGCGGCGCGCGCGCGCAGCAGCAGCGCGGGCATCGTGGGCACCCGCTCCCGCAGGTCGGTGCCGGGCGTCTTGCCCGTGACCGTGCCGTCCGACGTCAGGTCGATCACGTCGTCCGCGAGCTGGAACGCGACACCCACGGTCTCCCCGAACTGCGTGACCGTGCGCACCACGTCAGGCCCGCAGCCGGCGAACATGGCACCGAACCGCGCCGACGTCGCGATGAGGGACGCCGTCTTGTCCGAGAGCACCTGCAGGTAGTGCGCGACGGGGTCCTCGTCCGGGCGCGGGCCGACGGTCTCGCGGAGCTGACCGAGGCACAGCCGCTCGAACGTCTGCGCCTGGATCCGCACGGCCTCCGGGCCGAGGCCCGAGACGATGGAGGAGGCACGGGCGAACAGCAGGTCGCCCGTGAGGATCGCGACGGAGTTGCCCCACACCTCGTGCGCCGACGGCGCCCCGCGGCGCAGCGGGGCGGAGTCCATGACGTCGTCGTGGTACAGCGTCGCGAGGTGGGTGAGCTCGACGACGGCCGCCGCGTCGACGACCTCTCGACGCTCGCCGTCACCGAGCTCGGCCGTGAGCAGCGTGAGCAGCGGGCGCAGCCGCTTGCCCCCGGCGTCGACGAGGTGACGCGACGCGTCGTGGGCGATCGGGTCGGCGTACGTCACGGCGTCACGCAGGAGCTCCTCGACGAGCCTGAGGCGCCCCGTGAGGCGCTCGGCGAGCGCGGCGTCGTGCAGGGGAAGGGCGAGAGCGGTCGTCACAGCACGAACCTATCCGCACGGCACCCGCAGGACGGAACCGAGGACGTGTGATGTCCGATGGCTCCCGGTCCGGTGGCGGGACCCCGCCCGCATCGGCTCACGGCAGCAGGACCGCCACCGACGCGATGGCGTCCAGCACCGGCGACGGCGCGACCCCGAGCACGACGGTGAGCAGCGCGCACACTGCCACGGCGACCACGGTCAGACCCTCGCCCCCGACGACGGTCGCGCGCGTGGTCCGCTCGGCCTCGACCGTCGCGACAGCCGGGCGTGCCAGGGTCTCCTCGTCGGTCCCGCCCACCGGCGCCGCAGGAGCGTCCGGCGTGAGCGAGGACACCTCCCCGCGGACCGTGCCGGTCGCGTCGTCGCTCTCCGTGAAGAACATGAGAACGATGATGCGGACGTAGAAGAAGGCCGCGGCCGCCGACGCGAGCACGCCGATCAGCGCGAGCGGCCAGGCACCGCCCTCGACTGCGGCGGAGAAGACGGCGAACTTGCCGACGAAGCCCGCCGTGAGCGGGATGCCCGCGAACGACAGCAGGAAGAGCGTGAAGGTCACCGCCACGACCGGGTGGGTGCGCCCCAGCCCTGCCCACTGCGACAGGCGCGTGGCCTCGCCGAGCACCGCCGGGGCGTCGTCGTCACCGGTCCCCCGCTCCCGGACGAGCGACACCAGGCCGAATGCCCCGACCGTGGTCGCACCGTAGGCGAGCAGGTAGAACAGCACCGCCGTGATGCCCGAGTCCTGCAGCGCGACCACGCCGGTCAGGACGAAGCCCGCGTGCGCGATCGACGAGTACGCGAGCAAGCGCTTCACGTCCGTCTGCACCAGCGCGGCGACCGTGCCGACCACCATGGTGATGATCGCGACGACCCACAGGACGACCTCGAGGTCCCACGCCATGCCCGGGAGCATGCCGTACACGACGCGCAGCAGCGCACCGAACGCGGCGACCTTGGTGCACGCCGCCATGAAGCCGGTGACCGGCGTCGGCGCGCCCTGGTAGACGTCGGGGGTCCACATGTGGAACGGCACCGCGCCGACCTTGAAGAAGAGCCCCGCGAGCAGGAGCAGGGACCCGACCACGAGCAGGCCCTCCATGCCGTTGGGCGTCGCCGTCGCCGCCGCGATGTCCGCGTACCGCAGCGACCCGGAGTACCCGTACAGCAGCCCGATGCCGAAGAGCATGACGGCCGAGACGAAGGCGCCCAGCAGGAAGTACTTCATCGACGCCTCCTGCGACAGCAGGCGGCGGCGGCGTGCCATGCCGGACAGCAGGTACAGCGGGAGCGACAGCACCTCGAGCGCGACGAACAGCATCAGCAGGTCGGTGGTCGCGGGGAAGATCATCATGCCGCCGGTGGCGAACAGCAGCAGCGGGTACACCTCGGTCTGGCGCAGGCCCTTGCTGCGGGCGATCTCCTCGTAGTCCGAGCCCGGGACGGCGGCGACGGACGGCGCGAACGCGTCCTCCCCGCCGGCCACGCGGTCGGCGAAGAGCAGCGTCGACAGCAGCGCGAGCAGCGCGATCGTGGCCTGGAGCACGAGGGTCGGCCCGTCGACGACGAGCGAGCCGCCCAGCACGTCGGTGCCACCGGTGAGCTCGACGTCGTTCCAGAGTGCGGCGACCGCCAGCAGGGCGCCGGCGAGCGACGCGAGCGTCAGCGCGACCTGCACGACGCGGCGCCGCGCGGCCGGCACGAACGCCTCGACGAGCACGCCGACGACGGCGGCCACCAGCACGACCAGCACGGGCAGCATCGGCCCCCATGCGATCTCGGGCGCGGTGAAGTCGCTCACTGGTCACTCCCTTCCGTACCGGCGGTGGTCGTCGTGGGGGCCACGTCGTCGATGCCGAGCTGCGAGACGCTCTCCTGCGCGGGCGGCCGGACCAGGTCCAGCGCGGGCCCGGGCACGAAGCCGAGGACGAGCATGAGCGCGACGAGCGGCCCGATCACCCACCGCTCGCGCGCCCAGACGTCGGACATGCCCGCCAGCTCGGGTCGCACCGGGCCGGTGAAGACCCGCTGGTAGAGCCACAGGACGTAGACGGCGGCGAGCACGACGCCGAGCGTCGCGACGATCGCGGCCGCCGGGTGGCGCGCGAAGGTGCCGACGATGACGAGGAACTCGCTGACGAAGGTCGACAGGCCGGGCAGCGACAGCGCCGACAGGCCCACGACGAGGAACAGGCCGGCCAGTACGGGCACGACCTTCTGCAGACCGCCGAAGTCCACGATCTGCTGGGACCCGCGCCGCGCGGCGAGGAACCCGACGAGCAGGAACAGCGCTCCCGTCGAGAGCCCGTGGTTGACCATGTAGAACGACGAGCCGGCGATCGACGTCGACGTGAACGCGAAGATCCCCAGCACCATGAAGCCGAAGTGCGACACCGAGGTGTACGCGACCAGGCGCATCATGTCCTTCTGCCCGATGGCCAGCAGCGCGCCGTAGAGGATCGAGACGACGGCGAGCACGATGATCACGGGGGCCGCCCAGCGCGACGCCTCGGGGAACAGCGGCAGGCACAGGGTGAGCATCCCGAACGTACCGACCTTGTCGAGCACGCCGACCAGCAGGGTCGAGGTGCCCGCGGGCGCCTGCTGCGCCGCGTCCGGCAGCCACGTGTGGACCGGGAACATCGGCGCCTTGATGGCGAACGCGAGGAAGAACGACAGGAAGATCCACTTCTCCGTCGTCGGGTCCAGCTCGACGCCCACCAGGTTCTCGATCAGGAAGCCCTCGGGCCCGCCCGGTCCCTGCAGGTAGAGCGCGATGACGCCCACGAGCATGATCAGCCCGCCGGCGAGCGAGTAGAGCAGGAACTTCACGGCCGCGTACCGCCGCTGGGCGCCGCCGAACGCGCCGATCATGAAGTAGACGGGGATGAGCATCGCCTCGAAGACGACGTAGAACAGGAAGACGTCGCGTGCCGCGAACACGAGCACGATGAACGCCTCGAGCAGGAGCACGAGCGCCAGGTAGTGGCGCAGCCGGTCGGTCGGCTCGTCCGTGGAGCCCTGCTCACGCCATGCCGCCAGCACGACGAGCGGCACGAGGACCACGGACATCGCGATCAGGGCGAGCCCCACGCCGTCGACGCCCAGCGCCCACGACACCCCCAGGGCGGGGATCCAGGGCGCGGTCTCGAGCAGCTGGTGGGTCGCCGCGTCGGCCGTGTCGAAGGCCGTGAAGGCCGCGACCACGAGCAGGACCTCGGCCAGGGCGAACCCGAGCGCGACGGTCCGCGAGCGAGAGCGGGCACCGGCGGGGAGCAGCCACAGCGCGGCTGCCCCGACCAGCGGCAGCACCACCAGCGCGGTGAGCCAGGGGAAGTTCGACATCAGTTCTCAGATCTCCTGTCGACTCTTCGGTCAGCCGCGCACGGCGAGGACGACGATCGCGAGCACGACCACACCGACGACCATGACCGCCGCGTACGAGCGGGCGAAGCCGTTCTGGGCGCGGCGCACGACGTCGCCGAGGGCGACGGTCGCCCGGCCGATGCCGGTCACCGCCCCGTCGACGACGGCCTTGTCGCCGTACACCAGCGAGCGGGTCAGGTACTGGCCGGGTGCGACCAGGAGCGCGTCGTTGACGGTGTCCTGGTACAGGTCGACCCGGGCGGCACGCGTGAGCGCGGTACCCAGCGGCGGGGTCACCGGGACGGTCGAGATCGCGTAGCGACGCCACGCGAGGACGACCCCGAGCGCGACGGCGATCAGCGTGAGCGCGATCAGGACGGGCACGGCGAGCACGGGCTCGTGGTGCTCCGTGTGCCCCACCGACGGCTCGAGCCACTCGACGAAGCCCACGCGGGACAGGATCAGGCCCAGTCCGACGGAGCCGACGGCGAGCACGATCATGGGCCACGTCATGAGCGCCGGGGACTCGTGCGGGTGCTGCTCGCTGCCGTCCTTCTTCGTGCTCCAGCGCTTCTGACCCTCGAAGGTCATGAAGAACAGCCGCGACATGTAGAACGCGGTGATGCCCGCACCGATCAGCGCGACGCCACCGAAGACCCACGCGCGCCACGGCTGCCCGTCGACGGGCACGAACGCCGCCTCGATGATCTTGTCCTTGCTGAAGAACCCGGCGAACGGCGGGATGCCGAGGATCGCGAGCCAGCCGGCCATGAACGTGAAGTACGTGATCTTCATGTAGCGGCCCAGGCCGCCGAACCGGCGCATGTCCACCTGGTCGTCCATGCCGTGCATGACCGACCCGGCGCCGAGGAACATGCCGGCCTTGAAGAAGCCGTGCGTCACCAGGTGGAAGATCGCGAACGCGTAGCCGATGGGCCCGAGGCCGGCGGCCAGCACCATGTAGCCGATCTGCGACATCGTGGACGCGGCCAGCGCCTTCTTGATGTCGTCCTTGGCGCAGCCGACGATCGCGCCGAACAGCAGCGTGATCGCGCCGACGATCGCGACGACGAGCTGGGCCGTCGGCGCCGCCGTGAAGACCGCACCCGAGCGGATGATGAGGTACACGCCGGCGGTGACCATGGTCGCGGCGTGGATGAGCGCGGAGACCGGGGTCGGGCCCGCCATCGCGTCACCGAGCCAGGACTGCAGCGGGAACTGCGCCGACTTGCCGCAGGCCGCGAGCAGGAGCATGAGGCCGATCGCGGTGAGCGTGCCCTGCGGCACGTCGCCGGACGCGGCACCCGCCTCGACCGTCGCGAAGTCCAGGCTGCCGAACGTCGCGAACAGCAGCCCCATCGCGATCAGGAGACCGACGTCGCCGACGCGGTTGGCCACGAACGCCTTCTTCGCGGCGACCGCGTACGGCGTGTGGTGGTTCCAGAAGCCGATGAGCAGGTACGAGGCGAGGCCCACGCCCTCCCAGCCGACGAACAGCAGCACGTACGAGTCCGCGAGGACCAGCAGCAGCATCGCCGCGACGAACAGGTTGAGGTAGGCGAAGAACCGGCGCCGCGCCGCGTCGTGCTCCATGTACGCCACGGAGTACACGTGGATCAGGGTGCCGACGAAGGTCACGAGCAGCACGAAGGTCAGCGACAGCGGGTCCACGCGCAGGCCGGCGTCGATGCTCAACGCACCGGCGTCCAGCCAGCTCGCCAGGTGAACGTCGTGGACGCGCTCGCCGGCGGGCTGGCCGAGCACGGCCAGGAGCAGCACGACGCCGACGACGAAGGCGCCGGCCGAGGCGAGGACGCCCAGCCAGTGGCCCCACCGGTCGGCACGACGGCCGAGCAGCAGCAGCACCGCCGCCGACAGCAGCGGCAGCGCGACGAGCCAGACGGCCGCCTGCCCGCCCGCCCACTCGGGGGCCGCGACGACCGGGGTCACCACCGGCAACACGGCAGGCGCGGTCAGGGAGATCAGGGTGTGCACGTGCTGCCCCTCAGCTCTTCAGCAGGTTGACGTCGTCGACCGACGCCGAGCGTCTGGTCCGGAAGATGGTCACGATGATCGCCAGGCCGACGACCACCTCGGCGGCCGCGACCACCATGACGAAGAACGCGAGCACCTGACCCGAGAGGTTGCCGTGCATCCGCGAGAACGTCACGAGCAGGAGGTTCGTCGAGTTGAGCATGAGCTCGACGCCCATGAACACGATGATCGCGTTGCGTCGCAGCAGGACCGTCGTCGCGCCGATCGCGAACAGGATCGCGGCCAGCACCAGGTAGTGGGTGAGGCTCACCGGCCGTCCTCCTCGTCGTGCGTCGGGGCGTCGGTCGACCGGTCCGCCGGGTCGGGGGACGCGCCGTCGGGGCGAGGCAGGACCACCCCGCCGGTGACGGCTCCGTCCGGCCCTCCCAGGTACTCGTCGTCGGACGTGAACGTGCCTGCACCGACGGCCCAGCCGCCGGCCAGCACCCGGTCGATCCGCGCGGCGTACTCGCGTGCGTCGGCCTCCTGGCCCCGGACGCGCAGCACGCGCGGCACCGAGGTCTCCAGGGGCGTGCCGTCCGGCAGGAGCGCCGGGACGTCCATGGCGTTGTGCCGGGCGTAGACGCCGGGGGCCGGCAGCGACACGGGGTGCCCGCCCTCCCGCAGCCGGCGCTCGGCCCGCTCACGCTGGCCGACCTTGGGCACCAGGCGTCCCCGGTGGGTCATCACCAGCGCACCGAGCGCGGCGACCACGAGCAGCGCACCGACGACCTCGACGGCCAGCACGTGCTGGCCGAAGATCACGTGGGCGACAGCCTGGGGGTTGGAGGGCGCGTTCGCCGTGCCCAGCCCGGTGGGAGGTCCGTACGTGGCGCGCCCGACGACACCGACGAGGACGATGCCGAGCCCCAGCCCTGCCAGGACACCGATCCACCGCTGCCCGCGGATCGTCTCGACGAGCGAGTCCGACCGGTCGACACCGACGAGCATGAGGACGAACAGGAACAGCATCATGACGGCGCCGGTGTAGACGACGACCTGCACGACGCCGAGGAACTCCGCGCCCTGGGCGACGTACATGAACGCCAGCGAGATCATGATGAAGATGACGGCCAGCGCCGCGTGCACCGCCTTGCGCGCGAGCAGCAGCCCGAGCGCGGCGAGCACCATGAGCGGGCCGAGGACCCAGAACAGCACGGCCTCGGCCGTGCTCGTCTGGCCGCTCTCGGTCAGCGCGCCGGCAGCCGCCGGCAGCACGGTGGACAACAGGTTCACCTGGCACCCCCCTGGCGGTGCGCGGCCGCCGTGATCGCGCGCTGCGCGAGGCGCGTCTCGCCGAGGTCGGGGACCTTCGCGCCCTTCGCGGCGTTCTCCGGCAGCGTCGGGTCGTCCGGGCGGTGCTCGGAGACCCAGGCGACCTGGTCGTCGGTGACGCCCGTGACCTGGCCGCGGTAGTAGTCCGTGTCGGACGTCCCCTCGACCATCGGGTGCGGCGCCGCGAGCTGACCCGAGCGCAGCGGCGCGAGCAGGTCCTGCTTCTCCCAGATCATCCCCGGGCGGGTCGGACCC
This sequence comes from Cellulomonas xiejunii, assembly GCF_024508315.1. NCBI lineage: Bacteria > Bacillati > Actinomycetota > Actinomycetes > Micrococcales > Cellulomonadaceae > Cellulomonas > Cellulomonas xiejunii. The sequence goes on from NZ_CP101987.1 coordinate 2,994,490, forward strand.
GCGAGCTCGTACTCGTTGGTCATCGTCAGCGCCCGCGTGGGGCACGCCTCGATGCACAGGCCGCAGAAGATGCAGCGCAGGTAGTTGATCTGGTAGACGCGGCCGTACCGCTCCCCCGGCGAGAACTGCGCGTCGGGGGTGTTGTCTCCACCCTCCACGTAGATCGCGTCGGCCGGGCACGCCCAGGCGCACAGCTCGCAGCCGATGCACTTCTCGAGGCCGTCGGCGTACCGGTTGAGCTGGTGGCGCCCGTGGTACCGCGGCTTGGTCGGCACCTGCTCGCGCGGGTATTGCTCGGTGACCGTGGGCTTGAACATGTTCGCGAACGTCACGCCGAAGCCGGCGACGGGCGCGAGCAGCTCGCTCAGGCCCGAGCGCTTCTCGATGAGCGACTCGTAGGCGGCCGGACGGTCGACCTCGCCCCGGTCCGGTGCCGTGCGCCGCACGTCACGACCGGGTGCGCCGGGCGCCGGTGCGCCCGACGCGGGCTTCTTCTTGCGCTGCTCAGCCACCGCGCACCTCCAACGGGGTCTCGGGTCCGGACGGGTCGGTCGGCTGCGTCGCCGCGAGGCGGCGCTGCGCGCGCGGGGACGGCGGCAGGACCTGCCCCGGCAGGGGTGGCACCGGGTAGCCGTTCTCGAACGGGTCGAACTCCTGCGGGCCGGTCGGCTCGGGTGCCGGCTCCGGCTTCTTCTCCGGCACGAGGAACGAGGCGACGAGCCCGACCACGACGAGACCGGCGAGGAAGAAGAGCAGCGTGCGCAGGTCCACGTCCCACAGCTGGCGCGCGGCCTGGACGAACGTCACGCACACGACCCACAGGAGCGCGGCCGGGATGAGGACCTTCCACCCGATCTTCATGAACTGGTCGTAGCGGAACCGCAGCACCGAGCCCCGGATCCACACGAACACGAACATGAACAGCCAGACCTTGGCGACGAACCACAGGACGGGCCACCAGCCGGTGTTGAACATGCCGTCGTTGATGGCCGAGATCGGCCACGGGGCACGCCAGCCGCCGAAGAACAGGGTGGTCGCGACCGCCGAGACGTTGAGCATGTTGATGTACTCGGCGAGGAAGAACCACGCGAACTTCATCGACGAGTACTCGGTGGTGTAGCCGCCGACGAGCTCGCCCTCGGCCTCGGGCAGGTCGAACGGCAGACGGTTCGTCTCGCCGACCATCGAGATGAGGTAGATGACGAACGCGGGCAGCAGCGGCAGGAACCACCAGACCTGCGTCTGGGAGTCGACGATCTGGGAGGTCGACATCGACCCGGCCATGATGAACACGCTGACCAGGGACAGGCCCATCGCGAGCTCGTAGGAGATGACCTGCGCGGTGGAACGGACCCCGCCGAGCAGCGGGTACGTCGAGTTGGACGACCAGCCGCCGAGCACGATGCCGTACACGCCGACCGCGGCGCACGCGAGGATGTACAGCACCGCGACCGAGAAGTCCGTGAGCTGCAGCGGCGTCACGACGCCGAAGATGCTCACCTCGGGTCCGAACGGGATGACCGCGAACACCAGCAGCGAGCACAGCACCGCGATCATCGGCGCGAGGATGTAGACCAGCTTGTCGGCCGCCTTGACGGTGACGTCCTCCTTGACCAGGAGCTTCATCGCGTCGGCGAGCGACTGCAGCAGGCCGAAAGGTCCGTGCACGTTGGGTCCGGGCCGCAGCTGCATGCGACCCACGACGCGGCGCTCGAACCAGATCGCGATGAGCACGCTGGTCAGCAGGAAGACGATGATCGCGACCGCCTTGAGCAGCCAGACCCAGAACACGTCCTGGCTGAAGTCCGCGACGACCGGGGCGACAGCCCCGTCGCCGACGGCGGTCGGCAGCGCGCCCAGCGCCGTGGCCAGCACGCTCATGCCCGCTCCTCCTCGTCCACGCGGACGCCGGCGACGGCCTCCGCAGCGTCCCCGGTGAGCCCGGAGTCCGCATGTGCCGTGACGCCGGGGGCGTCGCTGCGGCCCACCGGCGCGAGCGCCACGACCGTGCCACCGACCGCGCCCAGCACGTCGCGCACCGCGGCGCCACGCGGGTTCGTCGCGAGCCACACGACGTGGTCCGCCATCTCGGTGACCTGCACGGGGACCGTGATCGTGCCGCGGTCGGTGCTGACAGCCACGTCGTCGCCGTCGGCCACACCCGCCGCCTGCGCCGTGACCGGCGAGACGCGGGCGACCGGCTGCTTCGCCGTGCCCGCCAGGTACGGCTCACCGTCCTGCAGGCGACCGGCGTCCAGGAGCTGGTGCCACGTCGCGAGCACCGCGTGGCCCGGGGGCACCGCGGGCGGCTCGTCCGAGCCCGTCGCGGGCCGCTCGACCCGCGCGCCGTCCCAGCCACCGAGCTGGTCGAGCTCGGCGTGCACGTCCGCCAGCGTCAGCAGGCCCAGGTCGGCCCCGAGCGCGTCGGCGAGCCGGTCGAGCACGCGGAAGTCCGACAGCTGCGTCGTCGTCAGCACCTGCGCGAACGGGCGCGGACGCCCCTCCCACGTCACGTACGTCCCGGCCTTCTCGACCGGCGGCGCCACGGGAAGCACGACGTCCGCGAGGTCGGTGACCTCGCTGCGCCGTACCTCGAGCGACACCAGGAACGGGACCGCGGCCAGCGCGGCACGAGCCAGCACGGGGTCGCCGTGGTCGGCCGGGTCCACGCCACCGACGAGGAGCGCACCGAGCTGCCCCGCTGCCGCGGCAGCGAGGATCTCGTCCGCGCTGCGTCCCGGTGCGGCCGGCAGGTCGTCGACGCCCCACACGGCGGCCACGTCCACGCGGGCCGACGCGTCGCTCACCGGACGACCGCCCGGCAGCAGCGTCGGCAGCGTGCCCGCCTCGACCGCGCCGCGCTCGCCGGCGCGCCGCGGGATCCACGCGACGCGGGCACCCGTGCGCTCCGCGAGCCGGAGCACGGCGGTCAGGGCGCCCGGCACGGTCGCCGCGCGCTCGCCCACGAGGATGACCGCGCCGTCGGCGGCCAGCGCCTCGGCGGTGGTGCCGAGCACGTCCTGCGCGCCCGTGGTGATCGCGTCGAGCACCTCGGGCTCCGTGCCCGGGGCCGCCGGCAGCAGCGTGCCGTCGAGCCGTTCGAGGCCGCGGCTCGCGAGAGCGGCGAGCGAGAACACCCGCGTGCGGCCGGCCACGACGGAGCCGCGCAGGCGCAGGAAGAGGATGCCGCCCTCCTCCTCGGGCTCGTACCCGACGCACAGCACAGCCGGCGCGGCCACGAGGTCGCCGAACGTCACCTGCAGCGTGCGACCGGCGACGTGGTACCCGAGGAACGTCTCCTCCTCCGCGGAGTGCGGACGCGCGCGGTGGTCGACGTCGTTGGTGCCGAGCACGGTGCGCGCGAGCTTGGAGTACGCGTAGGCGTCCTCGAGCGTCACGCGGCCACCGGGGAGCACGCCGACGGTCGCGCCGCGCAGCCCGGCCGCGGCGGTGTCGAGCGCCTCGGTCCACGAGCACGGCTCGAGCTCGCTGCGCGTGCCGTCCGCCAGCCGCCGACGCACCATCGGCGTCGTGACGCGGTCCGGTGCCGACTGCCAGTGGAACGCGAACCGGTCCTTGTCGCTGACCCACTCCTGGTTGACCGCCGGGTCGTCGCCCGCGAGGCGTCGCAGGACGACGCCGCGGCGGTGGTCGACACGGATCGCCGACCCGTTGGCGTCGTGCTCCGCGATCGAGGCTGCGGACACGAGGTCGAACGGGCGGGCGCGGAACCGGTAGGCGGCGGACGTGAGCGCACCGACCGGGCAGATCTGCACGGTGTTGCCGGAGAAGTACGACGCGAACGGCCGACCGCTCGTGTCGAGCGTCGACGCCCCCACCGGGGCGTCACCCGTGAAGCCGAGGACCTCGGTGTCGAACGTCCCGATCTGCTGCGCGGCGCCCCGCTTCTGCAGGTCGATCCACACGTCGCCCGCGATCTCCTCGGAGAACCGGGTGCACCGCTGGCACAGGACGCACCGCTCGCGGTCGAGCAGGATCTGCGTCGAGACCGCGATCGGCTTGGGGAACGTGCGCTTGACGTCGACGAACCGGGTCGCGGCGCGCCCGTTGCTCATCGCCTGGTTCTGCAGGGGGCACTCGCCACCCTTGTCGCAGACGGGGCAGTCGAGCGGGTGGTTGATGAGCAGCAGCTCCATGACGCCGTGCTGGGCCTTGTCGGCCTCGGGCGACGTGTGCTGCGTCTTGACCTGCATGCCGGGTGTGGCCTGCAGCGTGCAGGACGCCTGCGGCTTCGGCATCTTCGCCAGGTTGCCGTCGCGCCCGGGGGCCCACACCTCGACCAGGCACTGGCGGCACGCACCGGCGGGCGCCAGCAGCGGGTGGTCGCAGAAGCGCGGGATCTGGATGCCCAGCTGCTCGGCGGCCCGGATGACGAGCGTGCCCTTCGGCACGGTCGTCTCGATCCCGTCCACGCTGAACGTGACGGTGTCCGACGGCTCCGCGGGCGCGGCCGGCGGTGCGGCCGGCACCAACGGCGTGGTCGACGAGCCCCTCGGGGTCGTGATGGTCATGCGTGCACCCCCGCCAGCTGCGTGCTGCGACGCGGCGTGTAGTCGAAGAGCGAGCTGCGCTCCGGCGGGAAGAGGACGTCGGCGGGCGTGTGCGTGCCCGCCTCGAACTCCTCCCGGAAGTACTGGATGGCGCTGGTCACCGGGCTGGTGGCGCCGTCCCCGAGCGCGCAGAACGCGCGGCCCAGGATGTTGTCGCACAGGTCCAGCAGCAGGTCGATGTCCGCCGTGGTGCCCTGACCCGCCTCGAGGCGGCCCATGATCTGCTCCAGCCAGAACGTGCCCTCGCGGCAGGGCGTGCACTTGCCGCACGACTCGTGCTTGTAGAACTGGATCCACCGCGACACGGCCTTCACGACGGACGTCGTCTCGTCGAAGATCTGCAGGGCGCGCGTGCCGAGCATGGACCCTGCGGCACCGACGGACTCGTAGTCCAGCGGCACGTCGAGGTGCTCCGCGGTGAAGATCGGCGTCGACGAGCCGCCGGGCGTCCAGAACTTCAGCTCGTGGCCCTCGCGCACGCCACCGGCCATGTCGAGCAGCTCGCGCAGCGTGATGCCCAGCGGCGCCTCGTACTGCCCGGGGCGCGTGACGTGTCCCGAGAGGGAGAACAGGCCGTGACCGGCCGAGCGCTCCGTGCCCATCGACGTGAACCAGTCGGCCCCGCCGACCAGGATCCCGGGCACCGACGCGACGGACTCGACGTTGTTCACGACCGTCGGCCGGGCGTACAGGCCCGCGACCGCGGGGAACGGCGGCTTGAGACGCGGCTGACCGCGCAGGCCCTCGAGCGAGTCGAGCAGCGCCGTCTCCTCACCGCAGATGTACGCGCCGGCGCCGGCGTGCACGGTGATCTCGAGGTCGAAGCCCGACCCGAGGATGTCGGTCCCCAGGTAACCGGCCTCGCGCGCCTCGCGCACGGCCTCGAGGAGCCGGCGGTAGACGTGCACGACCTCGCCGCGCACGTAGATGAACGCGTGGTGGCAGCCGATCGCGTAGGACGTGATGATCACGCCCTCGATGAGGTCCTGCGGGCTCGCCAGCATGAGCGGGATGTCCTTGCAGGTGCCCGGCTCGGACTCGTCGGCGTTGACCACGAGGTAGCGCGGTCCGCCGTCCGGCGCGGGCAGGAAGCCCCACTTCATGCCGGTCGGGAAGCCGGCGCCACCACGGCCGCGCAGGCCGGAGTCCTTGACGGCCGTCACGACGTCGGCAGGCGCCATGGTCAGCGCACGACGCAGACCGCGGTAGCCGCCGTCGGCCTCGTACCGGGCGAGCTTCCACGACCGGTCCGCGTCCCAGTGCGCGGACAGCACGGGGGTCAGGGTCGTCATCACGACTCCTTCGCGTCGTCGGACTTCTGCTTGCGCTGCTCGCCGGCGGGCGAGACGTCGGCAGGGGTCGTCTCCGGGCGCTCGGCGCTCGACTGCGCCTCGCCCGCGTCCGGCTCGCCGTGGGTGGCGCCCGTCGCGGTGGTGCGCTCGTCCGCGTCGAACGACGGGGCGGTCCAGCCCCGCTCCCGGGCCAGCACGGTGCCGCGCACCGTCGCCGGACCGGCGCCCACGCCCTCGTCGGCGCGCCCGTCGGGGAAGCCCGCCAGGACGCGGCTCATCTCCTTGAACGTGCAGACGCTCGACGCCCCGCGGGTCGGCGCGACGGGTGCGCCCTCGACCAGCCGGTCGACCACCTCGACGGCCGAGGCCGGCGTCTGGTTGTCGAAGAACTCCCAGTTGACCATCATCACCGGCGCGTAGTCGCAGGCCGCGTTGCACTCGATGCGCTCGAGCGTGACCGCGCCGTCCTCGGTCGTCTCGTCGTGACCGATCCCGAGGTGCTCGGAGAGCTCCTCCCAGATCGCGTCGCCGCCCATGACCGCGCACAGCGTGTTGGTGCACACCCCGACGGTGTAGGTGCCGTTGGGGTGCCGCTTGTACTGCGTGTAGAAGGTCGCGACGGCCGACACCTCGGCCGTGGAGATACCCAGCGTCGTGGCGCAGAACGCGATGCCGCGCGGGCTCACGTAGCCGTCCTCCGACTGCACCAGGTGCAGCATCGGCAGCAGCGCGGAGCGCGCCTGCGGGTAGCGGGCGATGATCTCCTGCGCGTCGGCCGTCAGCCGCGCGCGCGTCTCCTCGTCGTACCCGACGGCGTGCCGCTCACCCGGGACACGGCCGTGCTCGTGGGGCGCTGCTGCGCCCGCGTGCTCGACGGACATCAGCGGTCCACCCCTCCCAGCACCGGGTCGATCGACGCGACGGCGACGACGACGTCGGCGATCTGCCCGCCCTCGCACATCATCGAGACGGCCTGCAGGTTGTTGAACGACGGGTCGCGGAAGTGTGCCCGGTACGGCTTGGTGCCGCCGTCGGACACCAGGTGCACGCCCAGCTCGCCGCGCGGGTGCTCGACGGTCTGGAAGACCTGGCCCGCGGGCACGCGGAAGCCCTCGGTCACCAGCTTGAAGTGGTGGATCAGGGACTCCATCGAGGTGCCCATGATCTCCTTGATGTGGTCGAGCGAGTTGCCCATGCCGTCGGTGCCGATGGCCAGCTGCGCCGGCCACGCGATCTTCTTGTCGGCGACCATGACGGGTCCCGGCTTCGCGAGCCGCTCGAGGCACTGCTCGACGATCCGCATCGACTGGTAGCACTCCTCGACGCGCACGAGCAGGCGGGCCCACGAGTCCGCGGCCTCCTGCGTCGGGACGTCGAAGTCGTACGTCTCGTAGCCGCAGTACGGGTCGGTCTTGCGCACGTCGTACGGCAGGCCGGTCGCGCGCAGGAGCGGGCCCGTGACACCGAGCGACATGCAGGCCGCGAGGCTCAGCGCGCCGACGTCCTTCATGCGGGCGTGCAGGATCGGGTTGGCCAGCATGAGGTCCTCGAGCTGGCGCATGTAGCCGCGGACCTTGACGAGGCCCTCGCGGACCGAGTCGATCGCGCCCGGGGGCACGTCCTGCGCGACGCCGCCGGGGCGGATGTACGCGTGGTTCATGCGCAGCCCGGAGATCATCTCGAAGATCTTGAGGATCTCCTCGCGGGCCGTGAAGCCCAGGATCATGATGGTCGTGGCGCCGAGCTCGTTGCCGCCCGTGGCCAGGAAGACCAGGTGCGAGGAGATGCGGTTGAGCTCCATCATCAGGACGCGGATGACCGAGGCGCGCTCGGGGACGTCGTCCGTGATGCCCAGGAGCTTCTCGATCGCGAGGCAGTAGGCCGCCTCCTGGAACAGCGGGGCGACGTAGTCCATGCGGGTGCAGAACGTCACGCCCTGGGTCCAGGTGCGGTACTCCATGTTCTTCTCGATGCCCGTGTGCAGGTAGCCGATACCGGCACGGGCCTCGGTGACGGTCTCGCCGTCGATCTCGAGCATGAGGCGCAGCACGCCGTGGGTCGACGGGTGCTGCGGGCCCATGTTGACGACGATGCGCTCCTCGCCGAGGCGAGCGGCCTCCTCGGCGATGTCGGACCAGTCGCCGCCGGAGGCCTCGAACGAGGGCACTCCCGCGGTGTCGTCCAGCGGGACGTGGCGGGTCGCGTGGGGTGTCTGCGACGTGGGGGCGGTCATCAGCTGTACGACCTCCGCTGGTCCGGGGGCGGGATGGTCGCGCCCTTGTACTCGACCGGGATCCCGCCGAGGGGGTAGTCCTTGCGCTGCGGGTGGCCCGGCCAGTCGTCGGGCATCTCGATGCGGGCCAGGCCCGGGTGCCCGTCGAAAACGATCCCGAAGAAGTCCCAGGTCTCGCGCTCGTGCCAGTCGTTGGCGGGGTAGACCGCCACCGTGGACGGGATGTGCGGGTCACCCTCGGGCGCCGCGACCTCGAGCCGCAGACGGCGGCCGTGCGTCACGGACGCCACGTGGTAGACCGCGTGCAGCTCGCGCCCCGCGTCGTGCGGGAAGTGGACCCCGGAGACCCCGAGCGAGAGCTCGAAGCGCAGGTCGGGGTCGTCGCGCAGGGCCTGCACGACCTCGACGAGGTGCTCGCGCGCGACCTCCAGCGTGAGCTCGCCGCGGTCGACGACGACGGCCTCCACCGCGTTCGCGAAACCGGTGCCGGACTCGTCGAGCACCTCGGTGAGGACGTCGACGGCCTCGTCGAACCAGCCGCCGTACGGGCGCTCGCTCGGGCCGGGCATCGCGACGGTCCGCACGAGACCGCCGAACCCGGAGGTGTCACCGGTGCCGGCCACGCCGAACATGCCGGTGCGGACGTCGACGATGTCGAGCGGCGTGCGCGGGCTCGTCGGGTCGAGGCCGGCCGGGACGTTCTGGGACCCGGCCTCGAGGGCCGCGGCACTCGTGCGCTGCGTCCCGGCGGGCGCGGGCTCCCCCGGCTTGACCGCGGCGGACGCGTCGGCCTTCTCGGCCGTCGGCTTGGTGCCCTCCGTCGGGCGGTCGGCGACGGGGGACGTCGCGTCCTCCGCCGGCGTGGACTGCGCGACCGGCTTGGTGCCCGTCGTGGGGTCGGTGCCCTCGGAGGGCTTCGTGCTCTCGTCGCTCATCGCAGCAGTCCCGTCATGTGCGACGTCGGGGTCGCGGCCATCGCGGCCTCCTGCGCCTTGCGTGCCGCCTCCTGGCGGTTGACGCCCAGCGGCTCGTCCTGGATCTGCTGGTGCAGCGCGAGGATCGCGTGCAGCAGCATCTCGGGACGCGGCGGGCAACCGGGCAGGTAGATGTCCACAGGCACGATGTGGTCGACGCCCTGGACGATCGCGTAGTTGTTGAACATGCCGCCGGACGACGCGCACACGCCCATCGACAGCACCCACTTCGGGCCGGCCATCTGGTCGTAGACCTGCCGCACGATGGGCGCCATCTTCTGGCTGACACGTCCCGCGACGATCATGAGGTCCGACTGGCGCGGCGACGCGCGGAAGACCTCCATGCCGAGCCGCGAGATGTCGTACCGGCTGGTGCCGGCGGCCATCATCTCGATCGCGCAGCACGCGAGCCCGAAGGTCACCGGCCACAGCGATGCCTTGCGGAAGTAGCCGACGAGGTCCTCGACCGTCGTCAGCAGGAAGCCCGAGGGCGCTTCCTCGATCCCCATGTCAGTCCCTCCTCGGTGTCGGTCGGCTGCACGTCCTGGCAGGTGTCGGGGCCGGCTGCGCCGGGCCCCCGGGGGTCAGTCCCACTCCAGACCGCCGCGCTTCCACTCGTAGACGAACGGGACCGTGATGATCAGCAGGAACACCATCATCGCCACGAGGCCGAACGTCGCGAGCTCCGCGAAGCCCACGGCCCACGGGTAGAGGAAGACGACCTCGATGTCGAAGATGATGAAGGTCATGGCGACCAGGTAGTACTTGATCGGGAAGCGCCCGCCACCGATCGCGTGGGGCGTGGGCTCGATGCCGCACTCGTAGGCCTCGAGCTTGGCGCGGTTGTACCGCTTGGGGCCGAGGATCGCGCTCGCGCCGACCCCACCGAGGGCGAGGACGGCCGCGATCCCGATCATCACCAGGAGCGGGACGTACGGGTTGCTCATCGAGCGATCCTCCTCGTCGAAGACGTCCGGCCGGTGCGGCCCAGCGTCACGTGGGTCATGCTCGCCGCCTCACGCATCGGGCGCCAGCCGGGCGAGAGCGGCGATGACGCGGTCGACCAGGTCGCCGCCGCGGGGTTCGTAGCAGTCGGACAGGAGCTTGAGCACGAACTTCATGAGCAGCGGGCGCGGCAGCCCGTAGCGCGTGCACAGGTGCATCACCTGGGGGTGCTCGATGAGCCGCACGAACACCCGGCCGAGCGTGTAGTACCCGCCGAGATCGTCCTTCATGCGCTGCTGGTACGTCGCCAGCGCCCGCTCCCGTCCAGCGGCCGAACCGCGCGCCAGACCCTGCGCGATCGCGTCCGCCGCGACCCTACCCGCCTGCAGGCCGTAGGCGATCCCCTCGCCGTTGAACGGGCTGACCATCCCGGCGGCGTCGCCGGCGAGCAGCAGCCCGTCGGCGTAGAGCGGGCCGCGGTTGAAGCCCATGGGCAGCGCCGCGCCGCGCACGGGTGCGACCTGGTTCTCCGGGGTGAACTCCCACTCGCGCGGCGCGTTGGCCATCCAGCGGGCGAACAGGTCCTTGTAGTCGACCTTGGTGGCGGCCGCCGTCGAGCTCACCGAGCCCAGGCCGACGTTCGCGGTGCCGTCGCCGAGCGAGAAGATCCAGCCGTACCCGGGCATGAGGTTCGAGCGGCCCGGGGGGCCGTCCCACAGCTCGAGGTGCGACTCCATCCAGGGGTCGTCGTGGCGGGGCGTGCGGAAGTACGTGCGGACGGCCACGCCCATCGGCCGGTCGTCGCGCTTGGCGCGCCCGACGGACGTCGCGAGCCGCGCCGAGACGCCGTCGGCGGCGATCACGACGGGCGCGCGGTACTCGACCTCGTCCCCCGCGTCGACGGTGCGCCGCCCGTCGGTCGCGACGGGCCTGGCCCGCACGCCGACGACGCGACCGGTGCGCTCGTCGCGCACGGGGGCGGTGACGGCCGTGCCCTCGAGCAGCTTCGCGCCGCCGGCACGCGCGTGCTCGGCGAGGATCTGGTCGAACGACGTGCGCGCCCGCGCCAGGCCGTACGACGGGTAGCTCGACAGCTCGGGCCAGGGCAGCTCGAGGCGGTGACCGCCTCCGATGACCCGCAGGCCGCGGTTGCGGATCCAGCCGTCCTGCTCGCGGATCGGCACACCCATGCGCACCAGCTCGGCCACGGCGCGGGGCGTCAGGCCGTCGCCGCAGATCTTGTCGCGCGGGAACGTCGCCTTCTCCAGCAGCAGGACGTCCAGCCCGGCGGCGGCGCAGTGGAAGGCCGCGGAGGACCCGGCGGGACCGGCGCCGACGACGATGACGTCCGCGTCATCGATCGTCCCGACCACCCTGCCACCCCACTTGTGACGTTGTTCACGTGCAACCCCGGCGAGTGTAACCAGCCCGTCCGGGCATGTCTGCGAAGGGTTGGCTTACCTCAGCGACAGCGCCGGACGTTGGTCCCGCGCCCGGCTCCCGAGCGGCCACGACGCACCGCCCGCGGTCCCGCTCCCTGCGCGGGACGCACCGGCGTGACCCATCCTCCCCGGACCCGGCGCGCCCCGGCGCGAGCGCCGCGCAGCGCACACCTCGCAGGTCAGGGCCGGGTCGCGCGGTGCAGGGCGACGATGCCGCCCGACAGGTTGCGGAAGGCCACCTTGTCCCATCCGGCACCCCGCACCAGCAGGCCCAGCTCGCGCTGGTCCGGCCAGCTGCGGATCGACTCCGCGAGGTACACGTAGGCGTCCGGCTCCTTGGACACCGCCCGCGCGACGGGCGGCAGGGCCCGCATGAGGTAGTTGGTGTAGACCGTGCGGAACGGCGCGAACGTCGGCCGGGAGAACTCGCACACCACCAGGCGTCCCCCGGGCCGCGTGACGCGCAGCAGCTCGCGCAGCGCGGCGTCGACGTCGGACACGTTGCGCAGCCCGAACGACATGGTCACCGCGTCGAAGGACTCGTCGGCGAACGGCAGGTGCAGCGCGTCGCCCGCCACGAACGGCAGGTCCGGGCGGCGGCGGCGGCCGACGCGCAGCATGCCCGTCGACAGGTCGCACGGCACGACGTGCACGCCCGCGTCCGCGAGCGGCTCGCTCGACGTCCCCGTGCCGGCGGCGAGGTCGAGCACCGTCTCGCCGCGCTCGGCGCCGAGCGCCGCGAGCGTGGCCTTGCGCCACGCGCGGTCCTGCCCGAGCGAGATGACGTCGTTCGTCAGGTCGTACCGGTGCGCGACCGCGTCGAACATGGCGGCGACGTCGCGGGGGTCCTTGTCGAGGGCGGCGCGAGGCATGCGCCCATGGTCGCAGGTCCGAGCGGTCGGGCGCGCACCGTGCTCGGGTAGCGTGCGGCGTGGGCGCGCCGCCGGGTCGCGCCACCGATCCGACCCCCGGGGGCGTCACCACCCATGCCGCAGTACGCGATCCTCGTCCAGCCGTCGGCGAACCGGGTGTACACCCAGAACGCCGCGCGCCTGCTGAGCAACGAGCTGCTCGCGCTCGACGACCTGCTCCTGGGCGGCCGCGTCGCCGCCGCGGGTGGTCCCGTCGAGCGCAGGCTGGGCGGTGTCCCGTACCTCGTGCTCGACGCACCGGACCTCACCGTGGACGACCTGCGCGTGCTGGCCAACCTGTCGTCGCTGTTCGCGCTGTTCGAGCTGCGGGACGACGGCTCGCTGCTGCCGCTCGACGCACCGCGCCTCGACCGCTACGACGACGACCTGCTGACGATCCTCAAGTACATCGGCAAGACGAACGAGCAGCTCACCCGGCTGCTGCTCAACCTCACGGCGGCAGCCGCGCTCCCGGTCGAGGGGTTCCTCGGCTCGCGCGTGCGGGTGCTCGACCCGATGTGCGGGCGCGGGACGACGCTCAACCAGGCGCTGATGTACGGCTGGGACGCGTACGGCGTCGACGTCGACCGGCGCGACGTCGAGGCGTACACCGCGTTCGCCGCGCGCTGGCTGCAGGACAAGCGGCTCAAGCACCGGTCGAGCTCGAGCCGCGTGCGGGTCGCCGGCCGCAACCTGGGCCGCCGCACGACGTTCGAGCTCGCCGCCACCAAGGACGAGTACCGCGCCGGTGACGTGCAGACGCTCGAGATCACGCAGGGCGACACGCTCGACACGGACCGCATGTACCGCGCCGGCTTCTTCGACGTCGTCGTCGCGGACGCGCCGTACGGCATCCAGCACGGGTCGGTGACCGGGCCGCGGACGCCGTCGCGCTCCCCGCGGGACCTGCTCACCGACGCGATCCCGGTGTGGACGACCGTGCTGCGCCGCGGCGGCGCGATGGGCCTGTCGTGGAACACCAAGGTGCTCCCGCGCGAGGACCTGGTCGCGATGCTCCGCGACGCCGGGCTGGAGCCGCTCGACGGGCCGGCGTTCCTCGGCCTGGCGCACCGCGTGGACCAGGCCATCGAGCGCGACGTCGTGGTGGCCCGCAAGCCGCGTTGAGACGAGCGTCGCACCGCTCCGCACCCGGTCAGCGGCCCGCGAGGGCCTACGCTGGACGACGATGAGCACGTCGCCCGAGACCCCTGTCACCGGCGGCGTCCCCCGCCCCCTGCTCGTGCGCACGGTCGAGTGCGACCTCCCCACAGGTGACGCCCCGGACGCCGCCGACCTGCTCGACCTGCTCGGCCCCGACGCCCCCCTCGCGTGGGTGCGCCGCGGCGACGGGCTCGTCGCCTGGGGCGAGGCCGTCCGCGTGGAGGTGCACGGCGCCGACAGGTTCGCGGCCGCCGAGCGTGCGTGGCAGCGGGTCCTCGAGCACGCGATCATCCGCGACGAGGTCCGGCTGCCGGGGACCGGCCCGGTCGCGTTCGGCTCCTTCGCGTTCGACGACGACTCCCCCGCGGGCGGTGTCGTCGTCGTGCCACGGGTCGTCGTGGGCCGCCGCGACGGCCGGACGTGGCTGACGACCCTGAGCACCGCCGGCGAGCTCGGTCCCGCACCGCGGCTGCGCGACGTCGTCCCGCACCACCACGCACCGACCTCGCCGGGCGAGGTCACCTACACCGACGGCGCCGTCGACGCCGATGCCTGGCTCGACGTGGTCGCGCGGGGGATCGCCGCGATCCGCGGGGGCGAGGTCGAGAAGGTCGTGCTCGCGCGCGAGGTCCACGCCCGCACGGAGCACCCGCTCGACGTGCGGTGGGCCCTGCAGCGGCTCGCCGACCGGTACCGCTCGTGCTGGACGTTCAGCGTCGACGGGATGATCGGCGCGACACCCGAGCTGCTAGTGCGCTCGGAGCGCGGGCTCGTCACGTCCCGGGTGCTCGCGGGCACCATCCGGCGCACGGGTGACGACGACGCGGACATGGGCCGCGCCGCGATCCTCGCGCACTCGTCGAAGGACCTCGAGGAGCACGAGTACGCCGTGACGTCGGTCGCGCGGGCGCTCGCACCGTTCTGCTCGTCGTCGAACGTCCCCGACGTGCCGTTCGTCCTGCCGCTGCCGAACGTGCTGCACCTGGCGTCCGACGTCACCGGCGTCCTGACCGCACCGCAGGGGGACGACGCACACCCCTCCTCGCTCGCGCTCGCCGCGGCCCTGCACCCGACCGCCGCGGTCTGCGGCACCCCGACGCAGGCTGCGCGCGCGCTCATCACGCGCATCGAGGGCATGGACCGCGGCCGGTACGCGGGCCCGGTCGGCTGGTTCGGTGCCGACGGCGACGGCGAGTGGGGCATCGCGCTGCGCTCCGCAGAGGTGGACCGCGACGACCCGCGCCGCCTGCGGCTGTTCGCCGGCTGCGGTGTCGTCGCCGCGTCCGACCCGGCAGCCGAGCTGGCCGAGTCACGCGCGAAGCTCGACCCCATGCGTCACGCGCTGTCCTGACGTCGTCGCGACCCGGGAGCGGGGCGCGGAGCGCGAGCGACGGGACGCGTGAGGGCCCGCCGCGAGAGGGGGGATCTCACGGCGGGCCCGTGCATGCACCGCGCACACGGCGCGACGCCGGCACCGCGGACGTGACGCGGTCGGCGCCGCTCGGCCGTGGCGCGGCGCTCGGGCGCGGCCCCGTCGCGGGGGCCGCGCCCGGGCCTGATCAGCCCTGACCCTGCTGCTGCTGCTGCTGGAACCACTCCCAGAGGTCCTCGGGCGTCATGCCTTCAGGCAACCCACCCTGGCCCTGGCCCTGGTCGCCCTGATCCTGCTGCGGGGCCGTGCCGAAGTCGTCCGGCCGCGTGGCGAGCGTGACGTCCAGCTCAATTGCCTTGCCGTCGCGCACGACCGTCAGCGTGGCCTCGTCGCCCGAGGACATCGCCCGGACGAACGCGGTGAGGGACTCGGCGCCGCCCACGGGCTCGTCCCCGATCGCGACGATGACGTCCCCGGGCTGGACCCCCGCCTCACCGGCGGGCGAGCCCTCGGTGACGCTCTCGACGACGGCGCCCCGACGCGTGATCCCGTCGGCGGTAGCCGTGCCGTCGGACAGGGTGACGCCCAGGAACGCGTGCTCCGCCTGCCCGTTGTCGATGAGCTGGGACGCGATGTTCTTCGCCAGGTTCACGGGGATCGCGAAGCCCAGCCCGATGGATCCCGACGCCTGGCTCAGCGTCGCAATCGAGGACGTGATGCCGATGACCTTCCCCGTGGCGTCGAACAGCGGACCACCGGAGTTGCCCGGGTTGACCGCGGCGTCGACCTGGATGGCGTTCGTCACCGCACCGTCGGCACCGTCCACGCCCTGCGTGGAGACCGGACGGTCGACGGCCGAGACGATGCCGGTGGTCACCGTGTTGGCCAGCCCCAGGGGGTTGCCCACGGCCATCACCGGGTCGCCCACCTTGACGTCGTCGGAGTTGCCGAGCGAGGCGGCCTGCAGGTCGTCAGGGGCGTCGAGGATGCGGACGACCGCGAGGTCCGTGGCGGCGTCCGTGCCGACCACCTCGGCCTCGAAGATGCGGCCGTCGGTGAGCGTCACGCGGACGTTGCCCTGCGCGCCGGCGACCACGTGGTCGTTGGTCAGCACGTACCCGGAGTCGTCGATGACGAAGCCGGACCCCTGGCCGCCGCCGGACTGCGTCTGCACGTCGATCGCGACGACGGAGTCCTGCACGGCTGCGGCGACCCGCTGCCAGTCCGGGTCCTGCGCGCTCGATCCCGTGACGGGCGCCTTGTCGCTGTCGGAGCTGCCGAGGCCGGCGATCGACGACGCGCGGTCGGACGAGCCGGGCTGGTCCAGGTAGTCGAGGGTCGCGATCGACCCGCCACCGACGAGCAGCCCGACGACCGCGGCGGACGCGATCCACGCCCAGGTCCGCGAGCTCTTGCGGCGCTGCGGGTCCGCGGGCGCCGCCCACGGGTCGGACGGCGGGGTCGCCCCCGGGGGCGCCTGGCCGGGCCCGGTCGTGGTGGCGCCGAAGGCAGCACCGGGTGCGTGCCCGGTCGACGCGGGTGCGGCACGGTGGGCCGTCTCGTAGCGCGCCCACTGCTCCGCGGGCGTCAGACGCGGCTCTCCGGCGGGCGGGGTGGCGCCGGCGGCGGGGAGCGGCTGGGTGGCGCGGACGTCCGGCCCGGTGGTTCCGGCGGCGGACCGCGGCTCGGGGGTGGAAGTGGTCATGGGTGCCTCCTTGTCGAATCCCATCACACCGCGTCGTCCTGAGATCGGCCTCCCAGGGGGCTGGGAGTTTCCTGGGAGTATGCCGGGCAGACGGCCCGCGCAGCGGTCAGGACCGGGCAGACGGCCCGCGCAGCGGTCAGGACAGCGGCGACAAGGCCTTGTCGACGGCCGCCGCGACTTCCGCCGCCAGACGTTCCCCCAGGGAGCGCCGGTGCGCGCGGTCCACCCGCACCTCGACGACGCTCATCCCCGTCCCGGGCGCGGCGAGTGCGGGCAGCAGGCCGTCGGTGTCGACGACCCGCGTGTGCCGCACCCCGTACGCGGCGCACAGCGCGGCGATGTCGACCCCGTGCGGCGTCGCGAACACCCGCTCGAACACGTCGGCACGCTCCGGGGCGCCGTGCTCGAGCGTCGTGAACACCGAGCCCCCGTCGTCGTTCGAGACGACGATCTGCAGGTCGACCGACGGCTCCGCCGGGCCCCGCAGCAGCCCGCCCACGTCGTGCAGGAACGTCAGGTCGCCGAGGTAGGCGCGCACGCGACGGTCCGGCAGCGCGAGCGCCACGCCCGTGGCCGTGGCGATCGTGCCGTCGATGCCGGCCAGGCCCCGGTTGGCGAGCACGAGCGGCGCCAGGTCCCAGCGGGCGACCAGGTCGAGGTCCCGCACCGGGTTGGACGAGCCGACGACGAGCACGTCGTCCGGCGCGCTGGCACGCGCCACAGCACGCGCCAGGGCCCAGCCGCTGACACGCGGACCGCTGCGCGACCGGCGCGCGTCCTCGGGCGCGTCGAGGACGCCGGAGAGCACATCCTGCGCGGCGGCGTCGGCGGTGCGCCACGCGTCGAGCCATCCCGCGGGGGCGCCGACCCGGCCCTGCCGCATGCGCCACGGGACCTCGAGCAGCACCTGGGAGGCGTTGCGCGCGGCGTCGGGCCAGTCCGTGCCACGGGGCGCGACGACCAGCACGTCGACGTCGGGCCGCGCGAGCAGCACCTGGACGGGTCGGCTCAGGGTCGGGCGGCCGAGCACGACGACACGGCCGACGCGCCCTCCGAGCCGCTCGTCCGCGAGCAGGAGCCGGTAGGCGCCGACCGCGTTGGGGCCCTGCCGCGCACCGGACGACGGCTCGGCCAGGAGCGGCCACCCGTTCGCCTCCGCGAGGCGGGCCGCCCCGGGCCCCGCGCCGTCGCCCGCCACGACGACCGTGGGGACCGCGCCGCGCGCCCGCCGCGACGGCCGAGCACGCTCCCGCTCGTCGTCGACGGCCTCGACGACGAGCGGGACCGCGCCCGTCGACGCGGCCGACTGCTCCGCGGGCTGCGCGCGCCCGCCGACGTGCGACAGGCCGGCGTCCGCGGCGGTGGGCCACGGCTCGTCGCCCGGCACCAGCGGCTCGCGGAACGCGAGGTTGAGGTGCACCGGCCCCGGGTCGCCCGTGCGGGCACCGGTCGCGGCAGCCAGGGCGCGCGACACCACACGGCGCAGGTCCCGGTCCTCACCCGGCAGACCGCTCGGTGCGGGGACGTCGACCGCGAGGCGCACGGAGGACCCGAACAGCTGCGCCTGCTCGGTCGTCTGGTTGGCGCCGGTCCCGCGCAGCTCGTGCGGCCGGTCGGCCGTCAGCAGCACGAGCGGCAGGCCGGCGTGGCGCGCCTCGAGGACCGCGGGGTGCAGGTTCGCCACGGCCGTGCCGGACGTCGTGACGACCGCGACCGGGCGGGCGGGACCCGGCCCGCGCAGCCCCGCGTGCGCGGACGCCTTGGCCAGACCGAGCGCCAGGAACCCCGCGTCGCGCTCGTCGACGCGCACGTGCAACCGGATCGCGGGCGCCCCGGCGGGGCGCTCGTCGTCGGGACGGGCGGCGTCGGCGAAGGCGTACGCGAGGGGCGCGCTGCGCGACCCGGGCGCGAGCACGACGTCCCGCACGCCGAGCGCCGCGAGGGCCTGCACCAGGACCCGGGCGGCCGCCACGGCCGGCGACGGCGGACGCGCGCCGTCGCCCGGCAGGGCCGTCGCGTCGCGGCGCTGCCGGCGGCGGGCGGGCGGGTCCTCGGGCGTCACGTCCGCCATCATGCCCGAGCCCGCACGGCGGTGAGCCTGCCGCCCCAGCGCGCCACGAGCGCGGGCGGTGCTGCCGCCGCGCCCACCAGCGCCGCGGACGGCTCGGGGCGCCGGACCTCGATCGCGCCGTCGCGCGGCAGCAACGGGTCGCTCACGAGGTCGTCGGCGAGCAGCGCCGCGGTGGCCAGACCGCACGCGTACGGCAGCTCGGGCAGCGCGCCGGCCAGGGCGAGACCTGCGGCGAGCCCGACCGACGTCTCGAGCGCCGACGACACGACCACGGGCAGACCGGCCTGCTCGGCGAGCCGCAGGCAGGCGCGCACGCCACCGAGGGGCTGCACCTTCAGGACGATCACGTCGGCCGCGTGCCGCCGGACGACCGCGAGCGGGTCGTCGGTGCGTCGCACCGCCTCGTCCGCCGCGAGCGGCACGTGCGTACGGCGCCGCAGGGCCGCGAGGTCGTCGACCCCCGGCACGGGCTGCTCGGCGTACTCCAGGCCCCCGGCGGCACGGTCGAGAGCCGCCAGGCGCCTCACGGCCGTGTCGACGTCCCAGGCTGCATTCGCGTCGACACGGATCGCGCCGTGCGGACCGAGCGCGTCGCGCACGGCCTCGAGCCGGGCCTCGTCGGCGCCGGCGGGCTGCCCGGGCTCCGCGACCTTGACCTTCGCGGTGCGGCACCCCCCGGACCCGGTGACGATGCGGTGGGCGTGCGCGGGGTCGACCGCAGGGACCGTCACGTTCACGGGGACGTGCGTGCGCACCGGCGCCGGCCAGCCGTCGTCGGCGGCCTCGCGCGCCGCGCGCCACCAGCGCGCCGCGGCGGTGTCGTCGTAGTCCCAGAAGGGGCTGAACTCGCCCCACCCCGCGTCGCCGCGCACGAGCACGCCGTCACGTCGGGTCAGACCGCGGAAGCGGGTGCGCAGCGGCACGTCCCACACGACGACGTCCGGCTCCGTACCCACGTCCCCAGGCTAAGCCGCACGCGCACCTGCGCCGACCGCCGCCGCGGGCGGGCGAGGTGGCGGGGTGTCCGCGGGGGCGTCGTTAGGGTGGTGGCGTGAGTGAGAACGGCAGCCCCGCCCCCCTGCCCGCGCGCGTCTCGGAGACGTTCGACCCGACGCGGTGGCGCGAGGTCGCCGGGTTCGAGCACCTCACCGACATCACCTACCACCGCGGGCGCGCGCGGCCCACGGCCGAGCAGGCCGCGGCCGGTGCGACCGAGCGTGACCTGCCGGTGGTCCGGGTGGCGTTCGACCGCCCCGAGGTGCGCAACGCGTTCCGCCCGCACACCGTCGACGAGCTGTACGCGGTCCTGGACCACGCCCGGACGACGTCCGACGTCGGCACCGTGCTGCTGACCGGCAACGGCCCGTCACCCAAGGACGGCGGCTGGGCGTTCTGCTCCGGCGGGGACCAGCGGATCCGCGGGCGCGACGGCTACCGGTACGCCGACGGCGAGACGGCCGCAGCCGTCGACCCGGCCCGTGCGGGCCGCCTGCACATCCTCGAGGTGCAGCGCCTCATCCGGACGATGCCGAAGGTCGTCGTGGCGCTCGTCAACGGGTGGGCCGCCGGCGGCGGGCACTCGCTGCACGTCGTCGCCGACCTGACGATCGCCAGCCGCGAGCACGCGCGCTTCATGCAGACCGACGCGAACGTCGGGTCCTTCGACGGCGGCTACGGCTCGGCCCTGCTGGCACGGCAGGTGGGGCAGAAGCGCGCGCGGGAGATCTTCTTCCTGGCGCGGGAGTACTCGGCGGACGACGCCCTCGCGTGGGGCGCCGTCAACGACGTCGTCGCCCACGCGGACCTCGAGGACGCGGGCCTGGAGTACGCGCGCATCCTGGCGACGAAGTCGCCGCAGGCCGTGCGGATGCTGAAGTTCGCGTTCAACCTGGCCGACGACGGGCTGGCCGGTCAGCAGGTCTTCGCCGGGGAGGCGACCCGCCTGGCGTACATGACGGACGAGGCCGTCGAGGGGCGCGACGCGTTCCTGCAGCGGCGCGACCCCGACTGGTCGGGATTCCCGTACGCGTACTGACGCGGTGCCCGTCGGGCGGCGTCGCGACGTGCCGTCAGGAGGTCCCCACCCAGGTCGAGAGGTCGAGGAGCGTCGCGGCCATCGCGCCTCCGCCGACGAGCAGCGCGACCAGGACGACCCCGGCGACCACGACGGCGACGGCGGAGCGCACCGAGTGGTCCTCGGGCTCACGGCGACGCGACGACGCCGGACGGACGGTGACGGGGAGCGGGGTGTGTGCGGCCATGCCCCCAGCGTCGCCGGTGCCGGGGAGCAGTCGCGTCGCCCCCCAGGACGGTCCGTGACGGCCCGACCGCCCCCCCGGGGTCGCACCGCCTCCACCGTGAGGACGACGGGACGGCCACCGTTGTCATCCCCCGGTATCGCGGCGGGGCCGCGGACCCGTCAGGAGATCGTCAGCGAGCCCTTCCCGGCGGGGACCAGCTCGACCCACGTGTTGCCGGGCGCGAGGCTCGCCTCGGACCCGTCGGGCAGCAGCAGCCGCATCGGCTGGTCCTGCGCGTCCTTCTGCCACCGCGCAGCGACCGTCTTGCCACCCGTCGCGATGACCGCGTCCCCGGAGCCGACGAGCTCGTAGGTGGGCACGGGTGCACCGCCCTGCGCGCCGTACCCCGTGTTCGGGTGCGACGCGGTGATCGCGACGACGTTGACGGCCGAGAGCCGGGCACCGTTCGCGGCCGTCGCGGGCGTCGAGCCCTCGGACCGCAGCCACGTGCCCGTGCCGGCGTCCCAGGTCCACGTCGGCTGCGACTGGCCCGAGAGGCGGAACGCGAGCGTCCCCGCGGGGGTCCCCGCGGTCACGGCCGCCGCGCGGTCGGCGCTGCGCGCGAACCCGAACTGCTCGGCCGGTGCGGTGCGCCCGGCCTCGGCGATGCCCCACCACGTGGCGAGCGACCCGTACACGTTGTGCGGGGCCTTGCGCGTGCGCACGCGCTCCAGGCCCGGCGCACCGGCGTCGTGCGAGATCTGCTGCACTCCCGACGCGGCCACCAGCTGGACGATCCCCGGCTGCCCGCCCGAGAACGCGAGCATGCCGCCCAGCGGCGCCACGATCTGGGGGTCCATGGGTCGGACCGACCGGATCGGGCCCACCTGCTCGGGGGCCTGGGAGTGGAAGACCGCGACCAGCCGCGAGACCTCGAACTCGATGATGGTCTCCCAGACCACATCGGCCTGGTCGAGACCCGACTGCGGGCGCGCGGCGGACGTGTTCTCGATCTTCACGCCGATCGCCGGGCGCGGGTCGGGCGCGCCCTCCACACCCGTGAGCGGCCACGTCGACGGCACCTCCGGCGCGGGGACGGCCTGCTTGTCGGCGGCGACGTCGGCGCGGGCGGTGACGGTGGGTGCCGGCGCCGCCGCCGGGGACCCGCACGCCGCGAGCGCGAGGAGCGCACCGGTGGCCACCAGGGCACCGGCCCGGCCCCGCCACGCGCGTGGCGGACCCGTGCGCACCGCACCCCTGCGCATCGAACCCCTGCGTGCCACCGTCGCTGCCATCTTCGCTCCCGTCCCCCGCCGCTGCGGCCATCTGCCACCGCGCGACCTGGCTTGCGCCCGAGCGGAACCGCCCCGGTCCGCCGGATCGCGCCACACTCTACGACGCTCACGCCGCTCGTCGGGAACGTCGGCGGCGGTCCGTACCGGTTCGCGCGACCCCCGCAGTGCCGGGTCCGCCGGCCCGCGGCGCGAACGGCGGGACGGACGACCTAGGCTGTGCGGGTGGACCGGCCGCTGCGCGACGTGCCCGCTCGGGCGCGCGAGCTCGTGCCCGCACTGACCGCGGCGCTGGACGGCACGGGCCCGGCGGTGCGGGCTCTCGACGACCCCTCCCCCGGAGCGGCAGGGCACGTGCCCGCCGAGGTCGCGCTCGTCGTCCGCACCTCCGGATCGACCGGCCGCCCCCGCGACGTCATGCTGTCGGCCGCGGCGCTGCGTGCGTCCGGCGACGCCACGGCCGCCCGACTGGGTGGCCCCGGGTCCTGGTTGCTCGCGCTGCCCGTGCACCACGTGGCCGGGCTCCAGGTGATCCTGCGTGCGCTGCTCGCGGACCGGCCCCTGGAGACGATCCCCGCCGGCCCGTTCCGGGCGCGCGTGTTCACGCAGGCGGTGCACGCCGCGACCGACGGGCCAGGGCCGCACTACACGTCGCTCGTCCCCACGCAGCTGGTCCGCGTGCTCGACGACCCGGACGCGACGGCCGCGACCCGTGCGTTCGACGCCGTCCTCGTCGGCGGGGCCGCGTGCCCGCCGCCGCTGCTGGCGCGGGCCCGCGACGCCGGGCTGCGCGTCGTCACGACCTACGGCATGACCGAGACGTGCGGCGGCTGCGTGTACGACGGGCGCCCGCTGGACGGCGTCACGGTGACGGTGGACGCCGAGCAGCGGATCGCGCTCGCGGGACCGGTCCTCGCGACGGGCTACCTGCACCGCCCCGACCTGGACGCCACCACGTTCACGAGCCGCGCCGGGCGCCGCTGGTTGCGGACCGCCGACCGCGGACGCCTCGACGGCGGCGTGCTGCACGTGCTCGGACGCCTGGACGACGTGCTCGTCACGGGGGGCGTCAAGGTCGACCCGCTCGCCGTCGAGGTCGTCGTCAGCGGTCTGCCGGGCGTGCGCGAGGTCTGCGTGGTCGGCGTGCCCGACCAGCACTGGGGGCAGTCGGTCGTCGCCGTCGTCGTGACCCAGGACGGCACGGCACCGCCGCTGACGCAGGTCCGCACGGCCGTCGCCGCCACGCTCGGGCCGGCCAGCGCGCCCCGCCAGGTCCTGGTGGTCGACGAGCTACCGCTGCGCGGTCCCGGCAAGCCGGACCGCCGCGCGGTCGCCCGGCTCGCGACCCGGCTGATGACCTCGTCAAGCTGACCCACCCGCGCGGGCGCCGCCCGACGCCCTCCCATGACAGGAGCATGATGGCCACCGCCTCCGAATGGCTCGCCGGTGCACGGCCCCGCACGCTGCCCGCCGCGGTGGCGCCCGTCCTGGTCGGGACGGGCGCGGCCGCGCAGGTCGACGCGGCGCACGGGGGACGGGCGCTGCTCGCCGCGGGCGTGGGGCTCGCTCTGCAGGTCGCGGTGAACTACGCCAACGACTACTCCGACGGGGTCCGCGGTACCGACCTGAACCGCGTCGGACCGCTGCGCCTGACGGCGTCGGGCACGGCCCCGCCGCACCAGGTGCGCACCGCCGCGTTCCTGGCGATCGCGGTGGCCGGCGTGCTCGGCATGTGGCTCATCGTCCTGACGGGCGCCTGGTGGCTGGCCGCCGTCGGCGTGCTGTGCGTCGTCGCCGCGTGGACGTACACGGGAGGGAAGCGGCCGTACGGCTACCTGGGCCTCGGCGAGGTCGGGGTGTTCGTGTTCTTCGGCCTCGTCGCCGTCCTGGGGACGACGTACACGCAGGCGGGGTACGTCACGTGGCCCGCCGTGCTCGGCGCGGTCTCGATCGGGCTGCTCGCCTGCGCGCTGCTCATGGTCAACAACCTGCGTGACGTGCCGACCGACGTGCTCGCCGGCAAGCGCACGCTCGCGGTGCGGGTCGGCGACCACCGCGCACGGCGGCTGTACGCCGTGATGGTCGTGCTGCCCGTCCTGCTGGGCGCGGCGTGCGCCGTCGTCGCGCCGTGGTCGCTGCTCGTGCTGCTGCTCCTGGGGCCGGCCGTGCTGCTGGCCGGGGTCGTGATCGCGGGCGCCCGCGGCATCGCGCTCGTCCCGGTGCTCGGCGGCACGGGGATGCTCGAGCTCGCGTTCGGCATGCTGCTCGGCCTGGGCCTGTCGCTCTGACGTCGGGGGCGACACGTCCTGACGTCGCTCAGCGGTCCTCCGGCGCTCCGCCCGTCGCCGCGTCCTCGGCCTCCGCGTCCTGCCGGGCGCGGGTCCCGAGGCCGCCGCGGGCGCGACGCTCCTCGGCCCGCTGCGCGAGGTGCAGCGCGGCCGCGTCGCGCTGCCGGGTCAGCAGGACGTAGGACAGGCCCCAGGCGATCACGGCGGCGAGGAGGGGCGCGAGCCACGACTGCATGCCTGCCCACCAGAGCAGGCCGGTGGCGGCGAGGAACAGTGCGGCGCGGAGCAGGGAGTAGATGGCGACGGGCACGCTCCCCAGCGTAGGCGCCCGCCGTCACGTCTAGGGTGGACAGGTGCTCAGGTACCTGCCGCTCGTGCTCCTCGTCGCCTTCGTCGTCTACTGCGTCTTCGACGTGGTGGGCAGCGACGAGCGCAGACGGCGCGGGCTGCCCGTCCTACTGTGGCTGCTGCTCGTCGTGCTGGTCCCGGTCGTCGGCGGCGTGGTGTGGCTCCTCGTGAGCCGCTGGACCCCGCACCAGGGCGCCGCGGGTCGCGGCGGTGGCCCCGTCGCCCCGGACGACGACCCGGAGTTCCTCTTCCGGCTCGACCAGGAACGCCGCCGGCGCGAGCGTCAGGACGGCGCGCAGGGGCAGGGACCGCGGGACGAGAGCGCGGACGGCACCGGCTCCGCGGACGGCACGCCGGCCGCCTGAGCGTCCGCTCGCGACGGGCCCGCAGTGCGCGGACCCGCCGGGCGCCTGCTCAGAGCCCGGAGTACGAGTGGTTGCCGGGCAGGAACAGGTTGACGACCGTGAAGTTCGCGATCACGACGCCGTAGGCGACGAACACGAGGTACGCGGCGCGGCGCCCGGCCCAGCCGCGTGTGGTGCGCGCGTGCAGGTAGGCGGCGTACACGACCCACGTGACGAACGTGCCGACCTCCTTGGGGTCCCAGCCCCAGTACCGGCCCCAGGCCTCCTCGGCCCAGATCGAGCCGCCGACGAGCGTCAGCGTCCACAGGACGAACGCGACCGCGTGCTGCCGGAACGCCGAGGCCTCGAGGCGGCGAGCCTCGGGCACCTGCTCGAGCCAGGCGAACCCGGGCCCGGTGACGCGGGCGCCGTGGAACGCCTGACGTACGCCGTCGAGCCGCGCCCAGGGCTGTTCGAGGCGGGACCGGCCCTGGTCGCGCGCGTCGCGCAGCACCTGCAGGACGGTCGTGGCGAAGGCCACGGTGGAGATGCCCGTGGCGATGATCGCGACGCCGACGTGGATGACGAGCCAGTACCGCTGCAGCGCGGGCTGCACCGCGTCGGCCTGCACGTGCAGGACGTTGAGCGCGAGGACCAGGCCCAGCACGGCGATGCCGGACACGACGACCCCGACGAACGCGATGGGGCGGCGGCGCTGCTGGACGACGAGCGCGACGAGCGCGCAGAACATCCCGACGATCGTGAACTCGTACATGTTGGCGGTCGGCGACCGACCGGCCGCGACCCCCCGCAGCACGATGCCCACCAGCAGCAGGAGCGTCCCCAGCACGAGGGTGGAGCGTGCGATGCCCGCAGCCCGCCCGCGCGGCGCCGTCCCCTCGTCCGCTGCCGGCGGCGTCACCGCCGTGGCCGTGGCGCCGCCGCCGACGGTGACGAGCTCGCGCGCCCCGCGCGCGGCCTGCGCTGCCTCGGTGATGCGGGCCAGCTCGGCCGAGTACGCGATCAGCGTGATGGTCAGGGCGGTCGCGGCCGACCAGACGAACAGGTCGCTCAGCTCGGCGACGTTCATGTCCTGTCCTCCTGCGGGGCGCCGGGCCTGGTCGTGCCAGGACCGGTCGTGTCGTGGACGTTCGTGTCGTGCTCGGTCGTGTCGTGCTCGGTCGTGTCGTGCTCGGTCGTGTCGCCCGACACGGCCGGTCGTGCGCCGAGCACCTCCGCGAGGACGTGGTCGAGCTCGGGCTGCAGGCCGAGGTCGTCACCACGGGCGAGCCCGGCGGCCGTGACCACTGTAGTCGCACCACCAGGACCTTCGTCCGTGGTGCCGCCGGGCGCCGCGCGCACCCACAGTCGCCGCCGCGGCGCGAACAGCGAGGCCATGAGGCCGCCGACCGCGAGCAGGGCGAACGTGAGGACCCAGGCGAGGGACGGGTCGTGCCGCAGGTCGAGGGCGACGAAGCGCGGCAGCGACTCGAACGTCAGGGTGCCCAGCCCGTCGGGCAGCTCGACCGTCTCGCCCGGGCGCACGTACAGCGTCACCGCGTCACCCGCCGCGTCGACGGCCTGCTCCATGCGCGACTCGTCGAGCCGGTACACGTTCTGCGGCACACCCGTGTCGAGCCCGAGGTTGCCCGACCAGACGGACAGCACCAGCAGCGGGTCGACCGGCTGCGGGTCGATCGAGCGCCACAGCCCCTCGGCCGGCTCGACGGCCGTGGGCAGGAGGTACCCGACGAGGCCGACCTGCGGCTGGTCACCGGACACGTCGGGCACCTTGACGACACCCCGCGACGTGTACACGTCGTCCTGCGGGAGGAACGGCACGGCACCGGAGAACGCGACCTCACCGGCAGCGTCGCGCACCGTGAGCTCGGGCGCGTAGCCGTTGCCCTGGAGGTACACCTTGGCGTCACCGGCGACGGTCGGGTGGTTCACCTTGACCGTGCGCTGCTCGGGCTCGCCCCCGGGCTCGGTGACCGTGACGTGCGCGGTGAAGTCGCGCGACTGCAGGGTCTGCGGGTCGAACCGGGCCTCGAAGTCGTCGAGACGCATCGTGAACGGCACGAGGTCCGCGGGGTCGAACGCGGCCCCTCGCTCGAAGGTGTCGTAGGACGCCTGCACGTTGGCGAAACCGGTCCCCTGCACGACGATCGCCTGGCCGCGGTAGTGCAGCATCTGGCCGGTCGCCATAGCCACGAGCAGGCCCAGCAACGCCAGGTGGAACAGCAGGTTGCCGGTCTCCCGCAGGTAGCCGCGCTCGGCGGACACCGACCAGGTCCCGGCGCCCTCGTCGTGGACGTCGACGCGGAACGCCGGGACGCCGAACCGGCGGCGGCGCAGGACCGCGGCAGCGCGCTCCGCGACGGCCTGCGGTGCGTCGGGCGACGTCCCCGCGCCCTGGGCGGGGAACCGGCCGAACCGGCGCGGCGTGCGCGGCGGACGGCCCCGCAGCGCTGCCGCGTGCACCCGCGCCCGCGGCACGATGCAGCCGACCAGGGACACGAACAGCAGCAGGTAGATGGCCGAGAACCAGACCGAGGCGTACACGTCGAAGAACCCGAGCCGGTCGAGCCAGGGGCCGGTGGACGCGTGCTCCGTGAGGTACTCGGCCACGGCCGCGGGGTCCTGGGGACGCTGCGGGAACATCGTGCCGGGCACGGCCGCGACGGCCAGGAGCACCAGGAGCAGCAGCGCGACGCGCATGCTGGTGAGCTGGCGCCACGCCCAGCGCAGCCAGCCGACCGCGCCGAGGGCGGGAAGCTGCGCGTCGAGGCCGCTCCGGCCGGTGGGTGCCGGCTCGCCGCCGTCCGTGAAGGGGTCGTCGAGGCCGTCGGGGCGGTAGCCCGTCCCGACGCCGCCCGGGGTCGTGTCGCCGCTCACAGCGCGGGCACGAACGGGTCGCCACCGGTCAGGACGCCTTGCAGCCACGCCGACCACGTCCCCCAGGCGCCGGTCAGCAGCGCCAGGCCGAGCACGACGAGCAGGCCGCCGCCGACCCGCTGCACGGCGAGCCGGTGCCGTCGCAGCCACCGCAGCGCGTGCCGCGACCGCTGCAGACCGAGTCCCACGAGCACGAACGGCAGCCCCAGCCCGACGCAGAACGCGGCGGCAAGGAGCGCGCCGCGTCCCGCGGAGCCACCGGTGAGGGACAGCGTGAGGATCGCCGCGAGGGTCGGGCCGATGCACGGGGTCCAACCCAGGCCGAACGCGACCCCGAGCAGGGGTGCGCCCCACACGCCGGCGCGCGGGGCGAGCCGCAGGCGGCGCTCCCGGGCGAGGAACGGGACGGCCCCGAGGAACGCCAGCCCGAGCACCACGGTCAGCGCACCGAGCACGCGGCTCACCGGGTCCTGCCACTGCCACAGAGCGGCACCCAGCGATCCGGCGAGCGCCCCGAAGGCGACGAAGACCGCGGAGAACCCGGCGACGAACAGGGAGACGCCCAGGGCGAGCGTGCGGCGGGCGGCGGGCGCGACCGACGGCAGCGCGTCGCCGGCCGCCGGTAGCGGCACTGCCGCGTCCGCGTCGTGCACGACGGGCACGTCCGCGACGAAGGCCCCGCGGCTCCCGGTGCGCCCGGGGCGCGCGCCGATGCGTGCGACGTCCGTGGCGTCCACGAGCCCGAGCCGCGCGCCGGGTGAGCGCCGTTCCCCGCCGACCAGCCCTCCGAGCAGCCCGACGTAGCCGGGGACGAGGGGCAGGACGCACGGCGACGCGAACGACACGAGGCCGGCGAGCAGCGCGACGGGCACCGCGAGCAGCAGCGAGCCCTCGACGACGGTCGAGCCGATCCCGAGCGCGAGCACCGCCGCGCTCACGCCGTCTCCTCGGCCAGGAGCTCCTCCACGAGCGCACGCAGCGTCGAGGCCCGCACGAGGCCGAGCACGCGCGCGGCGACCTTGCCCTCACGGTCGAGGAGGATGGTCGTGGGCACGGCGTTGACCGGCACGACGCCCTGCAGCGCGGCGATCGCCTCGCCGCCCCTGTCGTCGAGCGACGGGTACGACACCTCGAGCTGACGCTGGAACGCCTGGGCGGTCCCGGCCGCGTCGCGGCTGTTGATCCCCAGCACGCGCAGACCCTGGTCGGCGTAGTCGGTCGCGACGGCGGCGAGGTCGGGGGCCTCGGCCCGGCACGGTGGGCACGCGGCGTACCAGGTGTTGAGCAGCACGACGTCGCCGCGCCATGTCGCCAGGTCCTGCGCCGTGCCCTCGTAGTCGGTGCCCGTGATCTCGAGCGGCCCGACGCGGTCGGCGGGCGCCCAGGTCGTCGTCGTGCCGTCCCCGGACTGGTAACCCTGGTCGACGACGTCCTGCGCCGAACCGCCCTGGGCGCCGCCCCCCGAGTCGTCGGCACAGCCGCCGAGCGCGAGGGCGAGCGCGGTCGCCGCCGTCACGACGGCGACGGCGGGCCGGTTCCGGTCGGGACGTGCGCGCACATCAGGCTCCGGCGACCGGTGACGCACCGGGCAGCAGCGCGGCGGCGGGCTCGCCGTAGCCGACGCCGACGAGCGCGTCGTCCTCGAAGCGCAGGGACGTGAGCGAGGCCAGCGAGCACTGGCGACGGCGGGGGTCGTGCCACAGGCGGCGGTTCTCGAGCGCCAGCCGCGTCACCCAGATCGGCAGCTGGTGGCTCACGAGGACGGCCTCGTGGCCGCGTGCGGCCACGCGTGCCGCGTCCACCGCGGCGAGCATGCGGTCGACCTGCTCGACGTAGGGCTCCCCCCAGGACGGGCGGAAGGGGTTGCGCAGGTGCGGCCAGTGCTCGGGGTGGCGCAGCGAGCCGTCGCCGACACCGAACCGCTTGCCCTGGAAGTGGTTGTCGGCCTCGATCAGCCGGTCGTCGGTCCCGACGGGGAGCCCGAACGCCGCGGCGATGGGGGCGGCCGTCTCCTGCGCGCGCTGCAGCGGGGATGCCGTGACGACGACGACGTCGCGCGCGGGCGCGTCGTGCTCGCCGGCCAGCGTGCGCGCGACGAGCTCGGCCATCTGCTGACCGCGCTCGGAGAGCCGGTAGCCGGGCAGCCTGCCGTAGAGCAGGCCTTCGGGGTTGTGGACCTCACCGTGCCGCAGCAGGTGGACCGTCGTGGCGACCATGTGCACAGTCTCGCAAAGTCTGGGGGGTGTCCGGTCCGCCCGACCTCAGGCGGTGGGAGTCGTGTCGTCGTCGCCGGCCGGCGCGCGCAGGTGCTCGATCACGACCTGCATGGCCGTGCCGAGCGCCGCGAGCTGCTCGTCGTCGAGCACGTCGACGAGGTGCGCGCGGACCGACTCCACGTGCCCGGGCGCTGCGGCCACCAGGACCTGCAGCCCGCGCTCGGTGAGCACGCAGTTCACGCCGCGGGCGTCGTCACGGGCGGGCTCACGGCGCACGATCCCGTCCCGTTCCATGCGTGCCACCGTGTGGGTGAGCCGGCTGCGGGAGTGCGCGAGGTCGTCGGCCAGCTCGGACATGCGCAGGGCGTGCGCGGGCGCCTCGGACAACCGCACGAGCACCTCGTACTCCCCCAGCGACAGGCCGCTCCCGTCGTCGAGCTCCCGGGCCAGGACGTCGAAGAGCAGGGCGGTGCCGTCGCGGAAGGCCCGCCACTGACGCTGCTGGGTCTCGGTGAGCCAACGCACGTCGTCCTGCCCGGTCTGCGGGTCCGCCGGGGCGGGTCGACCCTGGGGCGTACCGCCGTC
This sequence comes from Cellulomonas xiejunii, assembly GCF_024508315.1. NCBI lineage: Bacteria > Bacillati > Actinomycetota > Actinomycetes > Micrococcales > Cellulomonadaceae > Cellulomonas > Cellulomonas xiejunii. Next base: position 3,025,378 of record NZ_CP101987.1, read on the forward strand.
GTCGGCCCATCGATCAGGGGTCGTGCTGCGGGTCGGCACGTCGTCCTCCTCGGTGGGGGGTTGCGGCTGGCACCCCATTGTAGTAGAAATATCAACCACAGATACTTGTCGAATCAATGATTTGCTCGGCACCGACCACGGAGGACCCCATGACCGCGCTGCCCACCGGCCTGACCGCCGGCACCTGGAACATCGACCCCTCGCACACGGAGGCGTCCTTCACGGTCCGCCACGCGGGCATCTCCAAGGTCCGCGGCACCGTCGCGGTGACCTCGGGCATCCTGACCGTCGGCGAGGACCTCGAGTCGTCGTCCGTCGCCGTCACGCTCGACCCGGCGACCGTCAACACGGGCGACGCCAACCGCGACGGGCACCTCAAGAGCAACGACTTCTTCGAGGTCGAGACCTTCGGCGAGTGGACGTTCCGGTCCACCGCGATCCGCACGTCCGGGTCGGACCACGTCATCGTCGGCGACCTGACGATCCACGGCGTCACGCGCGAGGTCGAGCTCGAGACCGAGTTCAACGGCACCGCCGTCGACCCCTTCGGCAACACGCGCGCGGGCTTCGAGGCCAAGGTGATCATCTCGCGCAAGGACTTCGGCCTGACCTGGAACGCGGCACTCGAGGCCGGCGGCGTGCTCGTGGCCGACAAGGTCCGCATCGACCTGGACGTCTCGGCCATCAAGGCCTGACACCCCCGGCCGGCGCCCGCCGGCACGCACGTCCCCGCGAGGGCGCGACCCCACGGGTCGCGCCCTCGCGGCGCGCAGCCCACCTCACCGACCGCCGACCTCCCGCCCCGCAGCACGCCACGGACCTCACGAGGCTCCGCCGCCGACGCTGCGCGCACGGTCGTGGAACGCCAGGATCTGCAGCTCGGACGCGACGTCGACGGTCCGCACGTCCACGTGCGCAGGGACGCGCAGCGCCCCGGGTGCGAACGTCAGGATGCCCACGACCCCGGCCGCGACCAGCTCGTCACACACGCCCTGGGCGACCGCCGCGGGCGTCGTCAGCACCCCGATGGTCGCACCGGTGCGTCGCACCACCGCGCGCAGGTCGTCGGCGTGCTCGACCTCGAGGCCCGCCACCGTCGTGCCGACCACCGCGGGGTCCACGTCGAGCAGGCCCACCAGCACGAACCCGCGGTCCGCGATGCCCGCGTAGTTCGCCAGCGCGTGCCCCAGGTTGCCCACCCCGACCAGCAGCACCCGGCGCACGTCCGCCAGGCCGAGGACCACGGTGATCTGCTCCCGCAGGTGCCCCACGTCGTACCCGATGCCCCGACGCCCGTACGACCCGAGGAACGACAGGTCCTTGCGCAGCTGCGCCGGCGTGACCCCCGCGCGGGCCGCGAGCTCGTCGGACGACGTCAGGACGGCACCCTCCGACGCCGTCACCTCCAACGCGCGCAGGTAGCCCGGCAGGCGGCCGACCGTCGCGGGCGGCACCGGCTGGCCCTCGCGAGCGGCACGCCGCTCGCCGTCCCGTCGCGCAGCGCTGCGCCGATCGTCCACCCGAGCCTCCGACCCCTGCACCGGGCACGGCCCCGGCGCCAGGTGTCACACGCTAGGGCCTGCTGCCGCCCGTCGCGAGGGCCCGCCTCAGGCGCGCCTCGTCGATCCGCCAGTAGCCACGACGCACCCCGTCGACGTCGACGACCGGCACCATCTCCCCCAGCTCGTCCGCGAGCACGCTCCCGTCGGGCCCCGGACGGTCCACGTCGACCTCCGCCCACGTCGCCCCCACGTCCGCGCACACGCGCTCGACGAGGTCACGCGCGTCGTCGCACAGGTGGCAGCCGGCACGCCCGTACAGGACGACCCGGGCCGTCGTCGCCTCGCTCATGGACGACCACGCTAGACCGCCACGCGCACTCGCCGTGCCGCCGGTCCGCGACGCGCGGCGTCCGTCTCGTTAGAGTGGCCGGATGCACGCGGGCGACGGTACTGACGAGCGCTCCGTCGTCGCCGCGACAGTCGAGACGCCGCGTGCCGCGCTCGTCCCGGACGACACCCGCGTCGGCGCGTTCTTCGACGTCGACAACACGATCATCCGCGGGGCCAGCTCGTTCCACCTCGCGGTCGGGCTGTACGGGCGCGGCTTCTTCCGCAAGCGCGACCTCGTCCGGTTCGCGGTGCAGCAGGCGCGCTACCTCACCTTCGGCGAGAACCGGCGCCAGATCGACGAGCTGCGCAGCCGTGCGCTCGAGATCATGCGGGGGCGCTCGGTCGCCGAGGTGACGGCCATCGCCGAGGACGTCTACGACGAGGTGCTCAGCCTGCGCATCTACCCGGGTACGCGTGCGCTGCTCGACGCGCACCTGGCCGCGGGGCACGCCGTGTGGCTCGTCACCGCGACGCCGGTGGAGATCGGTGAGCTGATCGCGCGCCGCCTGGGGACGTCGGGCGCGCTGGGGACGGTCGCGGAGCACGAGAACGGCTTCTACACCGGCCGGCTGGTCGGCGACCTGCTGCACGGCGAGGCCAAGGCCAACGCGGTCCGCGCGCTGGCCGAGCGCGAGGGGTACGACCTGAGCGCGTGCCACGCGTACGGCGACTCGACGAACGACGTGCCGATCCTCTCGGCCGTCGGGCACCCGTGCGCCATCAACCCGGACCGGCGGCTGCGCCGGCACGCCGCCGAGGTCGGCTGGCCGGTGCGCGAGTTCCGGTCACGACGCCGCCAGGCGCGGCGCGGCGTGAACGCCGCGAGCCTCGCCGGTCTGGCCTGGGCCGTGGCCGTCGTGGTGCGCGCCGTGAGCCGCTCGGTCCGACGACGGCTAGGAGCAGGATGAGGACCCGCACCGACTGGGCCGTGCGCACCGCGCGGCCGCACGACGCGACGTCGCTCGCCTCGCTCGCCGCCGTGACGTTCCCCCTCGCGTGCCCCCCGGGCTCGACGGCGGACGACCAGCGCGCGTTCCTCCAGGAGAACCTGAGCGCCGAGCGTTTCACGCAGCACATGTCGGACGCCGACCGTGCGGTCCTCGTCGCAGCGACCCCTGACGACGAGCTCCTGGGCTACACGATGCTCGTCGCCGGCGAGCCCACCGACGACGACGCCCGGGCGGCCGTGCACATCCGCCCCGCGATCGAGCTCTCGAAGTGCTACGTCCACCCCGACCACCACGGCGCGGGTGTGGCGTCCGCTCTGCTGCGCACGTCGTTCGACCACGCCCGAGCCCTGGGCGGCGCGGGCATCTGGCTGGGCGTCAACCAGCACAACGCCCGCGCCCAGGCGTTCTACGCGCGCGAGGGGTTCGCCGTCGTCGGGGTCAAGCGCTTCCAGGTCGGGGCCCGCCTCGAGGACGACTACGTGCTGGAGCGCCCGCTCTGACCCGAGGCGCACCGCTGCGGGGTCAGACGGGGTCGAGGGCGACCCACCGCACGCCGTGCGACGGCACCTGGAACGTCAGCTGCGCGTCGAGCCGCCCGGGATCGAGGGCGGGGTCCGGCAGCGGGGTACCCGTCCACAGGTCCCGGACGATCCACCGGCGGGCGGCCGCCGCGTCCCCCACGAGGGCGGACAGCGCGAGCGACTGGGTGCGGGTCCCCGTCCCCGTCCAGAACACCGCGACGTAACGGGTCGGTTCCGCGGCAGAGCGCGCCGACCACACGACGACCTCGCCGTCGTCGGCCGGTTCGCGCAGCAGCTCGCGACCGTCCGTCGACGTCCGCAGGACGTGGCCCACGGCGGGGGTCGTGAGCAGCGCGATCGTCGCGGCGTCCGACGTCGGAAGGTCGCCGCCCATCATGAGCGGCGAGCGCGCCATGACCCAGAGCGTCAGCAGCGTGCGCTGCTCGTCCGGCGTGAGGCGCGAGGCCCGGTCCTCGCCCCGCTCGGCGCGGATGCCGATGCGACCCAGCGGCAGCATGTCGGCGTCCGCCCAGCCACCGGGCTGCTGGAACGGCGCCCAGCGCGCGAGCCGCGCGAAGTTGGCGTGGACGTCCTGCCACCGGTCCCACAGGTCGTCGCACACCCGCCACATCTGCGCGTGCGTGCGCAGCACCGGAAGGTGCGCCGTCGACAGGGCGGTACCGGGAGAGAGCGACAGCACGATGTCGCGTCCCGACCGCTCGATCGCACGCGACCACGCCGCGACCGCGTCGGCGTGGAACGGCGCCAGCATGTCGTCGACCTTGACGAGGTCCACGCCCCACGAGGCGAGCTGCGCCACCAGGCCGTCGAGCCACACCTGCGCCCCCGGGTGGGCGTGGTCGAGCCCGTACATGTGACCGTTCCACGGGCACGTGGACGCCGTGTCCGCGATGTCGGCCGTGGTCACGTCGTCGGACGCGCCGACGACGGGCAGCCGGGCCGCGACGGCGCGACGCGGGATGCCGCGCAGCGCGTGGACGCCGAACCGCAGACCGAGCGCATGCACCTGCGCGGCCAGGTCGGCGAACCCGCGACCGCCGGCGGCCGAGGGGAAGCGTCCCGGTGCGGGCTGCGGGTAGCCGTGGACGTCGAGCACGAGGTCGGCGTCGTCGGTGTAGCCGTGGGGCCGCGCCGCCGGGTCGGACCAGTCGATGTCGACGACGACGGTGTCCCAGCCGTGCGGCAGGAGGTGCTCGGCCATGAACCTCGCGTTGGCCAGCACCTCCGCCTCGGTGACGGTCGTGCCGTAGCAGTCCCAGCTGTTCCACCCCATGGGTGGGGTCAGTGCGGTCGCCATGGCGCCCCTCCCTCTCGACGTCGACGTCGTCGTCGTCGTGCAGGCTGCGCCCGGCGGCGGACACACGTCGGGCCCGGTCGTCGACCGGGCCCGTGGTGCACTGCGCGCCGACGAACGGCGCTCAGCTCACTTCTTGTTGCGACGCTGGTGGCGCGTCTTGCGCAGCAGCTTGCGGTGCTTCTTCTTCGCCATGCGCTTGCGACGCTTCTTGATGACGGAGCCCATAGCGGTCCTCACTCGTGTCCGGTCGCGACCCGACATGGCCGCGAGTTGGTGGTCGATCGACGCGCGGTGCGCATCGGGCCCACCCGACTCACCCACGCACGCAGAAGTCCGAGAACCCACCTTACGCGATCCGGCGCCGCGACCGCGAACCGCGCTCGACGCCGGACCACCCGCGGCGCGCACCGTCAGGAGGTGCGGCGGCCCTCGCCGAAGGTCTCCGGCTCGACGGTCGCCGACGAGCGCAGGTAGGCGTCCAGCGCGTCCTGCGGCACGCGGAACGAGCGCCCGACGCGCACGGCCGGCAGCTCGCCCGCGTGGACGAGCCGGTACACGGTCATCCGCGAGACCCGCATGAGGTCCGCGACCTCGACGACCGTGAGGAACCGCACGCGACCCTGCGGCACGCCCTGCTCCTCGTTCATGCTCCGGCCCTCCCGATGGCCGGGGCGCGCCGGCTTCGCTCACCCGAGGTTGCCCGGGCACTGACCTCACAGTAGTGGCGCGTGTGACGGGTGGGAAAGAGGAGACACCCGCCCGGCCCACCCGTGCGGCACGGGTCCTGCGTCCCGGCGGGTCGCGACCGTCAGTCGAGGTCGGGGTCCAGTCCCAGGGACGGGAAGACGGCCGCGCGCGTGGCGCGGACGGCGCGGTCGACGTCGTCGGCCGGGTCGTACCCGCCCGTCCAGGGCTTGAACGTCGCCGCGGCGCCGTCCGTCATCATCGGCACGGCGTCGCGGCCGTACCGCTGCCGCACGACGTCCAGCCACACCTGCGGGACGGGGGTGGCCGGGTCCACCGGACGGTGCGCGGCCACGCCCAGCAGGTGCGCCCACGTGCGCGGCACGACGTCGAGCAGGGCGTACCCGCCGCCGCCCAGCGCGACCCACCGCCCGCCGCACACCTCGTGGGCGAGGTCGTGCAGCAGCGTCGAGACCACCAGCTGCGCATCGACCGACACCCGCAGCGTCGCGAGCGGGTCCATGAGGTGCGTGTCGCAGCCGTGCTGCGTGACGAGTACGTCGGGCGCGAACTCGCGCACCACCGCCGGCACGACCGCGTCGATCGCCCGCAGCCAGCCCGCGTCCCCCGTCCGCGACGGCAGCGCGACGTTGACCGCCGTCCCGTCCGCGCGCGGCCCGCCGGTCTCCGTCGGGTACCCCGTCCCGGGGAACAGGGCGTGCCCGGTCTCGTGCACCGACACGGTCAGCACCCGCGGGTCGTCCCAGAAGACGGACTGCACACCGTCGCCGTGGTGCGCGTCCACGTCGACGTACGCGACGCGCCGGGCACCCGCGTCGAGCAGGTCGCGGATCGCCACCGCGGCGTCGTTGTACACGCAGAAGCCGGACGCGGCTCCCGCCCGGGCGTGGTGCAGCCCGCCGCCGACGTTCACGGCGTGCTCCGCGCGACCGTCCCACACGGCCCGGGCCGCATCGACGGTCCCCGCCACCATGCGGGCCGCGGCCTCGTGCATCTGCGGGAACAGCGGGTCGTCGCGCGTCCCGAGGCCGCGGACCAGGTCGGGCACACCACGCTCGGCCGCCGCGTGGACCGCGGCGACGTACTCCGGGTCGTGCACCGTGGCCAGCAGGGCGTCCGACGCGGGCTCGGCGCCCACCACCTCGACGCCGGGCCTGTCGAGGAGCCCGAGCTGTGCGGCCAGCGCGATGGTCAGGTCGATCCGGTCCGACGTCATCGGGTGGCCGAACCCGAAGTCGTACGCGAGCAGCTCGGTGGACCACACCACGCGCAACGTCGCGGGCCCGTCACCCGACGCAGCGGGTGTCGCGTCGGTGGCGGTCATGGGGCCACGCTGCCACCGCCGCGGCCGACATGTCGACCCGACGGGCCGCCGCACCCCGACCCGACGCCGGCCCGGCCAGGACGTGCACGCAGGCTGCGCGTGCCAGAGTGTGCCTGTCGGCACACTGGTGAGCAGGGGGAGGTCGGATGGCGGCGGGGCCCGGCCTGCTGTGGCGCGCGCGCGAGTACGTCGACCGGTCGGCCCGGCAGTCGCCCGCACGGCTGGCGCTGGGCGTGTTCGCGCTGGTCATCGCGGTGATCACGGTGCTGCTGTCCACCCCCTGGGCGACGGCGAGCGGCGGGCGCGCGCCCTTCATCGACGCGCTCTTCACGGCGACCTCCGCGACGACCGTGACAGGCCTCGTGGTCGTGCCGACCGGCGAGTACTGGTCCGGCTGGGGCCTGCTCGTGATCCTCGTCGCGATCAAGATCGGCGGCCTGGGCGTCATGACCCTGGCCTCGCTGCTCGGCATGGCCGTGTCCCGGCGCATCGGGCTGACGCAGCGCCTGCTCGTCTCGTCGGAGACGAAGGTCACCCGCCTCGGCGAGGTCGGCTCCCTGGTCCGCACGGTCATCATCGCCTCGACGGTGCTCGAGGTGGCCATCGCGATCGTCCTGTTCCCGCGGCTCCTGGTGCACGGCGAGCCCGCCTGGACGGCTGCGTGGCACGCGCTGTTCTACGCGGTCTCGGCGTTCAACAACGCCGGCTTCGTGCCGACCCCGGACGGGCTCGACCCGTTCGTCTCCGACTGGTGGATGCTCCTGCCGATCATCATCGGCGTGTTCATCGGGTCGCTCGGCTTCCCCGTGATCCTCAACGTCGCGAACCACCTGCGCGAGGCCCGCCGGTGGAGCCTGCACTCCAAGCTCACGATCACCACGAGCCTGGGCCTGGTCGCGTTCGGGTCCGTCGTCGTCGCGGCGTTCGAGTGGACCAACCCCGGCACGTTCCGTCCCCTGGACGGCGGGGGGACCGCGCTCGCGTCCCTGTTCGCCGGCGTCATGCCCCGGTCCGGCGGGTTCTCGACCGTCGACGTCGGCCAGATGCACGAGGGGACCTGGCTGCTGCTCGACGCGCTGATGTTCGTGGGCGGCGGCTCGGCCTCGACCGCCGGAGGCATCAAGGTCACGACGCTCGCCGTGATGCTCCTGGCGATCGTCGCCGAGGGCCGCGGCGACCGCGACGTCGAGGCGTTCGGACGCCGCATCTCGCGCGAGACCCTGCAGGTCGCGATCGCCGTCAGCTTCGTGTCCGCGACCATCGTGCTCGTCGCGTCGCTGCTCATGCTGGCGATGACGGGGCTCACGCTCGACCGCATCCTGTTCGAGGTCATCTCCGCGTTCGCGACGTGCGGGCTGACGACCGGCATCACCGCGTCCCTGCCGACACCGGCCAAGTACGTGCTCGTCGTGCTCATGTTCATCGGGCGGACCGGCACGATGACGCTTGCGGCGGCGCTCGCGCTCCGCAACCGTCGTCGTGTCATCCGCTACCCGGAGGAGAGGCCCATCATTGGCTGACAGCAAGCGCGCGGACGGCCGCGAGGCCGGCTCCGCTGGTGCCGACCACCGGACGGCACCGCGCACCCCCAAGAAGGACTCGGGCGTCCTGGTCATCGGCCTGGGACGGTTCGGGTCCGCCATCGCGGCGACGCTCGACCGCCTGGGGCAGGACGTGCTGGCCGTCGAGCGGAACCCCGAGCTCGTCGCGCAGTGGGCCGGGCGCGTCCCCCTGGTCGAGGCGGACGCCGTCAACCCCGACGCGCTCGAGCAGCTCGGCGCACGCGACTTCCCCGTCGCGGTCGTGGGCGTCGGCTCGTACCTGGAGGCCTCGGTGCTCATCACCGGCAACCTGGTCGACATCGGCGTGCCGCAGATCTGGGCCAAGGCCATCAGCTCCGAGCACGCACGCATCCTGCAGCGCATCGGCGCGCACCACGTGGTGCTGCCCGAGGCCGACGCCGGCTCCCGGGTCGCCCACCTGGTCAGCGGCAAGATGCTCGACTACATCGAGGTCGAGGACGGCTTCACGGTCGTCAAGATGCGCCCGCCCAAGGAGACCCAGGGCTTCACGCTCGCGCAGTCCAAGGTGCGCGAGCGGTACGGCGTGACGGTCATCGGCGTCAAGTCACCGGGCATCGACTTCCAGTACGCGACGGACGAGACGCGCATCTCGGCCAACGACCTCATCATCGTCGGCGGGCACGCCGACCTGCTCGAGCGCTTCGCGGCTCGTCCCTGAGCGCACCGCAGCGGCCGCACGCCGCCGCTCCGCACGCCGCAGTTCCGCACGCCGCAGTTCCGAACGTCGCAGTTCCCGCACCCGACGTGGCAACGAGGAGGACCGCAATGGCGAAGGGCTCGAAGAAGAAGAAGGCCGACAAGGCGACGGCGAAGAGCGAGGTGAAGGCCACGAGGAAGGCGGCCGAGAAGGCCGCCAAGGCCGAGCGCAAGGCCGCCGCCAAGGCCGAGCGCAAGGCCGACCGCAAGACCGCCGAGGCCGAGCGCAAGACGGAGAAGAAGAAGGCCGCGGCGCAGGACGCCGCCGCGAGCCTCCTGGCACGGCGGGACGCCATCGTGGACCTGCTGCGCGTCGGTCCCGGGTTCCGGATCGCGGACTTCGACGCCGCCGCGACCCCGGGGTTCGACGGCTCCCGGACCGACGGCGAGAGTGCCCTCGCCGGCGTGGGCGCGGAGCTCTCCGACCTGCAGGAACGGCTCTTCGCCCACGGCCGTACGGGCGGCGACAGGTCGGTCCTGCTCGTCCTGCAGGGCCTCGACACGGCGGGCAAGGGCGGGATCGTGCGCCACGTGCTGGGGCTGGTCGACCCCCAGGGTGTCGCCCTGCGCTCGTTCGGCGTACCGACGGCTGAGGAGCGTCGCCACCACTACCTGTGGCGCGTCCGTCGGGCACTGCCTCCCGCGGGCAGCATCGGCGTCTTCGACCGGTCGCACTACGAGGACGTCCTGGTGGTGCGGGTGGACGGGACGGTCGCACCCGAGGTGTGGCAGAAGCGGTTCGACGAGATCAACCGGTTCGAGGCACAGGTGGCCGCCTCGGGGACCACGATCATCAAGGTCGCGCTGTGGGTCTCACCCGAAGAGCAGGACGAGCGCCTGAGCGAGCGGCTCGAGCGCCCGGACAAGCACTGGAAGTACAACCCGTCCGACGTCGACGTCCGCAGCAGGCGCGCGGCTTACGAGGCCGCCTACCAGGAGGTCCTGGACCGCACGAGCACGGACGTGGCGCCCTGGCACGTCGTGCCCGCGGACAGCAAGTGGTACGCGCGGCTGGCGGTGAGCGCTCTGCTCCACCGCGCGCTGGCCGACCTGCGGCTCGACTGGCCCGTCCCCGACTACGACGTCGAGACGGAGAAGCGCCGGCTGGCGGCCACCCGCTGAGGGTCCGGCGGGCGGGGCGATACGCCCCGCCCGCCGTCGTCAGGACCCGTCGGACGCGCGCCGCTGGTGCGGCACCGCACCGCGGGGCAGCACGCAGTGGCGCACCCCGTAGCGCGCACCGGAAGCGCGGGCGGGGCGCCAGGTCGCGGGGGGCGTCCCCACCATGCCACCGACAGGGGCATCGAGGTCAGGAGCTCCCCGGGGAGCAGGGACCGCGCAGTGCCGTGCGGCGCGCAGCGTGACCGCGGACGGGGCCACCCACGCGCCGGGGCGCACGGGGGGCCGGACGGGCGCCGCGGGCTGCGGACGGCTGCGGCGCCCGATCAGGAGCGCCGCCCCACCCGTCAGGACCAGCATGAGTGCGCCGGGCATCGTGTAGTCGTCGGCACCCAGGAGGGCACCGGTGGAGGCGAGCAGAAGGCCGCCGGCAACGAGAAGTGTCGCCACCGCTCGGCGAAGGAACGTGAACATCATCGAACTCCTTGCCTGTGAACCGGAGACGCCCCGCAGGGGCGATGGACGACGCAGCGCGTGCGCGCGTCCGTCCGGTCAGGCAGGGCTCCGAAGGGCGTCGCACGCGGGTACGTCCGGGCCGGCGTCGGGTGAGGCGGCAGTCGTCGCGGCGTGCGCGGGACCGACCGGCTGACCGGAGGCCGGACCGTCGTGCGGCCCGGCGCGCGGCGTGACCGAACCAGTGCCCGGCGCGCCGTGGCCCGGGAGGGCCGCGACGAGGTGCGGGGTGGCGGAGCAGTGCGACGTCGTCGTCGCCGTCACCGTCGCACTGGCGACGGCCACCTGACCGCCGGCGACGTAGGAGGTGGCGGTGACCACGGCGGGGGCCTCGGGCTTCGGGCCCCCGGGGCCGGGTGCGGGCGTCCACGGGGTCTGCTGGGTCGACCGCGCGGCGTCCGGCGGGTCGATGCCGGGAGGCACGGTCGGCAGCGTGCTGTCGTCGGGCAGGGCAAGGGGAACAGGTGGCGCCTGCGGCGCGCTGGTCCGCGGCGCCGGGCCGAACTGACGCAGTCTGTCGGAGCGCTCGCGCGGGACGTCGTGGGTCTCGACGACGGGGGTCGACGTGCTCGTCGGGACGGTGGCCAGGAGGCCGGTGGCCAGGAGGCCGGTGGTCGCGCTGTCGCCCGGCCGCGTCGTGGCGCGCGTCGTCGTGGACTCCCCGCCGTCCGTCGCGTCCGCGCCGTCGGACTCGGCCTGGACGGGCTCGGTGACAGGTTCCGTGACGGGCTCGGTGACCGACTCGACGGGCACCGGTGCGGGGTCGACGGGGACGACCACCGGGTCGACCGGGTCCACCGGGTCCACCGGCTCGACCGGGTCGACCGGGTCCACCGGCTCCACCGGCTCGACCGGCTCCACCGGCTCGACCGGGTCCACCGGCTCGACCGGGTCCACCGGCTCGACCGGGTCCACCGGGTCCACCGGCTCGACCGGGTCGCTCTCGTCCGCCGTGGCATCGTCGACGCCGGTCGTCACGTCCTGCGGAGCGGGCACCTCGGGTACTGCGACGGCGTCGGACGAGGACCGCAGGTCCAGAGCGGCGAGCACGGCTGCCGCGACGTCGCGCCCCTCGGGGGCGCGTCGACCCGCCACGTCCTGCGGTTCCGCGGGCCGACTGCCGCCCGCGGCCGCAGAGCCGGGAACGTCCGTGGCACCGTCCACCGCTGTGGCCCCGTCGACCGCGGTCGGCACGGCCTGCGCCGTGGCGGCGCCGCTCGCCACGATCTGCAGGAGCACGAGCAGGAGCCCGCCCACGACGACGAAGAGCGCGCGCAGGACCCATGTCCTCGCGTCTCCCCACCGGTGCGCGTGCATCCCGGCTCCTCCCCCGGCGCGTGTCGCCCTCGAACGCGCGTGAGCCAAGTATGCGGCCTCAATCACCCAAAAGCGCATCTTTCGGCCATCCGGTTGACGGTTGGCCGGCCGGGCGCCCGGGTGCGCACGTCGGCCCAGGTCACCGGGCTCGCCCGGTGCTCGGACCTGACGCGACGTCTCGTGACACGTTCCCCGTCAGGGGCTGCTCAGCACCGCGTCGACGACGACGATCAGCACGGCGACCGTCGAGACCAGCAAGGCCCGCAGCGCCCAGACCAGCGTCCGTGAGTGTGCTCGCACGACGACGCTCCCTTCCGCGCGTCACCGTTGACGCACTCCCCAGACGCTACGTCGACGCAGACCCGTCCGCATCACCGCACGGGGTGAAGTCGCACGTCAGGGCCCGTTTCCCCGCTTCTCGCCGGGCGCTGGGGGCGCCCCGGCGCCGTGGGGCGCCGGCCGGGCCGTGCGCACCGCGGAAGCGGACCGGGCGACCTCCCGGTACCGCCTTGCTGACGCGTCACGGCCCCCGCTAGCGTCACACCGCGATGACAGAACTCGAGGCCACCTCGACTACGTGGGCCATGGACCTGACGCTCGACCCGCCGGTGCCGTGAGACGCCGACCGCGGACCGCGGTGCTCGCGGTCGTCCTCGCCCTGGCGGGGACGACCCCGGGATGCGCCCGCCTGCGCGACTACGACGATGCCGCCAGGGGAGACACCGTCACCAGGGTGTACCGCCTGCTCGGTGTCGTCGACCGCACGGTCGAGCAGAACGCTTCGGTCACCGACGACGAGCTCGTGGACCTGCTGGCCACGGCTGTCGCCGACAGCAGCACGGGGACCTTCGACCTCGTCGGCGCACCGGGCCGACGTACGACGTGGCACTCCGTGGTCACCGGTGCGGCCGACGGTCCGCTGAAGTCCCAGGTCCTCGCCGCGGCGTGCTTCGAGGTCGTCGTCGACCGCGACGCCGGCCCGGCCGTGACCACCGACGACCTCCCCTGCCCCGACGAGGTCGTCGAGGACCTGCAGGACATGAGCAGCGAGGCCGACATCGTCCTCGTCGCCGACCTCAGCCCGCGACCGACCGAGTGACGCCACGCCGTGGCGCCCGCTGACGGCCAAGGGCGGGCCCGGCCCACGGCCGGTGCCCGCCCTCGTCGTGCGTGACGCGTCAGAGGCCCTGCGCGACCCGGTAGTACACCTGGTTCCACCGCACCTGGTCCGCGAACCCACGACGCGTCGTGGACTCGTCGATGACCAGCAGCTCGGTGCGCGCCAGCTCGGCGAAGATCTCCCACGCCTCGATGCCCACGGCCGTGCTCAGCACCGTGTGGTGCGCGCCGCCGGCGGTCAGCCAGCACTCGGACGACGTCGTGAAGTCCGGGCGGGGCTCCCACACGGCACGTGCCACGGGCAGGTTCGGCAGGTCGGCCGTCGGCGGGACGAGGTCCACGACGTTCGCCGTGAGGCGGAACCGCTCGCGCATGTCGGCCATCGACACGACGACACCGGGGCCGGAGTCGGCGTTGAAGACCATGCGGACCGGGTCCTCCTTGCCGCCGATGCCCAGCGGGTGGATCTCCACGCGCGGCTTCGACGTCGTGAGGGTCGGGCAGATCTCGAGCATGTGCGCGCCGAGGATCTTCTCCGCACCGGGCGTGAGGTCGTAGGTGTAGTCCTCCATGAGCGAGGCACCGCCGGGCAGCCCTGCACCCATCACCTTGGCGACGCGCACGAGGACGGCCGTCTTCCAGTCGCCCTCCGCGCCGAACCCGTAGCCCTTGGCCATGAGCCGCTGCACGGCCAGGCCGGGCAGCTGGCGCAGGTCGCCCAGGTCCTCGAAGTTCGTCGTGAACGCCATGGCGCCGCGCTCGGTGAGGAAGCCCTCGAGCGCGATCTCCTGGCGGGCGGCGTAGCGCAGCGACTCGTGGCGGTCGCCGCCGCGGCGCAGCTCGGGGACGACGTCGTACAGGTCCTCGTACTGCGCGACGAGCGCGTCGACGCTCGCGTCGTCGACGGCCTCGACCGCGGCGACGAGGTCGTTGACGCCCCAGGTGTTCACGGAGACACCGAGCCGGATCTCCGCCTCGGTCTTGTCGCCCTCGGTGACGGCGACGTTGCGCATGTTGTCGCCGAAGCGCACGAGGCGCAGGTCCTGCGCGGCCTGCCAGCCGGCGGCGGCGCGCACCCAGGTGCCGATGCGTGCGGTGACGGCCGGGTTCGACACGTGGCCGGACACGGTGGTGCGGGCGACGCCCAGGCGCGTGGCGATGTACGCGTACTCGCGGTCGCCGTGCGCGGCCTGGTTGAGGTTCATGAAGTCCATGTCGATGCTGTCCCACGGCAGCTCGACGTTGGCCTGCGTGTGCAGGTGCAGCAGCGGCTTGCGCAGCAGGTCCAGGCCCGTGATCCACATCTTGGCGGGGCTGAACGTGTGCATCCACGTGATGACGCCCAGCACGCGGTCGTCGGAGTTGGCGTCCAGCACCGCACGGCGGATGGAGTCCGAGTCCTTGAGGACCGGCTTCCAGACGACCTTCGCCGGGACGTCACCGGACGCGTCGAGCGCGGCGGCGACCTCCTGCGACTGCTCGGCGACCTGGCGCAGCGTCTCCTCGCCGTAGAGGTCCTGCGAGCCGGTGAGGAACCAGATCTCCTGGTCGGGGTAGGCCTTGCTCATCGTGCTGTCTCCTTCGTGGCCGGGCATCAGTGCTGGCCGTAGACGTTCTGGTACCGCGCGTACAGCGAGTCGACGTCGCTCTGCGCGATCGGCAGCGGCTCGCCGAGCTGCCGGCTGATGTGGACGGTCCGGGCGACCTCCTCGACCATGACCGCGGCCTTCACGGCGGCCTTGGCGTCCTTGCCGATCGTGAACGGGCCGTGGTTGCGCATGAGGACCGCGGGGCTGCGCGACTCGCGCAGCGTCTCGACGATGCCGCGGCCGATCGAGTCGTCGCCGATGAGCGCGAACGGGCCGATGGGGATGTCCCCGCCGAACTCGTCGGCCATCATCGTCAGCACGCACGGCACGGGCTCGGCGCGCGCCGCCCAGGCGGTCGCGTACGTCGAGTGCGTGTGCACCACGCCGCCCACGTGGGGCATGTGCGTGTAGACGTACGCGTGCGCGGCGGTGTCGGACGACGGCGCGCGGTCGCCCTCGACGAGGTTCGCCTGCAGGTCGCACACGACCATCGACTCCGGCGTCAGCTCGTCGTACGTCACGCCGGACGGCTTGATGACGAGCAGGTCGCGCTCGCTCGGGCCCGCGGGGTCGACGACGACGCGCTGCGAGACGTTGCCCGCGGTCCACACGACCAGGCCCCACCGGGGCAGCTCGGCGTGCAGCGCGCTGACCTTCTCGCGGGCGCGCGCGACCGCCTCGCGGACGTCGGGCCCGTAGGCGTCCAGTGCTGTGGTGGTCATCCGGCCTCCTGCATCGGTGCCCGCGGTGGCGGGCGGTGTGGTCCGGCGCGCGGGCGCCGGTGCGCGGTCGTGCCGCGCGTGGTCCGGGACGGTGCTCAGAGCACCTCGGTCGCGGTGCGCTCGACGGCCAGGCCGGCCTCGTAGCGCTCGAGCCAGGCGGCGTAGCCGGCGACGTCGGCGGGGTCCGGCGCGACGACCTCGATCTCGGCGTCCGCGAAGACCTGCGTCGTCAGGTAGGTGCCCAGGTCCTGCGACGCGCCGCTCGCGAGGTAGCCCGCGAGCACCGCGATGCCCCACGCACCACCCTCGCCGGCGGTGCGACCCACCGCGACGGGCGTGTCGACCGCCGCCGCGAGCAGCCGCTGCGCGACACCCGCCGTGCGGAACAGGCCGCCGTGCGCGTACATCGCGTCGACCTCGACGCCCTCGGCCGCGAGGATCCGCATGCCCAGGCTCAGGGTGCCGAACGCGCCGTAGACCTGCGTGCGCACGAAGTTCGCCAGGGTGAGCCGGCTGTCGGGGGTCCGCACGATCAGCGGGCGGCCCTCCGCCAGGCCGGTGACCGGCTCGCCGGCCAGGTAGTTGTACGCCAGCAGCCCGCCGCCGTCGGCCTCGCCCTCCAGGGCCTCGCGCAGCAGGACGCGGAAGACCTCGTCCGCGCCGGCGTCGGAGCCCAGCGCGGTGGCGAACCGGCCGAAGACCCCGGCCCACTCCCCCAGCTCGCTCGCGCCGTTGTTGCAGTGGACCATCGCGACCAGGTCGCCCGCGGGCGTCGTGACGAGGTCGATCTCGTGGTGCACGGTCGCGAGCGGCTTCTCGAGCACGACCATCGCGAAGATGCTGGTGCCGACGCTGATGTTGGCGGTCCGCGGTGCCACCGACGCGGTGGCGACCATGCCGGTGCCTGCGTCGCCCTCGGGCGGGCACAGCGGCGTCCCGGCGCGCAGCGTGCCCGTCGGGTCGAGCAGCGCCGCGCCCTCGTCGGTCAGCACGCCGGCGTCCTGGCCCGCGACGAGCACCTGCGGCAGCAGGTCGCGCAGGTGGTCGACGGGCAGCCGGTCGGCCGCGAGCGCGTCGTAGCGCGCGAGCAGGTCGGCGTCGTAGTCGTGCGTGGCCGGGTCGACGGGAAACATGCCCGAGGCGTCACCGACGCCCAGGACCTTGCGGCCCGTCAGGCGCCAGTGCACGTAGCCGGCGAGCGTCGTGACGAACCGGACGTCCGGCACGTGCGGCTCGGCGTCGAGGACGGCCTGGTGCAGGTGGGCCACGGACCAGCGCAGCGGGATGTTGTACCCGAACAGCTCGGTGAGCTCGGCAGCGGCCGGCCCGGTGGACGTGTTGCGCCACGTGCGGAACGGCACGAGCGGGTCGTCGTCACCGTCGAAGGCGAGGTAGCCGTGCATCATCGCCGAGACGCCGATCGCGGCGAGGGACGTCGGGCGCACGCCGTGCTGCTGCTCGGTGTCGGCGATGAGGTCGGCGACGGCCGCGCGCAGCCCCTCCCACACGGCGTCGAGCGAGTACGTCCAGGTCCGCCCGACGAGCTGGTTCTCCCACGCGTGCCCGCCGCTCGCCAGCACGGCGTGGTCGTCCCCGACCAGCACCGCCTTGATGCGGGTGGATCCCAGCTCGATGCCGAGGGTCGCGCGCCCCTGCTCGAGGGCCTCGCGTGCGGCGTCCCGGCGGGTGTCGGCGTCGTCGTGGTGGTGCGCCATCGCGTGCTGCTCCCTCTCCGGGCCTCGTCGCCCGGCGTCGTGCTCACGGCCACCGGGTCGAGTCGACCCGGCGATCCTGATGTTAACGATCACATGATGCAGAATCCAGCCGCTCGGGCGCCGTCGGCGGCTCCGACGACGCCGACGACCGCCGGACGACCAGCTCCGGCGCGATCGACTGCTGCGCCGGCTGCCCTCCGGTCAACGCGTCCGCGACGGCCTGCACCGCACGACGCCCCAGCTCGTCGAAGCCCTGCCGGACCGTCGTCAGCGGCGGGGAGTAGAACGCGGTGCCGGGCTCGTCGTCGAACCCCACCACCGCGACGTCCTGCGGGACGCGGACACCCGCCTGCCCGAAGGCCGCGAGCAGACCGAGCGCCAGCTGGTCGTTCGCGGCGAACACGGCGTCCGGCAGCCCTGCGCGCAGCAGCTCGAGGCCCACCGCGTGCCCGTCGGCCGCGGACCACCCGCGCGCGGGGTGCGCGCGGACGGGGGCCCCGGCCGCCTCGAGCGCGTCCTGCCACCCTCGCAGGCGGTCCCGGGCGTCATACCAGTCCTGCGGCCCCGCGACGTGCAGGACGGACCCGCGGCCGGACGCCAGCAGGTGCTCGGTCGCCAGCCGGCCACCGGCGACCTGGTCCACGGACACCGTGGGCAGGTCCACCCCCTCGCGGCCCGACGACACCAGGACGACCGGCACGGGCACGTGCACGCCGCTGACCGCGTCCACGGTCCCGCTGCGGGGCGCCACCACGACCACCCCGTCGACGCCCTGCGCCAGGAAGTGCTCGACGGCGGCGACCACCTCGTCCCCGCTGAAGGCACGCAGCGTCGCGACCGACACGTAGAACCCCGCGTCGCGCGCCGCCTGCTCGAACGCCACGAGCGTGCTGGTGGGCCCGAACAGCGCGGTCGCCGGCGTGATGACGCCGAGGGTCCCGGTCCGCCGGGTCACCAGTGCGCGGGCGGCGAGGTTCGGCCGGTAGCCGAGCGTCGCGATCGCCTCGAGCACGCGCTCCCGCGTGGCCGGACGCACGCTCGGGTGCTCGTTGAGCACCCGCGACACCGTCTGGTGGCTCACCCCCGCGAGCGCGGCGACGTCGTTCATCGCCGGGGGCCGGCCGTCGCGCGAGCGGTGCGCGGCGGGCGGGCGTGCAGCACCCGCCGTGCGAGGGTCCTCGGTCATCGGGTCAACCGGCGCCCAGCTCGCGCGAGCGGTCGGCGGCGGCACGCACACCCGCCACCAGGCCCGCGCGGACCGCGTGCGCGTCGAGCGCGGCGACACCCGCGACCGTCGTGCCCCCGGGTGACGACACCCGCTCGCGCAGCACCGCCGGGTGCTCGCCCGTCTGCGCGACCATCGCGGCCGCACCCTCGACGGTCGCGACCGCGAGCCGCGACGCGAGGTCCCGGGGCAGGCCCAGCAGCACGCCCGCCTCGGCCAGCGCGTCGATCACGTAGAACGCGTACGCCGGGCCGGACCCGGACAGCGCCGTCACCGCGTCGAGCTGCTTCTCGGCGACCCGCTCCACGAGCCCCGTCGCCGCGAGCACGCGCTCGACCAGCGCCAGGTGCTCCTCGCGCGCCGCGGCGCCGGGCGCGATCGCGCTCGCCCCCTTGCCGATCAGCGCGGGCGTGTTCGGCATGACGCGGATCACGGGCGTGCCCGGGGGCAGCGCGGCCTCGTAGACCCGCAGCGGGACTCCCGCCGCGACGCTCACGACGAGCGCACCGGCGCGCAGCACGGGCGCGGCCTCCGCCAGCGCCGCGGGCACCACGTCCGGCTTGACCGCGAGCAGGACGACGTCCGCAGCGGCGACGGCGTCCTGGTTGCCGGCCGTGCGCACGCCGTGCTCCCGCGCGAGCGCGTCCGCCTTGGCCGCGTCCTGGTCCGCGACGGTCACGCGGTCCCCGGGCCAGCCGCCCGCCCGGAGTGCCGCGACGAGCGTGCCGCCCATGACCCCGCCGCCGAGCACCGCGACAGCCGGCGCCGGCCCCGTGTCCTGCGTGGTCATCGTGCCTCCGTCGCTGCGCACCCGGCCGCGGGCGCGACCGGGACGAGCCTACTGGCGCCCGCGGACGCCGAGCCGTCGAACGCCACCCCCGCGAGAGTGCAATCCAGTCCCACCCCACCCACTCCCCCCGCGAGAGTGCAATCCAGTCCCACCCCACCCCCTCCCCCCGCGAGAGAGCAATCCAGCACCCCGACACGTGGAGTCGCCCGCTGCCAAGGCCAGATCGACCGGACGCTCGATGGTGGGCGACTGGATTGCACTCTCGCGCTCGGGCGGGGGGCGACTGGATTGCACTCTCACGCTCGGGCGGGGGGCGACTGGATTGCACTCTCACGCTCGGGCGGGGGGCGACCGAGCTGCTCACTCGCCCGCCAGGCAGGCGAGCGACTGGATTGCTCTCTCGCGCTCAGGGGAGGGTGAGAAGGCCGTCGGTGACCAGACCACGGACCATGGGCAGCACGTCGGCGGCGACGTCGGACGCCGGGACGTCGAGCAGGGCGCCGAGCGCGGCGACGATCTGCCCGGCCGTCAGCTCGCCGTCGCACGCGCCGACGAAGGCCGCGAGCGCCGTGCCGACCTGCACGGTGCGCCCGAAGCCCCGGCCCTGGCGCAGCAGCACGACGCGCGGGTCGACGGCACCGGGCTGCAGGTAGCGCTCCTCGGTGACGTCAGGGGCGACCGTGAGCCGCAGACCCGCGAGCTCCTCGGCCGACAGACCGGTGACCGCGTCGTGCGCGGCCAGCGCGGCCGAGATCACGGGCCCGAGCGGCTGGCGCACCGGCCCGGTCTGCGACTCCAGGCGGCGCAGGGTCGGCCGGCCGGTGACCGGGCGGCGCAGCGTGACCACGCCGAACCCGACGGAGGAGACGTCGCGGGACGCCAGGTCGTCGAGCCACGCGCCGTACCGCGCGGTCCACGTGCCGCGGTCGGCCGGGGTCGTGCCGCCGTCGCGGATCCAGGTCTCGGCGTACTGCGCGGGGTCCTGCTGGTCGCGCAGCACGACCCACGCGTCCAGGCCCGACGCGTCGACCCACGCGCCGATCCGCTCGTGCCACTCCTCGCCGTCCCGCACCTCCCAGTTGGCGAGCAGCTGCGCCACGCCCCCGGGCGCCAGCACGGTCCCGACGCCGGTGACCAGGTCTCGCACGAGGTCGTCACCGGCCCGGCCGCCGTCGCGGTAGTCGTACGCGGGGACGTCGGCACGCCGGGGGGTGATGACGAACGGCGGGTTGGAGACGACCAGGTCGAACGTGTCACCGGCGACGGGCTCGAGCATCGACCCGGCGCGCAGCTCGACACGGTCCGGGCCCAGCCCTGCCAGCGCCGTCGTGAAGCGCGCGAACGCCAGGGCGCGGGTCGACAGGTCCGTCGCGACGACGTGCGCCGCGTGCCGGCTCGCGTGCAGCGCCTGCACACCGCAGCCCGTGCCGAGGTCGAGCACCCGCCGGCGCGGGTCCCGGACCGTCGCCTGCGCGAGCGTCAGCGACGCACCGCCGACGCCCAGCACGTGGTCGGTGCGCAACGGGCCACCGGTCGCCAGCTCGCCCAGGTCCGACGCGATCCACCACGCCGCGTCGCCCGCACCGTCGCTCGCGGCGTAGGGACGCAGGTCGACGAGAGCCCTTGCCTCGTCGTCGCCATGGTGGCCCGCGACGTCCACCAGGCCGAGGCGTCGCGCCCCCGTGACGCCCACGGTCGGGAGGGCCGCCTCCAGGGCGGCGGCCCGCACGGGCACACCGAGCAGGAACGCGCGCGTCAGCGTGGCGGCGCGCTCCGACCCGGACCCGGTCGCGGGGTCCGTCGCCCGCAGGGCCGGCAGCACCTCCCCGCGGGTCAGCGCCCCCGCCGCGACGGGGCCGAGGAGCTCGTCGACGTGCTCGACCGTGAACTGGGCGGCGGTGAGGTCGGCGCGCAGCGCGTCGAGGAGTGCGGGGACGACGACGGGCGCGTCAGGGGTGGCGGTCACGCCGCCATCGTCCCAGGCGCCGCGACGGCGCGACGGGCGCGCGTCAGGCCGGCAGGTGCAGGTCGACCACGAGCGGCCGGTGGTCGCTCGCGACACCCACCGCGGCGTCGTCGAGCACCCAGGCATCCAGGACGGGCAGGCGCTGGTCCACCAGGACGACGTCGATACGCACGCGCGGGACGTCCGCCGGGTACGTCGGCTGGTCGGACCCCACGACGCTCGCCGCGTCCTGCAGCCCGCCCGCGGCGTCGCCCAGGACGGACCAGGACGGACCCCCGGGACGCTCGTTGAGGTCGCCCGCCACGACGACCGGCCCGTCGGTGCCGCGCAGCAGGCGGCGCACCACCAGGTCGACGTGCCGTTCCCGCTCGGCCGCACGCAGCCCGAGGTGCACGACCACGACGCGCACCCCGTCGATGCGCGCGGTCGCGACGCCGCGGCGCGTGAGCCCGACGCGCCAGGGCAGCCGCAGGCCTGCGGCGTCGCGCACGCTGCGGTACGGCGCGACGAGCAGCGCGGTCGTGCGCGCACCACCGCCGCCCACTGCCACGCGCAGGCCGGTCCGCGCGGCGAACCGGCGCAGCCGCGCCCGCCCGGACGCCCCGCGGGGCGGCTCCTGGACCGCCAGCACGTCGGGGCGCACGCTGCGGACGACGTCGACGAGCGCGTCGAGCTCGTCGCGCAGACCACGCAGGTTGTAGGTCATCACCCGCAGGGTGCCGACGTCGCGTGCGTCCACGGTGGCCTCCGTCCGTCCTTCGGCTGCGTGAGCGTACCGACCCACCGGGCCGGGTGGACCACTGCACACGCCGTGGGCCCGTCGTCGGCGGCATGGGACGCCGCGTGAGGGCTCCGTCCGCCCCCGCGGCTGCGCCGGGCGTGCCGTACGTTGGTCGGCACCGACCGACGTATGCGCCTGCGTGCGCGAGGAGGGACGACCCCGTGCGACGACGTCCGACCGCACTGGCGGCGAGTGCCGTGACGGTGCTCCTGCTGAGCGCCTGCACCGGCGACGCGGACGCCGACCCCGACGCGACCACCGCGGGGACCCCGCCACCCTCGTCGGCGGCCGCGACGAGCGACCCGGCCGACGAGGAGCCCGTCGCGGGCGGCGTCACCGAGGAGTGCCTGCTGGGCACGTGGCGCCTCGACCTGGCCGCGATGCAGGACGACCTGCGCCGGGTGCTCGGGGCCGCAGGCGAGGGTGCCGTGGAGGTCACCGTCGACGGCACGACCACGTACGAGTTCGCCGACGGCGGCGCGTTCGCGGCCGACGTCGACTCGAACTCGGCCATGACGATGTCGGGCGACGGCGTCGAGCTCACGTCGGAGTCGCGGTCCACGGGCGACCTCACCGGCCGGTGGGCGCTGACCGGTGACCAGCTGACGATCTCCGACGTCGACTCCTCGGGCCTCGACGTCACGACGAGCGGCACCCTCGACGGTGAGGACCTCGAGCTGCCGGAGGGTTCCGCGGAGGACGCGATCGAGGCGCTGCCGCCCACGGCGTCGACGGCGACCTGCAGCGCGAGCACGCTGACCCTGGTGATGTCGCTGCAGCCCGACGAGAGCAGCGAGCCCCTGACGATGGCGTACACGCTCCGTCGCTGAGCGGCCGTTGAGCCCCTCCGGCAGCACTCCGCCCTCCCGTCCGCGAGGGACGAGAGGGCGGAGCGGGCTGCGCGGGCGTCAGCCGACGAGCTGGGTCTCGTGCTCGAGCCGACCCTCACGGTCGACCTTCGCGGCACGCAGCCGGGAGGCGATGACCGCGCCGAACGCGATGGCCGTCGCGACCAGCGCGATGGTCAGACGCAGGGTGTGGTTCGCGTCCTCCCCGACGGACACCGCGACGATGGCCGGGGCGATCAGCACGGACACCAGGTTCATCACCTTGATGAGCGGGTTGATCGCCGGGCCGGCGGTGTCCTTGAACGGGTCGCCGACGGTGTCGCCGATGACGGCGGCCGCGTGGGCCGGCGAGCCCTTGCCGCCGTAGCTGCCGTCCTCGATGATCTTCTTCGCGTTGTCCCAGGTACCGCCGGAGTTCGACAGGAACACGGCCATGAGCACGCCCGTGGCGATGGTCCCGGCCAGGAACCCCGCGAGCGGCCCGACGCCCAGGCCGAAGCCGACGGCGATCGGCGCGAACGCGGCCAGCAGCCCGGGGGTCGCCAGCTCGCGCAGCGAGTCGCGCGTGCACATGTCGACGACCCGGGCGTACTCGGGGCGCACCTCGCCCGTCATGATCCCGGGGTTGTCGCGGAACTGGCGACGCACCTCGAAGACGATCGCGCCCGCGGCGCGCGTCACCGCGTCGATGGCCAGCCCCGAGAAGAGGAAGACCGTCGCGCCACCCAGGATCACGCCGACGAGGGTGATCGGGTTGATGATGTCGTACGACATCATCGCCTCCACGAGGTCCCCGCCGAGCCCTCCGGAGATGCCGTCGAGCGCCGTGCGGACCGCGTCCGCGTAGGAGCCGAACAGCGCGGTCGCCGCGAGCACGGCCGTCGCGATGGCGATGCCCTTGGTGACGGCCTTGGTGGTGTTGCCGACGGCGTCGAGGTCCGTGAGGATCTGCGCGCCCTCGGGCGTCACGTCGCCCGACATCTCCGCGATGCCCTGCGCGTTGTCGCTGACCGGGCCGAACGTGTCCATGGCGACGATGACGCCGACGGTCGTCAGCAGGCCGCAGCCCGCGAGCGCGATGAGGAACAGCGCGAGCGGCACCGAGCCGCCGGCGAGCAGGAACACGCCGCAGATGGCCGCCGCGATGATGCCCGTCGTGTAGACCGCGGACTCGAAGCCCACGCCGATGCCGGACAGCACGACGGTGGCGGGGCCTGTGAGGGTCGTGCGCGCCACGTGCAGCGTGGGCTTGCTCGTGGTGCCGGTGAAGTAGCCGGTGACCCACAGGATGACGCCCGCGAGGACCACGCCGATGAGCACGGCGAGCGACGCGACGAGGCGCGGGTCACCCGCGTGGCCCTCGAGGCCCGTCGTACCCCCCGGCAGCTCGGCGAACGTCCCCGGGAGGTACACGTACGCCGCGGCCGACGCGAGCACCACGCCCACGAGCGCCGAGACGTAGAAGCCGCGGTTGATCGCCGCCAGCCCGCTCTCGTCACCCCGCACCCGCGTGATCGCGACGCCGAGGGCGGCGACGAGCGCGCCCACGGCCGTGACGATCAGCGGGAACACCATGCCCTCCTCGCCGAACGCCGCCCGGCCGAGGATGAGGGCCGCGACCAGCGTGACCGCGTAGGACTCGAACAGGTCCGCGGCCATCCCGGCGCAGTCACCCACGTTGTCGCCGACGTTGTCGGCGATCGTGGCGGGGTTGCGCGGGTCGTCCTCGGGGATCCCCTGCTCGACCTTGCCGACCAGGTCCGCACCCACGTCGGCGGCCTTGGTGAAGATGCCGCCGCCGACGCGCATGAACATCGCGAGCAGCGCCGCACCGAACCCGAAGCCCTCCAGCACCGCCGGGGCGTTACCGCGGTAGAGGAGCACGACGAGCGACGCACCCACCAGGCCGAGGCCGACGACGGCCATGCCGACCACGCCACCGGTGCGGAACGCGATCCGCGCACCCTCCGCGCGGCCGTCCGGCCCCGAGGCGGCCGCCGCGACGCGCACGTTGGCGCGGGTCGCGAGCCACATCCCGAGGAACCCGATGGCGGCGGAGAACCCGGCGCCGACGAGGAAGAACACGGACCGCCCGATCTTGACCCCGCTGTCCCCCGGCAGCAGGAACAGCAGCGCGCAGACGACCGCGGCGAACACGGCGAGCGTGCGGAACTGCCGACTCAGGAACGCCGAGGCGCCCTCCTGCACCGCGACGGCGATCTGTTGCATCGAGGCCGTGCCCTCACCGGCCGCCAGGACCTGGCGACGGAGCACGGCGGCGACCACGAGGGCCGCCAGTCCGATCACGGCGATCGCCGTGACGATCGTGATGCTCGTGGCACCGAGCTGCATGCATCCTCCTCGACACACCGGCGCGCTCCCCCTGAACGCAGCCCCACCGCCCGGCACCGTTGCCGACGGACCGGGTGAGTCTAGCGGGGGGTGTGACGCAGGTCGCACCCTGGCGGCACTCGCCTGCGGACGACGTGCCCGTCAGGGCGCGAGCGCGCCGTCCAGCGTGTCGTGGATCGCGAAGACCTGCGTGAGGCCCGTGATGCGGAAGACCTTGAGGAGCCGCTCGGAGTCGACGACGAGCTCGAGCCGGCCCCCGGCGAGCCGCACGCGCTTGAGGGTGCCGACGAGCAGCCCCAGACCCGTGGAGTCCAGGAACGTGACGCCCGTGAGGTCGACGACCAGGTCCGTGCGGCCCTGCGAGAGCAGGACCGCGAGGCGTTCGCGCAACCGGTCGGCCGACGCGACGTCGACCTCCCCCGCGACGCGGACGACCGTGCGCGCACCGACGTCCTCGGTGGTCACCTGCACCTCCATGGACGCCCCCTTCCTCGTGCCGTCGCGCCGTCTGCATTCAAGCACCCCCGCACCCGCTCGGTGGATCGCACACGCAAGTCGGGGGGTGCAACCCAACCTTTCGGGGCCGTCATCCGTCACCATCATGTGAGGGGGCACCTGCGCCCAGACCCCGACGGCCGACGACAGGAGCACCGTGACCGCCTGGCAGGACGCGCTGGACGAGCTCGTCCGCACGCGTGGTCGTGCGCTCGTCGGGTACGCGTACCTGCTGACCGGTGACCCGCGTGAGGCCGAGGACCTCGTGCAGGACGCGCTGGTTCGTACGTTCACGCGCGGCCGCGGCACGCGGGAGGTCGCGTCCGCGGAGGCGTACGTGCGGCGCGCGATCCTCACGACGTACGTCGACGGCTTCCGCCGACGACGGCACTGGGCCACCATCCGGCACCTCGCCGCGGTCCCCGAGCCCAGCCCGCCCGACGGGCCGCACGCCGGGCCGGAGCCCGTGGTCACGACGCGCCTCGCGGTCCAGCAGGCGCTCGCCCTGCTGCCGCCGCGCGAGCGGGCCTGCATCGTGCTGCGCCACTTCGAGGACATGACGGTGGCGCAGGTCGCCGATGCGCTCTCCCTGTCGATCGGCACCGTCAAGCGCTACCTGTCCGACGCCACACGCACGCTCGAGACCCACCTCGGTGACCTCGCGGGAGTCGACGAAGCCCCCGCGCACCACACCGACGAGGTCCTCGTCACCGTCCGGAGGTCACGATGAGCACACGCCTGGATCTCGCGCTGCAGGAGCTGGCGGACGCCGCGGGCGCGACGAGCGGGTTCGGCGACCCCGACACGTCCACCACCGTCCAGACCGTCGCGCGGCTCACCGCACGCGTCCGCCGGCGCCGCGCGACCCGCGGGGCCGGGACGGCCGCCGTCGCTGCGAGCGCAGCCGGGGCCGTCGCGCTCGTCGCGCCGCAGCTCACGCGGGACGTGTCGCCCGCCGGTGACCCGGACGCGGCACCGGGGACGTGCCGCTCGTCGGTGACGAAGCTCCCGTCCGGGCCACGGGACGCCCTCGGCGTCGAGCTCGGGCACCGGGCCGGCGGCGGCGTCCCGGTCATCGCCACCGCGGAGGCCGGGAACGACCTGGGCACGTGGCAGGGCCGGTCGGCCGACCTCGTCGTGAACGTCTCGCAGGTCCCCGACGCCGGCGTGGGTGCCACGCGTCTGCGGTTCCTGGTCACCCAGGAGGGTGTGGTCAAGGCGCTCACCCAGGGTCCCGTGTCCATCACGCCCACGACCACCGACGAGGTCCTGCGCACGCACCTCGCCACGCCGGCCCCGGCCACGACCGAGGACCTCCCGGTGTACCCGCTGGAGGACACGGGCCACAGGTGGCAGATCGCGCAGACGTCGACAGGCGTCCAGCGCGTCGCACAGAGCGCCGCGCTCGGGTTCACGGCGTGCAACGGCACCGGGAAGCTGCCCTCCGGGACCTACCAGGTGTACGCCACGATCGCCGACTCCGTGGGCACGGCCCGCGGCTCGGCGGGTCCGTGGGACGTCGAGATCGCCCAGGACGACGAGGCGACGTCCCACGACCTGCCCGACGGCTTCCCCGCCGACGTGCCCCTGATCCCCGGGCGCCTGGTCGGCGCGGAGTGGCACGGCAGCGGGTGGACGGTGGAGATCGCCGCGCCCGGGGACGACCGCGCCACGATCGCGACGACGCTGCTCGCCCAGGGCGCGCTGCGCGGCGACGGTGTCAGCGACTGGGACGGGCGCGTCCTGCCGCCGCCGTACGCCAACGTGCTCTTCTCCGCCGCGGGCGTCGAGCTGCCCGGGTGGGCTGTACGGGCCGCCGCCTCACGAACGGCGGACGGTGAGCCGTCGGTCGTGTACACGCTGACGCGGCGGCCCTGAGGGCGATCCGCCCGCTGGTACAACGTTCCGAGGTCGCCGCACGTCGAGGCTGGTGACGGGATCCCCCCGTCACGCCCACGACGGGCGGACACCCGGGAGGTGGCGTGCCGACGCACGAGGACGTCGACGACGACACTCTCGGGGTGCTCGCGCGCGAGCGCGGTCGGGCGCTCTTCGGGTACGCCTACCTGCTGACGGGTGACCGCGGCACCGCCGAGGACCTCGTGCAGGACGCGCTCGTGCGCACGTTCTCGCGGCTGCGGGCCGGCACCGACGTCGCGCACGCGGAGGCGTACGTCCGCGCGGCGATCCTGCACCTGCACCTCGACGCGCTGCGGCGGCGCGGGAGGTGGACGGCGGTGCGGCACCTGCTGCACGTGCCCGGCGACGAGGCCGTCCGCGACCCGGCTGCGGCCGTCGCGACCGGGTCGGCGGTGCACGACGCCCTGGCGACGCTCGCACCGCAGGAGCGGGTCGCAGTGGTCCTGCGGCACGTCGAGGACCTCACCGTGCCCGACGTCGCGGCGCAGATGGGACTCGCCGTCGGCACCGTCAAGCGCTACCTGTCGACAGGGTCGGCGAAGCTCGCGCAGCGGCTGGGGCCCCTGCCCGACGACGGTGAGCACGTCGTCGTCCACGCCCGGGAGGCACGATGAGCACGGACCGGCACCCCCTGGACGACGCGCTGAGCGACGCCGAGCGGGAAGGTGAGACGTACGAGGTGCCCGTGACGCTCGTCCGGGCTCGCGTACGGCGGCGACGCCGCGCCAGGGCCGCGGCGCGGGGAGGCGTGGCCGCCCTCGCGGTCGGGGCCGTGGCCGCCGTGCTGCCGGCGGTCACCGCCGCACCTCCGGCGACGCCGCCGACGTCGCAGCGCGACTGGCCGGAGGCGTTCACGCGCTGCGGAGAGCCCGCCCGGATGGCGACCGCCTCGCCCGGCGAGGACGTCGTCGCCTCGGCGGACCCCGTCGGGGCAGGTGACGAGGCCGTCGAGGTGACGCTCGAGCCGGTGACGACGATCGGTGCCGATCGTCAGGCGATGCTCACCACCCGCGTGACGTTCGACCCCGCGGAGGTCGCCTCCGTGCACCACTCCGAGACCGAGGTCGTGCTCGTGCGCGACGGTGTCGTCGTCGGTGTCGACGGTGGCGGCCGCGTCGTGGTGCCGCTGTCCGAGCTGGAACCGGCACCGTCCGACCCGGGGAACGCGCTGTGGTCCTTCGGCGCCGTCCTGGAGTCCTGCGCGCAGTACCCCGGCGGGGTGGGCGCACCGCGCGTCCCCGTCGGGACGTACGAGCTGGTGGCGACCGAGACGGTCGTCTGGTCGGCGCACGACGGCTCGCAGGGCTCGGTGCGCGTCCGGCACGCCGCGCCGGTCGAGGTCACGGAGGCCGTGCCACCCGTCGAGGCCGAGACGTGCGGCGCGGACACGGCATCGCTGGCGGCGCTCACCGACGCCGATGCGAACCCGTTCCACGTGGCGGTCGATGCGGAGCTGCCTCGTGAGACCCCCGCGGACGGCGACCTGACCCTCCAGGCCTACGTCCACAACCAAGGACAGATGGCACTCGAGGCGTTCGACCAGTCTCTCGCCGTGCTGCTCACGCGCGACGGTGCGGTCGTCGCGACGCCCTCGGGACGCCAGGCCACCGCACCGGAGGTGAGGCGCCTCGAGCCGCAGACGACGATGGGCTTCGAGATCGAGAGCCCCTTGGTCGGGTGCGGTCCGGGAGGCGCCGCCGCCGGGCCCGGCGGCGACGACGGGCAGCCGCTGCCCCCCGGGGACTACGAGGTGTGGGTCACGATCGACCTGCGGCTCATCGAGTTCCCCGCGGACGGCACCCCCGTGCACGTCCTGCAGGGGCCCTGGCCGCTCACGCTGCGGTGAGGTCCTGCTCCGGTGGCGCGTCTCATCCCCGGTGCAGACGCTCCCGCGGGACGCGCGCGAGGGCCTGCGCGTACTCGTCGCTCGTCCCGTCGGGACGGACCTGCTGCAGCACGTGGTCGCGCACGCCCAGGTCCGCCAGCGCCGCCGTCAGGTCCGTGACGTCGGCGTCGGTGAGAACCGTCGGGTCGACGGTCGTGCGCACCTGCACGTCCACCCCGCTGTCCAGCACCATGCGCAGGGACTCGAACGCCTTGTCGGCGGTCGTCGTCTCCCCGCCCGTGCGCGTGATCGCGCGGTACAGGTGCGCCGGGGCCTTGATGTCCAGGCCCACCCAGTCGACGTACGGCAGCAGGTCGGGCAGCCGCGCGGGGTAGGCGCCTGCGGTGTGCAGACCGACGAGGAACCCGGCCTCCTTGACCTCGCGCGCCGCCGCGACGACACCCGCCTGCCGCGTCGGCTCGCCACCGGACAGCACGAGGCCGTCGAGCAGCCCCCGGCGCCGGCGCAGCAGGTCCGTGACCGTGGACCACGCCACGACGCCCGGCAGCCGGGTGTCGAGGATCGCGCTGTTGTGGCAGTACGTGCACCGCCACGGGCACCCCTGCAGGAACGCCGTCGCGACGAGCCGGCCCGGCCAGTCGACCGTCGACAGCGGCGTCAGGCCGGCGATCTGCAGGGACGAGGCCTGCTGCTCCCAGCCGTCCGGGCCGGACGACCCCTGCACGGGGCCGCCCGGTCCGGCGTCGTGGCGAGCTGTCACGCGGGCGCGCCCGCGGTCTCGAGGAACGGCACACGCTCGGCGTGCTCGCCCTGCTTGCCGATGTTGAACGAGCTGACGGGCCGGTGGTAGCCCATGACGCGCGTCCACACCTCGCACGTCGTGACCTCGCCGTCCTCCTCGCACGTCGGGCACGTGGGGTGCTCGCCGGACAGGTAGCCGTGCGCCGGGCAGATGGAGAAGGTCGGCGTGACCGTCAGGTAGGGCAGGCGGAACGTGCTCAGCGCGCGCTTGACCAGCTCGCGGCAGGCCTCGGGCGTCGAGATGCGCTCCGACATGTACAGGTGCAGGACCGTGCCGCCCGTGTACCTCGTCTGCAGCTCGTCCTGGCGCTCGAGCGCCTCGAACGGGTCGTCCGTGAAGCCGACCGGCAGCTGCGAGGAGTTGGTGTAGTACGGGTGCTCGGAGGTCCCGGCCTGCAGGATCGACGGGTAACGCTTCTTGTCCTCCTTGGCGAACCGGTACGTCGTGCCCTCCGCGGGCGTGGCCTCGAGGTTGTAGAGGTTGCCGGTCTCCTCCTGGAACTCGACCATGCGCTCGCGCACGTGGTCCAGGACGCGCAGCGCCATCGCGTGGCCGCGCTCGTCGGTGATGTCGTACAGGTCACCGGTGAAGTTGCGGACCATCTCGTTGAGGCCGTTGACGCCGATCGTCGAGAAGTGGCTGTCCAGCGAGCCGAGGTAGCGGCGCGAGTACGGGAACAGCCCCTCGTCCATGAGCCGCTGGATCGTCGTGCGCTTGAGCTCCAGGGAGGTGCGCGCGAGGTCCAGCAACCGGTCCAGGTCCGTCAGCAGCGACTCCTCGTCCCCGGGGTGCAGGAACCCGAGGCGCGCGCAGTTGACGGTCACGACGCCGATCGAGCCGGTCTGCTCGCCGGAGCCGAACAGCCCGTTGCCGCGCTTGAGCAGCTCGCGCAGGTCGAGCTGGAGGCGGCAGCACATCGACCGCACGTCACCCGGCTCCATGTCGGAGTTGATGAAGTTCTGGAAGTACGGCAGGCCGTACTTCGCCGTCATCGCCCACAGCCGCTCGGCGTTCTCCGACTCCCACGGGAAGTCCTTGGTGATGTTGTACGTCGGGATGGGGAACGTGAAGACGCGACCCGACGCGTCGCCCTCGGTCATGACCTCCATGTACGCGCGGTTGAGCATGTCCATCTCGACCTGCAGGTCGCCGTACGTGAAGTCGCACGGCTCGTCCGCGACGAACGGCGTCTGGTCCGCGAGGTCCGCCGGGCACGTCCAGTCGAACGTGAGGTTCGTGAACGGCGTCTGCGTGCCCCAGCGCGACGGCACGTTGAGGTTGTAGATGAGCTCCTGGATGCCCTGGCGCACCTCGGTGTACGTGAGGTTGTCGAGCCGGACGTACGGCGCCATGAACGTGTCGAAGCTGCTGAAAGCCTGCGCGCCGGCCCACTCGTTCTGCATCGTGCCGAGGAAGTTGACGATCTGGCCGATCGCGGCGCTGAAGTGCTTCGGGGGGCGCGCCTCGACCTTGCCGGGCACGCCGTTGAGGCCCTCCTGCAGCAGCGTGCGCAAGGACCATCCGGCGCAGTAGCCGGACAGCATGTCGAGGTCGTGGACGTGCATCGACCCGTCACGGTGCGCCTGGCCGACCTCGGAGGGGTAGACCTCGTTCAGCCAGTAGTTGGCGATGACCTTGCCGGCCGTGTTGAGGATCAGCCCACCCAACGAGTACCCCTGGTTGGCGTTCGCGTTCACCCGCCAGTCGCTGCGGTCGAGGTACTCGTCGACGGTCGACGCGACGTCGACGACGACCGGGGTGCCGGTGCGGCTGTCCTGCGGCATGCGTGCGCTCCTTCGTGCTGCTGTGCGATCCCTTGAAGTGGATCACCACTCAACGGTGCCGAGCACTACATCTAGTGGTTCAACACGCGCGACACGCCCACATGTGCGGTTTCAATCCGCCCCGCAGTGCCATCTGTGAGGACGTTGGTCCCGGCGCGTGGGTGAATCGGCTCACGACTCCACGGGCGCGACGCGTCGTAGCCGCACCTGCTGTCCCGGCCGCAGCTGGGCCGCGCGGGCCTGCGCCGCGCGTGTCAGCACGGCCACCACCGGGTAGCCGCCGGTCACGGGGTGGTCCGGGCCGAACAGCACCGGCCGACCGTCGTGCGGCACCTGTACGGCCCCCGCGACGAGCCCCTCCGACGCGAGCTCGCCGAGCGTGGCGCGCGTCAGGGGCGCGCCGGTCAGCCGGACGGCGACGCGGTTGCTCGCCGCGGCGACCTCCCACACGGTCGACCACAGGTCGGCGCCGCTGCGCCCGTCCAGGTGGTCGAGGCGCGGGCCGTCGGACGCGTCGAGCAGCACGACCGCGGCGGGGCCGTCGACGTCGGCCGCGTCCTGCCCGTCCCCCGCCGCGGCCCCGGGGAGGGCCGGCTCCGGCAGCCCGTCGAGTGCCGCCCCGAGCGGCAGCAGGTCGCCCGGCCGCACGGCCGCCGGACCCAGACCGGACAGGACGTCCGCCGACCGTGAGCCGAGGACCGGCGGCACGTCGATCCCCCCGCGCACCGCGAGCCACGTGCGCAGGCCGTCGCGCGGTGCGGCCAGCCGCAGCGTCGAGCCCGCGGGGGCGCGGACGGCCGTCGCGTGCGGCACCAGGACGCCGTCGATCAGCGCCGCGACGCGCGCGCCGGTCACCGCGACCGCGGTCGTGGTGTCGCACCGCAGGACCAGCCCGCCCAGCAGCACCTCGAGGCCCGCCGCGTCGGCGCGGTTGCCGACCAGGCGGTTCGCCCGGCGCAGCGCGTCCGGGTCCGCGGCGCCCGAGCGCGGCACGCCGACGGCCGCCAGGCCAGGACGGCCCGCGTCCTCGACCAGGGTCAGAGGGCCGGTCGCGACGACCGTCAGGGTCCGAGCGGCGGGGACGGCCCGCGGCGTCGGTGCACCGGCGGCCCGGGCGTCGGGGCCTGCGGTCACGGGCTCGGGCGCAGCAGCCGCCCTGGCGCCTGCCGCCGCGGCGACCGCCGGGGCCGACCGCCGGACGAACCGCACGACGTCACCCGGCCCGAGCAGCGCCGCGCCCTCGCGCCCACGTGCCACGTCGAACATCGCGACGTCCGTCGTGCCCAGCAGACGCCACCCGCCGGGCGACGCCGCCGGGTAGACGGCCGTGAACTCGCCCGCCACGGCCACCGCACCCGTCGGCACCCGCGTGCGCGGCGACGCGAGCCTCGGCACGTGGAGCCGGGGGTCGAGCCCGACGACGTAGGCGAACCCCGGAGCGAAACCGCCGAACGCCACGCGGTAGCCGTCCGGCCCGCCGACCAGGTGCCGGCCCACGACCTCCTCGGCGCTCAGTCCCGTCTCGTCGGCGACGTCGTGCAGGTCGGCCCCGTCGTACACGACAGGCACCTCGACGACCCGCCCGCCCGCCGCCGCGAGTCCCGAACCCGCCGCCGCACCCGCCCCCTCGGCACCCGCGTCGTCCCACCGTGCGGCGGCGTCGGCCGCCACGCGCGCCACCGCCGCCGCCCACGTACGGCGGCTGCGGGCAGCGCCCCGCACGAGCACCGTCCGCGCGGCGGGGACGACGTCGACGACGTCACGGACGGGCGCGGCCCGCAACGCGGCGTCGAGCGCCCGGACCGCCGCCAGGCCGGCGACCTCGACGAGGACGCCGTCCTCGCCGCACGGCAGCAGCCGGGAGGTCACGTCAGCGCTCGGCGTGCGGGTCGACGCCGCCCGGAGCCGCAGCATCGTGCGACCGCGGACCGAGTCCGGGATGGGCCGGGACGACGAACGGCCGGACGTCGATCCCGGCCCCCGCCAGCGCCGCGCGCACCGCTGTCGCGATCGCCACCGCACCCGGCGTGTCCGAGTGCACGCACAGCGACGCCGCGGTGAGCTCCACGACCGTGCCGTCGACCGCCGTGACGAGGCCCTCGACCGCCATCCGCACGGCCCGCTCGGCGGCCTCGTCCGGGTGCACGACCAGGGCACCGGGCCGCCCCCGCGGGACGAGCGTGCCGTCCGCCGCGTACCCGCGGTCGACGAACGCCTCGCCCACCACCGGCAGACCGGCCGCCCGCGCGAGCGTCAGCACCCGGGAGCCGGGCAGCCCGAGCAGGGTGAGCGTCGGGTCCGTCGTCGCCACCGCCTCGACGACCGCGCGCGCCTGCTCCGCGTCGTGCACGACCGCGTTGTACAGGGCCCCGTGCGGCTTGACGTGGGTGACGCGTGCGCCGACCGACGCCGCGACCGCGACCAGCGACCCGATCTGGTACGCGACCTGCGCACGCAGGACGTCGGCCGGGACGTCGAGGCGCCGCCTGCCGAACCCGTCGCGGTCGTCGTACGACGGGTGCGCGCCGACCGCGACGCCGCGGACCACCGCCGCCGCGCACGTCACGGCCATCGTCTGCGCGTCGCCCCCGTGGTAGCCGGCGGCGACGTTGGCGCTCGACACCAGGTCGAGCAGCGCCTCGTCGCCGGGCGGCTCGAGGCGCCACGGCCCGTCCCCCTCGCCGAGGTCCGCGTTCAGGTCGATGGCACCCACCCCCCGATCCTCCCGCACGTCGTCGCGGCGGCCGCGCACGACCGCACGCGTCGGACGTGGCACGACGGTCGGCCGCCGGGTCCGAGGTGCGAGCGGGGTCGGTGCGAGGATGGGCAGGTGGGTCCCGGCGAGCTGCTCGACGTGCTGCTCGCCGGTGGCCGGCGGGCCGACCGGGCAACGCACGTGCGCCACCTGCCGGCACGGGACGGCGTGCGCGCGGACTGGCCGGCCTGGGCGGACGCCGACCTCGTCCGGGGCTACCGCGCGCTGGGCGTCGGGCGACCGTGGGCGCACCAGGTGGACGCCGCCGACGCGGCCTGGTCGGGTCGGCACACGGTGCTCGCAACCTCGACCGGTTCCGGCAAGTCGCTCGCGTTCTGGCTGCCGGCGCTGTCCGCGGTCCGTCGGGGCGCAGCCGGCACGCTGCTGGACCCCGGACGCATCGAGACGGTGGCACGTCGTCCCACGGTGCTGTACCTGAGCCCGACCAAGGCGCTCGCAGCCGACCAGCTCGCCGGGCTGGAGCGGCTGCTCGTCGCGGCGGGGACCCGCGACGTGCGGGTCGCGACGTGCGACGGCGACACGTCGCGCGACGAGCGCCGGTGGGTCCGCGAGCACGCGGACGTCGTCCTGACGAACCCGGACTTCCTGCACTTCGCGCTGCTGCCCGCGCACGCGACCTGGTCCCGGCTGATGTCGTCGCTGGCGTACGTCGTGGTCGACGAGTGCCACGCGTTCCGCGGCGTGTTCGGCGCGCACGTCGCGCTGGTCCTGCGGCGACTGCGACGGCTCGCCGCAACGTACGGGGCTGCGCCGGTCATGGTCCTCGCGTCGGCGACGACGTCGGACCCTGCCGCGAGCGCCGCCCGCCTGCTGGGCGTGGCTCCGGGAGACGTGCACGCGGTGACCGCCGACACCTCGCCCGCCGGCCGCAAGACGGTCGTGCTGTGGCAGCCGCCCGAGCTGCCGGGCGGCGACGGCCCCTGGGCGGCGCTGCTGCCCGGCGAGGACCCGTGGTCCACCGTCATCACCGTGCCGCGGGGTGACGGGTCCGCGGCGCGACCCGAGGGGCCGGACGATGTGTCCCCCGCTGGTGGGAAGCCCGACACGAGCGGCGGGTCCGGGGCGGCCGACGGGTTCGTCGACGGGGCGGTCGACGGTTCGGTCGACGGGTCGGTCGACGGGCGGGTCGACGGGTCGGCAGCCGCGCCGGAGGGCTCGGGGCCCCTCGGCACGGGCGAGCGGCTCGTCGCCGTCCCCCAGGACCGCCCTCGACGCACCGCGACCGCGGAGGTCGCGGACCTCCTCGCCGACCTCGTCGCGGCAGGTGCCCGGGTCCTGGCCTTCACGCGGTCCCGGCGGGGGGCGGAGTCGGTGGCGGCCGCGACCCGCGACCACCTCGCGGAGGTCGATCCCACGTTGCCGCCGCTCGTGTCGTCGTACCGCGGCGGGTATCTCCCGGAGGAGCGCCGGGCCCTCGAGCGCGCCATCCGGGACGGCCACCTGCGGGCGCTGGCCACGACGAACGCGCTCGAGCTGGGGGTCGACATCTCCGGTCTCGACGCGGTGCTCATCGCAGGCTGGCCCGGCACGCGCGTGTCGCTGTGGCAGCAGGCGGGGCGCGCAGGCCGCGCCGGGGCGGAGGGGCTGGTCGTGCTCGTCGCCCGCGAGGACCCGCTGGACACCTACCTGGTGCACCACCCGGAGGCGGCCCTCGACGCCCCGGTCGAGGCGACCGTGTTCGACCCCGGCAACCCTTACGTCCTGGCGCCGCACCTGTGCGCGGCGGCCGCCGAGCGTCCCCTGCGCGCCGAGGAGCTGGAGCTCTTCGGCCCTCGCGCGCTCGAGCTGCTCACCGAGCTGACGGAACGCGGCATCCTGCGGCGGCGTCCGTCGGGCTGGTACTGGACGCACGCGGAGCCGGCGAGCCGCATGACGGACCTGCGCGGTGCCGGTGGCGAGCCGGTCCGGGTCGTCGAGACCGCCACCGGGCGACTCCTGGGGACGGTCGACGCCGCGTCCGCCGACGCGACGGTCCACCCCGGGGCGGTGTACGTCCACCTGGGCGCGACGTACGTGGTGGACGAGCTGCACCTGGAGGACGGCGCTGCGCTGGCGACCCGCCGGGACGTGGACCACGGCACCTGGGCGCGGTGGATCACGTCGACGACGGTGGTCGACGTCGAGCGCGAGGTCGCATGGGGACCCCTGACGTGGAGCTATGGGCAGGTGGACGTCACGACGCAGGTGATCGGCTACCAGCGCCGCCGGATCCCGGACCTGCAGGTGCTCTCGACGCACGAGCTCGACCTGCCGGCCCGGACGCTGCGGACGACGGCGGTCTGGTGGACAGCACCGCCCGAGGTGCTCGCGGCGGCGGGTGTCACCCTCGAGACCGCACCCGGCGCGCTGCACGCCGCCGAGCACGCCTCGATCGGGCTGCTGCCCCTGCTGGCGACCTGCGACCGCTGGGACCTGGGCGGGCTGTCGACCCTCGTCCACCCGGACACGGGGCACGCCACCGTCTTCGTCCACGACGGGCACCCGGGCGGCGCGGGCTTCGCGGAGCGCGGGTTCGAGCTGGGGCCGGTGTGGCTCACTGCGACGCGCGACGCGATCGCCGCCTGCCCGTGCCCCACGGGCTGCCCCGCGTGCGTGCAGTCCCCCAAGTGCGGCAACGCCAACGAGCCGCTCGACAAGGCGGGCGCACTCCGCCTCCTCACCACCGTCCTCGCCCACGCCACCCCCTGACCCACCCCACCCCCGTGAGAGTGCAATCC
Organism: Cellulomonas xiejunii; assembly: GCF_024508315.1. Classification (NCBI taxonomy): domain Bacteria; kingdom Bacillati; phylum Actinomycetota; class Actinomycetes; order Micrococcales; family Cellulomonadaceae; genus Cellulomonas; species Cellulomonas xiejunii. The sequence continues at coordinate 3,062,763 of NZ_CP101987.1, forward strand.
AGTCACCTACAGAACTGGATTGCACTCTCACCCACGAGGGAGAGCGACAGGCCCCACCCCCCACCCCACTCCCGCGAGAGGGCAATCCAGTCACCTGCGGAACTGGATTGCACTCTCACCCACGGGGGAGGTGGGGTGGCGGGGGCCGGCGCGGGCTGCGTCGTCGGCGTGGCCGACGCCCGAGGTCACGCGCACCCGGACCGTCACGTCACCCGTCGACCCCGGTGTGCACGACGTCAGCAGCGCGCCGTTGCGGCGGGCAGCCACAGACGCCTGCGTGCAGGGCTCGGCTCCACCCTTCGCAGCGTGCTGGGCAGCAGCGAGTGCGGCGAGGTCCGCGGCCGTGCTCGCCGTCGCCGCGGCGACGTGGGCGGACCCGACGAGCCCCGCGGCGAGCACCAGTGACAGCGCGACCGCCACCACCGCGAGCACCAGCACCGCGCCGGAACCCGCGTCCCGCCCCGCGCTCGTGGCGGGCGAGCCGGCATCCGGTCCCGCGTCGGCACACCGTCCCTGTGACGGCCCCCCGGGCCGGCCCTCCGGGGACCTCACGGCTCGGCCCAGCTCGTGGCCGATGCGCGCGCACGGGCACCGGCCGCGGGCCACGCGGTGAACGGTGTACTCACCGTGACCGTGACCCAGCCGTCGTCGCGGGCGACGCGCACGTCGCCGTCGCGCGCTCCCAGCACGTGCCGTGCGGCGGCGACCACCTCGCCGTCCGACTCCCCCAGTGCCGCGACCCGGGCGCCCGTGCGAGCCGCGTCCAGGCAGCTCAGGCGAGTCAGGGTCGCGGCACCGGTCGCCAGCACGGCGGCCAGCACCGCGGCCACGGCCACCATGCCGACAGCGAGCTCTGCGGTGACGGCGCCGCGGTCCTGGACGTCGTGCGAGCCGGTCCGGGCGTCTCCGGCGGCCCGGGCGGCCCGAGTCGTCGGGCAGGTCCGGGCCGTCCGGGCGACGACCAGTGCAACGCGGCGCCGTCGCATCATCCGCCGAGTGCCTGCCGCACGATCCCCGAGAGCAGACCCTTCACCTCGTTCCCCTTCAGCACCACGACCAGCACGCCGGCGAACCCAACGGCCGCCAGGGTCGCGATCGCGTACTCCGCCGTGGCCATCCCCGCGTCGTCCAGGTGTCCGCGCGCACCGCGCAGCCGCCCGGTCACGGACGCCGCTCGCTCTGCCGTCCGCCGGCACGCCGCGTTCGCGACCCGCCTCGTCGTCCCGTGTCCCATCCGTCCACTCCTTCGTCCGTCGACCTGGTCCGCTCGTGCGGGCCTGGCACCGTCGTGGCGCCGACGACGAGCCTCCTGCGGCGGGGTCTGCGTGTGGTGGCGTGCCTTGCGATCTGTGGATCGGGTGCACCGTGCCGGTGCTTGTGGGCGGCTCACCGCGGATCGGCGTCGGCCCGTGGCATCCGGCGCCGGTCACGGCGCCGCACCCCGGAGGTCCCCGGCGAGGCTCAGGACGACCGGGACGAGCCCGAGCAGCACGAAGGCCGGGAGGAAGCACAGACCGAGCGGCAGCGTCAGCCGCACGCCCAACGCGCCCGCAGCGACCCGGACGCGCGCGCGACGCTCGCGTCGCAGCCTGGCGGCCGCTGCGACCAGCTGCGGCGCCGGTGACGCTCCCGCCTCCCAGCCGACACGCAGTACACCCGCGAGCGCGGTGATCGACCGCGGTGCACCGGCCCAGGCGGCCTCCCACGGCGCGCCGAGACCCAGTGCGGTCCCGGCGCGGACGAGCGCGTCCCCCTCCTGCTGGCCGAGGTTCCGCCCGGTCACCACCAGCGCGGTCGGCACGGGCGCACCGCCGCGCACCGCTGCGGCACAGAGGTCCAGGACGAACGCGGGGTCGAGAGGACTCACCCCCGCCCGGGGGCGTTCGAGGTGGTTGTCGATCGCGGTCCGGACCCACCCACCCGGCCTCCTGCGACCGGCCCGCACGCCCGCACGCCGCCCCGGCCAGGCCCACGGGAGCACCGCCACCAGCACGCACACGGCGACGACCGCGCCCGCCAGGACGGGGCTCACGGCGTCCCCGCTCGACGCAGCAGCGCCCCGACCCACAGGCGCCCGGCGACGACCAGCGCGATGCCCGTCACCCCCAGGGCGCTCCCGAGCCCGCCGTCCGTCAGCACCTGCCACGGCCGAGCACCCATCGCGCTGCCGACCAGCAGCCCGAGGACCGGCAGCGACGTGAGGACGCGCGCGGTCGCGCGCGGTCCCGCGAGCGCCGCCTCCAGCTCACCTGCCTGCTCGGCGTCGGCCGTGACCGCCTCGGCCAGGTGCTCGAGGACGTCAGCGAGCGGCGCACCGGTTTCGGCAGCGACGCGCGCCCCGGCGACGACCGCGCGGACCCGTGCGCGCGGCGCGGAGCTCGCAGGGGCACCGCCGTCGACCGCCGCGGCGACCGTCTCGACGTCGGGCACCTGCCCCTCGACGGGCGCGCCGAGCACCCCGGCCCACGCCGCCCCGGGCGGGACACCGGCACGCACCTGGGCGGCGACCGCGTGCAGGACCCCCGCGAGGTCCGTCCGGTCGCCGCGCGCACCTCCTGCCGCCGTTCGCCGCCGAGCCCGCGGTCCGCGCGGGAGGAGTGACCGCCCGGGCCCTGCCGATCGACCCGGTCGCGCGGTCCCCCGGAAGCGGCCTGCCCCGACCGATACCGCGTCGACGCCCCCGCGCCGGGGCGCAGGACCGGTGAGCGCGAGCACCGCGAGGCCCACCAGGACGCCCACGACGGCACTCACGACCGACCACCGCATCGAGCCTGCGGGGTCGTGCGGCTCACGTCCCGACCCCGGTGCGTGCCGCGAGCCGGGCCCATCCCGCACCCGGCCGCGCGCACCCGTCCTCGGCGACGTCGACGGCCGTCGTCACCCGCAGGTCGCCGTCGCCGCCGCGCTCGACCACGCCGATCTCCGCGAGGTAGCGGCGTCCGGCGTCGGGCCCGTGCCGGACGCGACGGACGTGCAGCACCGCGTCGAGCGCGCTCGCCGCCTGCGCGGCGACGGCCGCCCGGTCCATTCCGGCGAGCGCGGCCAGCGCCTCGAGGCGCGCGGGCACGTCGGCGGCGGTGTTGGCGTGCAGCGTGGCGCAGCCGCCCTCGTGGCCGGTGTTGAGGGCGGCGAGGACCTCGCGGACCTCGGCGCCGCGGCACTCCCCCAGGACGATCCGGTCGGGTCTCATCCGCAACGCCTGGCGCACGAGGTCCGCGAGGTCGACCCCGCCCGCCCCGTCGACGTTGGGCGGGCGGCTCGTGAGCCGCACCACGTGCGGGTGGTCGGCGACGAGCTCCCCGGCCTCCTCGACCAGGACGACGCGCTCGTCGTGCGGCACCAGTGACAGCAGCGCGGCGAGCAGCGTCGTCTTGCCTGCGCCGGTGGCCCCCGAGACCAGCACGTTGGCCCGGGCGTCGACGAGGCCGTGCAGGACCGGGACGACGGCGGGCGTCACGGCACCGGCGACCACGAGCTCGGCCAGGGTGAACGCACGCGGCCGGACGACGCGCAGGCTCAGCACGGTGCACGTCTCCGCGAGCGGGGGCAGTACCGCGTGCAGGCGTGTCCCGTCGGGCAGGCGTGCGTCGACGGTCGGCGCGGCGTCGTCCAGGCGGCGTCCCGCTGCGGCGGCCAGGCGCACCGCGAGCGCACGGACGTCCGCGGGGGCGCCGAGGTCGACGTCGACACGGACGAGCGCCCCGGACCGCTCGACCCAGACGTCCCGCGGCCCGTTCACGAGCACGTCGGTGACGGCCGGGTCGTCGAGCCACGGCTGCAGGGCCCCGGCGCCGAGCAGCTCGTCGGCGACGGCCCGCGCCGTCTCCGCGAGGGGCGCCGGCCCGAGCAGCGTCCCCTGGGCGCGCAGCGCGGCGTCGACGAGCGCCGGAAGCCCGGCCGCGTCGGTCGGTCGCACGCGCATCGCCTCCCGGACGTGGGCGACGACGCCGTCCGGCGCCGCGCGACGGGACGGCGCGGTGCTGCGCTGCGCCCCGGGCGCCCGCACCGGCACGACCGCACGGTTCACGTGCCGATCCCCAGACGCCGGACGACGGCGTCGGCGGACCGGGCCGCCGGACCGCGTCCGCCCGGCCCGACGCGTTCGGCACGGGCCACCAACGCGCGGTCCCGACGCGCGACGTGCCACACGTCCAACCCGCTCGCCGCACCGACGTCCGCCGCCCCGAGTGCTGCCGACGCCCCGCCGCGGACGACCAGCCCGCACGTCGTGGCGGCCTCGTCGAGGCGGGGCCGCAGGGCGAGGGCACCGGCGACACTGCGCAGGTCGGGGCGGGCTGCCACGACGACGGCGTCGCACGCCGCCAAGGGTGCGTCGCCGTCGACGATCGTCCCGCGGTCGAGGTCGAGGACGAGCGCCCCGACCTCGCACGCCAGCGCGTGCAGAACGTCGAGCCGGACACCGGGGTCGACCGTCGTGGGGCGCGTCCGGTCCGCCGAGAGCACGGCGCACGCACCCCACCGCGGCAGCAGTGCGACGACGTCGGCACCACGCACGTCTCCGCCGGCGCCGCTCAGGTCCGGCCACCGGGCGCCCTCGACGTCCTCGACACCCACGACGACGTCCATCCCGGCGGCTCCCCGGTCGAGGTCGACCAGTGCCGTCGAGGTCACCCGCGAGAGCCGACGGGCGACCAGCGCCGCGAGCGTGGAGGCACCCACGCCACCGGCCGCCCCGACGACACCGACCACCACCGCTCGTCGTCCCGTCCGCACCCGCGCCTCCGTCCGCCGTCCCCCGGCGTGGGGCCCTGGCACGGTCGACCCTCCACCGCGCGGGGCCGTCGACACCGACGACGGGTCGGATCTGTGGACGCACTCGCCGTCGCCGGGCCCTGGGGTCGGCTCGCCGCCGTCGCGGAGGCAGCCATGCACACCCCGCAACATGTCTGTCACCGGGGCCCTCTACAGTCCGCCCATGCTGCTCGACCCCGGCACCGGACCCGTCCGCGCCGCCACCTACCTGCCCTCGACGCCCGAGAACGTCCTGTGGGGGCAGCTCCCGTGCGCCACGGACACGCCCGTGCTCACCGTCGACACCGGCACCGAGGTCACGGTCGACACCCTGAGCCACGAGGGCCTCCTGGAGGACCAGGGGCGTGACCCCCGCGCGTTCTTCGGTGCCCACGGTCTGACGGACGTGCTGGCCGACGCCGTCGCACTGGCGGGGTCCGCCCACCCGCACGACCCCGCGGTCGACGGCCCGCACGTCGTGACCGGGCCGATCGCCGTCCGCGGCGCGCGGCCGGGTGACGTCCTCGCGATCACGGTCGTCGAGACGCTCCCGCGCGTCCCCTACGGCGTGATCTCGAACCGTCACGGGCGCGGGGCGCTGCCGGGCGAGATGCCCCAGGGCGACGTCGACGTGGTGAGCGTCGTCGCCCGCCTGGACGCGAGCGGGACCCGTGCCGTGATGCCGCGCGGGGCCGGCAGCGACCGCACCGTCACGTTCCCCGTCGCGCCGTTCCCCGGGATCCTCGGCGTCGCCGTCGCGGGTGACACCCGGCCGCACTCGGTGCCGCCCGGTGCCCATGGCGGCAACCTCGACATCAACCTGCTGCAGGCGGGCGCCACGTTGTACCTGCCCGTCCAGGTCGACGACGCGCTCGCCTACGTCGGCGACCCGCACTTCGCCCAGGGTGACGGGGAGGTCGCGCTCACCGCACTGGAGGCGTCCCTGCGGGTCACGCTGCGCCTCGACGTCATCCCCCGGGACGACGCGGTCGCCGAGCTCGGGCACCTCGTCGGTCCCCTGGTCCGCACGGCCGAGCACCTCGTCCCGACGGGCCTGGACGTGGACCTCGACGAGGCCCTGCGACGCTGCGTGCGGGCCGCGCTCGACCTGCTGGAGGCGAGGTTCGGCATGGACCGCGCGCACGCGTTGGCGTACCTGTCGGCGGCGACCGACTTCGACGTCTCGCAGGTGGTCGACCGCGTCACGGGCGTGCACGCGCGCATCCGCCTGGCGGACTTCGACGAGCCGCACGCATGAGGACCGACCCGCCCCCCGGCCTGCTGGAGGCGCTGCGCGCGTACGAGCGCGCGCTGGGCACCGACGACCTCACCGCGCTCGACCGCCTGTTCGCCCCCGGGCCGGCGACCCTGCGCGGGGACGCCACGGGTCTGCTGGTCGGGCACGACGAGATCGCGGCGTTCCGGGGTACCCGCGGCGGAGCCCCGGCCCGCCACCTGGTCGAGGTGCACGTGCGCACGGTCGACGACGACCACGCGCTGGTCGTCGCGGTCACCGAACCGGTCGGCGGCGGGCGTGGGCAGCAGACGCAGCTGTGGGAGCGCGGCGCGAGCGGCTGGGTCGTCGTCGCGGCGCACGTGCACGCCCCCGGCCCGGCGTTCGACGCGCGTGTGTGGCGCGTGCTCGGCGACCCCCTCGTCGCCGGGGCCGACGACGGCACCCTGGTGGGTCGCACCGTCGCGGTGAAGGACCTGTTCGCCGTGGCCGGGCAGCGTGTCGGCGCCGGGAACCCGACGTGGCTCGCGGCGGCTCCGGTCGCGACCCGGCACGCGGCCGCGGTCGACCGGTTGCTCGCCGCGGGCGCCGACGTCCGCGGCGTCGCGCGCACCGACGAGCTCGCGTACTCCCTCGCGGGAACCAACGCCCACACGGGCACGCCACCGAACCCGCGGGCGCCCGGTCGCGTGCCGGGCGGGTCGTCCTCGGGCTCGGCGGCAGCCGTGGCACTGGGGCAGGCCGACGTCGGCCTGGGCACGGACACGGGCGGCTCGATCCGCGTGCCCGCGTCCTACCAGGGGCTGTACGGGATCCGGACGACGCACGGCGCGGTGCCGACCGCCGGCCTCGTCCCCCTGGCGCCGACGTTCGACACCGTGGGCTGGTTGACGCGCGACGCCGACCTGCTTGCCGCCGTCGGTGACGTCCTGCTGCCGGCCGGGACGGGTGGGGCCTGGTCGCCGCACGTCACCGTGAGCCCCGCGCTGCTCGCCCTCGCGCACGAGGACGTGGCGGGACGCGTGGCGGCGTTCGCGCGGCACGCGGGCGCGACGGCCACCGACAGGTGGGACGACGTCGACCTCGCGGAGTGGGCCGAGGTGTTCCGGGTGCGGCAGGCGTGGGAGGCGTGGCAGGAGCACGGCGCCTGGGTCGACGCGCACCCCGGTGCACTGGGTGCCGACGTGGCCGACCGGTTCACCGCAGCGTCGCGCGTGGCCGACGACGCGGGAGCGGCCGCCGGCGCGCGACGCGGGCTGATCCGGGAGCAGGTCCTCGAGCTCGTGGGCGACGACGTCCTGCTGCTGCCGGCGTCCGCGTCGGTGGCACCCCGCCCCGACCCCGCCGAGCTCGCGACCGTCCGCGCCGCGACCCTGCGCCTGACGTGCGTCGCGGGACTGGGCGGTCTGCCCGCCGTCGTCCTGCCGTGCGGGACGGGACCCGACTCACCATCCGACGCACGGGACGCGGAGGGCGCGCCGTGGCAGCCGGGCCGCCGGGCCCCGCTGCCGGTCGGGGTGTGCCTCCTGGCCGCTCCGGGCCGGGACCGCGAGCTCCTCGCCCTGGCCCGCGAGATGTCGTCACGCCGCTGAAACACGCGTGTCCCTCGACGCACACATCGCCCGCCTACGGTCGGCGCAGGCGAGAGGACACGAGGATGCTGCTGGAGGAGTTCCACGCGCTGCCGGTGGCGGCCGCGGAGGCGCTGGTGCGGACCTGCGCCGAGGTGCCGTGGTGGGCCGCTGCGGTCGTGGCGGCGCGTCCGTACCCGTCGGTCTCGGCGCTGCGCGCGCAGGCGGAGGTGCAGGCGCTGGCATGGGGCGCCACGGACGTCGCGCAGGCCCTGGCCGACCACCCCCGCATCGGTGAGCGGCACCGCGCGGCGGGCGCGACGGCGGACCTGTCGGCGCGTGAGCAGGCCGGGGTCGACCCGGGCGACGCGGACGTCGCCGCTCGTCTCGCGGCGGGCAACGCCCGGTACGAGCGGCGCTTCGGGCGCGTGTTCCTGGTCCGCGCCGCCGGTCGCAGCAGCACCGAGATCCTCGCGCTGCTGGAGCAGCGCCTGAGGCACGACGACGCGACCGAGGCCGAGGTCGTCGCCCAGCAGCTGCGCGAGATCGCCGCCCTGCGCCTCGCCGGTCTCGTCACGGGTGACCTCCGCCCGTCGGTGCCGTCGGCGACCGCCGCGACGAACGCCACGACCAGGACGGCAGCGTCCACGGCGCGGGGGACCGGCGCATGACCACCTGCTCGACGCACGTCCTCGACGCCGCGGCCGGCCGGCCTGCGGTGGGGGTCGCCGTCACCCTGCACGGGCTCGACGGCACCCTTCTGGAGTCCGGCCGCACGGACGCCGACGGCCGGCTGCGCTGGTCCACCGACCTCGTGACCGGCACGTACGGCCTGCGTTTCGCGACGGGTGCGTGGTACGCCGCGGCCGACGTCGCGACGGTCCACGCCGCCGTGCACCTCGAGGTGCTCGTCGACGGCGCGCAGCCCCACTACCACCTGGCTCTCCTGCTGAGCCCGTTCGCCTACACCACGTACCGAGGGAGCTGACGCATGGCCGTGGGAGACGTCGTCCTGGGAGCGAACCAGTACGGGAAGGCGGAGGTGCGGCTCGTGCGGGTCACGCGCGACACCCCGGTGCACGAGATCGAGGACCTCACGGTCACCACGCAGCTGCGCGGGGACTTCGAGGCGTGCCACACGACGGGCGACAACGCGCACGTGGTGGCGACCGACACGCAGAAGAACACCGTGTACGCGTTCGCGAAGCGGTTCGGCGTCGGGTCGCCGGAGCGCTTCCTGCTGCGGCTGGGACGGCACTTCGTCGACGGGTTCGAGCAGGTCACCGGTGGGCGCCTCGCCGCGGACGTGCACGCGTGGGACCGCATCGCGGTGGACGGCGAGCCGCACGACCACGCGTTCGTCCGCACGGGACGCGAGACGCGGCGCGCGGTGGTGCAGCTCGACGGCGACGACGTCCACGTGATCTCGGGATTCACGGGCGCGACGGTGTTGAAGTCGACGGGGTCGGAGTTCTGGGGGTTCCCGCGGGACGCCCACACCACGCTGGCAGAGACCAAGGACCGCGTCCTGGCGACGTCGGTGACCGCCTGGTGGCGGTGGGCCGACGCCGACGTGGACTTCGAGGCGCGCTACCCCGTCGTGCGGGACCTGCTGCTGTCGACGTTCGCGCAGGTGCACTCGCTGGCGCTGCAGCACACGATCTTCGCGATGGGCCGGGCCGTGCTCGAGGCCTGCGACGACGTCGCCGAGGTCCGGCTCTCGTGCCCCAACAAGCACCACTTCCTCGTCGACCTCGAGCCCTTCGGCCTGGAGAACCCGAACGAGGTGTTCTACGCCGCCGACCGCCCGTACGGCCTGATCGAGGCGGCCGTGCACCGCGAGGGCGATCCCCCGGTGCCCCACGTGTGGGCGTCCGTGCCCGGTTTCGTCTGAGGGGGCGAGGAGTGACGACGACGGCCGCGAGCGGTGCGCCCGTGCCGCGGGTCGGCACCGACCCGGTCCCCGGTGACCTGCTCACGGCCGTCCGCGGCCGGCAGGTGCTCGTCGACGGCGTCCTGCGTCCGGCGACCCTGCACCTGGCCGACGGGCGCGTGACCGCGGTCGGCCCGTACGACGACCCCGTCGACGGCCCGGTTCTCGCGGCACCGGACCACGCGTACGTCCTGCCGGGCGTGGTCGACACGCACGTGCACGTCAACGAGCCCGGCCGCACGGCGTGGGAGGGGTTCGCGTCCGCGACGCGCGCGGCCGCCCTCGGGGGTGTCACGACGCTCGTCGACATGCCGCTCAACAGCATCCCGCCGACCACGACGACCGCGGGGCTCGCGGCCAAGCGCCGCGCAGCCACCGGCCAGCTGTCGGTGGACGTCGCCCTGTGGGGTGGCGCGGTGCCCGGCAACCTGGACGACCTGCGTCCGCTGTGGGATGCGGGGGTCCTGGGCTTCAAGTGCTTCCTGTCACCGTCGGGCGTCGAGGAGTTCGCGCCGCTGGGTCCCGCGGGTTTCGACGCGGCGCTGCGCACGGTCGCGGCGTTCGACGGTCTGGTGATCGTGCACGCGGAGGACGCGGACGTGCTGGCGGGCGCGCCCGTCCGTCCCGGCGGCGCGTACCGGGACTTCGTCGCGTCGCGCCCGCACGAGGCGGAGACCGCGGCGATCGCGCGCGTCGTCGCGGGGGCGCGCACCACCGGCTGCCGCGTCCACGTGCTGCACCTGTCCAGCGCCCGCGCGCTGGACCTGCTGGCCGACGCTCGCGCCGAGGGCCTGCCCGTGACCGTCGAGACGTGCCCGCACTACCTGACGTTCGACGCGGACCGCATCCCCGACGCGTCCCCGGCGCACAAGTGCTGCCCTCCGATCCGCGACGCGGGCAACCGCGAGGCGCTGTGGGACGGCCTGCGCGCGGGGGTGATCGACGTCGTCGTCACGGACCACTCGCCGTCCACCGCGGCGGAGAAGCTGCGCGGCGACGGTGACCTGCAGCAGGCGTGGGGTGGTGTCGCCGGGCTGCAGGTCGGGTTCCAGGCCGTCGCGCACGGTGCGGCGACCCGCGGCATCGACGTCGCGGACGTCAGCCGGTGGATGTCCACGTCGACCGCCGACCTCGTGGGCTTGGCGCACAAGGGCCGGCTGGCGCCCGGCGCCGACGCGGACGTCCTGGTCCTGGACCCGCGCGTCCCGCTGCACGTCGACGTGCGGGCCCTCGCCCACCGCAACCCCGTCAGCGCCTACGACGGCGTCGAGCTCTCGGCGTCCGTGACGGCGACGGTCCTGCGCGGACGCGTCGTGGCGCGCGACGGCGCCGTGACGGCCGGCACGGGGCGTCTGCTGTCCCGTCCGTGAGGAGACCCGACGTCATCGGGCGCGCACCCGACGGAAACCTCGGTGAAACGGCTGTTTCGTAGCGTGCCGCCATGACCCTGCACCCGCCGCACCGCCTGCTCATGGGCCCCGGGCCGAGCAGCGCCGACCCCCGCGTGCTGCGGGCCATGTCCGCGCCGCTGGTCGGGCAGTTCGACCCGGTGATGACGGGCTACATGAACGCGACGCAGGACCTGTACCGCCGGGTGTTCCGCACCGCGAACGACGCGACGCTCCTCGTCGACGGCACCGCGCGCGCCGCGATCGAGGCGGCCGTCGTGTCGCTGGTCGAGCCCGGCGACCGCGTGCTGGTCCCCGTGTTCGGGCGGTTCGGGCACCTCCTGGTGGAGATCGCACGCCGTGCGGGCGCGCAGGTCGAGACCGTCGAGGCGCCGTGGGGGCAGGTCGTCGACCCGCAGCGGGTAGCCGACGCGGTGCGCACCCACCGTCCCCGGCTCGTCGCGGTCGTCCACGGCGACACGTCGACGACGATGCGCCAGCCCCTGGCGGACATCGGCGCCGCGTGCGCGGAGCACGACGCGCTGCTGTACGTCGACGCGACCGCGTCCCTCGGCGGCAACGACGTGCGCACCGACGACTGGCGCCTGGACGTCGTGACCGCGGGCCTGCAGAAGTGCCTCGGCGGGCCGTCGGGCAGCGCGCCGGCGACGTTGTCGGACCGCGCGCGCGACGCGGTGCAGGCGCGTCGGCACGTCGAGGAGGGCCTGCGCACGGACGACGACGAGCCGCGCGGGACCGTCATCGGCTCCAACTACCTCGACCTCGCGCAGCTCCTCGACTACTGGGGACCCCGACGCCTCAACCACCACACCGAGGCCACGTCGATGCTGTACGCGGCGCACGAGTGCGCGCGCGTCGTCCTCGAGGACGGGCTGGACGCGACGATCGAGCGTCACCGCGTCGCGGGGGCGGCGATGGCGGCGGGCGTCGAGGGGCTGGGGCTGCGGGTCTTCGGCGACCCGGCGCACCGCATGCACAACGTCGTCGCGGTGCACGTCCCGGACGGCGTCGTCGCCGACGCGGTCCGCCAGGCGATGCTCGACGACTTCGCGATCGAGATCGGCACGTCGTTCGGGCCCCTGCACGGGCGGGTGTGGCGCATCGGGACGATGGGCTGGAACGCGCGCCGCGACGCCGTCCTGACGACGCTCGCGGCGCTCGAGCACGTGCTGCGCGCGCAGGGCGTCACCGTGCCGACCGGCGGCGGCGTCACCGCGGCGCAGGAGGCGCTGGCCGCATGACGACCGCCGCCGCTGTCCTGGCCCGCTGCGACGCGCTCGCCGCGTGCAGCGACCGCCCCGACCACCTCGACCGCGCGCACCTGACCCCCGCGCTGGCGGCTGCGCACGGGCTCGTCGAGGGCTGGATGACCGCGGCGGGGCTGCGCACGTGGCGCGACCAGGCAGGCAACCTGTGCGGGCGCGCCGAGGGCCGCGAGCCGGGCCTGCCCGCGCTGCTGCTGGGCTCGCACCTCGACACCGTGCCCGACGCCGGCCGGTACGACGGCATGCTGGGCGTCCTCATGGCCGTCGCCGTGGCCGAGCGCCTGCGCGACGAGGTCGCGACCTGGCCGTGCGCGCTCGAGGTCGTCGGGTTCACGGACGAGGAGGGCGCGCGCTTCGGCACCGCCCTGCTGGGGTCCCGCGCGCTCGCCGGGACCTGGGACGACGCGTGGTGGGCGCTGCGGGACGCGGACGGGACGACGCTCGCACAGGCGGCCCGAGACTTCGGGCTCGATCCCGCGCTGATCGGCACGGCCGCCCGGCGGCCCACCGACCTGGTGGCCTACCTCGAGGCGCACATCGAGCAGGGCCCGCTGCTCGAGGAGGCCGACCGCTCGCTGGGCGTCGTGACGTCGATCGCCGGCGCGCAGCGGTTCCGCGTCGAGGTGGTCGGCGAGGCGCGCCACGCGGGCGGCACCCCGTACCCGCGCCGGCGCGACGCGCTCGCGGGGGCGGCCGAGGCGGTGCTGCTGGTCGAGCGCACGGCCCGCGCGCGGGGCACCGTCGCCACGGTCGGGCAGCTCCACGTGGAGCCCGGTGCGGTCAACGTCATCCCCGGCCGCGTCGTGCTCTCCGTGGACCTGCGCGCCGCGACCGACGACGCGCGCGACGCGACGCGGCACGAGCTGCTGGCGGGCCTGGAATGCCTGTGCGCCGCACGCGGCCTGAGCATGACGGTCACGGACCTGTACGAGGCGCCCGCGACGACGTGCGCGGGGTGGCTGCGGGACGCGCTGCGCGCCGGGGTCGTCGCGTCCGGTGACGACGAGCCGATGGACGTGTGGAGCCCCGCGGGGCACGACGGCATGGCCGTGACGGCCGTGACGGACGTCGGCATGCTGTTCGTCCGCTGCCACGACGGCATCAGCCACCACCCCGACGAGGCGGTCCGCGAGCGGGACGTCGCCGCCGGGCTCGACGCGTTCACGACGGCCGTGCGCGACGTCGCGCACCGCGTCGCCGCTCGCACGGCGCCCGGCGGTGCGCGGCCCGGGGTGCGGGCATGACGACCGCCCCGGTCGCACCTCCCGTCGACGGCACCGACGTCGACGGCCTGCGCCTCGACGAGCGCATCGTGGCCCGCTACGCCGAGCTGCCCCCGCAGGAGCGCCGGGGGGCGGACGTGCTGCTCGAGCACTTCGGCGATCTCGCGACGTACACGGCGGCCGAGCTGGCGACCCTCGCCGGGGTGTCGAAGGCGACCATGAGCCGCCTGTTCCGCAGCCTGGGGTTCGACGACTTCACGCAGGTGCGCGACCACCTGCGCGGGCTGCGCCAGCACGGCGTGCCCGTCACGCTCGGCGCCGCACCGGACCTCGACGGGCACGCCGCCGCGGAGGCCGCCGCCGTGCGGGCGGCGGTCGCGGCGCTCGGGGTGCACCTCGACGCGGTCGCCGACGTGCTGGCCCACGCGCCGCGGGTCGTCGTCGTGGGCCTGCGCAGCAGCTACCCCGTGGCGCTGCACCTGCGCCAGCAGCTCACGCAGGTGCGTCCGCACGTCACGCTCCTGCCGCAGCCCGGGCAGTCGTGGTCCGAGGACGTCGTGGACCTGTCGCCGCAGGACGCGGTGGTCCTGGTCGCGTTCCGGCGACGGCCGCCGGGCGTGCGCGCGCTGGCCGAGCGGCTGCGCGCCGCGGGGACGCCGGTCGTGCTCGTCGCCGACCCGACGGCACGCGCCCTGGCCGCCCACGCGACGTGGTGGGTCGAGTGCCCGGTGCAGGCGCGGGGCGCGTTCGACTCCTACGCCGCCGCGTCCTCGGTCGTCGCGGCGCTGGCCGACGCCGTCCTGACCCGCCGCGGGCGCACGGGCGAGCAGCGGGTCGCCACGATCGACTCGGCATACCGCGCGCTCGGCGAGGTCGAGGCACGCTGATGGACCTCGCCGTGACGTCGCTGCGGTCCGCGCGCACCCGCGCCGACCTGCGCCTAGCCGCCGGCGAACGGCTGCTCGCGGGCGGGACGTGGCTGTTCTCCGAGCCGCAGCCGGGCGTCACGGGGCTCGTGGACCTCACGTCCCTGGGGTGGCCGTCGGTCGAGCGCACGCCCGACGGCCTGCGCGTCGCGGCGACCTGCACGGTCGAGCAGCTCGCCGGGTACGCGCCCGACCCGGCCTGGACGGCGTGGCCGCTCGTCGGGGCGTGCGCCGACGCGCTGCTCATGTCGTTCAAGGTGCAGGGGCAGGCGACGGTCGGGGGCAACGTCGCCCTCGCCCTGCCCGCGGGGGCGATGACGACGCTGCTGACGGCCCTCGACGCGGTCGCGGTCGTCTGGACACCGGACGGCGGCGAGCGGCGCGAGGCGGTCGCGGACCTCGTCGTCGGGCCCGGCCGGACCACCCTGGCGCCGGGTGAGGTGCTGCGGGCGTTCGACGTCCCGGAGCACGCCCTGGGCTCGCGCGTGGCGGTGCGGCAGGTGTCGCTGACGGCGGCCGGGCGGTCGGCGTCGCTCGTCGTCGCGCGACGGGACGCGGACGACGCCGTGACGCTCACGGTGACCGCCGCGACGCCCCGCCCGGTCCGGCACCGGTTCCCCTCCGCAGCGACGTCGGCCCAGGTCAGCGGGGTCCTGTCCGACGTCGAGTGGTACGACGACGTCCACGGCGCCCCCGACTGGCGGCGCGCCGTGACGACGCTCCTCGCGCACGAGGTCGTCGCGGAGGTGACCGCATGAGGGTCGACGGCCAGGAGGTCACCGCCGCGCCCGCGCCGGGCCAGTGCCTGCGCACGTTCCTGCGGCAGGAGGGGCACGTCGCGGTGAAGAAGGGCTGCGACGCGGGCGACTGCGGCGCGTGCACGGTCCTCGTCGACGGGCAGGCACGGCACTCCTGCCTGGTGCCGGCGGTGCGCGCGGTCGACGCCGAGGTGGTCACGGCTGCGGGCCTCGGCACCCCCGACGCGCTGAGCCCCGTGCAGCAGTCGTTCGTCGACGCGCAGGGCTTCCAGTGCGGCTTCTGCACCGCGGGCATGGTCGTCACGGCCACCGCGCTGGCCGACGACGACGGGCACGTGCACCTCGACGAGGAGACGCTCGTCCGCCGGTTCAAGGGCAACCTGTGCCGCTGCACCGGGTACCGGTCGGTGCGCGACGCCCTGGCCGGCAAGGCGAACGTCGTCCGCGACGGCGGCGTGGGCGAGTCCGTGGCGGTCCCCGCCGGGCGGCGCCTGGTGTGCGGGCGCGAGCCGTTCACGCTCGACGAGCCGCCCGCCGGCCTGCTGCACCTGGCCGTCCTCGGCTCGCCGCACGTGCACGCGCGGATCGTGTCGATCGACACGAGCCGCGCCCGGGCGCTGCCCGGCGTGCACCTGGTGCTCACGCACCACGACTCCCCCGACGTCCTGTTCTCGACCGGCCGCCACCAGCACCGCACCGACGACCCGGACGACACGCGCGTGCTCGACGACGTCGTGCGGTTCCACGGGCAGCGCGTCGCCGCGGTCGTCGCGGACTCGGCCACCCTCGCGCGCGCCGCGTGCGACCTGATCGACGTCACGTACGAGCCGCTGCCCGCTGTCCTGGACCCGGAGGAGGCACGCCGTCCGGGGGCGCCGCTCGTGCACGGCGACAAGGACGCGGCCACGTCCCGCATCGCCGACCCGGCGCGCAACGTCGTGGCCGCGAGCCGCGGCGAGGTCGGTGACGTGGCGGGCGCGCTGGCGGCGTCGACGCACGTCGTGCGGGGCACGTGGCGCACGGCCCGGGTGTCGCACGCAGCCCTGGAGACGCACGGGGCCGTGGGGTGGCTCGACGACGACGGGCGGCTCGTGGTCCGCACCAGCACGCAGGTCCCGTTCCTCGTGCGCGACGAGCTGTGCCACGTGTTCGACCTCGACCGCGAGCGCGTGCGCGTCGTCGCCGCGCGCGTCGGGGGCGGGTTCGGCGGCAAGCAGGAGCTGCTCACCGAGGACCTCGTGACGCTCGCGGTGCTGCGCACGGGCCGGCCCGTGCAGTACGAGATGACGCGCGAGGACGAGCTCGCGCTGGCGCCCTGCCGGCATCCGGTGCGCGTCGAGGTCACGCTGGGCGCCGACGCCGACGGGCACCTGACCGCGATGCACCTCGACGTGCTGACGGACACCGGCGCGTACGGCAACCACGCGCCGGGCGTGCTGTTCCACGGCATCCACGAGTCGGTCGCGCAGTACCGGTGCCCGGCCAAGCGCGTGGACGCCGAGGCCGTGTACACCCACCAGCTGCCGTCCGGCGCGTTCCGCGGGTACGGGCTGGGGCAGGTGATGTTCGGGCTGGAGTCGGCGGTCGACGAGCTGGCGCGCGAGGTGGGGATCGACCCGTTCGAGATGCGGCGGCGCAACGTCGTGCGGCCGGGCGACGAGTTCCTCGTCAACCACGCCGACACGACGACGGACCTGGGGTACGGGCTGGTCGAGCCGGGCGACGACACCCCGTCCTACGGGCTCACGCAGTGCCTCGACCTGGTCGAGGACGCACTGGCGACGACGCGGGCCGGCGACGCCGCGCTGGTGCCCGTGGGTGAGCGGTGGCGCGTGGGCGAGGGCATGGCGGTCGCGATGATCGCGACCATCCCGCCGCGCGGTCACCACTCGACGGCGACCGTCTCGGTCGACGCGGACGGCCGCTACGAGGTCGCGGTCGGCACCGCCGAGTTCGGCAACGGCACGTCGACTGTGCACGTGCAGCTCGTCGCCACGGCGCTGGGCACCAGCCCGGACCGGGTGCGGCTGCGGCAGTCGGACACCGACCGCGGGGGGTACGACACGGGGGCGTACGGGTCGACGGGATCGGTCGTCGCGGGGCGCGCGGTCGCGCAGGCGGCGGCGCTGCTGCGCGAGGACCTGGTGGCGGCGGCGCGCGGCCTCGTCGAGGGCGCCCACGAGGCGGGGGTCGCGTCGGGTCGCGCACCGACGTCGCACGACGCCCCTGTCGTCGGACCGGACGGCGTGCGCGTCGGCGACCGGCTCGTGACGTTCGCCGAGCTCGGCCCGCGGTCGGCCGAGGGCTCGCACCACGGCAGCCCTCGGTCCGTGGCGTTCAACGTCCACGCCTTCCGCGTCGCCGTCGACACCGCGACGGGCACCGTGCGGATCCTGCAGTCGGTGCAGGCCGCCGACGCCGGCGTCGTGCTGAACCCCGAGCAGCTGCGCGGCCAGATCGAGGGCGGCGTCGCGCAGGGCATCGGCTCGGCCCTGCTGGAGGAGACGGTGCTGCGCGACGGGGTCGTGGTCACGCGCACGCTGCGCGGCTACCGCGTCCCGCAGATGGCCGACGTCCCCCCGACCCGTGTCCTGCTCGCCCGCACCCGCGACGGGCTCGGCCCGCACGGTGCGAAGTCCATGAGCGAGGCCCCGTACAACCCCGTCGCACCCGCGCTCGCCAACGCGGTGCGCGATGCACTGGGCGTGCGTCCGAACGAGATCCCGATGACGAAGGACCGGGTCTGGCGGCTGCTGCGCTGAGGGCGGGCCACCGGGTCAGGGCTGCGCCGCGAAGGCGCGCGCGACGAGCGCCGAGTGCTCATCGGCGCACTCCCGGTGCGCCTGCTGGAAGGTCTGGTCAGCGGCCTCCGGGTCGGCCTCGTCGGAGTAGTCGACCTCGACCTCGAAGCCGGTGCCGGGCCCGTCGACGCCAGCGGGTCCGGGGTCGTACCCCGCGGCCTGGAGGCAGGCGCGATCGGCTTCCCAGGCGGCCACCATCTCCGGCAGGGTGACCACGCCGTCCGCCAGCGCGCGCCGCTGGGCCTCCGGGGCCGTCCCGACCTCCGCGGCGCTGAAGGACGCACCGGTCACCTGGGGACGCGCGAGGACCATCGACAGGGCGAGGTACGCCAGCGCGAGCGCGAGCAGCGCCCCGGCGACGAGGGTGAGCGTGCGGGGGCGGCGGGTCATCGGGTCTCCTCGGTGGGGGGCGCGCAGAGGTGGGGGGTCATCGGGTGCCCGGCGGGGCGTCGAGGCGCAGCAGCCGCCGCAGGAGGTCGACCTCGGCCGTGAGGGCACGTTCGCCCTGCGGTGTGATCCGCGCCCACGTCCGCGCGCGTCGGCCGTCGGATCCCTTGCGGAGCTCCACGTGCCCGGCGTCGACGAGCACCTCCAGGTGCCGGCCGAGGTTGCCGTCCGTCAGGCCGAGCGCGCGCTTGAGGCGCGTGAAGTCGGCCTCCTCGTGCTCGGCCAGGACGGCGAGGATGCCGAGCCGCGCCCGTTGGTGGACGGTCTCGTCGAGGTCGGCGAGAGGGTGGCGGTCGGCGTCGCTCACGGACGGGGGCCGACCAGGACGGCCCGCTCCGCGGCGAAGGCCCGGAGGCTGCCGACGGCGAGCAGGACCGCCAGGAGCGCGAGGACGACGACCCCCGGCTGCGGACCGAGGAAGACGACGTGGTTGTCGACCGTGTAGAGCTGCACCAGCGGGCCGAGGACGACCAGCGCCAGGCCCGGGCACCAGAGCCTGCGGCTGCGGCGCCGCAGCCCGAGGGCGACGAGACCGAGCCCGAGGAACGCCGCGGGGCCGACCATGAACGCGGCGATCGCCGAGAACGGGAAGAAGAGCGCCAGCGCGAGCGCGAGGACCGCCGCGGCGCCGAACCCGTCGCGCCCGCCCCCCATGCCGGTCGCCCGCTCCCGCGCCCGAACGACGATCCAGAGCAGGCCGTAGACGACGGCGGGCACGGCGATCTGCCACAGCCCGGGCCGGCTCCCCGGCATGCCGCGTGCGAACGACAGCACGCCGAGCGCCACCGCGTGGACGGCGAGCACGAGGGAGTCCGTGTGGCGCGCGGCGCGCTCCCGTCGGCGGACGTCGTCGAGGTAGTCCGGGAGGTTCTGCACGACGCTTACTCTGCACAGCAGAGCAACTGCCGTCAACGGGCGCTCCGCCGTTCGGGGATGACCGCTGTCGTCGCGGAACGGCCCGACTACTCCGCCGGGGTCGGCAGACCCCCGGCGGCGGCGAGCTGCGCGCGGGCCCACCCGACCCCGGCGCGCAGCACGTCACCGTGAAGACCGCGCCCTCCGACCCAGTGCCCGACCCGACCGCGCTGGTGGCGAGAGCTCGAGACGATCCCGTCTCCCTGCGGCCGTCGTGACGGTCGTCTGCGCACGGAAATGGTTCTGAGCATCTGCGCAGGTCAGCGGGGACAGAGCTACAGTCTGCCGGGCTCCTGGGCTACGGTTTGCCGGGCTGGACGTGGTCACATGATCCGGTCGCGGACGCGGAGGTGCCCACCGTGAAGGTCGACCTCGTCAAGGAGACGCCCACGTACCGCGCGACGCGCGGCCGGTTCGACGTCGTCACGGTCCCGCCCCTGCGGTACCTCATGGTCGACGGGCACGGCGACCCGAACACGTCCGACGCGTACCGCGACGCCCTGAGCTCGATCTACCCGCTCGCGTACACCCTGAAGTTCCTCAGCAAGCGTGAGCTCGACCGCGACTACGGGGTCCCGCCGCTCGAGGGCCTGTGGTGGTCCGACGACATGGCCGCGTTCACCGCCCGACGCGACAAGTCCCGGTGGGACTGGACCCTGCTCAGCCTGGTGCCCGACTGGATCACCGCCGAGCACGTCCAGACCGCCCGTGCCGCCGTGGCCCGCAAGGGCAGCGCACCCCTCATCGAGGTGATCCGTGTGGACGCGCTCGACGAGGGACTCGCGGTGCAGACCCTGCACGTCGGCCCCTACGACGCCGAGGCCCCGGTGCTCGACGCGATGCACCACGAGTTCCTCCCCGCCCACGGTCTGCGCATGACGGGCACGCACCACGAGATCTACCTGAGCGACGCCCGCCGCACGGCACCCGAACGCCTGCGCACGATCCTGCGTCAGCCGGTCGCACCGGTCGAGGCATCGTGACGGAGCCGTCGATGCCCCCGGCGACCGTCCCCCTCGTCCGCGACGCCCGTCCCGCGGACGTCGCAGCGATCTGCGCGTTCGGCCAGGAGCACGTCCGGCCGCACTACGCGCCGCTCATCGGTGCCGAGGCGGCCGACGCGCAGGTCCGCGACTGGTGGAACCCGACCTACGTCGCCGCCGGGGTCGAGGCCGGGTGCGTCGTGGTCGCCGACGTCGACGGTGCGTGCGTCGGCGTCGGGCAGCGCGGGCGGTACGGCGCCGACCACGTCGTGTACAAGCTGTACGTCGACCCGGCGTTCCGGGGCCACGGGCTCGGGCCACGGCTCATCGACGGCCTCGTCCGTCGGCTGTCACCCGAGGTCACCGACCTGTGCGTCGAGCACGTCGCCGCGAACACCCGGGCGGCGGCCTTCTACGAGCGCGAGGGCTTCATCGTGGAGCGCGTCGACCCGAGCCCGTCGGGCGACCGGGCCCTCGACGTCGTCTGGCGGCGCCGCCGCCTCCCCGTCGACGCTGCCCGCTGACCCCTGGTGTCCATGTGGGGGGACGGGCACGCCGCGAGACCGGGCTGAGGTGGCTGACGGGCCGCCGTGAGCGACCTGAGCCCGGTCTCGCGGCCGGCGCGGTGGGTCAGCGACCGTGGACCGGGCCGGCCGTCGTCGACAAGGGTCGGCCGGTCGCGGCGTGCCGGGTCATCACGACCTCCGCCAGGATCGACAGTGCGACCTCCTCCGGCGTCGAGCCGCCCAGGTCCAGGCCGATGGGCGAGCGCAGCCGCGCGAGCGCGTCCGCGCCGACCC
This sequence comes from Cellulomonas xiejunii, assembly GCF_024508315.1. Lineage (NCBI taxonomy): Bacteria > Bacillati > Actinomycetota > Actinomycetes > Micrococcales > Cellulomonadaceae > Cellulomonas > Cellulomonas xiejunii. The sequence goes on from NZ_CP101987.1 coordinate 3,083,780, forward strand.
CCGCGGCGCGCATCGCCTCGACCCGGCGGGCGTGCGTGGTCCGCGACCCCATCGCCCCGACGTACCGCGCCGGTGACGCGAGGGCGGCGGTCAGGGTCGGGACGTCGACGCGCTCGTCGTGCGTGAGGACTGCGACGGCGTGCGCGGCGGTGAGCGGGTGCGACGCGAGCCAGCGGTCGGGCCAGTCCCGGACCACGGCGTACGCGTCGGGGAACCGCTCCTTCGTCGCGAACAGCGGGCGCTGGTCGAGCACGGTGACGGCGAACCCGCAGGTCGCCGCCAGACGGGTGAGCGCCACGGCGTGCTCGCTGGCCCCGACGACGAGCAGCGGGTGCGCGGCCGGCGTGCGCAGGGTGACCAGCGGGTCGTCGGTGCAGGCGCGGCCGTCGCCGTCGAGCGCGACGCACGCGTCGAGGCCCTCAGCCGCCCGCCGCACCTGGTGCAGCGCACCCGCCGCCAGCGCCGACACCTCGTGCACGAGCACCGTGATCGTGCCGCCGCACGTCAGGCCGGGCCCGCCCAGGTCGTCGCCGACCCCGTACGACACGACGTGGGCCGGGCCACCGTCGAGCACCCCCCGGCAGCGCTCGACGAGGTCCGACTCCACGCACCCGCCGGACACGCTGCCCGCCACGGTCCCGTCGGACCCCACGACGAACGACGACCCGACCGCGCGCGGCGCGCTGCCCTCGACGCGCACGACCGTGGCCGCCGCGACGCGCTGACCGGCGTCGAGGCGACGGCAGATCTCCGCGGCCTGGTCGAGCATGACGTGACGCTACGAAATGATTGTTTCGAGAACTGGCGCGCGGGGGTAACGACGCCGAAACAGCGCGGCCGCACGATCGACGGCAGACAACGAGAGGACCTGCCATGTCGATCGTCGTGGACCCCGTGGGCGCCGCCGTCAGCACCGAGGTGCCCCGCCCGTCGGCCGAGGTGGACGCCCGGTGGCTGCGCCGGGCGGTCGGGCTCGCCACCGCGAACGTCGCGGACGGGGGCGGCCCGTTCGGTGCCGTCGTCGTCGCGGGCGGCGTCGAGGTGGCCGTGGGCCAGAATCGTGTCACGCGTGACCTGGACCCCACCGCGCACGCCGAGGTCCAGGCGATCCGGGCGGCGTGCCGCGCCGCGGGCACGTTCACCCTCGACGGCATGACCCTCTACACGTCGTGCGAGCCGTGCCCCCTGTGCCTCGCGGCCTGCCTGTGGGCGCGGCTCGACCGCGTCGTGTTCAGCGCCGACCGGCACGACGCGAGCCGCGGCGGGTTCGACGACTCCGCGTTCTACGAGCTGTTCGGGCGCGACCGCGGCACGTGGGACCGCACGCGCGTGGACGAGCTGCGGCTGCCGGAGTCCGCGCTCCCGTTCGACGCGTGGCTCACGCACGCGGCGCGCACGGACTACTGACGGGCGTGTCGGCGCGTCCTGGACGCCCGACCGAGACCGAACCGTGACCGGGACGGCGGCTCGTTTACACCTGGGACACGAATCGCGTCACGGGCCGACACGCCGCGTCCGTAGCGTCACCGCGCGCAACACCTGTTTCACCGCAGCAGCTGCTGCGCGTTCCACGACACCGCGCGAGCCCCCTCGCCCGTCCCAGATGGAGTGCCGATGACCCTCCCCCAGCAGCCCCGGCCCGGCCGTCGCTCGCGCCGAGCCGCCCTCGCGGCGGCGGGCGTCGCCCTCGCTCTCGCCCTCGGCGCCTGCTCCTCGGGTGCCGACGCCGAGCCGGCCGACGCGGACCCGGACGCGACGGGCGCCGCCGACCACGGCGCCATCACGGTCCAGCTCTCGTGGATCAAGAACGCCGAGTTCGCGGGTGAGTTCTTCGCCGACAGCAATGGCTACTTCGCCGACGCGGGCTTCAGCTCGGTGACCCTCAACGCCGGGCCCGGCGCGACCGAGTCGATCGTGCTGTCCGGGGGCGCCGACTTCGGGCTGTCGAACGCGATCTCCGTCGGCCAGGTCGTCGCCGAGGAGGACGCGCCGCTGAAGATCGTCGGCACGACCTTCCAGAAGAACCCGTTCACGATCCTGTCGCTGAAGGACGGCGCCGACATCGCGACGGCCGACGACCTCAAGGGCAAGAAGATCGGCGTCCAGGCCGGCCCCAACGAGGCGCTGTTCGACGCCCTGCTCGTGATCAACGAGATCGACCCGGCGGAGGTCACCAAGGTGCCCGTCGAGTACGACCCGTCGCCGCTCGTCAACGGCGAGGTCGACGGGTTCCTCGCGTACGTGACGAACGAGGCCATCACGGTCGAGTCCGAGGGCAACCCGGTCACCAACCTGCTGTTCGCGGACAACGGCCTGCCGTTCGTGGCCGAGTCGGTCGTGACGACCGAGGAGATGATCGCGAACGAGCCGGCGAAGGTGAAGGCCTTCCTCGCCGCCGAGATCCGTGGGTGGAAGGACGCCGTCGCCGACCCCGAGGAGGGCGCTCGCCTCGCCGTCGAGGAGTACGGGGCGGACCAGGAGCTCGACATGGAGAAGGAGGTCCAGCAGGCCACGATCCAGATCGACCTGATCGTGACCGACGAGACGAAGGAGAACGGCCTGTTCACCATCTCCGACGACCTCATCGAGCAGAACCTGCGGACGCTGGCCGCGGCAGGCATCGACCTCGAGGCCGACGACCTGTTCGACCTCTCGCTCCTGACCGAGCTGCTCGAGGAGCAGCCGGACCTGGCGAAGTGAGCCGACGTTGACGGACGTGCAGCACGACGCCGGTGCCCGGCGGACCCCCACGGGTCCGCTGGGCACCGGCGTGCGCCTCGACGGCCTCGGCAAGACGTTCACGACGGGTCGCCGCCACGTGACCGCGCTGCAGGACACGACCCTGTTCACCGACAAGGGCAGCTTCCTGTCGCTGCTCGGCCCGTCGGGGTGCGGCAAGTCGACGATCCTGCGGATCCTCGCCGGTCTCGAGGAGCCCACCACGGGCACGGCGCTCGTCGAGGGCCGCACCCCCGTCGAGCTGCGGGCCGAGCACGCGCTCGGCATCGCGTTCCAGGACGCCGCGCTGCTGCCGTGGCGCAGCGTCGAGGCCAACATCCGCCTCCCCTTCGAGGTCGTGGGCACGCCCGTCGACCGTGCGCTCGTCGCCGACCTCGTGCGGCTCGTCGGGCTCGAGGGGTTCGAGAAGGCCAAGCCCGCGCAGCTCTCGGGCGGCATGCGCCAGCGCGTCTCGATCGCCCGCGCCCTCGTCGTGCAGCCGTCGGTCCTGCTGCTCGACGAGCCGTTCGGGGCCCTGGACGACATGACGCGCCAGCGTCTCAACCTCGAGCTCCTGCGCATCTGGACCGAGAAGCCCGCGACCACGCTCATGGTGACGCACGGCATCTCGGAGGCGATCTTCCTGTCGGACCAGGTCGCGGTGATGAGCGCGCGGCCCGGGCGGGTCAAGGAGGTCCTCGACGTCGATCTCCCGCGGCCGCGGACGCCCGAGATGATGCGCACCCCCGAGTTCCACGCGCTGCACGACCACGCCTCCGAGCTCCTGTTCGGCGGCGGGGCGGACGCGTGAGCGTCGTGACGGGCGAGGTGGGGATGCCCGACGCGACCTCGGCTCCCCCGCGCCGGACCTCCCGGGGCGTCGGTGCACTGGCCCGGCGGTGGGCGCCCGGTGCGGTCGGCGTCGTCGGGGTCGTCGCGCTCTGGTGGCTCGCTGCCGTGACCGTCCTGGCCGGCACCACGATGCCCACACCCGTGGGCGTCGTGCAGGGGTTCGCCGACGACGGCGTGGGGTTCTACGTCGCCCACCTGTCGATCACGCTCGAGGAGGCCGCGCGGGGCTTCGTCGTCGGCAACGGCCTGGCGCTGCTGCTGGCCTCGCTGGTGCTGCTCGTGCCCGCGCTCGAGCGGCTGATCATGCAGGTCGCCGTCATCAGCTACTGCCTGCCGCTGGTCGCGATCACCCCGATCCTCTACATCGTCATCGGGCCACCACCGTCGGGCGAGCCGTCCGGTACGGCGGTCGTGCTCGCGGCGCTCTCGGTGTTCTTCACGACCGTCGTGGGGGCGGTTCTGGGCTTCCGGTCGGCCGACCCGGCGAGCCTCGACGTCGTGACCGTCTTCGGCGGGGGGCGGTGGCAGCAGCTCGTGCGGGTCCGGCTCGTCGCGGCGCTGCCCGGCATCATCGGCGCGCTGCAGGTGGCCGCGCCGGCCGCCCTGCTGGGGGCGATCCTCGGCGAGTACATCGGGGGCGTGGACCGCGGCGTCGGGCCGGCGCTCGTCAACGCCGGGCAGTCCCTGAACGCCGAGCGCGCGTGGGGCATCGCCCTGGTGTGCGCGCTGCTCGCCGGTGCCGGCTACGCGCTGTTCGCGGTGCTCGCGCGGGTCGTCACGCCCTGGTCGGCGGGCGGCAGCGCGGCGGACGGGGGCGCGTCGTGAGCGCACCCCTGACCCACGCCCCCGCCGAGCCTCCCGTGGCGGCACCCGGGGTCGCCGGGCCTGCCGCCGTGGCGCGCTCCCACCCCGCGTGGCGACGCGTGGGCCGCGTGCTGCTCGACGCCGCCGCGACGACCGCCGTCGTGCTCATCACGTGGACGACCCTGCTCGCGGTGTTCGACGTCTCGCCGTACGTCGGCAAGGGACCCGCGCAGGTGTGGGAGTACCTCGTGACGGACGTCGACGCGGGCGAGCACCGCACGGAGGTCCTGGGGCTGCTCGGCGTGACCCTCACGGACGCGTCGATCGGCTTCGTCGTCGGGATGGCGGCGGCGCTCGTGCTGGCTGCCGCGATCGTGCTGTCCCGCACCGCGGAAGGAGCGATCATGCCGGTGGCGATGCTGCTGCGCTCCGTGCCGCTCATCGCGCTCGCCCCGATCATCGTGCTGCTCGTGGGGCGGGGCGTCGCCTCGGTCGCCGTCATGAGCGGGATCGTCGTGCTGTTCCCGGCCCTCGTGACCATCGTGCTGGGGCTGCGCTCGGCGTCCCCGCAGATGCGTGACGTCGTCACCGTCCTGGGCGGCGGGCCGCGGACCGTGCTGCGCCTGGTGCAGCTGCCCGCGGCGCTGCCGGCGGTCTTCGCCGCCGTCCGGATCTCCGTGCCGGGTGCGGTCACGGGCGCGCTCATCGCCGAGTGGCTCGCCACCGGCGGCGGCATCGGGTACGGCGTCGTGTCCGCCGTCGGCCGCGCCCAGAACACCAAGGTGTGGGCGCTGGTCGTCGTCGTCACGCTGGCGTCGCTCGTCCTCTACACGATCGCGCAGCTGCTCGAGCAGTGGGTGCTCGAGCGGTTCGGGCCGTCGGCCGGGCGTGCCTGAACCGCTGCTGGGGCTCGTCCTGGCCGCCGGGGCCGGGACGCGCATGGGGCGACCCAAGGCGCTGTGCACGACGCCCGAGGGAGTGCCGTGGCTGTGGCGCGCGCACGACGCGCTGCTCGGCGGCGGCTGCGCCCGCGTCCGTGTCGTCCTCGGGGCGGCGGCCGACGAGGCACGCGCGCTCGTGCCGCCGGGCGCCGAGGTCGTCGTGGCGCCGGACTGGCCGACCGGCATGGGCGCGTCCCTCGCGGCGGGGCTCACCGGCTCCCCCGGCTCCTCCGGCGCGCGCGGCGACGTGGCCGTCGTCGTCACCCTCGTCGACCTGCCCGACCTCGACGACCGTGCGGTGGCCCGCGTGACCGCCGCTCCCGTCGGTCCGCGTGACCTGCGACGCGCCGTCTTCGCCGGTGCGCCGGGCCACCCCGTGCTCGTCGGCCGCGACCACTGGGCCCCGCTGCGCGACCACCTGCACGGTGACGCGGGCGCGCGCGGCTACCTGCTGACGCACCCGGCCGTCGACGTCGACTGCACCGACCTGCCCGGCGGTCGCGACCGCGACACCCCGGACTGACACCGGAACGCACGCGCCTGTCGGACGTCGCCGCTACGCTCGCGCAGGTCAGGTCCTCGTCCTTGCCCCCGGCCCCTGCGGAGCGTCATGGTCGACCAGCAACCCGCCGCCACGTCGCAGCGCGCGCACCACCGCGCGCGGCACCCGCGCGTGGCCGCGTTCTTCGACCTCGACAAGACGATCATCGCGACGTCGTCGGCCACCGCCTTCTCCCGGGGCTTCCTCGCGGAGGGTCTGCTGACCCGACGCTCCGTGGTGGTGTCCGCCTACGCACAGCTCGCCTACCTCCTCGGCGGCGCGGGCGAGACGTCGACGGAACGCCTGCGCGCGGCCCTCTCCCGGTCCGTCGTGGGGTGGGACGTCGAGCAGGTGTCGACGATCGTGCGCGACACGCTGCACGAGTCGATCGACCCGACCGTCTACGCCGAGGCCGTCGACCTCATCGCCGCCCACCACGCGGCGGGCCACGACGTCGTGGTGGTGTCGGCGTCCGGCGCCGAGGTGGTCCAGCCGATCGCGCAGATGCTGGGCGCGGACGCGGTCATCGCGACGCGGATGGCCGTGGCGGACGGCCGCTACACCGGTGGGATCGACTTCTACGCGTACGGCGAGAACAAGGCCGTCGCGATCCGGGAGCTCGCGGAGGCTCGCGGGTACGACCTCGCCGCCTGCTCGGCGTACTCCGACTCCGTCACGGACGCGCCGATGCTGGCGGCCGTCGGCCACGCGCACGTCGTGAACCCGGACCGTGCGCTGCGTCGACTCGCCACCGACCAGGGCTGGGACGTGCTGACGTTCCGCCGGCCGGTGCCGCTGCGCCGGCACGACACGCAGGTGCGGGTGACGACGGGCGCGGTCCTCACGGGGGCTGCACTGGTCGTGCTCCTGCTGGTGTGGTGGCGACGGCGCCGACGGTCCGCCTGACGGTACGCAGATCTCGCCATGCGACCGAATCTTCAGCGCTGACCTGCGAATACGCCTGCGGTCGTTGCCCATGCGCACGACCGGGTGTAGGAAAGACCCACAACTGAACGACCGCGGGGGAACCCACGGGCGGCGTAGCCCACCTATGGGCAGGTCGACCGGGCTGGTCCCGGAGCGAACCATGATATTGCCCGCTTGATCACTCCCGTCGGTCCTCAGTACGGCGGCGGCGTCCCGAGGGGCGCCGCCGTCCGTTTCTGCGCCAGGAACGACGCGGCACCGGTCCGCGCGGTCGTCCTGGTCCCGACGTCCCCGTCGCGACCAGCGATCTACGCGCGCCGCCCTGCGAGCACCTCGTCGGCGACGAGCCGCGCATACCCGGCCCCGCCGGAGACGGCCTGCCCGTACGCGACGACCCACTGCGCCACGGCGTCGGCCTCACCCGTCGCGTACCGCGCGGCCGCGGCGAGGTACGCCGACGGGCCCCCCTGCCAGACGACCTCCGGCAGCACCGAGCCCGTCGGGTCGAGCCCCGTGCGCGTCCCCACCAGGCGCGCGGCGGCACGCGCGACGACACCGTTGGCCCCCGCGAACGGCCGGGCCGTCAGCAGCTCCGCGTGCACCACCGCCGCGACGACGAGGGCCGGCGCCCGGGTGGCCGCGGCGTCGCGCAGCACACCCGTGACGCGCGCCGCCGCCACCCCGGGTGCCGGCGCCGCCCCGAGTCCGCGCAGATCGCCCGGAGGTCCGCTGCGCGGCCGCCCGACCTCATCCGCCGGCAGCACGTCGGCCGCGGCGGCGGCGTGCAGCCGCGCCAGCACCTGCGGCAGAGGGACGCCCGGCCCCGGGTCACGCGACCCGAGTGCCGGGAGCTGCGCCTCGACGACCGCCTGCGCGCGCAGCGCACCCGCGGCGACCGCATCGAGGCCCCCGGCGGGTGCCGCCGTGCCGGTCGCCCAGGTGCGCAGCACCTCGACGCCGACGGGCGCGCCGTCGAGGGCTGCCGAGGCCGCCGCCGCCCGCAGCCCCGCCTCGGCCCGCACCTCACGCCACCGACGCCGGAACGCCTCGTGCCAGCGCAGCTCCTCGCACGCCGCGCGCGCGAGGTCCACCGCGGCAGCCACGCCCGGCAGCCCGGCGACGGCCGCGAGCGCGTCGGCGGGCAGGGGCCCGTGCGCGTCACCCGGCCCGATCGCGTCCGGCGAGCCGCTCATGCGGTGAACAGCGCCTCGCCGCGCGCGGGGAGCGCCGCGGCGACGCGGGCGGACATCGACCCCGACATCACCGGCAGCGCGTCGAGGTCGAACCACCGGGCGTCGGTGTTCTCACCGTCGGCCGGGAAGGGGTCGCCCGAGACCCAGCGGCACCGGAACGTCAGGTCCACGTACTGCGAGCGGTCACCGTTGTCGTACACCACCGGCCCCACGACACCCACCTGCGCGAGCCGCTGCACCGTCACGACGACGTCGGCCTCCTCGAGCACCTCCCGCGCGGCGGCGGCGGCCGGCTCCTCCCCCGGGTCGACGATCCCCGTCACGGGCGTCCACTCACCGGTGTCGGACCGGCGCACGAGCAGCAGCTGCGGCCGGGGGCCGTCCTCGCGCAGCACGACCGCGGTCACGCCCGGCAACCAGAGCAGGTCGTGCCCCACACGCTCACGCAGGGCCAGGACGAAGGGGGGGACGGGCACGCGCCGATGCTACGCGCCGCCACCGGCCCCGGCCCGGACCGAGCGCGACCACGTCGACGGGGCGTCGAAAGGCGACACCGGCCCTCGAACCGCCACAATGGCCGCATGGTCTCCGCGCCGTCCGTGTCGTCGTCCATCACCGCCCGGCTGGAGGTGCAGGCCCGGCCCACCGCCGTCTCGGACCTCACCACGGCCATCGAGCGCGCCGGGGGGATCGTGACCGCGCTGGACGTCACGGCGTCCTTCCACGAGACGATGACGGTCGACGTCACGTGCGCGACCCGCGACACCGCGCACGCGGCCGACGTGGTCAGCGCCCTCGAGGGGCTCGACGGCGTGGTCGTCCAGCGGGTCTCCGACCGGACCTTCCTCATGCACCTGGGCGGCAAGCTGTCCATCGAGTCGAAGGTGCCGCTGCGCAACCGTGACGACCTGTCGATGGCGTACACCCCGGGAGTCGCCCGTGTCTGCCAGGCGATCGCCGACCACCCCGAGGACGCGCGCCGCCTGACGATCAAGCGCAACACCGTCGCGGTCGTCACCGACGGCACCGCCGTGCTGGGCATGGGCGACATCGGCCCGCTGGCGGCGCTGCCCGTCATGGAGGGCAAGGCCGTGCTCTTCAAGCGGTTCGCCGACATCGACGCCTTCCCCATCTGCCTGGACACCACGGACGTCGACCGCATCGTCGAGACGGTGGTGGCGATCGCACCGGTGTTCGCAGGGATCAACCTCGAGGACATCTCGGCGCCGCGCTGCTTCGAGATCGAGCGCCGGCTGCGCGAGCGGCTCGACATCCCGGTCTTCCACGACGACCAGCACGGCACGGCGATCGTCGTGGTCGCGGCGCTGGAGAACGCCCTGCAGGTCGTCGACAAGCGCATCGGCGAGGTGCGGGTCGTGATGTCGGGCGCCGGGGCGGCGGGGACCGCGGTGCTCAAGCTGCTGCTCGCCGCGGGCGCACGGGACGTCGTCGTCGCCGACGTCGACGGCGTGATCCACCGTGACCGGCCCGGCCTGAGCCCCGCGCTGCGCTGGACCGCGGAGGCGACCAACCAGCGCGGCGTGACGGGCACGCTGCGGGACGCGGTCGCCGGCGCCGACGTCTTCATCGGCCTGTCCGCGCCCGACGTCATCACCGGTGACGACGTCGCCCGGATGGCGCCCGACTCGATCGTGTTCGCCCTCGCCAACCCCCGCCCCGAGGTCGACCCCGACGACGCGGCCCGTCACGCGGCGGTCGTGGGCACGGGTCGTTCGGACTTCGCGAACCAGATCAACAACGTGCTGGCCTTCCCCGGCGTCTTCCGAGGGCTGCTCGACGCACAGTCGCGGTCCGTGACGGAGTCGATGCTGCTCGCCGCTGCGCGCGCTCTCGCGTCCGTCGTGCACCCGGACGAGCTCAATCCGACCTACATCGTCCCCAGCGTCTTCAACCCCGAGGCGACGACCGCCGTCGCCGCCGCCGTCCGCGCCGCGGCCGAGGCCGAGGCCGGTGCCGCGCACGCCCGGCCCGACACCGGAGCCATCGCGACGGTCCGCGCCGCCGGAGCCTGAACGCACGCGACCCCGGCGAGGAGTCCTCGCCGGGGTCGCGTGCTGTCGTGCTCGCCGGCGGACGTGCCGCCCGCCGGCCGGCGTCGTGGTCAGCCCTTGACGGAGCCGAGCATGATGCCGGACACGAAGTACCGCTGGACGAACGGGTAGATGCACAGGATCGGGATGATCGTCAGGATCATCGTCACGGCCTGGATGTTCGCCGAGATCGCCTCCTTGGTGGACCCGGCGGCAGCCGCGCCCTGGGAGGCCGTCGACGAGGCACCCGCGATCATGTTGCGCAGGTACAGCGTCACCGGGAACAGCTCCTGCTTGTCCAGGTAGAGGAACGCGGCGAACCAGTCGTTCCAGATCGCCACCGCGTAGAACAGGATCATCGTCGCGAGGACCGCCTTCGACAGCGGCAGCACGATCCGGCGGAAGATCCCCCACCAGCCGAGGCCGTCGATCTGCGCAGCCTCCTCCAGCTCCATCGGCATGTTCTCGAAGAAGGACTTCATGACCAGCAGGTTGAACACCGAGATCGCGCCCGGCAGCACGACCGCCCACATCGTGTTCTTCAGCCCGAGGGTCTGGATGAGCACGTAGTTGGGGATCAGACCGCCGTTGAAGAACATCGTGAACACGGCGATGCCGATCAGGACGTTGCGCCCCCGCAGGTGTCTCCTGGCCAGCACGTAGGCCAGCAGCGTCGTCAGGACCATGGCGATGGTCGTGCCGACGAGCGTGTACACGATGGTGTTGCGGTACGACGACCAGAACAGGTCGTTCGCGATGACGACCTTGTAGGTGTCGATGTTGAAGCCGATCGGCACCACGTTGACCATGCCGGCCTTGACGGCGCCGGCGCTGCTGAAGGACTGCGCGAGCACCGTCACGAACGGGTACAGCATGAGCCCGGACAGCAGCACGAGGAATGTGCCGTTGAACCAGGTGAATGCCTTGTACCCACGCGAGTCGCGGGGTCCGACGGACTTTCCTGCACCGACCTCCGGCGTGGCCGTGAGTGCGCTCTGGGTCACCACAGGCTTGCTCCCACCACTCGTCGCGACAGGAAGTTCGCAGAGAGGATCATCACGAGGCCGATGATCGCCTGGAACAGGCCGATGGCCGTCGCATAGCTGAAGTTGTTGGACACGAGACCGACGCGGTAGAGGTACGTCGAGACGACGTCACCGGTGGCGTAGGTCAGGGGGTTGTACAGGAGGAGGACCTTCTCGAAACCGACGTTGAGGAACAGGCCGATGTTGAGGATGAGCAGCGTGATCATCGTCGGCCGGATGCCCGGCAGCGTGACGTGCCACGTCTGGCGCAGCCGGCCCGCGCCGTCGATGCGAGCGGCCTCGTACAGCGAGGCGTCCACCGTGGTCAGGGCGGCGAGGTAGAGGATCGTCCCCCAGCCGACGGTCTGCCAGATCTCGGAGCCGACGTAGACCGTGCGGAACCACTCGGCGCGCTGCAGGAACGGGATCGCCTCCCCGCCCGTCGCCTCGATGAGCTGGTTGACGGTGCCCTGCAGCGACAGCAGCTGCATCACCATGCCGACGACGATGACCACCGACAGGAAGTGCGGCAGGTAGGAGATCGACTGGATCACGCGCTTGAAGGTCGTCTTGCGGACCTCGTTGAGCAGCAGCGCGAGGACGATCGGCAGCGGGAAGCAGAACAGCAGCGTGAGTCCGCCGAGAATGACCGTGTTGGTGAAGACGTTCCAGAAGTTCGGGTCGTTCAGGAAGAGCTCGACATACCGCATGCCGACCCACTCGTCACCGATGATGCTGCCACCGGGGCGGAACCGTCGGAAGGCGATGATGTTGCCGAACATCGGCACGTACCGGAAGAGCAGCAGGAACAGCACCGGGACGAGTGCCATCGCGTAGAGCACCCAGTCGCGACGCATCGTGTGTCCCCACCCGATCTTGCGCGCCTTCAGTCGTCCGGTACCGCCGGGTTCCTCGCCCGCCACCTTCGGCGGCGCGGTGCCGCCCGGTGGTGCCTGGACGGTCGTAGCTGGTGCGTCACCCGTCGCGTGAGCAGCGCTCATGTCTCACTCCTTCGTGAGCGGATCGGTGGTGCGGTGGGCCGGTCCCCGCAGGGACCGACCCACCGCACCTCGTCGAGCGTGGGCTCAGCCGTTGGCCTCAGCGGCACGCTTGTACGCGCCGTTGATGAGGTCCATGTAGTTCTGCAGGCCCTGGCCCTCGAGCTGGGACACGAAGGAGTCCCACTCCGAGAGGTCGCGCTGCCCGAGGATGAACTCGAGCGTCCCCGTGTCGACCGTGTCCTTCAGCGGCGTGCCGAGCAGCGACGACTGCTCGAGCTCCGCCTCGTCGAGGGGGTGCGGCGGGAACGGGTCACGCGGCGTGCGCTTGGACTGCACGTCGTCGATGTACTGGACGTACGCCGGGACGTTGTACGACTCCTTCAGCTCGCGCGACTCGGTCGAGCCGGCGAAGACGTCGTTGGCGTACCCGAGGTCCTTCTTGATGTCGATCGTGCCCGACGGGTTGAGGTTGAGGGTCTTGAGCGTGAAGTCCGGCTCGAGCGTGTACTTGCCGTCCTCCTTCGTGAAGTGCGTGCCCTCGACGCCCCACTGGATCAGGTCACGGGCCTCGGGGTTGTAGTACAGCCAGTCCGTGAAGTGGAGCAGGTCGCAGAAGTTCTCGTCCTTCGCCGCGTCCGCGGTGAGCATGAAGCCGTTCCAGAAGTTGCGCGGCTCGACGACGTCGCCGGCCGGGCCACCCGGGGGTGCGATCTGGACGAGCTCGTAGTCCGTGACACCGGCAGCCTCGAGCGCCGTGCCGAACTCCTGCACGGTCCACGAGCCGCCCGAGAAGGCGAAGACCTTCTCGGCCGCGACCTTCTCGACGACCGTGCCGCCGCCGTCGTTGGCCGCGGTGAAGGACTCCCCGTCGAGCAGCCCGGCGTCGTACAGCCCACGGAAGTACGTGACCATGTCCTTGTAGCCGTCGGTCGTCGCGGCGTAGACGAACTCGCCGGCGTCCTCGTCCCACCAGGCGCCGTCGCCGAAGCCCCAGCCGCCGACCGTGCCGAACGCGTGCGCGGCGTAGTTGATCATCGACCAGGCCTCGAAGCCGTCAGCCAGCGGCAGGGAGTCCGGGTACTTGGCCTTGATGAGCTCGAGGCCCTCCTGCAGGTCCTCCCAGGTCTCGGGCGCCGGGGCGCCGACCTCGTCGAACACGTCCTTGCGGATGATGAGCGTGAAGGTGGGGACGGAGACCTCCTGGAGGCCCGGCGTCATGTAGTACTTGCCGTCCTCCTGGCGGAGGTCGTCGACCATGTCGACGAGGTCCCACTCCTCCGTGTACTTCTTGAAGTTGGGCATGTAGTCGGCGTAGTCGCTCAGCGGCACCACGGCGCCGGAGGCCGCGAACTGGCGCTCCTCGCCCGTGTAGACGAGCGGGATGATCTGCGGCGCGTCGCCGGCGCTGATCAGCAGGCTGCGCTTCTCGGTCGCGTCGCTGAACGGGATGTTGGTGAGCTTGAGCTTGACGTTGGTCCGCTTCTCGACCTCGTCGAAGAACTCCCAGGTGTCCGTGATCGGGTAGTCGGCCCAGTCCGTCCAGAGCAGCGAGAACTCACGCGGCTCGGCGGCCTTCCACTGCTCGTCGGCGACCGACTCGGAGGAGCACTCCAGGTCCTTCGACTCACCGTCGGCGGTGGTGTCCCCGCCGTCCCCGCCGCCGCAGGCGGCAAGCGCTAGCGCACCCACCAGCGTCAGCGCACCGGCAGCTCGCGCCGAGCGCGTCCGCCGTCCTGCCAGGTATCCCGCACGTGCCATCAGGGCTCTCCTCTTCGAGATCCGTCCCAGGCCACGACCCGGGCGTTGGAGCAGGGAACGAGCACCGGCGACCCCGCCTGTGTGCGGTACGTCGTCGGCCCGAGGACCGCCGGCATCATCGCCGGCGGCATGTCGGAAAACATCGTGACATGTACCGAGTATTAACGATACAGCCGTCGATGTGTCGGGACGCTAGGCGTCGGGGTGGGGCCCAGTCAAGGACCTGCGATAACGAACAGATGACGACCTTTCGTGGGATCGCTCCCTCGCGCCGGACGCGGGCAAATGTACCGGTTCGGACGGGTCCCGCAGGCCCGTCGAGAGATCGCGCGACCGCCCCGGACGCACAGCAGCGCCGCCGTCGCGCGGATGCGCGACGGCGGCGCGTGGCCGCGCGGTCTCAGCCGAAGAGCGCGGCAGCCTTCAGGGCGGTCTGGGCGACCCCGTACGTGAGGAGCGAGCCGACCACGACCCACAGCGCGAGCGCCATGGCACGCACGGGCGCACCCGTCACCGTGGCGACGTCGTCCGTGGCGACGGGCTCGTCCGTGCGCGGCTGCTGGGTGGTGGTCATCGGGTCTCCTCGGTGGTGGCGCCGACCCCGACGGGCTCGGCGGGCGTGACGACGGCAGCGTCGGCGACGGGCTCGTGGAAGCGTGCCGCGACCGGGCGGACGAGCATGTTGGCGACGAAGCCCACGACGAGCACCCCGCACATCGTGACGAGCGACGGCAGGTACAGCGCGGCACCGGTGACACCCTGCGCGCTGCGCGCGTCGGCGATGCCGTTGACGATCAGCGGTCCGGCGATGCCCGCCGCGGACCACGCGGTGAGCAGGCGCCCGTGGATGGCCCCGACCTCGAGCTGCCCGAAGAGGTCCTTGAGGTACGCGGGGATCGTCGCGAAGCCGCCGCCGTAGAAGCTGACGATCACGAACGTCAGCCCGACGAACAGGCCGACCGCCGAGGCACCGACGGCCGCGAGGCAGCCGTACAGCAGCGCCCCCACGCCCAGGTACATGATGTAGGTCCGCTTGCGGCCCAGCTTGTCGGACGTGGTCGACCAGACGAACCGCCCACCCATGTTCGCCAGGGAGAGCATGCCGACGAACCCGGCGGCGGTCGCGGCGGTGACCGCTGGGAAGAAGTCCTGGATCATCGGCGACGCCTGCTCGAGGATCCCGATACCGGCCGTGACGTTGGTGAACAGCACGATCCACAGCAGGTAGAACTGGGGCGTGCGCACCGCGTTGGCGACCCGCACGTCCGCGTGCGACTGCATGCGGTTGGTGCCGGCGACGGACGGGGTCCAGCCGGCAGGCCGCCAGCCGGGCTCCGGGACGCGGATCGTGACCGCACCGCACGTCATGAGCACCGCGTAGATCGCCGCGAGCGTGAGCATCGTCGGCACGATCGCCTCGGACGGCGTGGGCGCGTACGTCTCGAGCAGCTTGGCAGTCAGTGGCGAGGCGACGAGCGCACCGCCCCCGAACCCCATGATCGCCAGGCCCGTGGCCAGGCCCGGACGGTCGGGGAACCACTTGATGAGGGTCGACACCGGCGAGATGTAGCCGATGCCCAGGCCGATGCCGCCGATGAGGCCGTACCCGAGGTACACGACCCACAGCTGGCCGACGGAGACGCCGAGCGCCGCCACGAGGAACCCGGTCACCCAGCAGATGGTCGACAGCACCATCGCCTTGCGCGGGCCGTTGCGCTCCATCCACTTGCCACCGAACGCGGCCGACAGGCCGAGCATGACGATCGCCATCGAGAAGATGACGGCCACCGAGGTGTGGCTGGTCCCGAAGCGGTCGAGCAGCGGGTTCTTGAACACCGAGAACGCGTACACCTGGCCGATCGACAGGTGAACCGCGAGGGCGGCAGGCGGCACGAGCCACCGGTTGTAGCCGCGCGGTGCGACCGTTCGACTCTTGTCCAGCCACCCCATAGTGACTCCTCCCACGTCTGTGCCCGCCGTCGGGCGTGACGCACATCGTGGAGTGGCGGCGATGGGGTACCGGGGGACCAACGTCACGCCAGGTCAGGCCGACGGTGGGCCCTCCGCTCCGCTCCACCGGCTCCGCGAGCAGGCTCAGGGACGTAGGTCCTGGGCCCACGGCCCGCGCGCCGCGAGGCGCACACCGGCCGGGCGCAATACCGTGGCCGGGCATGCGTCGCCGACGCGCCCCGCGACCCCGAGGAGCACGCGTGAGCACCACGGACCCCCAGCGACCCGACGACGCCGTCGGCACGGGTGCGACGCCGACCGAAGCGCCCGACACCGACACGGGCACGACGCCGACCGAAGCGCTCGACACCGACACGGGGCGCCACGCCGTGCAGCGGCCCGCTCCCACCCCGCCCGAGCCCGCGGACCCCTCGACACCCGGGAGCGAGCGACCCGACCCGGTCGCCCGCCCGGGCACGGCACGGTCGGTGACGCCCGGACCGGACGCGACGGCGGAGGCCTCCGCCGGCCCCGGTGCCGCCGCGGGCGACACCACCGCCGCGACGACGCGCACCGGGGACACGCCCACCGACACCCGCGGCCGTCGGGACGACGGGCACGAGCGGACCGGGAGCGACGACGAGCTCTTCCCCGACCCGCACGCGCCGCGCACGCCGCACACCGGCACGCACGTGCTGGGGGTGCTGGTCGGCCTGGTGCTCGCCCCTGCTGCGATCGGCCTGCTGCTGCTCGGGCAGAGCCGCATCCTCGACGTCCAGGTCGAGGGCTGGGACGCGTCGCTCGAGCTGCTCGGGATCGTGCTGGTCAGCGCGGGCGTGCTGATCCTCGCGGCGCTGCTCGTGCTGGGCCTGTGGACCGCGGCCGTGCCCGTCACCGCGGGGCTGCTGCTGGGGGTGCTGGGAGGGCTGCAGCTGTACGCCCCGGGCATCGCGCGCGCGACCACGCTCGAGGTTGTCGACGCGGACGCCTGGAGCCTGACGGTCACGCAGGTCACCGTCGCGGGCACCTCCGGCACCACGATGGTCGCGGGCGTGCTGCTGCTCGCCGGTGGTGCGATCACCGCGCTCGCGCGGCGGCACGGCGTGCGTCTGGGCACCTTCCGCGAGCGCAACAGAGCGGCCTGAGGCAACACGTCACCGGCGGCACGGTGCGCGAACCGGACGACCAGGACTAAGGTCCCCTGACGAGGACCGCACAGGTCAGCCCCACCATCGCACCGAAGCCGCTGCGTAGGAGACACCGTGACCGAACCGTCTGCCGCACTGACCGACGCACCACCGAACTCCCCGGGCGCCCACGGCCTGGAGAACCTGCTGTCGGAGGAGCGTCGCTTCCCTCCGTCGGCGGAGTTCGCCGCCCAGGCCAACGCCACCGCCGACACCTACGCGTGGGCGAACGCCGACCGCACCGGGTTCTGGGCCGACCAGGCGCGTGAGCTGCTGACGTGGTCGACGCCGTTCACGCAGACCCTCGACTGGTCGGACGCGCCGTTCGCCCGGTGGTTCGCCGATGGCCGCCTCAACGCCGCGTACAACGCGGTGGACCGCCACGTGGAGGAGGGCCGGGGCGACCGCGTCGCCCTGCACTTCGAGGGTGAGGGCGGCGACACCCGCACGCTGACGTACGCCGACCTGCAGCGCGAGGTCTCGCGGGCCGCCAACGCGATGACCACGCTGGGCGTGCGCACGGGTGACCGCGTGGCGATCTACCTGCCGCTGATCCCCGAGGCGGTCGTCACGATGCTCGCGTGCGCGCGCATCGGCGCGCCGCACTCCGTGGTGTTCGGCGGCTTCTCGGCCGAGGCGCTCAGCTCACGCATCCTGGACGCCGAGGCGAAGCTCGTCGTGACCGCCGACGGCGGGTTCCGCCGCGGCAAGCCGTCGGCGCTGAAGCCGGCGGTCGACGAGGCGCTCGCGAAGGGCGCACCGAGCGTCGCGCACGTGCTCGTCGTGCGTCGCACGGGCCAGTCGGTCGAGTGGACGCCGGACCGGGACGTCTGGTGGCACGACGCCGTCGAGGCGGCGTCGCCCGAGCACACGCCGGTGGACGTCGACGCCGAGCACCCGCTGTTCATCCTCTACACATCCGGCACCACGGGGAAGCCGAAGGGCATCTTCCACACGACCGGCGGGTACCTCACGCAGGCCGCGTACACGCACCTCAACGTCTTCGACCTCAAGCCGGAGACGGACGTGTACTGGTGCACCGCCGACGTCGGCTGGATCACCGGGCACACGTACGTCGTCTACGGACCGCTCCTCAACGGCGCGACGCAGGTCATCTACGAGGGCACGCCCGACACCCCGCACCGCGGGCGCTGGTGGGAGATCGTGCAGAAGTACGGCGTGACGATCCTGTACACGGCACCCACGGCGATCCGCACCTGCATGAAGTGGGGCGAGGAGATCCCGAGCAACTTCGACCTGTCCTCGCTGCGCGTGCTCGGGTCGGTGGGCGAGCCCATCAACCCCGAGGCGTGGATGTGGTACCGCCGGGTCATCGGCGCGGACCGCACCCCGGTGGTCGACACGTGGTGGCAGACGGAGACGGGCGCGATCATGATCAGCCCGCTGCCGGGCGTCACCGCGGCCAAGCCCGGTTCGGCGCAGGTGCCCCTGCCCGGCATCGCCGCGGACGTCGTCGACGACGACGCGCAGCCGGTGCCGAACGGGGGCGGCGGCTACCTCGTGCTCACCGAGCCGTGGCCGTCGATGCTGCGCGGCATCTGGGGCGACCCGGAGCGCTACAAGGACACGTACTGGTCCCGCTTCAAGGGCATCTACTTCGCCGGGGACGGCGCGAAGAAGGACGACGACGGCGACATCTGGCTGCTGGGTCGGGTGGACGACGTCATGAACGTGTCGGGCCACCGGCTGTCGACCACGGAGATCGAGTCGGCGCTCGTCTCGCACCCGTGGGTGGCCGAGGCGGCCGTGGTCGGTGCGACCGACGAGACGACCGGGCAGGCGGTGGTCGCGTTCGTCATCCTGCGCAGCGACGTCGTCGAGGGCAACGCGGCCGACGCCGCGACAGTCCAGGAGACGCTGCGCACGCACGTCGCCAAGGAGATCGGCCCGATCGCCAAGCCGCGACAGATCCTCGTCGTGGCGGAGCTGCCCAAGACCCGGTCCGGCAAGATCATGCGGCGCCTGCTGCGTGACGTGGCGGAGCACCGGCAGGTCGGGGACTCGACGACCCTGGCCGACTCGTCGGTCATGGACCTCATCGCCCAGGGACTGGCCACGCCGGTCGCGTCGTCGGAGGACTGAGAGCGGTCCGTCGTGACGGCCCGGGACGCACGTCGTCCCGGGCCGTCCGCCGTCCCGGGCACCGGGCCGACGGACCTCCGCGCGCGTCCCGCGCCGGACCCCGGGGAGACGCGCTTCGCCGATGTCGCGGCGAAACGCTTCACCGATGGAGGGGCCTGGGGCCTGCTGGTTTTCTGACGGCCGCACCCCCGTCCCCGCCGCACGTCGGCGTCGACGCGTGCCCCCCGGACACCTTCGCGGAACGAGGAAGTCGATGAAGAGCACCTCCCTGCGCGCGGCAGCAGCCTGCGCGACCGCACTCGTGGTCGTCGGCGGGATCACCACCGCCGCCACCACGGCGACCGCAGCCGAGCCCGTCGGACTGCACATCTCCGACGCCCGGCTCGTCGAGCAGGACGGCACACCGTTCGTCGCGCGCGGCGTCAGCCACGCGCACACCTGGTACACGTCGCAGACACCCACGGCGATCCCCGCCATCCGGGCCGCCGGCGCCAACGCGCTGCGCGTCGTGCTGTCGGGCGGCGACCGCTGGACCGAGAACGACGCCACCGACGTCGCCGGCGTCATCGCCCTGTGCAGGGCCAACCAGCTGGTCTGCATGCTCGAGAACCACGACACCACCGGCTACGGCGAGCAGTCGGGCGCCGTGAGCCTCGACACGGCCGCCGACTACTTCATCTCGCTGAGGTCCGCGCTGCAGGGCACCGAGGACTTCATCCAGATCAACATCGGCAACGAGCCGACGGGCAACAACGAGCCGCAGGTCACCGCGTGGACGACCGACACGGCCAACGCCATCAAGAAGGTCCGGGCGGCCGGCCTGCGCCACAACATCGTCGTCGACGCACCGAACTGGGGCCAGGACTGGAAGGGCGTCATGCGCGACACCGCCGGGACCGTCGCCGCCGCGGACCCCGAGCGCAACACCCTGTTCTCCGTCCACATGTACGGCGTGTACGCCCAGGCCTCCACCATCACGTCGTACCTGGACGCCTTCGAGGCCCAGGGCCTGCCGCTCGTCATCGGCGAGTTCGGGCACGACCACTCGGACGGCAACCCCGACGAGGCGACGATCATGCGGGAGGCCGTCGCGCGCGGCATCGGCTACTACGGCTGGTCGTGGTCGGGCAACGGCGGCGGTGTCGAGTACCTCGACATGGTGACGAACTTCGACCCGGCCCGGAAGACGGCGTGGGGCACCCTGATCTTCGACGGCACCAACGGCATCAAGGCGACCGCGCGGACGGCCACGTTCTTCTCCGGTGCGACGCCGACGCCGACGGTCACACCCACGCCGACAGTCACGCCCACGCCGACCGCCACGCCGACCGTGACGCCCACGCCGACCCCCACCCCGACCCGCACGCCCACACCCACGGCGACGCCCACGACCAGCCCCGGCGGGGCGTGCACGGCGCGGCTCACGGTGTCCAACGCGTGGCCCGGCGGGTTCCAGGGGACGGTCGACGTCACGGCAGGGGCCACCGCCCTGTCCGGCTGGACGACCTCCTTCACCCTGCCCGGCGGTGCGTCCGTCTCGCAGGGGTGGAGCGCCACGTTCAGCGGCACGGGCAGCGCGGTGACGGCCACGAACGCGGCCTGGAACGGCCGGCTCGGTGCCGGGCAGACCGTGACCTACGGGTTCATCGGCTCCGGCTCCGCCCCGACCGGCGCGGTCGCGGTGAGCTGCCGCTGACCGGTCCCCCCAGCGGGCGCGCGCACGTGCGCGTCCACCGGTCGGCCCCGCCCCCTTCCCCTCCAGGGCGGGGCCGACCCGTCTCCGACTGAGCGCGCCGGATGTGGTCACGGATGTGACCACTCCGCCACCCGCGGGTCGGCAGACGTGACCACTTCCGTGCCACCCTCGCCGACCGGACCACAGGCGTCGCGTGCGGGTGCGGTGTCCACAGGTGGGTGCGCGGCCCGTCGGTCCGGCTGATCCATGCGTGAGGCTCGTCCGGTGGACAGGGACGGCTCGCACGGGGTGCTCGTCGGGCGCAGCCGCGGGCCCGGCTGGGTCCGCGTCGCGCACGCGCTCCACCGGCGTGCCGCGACCCAGGACGTCGCTGCGTGGCAGGCGGTGCTGCCCGCGTCCGCAGCGTTCTCGCACCTCACGGCCGCGGGTCTGCACGGGTGGTGGCTGCCGCAGCTGCCGCCCGACCTTCCCGTGCTCGTCGACCAGCCACGAGCCGAACCACGATCGCGGCGCGAGGGGATCCGCGTGACCCGCGTCGCGCGGGACGTGCCCGCGATCCTCGTCGACGGCGTCCGCGTCGCCACGCCGGCGACCGCGCTCCTCGCGTGCGCACGCGATCTGGGGCTGCTCGACCTGGTGGTGCTGGTCGACTCCGCCCTGCGCGACGGCTGCGTCGCCGACGAGATCGGGGAGGTGGCCGCGCACGGCAGCCGGGGTGGGCCGCTGCTGCGTCGGGCGCTCGGCCTGGCGGATCTCGCAGCGAGTCACCCTGGGAGACCGTGCTGCGCGTGCTGCACGTCACCGTGGACGCGCCGGTGGTCCCCCAGCACGTCGTCCGGACGGCCGATGGCATGTTCGTGGCGCGGGGCGACCTGTGGCTCCCCGCGACGCGGGTGCTGCACGAGTACGACGGCGGCGTCCACCGCACCGCGCAGGCGCACACGAGAGACCTCCGACGGGACCGGGCACTGACCGCCGCCGGCTGGACGCGGCGGGGCTATGTCGCGGCCGACCTGTGCCGGGACCCGGTCGCGGTGCTCCGCGACATCGACAGCGCAGTCGGTCGCCCTCACGCACCCGCCCGTATCCGCCCGTGGCTCTCGCTGCTGCGAACCTCGACCCTCACGGCACAGGGCCGGGCCCGCCTACGGGCCCGCCTGGCCTGAGCACCGACGGAAGTGGTCACATCTGCCCCGTGGGAGAGCCCTGGGAGGCGCCCGATGTGACCACTTCCGGGCGGTGCCGAGCCGGCGGGTGCTACCAGCCCAGTGCGCTGCGCAGGCGGCGCGCGGCCTCCCGGCCGGCGCGGTTCGCGCCGATCGTCGAGGCGCTCGGGCCGTAGCCGACGAGCTGCACGCGCGGCTCCGCGACCACCTGGGTGCCGTCCATCGCGATGCCACCGCCGGGGCCGCGCAGGCCCAGTGGTGCGAGGTGGTCGAGGGACGCCCGGAAGCCGGTGGCCCACAGGATCGTGCGCGCCGCCACGGACGACGGACCGTCGACCCACCCGCCGGTGCCCGCACCGTCGTCGCCCCGCGGACCGCCCAGACCGCCCGCACCCGGCTCCCACTCGACACCCTCAGGCACGATGCGCGTGAACATCGGGCGGGCACGCAGCACGCCTGCGTCGATCCCGGCGCGGTAGGCCTGCGTCAGCGGCAGTCCCGTCACCGACACGACCGAGCCGGGCGCCAGGCCGGCGCGCACGCGCTCCTCGACGCGCCCCACGGCGTCGCGGCCCAGCTCGGGGGTGAGCTCCTCGTCCGTCCACACCGGAGGCCGCCGGGTCACCCAGGTCGTCGTCGTGAGCTGGGCGACCTGCAGCAGCAGCTGGACGGCGGACGTCCCGCCGCCGACCACCACGACGTGCCCGTCCGCGAGGTCCTGCGCCGAGCGGAAGTCACGCGTGTGCAGCTGGCGCCCCTGGAACGTGGCGCGGCCGGGGTACGCGGGCCAGAACGGCTTGCCCCACGTGCCCGACGCGTTGACGACGCCGCGCGCGGACCACACCACGACCTCGTCGGGGTGCTCGACGTGCCGGGTCGTCACGACGAACCGCGGGTCGTCCCCCTCGTTGCCCTCGGCCCGCTCGACGCGCTCGACCCGGACCGGGCGCTGCACGTTCAGCCCGAAGGCCTCCTCGTACTGCGCGAAGTAGTACGGGACGGCGTCGGCTGCAGGCTCCGCACCGTCCACGATCGTCAGCGGCATGCCCGGCAGGTCGTGCACGCGGTGGGCGTCGGCCATCGTCAGGGAGCGCCAGCGGTGCTGCCACGCACCGCCGGCGCGCGGGTTGTCGTCCAGGACGACGTAGGTGCCGCGCGCCCGCTCCCAGCCGGCCGACCCCACGGGCACCAGGCCCGTGCGGTGCAGGTGGTACGCGGTCGACAGGCCGGCCTGCCCAGCACCGACGACGACGACGTCGACCTCGACGCTCCGCGGGCGGCTGCGGTCCCGCCGCGCACGTCGGGACGCCGGAGCTGGCGCGGGTGCGGGAGGAGGGGGCATGGCGCGTCCACGGTACCGGGGATCCGGGGGCTGGTGCGGTGCCGACGCCACGGTGGGTGTGCCGACACGGATCACCCGGATCGCGGCCGCGGTGGACAAGCGTCCGTGATGGGATGGGGGCATGCCGTCCGACACCGACGTCCCGACGTCGCTCGCCGTCGTCACCGGTCCCCTGCCCTCCTCGCAGGCGGGTGCCGTGCGGACCCTGCAGGACGATGCGACGCGCCACGACGGGGTGTCGCCGCTGTCCGAGCAACCCCTGCTGTGGCTGTCCGACGACCAGGCGCCGGTCGTGCACCTGCTCGCCACGGACCCCACGGCCGAGGACGACGCCGGGCTCGTGGGGTACGCCCAGCTCGACGTGGGCAGCTCGACCACCGTCCGCGCCGAGCTCGTCGTCGCCCCGGCGCACCGTCGCCACGGCGTCGCGCGTGTGCTGCTGGCGCGTGCCGCGCAGGAGGCCGGACGGGTCCCGGGACGCCGCCTGCAGGTCTGGGCGCACGGCGACCTGCCCGCCGCCAGGGCGACCGCGGAGGCGACGGGCATGGTCGTGGTCCGCGAGCTGTGGCGCATGGCGCTCGACCTCACCGAGCACCCACCGGCGGCGCCGCGGCTCCCGCAGGGCGTCGAGGTGCGCCCGTTCGTCCCCGGGCAGGACGAGGAGGCGTGGCGACGGGTCAACGCCCGCGCGTTCGCCTACCACCCGGAGCAGGGGCGGATGACCTCGGCGGACCTGCGGGCACGTGAGGCGGAGCCGTGGTTCGACCCCGCGGGCTTCCTGCTGGCGGAACGCGACGGCCGGCTGCTCGGGTCGGTGTGGACCAAGGTGCACCCGGCGGGGACGGCCCCGGACGGCGCACCCGGCGAGGAGGTCGGCGAGATCTACGTCGTGGGGGTGGACCCGCACGCGCAGGGCCTGGGGATGGGCCGCGCGCTGACCTCGCTCGGCCTGGCCCACCTGCGCGACCGGGGGCTGCGCACCGTCATCCTCTACACGGGCGCGGAGAACACCGTCGCGGTGCACACCTACGAGCGTGCCGGGTTCGTCCGGACCGCCGTCGACGTCATGTTCGGTCCCCCGGCGGCCGGCAGCCCTCCCCACGGGACGCCCGTCGTGCAGGTGGAGGGCGCCGACACGACGAGTCCCCGCGACGGTGTCACGATGAGCACATGACCGACGCCCCACCGATCGACCCGGCGCTGGCCGAGCGGATCGCCGAGCACGTGGAGACGCCCGAGGAGGTCGTGCCCACCGCGCACGAGCCGCTGCCCGAGGGCCGCTTCCTCGACCGGGAGCTGTCCTGGCTGGCGTTCAACCAGCGCGTCCTGGAGCTCGCCGAGGACGCGAGCCTGCCGCTGCTGGAACGAGTCCGGTTCCTGGCGATCTTCGCGTCCAACCTCGACGAGTTCTTCATGGTGCGGGTCGCGGGCCTCAAGCGACGCATCGCGACCGGCATCGCCGTCACCGCCGCGTCGGGGCTGTCACCGCGGCAGGTGCTCGAGTCGATCAGCGAGCGCGCGCACGACCTCATGGAGCGCCACGCACGGGTCCTGGCGCGGGACGTCCAGCCGGCGCTCGCCGCCGAGGGCATCACGATCGTGCGCTGGGACGACCTGGGTGAGGCCGAGCAGGACCGCCTGCACAAGTTCTTCCGCCGGCAGATCTTCCCGGTGCTGACGCCGCTCGCCGTGGACCCGGCACACCCGTTCCCGTACATCTCGGGGCTCTCGCTGAACCTCGCCGTGAGCGTCGTGAACCCGGCGACGGGCAAGGAGCACTTCGCGCGGGTCAAGGTGCCGCCGCTGCTGCCGCGCTACATCGCCGTCGACGCGGCCGGCCGTCCGTCGGCGCCCGTCCCGCAGACCGCCGCCCCCGAGCGCGGGCCCATGTCGTTCGTGCCCGTCGAGGACGTCATCGCCCAGCACCTCGACATGCTCTTCCCCGGCATGGAGGTGCGCGAGTTCCACACCTTCCGCATCACCCGCAACGAGGACTTCGAGGTCGAGGAGGACGACGCGGAGAACCTCCTCAAGGCGATGGAGAAGGAGCTCCTGCGGCGCCGGTTCGGCCCGCCCGTGCGCCTCGAGGTGGCTGAGGGCATCAGCCCGCGCGTCCGCAAGTTCCTGGTGCGCGAGCTCGGCATGTCCGAGGACGACGTGTACGAGCTCCCCGCGCCGCTGGACCACACGGGGCTGAACCTCATCGCCGACCTCGACCGGCCCGAGCTGCAGTTCCCGCGGTTCGTCCCCGTGACGCACCGCCACCTCGCGGAGGTCGAGTCCGCGACGCCGACGGACGTGTTCGCGGCGATCCGCGCCCGCGACATCCTCCTGCACCACCCGTACGACTCGTTCTCGACGTCCGTGCAGACGTTCCTCGAGCAGGCCGCGGCCGATCCCGCCGTGCTGGCCATCAAGCAGACCCTGTACCGCACCTCGGGCGACTCCCCCATCGTCGACGCCCTCATCGACGCGGCGCAGGCCGGCAAGCAGGTCCTCGCGCTCGTGGAGATCAAGGCGCGGTTCGACGAGCAGAACAACATCTCGTGGGCCCGCAAGCTCGAGCAGGCGGGCGTGCACGTCGTCTACGGCATCGTGGGGCTCAAGACCCACTGCAAGCTCTCGCTCGTCGTGCGGCAGGAGGCCGACGGCCTGCGCCGCTACAGCCACGTCGGCACGGGCAACTACCACCCGAAGACCGCGCGCCTGTACACCGACCTCGGGCTCCTGACAGCCGACCCGGACGTCGGCCAGGACCTCACGCGGCTGTTCAACCAGCTGTCGGGGTACGCGCCGAAGTCCCGGTTCCACCGCCTGCTGGTGGCGCCGCGCTCCGTGCGCTCGGGGCTGCTGGAGCGCATCGAGCGCGAGGCCGAGGCGGCCCGACGGGGCGAGCCGGCGTGGATCAGGATCAAGGTGAACTCGATGGTCGACGAGGCCATCATCGACGCCCTGTACCGCGCGTCGCAGGCGGGCGTGCCCATCGACATCAACGTGCGCGGGATCTGCGCGCTGCGTCCGGGCGTGCCGGGGATGTCCGCGACGATCCGGGTGCGCTCGATCCTCGGACGCTTCCTCGAGCACTCCCGTGTCTTCGCGTTCGCGCACACGGCCGCGACGCCGGGCGAGGACGGGTTCGACGGGCCCGAGGTCTACATCGGCTCCGCCGACCTCATGCACCGCAACCTCGACCGCCGCGTCGAGGCCCTGGTCCGCGTCGCCGACGCGGCGCAGGTCCGCGAGCTCGTCGACTACCTCGAGGAGTCGATGGACGACGCGACGTCGTCCTGGCACCTGCAGCCGGACGGCGAGTGGGTCCGTCACCACGTCGGCCCCGACGGGCCGCTGGTGGACCTGCAGGAGGTGCTGATCCACCGTCAGAGGCGCCGTCCGGGCGCCGCGCGGTGAAGGCTCTCGCCCCTGCCCCCGTCGAGGCCGCCGGGGCGCTGGTGTGGCGTGTGCGCTCAGGTCGCCTGCAGGTCGCGCTCGTCCACCGTCCGCGGTACCGCGACTGGTCGTGGCCCAAGGGCAAGCTCGACCCCGGTGAGATCGCGCCCGTCGCGGCGGTCCGCGAGGTCGAGGAGGAGACGGGCATGGCCGTCGTGCTGGGGATCCCGCTGCCCGGGCTCGAGTACCGCCTGTCCGACGGTCGGCGCAAGCTCGTGCACTACTGGGCGGCCCTGGCCGGCGGTCGCGGCGACGAGGCACCGCTGGGCGCCCGCCCCCCGGTCACGCACGCCGCCCGCGCCGAGATCGACCTGTGGGAGTGGTTCGACGTGGGGGACGCTGCGCGGCGCCTGACCCGCGGCGCCGACCGACGTCCGCTCGACGCCCTCGTCGAGGCGCACCAGCGGGGCCGGCTGGCCACACGGGCCCTCGTGGTCGCGCGGCACGCGCAGGCCCGCAAGCGCACCCTGTGGGGCGGCACCGAGGAGGACCGCCCGCTGACGGGCCTCGGGCTGCGGCAGGCGGTGGCCGCGGTGCCCGTCCTGGCCGCGTTCGGCGTCCACCGGGTCGTGACGAGCCGCTGGGAGCGGTGCGCCGCGAGCGTCGCCCCGTACGCGACGGCGGCCGGGATCGGGGCGGAGGTCGCCGACGGGCTCACCGAGGCGAGGCACGACGAGTCACCGGGCCGGGTCGGCGCCATCGTCCGGGAGATGCTCGTCGACCCCCGCGACGCGCTGCTGTGCACGCACCGCCCGGTGCTGCCGACGGTGCTGGACGTGCTCGCGGAGCACAGCCGTCGGCAGGTCGCCGACGCCCTGCCCGAGAAGAACCCGTTCCTGGCCCCGGCGGAGCTGCTCGTCGCGCACCGGGGCGAGACGCCCCGCGGCGTCCGCGTGCTGGCGGTCGAGCGTCACCTGTCGCCGGCGATGCCCGACTGACGTCTCAGCCCACGGTCCCGACGGGCGTCTCAGCCCAGGATCGGGTGCACGAACCAGAACACCAAGGCGGCCACCGCGGCTGCCGCGGGGATCGTGAGGATCCACGCACCGGCGATGTTCTTGGCGACTCCCCAGCGCACGGCCGAGAGCCGCTTGGTCGCGCCGACACCCATGATCGCCGAGGTGATCGTGTGCGTCGTCGACACCGGCGCGTGCAGGTAGAACGCGTTGACGTAGAGCACGACCGCCGAGACGGACTCGGCGACGAACCCGCGCGCCGGGTCGAGCTCGATGATCTTGCGCCCCAGGGTGCGCATGATGCGCCACCCGCCCGCGTACGTGCCGAGCGAGATCGCGCCCGCGGCC
Source organism: Cellulomonas xiejunii (assembly GCF_024508315.1). Classification (NCBI taxonomy): domain Bacteria; kingdom Bacillati; phylum Actinomycetota; class Actinomycetes; order Micrococcales; family Cellulomonadaceae; genus Cellulomonas; species Cellulomonas xiejunii. Next base: position 3,111,786 of record NZ_CP101987.1, read on the forward strand.
GCCAGCTTGACCCACAAAGGGATGCCGTGATCGGGGTCCGCCCAGTTGGCCGTGAGCAGCGCCAGGTAGATGACGCCCATCGTCTTCTGCGCGTCCTGCAGGCCGTGACCGAGTGCCATGGCGGCCGCGGAGACGGTCTGCGCGAACCGGAAACGGCGGTTGGTACGCGCCGGCGGCCGGTTGCGGATGAGCCACAGCAGGCCGACCATCACGAAGAACGCGAGGGTGAAGCCGATCAGCGGCGAGAAGATCATCGGCAGGACGACCTTGTCGACGATCGAGCTGCCGTACACACCGAACCCACCGGCGAGACCCGCTCCGACGAGACCGCCGATCAGGGCGTGCGTCGACGACGACGGCAGCCCGAACCACCACGTGACGAGGTTCCAGGTGATGGCGCCGACGAGCGCGCACAGGATGACGACGAGCGCGCTGTGGGACGACGCCGACTGCAGGTCCACGATCTGGGTGGCGATCGTCTCGGCGACCTCGGTGCCGAGCAGCGCGCCCAGGAAGTTCATGACCGCGGCCATGATGAGCGCCGCCCGCGGCGTGAGCGCACGCGTCGAGACCGACGTGGCGATCGCGTTGGCGGCGTCGTGGAAACCGTTCGTGTAGTCGAACCCGAGAGCGAGCGCGACGACGAAGACGACCAGCACAGGTTCCACGAGTGCTCAGGACTCCTTGAGCGCGATCGTCTCGACCGTGTTGGCCACCTTCTCGAAGGCGTCCGCCGCGTCCTCGAGCTTCTCGACGATCTCCTTGAGCTTCATGAGCAGGATCGGGTCGGCGATCTCGTCGAACATCTCCGCGAGCAGCTTGCGGTGCGACTTGTCGGCCTGGTTCTCCAGGCGGTTGATCTCGACCCAGTACTCCTGGAGCGACTCCATCGAGCGCAGCCGCGGCATCGCCTCGGCCGTCAGCTCGGCGGCGCGCTGCAGGACCTGGACCTGGTCCGACACGCGGGCCGGCAGCTCCCCGATCTTGTACAGGACCATGAGGTCGGCGGCCTCGTCCATGTAGTCCATGCAGTCGTCGAGGCTCGACGCGAGGTCGTAGATGTCGTCGCGGTCGAACGGGGTGACGAAGGTCTGGTTGAGGCGACGCATGATCGTGTGCGTCGCGTCGTCCGCGGCGTGCTCCTCCGCGGCCATCCGCTTGTTCAGCTCTTTGCGGGTGGCGCGATCGGCACCGAGCATCTCCGCCAGGATGTTCGCGCCCGTCACGAGATGGACGGCGGATGCGGCGAAGAGGTCGAAGTACGAGGTATCGCGCGGTGTCAGGCGCAGGCGCACGGAGGGCTCCGGGTCATCGACTGGTGGACGCCCCAGGGGCGGGGCATGCTCAGCGTAACCGGCGGCGAACACCAGATGTGCCGGGACTTCCGGCCCGGGCGATCCGGGAAGATCGCTGGGCCGTGTGAGATGTGCGACGCCGGGCCGGAGCGCCTGACGGCGCGAGGCCGCTCGAAGCGGCTGATGATGGAGCCCGGGGCTACCGACCCGACGTCGCTCCGCCAGTGTACTGGGGCTCGGTCACTCCAGCCGGTCCGCGCGCCACAGCTGGGCGGCGTGCGCGAGCTCCTCGGCCGTCCGGACGAGGGAGGCTGCCCCGCGCGTCTGGCGCGCGGCCGCACCCGGGTCGAGGGCGTCCAGGTGGTCGGCGTCGAACGCCGCCCCGGTGGCCAGGACCTGGCAGAACGCGGCCGCACGCTCGAGTGCGGTCGCGAGGTCCCCGGTGTAGACGCCCGACAGCACGGCGTCCGCCACGGTCCGCACGTCGTCCGGCCCCGGCCCGTCGACGACGCCGGCGACGACGTCGTGCACGGGCGCGGCGGCCACCCCCTGGCGGTACCGGTCGGCGACCGTCTCGGGGTCGCGACGGACCCACTCGCGCAGGACGTAGAGCCGCCACAGCGCCCCGGGCAGCGTGTCGGACGGGCTGTCGGCCCACATCGCGGCGACCACGTCGAGGCCCTCGGTCTCGACCAGCGCCACGAGCCGCTCGACGACCTGCGGGTCCTCGGTGGCCCGGCCGTGCCGGACGAGCGCGTTGGCGGTGGTGTGCGCGATCTCGTCACGCAGCGTCGGGTCCAGCGCACCGGGCAGCTCGTCGGCGACCGCGGGGTCGACGACCACCGGCCGGTGGTACCGCCGCCCGCCGGACGACCCGCCGCCCTGCCGGCCGTCGTCCGCTCCGCCGCCGCTGCCTGTCCCGTGCTCGCTCACGGCGGCATGATCTCTCGCCCTGGCGCCGACCACCAGCCGCACGTGCCGGTCGCGTGCCCCCGGGCGCTTCGCGGCGCCGACGTGCGGGGTCGGGTCGTGCGGTTCACAGTGGGTCTGACCGGGACGGACCCGGGCGAGGGGGGTGCTGGTCATGGCCGACGCGACGTCCAGGGGCTCGTCACCGGCGGGGACCGGGAAGTACAAGGGCAAGGCCGTCGCGCTGGCGACCGCGGCCGCGGTGGGCGGCTTCCTGTTCGGCTTCGACAGCTCGGTGATCAACGGCGCGGTGGACGCGGTCCAGGGCGAGTTCGACCTCTCGGGTGTCGTCACCGGGCTGGTGGTCGCGGTGGCGCTGCTGGGGTGCGCGCAGGGCGCGTGGCTCGGCGGGCGCCTGTCGGACCGGTGGGGCCGCACGCGCGTGATGGTCCTCGGCGCCGTGCTGTTCTTCGTCTCCTCCGTGCTGTCGGCCTTCGCGTTCTCCGCCTGGGACCTCGCGCTGTGGCGGGTCGTGGCGGGCATCGGCATCGGCATCGCGTCGGTCATCGCGCCCGCCTACATCGCGGAGATCGCCCCGGCCGCGATGCGCGGCCGGCTCGGCTCCCTGCAGCAGCTCGCGATCACGCTCGGCATCTTCGCCGCGCTGCTGTCCGACCAGCTGCTGGCCACGACCGCGGGCGGCGCGTCGAGCGAGCTGTGGTTCGGCCTGGAGGCGTGGCGCTGGATGTTCCTGGTCTGCGTCGTCCCGGCGGCCGTCTACGGCATCATCGCGATGCGGATCCCGGAGTCGCCGCGCTACCTGGTCTCCCAGGGCCGTCGCGACGAGGCCCGCGCGGTGCTGGCGGACGTGCTCGGGGCGGACGAGGACCCCGAGGAGCGCGTCGCGCAGATCGAGCAGACGATCCGCACGGACGAGGCCCTCGTCAACCAGGCGAGCCTGCGGGGTCCGGTGCTGGGCCTGCTGCCCGTGGTGTGGGTCGGCATCCTGCTGTCGGTGTTCCAGCAGTTCGTCGGGATCAACGTGATCTTCTACTACTCGACGACGCTCTGGCAGGCGGTGGGCTTCGAGGAGAGCCAGTCGTTCCTCATCTCGACGATCACGGCCGTGACCAACGTCGCCGTGACGTTCATCGCCATCGGCCTCATCGACAAGGTCGGACGCCGGCCCCTGCTGCTCATCGGGTCCGCGGGCATGACGGTCGCGCTGGCCACGATGGCCGTCGCGTTCATGAACGGGACGGGGACGGGAGAGAACATCCGGCTCGAGGGGTCGTGGGGCGTGATCGCGCTGGTCGCGGCCAACGCGTTCGTCGTGTTCTTCGGTGCGACGTGGGGGCCGCTGGTCTGGGTGCTGCTGGGCGAGATGTTCCCGAACCGGATCCGCGCCGCGGCGCTCGGCGTCGCGGCGTCCGCGCAGTGGGTCGCGAACTTCCTCATCACGCTGTCGTTCCCCGAGATGCTGGACCGGTGGGGCGCGTCCGTCCCCTACCTGATGTACGCGGCCTTCGCGCTGATCTCGTTCGTCTTCGTCCTGACGAAGGTGCCGGAGACCAAGGGCGTGCAGCTCGAGGACATGGAGGGCCTGAAGGTCGAGCGCCGCGGGCGCCGAGCGCCGGCCTGACGTCCCGTGTGTGGCCCAGAACATGTTGCCCGAGGTAACCGGTCCGCGTAGGGTTGCCCGAAGCAACTGTCGGAATCGCCCCTTCCGGCCGCTCTCGACCGCCGACGACGCCCGGTCTCCCCCGTCCCCGCGCCCGGAAGCGAGCAGCACGCGTGAGCACGACCACCCCCCTCGACGGCAGCGCCGTCGACACCCCCCCGACCGCCCCCATGACGCACCGGCAGGTCCTCGAGGCCCTCTCCGGGATCCTCCTGGGGATGTTCGTCTCGATCCTCGCGACGAGCGTGGTGTCGACGTCCCTGCCGCGCATCATCACCGACCTCGGCGGCAGCCAGTCGGCGTTCACCTGGGTCGTCACCGCGACCCTCCTGACCACCACCGTCTCGACGCCGATCTGGGGCAAGCTCGCCGACCTCGTCGACCGCAAGCTGCTCGTCCAGCTCGCCCTCGTGATCTCCGTGCTGTCGTCCGCACTGGCCGGGCTGTCGCACAGCACCGAGATGCTCATCGGCATGCGCGCCCTGCAGGGCATCGGTGCGGGCGGCCTGACGGCGCTGGGCACCGTGCTCATCGCCGACATCATCAGCCCGCGCGAGCGCGGCCGGTACATGGGCCTCATGGGCTCCGTGATGGCCGTAGGGATGGTGGGCGGCCCCCTGCTCGGCGGCGTCATCACCGATGCGGCCGGATGGCGCTGGAACTTCTTCGTCGGTCTGCCGTTCGCCGTCGCCGCGATCGTCGTGCTGCAGCGCACGCTGCGCCTGCCCGCGGTCGTCCGGCGGCGCGTCCGCATCGACTGGGCCGGGGCCCTGCTGCTCTCCGCGTCGATCGCGACGCTGCTGCTGTGGATCACGTTCGCGGGCTCGTCGTTCGCGTGGGTGTCCTGGCAGTCGGGCGCCATGGTCGGCGGCGCGCTGCTGGGCGTCGTCGCCGTGATCGCCGTCGAGTCGCAGGCCGCCGAGCCGATCATCCCGCTGCACCTGTTCCGCAACCGCACCGTCGTCCTGGCGATCCTCGCGTCGGTCGCCGTCGGCATCGCGATGTTCGGCACGCAGGTCTTCCTCAGCCAGTACATGCAGCTGGCGCGCGGCAGGACGCCCACGGAGTCCGGCCTGCTGACCATCCCCATGGTGGCCGGCACGTTCCTCGCCTCGACGCTCTCGGGGCGGGCCATCTCCCGCAGCGGCCGCTACAAGAAGGTCATGGTCGTCGGAGCGGTGCTCCTGACCTCGGGCCTGGGCCTCATGGGCACGATCGACGAGAACACGAGCTTCACGCTCGTCGGCCTGTACATGCTGGTGCTGGGCTCGGGTGTCGGCATGCTCATGCAGAACCTCGTCCTCGCGACGCAGAACACGCTGCCCATCACCGACATGGGCGCGGGCACCGCGACCGTCGCGTTCTTCCGCACCCTCGGTGGCACCATCGGCGTCTCGGCCCTGGGCGCGGTCCTGTCGAACCGGGTCTCGCACCTCATGGTCGACGGTCTCGCGGGCCTCGGCGTCCCCGCCTCCGCGCTGGGCTCCGGGGGTGCGACGTCGCTGCCCGACCTCGCGACGCTCCCCGGCCCGGTCCGCCAGGTCGTCGAGCACGCGTTCGGCGTGGGCGTCGCGGAGCTGTTCCTCATCGGCGCACCCGTCGCGCTGCTGGCCCTCGTCGCGGTGATCGCGCTGCGGGAGGTCCCGCTGGGGCGCGCGTCGGGCGTCGAGCAGCGGCTCGCGGCGCAGGCGGCTCGGGCGCAGGACGCGCCGGCAACCTCGCGCTGACGCCGCCCTCAGGCGGTGTCGGCGGGCCGTTCGACGTCCGCCACCAGGTCCGCGTTGAGGCGCGCGAGCAGGTCGGCGAGCTGCGTGAGCTCCTCGACGCGCCACCCGTCCAGGGAGCGCCGCATGTACTCCTGGCGGCCGGTCCTCGCGCGCGCGAGCCGACGCGCCCCCTCCTCCGTGAGCGTGAGGGGCTGGCTCCGGGAGTCGCGCGGGTCGGCCGTGCGCGTCACCAGACCCAGCCGCTCGAGGCGGGTCACCTGGCGTGACATGGTGCCGCGTCCCACCCCCAGCAGGTCGGCGAGGTCGCTCGTGCGCGTGCCGGGCGTGCGCGCCACGGTCGCGAGCAGGAGGTACGCGGACGAGTCCAGGTCGGGGTGCACCGTGCGTGCGAGCCCTGCGGAGGCGGCGCGCGCCCGGCGCAGGAAGAGCCCGAGCTCCCGCTCGACACGCAGGACCGGGTCATCGCTCATGCGCTCATCCTGACGCAGCGACGACGTGCGCGGGGACCGCACGGCCGGACGGGCGACCCGCTCAGCGCGCCCACGTGGTGCGACGGCGGGCGACGTGCGCGACGGCCGACACCCTGGCCGCGTCGAGCCGCTCGGGCATCCGACGGAACAGGTTCGGGACCTCGTGGCGGGCGATGACCAGGATGTCCTGGGGCGGGTCCTGCACGTCCCGCTCGAGGTCGCCGGCGATGACGAGGACCGCGCGCACGGCGACACCGGCGCAGCCGGCGGAGTGCAGCAGCCCCTGGACGCGGGAGGCCTCGAGCCGTGCGTCGCGCAGGTAGGGCACGGCGCGTCCGTCGACGTGCATGGTGCGGGACGCGGCACGCACGTGGCTGCCCGGGTGCTTGCGCTCCGTGACGGTGAAGATCCCCCCGGGGCCGATGAGCAGGTGCTCGACGACCGTGCCCTGCCGGCCCAGGGGCACGTCGTGCACGGTCTGCCAGCCCTCGTCCGCGAGACGGTCGAGGCGCAGCCGCACCGGGCTGCCGCGCTCACCGCGCGGGTGGTCGTCGTCCTCGCCGAGCCAGGCCTCGACGCCGGCGCCCTCCAGCGCGTCGATCGACGCCAGCTCGGAGGTGACTGGCAGGACCAGCTCCGGGACGTCGGACCGCAGGTAGGCCTGCGCGGCACGGCGGACCCTGGCCTCCAGGACCGGGTCGTCCGCGACGACCTCACCGGACTGCAGGTCGACGGAACCCATGCGCGCGCCGGTCGTCTCGTGCGTCACGTAGAGGCGGTCGGCACCGTATCGCCGCCATCGCCGAACTTTCAGGACCTCGTCCACGTCCGCATTATCGGCACGGGGAGCGCGGTACTTCAGTCCCGTCCACGGCGGAGTTCCGGACGTGGCGGCGTGTCGCGGCGTGTCGTCACCCCGACGGTCCCCCCGCCGGGAGCGCGCCTCGCACCTCCGAGGGACGACCCGTCACCCGTCGTGCCCGGTGGGCTCGAACGTGAGGCTGACGGAGTTCATGCAGAAGCGGTCCCCCGTGGGCGTCTGCGGCGCGTCGTCGAACACGTGCCCCAGGTGGGAGCCGCAGCGCGCGCAGCGCACCTCCGTCCGCACCATGCCGAGCGTCCGGTCCGTGAGCAGCTCGACGCGGTCCCCCGCCAGCGGGGAGAAGAAGCTCGGCCACCCGCAGTGCGAGTCGAACTTGGTGTCCGAGCGGAACAGCTCGTTGCCGCACGCGCGACAGCGGTACACGCCCTCGCGGTGCTCGTCCAGCAGCGCACCGGTCCACGCGCGCTCGGTGCCCGCACGGCGCAGTACCGCGAACTCCTGGGGCTCGAGCTCGAGCGACCACTCGGCGTCACTCTTGGTCACGGGGTACGCACGGGGTTCGGTCACGTCGGGCTCCTCCCGGTGCCGCCCTGGCGGCGGCTCCGTCGGACTCAACACCCGAGATTCACCCGGCGTTCCCTGCGGACCTGGACACCGCCCAGCCCGGCGTCCGTCACCGTCGCCACCTGGGGACATAGCCTGGCGGGGAGATCCCCCGGTCCGCCCGAGCCGCGAGGTGCACGTGCCAGCTGGACGCCGCCGTTCGAGCCCGACGCGCCGGTTCGCTCTCGTGAGCCTCGTCGGCATGCTCCTCGTGGGTGTCGCCCTGGTCGTCGTGACGTCGTCGCAGATGCGCGGTCAGGCCGTCCGGGACGGCACGGCGGCGGCGGCGAGGACCGCGATGTTCGCGGCACGCGCGGTCCCGTCGACGGCCTTCGTGACGGGCCTCCTGTCCGCCGAGGAGCGCGACGCGGTGACGGACGCGATCCGCGGGTTCGGCGACGAGCTGGTCGAGCTGCGGCTGTGGAGCGCGGACGGGCGGCTGATGTACTCCTCCGACGGGGCGACGACCGGGCTGCCCCGCGCCGACCGCCTGACGCGGGTCATGCGCTCCGGCACCCCCGACGCCGTCGTCCAGCCGGACGTGCGCGCGGGCGTCCCCGCCCCCGACGAGCGCACGGTCCTCGACGTGTACGTCCCGGTGAGGCTGTCGGACACCGCCACGCCCGAGGAGCCGACGGACGTCGCGGCCACGGCCCGCGTCGGCGGCGCGGAGGTCATGCTCGACCACACCGTGACGCAGCAGACGCTGCAGAGCACGACCCGCACGGTCACGCTCGTCGTCGTCGGCAGCCTCGTCGTGCTGTGGCTGCTGCTGTTCCGGATCGTGCACGCCACGTCGCGCCGGCTGCGTACGACCGCGCTCGACAACGCACGCCTCGCGCTGCTCGACTCCCTCACCGGCCTGCCCAACCGGCGGCTGCTCGCCGACCAGATGCAACGGGCCATCGAGAAGGTGGCCGACGACGACGCGCGCGTGGGCCTGATCCTGCTCGACATCGACCGGTTCAAGGACATCAACGACACCCTGGGGCACGACCACGGCGACGAGCTGCTGCAGCAAGTCGCCGAGCGGCTGCGCCACGCGCTGCGCGACGACGACGTGGTCGCGCGCCTCGGCGGCGACGAGTTCGCGATCCTGCTGCCCGACGTACGGACCGTCGCGAACGCCGAGCGCCTGGCCCTGCGCGTGCGCGGCCTCTTCGCCCGCCCGTTCGAGCTGAGCGACATCGCGCTGCACGTCGAGACGTCGATCGGCGTCGCGTGCCTGCCGGACCACGCCGCGGACGCCTCTGCCCTCATGCGCACGGCGGACATCGCGATGTACGCCGCCAAGCACCACCGCACGGGCGTCAGCGTCTACTCGCCCGCCTCGGACGACTCCTCGCCCGCGCGGCTGGTGCTGCTGGGTGAGCTGCACCGCGCGCTCGAGTCCCGGGGGGACCCCACGGAGGTCCCGCAGCTGGAGATGCACTACCAGCCGAAGATCGAGCTGGCGTCGCAGCGGACCGTGGGGCTGGAGGCCCTGATCCGCTGGCGGCACCCCACGCGAGGACTGCTGCCACCGGGTGCGTTCGTGCCGCTCGCCGAGCAGTCGGGTCTGATCCACCGCGTCACGGAGTTCGCGCTCGAGGAGTCGGTGCGCCAGCTCGCGCGTTGGCACGCGCAGGGCCAGGCCGTGCCGGTCGCGGTCAACCTGTCGGCGCACGACGTCGCGAGTCCCGCGGTGGTCGACATGATCGAGCTGCTGCTCGCCCGGCACGGCGTGGACGCCTCGCTGCTGGAGGTCGAGGTCACGGAGACCGCGCTCGTGGCGGACCGCACGCGGGTGGTCCCGGTCCTGGAGCGCCTGAGCGCCCTGGGGGTGTGCGTCGCGATCGACGACTTCGGGACGGGGACGACGTCGATCTCCCAGCTGCGCGACCTGCCGGTGGCCGAGCTGAAGATCGACCGGGTGTTCGTCGCCGACCTCGGTGAGGGTGGCCGGGCGGGCTCCGAGGTCGTCGTGCAGGCGATGGTGGACCTGGCGCACTCGTTCGGCCTGCGCGTGGTGGCCGAGGGCGTGGAGGACGAGCCGACGGCCCGCACGCTGGAGCGTCTGGGCGTCGACCGGGCGCAGGGCTTCCTGTGGGCACGGCCGGCACCGGCGTCCGCGGTGCATCCGCCCGGCGGCAGCTCGCTTCACCCGATCGGGTGAAGTAGCAGGACATACCTCAAGGTTCGGGCGACCCGAGCCGATGAGGGACGAAGCAGGTGGAGTGCGGCCGCGTCTCGGCCGGCGATGGCGCACGACCGGACGAAGGGGGCCGACGCGATGATGGACGAGCTGCTCGAGGAGATGATCGACCCCGAACCGTCGCGGCAGGACGTCGCACGGCGTCGCCGCTTCTGGGCCACGGGCTCGATCCTCGTCCTGGCAGGCGTGGGCGTGACGTCGCTGACGACGTCCGCCCTGTTCACCGACCAGGACTCGCTGAGCGGCGCCATCACCACGGGCACGGTGGTGCTGACGGCGGACGGCGCGCAGTTCGAGCTGCCCCTCGAGGGCCTGGCGCCGGGCGGGAGCGTCTTCGCGCCCCTGACGGTGAACAACGAGGGCTCGCTCGCGCTGCGGTACGCCGTGAGCATGGCGGCCGCGACGACGACGCCGTCCGCGGGCACCGCCGGCACGGGAGACCTGCGCACCCAGCTGCGGGCACGCGTCTTCCCGGGGCCGGCGTGCACGCTCGCCGCCACGGACGACGCCGAGTCCCTGGGCGACACAGCGAATCTCGTCGACGGCGACTTCGGGCTCCCGCCCGGTCCGGACCCGGCCGCGATCGTCGGGGACCCGGCGACGGGTGCGCAGCCCGACGACCGCACGCTCGACGCCGTGGTCAGGTCGGAGACGCTGTGCCTGCGGGTCGACATGTCGAGCGACGCCGACGACACATACCAGAACACGGCCGCCGAGCTGACCTTCCAGCTCGACTCCGAGCAGACGGTGAACAACTGAGACGGCCTTGACCCCGGACCTCCCGGCCCCGCAGCCCTTCGTCGACCGCCGCGCGTCGCGCCCGGCGGCCCGTCCGAGCACGCCCTGGTGGCGACGCGCGACGAGCGTGGCCCTGTGGACCGTGGTGACCGTGGGCGTCGTGACCTTCGCGGCCTCGCTCGCGGCGCCGCTGTGGTTCCAGGCGCAGGGTCAGCGGCTGCTGATCGTGACGTCCGGCTCGATGGCCCCGCGGTTCGTGGCGGGCGACGTCGTCGTCCTGCGAGCGGTGTCGGACGCCTCCGAGCTCAAGCCGAACCTCGTCGTCACCTTCCAGCCGGTCGGCCAGACCGGGTTGGTGACCCACCGCATCGTGTCCCTGCACCGCCTCCCGGCCATGCGTGAGGTCGGTGACGGGTCGGGCCGCATGGAGCCGGTCCTGGGCGACGACGGCCAGCCGGTCCTGCAGCCGTACATCCGCACCCAGGGCGACGCGAACCACAGCCCGGACGCGAACGCCACGCCGGTCGAGCGCGTGCAGGGTGTGCTGCTGGAGGTCCACCACGGCTGGGGACCGGTCCTGTCGTGGGCGACGTCGCCGCGCGGGCGCGCGGTCATGCTCGTCCCGCCCTTGCTCGCCCTCGCGACGCTCGAGGTGGTCTCGGTGCTCGAAGGACGGCGACGCGGCCGGCGCACCCAGCGCCCGCAGGACGACAGGAGGGTCGATGCGCTCGTCCTCGAGTGACGCGCGGACGGCGGCCCCCGTTGCCCGCGGCACGTGGGTGCGGCTCGCCGTGCTGACCCTGCTGCTGGTGCTGCTGGCGCTGTCGTCGGCGGTCGAGCTCACGGCGGCGCTCCTGACGGACACCGCGCGGACGACCACCGTCGTGTCGACGTCGCTCGTGTTCCCGACCCCCGCCGGGTGACCCGAGCGACCCCTCGTCCGGACGGCCGGAATACCTGCACCGACCGGGCCGTTGAGCCACCTGTTCGATGCAAACGCATGGACTTTGACGAGCGGGGTGCAGCATGCAGTTCGGGATCTTCTCCGTCGGTGACGTGACCACCGACCCCACCACCGGACGGACCCCGGACGACACGGAGCGCGTGCGCGCGATGCTCACCATCGCCGAGCACGCCGACGCCGCCGGGCTCGACGTCTTCGCCACCGGCGAGCACCACAACCCGCCGTTCGTCCCGTCGTCGCCGACGACGATGCTGGGCTACCTCGCGGGCCGCACGAAGAACATCGTGCTGTCGACCGCGACCACCCTCATCACCACCAACGACCCGGTCCGCCTGGCCGAGGAGTACGCGATGCTCCAGGTCATCGCCGACGGCCGCATGGACCTCATGATGGGCCGCGGCAACACCGGCCCCGTCTACCCGTGGTTCGGCAAGGACATCCGCCAGGGCCTGCCGCTCGCGATCGAGAACTACGCGCTGCTGCGCCGCCTGTGGGAGGAGGACGTCGTCGACTGGTCCGGCAAGTTCCGCACGCCGCTGCAGGGCTTCACCTCGACGCCCCGCCCGCTCGACGGCGTCGCGCCCTTCGTCTGGCACGGCTCGATCCGCTCCCCCGAGATCGCCGAGCAGGCCGCGTACTACGGCGACGGGTTCCTGCACAACGCGATCTTCTGGCCCATGGAGCACACCGCGCAGATGGTGAACTTCTACCGGCAGCGGTACGAGCACCACGGCCACGGCCGCGCGGACCAGGCGATCGTCGGGCTCGGCGGCCAGGTGTTCATGCGGAAGAACTCGCAGGACGCGTGGACCGAGTTCCGGCCGTACTTCGACAACGCGCCCGTCTACGGCCACGGCCCGTCGATGGAGGACTTCACGCGCGAGACGCCGCTGACGGTGGGCTCGCCGCAGCAGGTCATCGACCGCTACGGCGCGTTCTGGGAGCAGGTGGGCCACTACCAGCGCCAGCTGTTCCTCATGGACCACGCCGGCCTGCCGCTCAAGACCGTGCTCGAGCAGATCGACATCCTCGCCGAGGACGTCGTGCCCGTGCTCCGCAAGGAGGCCGAGTCCCGCCGTCCCGCCGACGTCCCGGCGAACCCGCCGACGCACGCCGAGCGCGTCGCCGCCGCCCGCGCCGCCGGGCACGTGCACGTGCAGCAGTCCGCCCCCGCGGACCACTGGACGGGCAAGGCGGCGGAGGACGACCTCGCCGCCGCCGAGGCCGCCGGCGCCACCACCCTCCCCTGAACGCAACTGGATCGCCCTCTCACCGCGAGAGTGCAATCCAGTCACCCGCCACCCCCGCGAGAGTGCAATCCAGTCACCCGCCGCTCCCGCGAGAGAGCAATCCAGTTCCGCCCAGCACGTCCCCAGGAGGACCCCGTGGCATCCCGATCGATCGTCGTCGTGTCCGGCGGGCTGTCGCAGCCGTCGTCGACCCGCATCCTGGCCGACCGCCTCACCGAGGCAACCGTCGCCGACCTCGCCGCGCGCGGCGTCGACACGGTCGTCGAGGTCGTCGAGCTGCGCGGCCTGGCGCACGACGTCGTCGACATGACCCTGACCGGGTACGCCCGGCCGGACCTCGCCGCCGCCCAGAGCGCCCTGGCCGGGGCCGACGGCGTCATCGCGGTCTCCCCGGTGTACGCGGCGTCGTACGCCGGGCTGTTCAAGTCGTTCGTCGACGTGCTGGCCGCCGACACGCTCGACGGCACGCCCGTGCTCCTGGGCGCGACCGGCGGAACCGTGCGTCACTCGCTCGCGCTCGACCACGCGCTGCGCCCGCTGTTCGCGTACCTGCACGCGGACGTCGTGCCGACGTCGGTGTTCGCCGCGACCGACGACTGGGCCGACGCGGGCACCGACCAGGTCAAGCCGCTGCCCGCCCGGATCCGCCGGGCGGCCGCCGAGCTCGCCCAGCGCGTCGCGGCGCGCGAGCCGGTCACCAGGACGGGGCTGTACGACGCCGTGCCGTCCTTCGAGGACCTGCTCGGCGGTTCCTGACCGCCGCCCGCGCACGGACGGGACGAGGAGGGGCCGACCACCGGTGGTGGTCGGCCCCTCGGGCGCTGCGCCGCGTCAGGCGTGCGTCACTGGTGCGTCAGGGTGAAGACGGCCCCTGTCTCCGTCGCCTCCACGTCGAGCAGCTGCTCGGCGAGCGTCTCGGACGTGCGCGGGTCGACGTAGACGCGGGCGGCGCCTTCGGCGACGACGTCGTCCCCCGGATCGGGTGCCGCGACGAGTTCGAGCTCGAAGCCTCCCGCCTCCTGCTCGGCGATGCGCAGGCCGCCCTCCGCGGACAGACCTGCCTGGATCGTGAGGGTCTCGACGGCGGTGCGGGCGGTGTCGGTCAGTGTGAGCACGAGGGCTCCTCTCCCATGGCCTGGGGACGTCGGCCGGCACCCGCGGCCCCGCCGCGTCGGCGACCGCAGGGCCGCACCACGGGCGGGACGACGTGCCCCGGTCCGACGCCGTCGGACCCCTCCACCGTGACCCGGGCTGCACCAGGGACGCAAACGCTCGTCCGACCCGCGAGATCCCTCCCGGCATGTGCACCCCCGGGCTGCACCTTCACGCGGGTGGTCCTGCTGTCTGCGCCTCAGCGCGTGACGTCGACGACGAGGGCGCGGTGGTCGGACAGCCCGAGGTCGAGCGCCCGGCCCGGGCCTGCCGCGCGGACGCCCGGCCCGGCGAGGACGTGGTCGAGCTGGCGCACCGGCTCGTCGACCGGGAACGTGGGCGCCCGCACGAGCGAGCGCAGGCCGGACAGCCGCGCCGGCTGCTCGCCCGCCAGGTTGAGGTCCCCCATCACGACCTTCGCGCCCGGGAGCGTGCGCGTCTCGCGCACCAGGTGGCGCAGCTGCCGCACGTTCCACCCGGGGATGAACGTCAGGTGGGTGCAGATGACGGTCAGCGGCCCGTGCTCGTCGTCGACGACCGCGCCGAGCGCGGTGCGGGGCTCGTCGCGCACGAGCTCGGGCCAGCGCGAGCCCGGGAACCGGACCGGTGTGCGGCGGCGCAGCGTGGGCAGCGTCAGCACGTGCCACGCGCGTACCGGGCGGCGCGAGAGCAGCGCGATGCCGTAGGCGGCGGTGTCCGGCTGGTCCTCGCCCGTGCCGGCGACCCACAGGCCGGGCTCGCCGTGCAGGGTCGCGACGAACCGGTGGTGCGGCGCGCCCATCGCCTCCGCGGCCACGGCGGTCAGGTCGGCGCCGTGCGACCTGCTCTGCGCCCGGTCGACCTCCTGCAGCGCGAGGACGTCGGCGTCGAGGTGCCGCACGGCGTCGCCGAACCGGTCGAGGTCGACCCGCCCGTCCACCAGCGAACGCCCGTGGAGGATGTTGAAGGTCGCGAGCCGCACCCTGCGATTCTCACCGGTCCCCGGGGCCCCCGCACGGCAGCCCGCGACGACCCCGGGGCGCGGTCGACCCGGCCGCGGTCGTCATGTGCGCCCGCGACCGCCTCGACGCGCGCGGTCCGCCGGTGCGGTGTAGACACCGTGCCATGCACTCGACCCCCACAGACGCGCCGGCGCCGCTCACCGGTGCTGCACCGCCGCCCCTGCCGCAGCCGACCGGCGCGGAGACCCCCGACGACCGCGCGGCCCTGCAGGACGGCCTGCGGCGTACCGCGGTCGCGCTCCTGGAGGCACAGATCCCGTTCGCCCTCGTCGGCGGGTATGCCGCGTGGGCCCGGGGCGCGCCCGAGCCCAGCCACGACGCGGACTTCGCGGTCGCCGAGGACGACGTCGACGAGGCCCGTGCGGCGCTCGCGGCGGCGGGCCTGGACGTGCAGCAGCCGGCCGAGAACTGGCTGTTCAAGGCGTACCACCACGGCCAGCTCGTCGACGTGATCTTCCGGATGGTCGGTGAACCGGTCACGCGCGAGCAGCTCGCGCAGGCCGACGAGCTCGAGGTCCTGGCGGTGCGCATGCCCGTGCTGCCCGCCACCGACATCATCTCGGCCAAGATGCGCGTGCTGGGCGAGCACTACTGCGACTTCACGTGGCTGCTGCCGATGGCCCGGGCGCTGCGCGAGCAGATCGACTGGGACCGTGTGCGCGAGGAGATCGAGGGGCAGCCCTATGCGCGCGCCTTCATGTTCCTGGCCGACGAGCTCGGCCTGACGGGCCACCCGGGCGACCGGCTCGAGGTGGGACCGGGGCGTACCGGCCCGGGCTCCGAGGCCTGAGGGCGGCTCAGGTGGCAGGCACGGAGCTCGACGTGGTGCGCCGCCTGGCGCTCGCACTCCCCGAGGTCACGGAACGCCTGAGCTGGGGGCTGCCCGCGTGGTTCCACCAGCGGCTCGTCGCCCGGATGTGGGACGAGCACCGTCTGACGGTGCACGTCGAGGACGACGGCGAGCGGCGGGCCCTCGCCGCGCAGGACCCGGACGTGTACTCCACGACCGACCACCACCGGGGCACCGACCTGGTCCTGGTCGACCTCCGGGTCGCAGGTGCGGACCTGGTCCGCGCGCTGCTCGCGGAGTCGTGGTGGTGGGCGGCGCCCCCGTCGCTGCGGAGGGCCCACCCCCGCCCGACCTGCGGTCCGCCCCACCCTCCCTGAGGATGGACGCATGCCCGACTTCACCGCTCCCACCCTGACCCTGCCCGGCGGCGTCATCCCCGTGATGGGCCTCGGCACGTGGCAGTCGGAGGGCTCGGACGCCGAGCTCGCCGTCAGCACCGCGCTGCAGCTCGGCTACCGGCACGTCGACACCGCGACCGGCTACGGCAACGAGGCGCAGGTCGGCCGCGTCCTCGCCACCCGCGGCATCGACCGTGACGACATCTTCCTCACCACCAAGCTGCCACCGGACCACGCCGACCGCGCTCGGCAGACGCTCATGGAGTCGCTGGCCGCGCTCGGCACGGACCACCTCGACCTGTGGCTCATCCACTGGCCGCCGGGCGGGCACGCACGGCCCGACGTCTGGGAGGAGCTGCGCCGTGCCCGCGACGAGGGCCACGTGCGCTCGATCGGCGTGTCGAACTACTCGATCGCCCAGATCGACGAGCTGATCGCCGCGACGGGCGAGGCACCGGCGGTCAACCAGATCCCGTACTCGCCGGTGGACCACGACGCGGCGCTGCTGGCGGCGCACCGCGAGCGCGGTGTCGTGGTCGAGGGGTATAGCCCGCTGAAGCGCACGGACCTCGACGCCGGGCCCATCGCGGCCGCCGCCCGGGCCCACGGCGCGACCCCCGCCCAGGTCGTCCTGCGCTGGCACGTCGCGCACGACGTCGTCGTGATCCCGAAGTCGGTGCGGCGCGAGCGCCTCGAGGAGAACCTCGCTGCGTTGGACCTGACGCTGACGGCCGAGGAGGTCGCGGCCATCGACGGGCTGGGCCGCTGAGCGGACGCCCGCACGGTCCTGGAGAGCTGCGCGGAGGTCCCGGGATCGGGCCGGGCGCTGTGGATGCGCTCCCACCTCGCACGTGCTCGCCGCCGTCGCGATGCGACCGGCGAGCACGTCGGGCGCTCGGCCTTACCGAGGAACCGGGCCCGTGTCCTGCGTTCGGCGCCACGCCGTTGTGTCGCCTGCGCAAGGTCTACCGGACATCCGGACGTGACGTCAACCACAGTCGCGCACGCCGCGTCCGCCGCCGGGCTCACGGAGCGGCCCGGCGTCAGGGGACGACGACGGTCATCCCCGCGGCACCCGTCGCAGCCAGGCCCGCCAGCGCGTCACCCGCGCCCTCGAGGTCGGTCGTGCGCCCGACCAGACCGGCCGGCGCCAGGCGCCCGGCGGCGATCGCCTCGAGCATCGCCGGGTACTCGTGCGCCGCCATCCCGTGGCTGCCGTGCACGGACAGCTCCCACGCGACGACGCGGTCCATCGGCAGGGCGGTCCACGCGTCGTCCCGCAGCAGCAGCCCGACCTGGACGTGCCGGCCGCGGCGCCGCAGGGCGAGTACACCGGTCTGCGCGGTGGCGGGGCTGCCGAGCGCGTCGAGCGTCGCGTGGGCCCCTCCCCCGGTGGCCTCGACGATCGCGGCCGCCACGGACGCCGGCCCGTCGGTCCGCGGGTCGAGGGTCGCGTGCGCACCGGCCGCGCGGGCGGCCTCCCGGGCTGCCGGTGACGGGTCGACCGCGACGACGTGCGCGCCTGCTGCCGCCGCCACCATGACCGCGGAGAGGCCGACGCCCCCGCAGCCGAGCACCGCGACCTCGTCGCCCGCGCGGACGGCGGCGTGGACCGTGACCGCGCGGTAGGACGTCGCGAACCGGCAGCCGAGCGCCGCCGCGGCGACCGGCGCGAGGCCCGCGGGGACCCGCACCAGGTTGGTGTCGGCGTGGTCCAGCGCGACGAGCTCGGCGAACGAGCCCCACTGCGTGAACCCCGGCTGCGTCTGGTGCGGGCACACCTGGTGGTCACCCGCGCGGCACGTCGTGCACGCGCCGCAGGCCATGACGAACGGGGTGGTGACGACGTCACCCACGCGCCAGCCGCGCACGTCGGGGCCGACCTCGACGACCGTGCCGGCCAGCTCGTGGCCGGGCACGTGCGGCAGCGTGACGTCGTCGTCGTGCCCCTGCCAGGCGTGCCAGTCGCTGCGGCACACGCCCGTCGCGGCGACGCGCACGACCACGCCGTCGCGCGGGCAGGCGGGGTCGGGGACCTGCCTCACCTGGGGGATCACACCGAACTGCTCGATCACGACCGCGCGCACGGGGCCATCCTCCACCGTCCGGCGGGCCGTCGGTGCCGACCGGCCTGCTCGTCGCGGCCGGCACCGACGGGCGGGTCAGGCGGCGAGGAAGTCGAGCAGGGCGCGCGTGACCTCGTCGGCGTGCGTCCACAGCAGACCGTGGGGCGCGCCCTCGACCTCGACGTACGTCGCCTCGGGCAGCAGCGCCGCGAACGCGCGTCCCGTCGCCTCGACGGGCAGGATGCGGTCCCCGGTGCCGTGCAGGATGAGCGTGGGGACGTCGATCTTCGCGATGTCGGCGCGGAAGTCGGTGTGCCACGTCGGGACGACCGTCCACGCGGCCCACGGGGCCGAGCCGGCGGCCACGGCCCACGAGCCACGCACGGCGGCCTCGCTGATCCGCGAGCCGAGGTTCTCGTCCAGGTTGTAGAAGTTGGCGAAGAACTCGTCGAACCACGCGAAGCGGTCGGCGCGGGCGTTCGCGACGATGCCGTCGAAGGCGCTCTGCGGCAGACCCTCGGGGCTGTCCTCCGTCTGCAGCAGGAACGGCTCGATGGCAGCGAGGAACGCGGCCTTGGCCACGCGGTCCGACCCGCGCGTGCCGAGGTAGCGACCGACCTCGCCGGTACCCATCGAGAAGCCGACGAGGACGGCGTCCCGCAGGTCGAGCGTCGTCAGGACCGCGTCGAGGTCGGCGGTGAAGGTGTCGTAGTCGTAGCCCTGCGTCGCCTTGGTGGAGCGGCCGAAGCCGCGGCGGTCGTACGTGATGACCCGGTAGCCGGCGTCGAGGAGGGCCACGGTCTGCTTCTCCCACGAGTGCCCGTCGAGCGGGTAGCCGTGGATCAGCACGACCGGCTGCCCGGTGCCGTGGTCCTCGTAGTAGAGCTCGACGGTCTGGTCGGTCGCGGTGCTGGTGATGTACGGCATGCCCCTGCCCTCTCCTCGGCGTCCGGGCGGTGGCCTGGACGCATCGACTCCCCGCCGGATCAGGCGGGGGCGATTACATCGTGCACGATCTAGTTGCGGGCGTCAATAGTGGATCTACACTCGGGCTGTGGACGACGACACCCGCCCGGACGACGCGCCGACCGAAGGCATCTCCCTGGCGACGATGCTCTGCTTCGACCTGTACGCGGCCTCACGGGCGATGACGTCCGTGTACCGCGGGCTGCTCGACCCGGTGGGCCTGACCTATCCGCAGTACCTCGTGCTCGTCGTGCTGTGGACCCGCGGCGAGCAGACCGTGCGCCAGGTCATCGACGTCCTGCACCTCGACTACGGCACGGTCTCACCGCTGCTCAAGCGGCTCGAGGCGCGCGGCCTGCTCGAGCGCCGTCGACGTGCCGACGACGAGCGCTCGGTCACCGTCGCGCTCACCGACGAGGGTCACGCCCTGCGGGACCGGGTGGCCCACGTGCCCACCCGCGTCGTCGCCGCGTTCGGGCTCGACGCCGACGAGCTCGCGGTGCTCGGCAGGCTGCTCGCCACGGTCAACCGCACGGCACCCGCGCACGCATCGGGCGCCGCACCCGGCACCGACCCCACCTGACGCCTGCTCCGCAAGCCCGCCCTTCAGCCGGGCCGTCAGCTCCCGGTCTCGGGCAGCTCACCGCCGACGTCCCACGGCCGGACCTTCACGGTCGCCCCTGCGAGGACGTCCAGGTCCGTCGGCAGGGCGAGCTCGACCGTCGGGCCGCCGGGGACGGGCTGCACGGTGACCGCGACGGCGACGTCGGGGTCCTGCGCCGTCGACATCGCCCCCCACCGCACCTCGGACTGCACCGACGAGCCCGGAGCCAGCACGACGACGGGCGGCGTGCCGCGGTCGGGCAGCTGCGTGAGGTCCGGTGTCCACGTCCCCGACGCCCGTGTGAACGCCAGCCCGGGGAAGCCCTGCACGACGCAGGGCTGCTCGCCCGTGTGCGTGGCGGCGAGGAAGAGGAAGCGCGAGCCGAGGGCGGCGTCCGTGCCCAGCACCTGGACGTCCAGCTCGGCACCCGTGCACGCCGGCACCCCGTCGGCCGGCACCCCGTCGGCCGCCGCCCCGTCAGGCGCCGCCACGTCGGACGCCGGAGCCGGGCCACCCACGGTCCCCTCGATCGCCGCGGCGGGCGACTCCACCCGGAACGACACACGCGGGGCGGCGACGAGCGCCTCGAGACGCGACACCACGTAGGCACGCTGGGCGTCGTCCTCGACCGCGGTCGTCAGCGTCGTCGACGCGGGCTCACCCCCGTCCAGCAGGACGCGCCAGACGCCGTCCCAGCCCGCGACGTCGAGCGCGAGCGCCACCGCGTCCTCGTCGGGCCACGCCCCGGGGTTCACCTGGCGGACCTCGACCCACGGGTCCCCGGTCGTCACGGTCGTCACCGGCAGGTCCCGCCCCGCGGTGGTCCGGAGCACCGGCACGACGTCGCCCGCCGACGCGACGGTGACCGTGCCGCTCTCCGCCCCGAACCACGTCTCGACGACCCCCGGGACGAGCCGTACCGCCACCGCGTCCGCCACGAGGCCCGTGCCGCCGCCGGCCGAGAGCAGGACCTCCAGGGAGCGGGCGGCGTCCCGCACACGCAGGTCCCAGGTGAAGGGCACGTCGGTCGGCGCTGCATCCAGCAGGGTGCGGGCCGCCGCCACGACGCCCTGCGTCTGCGGCGCCTCGGCGTCCACACCGACGACCCAGGAGGCGGGGTCGTCGCGCACGTCCGGTGCACCAGGGCCCGTCGGCAACGCCTCCACCGCGAGGCGGCACACGACCTCGAGGGACGCCACGTCGGCCGGGACGCCCTCGCGCAGGCGTCCGGCCGCCTCGGTCACGGCTGCGGGAGGCCGCCCGTCGTCCGCGTGGACCGCGCAGCCGTGGCTGCCCGCCGGTGGCACGTCGCGCACCAGCAGCCCCCCGACGCCCAGCAGCACGAGCGCGGCGACCGCTCCCACGACGAGCCCGCGCCGTCCGGGCGCCGCTTCCTGCGGCTGCGTCGACGGCCGACCCTCGGTGCTCACGACGCGCGACCCTACTCGGGCGCGCGCGCCCGCGGCCCGACCCCACGTAAGGTCCCGCAGGTGAGCACGACGCCTTCACGACCGGGCACCCGCGTGGGTGTCGTCGTCACCGACTCCTACCCCGCCGAGGACCTCGACCACGACACCGCGCCGCTCGTCGCCGCGCTGCGGGCGCGCGGGGTCGAGGCGCACGCGACCGTGTGGCACGACGCGAGCGTCGACTGGTCCACCTACGACCTGCTGGTGCTGCGCAGCCCGTGGGACTACCCCGAGCGACTGCCGGAGTTCCTCGCGTGGCTCGACCACGCCGGCTCGGTGACGCAGGTGCTCAACCCGCCCGCGCTCGTGCGGTGGAACCTCGACAAGCGGTACCTGACGCAGCTCGCCGCCCTGGGCGTCGACGTCGTCCCCACGACGTACCGGACGTCGCTCGACGACGTGCGCGCGGACCTCGCCGGCACTGCCCCGGGTGCGCACGTGGTGCTCAAGCCCGCGGTGTCGGCCGGTGCACGCGACACGGGCCTGTTCCACGCCGACGACGCCCGTGCGCTCGCCCTGGCGGCCCGCATCCTCGACGGCGGCGGCGTGGTGATGGTCCAGCCCGAGGTGCCCGAGCTGTCGCAGGGGCGCGAGAAGGCGCTGTACGTGATCGACGGCCGGCTCACGCACGCGATCGCCAAGGGGGCGCTGCTCGCGCCGGGTGGCGGGCTCATCGGCGGCGTCTACGCGGAGCACCCCGAGCAGGTGGACGTCACCGACGCCGAGGCGGCGTTCGCGCAGCGCGTCGTCGCGGCGGTCACCGAGGCCACCGGGCTGGGCGTCCCGCTGTACGCGCGCATCGACACGGTCGACTCCGCCGCCCACGGGCTGGTCCTGCTGGAGGCCGAGCTGTTCGAGCCCGCGCTCAACCTGCACGTCGTCCCGGAGGCGGCCGGCGTGGTCGCGGCGGCGGTGCACGCCCGGCTCGACTAGATTCCCAGCACCGGGCACGGTACGGACCCGCCCGACGTTGGCAGGTCAGCAGGAGCGCACGCGCCGACGACGACGACGGGAGGGGGACGCATGGCTTCGTGGTCGGAGCGCTGGGACCGGACCCGCGCCCAGATCCAGCTGCTGCCGCGTCCCGTGCGGATGGTCGCCGTCGCGGTCGTCGGCGGCACCGTGGTGCTCACCGGGGTGGCGATGCTCGTCCTGCCCGGTCCGGGCATCCTCGCGATCCTCGCGGGCCTCGCGCTGCTGGCCACGGAGTTCGCGTGGGCGCGCCGGTGGCTCGACAAGGCGCGGGCCGCGGGGCACGCGGGCGTCGACAAGGGCCGGGAGGTGTGGGGCTGGCGACGATCGGGCGGGGCTCCCGCTCCGGTCCGCACGGCCGACCCCGTCGGCCCCGTCGACCCGCGGGAGCCGGCCGCCGACTCGCGGTGAGCATCGGCGAGGAGCTCGGCGTACTCGTCGGCCGGGCCGCGCAGGCGGCGGCCGTGGGCATCACCGCACGGTCTCCCGGCCACCGGCCGCCAGCCCGCACTCGTACGCGATGATCACGACCTGTACGCGGTCCCGGGCACCGAGCTTGGCGAAGACGTTCCCGACGTGCGTCTTCACGGTCGTCTCGGACACGAACAGCTCGGCGGCGATCTCGGAGTTAGACGCACCGCCCGCGATGAGGCGCAGCACGTCGAGCTCGCGGGGGGTGAGCGCAGCCAGGCGCGGGTGCGGGTCGCCGGCCGTCGGCACGTCGCCGCCGGCGGGGAGATGACCCGCGAACAGGTCGAGCATGCGGCGCAGCACGCGCGGCGCGACGACCGAGGTGCCGGCGGCGACCGTGCGGATCGCGTCGACGAGCTCGTCGGGCCGGGCCGACTTCAGCAGGAACCCGCTGGCGCCCGCACGCAGCGCGGCGAACGCGAGGTCGTCGACGTCGAAGGTCGTGAGCACCAGCACGCGGGACGCCGGGTGCTCGGCGACGACGCGCCGGGTCGCCTCGATGCCGTCCATGCCCGGCATGCGGATGTCCATGAGCACGACGTCGGGCGCCAGCGCCGCGACCTGCTCGAGCGCGACCCGACCGTCCGACGCCTCGCCGACCACCTCGAGGTCCGGCTCGGTGTCGACGACGAGCCGGAACCCCATGCGCAGCAGCGGCTGGTCGTCCACCAGCAGCACGGTCGTCATCGTCGTCCTCCGCCCTGGTCCGCCACGTCCCTGCCGGCCGTGTCCCTGTCAGCCCCGGCCCCGGCTCCGTCCGCGTCGGGTCCGTGCCCGTCGGACGCGGGCACACCCTCCCACGGCAGCACCGCGCGCACCCGCCACCCGCCCTCCGGGCGCGGGCCCGCCTCGACGTGCCCGCCGAGCAGCGCGGCCCGCTCGCGCATGCCGACGAGGCCGCGGCCGGTGCCGCCGCCCGTACCGGGCCGTGCGCCGCCCGTGTCGGCGACGTCGAGCCGCACGGTCGTCGGGGTGCGCTGCAACGTGACCTCGACGGCCGTCGCACCGGGCGCGTGGCGCAGCACGTTGGTGAGCGCCTCGCCGAGGATCCGCAGCACCGCGAGGCGTACGGAGGTGTCCTGCGGGAGCGCGGTGTCCAGGCCGGTCGCGGTGATCGGGAGCCCGGCGGCGGCGAACCGCCCGACGACGGTCGGCAGGTCCACGTCGGTCGGCTCCCCGGGCCGGTCGGCGCCGTCGGACCCTGTCGGGCCCAGCGCGCCCAGGACGCGCTGCATGTCGGCCAGAGCCGCCCGTCCGGTGCCCGCCAGCTGCCGCAGCGCGTCGCGCGAGCGGTCCGGCGCCCGCTCGAAGGCGGCGTCGGCGCCGTCGGCGAGCGCCACCATGACCGACACGCTGTGCGCGACGACGTCGTGCATCTCCCGGGCGATGTGCGCGCGCTCGGCGGCGCGCGCGAGCGCGATGCCGTCGTCGCGCTGACGTGCCAGCGCCCGGTACCGCTCGACCAGCTCGGCGGCGTGCAGGCGTCGTGAGCGGGCGGCCGATCCCACCGCCACGCCCAGCAGCAGCATCACCGCCAGCAGCAGCACCGATCCCGTGCGGCTGCCGGCCGAGAACCTCGGCGCACCGCGGTACTCCAGCCACTCCTCACCTGACGAGGCGTAGACGCCGGACCAGCTGATGATCTCGAAGAGGCCCAGGTCCTCCCACCGCCACAGGGCGACGGTCACCGTGGTCAGCACCACCCCGAACACCACCCATGTCGTGGTGGTCCCGCGGGAGGCCGCGACGCTGTACAGCGCGCAGGCCAGGCACGCGCCCAGGATGCCCAGGACCCCCGCCACCTGCAGGGACACCGCGGCGGCGACGACGAGCAGGGCGGTCACCGTGACCGGGGCCCGGCGCCGCACGACCAGCAGCGCCGCGCCGACGGCGACCCCGACCAGCCAGGTGCCGGTCGCGAGGGACACGATCCCCGAGTCCGGCCGGTAGATGCCGAGGACCAGCGCGCCGTACGCGGTCTGCTCGATGAAGGCCGCACCCACGAGCCCGACGAGGGCGACCACGAAGGCGACCGTGACGTCCATGACCCACGGCCGGGCCGTCACGAGCCGCGCGACGGGGCTCGCGCCGCGCACCTGCTCCTCGGTGAGCGGCGGCTCGTCGTCGGTGCGGGGCGCCCGCAGCACGGCTCCACGTCGGATCACCGGCCCACTCTCCCACCCGTGGGCGTCGGGGCCGCGCACCGCCCGGGCGGCGGGCATCACCGCCCTGGCGCGCTCAGCGGACGTCATGACGGCCCAACCGGTAGGCCGCGGCCCCGAGCGCGACGACGACCCACGCGGCGAGCACCGCTCCCCCGCCCCACACGCCGAGCTGCAGGCCCTGGGAGGTGGCGTCGATCGTCGCGACGGCGGCGTCGTCCTCCAGGAGCCGTCGGCCCGCCGAGGGCAGCAGCGCGCGGACGGTGTCGGTGAACCGGCCGGGGTTGGCCTGCAGGAAGAAGTCGAGCAGGTAGACCAGGGCGATGCCCGTGACGATCGTGTCCGCCGGGCGGCGCAGGAGGGCCCCGAGGCCGAGGCCCAGCAGGGCGAACGCGACGCCGACGGCGACGAACGCCGCGAGCACGCGCAGCGTGCCGGGAACGGCCAGGTCGAGCGCGGGCGCCTCGCCCGCGCGCGGCCCGGCGGTCGCCAGGTACGACGCCCCCAGCGCCAGCGCCGCGGTGACGGCCGCCGCGACGGTCGTCACGACGACCTGCGCCGCGAGCACCGGCTGCCGTCGTGGCACGGCGGTGAAGGTCACGCGCGCGGTGCCGGTCGTGTGCTCCGACGTCCCGACGACCGCGCCGAGCACGAGGAACCCGATCTGCGCGAGCAGGAACCCGGACACCACGACCCAGGAGCCGGACCGGCCGTCCCCTGTCCGCACGAAGAGGCCGAGCCCGTAGGCGGTGAGCGCCGTGGCCGCGACCGTGCCCAGCGCGAGCCAGGGGTTCGACACGATGCTCGTGAGCTTGGTCCACTCCGCGGCGAGCACACGGGGGAACGTCACGCCAGGCCGGGTGGGCGCCCCGCGCGACGGACGTGCCGCCGCGCGGGGGGTGAGCGTGGTCATCGGGCGTCCCTCGCCCGCAGCCGGACGCCCGCGACGACGAGCAGCAGGACGATCCACGCACCGACCACCAGGCCGCCGCCGACAGGCCCGACGTCGGGTGTGCCGGGCATGCCCTCGCTCGAGGCGCTGGTCGTCAGCAGCGCGATCCCGGTCCCGGGTGTGAACACGCTGACCGCACCCGCGGGCGTGACGCTGTGCGGCAGGGCCATGCCGTTCGCGTCCACCCCCGGGTCGCTCATCATCTGGAGCGTCACCGGCAGGAAGACCAGCACCACGAGCGCCGTGACGAGCGCGGGGACCGTCCTGCGCAGCAGCGCACCGAACGCCAGACCGAGCAGCGCCATGCCGAGCAGGAGCACCACCATGCCGAGCATGGCCCCGGGGGTCTCCCCCTCGGCGAGCCGGAGCGGCATGTCACGCGACGCGGCCGCCGGCATGACACCCGCGACACAGACCGCGACGGTGACGACGCCCAGCACCAGCGTGAACGCCGTCAGGACCACGGCCTGCGCCGCCAGCACCGGCCACCGCCGCGGGACCAGCGCGAACGTCGTGCGGAAGGCGCCCGTGCGGAACTCGCCGGCCCCGTAGAGGACGCCCAGCACCAGGGGCCCGAGCTGCGCCAGCATGAGTCCGGTCGACAGGTCGCGCGTCGGTTCGAACCCGGGGTCCACCGAGGACGCCGTCGCGGACATGTACGAGATCGCACCCGCGACGACGACCGTGACGAGCGCCGTCCACCACGGCGAGCGCAGCGACGTCAGCTTGGTCCACTCCGCGGCGACCACGCGTCCGAACGTCGGGCCGCCGGAGCGCGCGCCGGCCGCCGGACGGGCGGCGCGGGGCACCGTCGTGGCGCTCATCGCGCACCGCCCCGGGTGTCGGCCGTGCGGTACTCGACGGCGTCGCCGGTGAGCTGCAGGTACGCCTCCTCGAGCGTGCCGGACTCGGTGGCGAGCTCGAGGACCGTGGCGCCGCAGCGACGCGCGGCGGTGCCGACCTCGTCGACCGACGCGCCGCGGACCTGCAGCGCCCCGCCCTCGGCGGGCGTGACCTGGGCACCTGTGGCGAGCAGCTCGCGGGCCAGCGCCTCGGGCTCCGTCGTGCGGACGCGCACCGCGCCGGCACGCTCGGTCCGCTCGACGATGTCCTGCACGGTCGCGTCGGCGAGCAGCCGCCCGCGGCCGATGATGACGACGCGGTCGGCGCACAGCGCGAGCTCGTGCATGAGGTGCGACGACAGCAGCACCGTGCGCCCCTCGGCTGCCAGCTCCCGGACCAGGCGACGCACCCACAGGACGCCGTCGGGGTCCAGGCCGTTGACCGGCTCGTCGAGGATCAGCGTCTGCGGGTCGCCCAGCAGCGCACCGGCGATCCCCAGGCGCTGCCCCATGCCGAGCGAGAACGTGCCCGCACGGCGGTGCGCGGCCGGCTCGAGGCCGGTCTGCGCGATGACCTCGCGGACGCGCGCCTTGCCGATGCCGTGCGTCTGCGCCATCGCGAGGAGGTGCTTGTAGGCCGTGCGGCCCGGGTGCACCGAGCGGGCGTCGAGCATGACGCCCACCGCGTGCAGGGGTGCCGTCAAGTCGGCGTACCGGTGCCCGCCGACGCGCGCGCTCCCGGACGTCGGACGCTCGAGCCCCACGACGACGCGCATGGTCGTCGACTTGCCCGCCCCGTTGGGACCGAGGAACCCGGTGACCGTCCCCGGCCGTGCCGTGAACGTCAGACCGTCCACCGCCGTCGTGCTCCCGTAGCGCTTGGTCAGCGCCTCCACCTCGATCATGGCGTCTCCTCGTCGTCGCGTCGCACCCTGCGGTGCGTCCGTCGGCGACGCTACGGAGACGGGGTGGGTGCCCAGCACCTGCCGGTGGAGGAGAGGTGGCGCGCGGCGTCCTCCTCCCACGGGAGGAGGACGCGGCACCGGGGAGGGACGGCACGGCGACCGTCAGGACACCGGCGCACGTGGGTCCCGACCCGTCAGGCGCCCGTGGGCTCGACGCCCGCTGCCGCGAGACAGCCGTCCCAGATCGCCGCACCCAGCCCCGCCCGGTGGCTCGCGGCCGAGCTGTCGCGCGCGCGCCGCTCGCTCACGTAGCGGCCCATGAGCGGCTCGGCCTCCTCGGCGGTCGCCAGCCACGCGAGGTCCACGGCGGAGTCCGTCACCCTCCTCGCCCCGGGCAGCCACACCAGCAGCGGGGTGAGGGCCGCGTACGCGGACCGGATCGCAGGGGGGTACTCCCGGGCCAGCCCCGTCTCCGGCATCAGACCCGGGTCGAAGGCCGCGGCGCGCACGCCCCGGCCGCGCCACCGCGCGTCGATCTCGTAGGCGAGCGCGATGCAGGCCAGCTTCGACGTCGAGTACCGCACCCTCCCGGCCGCCTGGTGCGACGGGGTGCCCGGCGGCGGCCGCAGGAGCGCCGTCATGTCGGTCCATCGTGCGGCGGGGAAGCCGAACGCCTTCGCGCCACCCCGGTGCGTCTCGCTGCCGATCGTGACGACGCGTGAGCCGGGGCCCATGTGCTCGAGGATCGGGGCGAGCAGCGCGACGTGCCCCAGGACGTTCGTCGCCATCGTGAGCTCGTAGCCGTCGGGAGACCACTGGATCCCGTCGACCACCTGGAGCCCCGCGTTGCAGACGACGGCCCGCGGGACCACCTCCTCGCGGATCAGCCCGTCCACCAGCGCCCGGACGCTCGACAGGTCGGCGAGGTCCGCGCGGCGCACCGAGACCGCGATCCCCGGCGTGGACTCACGCAGCGTGCGCGCGAACGCCTCGCCCCGGTCCAGGTCACGCACGACGAGGAGGAGCGGATGCCCCTCGCGGGCTACGGCGCGCGCGGTCGCCTGCCCGAGGCCTCCGGTGGCGCCGGTGATGAGGACAGGTCCTGTCATGCCGCGAGTACCCCCTGCTCGAGCGCCGCGGCCCGTGCCGGCCGTCGGTCAGCAGGTCGCGAGAGCCATCGGCAGCAGCAGCGCGTTGAAGTCCTCGACCGACTTCTCGCTGGTCAGGTCACGGCCGGTGACGCCGACCGCCAGCGACCGGGCGCCGTCGGGCGAGCTGAGGACGATGCTCAGCGTGCCGTAGGTCGCCCCGTTGTGCCCGTACAGGTAGGCGCCGGACCCGGGCGGGGCGCACGGGTCTGCGACCCGGAAGACACCCAAGCCGTACTCGAGCGGCGCGAGGGACCGCGGCGTGACCATGTCCGCGACCGTGTCCGGCCGCACCAGGCGACCGCCCAGCAGCGCGTCCGTGAAGGACATCAGGTCCGCCGTGGTGCTCGTGACCGCCCCGGCGGCGCCGAACAGGTCGGGGTCGCCGTGCCCGAGGGAGTACCACCCGGTGTCCGGGCCGGTGAACGCCGCACCGACGAGGAACGGGCCGTGGGACCGGGGCTCGTGCGGCAGCTCGGTGTGGCGCATGCCCGCAGGGCGCGTGACGCGGTGGCGCAGCAGCGCGTCGAGGTCCTGGCCCGTGACCTCCTCGAGCATCATCCCCAGGACGATGTAGCCGGCGTTGGAGTACGACCAGTCCGTGCCGGGCTCGAAGAGCCACGGCGTGGCGAGCGCCGCCGCGACGTGCTCGGCGTCGGTGTACTCCTCGCCGAGCACCCGGATGAACTCGTCCCACGAGGTCAGGTCGGTCATGCGTAGGGCCACCATGACGTCTGAGCCGGTCGGCAGGCCGGACCGGTGGCTCAGCAGGTGCTCCAGGGTGACCTCTGCACGACCCCCCAGGACGCCGGGCAGGACGTCCTCGACGGGGGTGTCGAGCTGCCAGGTGCCCTTCTCGACCTCCTGCATCACGAGCGTGGCGATCATCGGCTTGGTGATGCTGCCCACCTCGAAGCGGTCACCCGTGTGCGCCGTGGGCCGGCGGTCGAGCTGCCGGGATCCCGCCGCGCCCGCCCACCGCAGCCGCGACGACTCGACGCGCGCGGTGACCCCGACGGCACCCTCGTCGACGATCGTGCGCACAGCGGCGTCGAGCGCGCGCCGGTCGGGGCCTGACGGCGCCGGCCGGTCGGGGCCGTGGCCGCGGGCGGAGAAGGCGGTGGACGCCGACGCCTCCTCAAACGCGGCCCGCACGGCGCGCGACAGGGCCGCCGGGTCCTGCTCGGCCAGGGTCGGCGTGCCGACGGGCGCGGAGGCGCCGGCGGGTGCGGCCGCGGACGCGCTGCTGGTCGCCCCGAGCGCCAGCGGCAGGGCGAGCAGCGCGGCGGTCGCGGAGGCGAGGACGGTCGGACGACGAGGGCTGGGCGACATGGGGTCCCTTCGATCGGCGGCGGAGGACCTACCGTGCCGGACCGGTCGGACGGGGCGCAACCGACGTTCCGGACATGACCTCGCCCCCCTGCCCACCAGAACGAGGGAACGATTGCCAACCCGGCGCCCGACGCGACGGCCCGAACCGTTTAGGAGTGCTCGGCAGCTCTTCAGTCGGAGCGATCCCACATGACAATGTGAACCTTCACAAACCGCTCGAACCGGGATGTGAAGGCTCACATCGCCCTCGCCCGGCAGTCGACGTCGACCGCCGCCGCGAAGGGCCGCTCGACCCCCCGACAACTCGAAGGAGAGCAGCATGAGATCAGCACGTGCCCACGGGGCGCCTGCCCCGGCACGAGGACGCCGCCGCTGGGCGTCGGTCCTCGTCGCCGCGGCCACTGCGGTGTCAGCAGGCGCTGTCGCGCTCGTTGCCGCCCCCGCGGCCTCGGCGGCGACGGTCGACACCAGCGCGTCGTACGTCCTGATCAACCGCGGCAGCGGCAAGGCCCTCGACGTGTACAACCTCTCGATGAGCGATGGCGCGCGGATCACGCAGTGGACCCGCAACGACGGCTCGCAGCAGCAGTGGCAGTTCGTCGACTCCGGCAACGGGTACTACCGGCTGAAGTCACGCCTCTCGGGCAAGGTCCTCGACGTGCACAACTGGTCGACCGCCAACGGCGGCGCGATCGTCCAGTACACCGACAACAACACGAACAACCAGCAGTTCCGCCTGCAGGACGCACCCAACGGGCACGTCATCCTCGTCAACCGGCACTCCAGCCTCGCGGTGGAGGTCCAGGGCGGCTCGACAGCCGACGGCGCCAACATCGTCCAGTACAGCAACTGGGGCGGCAACAACCAGCAGTGGCAGCTCGTCCGCGTCGGCAGCAACCCGCAGCCGACCACGCAGCCGACGAGCAACCCGACGAGCAACCCGACGACGCAGCCCACCACGTCGCCGACCACACCGCCGCCGACGGGCACCTGCTCGCTGCCGTCGTCGTACCGGTGGCGTGACTCCGGCGTGCTGGCCCAGCCGCGCTCCGGGTGGGTGTCGCTGAAGGACTTCACCGTCGCGCCGGTCAACGGCCAGCAGCTCGTGTACGCGACGACGAACACCGGCACCGCGTGGCAGTCGACGGCGTTCGCCCCGTTCTCCAGCTACTCGCAGATGGCCTCGGCGCAGCAGCGGTCCATGCCGTTCACGGCCGTCGCGCCGTCGCTGTTCTACTTCGCGCCGAAGAACGTCTGGGTCCTGGCCTACCAGTGGGGCGGCCCGGCGTTCTCCTACCGGACGTCGACCAACCCGTCCGACCCGAACAGCTGGGGCGCGCACCAGACGCTCTTCACCGGGTCGATCAGCGACTCGGGCACCGGCCCGATCGACCAGGCGCTCATCGGTGACGACCGGAACATGTACCTGTTCTTCGCCGGTGACAACGGGCGCATCTACCGGGCGTCCATGCCGATCGGGAACTTCCCGG
Source organism: Cellulomonas xiejunii (assembly GCF_024508315.1). Classification (NCBI taxonomy): domain Bacteria; kingdom Bacillati; phylum Actinomycetota; class Actinomycetes; order Micrococcales; family Cellulomonadaceae; genus Cellulomonas; species Cellulomonas xiejunii. Next base: position 3,143,160 of record NZ_CP101987.1, read on the forward strand.
GCAGCTTCGGGTCGAACTACACGACGATCATGACCGACACCCAGGCCAACCTCTTCGAGGCGGTGCAGGTCTACAAGCTCCAGGGCCAGCAGCGCTACCTCATGATCGTCGAGGCCATGGGGTCGCAGGGCCGCTACTTCCGGTCCTTCACGGCCACCAGCCTGGACGGGCAGTGGACCCCGCAGGCCGCTTCGGAGTCCAACCCGTTCGCCGGCAAGGCCAACAGCGGCGCGACGTGGACGAACGACATCTCCCACGGTGAGCTGCTGCGCACCAACGCGGACCAGACCATGACGGTCGACCCGTGCAACCTGCAGCTGCTCTACCAGGGCCGCAACCCGTCCTCCGGCGGCGACTACGGCGCCCTGCCGTACCGGCCCGGCCTGCTGACGATGCAGCGGTAGCCGTCGAGGTCTGATCGACACCGTGTGCCCCTGCGGCTCGCTCCCTGCGGAGCGGGCCGCGGGGGCACACTCGACTACAGGGCCCGCACCTGGCCGCACCGCGTGGTGGTCGGCCCTCCTCAGGCGCCCTGCCGGACCACCTCGAACGGCGCGCGACCGGCCAGGCGTCCCTCGATGCCCGAGGTCACGAACCGCTTCGCCGCGGCGACCGCATCGGCCACCTCCGCGCCCTTCGCCAGCTCGGCGGTGATCGCGGCGGCCAACGTGCAGCCGGCACCGGCGACGCGCTCCTGACCGACCTTGGGTGCACGGAGCACCGTGACCTCGTCGCCGTCGACCAGCACGTCCACGGCGTCGTCACCGGGCAGCTCGACGCCGCCCTTCGCGACGACGGCGCGCGGACCGAGCTGCTGGATGCGACGCGCGGCCTCCGTGAGCTGCTCGACCGTCTCGATGGTCTCCATGCCGGACAGCGCCCGGGCCTCGAACAGGTTGGGCGTCACCACCGTGGCGAGCGGCACGACCTGCTCGCGCAGCGCGTTGTCGGTGTCCAGCGCCGCCCCGGCCTCCTGCCCCTTGCAGATGAGCACGGGGTCGAGGACCACGTGCCGCCACGGCTGCGAGCGCAGCCCCTCGGCGACGACGTCGATGGTCGCGGGCGTGCCGAGCATGCCGATCTTCACGACGTCCAGCGCGTACGCCGCGGTCGCGGCCTCGATCTGCGCGGCGATCACGTCGGCCGGGACGGGGAAGAACCGGTGCCCCCAGTCGTTCGCCGGGTCGAACGACACGATGCACGTGACGGTCCCCAGCCCGAAGGCCCCCAGGGACTGGAAGGTCCGCAGATCCGCCTGGATCCCGGCACCGCCGGTCGCTTCCGATCCGGCGATGACGTAGGCGAGGTCGACCACCTGGGTGCTCCTGTCGAGAGGTCTGCTGCGTACCGCACCAGCCTCGCACGGCGAGGGACCGACGACCCGCTGTGTCCACCCCGGCCGGGTCGACCTCCGCGACGCCGCCCGCCGGGTGCGCCGCACGGCGGGGCGACGTAGCGTCGAGAGTGACCGTGGACGCAAGGGGGCGCCGTGTTCGATCACCTGCTCAGCCGTGGCCGCATCGGCCGGCTCGAGACCCGCAACCGGATCGTCATGCCGCCCATGCACGTCGGCTTCGGCCGACGTGTCGAGGAGCGTGAGGTCGCGTACTTCGCGGCGCGCGCCGCCGGGGGTGTGGGCCTGATCATCACCGGGACGATGACGACCACGTCGCGCTTCGAGGACAACGAGGGGTGGCCCAAGGTCGAGGACGACGGGGCGATCCCCGACCTGGCGCGGCTCGCGGACGCCGTCCACGCCGGTGGCGCCCTGCTGGCCGGGCAGCTCACCCCCGGCTCCGGGCGGGTCGGCCCGCCGGAACCGGGGGGCGAGGTCCCGGTGTCCGCCTCCGCCACGCCGTGGCTCGCCGACCCGTCGCGCGCGTGCCGCGAGCTCACCACCGGTGAGGTCGAGTACCTGGTCGAGCAGTACGGCCCTGCCGCGGCGCGCCTGGCCGCGGCCGGGTTCGACGCCGTCGACATCCACTCCCACACCGGGTACCTCATCGACCAGTTCATGAGCAGCCAGTGGAACCAGCGCACCGACCGCTACGGCGGCTCGCTGGAGAACCGGCTGCGCTTCCCGCTCGAGCTCATCGCCGCCGCACGGGCGGCCGCACCGGAGCTGGCGATCACGTTCCGCCTCACGGTCGACCACCACATGCCCGGGGGCCGCAGCCTCGAGGAGTCGCTGCAGATGGCACCGATCATCGCCGAGGCCGGCATCCACCTGCTCATGGTCGACGACGGCGCGTTCGAGACCGTCGACTGGATCTTCCCCCCGTACTACATGGGCGACGCACCGCTGCTGCCCGGGGCCGCCGCCGTGCGGGCCGTGGTCGACGTGCCCGTGATGGCCACCGGCAACATCACCCCCGAGATCGGTGACCGCGCGGTGGCCGCCGGCGAGGTCGACTTCATCGGCATGGGCCGCGCGCTCATCGCCGACCCCGACCTGCCGCGCAAGCTCGCGGCCGCGCAGCCCGCGGCCGTCCGCCCGTGCATCCGCTGCAACCAGCTGTGCGTCGGCAACATCCTCGCCGGCGAGCCCCTGGGCTGCGCGGTCAACCCGGAGGTCGGCTTCGAGGCCCACCTGCCGGGGCCGGCCCCCGAGCAGCGGCACGTCGTCGTCGTCGGCGCGGGCCCGGCCGGGCTGGAGGTGGCGCGCGTCGCGGCGACGCGGGGGCACCGGGTCGACGTCTACGACGAAGCGGACCACGCCGGGGGCGTGCTGTGGCCCGCCGCGACGCCCGACTTCAAGCGCGAGCTGCGCCGGATGGTCGACTGGTGGCAGGGACAGCTCGCCGAGCTGCCGGTGAGCGTGCACCTGGGTCACCGCATCACCGCCGACTCCTCCGAGCTGCGCGACGCCGACCAGGTCGTGGTCGCGACGGGGTCGACCCAGCTGGTGCCCGCGAGCATCCCCGGCACCGACCGTGACGACGTCGTCGACGTCCTGCGGTTCCACCAGGGAGCGCCCGTCGGGCACCGAGTGGTCATGGTCGGCGGCGGCCTGTCCGGCTCGGACGCGGCGCTGGAGCTCGCGAACGAGGGGCACGACGTGACGGTCGTGGAGATGCTCGACGAGATCGCCCGCGACATGCTCGTCGTCAACCGGATCACGTTGCTGCGCCGCCTGGACGAGGCCGGCGTGCGGCTGCTGACCAGCACCCGCGTGCGGGAGATCACCGACGACGGCGTCATCGTCGAGGGACCCGACGGCGTGGGGACGCTGCCGGCCGACACGGTCGTCCTCGCGCTCGGCAGCCGGCCGCGCACGGACCTGTTCACCGAGCTGACCGCCGCCGGGCTCCCGGTGCAGGCGGTCGGGGACTGCGTGGAGCCGGCCAAGGTGGGCGAGGCGGTGAACTCGGCGTACGCGCTGGCCGCGCAGCTCTGAGCCTGCGCGGATCCGCAGCGTCCGGACGGCACGGGCCGCGCGCTCCCAGGCGCGCGCCGTACGATCCCGAGCGTGCCAACCGTTCCCGTCATCCGCGTCAGCGCCGTCGTCCTGCGACGGCCGACGGGTGAGGTCCTCACCGTGCGCAAGCGCGGCACGCAGCGCTTCATGCTCCCGGGCGGCAAGCCGGAACCCGGTGAGAGCGCCGCACGGACGGCCGTGCGCGAGGCGTACGAGGAGGTCGGCGCCGTGCTCGACGAGGCGCGGCTGCACGCGATCGGCACGTTCCGCGCCGCGGCGGCGAACGAGGCGGGGCACGAGGTCCTCGGCACGGTCTTCGAGCACCCGTACACCGGCGCCCCGGCGGCGGCGGGCGAGATCGAGGAGCTGCGCTGGCTCGACCCGTCCGGCGACCTGCCCGACGACCTCGCTCCCCTGCTCGTCGGACACGTGCTGCCGGCCCTGGCCGGGACGACCCCGCCGGCCTGATCCGCGCGGACGGTCGCGACGGGTCCACCGACGTGCGCCAGGATGAGCCCGTGAGCGAGCCCCCCACCTTCACCGTCGCCGACCTCGAGGCCGAGCCCCGGCTCGACCTCCCGGCATTCACGCAGGACGACGCCGTGGACCTCGGCCTGCTGGCCGTCGCCGTGGCCCGCGAGCGCGGCGCGAACCTCGCGGTGCGCGTCGAGCTGAGCGGCCAGACGGTGTTCGTGGCCATGACCGGGTCGACGGGTGAGGGCAACGTGCCGTGGCTCGAGGGCAAGGCGCGGGTCGCGCACCGCTTCGGTGAGCCGTCGCTGCTGGTGCGACGGCGCCATGAGGCAGCGGGCACGCCGTTCGAGCAGCGTGCCGACGTCGACCACGACCTGCTCAGGGCGCACGGCGGCGCGGTCCCGCTGCGTGTCGACGGCGAGGTCGTGGGCACGCTGACGACCTCGGGCGAGCCGGACGTCGTCGACCACGCCGTGGCAGCGGAGGCCGTGCGCCGCTACCTGGCGACACGCACCGGCTGACGCGTCGCTCACGAGGCCTCGCCGACGCCGACGGTTGGGCGAGGACCGGAGCCGTGCGGCTGGTCCGTCCTTTCGGGCACGGGGCGTCGAGACATCTGGGAGCCTGACCGCGGATCCGGAGCCATCCAGAAAGAGTGACAGCGGCGCCGCTTATCCATCTTTAGCGGGGATCCAGCGATAGGCTCACGCCGTGGACACGGATCACGCTGCACGGCAGGACCGCTGGCCCGCGCTCGGTTGGGAGCAGCGGCCGTGGCGGTCGACGGTGGCTCGGGACCTGCTGTCCCGCTCGCAGCGCGACGAGATGTCGCAGCCGTACCGCGCGGCGGTGCCCCCTGCGGTCGCCGACCTCGACGTGCGCCTGCCCCGCAGCACGGCAGCCGCAGCCGAGGAGGCGTCCGTGCTGGTCCGTGACTTCGACGCGGAGGTCGGCGCCGACATCGCGCCGTTCGCCGCCATCCTGCTGCGCTCGGAGTCGGCGTCGTCGTCCCAGATCGAGAACCTCACGTCAGGGGCCCGGCAGATCGCTCTCGCCGAGCTCGGGGAGGACGCGAGGCGGAACGCCACCGAGGTCGTGGGCAACGTCCACGCGATGCAAGCCGCAGTGGCGATGTCCGAGCGCGTGGATGCCGCGTCGGTGCTCGCGATGCACCACGCCCTCATGGAGACGACCGAGCAGCAGATCGCCGGGCGCTGGCGCACCGAGCAGGTCTGGATCGGGGGCAGCGGGTTCTCCCCCCACCGGGCCGCGTTCGTCCCGCCGCATCCGGAGCGCGTGCCGGCGGCCATCGACGACCTGGTCGCCTTCTGCCGACGCGACGACGTCCCGGCCCTCCAGCACGCCGCAGTCGCTCACGCGCAGTTCGAGACGATCCACCCCTTCGTCGACGGCAACGGGCGGACCGGGCGCGCACTGATCCACGCGCTGCTGCGCCACCGGGCGCTGACCCGGACGGTCACCGTGCCCGTGTCCGCCGGGCTCCTGGTGGACGTGCGGCGCTACTTCGACGCGCTCACCGCCTACCGGGAGGGTGACCTCGCGCCGATCGTGGACGCGATGGCGCAGGCGTCGGCGGACGCCGTGGTCAACGGGCGCCAGCTCGTCGCCGACCTGCGCGAGGTGCGCGCCGGGTGGGCCGACCGCACGAGAGCCCGCACCGACGCGACCGTGTGGCCGCTCATGGACCTGGTGCTGCGTCAGCCGGTCCTCGGCACGGCCCTCGTCCAGCGTGAGCTGGGGGTGTCGCACACCAACGCGATGAAGGCGATCGGTCGCCTGGTCGAGGTCGGCGCGCTCAGCCAGGTGGGCGGTCGGCGCCGGTCGATCCTGTGGCAGTCGGCACAGGTGCTCTCAGCGCTCGACGCCTTCGCGGCGCGAGCCGGGCGCCGGTCGGTCGGCCTCTGACCGTCCTGGCAGGGCGGGCGAGCACACCCGACCGGCTTGCATGCCGCCTGGTCACAGGCCTCCGGCGGGCGTCAGTGCCGCCGTCAGCCGGGCCAGCCCGTACTCGAACGCCTCGTCCAGATCGCCGCCGAGGCGGAACGCGCCGGCCAGCTCCATGGTGAGGAACCCGGTCGCCCACGCCGTGACGAGCCGGGCGGCCTCCAGCGCCTCTCCCGGGCCGACCAGGTCGGCCGCGATGCGCAGCACCGGCTCGCTCGCGCGGGCCAGGGACGCGGGGTCGGCACCAGCGGACTGGATGAGGCGGAACCCCTGCCGACACTCGTGCGCGAACGCGCGGTAGGTGCGGGCGATGTCGGCGAGCGTGGCCGCCGGCTCGAGGCGCCGTGCCACCTCGTCGACCGCGGCGACGGCGACCAGCGCGAGCAGGGCGTCGCGGTCGCGGACGCGCTTGTACAGCGACGGGGCGCGCACCCCGACCTTCACGGCGACGGCCTGCATCGTCAGCCCCGAGAGCCCCTCTGCCTCCAGGACCGCCCAGGCCGCCGCCACGATCTCCTCGAGCGACGTGCGGTCCGGCGTGGGCATGGAATCTCCTCATGGCTATTGACGTTAGCCATGATGGCTAACTACCGTAGCCATTCTTACCACGCGACCCGCCACGAGGGGCACCCATGAAGCTCGGCCCGCACCTGCACCGCATCGGCAACGACGTCGTCGCCGCCTACCTGGTCGACACCGAGGAGGGCGTGACGGTCGTCGACGCCGGCCTCGCCGGGCACTGGTCGGAGCTGCTCACCGAGCTCGCCGCCATGGGCCGCACCCTCGACGACGTGCGCGGCGTGGTCCTGACGCACGGCGACACCGACCACATCGGGTTCGCCGAGCGGCTGCGGCGCGAGCACGGCGTACCGGTGTACGTGCACGCCGCCGACGCCGACCGCGCGCGCGGTGGCGACAAGCCCACGGCCGCCTTCGGCCGGTGGCGCCCCGGCGCCGTCCTGGGCTTCCTCGCGTACTCCCTGCGCAAGGGCGGCCTGCGGACCACCTACCTGACCGAGGTGACGGAGGTCCACGACGGCGACGTGCTGCCCCTGCCCGGGGCCCCGCGGGTCGTCGGCATGCCGGGCCACTCCCCCGGCAGCATCGCCGTGCACGTGCCCGTCGCGGACGCCGTCATGGTCGGCGACGCGCTCACGACGCGCGACGTCCTGACGGGCCGCACCGGCCCGGGACCGGCCCCGTTCACGGACGACCCGGCGCAGGCGCTCGACTCCCTGGCGCGGCTCGCCGGCCTGCGCGCCACGTGGCTGCTGCCCGGCCACGGCGCACCGTGGCGCGGCGACCTGGCGGCGCTGCCGGACGAGGTGCGGGCGGTCGCGGCTGCTCAGGGCTGATGCTCGTGGACACCGGGCGGCCCACGTGACCCCGTCACCGCGCGGGACCGAGGACGGGGCACCATAGACCGACGGACGACAGGCCGACCGGCAGGAGCACGTGGTGAGCAGGACCGCAGCGGACCGCGTCCTCGCCGACCTCGACGACCGCCAGGCCGCCGCCGTCGTCGCACCGCCGGGCCCGGTGCGGATCATGGCCGGCGCGGGCACGGGCAAGACGCGCACGATCACGCACCGCATCGCGTACCAGCACGTCACGGGCGCAATGCCGGCCGACGTCGTGCTCGCGGTGACGCACTCGGCCAAGGCCGCGGGCGAGATGCGCGACCGCCTGGCACGGCTCGGCGCGGGCCACGTGCAGGCGCGCACGTTCCACGCCGCCGCCATGCGGCAGCTGCGGTACTTCTGGCGCGCGACGGGCCTGCCGGGCGACGGACCGGTGCTGCTCGACGTCGACGGTCGGGGCGCCTACTACCGCTACCTGCGCGGCGCGCTGGGCGTGACGCTGCGCACGTCCGCCGGCGACGTCGACTCCGCGCTCGTCACCGACCTGGCGACCGAGCTCACGTGGGCCGCCGCGCGCGACCTGACGGCCGACGAGTACGCCGCGGCGGCGCAGGCGGCGGGCCGCCGGCCCGGCATGTCGCTCGCGACGGTCACCGGGGCCATGCGCCGGTACACCGCAGCCAAGCGCGCCGCCGGGGTGCTCGACTTCGCGGACCTGCTGGCGGTGTGCGCGCGCATGCTCGAGGACGACGAGGAGGTCGCGAGCGCGGTGCGGCGGCAGTACGCGTCGTTCGTCGTCGACGAGTACCAGGACACCGACCCCGCGCAGCAGCGGCTGCTCGACGCGTGGCTCGGTGGACGCGACGGGCTGGCGGTCGTGGGCGACGCCCGGCAGGCGGTCTACGGGTTCAAGGGCGCGGACACCTCGCTGCTGCGGGACTTCACGGTGCGGTTCCCGCACGCCGTGACGGTCGACCTGGTGCAGGACTACCGCTCGACCAGGCAGGTCGTCGAGGCCGCGAACCGGCTCATGGCGGGGCGCGCCGAGGCGTCCGGACCGGCGCTCGTCGGGATGCTGGGCGACGGGCCTGCGCCGGTCGTCGAGCGCTGCGCCGACGAGGACGACGAGGACGCGCGGATCGTCACGACCGTGCAGGGCTGGCTCGACGCCGGGGTCCCGGTCGAGGAGATCGCGGTCCTGCACCGGTTCAACGCGCAGGCCGTCAAGCTCACGGCGGCGCTGCGGGACGCGGGCGTGCCGGTCGTCGCGGGCGACGGCACGGCGTACTTCGCGCGCCGCGAGGTCGCCCAGGTGCTCACGCTCCTGCGCCGGCGCGCGGCCCAGGCCCCCGACGACGACGCCCGCCCGGCCCTCGACGACGCCCTGGCTCAGGCCGGGTACGACCCCGACGCCCCGCCCGACGGCACGGGTGCCGCCCGCGAGCGCTGGGACGCCCTCGACGCCCTGCGCGCCCTGGTCGACTCCCTCCCGCAGGTGCTGACCGGGACGGTCCGCGCGCTGTCCGCCGACCTGGACCGGCGCGCCGCCGAGGACCACGTCCCGCCCGGGCGCGGAGCCGTCACGGTCACGACCATCCACAAGGCCAAGGGCCTGGAGTGGGACGCGTGCCTGCTGGCGCGGGCCACCGCCGGATCCCTGCCGTCGGTGTACGCGACGACGGGTCCCGAGCTCGCGGAGGAGCGGCGTCTGGCGTACGTCGCGATCACCCGCGCGCGTCGTCACCTCGTCGCGACGTGGGCGGCGGACCGGCCCGGCGGGCGGCCCGCTCGCCCTTCGCCCTACCTGGACGCACTCGCGCCCGCCGCCGTCCGGCCGGTCCGGACGCCCGGGGCGCGGGCCGCGACGGTGCCGCGTCCCACGGGCGCACGGTTCACAGCGGGGCAGCGGGTCACGCACGACCGGCACGGGCTCGGCCGGGTCGTGGACGTGCGAGCCGGGCAGGTCACCGTCGACTTCGGCAGCGGCGGCAGGCGGACCGTGGCGGCGGACAGGGCCCTCGTCGCCCTGTGACCGTCAGACGCTGACGGGCAGCCCCTGCAGCCAGGCGCGCCACGCCGGCTCCTCGCGCCGCATGTAGTCGGCGGCGTCGGCGGCGAACAGGTGCGCCCTGACGTACGCGGTCGCCCGCCCGTCCTCCGTGCCGTACACCCCGGTGCTGAGGATCCCGGGCACCGGCCCCGTGAGCCGGGCGATCGCCAGGCGGTCACCGACGCGCTCGAGCGTGCCGGTGACACCGCGCACGTCGACCTGCGAGCCCACGTCACCCAGGCCGAGGGCGTCGCGCAGCGCTCCCCAGACCGCCTGGGGGTCGCCGTCGTGCGTGGCGTCGACCTCCAGCACGGTGGCCTCCTGCCCGGCGAAGTGCGCGAGGTAGAGGCGCAGGACGTCGAACGACGGCTTCCAGGCGGTGCCCATGTCGCCCCACCACTCCTGCTCCCAGTCGGCGCCGGTGCCGAATCCGCTGGTGGTGACGCGCACCACGCAGGTGCCGCCGGAGCGCGCCTCGACGACGAACTCGGACGTCAGGGGGCTGAGCTCGTCCGGGTCCTTGCCCATGAGGGCGGCCCAGTCCTCCTCGTAGACCAGGCGGCGCGGCGGCTCCCACGCCGTGACGTGGCCGTCCGACCCCATGTCGGGGCCCATGCTGAAGTGCAGCGAGCCGCCCTCGCGCTCCTCGATCTGCGTGGGCAGGAACCACGCGCTCATGCCTTTCGCGGTGGCGATCGCCTCCCAGACCTGCTCCGGGGTGCCGGGCACCTCGACGCTGAACTCCAGCCGGTGCAGGACGTTCGTGGTGGTGCTCATGAGCCCTCCTCGGGCAGCGGGTGTGCGGCGACGACGAGCCGGTGCGGGCGCCCGTCGTCGTGGTGGTAGCGCGCGGCCAGCTCGAGCACCGCGGCGGTGAGGTCGTCGGCGAAGGCGGCCCGGTCGGCGGCCGACCGGAAGCCGATCCGCGTGTCGATGGTCAGCGTCGGCAGCCGACGCCCGGACGTGCCGGCGCGGCGTGCCAGGGCTCCGACCTCGCGCACCAGCCGACCGGCCAGGGCGACGAGGTACGCCGCGGACAGGTGGTCCGCGGTGGCGTCGGGATCGGCCGCCGAGACGCTGACGGCCGCGGGTGAGACGACGTACGACGCGGCGGAGGCCTGCAGCACCCGCTCGGTGATGCCGCCGTGCCGCCGCTCCTCCGCCAGCTCCACCAGCCCGTGCGCCTCGAGCGCCCGCAGGTGGTAGTTGACCTTCTGGCGCGTGATGCCGACGCGTGCGGCGAGCCCGGCGGCCGATGCCGGCACGGCCAGCTCGCCGAGCAGGCGGGCGCGGACCGGGTCCAGCGCGGTGGCGGCCGCCTGGGGGTTCTCGATGACCTCGATGTCCTGCATGTCACCAACGTCCTCTTGACAAGAAGTTCTGTCAAGGGCCCGGTGTACTCGGTCTACAGCCCCGAGGCGGTCGACGAGAGCCAGTCGGTGTGCGCCGCCCGCAGCTGCTCACGGTGCTCGAGCGTGGCGGGGTACACGTCCGCGCCGCCGTCGTACGGGGCGTAGAGCCACGTCAGGTCGCTCGCGAGGATCAGCACGCCGGCGGTCTGGCCGTCCGCCACGATGCGCAGCAGCCGCTCGAGACGAGGGTCGTCGAGGCCCACGACGTCGACGTACAGGTGCGCCCAGACCTCGCCCTCCGGGTCGTCGACGCTCATCCAGTACCGCGACGACGGGAACGTCGCGGCGACGGGCGCGGACCGCGGCAGGGGTACCGGGCTCTGCGACCACGAGCAGGTGACCACGAGGACGTCTCGCCCCGGACCGCCGTCCCGGACGGCGAGCTCGTCGAGCACCGCCCGGTGGCGCCGCAGCACCTCGGCGTACCCGGCCTCGTCGTCCGGGTACCGCTGCGAGTCGGGCAGGCTGTGGAACCGGACCCACCGGTCGCTGACGCGCAGCGTGTGGGAGATCGGCCGCGTGCCCGGCCACCGGTCCGCCCACGCGTCGGTGAGCCAGCCCAGCCGGGACGGCATGACGACCGGGTCGCCCGACTCGGCGGCAGCGACGGCCGCCGCCGCGGCCCTGTCCCAGGGCGCCTCCTCGAGACGGTCCACCAGGTCGGTCAGGACCCCGCTCGCCACGCGCGCGTCGTAGTCGCACAGGCCGCGCAACCAGTGCGGTGAGAGCACGTGGACGATGCCCAGCAGGTCGTCGTCGGCCGAGAAGAACTCCAGCATCAGCCCGCTGAGCGCCTGCACGACGACACGGCGGGTCGGGTCTGCCGTGCCGAGCTGTGCGACCAGGTGCGCGACCACCTCGGGGTCGTCGACGACCGCGACGGGCGTGTCGCCCCGCTCGTCGGGCGGGTACGGCTCGTGCGCCGCACCCAGGTACACCTCCACCCGCCGGGCGGCGGAGACGTCGTCCGCGGCGGTGCGGACCTGCGACACCAGATCGTCGAGGTCGGCGCTGGTCATGGCGACCATGGTGGCGCACCGGCACCGCCGCGCGGACCGTCGGGACGTCGCTGCGTGGGAGCCTCGCGGCGTGAGGGCGTCGCGTCAGGCCGCCGCGGGCAGCCGAGCCGTGCACGACGTCAGCGACCTACCGTCCACCGAGACGTCGACGTCGACGGGACCCGCGCCCGCACGCTCGACGGGGAACGACGCCCAGCCCGCATCCACGGACACCTCGTTGTCGACCGTCGAGCCCCCGGCGGTCGTGCGCGCGAGCAGCTGCGCCTCGGGGCCGACGTCCCCGGTCGCGTCCCACGACACCTCGAGCGACAGGCGCTGGCGCTCCGTGGTCCGCGTCTCGTCGACCCACGGCCACAGACGTATGCCCCGGTCCCACTCGGTCTCGCGGACGAGGACCACCGCGCGCACGTGCACCGGGGCGTCCGCGACCTGCGCGTCGAGCCGGCACACGCTCTGCGCCCCGCGGTCCACCCCGCCGGACTCCCCGATCCTCACGCCGAACGCCAGGCCCACGAGGACGACCACCCAGGCCGCGAGCGTGACGGCGAGCGCCTTGCCGTCACGCGGCCGCGGGGGCGGGCAGCGGACGACGGCAGTACCGACGACGCTGTCGGCGAACGTGCGCCGCTCGGCGTGCCACAGCGGCCGCAGGTACCCGAGGAGCAGGATCGCGTCGAGCAGGTGCGCGAACCACCGGACCACCGAGCGCAGCACCCCGGGCCGGCCACCCACCGGCCCGTCGACCGGCGCCCGCACCACCGCGATGTCGAGGACGCGGCGCCCCGGCGTCTGCCCGGTCAGACCCTGGAGCACGAGCATCGCCAGCCACGCGCCGACGAGCACGCCCGACGACGTCCACGGCGCCGTGGCCTCAGGCCCCGCGCTGTCGAACGTCGGCTGCAGCGACGGCCCCACGACGCCGTCACCCACGGCGAACCACGCGACCGCCCCCAGCACCGCGCCGTCCAGGAAGGCGGCGACCACCCGGCGCCCCCAGCTGGCGAACGACGGCGTCGCGACGTCCGAAGCAGCAGGCAGCGCGAGCGGCGTCGTCGTCACGCGGGACATCGTGGCAGCGACCGTGTCCCGGCACCAGGGGGCCAAGGGGCACGAGCCCGGAGTGGGACGCGCGCCTCGTCTCGCTGTGACGAACCGCCCACCCGGGACGTGTGCCGCCGTTGCGGTCGGGCCGCGCCGGTAGGCTCCCGGACGAGCCTGGCCGACGGCTCACCAGGAGGAACGAACGGTGGAGACCACGTCCGCACGCACCACGCCGACGCCGGGGACGCCCCCACCACCGCGGCTCAGCCGCGACGGCAGCGTGCACGTCACCGACGAGCGGGTCAACACCGTCACGCACCTCGCGGCGAGCTGCTTCGCGCTCGTCGGGGGCGCCCTGCTCGTCACCCAGGCGGTCACCGAGGGCGACATCTGGAAGGTCGTCGGGCTCAGCGTCTACGCCGCGTCCGTGCTCCTGCTGTTCGTCGCCAGCACGCTGCACCACGGCATCGACCGGGGGCCGCGCGTCAACGGCGTGCTGCGGACGCTGGACTACGCGTCGGTGTTCGTCCTGATCGCCGGGTCGGTGACACCGCTGGTGCTGGTGCTGTTCCGCAACGCGTACGGCTGGGCCGTGCTGGGAGCGGTCTGGGTGGTCGCCGCGGTCGGCATCGCGCTGCGGTCGGCGCTGCGCGAGCTGCCCAAGTACGTGACGAACACGCTGTACATCGCCATGGGCTGGATGCCGGTGGTGCTCGTCGGCGCCGGTGTCGACCTACCCGTGGGGGCGTACGCGCTGATGGCCGCCGGCGGGCTGGTCTACAGCGTCGGGTTCGTCGTGTTCGTGATCGAGCGACCCAACCCCCTGCCCGGCGTGCTCGGCTTCCACGAGATCTGGCACGTGCTGGTGGTCCTCGCCTCCGTGCTGCACTACCTGCTGATGTACCGGTACGTGCTCCCCGCCTAGCCGCCGTGCGCAGCCGGCGCCTGCGGCGTGACACAAGAGTCCCCGCAGCGCGAGACCAGGCGCTGAGCGTCTCGACGCAGATGGCTCCCGGCCAGGAGCTCAAGATTCGCGGCCACGACGTCGTCGCGGAACTCCTTGGGATGGGGCCTGGGCACGGTGCACATCCCACCTGCGGCGCCACAGGTGGGTGTCACCTACTCGTGCACCAGCCCCGGTTGTCTGCGGGTTCCGCTGTGCCGCGCGCTTGGAGCGCTGGGACGCCCACGGCGCGAGCGTCGTGCCGCGCGGATGCACGTCCGACCCGTGGGTTGACGACGACGTCGAGCTGCTGGACGGCAGCATCGAACTGGGCGGCGGCGTCCTGCTGGCTGTCGAGCTCGGGGCTCGCACCGCCGCGGCCTTGCTCACGGCGAGCGGCCGCCGGCGCGGGTAGCGGTGCTGGAGCGGTGTTGTGTCAGGAGAGCGCCACGGCGGCGAACACCAGCTCGGCCAGCGTGCCCGTCCAGCCGGGCAGCAGCGCCATAGCGGTGCTCCACACCGCTGAGTCCTCCGCATGCCCCGCCTCCCGAAGGCGACGCTTCAGGTGCTTCCTACGTCCTGCCATCATCTCCGCCATCCCTCTATGGCAGCCGTGCTGCCGGAGCGCCGTCAAGGCCAACACGCCACCCTGCTCAAGCTCATCGGCCGCGACAAGGACGAGCCCACCGCCCCCTGGCCGAGCACGCACACGGCTTCTAGACCCCCGTCGCACCGCCAGGGCCCCGCCACCTCGGCCCCGCCGCGGCGACGGGGCTCTCGTCGTCCCGCGGAACCACAGCGTCGTTATCCCGAGGGTTCCACGGACCCGACCACGCGACGCGGAACCACGCTCCATCACCCCGCGACGCCTGCGCCACCGACTCTGACCAGCCTGTACCGTCGACCTCGTCAGCCGCAGCGGCCCTCACCGCCGCACGCGGACGACACGGGTGTTGTCCCGTGGTTTCCACGAGTGAAACCCCTCGTCACCCGGGCCTCTAGCTCAACTGGCAGAGCAGCGGACTTTTAATCCGCGGGTTGTGGGTTCGATCCCCACGGGGCCCACGTCACCATCACCGGGTCGGCCGCCGGCCGGCCCTGCCGGCTCGACGCCGGAGCCCTCGCGGCACCCCGACAGGCTCAGCGTCCGCAGTCGTACCGCCGCGTCGGGCTGCTCCGCAGCCCCGTCGACGCCGAGGCGCGCGACACCCCCAGGCGGCAGTGACTCACCCTGGACCACCGGCCGCACCAAATCCGGCCCCATTTCTTGAGGCACGCCTCGTGGCGTACCGAAGATGGAGGTGCAAGCCCTGTACACGCCGCGCAGAAAGGATGAACCGATGAGCACGACCACTTCTCCCGTCCCGCGCACGGCCGACGGCCGCAAGCTCGCGATCGCACTCGGCGTCGTCCGCGGCACAGTGCCGGCACCGAAGCTGCCGCCGATGACGGCGCACATCGTGCCCGGATCCTCGCCGCTCGAGGCGTCGGGGTGGTCCACGGAGGACGAGACGGCGCCCCACGCCGTACGCCTGCACCCGCGCCACCCGAAGCACCCGTGACACCCGTGCCACCCGTGGGACGCTGGCTCGGTGAAGGCAGTCGAGCGTCGGGCGCGGGGTGAACTCGGGCCCTGGGTGCTGCCCGCCGTCGTGGGGCTGTGCGCCCTGTTCCTCCTGGCGGCGCTGCTCGGCCCCACGCTGCTGCAGGGGCCCCTGTACGACAGCAGGCCGTCGGGGGTCCCCTGCGACGAGCTGCCGACCCGGCAGCAGGTGCAGACGGCCCTGGAGGTCCACGCCGATGTCGTCCGCCGGATCGAGGCGGTCGGTGACCAGGTCAGCGTGACGGCGTCGCAGCCGTGCGCCTCGCACCCGGGCCGCGCCGAGGTCCTCGTCGTGTACCCCGGTGGTGACGACCGCGAGGACATCCAGGCGATCCTGGCCGACGACGACCTCGGGGTCCCCGTCTCCCTGCGCAACACGTAGCCCGTCGACGCGGCCTGCCACCGGCACGCGATCACCCCTGCAACCGCGCACCGATCGTCCCTCGGGTGAATCAGGTCAACCGCTGCGTCCTCCTGACCGATATGACGTAGGAGGCGCGACAGCGCACACGACCAGGGCAGGGGGACCCGATGAGCACGATCACCGCTCTGACGGCGAGCGACATCCAGCGCGACGGCGAGCGAGCACTCGCACTGGCCCTCGGCCTCGTGAGGCGCACGCCGCCGCCGGTCCGCGTCCCGTCGCTGGCGCAGCGGATCGTCCCCGGGTGCTCGCCGCTGGAGGCGTCCGGCTGGACCGAGTCCGCCGAGGCGGGGCCGGGCGCTCACCGGTAGCAGCCGCACTGTGGGCCTTCTACGGCTTCGTCGAGGCCGCCTGCCTGCACCGGGTGACGCACGGTTGCCGCGACGACGAGCGCGACCCCCTGGCCGACGCGGCCCTCGGCGCGCTCGAGGCCGTTCTCGGCGAGCACCGATGAGCCTCGTTGAAGCGAGGAACCCCGCTCCGCCTCCGTCCTCAGGCAGCGTCCTGTGACGGGCAGGTGTCTGGGCGGAAGTCGCTCAGGTACTCCTCCTTCGTCATCGTCTCGTCCTCCACGAGAAACTCTCCAGGTCGTGGAGCGACGGAAGACAGCTCCTCCTCGTAGACCACTGTCCCGAGATCCTCTCCGTCGACAACCAGGTCGATGCCGAATGCCCCGCTCCAGTCCGGAGAAGCGCCCGTGGCGGTTCGCCACTCCGCAGCAGCAAGAAGCACCCCTCCCCCCGTTGGGCCGCGGTACCCGGTCGCGCGCCACGCGTGAGACTCATCAGGGTCAAAGTCATCTCCTATGAGTGGTGTCACGACCACGGATTCCACCTCGACACCTGGACACGCCGGGAGCAGCACGAGTACTGAGTCGTCCTGCCACCCGATCCCGATAGGAGAGACGTCCGGCTGCGACGGCAGTGCGCATGAAGCGCAACCGAGAAGAGCGACGACTGATGTCGTTGCACCAATGATTCGCTTCACCTGCAGCCACCATCCTTCAAGCCCGCGCCAATGTCGAATCGGTCCTTGAGTGGATTCTGACCTGATGCGAGATAAGCGATCGGCATGGCAGCCCCGAGCATCCTCCGCTGCGTCACATGGCGCGATTCGTGGCGAAGTCGCGCAGCCGTGACACCACGCCGACCCGCCGGAACCATGAATGTCGTGCCCAACGTCGTGCCACCTCTGGCGTATCGGTGACCCCAGCCCCCTGGCAGACCCGCAGCCCGGACCTGACGGACCGCTTGCCGACGCCGTCGACCGTGACGGCTGGAAGGGACAGTAGCGACGCCGCGGGCGCGCGGTGGAGCATTCGCGGGGATCGCCCTGGTTCATGCCGGACTTCACCCGCATCGAGCTCGCGGCGACCCAGACGCTCGAGACCGGCGGTCGCACGTCCACGAGGCAGCGCCTTTCGACGGCGCGTGCGAGCCCTGTCTCATCGCGCACGCCCGTGACGTCGGACACGTGAACGGGCGCGACCCACGCGGGCCCGGGCGGCACCGGTCAGACTGAGGACATGCCCTCCGCCCTCTTCTCGCCCCTGACCCTGCGCGGCACCACGTTTGCCCACCGTGTGTGGATGGCGCCGATGTGCCAGTACTCGGCGGCGGCGGACGGCCCGGACGCGGGCGCACCGAACGACTGGCACGTGCAGCACTACGGCGCGCGTGCGGCCGGTGGCGCCGCCCTCGTGATCGTCGAGGCGACGGCGGTCGTCCCCGAGGGGCGTATCACCCCGTTCGACCTGGGGATCTGGGACGAGGCGCAGGTCCCGGCGCACCGGCGGGTCGTCGACCTGCTGCACGCGCAGGGCGTGGCCGCGGGCCTCCAGCTCGCGCACGCGGGCCGCAAGGCGAGCACCGACGCACCGTGGAACGGCGGCGGCCCGGTGGGTGCCGACGCCGGCGGGTGGCCGGTCGTGGGCCCGAGCGCGGTGCCGTTCTCCGACGGGTCCCCGACGCCGTCCGCGCTGACGACCGACGAGATCGCGGACGTCGTCGAGGCGTTCGCCGCCGCGGCACGTCGCGCGGTCGCCGCGGGGTACGACGTGGTCGAGGTGCACGCGGCGCACGGCTACCTGCTGCACCAGTTCTGCTCGCCGGACTCCAACGTGCGCGACGACGCGTACGGCGGCTCGTTCGAGAACCGCACGCGCCTGGTGCGCGAGGTGACGTCGGCCGTGCGCGCGGTCGTCCCGGAGGACATGCCCGTGCTGGTGCGCGTCTCCGCGACCGACTGGGTGGAGCCCGCCGGGTGGACGGGCGACGACACCGTGCGCCTCGCGCGCGACCTGGCGCCGCTGGGCGTCGACATGGTGCACGTGTCGACGGGCGGCAACCTGCCGCGCGCGGCCATCCCCGGCGGGCCGGGCTACCAGGTGCCGTACGCCGCGCGCGTGCGCGCCGAGGCCGGCGTGCCGACGATCGCGGTGGGTGCCATCACCGACCCGGCGCAGGCCGAGCAGGTGGTCGCGGACGGGTCCGCCGACGCCGTCGCGCTGGCCCGGCCCCTGCTGGTCGACCCGTTCTGGCCCCACCGCGCGGCACGGGCCCTGGGCGTCGACCTCCCCCTCCCCCGCCAGTACGCCCGAGCCGGCTCCCTCCTCTGAGAAGTGGTCGCACCTGCGGCCATCCACGCCCGCGCAGCACCACCGATGTGACCACTTCCGCTCCACGGAGCCCCCGCGCGAGGATGAGGTCCCACCTCGTCGTGAAGGAACCCACCGTGCCGAAGCCTCCGCTGCCCGCCGACGTCGCCCAGCTGCTCGCCCGCCCCAACCCGGCGGTCATGGGGACCGTCCACCCCGACGGGTACCCCGTCACCGTCGCCACCTGGTACCTGCTGGAGGACGACGGGCGCGTGCTCCTCAACCTCGACGCGGGCCGCGCGCGGCTGCGTCACCTGCGGGAGAACCCGCACGTCTCGCTGACCGCGCTCGCGGAGGACGACTGGTACACGCACGTGAGCGTGCAGGGGCGCGTGGTCGAGATCGTCGACGACGTCGACCTGGTCGACATCGACCGGCTCTCGACGCACTACGGCGGCAAGCCGTACCCGGTGCGCGACCGGCCGCGCGTGAGCGTGCGCTTCGAGGTCGAGCACTGGCACGGGTGGGGCGCGGCGAAGCGGGACTGAGTCGGCGCCGGGGCCGGACCGCCGTCGAGCACGCCCAGAAGCCGTCGTCGCGCGTGAAGCCCTCAGCCACGGACAACGCCTGCGCGGCACTGTTCGTCGCGGCGGTCTGCGAGGCGCCCGTGCCGACGCTCAGGTCGCGGATCGCGCACCGTGCGACGCGTCGGCGACAGGGGCTGTCCCCCGGCGCCCGCGCCGCGCGGTCAGCCACAGCCCCGCGACCGCCGACCCCAGACCGCCCGCGACCAGGTCACCGACCGTGTCCTCGTAACCGACGTAGATCTCCGGGTCGATGTACGCGTTGCCGAGGTACTCCCCCACCTCCCACGCGACGCTCAGCGTCAGGCCGAGGCCGACCGTCACGACGACCAGCCCGATCCTCCCGGCGCGCGTCGCGACGGCCCGCGCGTCGACGACCGCACCCGTCCGACGCGCGAGGAGCAGGTACGCGACGGCAGCGACCAGGCCGGTGACGACCAGGTGCATGACGACGTCCAGCCACGCGACCGCCTGGTACAGCTCCAGCGCGCCGGACCAGGCCGCCGCGAGCAGCCCGACCCCGTACGCCGCGTCCAGCCAGCGCGGCGCCCCGGCAGCGGGCGGCACCATCAGCCCCGCGAGCACGAGCGCGAACAGCGCCGTGTCGACGGGCCCGCGCACGACCAGCGCGACGAGCAGGCAGAGCACACCGGCGACGCGCACGACACCCCCGGGCCCGGCGACCAGCCGTCGCACGGCGGACGGGGTGGTCCGGTCCGTCATGCCGCACCTCCACGTCGGGGCCGACACGCCCGGCCTGCGGCGACGCTACGTCGGGGCGGCACGCCCCGCACGGCGAGCCTCCTGACGCGGGGACCCGCCGCAGGACCTCACAGGGCGGCGCCGGGTCGTGAGCGCACACCGCAACCCGACGGGCACGTCCGGCGAACCGTTCCGTAACCCCCGGCTCCTAGCGTCGACGGCGGCCGCGACCGCGGTCGACCGACAGTCGCCCCGGGGGCCGAAGATGTCCTACGTCAAGCCGTCCGACCTCGTCACGTCGCTCGTCGACGCCGGCGAGGCCAAGATCTTCATGTCGACGCGCGACACGCTGCTGCGCGCCTACATGGCCGGTGCGCTGCTCACGCTGGCTGCCGCGTTCGCCGTGTCGATGAGCGTGCAGACCGGCTCGCCGCTGATCGGCGCCCTGCTGTTCCCCGTCGGTTTCATCATGCTGTACCTGCTGGGGTACGACCTGCTCACGGGCGTGTTCGTGCTCGCGCCGCTCGCGTGGCTGGACAGGCGCCCGGGCGTCACCGGGCGGGGCGTGCTGCGCAACTGGGGCCTGGTGTTCCTCGGCAACTTCGGCGGCGCGCTCACCGTCGCCGTCCTCATGTCGATCGTCTTCACGTACGGGTTCTCCACCGAGCCCGACGCGGTGGGCGTCGCGCTGGGCCACATCGGCGAGGGCCGGACCCTGGGCTACGCGGAGCACGGCGCCGCGGGGATGCTGACGCTGTTCGTGCGGGGTGTGCTGTGCAACTGGATGGTCTCCACCGGGGTGGTGGGCGCGATGGTCGCCAAGGACGTCCCGGGCAAGGCGATCGCCATGTGGATGCCGATCATGCTGTTCTTCGCCATGGGGTTCGAGCACTCGGTCGTCAACATGTTCCTGTTCCCGACGGGCTTGATGCTGGGCGGTCAGTTCACGGTCATGGACTACCTCGTCTGGAACGAGATCCCCACGGTCCTCGGCAACCTCGTCGGCGGGCTGACGTTCACCGGGCTCGTCCTGTACGCCACGCACGGACGCACCGGTCCCCGACGCGGCACGGTGGCGCCGGCCGTCCCGCCGACCGCGGCGGACGGGCCGCTCGACGAGACCCGCGAGCAGCTCGTCTGACCCGGCGCGCGCGACAGGCCGGTCCGCGCGCCGCCCACCCGTCCGCCGCGCGAGCAGCAGCAGGACCTGCGCGAACGTGCCATGCCACCGTCCGGTCACGCCGTTCCAGCCGTCCCGTCGAGGCGTCCTACCCTGGGGACGTGCCCTCGATCCTCGCCGTCTGCGTCGTGCACGCCCTGCGCCCCGACCCCGGCCCCGTCGGGGTGACTGCGATCGACAAGCGGGCCGTGACCGGGCCCGTACGGGTCGGGCGCTACGGCCTGCGGGCCGACGTGCAGGCCGACCGCAAGTACCACGGTGGCGAGGACCAGGCCGTGTACGTCTACGGCCAGGACGACGCCGACCACTGGGCGCGCGAGCTGGGTCGCGACCTGCCGCCGGGGTGGTTCGGCGAGAACCTGCGCGTCGCGGGGCTCGACCCGAACGCGGCGCGGGTCGGCGAGCGGTGGCGCGTCGGCGCGGACGTGGTGCTCGAGGTCACGGGACCGCGCACACCCTGCGCGACATTCGCGCGGTGGGTCGGGGGCGACGACGAGCGCGGGTGGGTCCGGCGGTTCCGGGACGCGGGTCGCGTCGGCGCGTACCTGCGGGTCGTGCAGCGCGGGTCGGTCCAGGTGGGCGACGAGGTCGTCGTGGAGAGCGCCGCGCCCCCGGACGCGCCGACGGTGCGCGAGGTCCTGCTCGGCGGACGCTAAACGTTCCAGATCCGGGCAAATCGCCCCAGAGGTGGTTGAATCTTCTCTGATCCACGTCCTCGCGCGCTCGAGCGGTACGCCGGGGCGGCGGGGAGCGACGACGACCGACCGACGTGGGGACGACGACATGAGCGAGCCGATGCCGACCACGGACCGACCCGTCCGCCAGTGGCAGGGCCTGACGATCCCCGACCCCGGCACGTACGAGCTCGACGACGCCCACAAGCGCGTCGGCTTCGTCGCCCAGCACATGATGGTCAGCCCCGTGCGCGGCGAGTTCGCCCGCGCGGCCGCCACGATCGTCGTCGGCGAGGACCCGCTGCACTCGTCGGTGACCGCCGTCATCGCGACCGAGAGCCTCACGACGCACCACGAGGACCGCGACACCCACCTGCGCAGCGCCGACTTCCTCGACGTCGCGCAGTACCCCATGATCGAGTTCCGCAGCACGGACGTCGCGTGGCGCGGCGAGCAGGACGCCATCCTGCAGTGGGCCCGGCTGCGCAACCACAACGCCGACCGGCGTCGGGTCTCCTCGTCCACGATCGAGCGCGCCGACCGCAACCGCATGAAGTTCGACGTCACCGGCGACCTGCGCGTCAAGGGCGTCACCCGGTCGGTGACGCTCCGCATGGACTTCGGCGGGGCGCGACGCGACCCGTACGACCGCGACATCTTCGGGTTCCACGCCGTCACGGACATCGACCGCGAGGACTTCGGCCTGGTGTGGAACGTCGCGCTCGAGGCCGGCGGCTGGCTCGTCGGCAAGAAGGTGCGCATCGAGATCTCCGGCGAGGCCGTCCACCAGGCCTGACGCCGGGTCCACCCCGCCGCGACGACCCGGCTCACGCCCCGCGCGCGAGCGAGGCCACGACCAGCACGCCGACGACCGCGACGACGCCCAGCAGCACCGCGAGCGCCAGCAGCGCACCGCGCCGCCGGTCCCCCGTCCACGTCACCTCGACGTCGTCCCGTTGCGCGAGGTGCCGCAGCGCGCCGCGCACCTCGCGCGTGCGGACCGCCTGGTCGACCGGGAGCACGACGCCCGCGTCCTGCGGCGTCGCCGCCAGCACGACCCCCGAGGGCTCGGGCGCCGCGAGCAGGTGCCGCTCCTCGCCCGCGGGCACGGCGTCTGCGACGTCGTCGCCGAGCAGCCGGACCGCGACCTCGCCCGCCTCCGTCGTGGCGCCCAGCCCCGCCGCCACGGGGAACACGGGGCCCGGCGACGTCGGCGTGGGCGCGGCGGGGACGACGGGGGCCGGCAGCACGCGCCCGGCCGCGCTGAGGGCCGCGCCCAGGCACACGGCGTACTTGGGGTGCGCGTCGACGACCACGGGCGCACCGATCTCGGCAGCGATCAGCTCCGAGACCAGCGGGATGCGGCTGGACCCGCCGGTGAGCAGCACCGCGTGCAGGTCGGCCGTGCGCACGCCCGCGGACGCGACGGTCCGCGCGAGGGTGTCGACCGTGCGCAGGACGTCAATGCGGATCGCCGTCTCCAGCTCGCCCCGCGTGATCCTGACCTGACGCGTCACGCCCGGCAGGAGCACCGGCACGGCGGCCTCGACGTCGCTGGACAGCGCCTCCTTCGCCAGCACCGACTGGTCCCGCACGGCGGCGAGCGCCGCCAGCACCGCCGGGTCCTGCGCGTCCAGCGACGTCCACGCACGCCCCAGCGCCGCGACGACGTGCCGCAGCACGGCCTCGTCCACGTCCTCGCCACCGATGTGCTCGTCGCCGCCGGGCTCGCCCCGCAGCTCGTACCCGTCGGCGGTGCGGACCACGACGGTCGCGTCGAACGTGCCGCCCCCCAGGTCGTAGACCGCGACGACCGCGCCCACGGGCAGCCGGTCGAGCGCCGCGTAGTGCACGGCCGCGGCGACGGGCTCGGCGAGCAGGCCGACGTCGGCCAGCCGCGCGTGGCCCGCCGCCTCGACGAGCAGGTCGCGGCGCAGCGCACCCCAGGTGGCAGGGTGGGTGAGCGTCACGTGGTCGGGCTCCCCGCCCTCCCGCTCGCGCACCGCGTCCACGACGTGCCGGAGCACCGCGCCCGTGAGCTCCACGGGATCGACGACGTCGTCGCCCAGCAGCAGACCCGTGGGGTCGCCCAGGCGACGCTTGAACCCCCGCGCGAGGCGCTCCGGCTCCAGGACGCCGCGACGCACCGCCGCGTCGCCGACGAGCAGCGCGCCGTCGGCACGCAGCAGCACCGCCGAGGGGATCGTGTCGGTGCGGTCGCCGAGGTTCACGGTGGTCGCGCGCCCGTCGCGCCAGACGGCCGCAGCCGTCCGGGACGTGCCGACGTCCACGCCCAGCGTGTAGCCCGTCACGGCGTCACCGCGGGAACCGGGGCCGCTGGAGGCTGCGTGATGCAGAAGCCGGCGACCGCACGGAACTGCGTGCACTGCGCGCTCGCGTCCGCCTCGGTCGCGAAGCCGTCCTTGACGACGACCGTCATGCCCGCGTCGCCCGGTCCGTCGGCCACCGCCACGGAACCGCGGGAGTCCATGATGCGCACCCCGGTGGCTCCCGCGGTCTGGAGCTGGGCGAGCAGCTCCTGCGGCGCGGTCGCGGCCGCCGCGTCGGCGAGGGAGAACGAGTTGAACACGACGTACCAGCCCACGGGCTCCCACGGGACGCCCTGCCCGCCCGCGGCCGCCGTGGGGCTCGCCTCGGCGGTCGGCGTCGGTGCGACGTCCGTGACCTCGACGCACTGCTGCGGGCTCGCGGGCCCCGTGACGTCACCCGCGACGGCCGCGACGTCGTAGCAGTGGACCCCCGGCTCGCGCTCGGGCCACGTGAACGACGTCTGGTCCTGCGCGTCGACGGACTCCACGCCGGTGCCCTCGCCGGACTCCGTGCGCTCCCGCACGACGTACCCGCTCGCGTACGCGCTGCGCTCCCACACCAGGCGCACCTGACGCTGCCCCGGCTCGACGGCCGTCAGGACCACCGGCGGAGGCGACCCCGCCGCGAGGTCCACCGCACCACCCTGGCCGCGCAGCCACAGCCACCCCAGCACCAGCGCGGCGACGACGAGCGCCGCGACGACCAGCCACCACGTGCGCACGACCGCGCGCTGCTCCCACGTGCCGGTCAGCTCGCCGCCGTGCAGGGACGCGGCCTCGGCGTACGTGACGGTGAACGGGTGCGGCACGGGCGGTCCGAGCAGTCGCGGGGCGCGCGCGCCGACGGCGAGCAGCGCGACGACCGTGCCGCCGGCCGGGACGGTGGCACGGTGCGGCGCGAGCGCGAACCGCAGGAGCCCCGCGGCGTCGCCGACCTGCAGCGTCACCTCCAGCGGCGTCGTCCCGACGTTCTGCAGCTCGACGCGGAACCGCCCGGCGCGCGCACCGCCCGGGCCGTCGGGCCGCAGGCGCGCGTCGAGCCCTTGGACGGGCGAGACGACCAGGTCGCCCTCGACGACGGCGGCGACGTCCCGGTGCTCGAGCGACACGCACCGCACCCCGAACGGCACGTCGCCCGCGGGCGCGGCCGGCGGCGCCGGCGGCCGGAAGACCACGTCGACGGTGACCCCCTGCTCCTCGCCCGGCAGCACCGACACCAGGTGCGGGGTCACGGTCGACCAGCGCGCCGCCTCCCCCAGCACCTCCACCCGGTACTGGGCGACCACGTCACCGGTGTGGTGCACGGTCACGCGCGTGCGCGCCTCGCCGCCCGGGTCGACGGCGAGCACCCGGTCGGCCAGCTCCAGCACCGGGTCCGTGACGACGTCCATGACCGCACCCTTCCCCCGCACCCGCGGTGCGCGGGCCCGCCGACCGGCCCGCTGCCCCAACGGGCACGAATGCTGCCCGCCCGACGTATCTGCCCACGCCCGGCGTGGTCCTAACTTTCAGGTACCGCGCACGGCGCCCGGTGATACGTCAGTCGGACGCCTGCGGTGGCGCACCGGCGCTGCGCCGGTGCCGTCCAGGGGGAGGACAGGCGTGGACAACGACTTCGCCGACGCATCGGCCCAGGGCCGTACCGCGTGGTTCGCCGAGCAGTTCGACGCGCTCGCCGCCAACGTGGAGTCGTTCATCCGGGGCGCACCCGACGTCGTGCGCATGGCGCTGGTCTGCATGCTCGCCGAGGGGCACCTGCTGCTCGAGGACGTGCCGGGCACGGGCAAGACGTCCTTCGCGAAGGCCATCTCGCAGTCGATCGACGGGTCGATGCGCCGCATCCAGTTCACGCCCGACCTGCTGCCGTCGGACGTCACGGGCGTGCAGGTGTACGACGCGGGCAAGCGCGAGTTCGTGTTCCACCCGGGTGCGGTGTTCGCCAACATCGTCCTGGGTGACGAGATCAACCGCGCCTCGCCCAAGACCCAGTCGGCGCTCCTGGAGGTCATGGCCGAGCGCCAGGTCACGGTCGACTCCATCCCGTACCTGGTGCCGCGCCCCTTCGTCGTCATCGCGACGCAGAACCCCGTGGAGCAGGGCGGCACGTACGACCTGCCCGAGGCCGAGCTCGACCGGTTCATGATGCGCGCGTCCCTGGGCTACCCGGACCACGACGCCGAGGTCGAGGTCGTCGCGCAGGTCACGGGCGGGCACAGCACCGACGACCTGCCCGCGGTGCTGAGCACCGCGGACCTCGAGCAGATGAACCAGATCGCGTCGCAGGTGCACCTCGCACCGGCCGTGCTCGCGTACCTCGTGACCGTGACCGCCGCGACGCGGACCATGCCCGAGCTGCGCCTGGGCGTCAGCCCGCGCGGGACCATCGCCACCGCCAAGGCCGCGCAGGCGCTGGCCGCCACGCAGGGCCGCTCGTTCGTCACGGCCGACGACCTCAAGGTCGTCGCGCCGTACGTCCTGCCGCACCGCATGGTGCTGCGGCCCGAGGCCGAGCTCCAGGGCCGCACGGCCGAGGACCTGCTCGACCAGGTGCTCACCAGCGTGCCCGTGCCGCAGCAGCGCGCCGAGGTGTGACGTGCTCACGCGCTCGGGGCAGGGTGTCGCCGTCGCCGGCGTGCTCCTGCCGCTGCTCGGGTGGCTCGCGGACTGGCCGGAGCTCGTCATAGTCGGCCTCGCGTGCCTGCTCGCGCTCGCGGCGGCCGGGCTGTGGATGGTCTACCGCCCGTCGGTCACGGTGCGCCGCGAGGTCCAGCCGCTGCGCGTCGCGGAGGGCGAGACCGCCCGGGGCCTGCTGACCGTGACCAACACCGCCGGGCGGCGCAGCCCGCCGGTCCTGGCGACCGAACACGTCGGGACGCGCTCGGTGACGCTGCCGCTGCCCAGCCTCGGGCCGCACGCGACGCACGTCGCGGCGTACCCGCTGCCCACCGCGCGGCGCGGCGTGTACCCGGTCGGTCCGCTGGCGATCGGCCACAGCGACCCGCTGCGCCTCATGCGGATCGCGTCCGACCACGCGTCGACCGGGCGGCTCACGGTGCACCCGCGGATCCACCACGTCGCGTCGGTCCCGTCGGGCCGGTCGCAGGACGCCGAGGGCCCCACGTCGTCGAGCGCGCCCCGCGGCGGTATCGCGTTCCACTCGCTGCGCGAGTACGAGCCGGGTGACGACCACCGGCTCATCCACGCCAAGGCCAGCGCCCGCACGGGCGTGCTGATGGTCCGGCACAACGTCGTGCCGTTCGAGCCGCGCCTCATGGTCGTGCTCGACACGCGCGCCGTCTCCTACCCGGGCGACACGTTCGAGGACGCGTGCCGCGTGGCCGCGTCGCTCGCGGTCGCCGCCGTCGACGGGCGGTTCCCGCTGCAGCTGTCGACGACCGCCGGGGACACGGTCGTGGTCGACCGCACGCGTGACCGCAGCGAGGTCCTCGACCTGCTGGCGGCCGCGCACGCCACCGCCCAGGACCCCGGCCTGCCGGCGCTCGCCTCGATGGTGCCCCGCGAGGAGGGGGTCTCGCTGGGCGTCGTCACGGGCCAGCCGCCGGCGGCGGAGCGTGCCGTCGTGTCCCGTGTGCGCGGGCGGTTCCAGATGGTCTCGCTCGTGCAGGTCGCGCAGCCGCGCGGGCGACGCGCGGCGCCGCTGGACGGTGCGCTCGTCGTCGGGGTCGCCACCGACGAGGACTTCCCGGCCGTGTGGAACGCGCTGGTGCGGGGGTGAGTCGGTGACCACGCACGCACCGACCCCACCAACCGTCGAGCGCGGACCGCGGCCGTCGCGTCCCGCGCCCGCCGCCGCACCCCGTGCCCTCCGACGCTGGGGACCCGCCGTCGCCCGCGCGGCCGAGCCCGTCCTGGCCGTGGGTGCCGTGGTGGCCGCCGCGAGCACGCTCGCCCCCTTCTTCACGGGGTGGGGCTGGGCCCTTCGCGTGGGGGTCGCCGCGCTGGTCGGGGCGCTGCTCGCGTGGCTCGTGACGTGGCGGCGGCTGCCCGGGTGGGCGCTCGCGCCCGTCGCGCTGGTGGTGCTCGCGGTGGGCCAGCTGTACGGGCTCCACGCCTCGCGGACCCTGTACGGGCTGCCGCGCACCGACGCGCTGCGTGCGACCGGCGACGGCCTGCTCTCCGGCTGGGCACGCATGCTCACCGTCACGTTGCCCGCGGACGCCACGCCCGACCTGCTGGCGCTGCCCGTCGCGCTCTCGTTCGCGGGCGCGTACGCAGCGGTGCTGCTCGTGCTGCGCACCCGACTGGTCGTGGGCGTCGCGCTGCCCGCCCTCGTCGTGCTGGCGGCGTGCCTCGCGCTGACCGCAGGGCGCGAGACGTGGGCGCTGGTGCCGACGGCCGCGATGCTCGGCACCGCCGGGCTGCTCGTCCTCGTCCGTGCCAACCGCGCGTCCACCGACGACGGCGCGAGCCTCGCCGACGCGCACGCCGTCGGCGTCGACCTCGCCGCCCGGCGCCGCCACTCGACCGCCGGACGCGTGCTCATCGGCCTCCCGGGGGCCGCGGCCGTCGTGGCGCTCGCCGTCCTCGGGACGTCCGCGCTGCCGCTGGCCGACGGCAGCAACCGCGCCGACCCGCGCGCGGTCTACGAACCGCCCGTGCAGATCGACCAGGGCCTGAGCCCGCTGGTGCAGGTCCGCCCCCAGCTCACCGAGCCCGCCGTGCCGCTGTACCGGGTGCGTGTGCGGACCGACGGCGACCCGGCCGACGTGAGGCAGGTGCGCCTGGCCGCCCTCGACCGGTTCGACGGCGCGCTGTGGACCCAGGCGGGGCGCTTCGTGCTCGCGGGCAGCGAGCTGCCGCACCGCACGACGTACACCGCGGGCGCGGACACCGTGCAGCTCGACGTCGAGGTCCTCGCCGGCAGCGGCGTCTTCCTGCCCGTCGTCGGCGAGCCCGTGGCGCTGGCCGGCACGACGGCCGCGCTCGACGAGGTGAGCGGCACGCTCGTCCCGGCCGGCGCCGACGACGACGCGCCCCGGGTCCAGGACACGTCGTACACGGTGACGAGCCTCGTGGCTCACCTCGACGGCGTGCAGGAGGCCGCCCCACCTCCCGGCGACGCCGGCCTGGTCGCCCTGCCCCACGTGCCCGAGTGGGTCGGCGAGCGCGCCGACGTGGCGCGCGCCGGCGGTGCGACCCCGTGGGCACAGCTCGACGCGCTCGCCACGTCCCTGCGGGCGCAGCCCTACGACCCCGAGGGCCTGCCGGGGCACTCCTACGGTGCGATCGAGCGGCTGCTGCGCACCGAGGACCCCGCCCACGGGTACGCCGAGCAGCATGCGTCGGCGTTCGCGGTCGTCGCGCGCGCCCTCGGGTACCCCGCACGGGTCGCGGTCGGGTACCGGCTCGACCCGGCGCGTGCCGTCGACGGCGTCGTCGAGGTCCTCAGCACCGACGTGCACGCGTGGCCGGAGGTGCTGCTCGACGGGTACGGGTGGGTCGCGTTCGAGCCCACCGACGTGACCAACACCGTCGAGTCGCCGCAGGAGGAGCCCGAGGTCCCGCAGGTCGCCCCCGACGCGGTCGCGCAGCCGGCGCAGGCGGACGACACCGCCACGGACGCGGGGAACGAGGTCGCCGGTGGGGTGCTCGCCCGGGTGGCGCGCACGGGTGCCCTGGTCGTGGGTGGGCTCCTGCTGGCCGTGCTGCTGCTGGCCGCGGGGGTGGTGCTCGCCAAGAGCGTGCGCCGCACGCGGCGACGCACGCGCGGCACCCCGGCACGCCGGGTCGCCGCGGCCTGGCGCGAGGCGTGCGACGTGCTGCGCGAGCACGGCGTGCCCGTCGCCCTGGCACGCACACCCCTCGAGGTCGCCCGCACGGCCGGCGGCGCAGGCGGAGCCGCGGCCGCGGCGGCCGACGCCTTCACCGAGCTCGCCACCCTCGTCACCGCGAGCGTGTGCTCGCCTGCCGACCCGACCGACGCGACCGCCCGGCGCGCGTGGGCGCTGGAGGCCGACGTGCGCCGCCGGCTCGCCGCGCGCACGCCCCTGCCGCGCCGGGTGCTCGCGGCCGTCGACCCGCGGACCCTGCGCGGGCCGCGCACGCGGCCGGTCGCCGACGCGGCAGCGCCCGGTGCGCGTCCCGGCAGCACGCCCGACCCGGAGCCGGTCCCGGTCGGCGGGCAGGACGGAGCGCGGCGTGCCGGGTGAACGCACGCGCAGGCGCGCGGTGCTCTCCGGCGGCACCGCGCTCGTCGTCGCCGCGCCCCTCGCGCTCGCCGCCGTCACCGGTGGCGGCAACCCCGCACAGGTCCTCGACCAGCGTTCCGGCGGCGCGTGGGTCGTCAGCGCCGGCGTCGGGCTGCTCTCGCTCGTCGACGGACCGACCGAGGAGATCGCGGCGGCCGTGTCCGTGCCCGGTGCCGGCCACGCCCTGTCCGTCGCACAGGCCCACCGTGGCACGTACGTCGTCGACGAGGACGCCGGGACGGTCGCGCGCGTCGACGACGGCACGTGGACCGTGGGGCGGCCCGTCGCCCTCGGCACCCCCGGCGAGCCGCTCACCGTCCTGCAGAACGACCCGGGGCCGGGGGGTCCGCCGCACGTCGTGCACGTCGTCGACGCCGGTGCGCGCACCGTCACCCAGGTCGACCCCGTGTCGCTCGACGTCCGTGACGAGACGGCCCTCGCGGCGCAACCCGGCCCGGGGCAGGCGGCGGTCGCGGACGACGGCGACCTGTGGGTCGTCGACGCCGGGGCCGGCAGCGTCACGACCGTCGCGGAGGGCAGCACGGACGGTGGCGCGGACGGCAGTGCGGACGGCAGTGCTGACGGCAGTGCGGACCGCCGGACGGCACCCGCGAAGTCCGTGCACCGGACTGCCCTGGCGACCCCGACCGCGCAGGTGCTGCTCGTGCAGGGGCGGCCGGTGCTCGCCGACCCCGGCACCGGCACGATCGCCGCCCTGGACGGCACCCCCCGCGCCACCGGCTGCCTCGACACCCGGCCCACCGACACGGCGCAGCTGCTCGGCTCGCGCTCGACGCGCGAGGTGTACGCGGCCGTCGCGGGCGCGCTGCTCGTGGCGGCCGTCGACCGGCAGGACTGCACGCGCACGGTCGCCGTGGGCGACCCGGCGACCGCGCGGTTCGGGCCCCTCGCGCAGTCCGGCAGGTACGTCTTCGTCCCCGACCTGTCGACCGGGACGACGACGGTCGTCGACACCGTCGACAGCACCACCGCCACCTTCGAGCTCACCGAGCCGGACCACCGGGTCGTGCTCGAGGCCAAGGACGGCCTGGTGTTCTACGACGACCTCGACGGGCACCGCACGGGCGTGCTGACGCTGCGCGGCGACGTGTGGGTGCAGGCCGCGCTCGACAAGTACGACCCGGCGACCGGCGAGGGCACCAACGTCGTCGTGCCGCAGGACGAGGGGGCCGCGGGGGGCGCCGACGAGCGGGCCGGCGGACCGGACGCGGGGCAGCCCGAGGACGCCGCGCCGGACGCGGACGAGGACCGGCCGGGGCGGGGCGGGGCGCCGCAGGACGGCGCGGCACGAGACGGCGGCCGGCCGGGCCGAGGCGACCCGCCCGGGTCGCGTCCTGGTCCGGGGCGGACCAACCCGTCCGCCACCCCGACGCGCGGAGCCGCCGAACCGCAGGTCACCGGGCTGTCCGTGGCCCCCGACCCGGTCGTCCTGGGGCAGCCCGCGACGTTCACCGCGACGGCCACGGGCACCGACGGCGCCACCTGGGCCTGGACGCTCACGGACCCCGGCGGCGGTCCCGTGACCACGTCGGACCAGCCCACGTCGTTCTCGCACACCCTGCCGCGCGAGGCGGCCGAGGGGACGTACCAGCTGCGCCTGACCGTCACGGTCGGCACGCTGACCGCGACGCGCACCCTGCCGGTCGCCGTGCGTCCACCCGGGGTGACGATCACGTCGCTCGCGAGCACCGCGGCGCAGTACCCGCAGCACGTGCCCGCGACCGTCGTCGCGGAGGTCGCGGACGCACCGCCCGGCGCGACGTGGACGTGGACCGCGGTCAACGACGCGACGGGCGCGGTGACGTTCGCACCGCCGGCCCCCGGGGACCCGTTGCAGCTCGACACCGTCGGGGGTGTCGGCACGCTCACGGTCACGCTGACCGTCGACGCCGGCAGCAGCCAGGCGACGCGGTCGGTCGACATCCCGGTCGTCTACGTGTGCGACCTCCTGGTGCAGACCACCGAGCTGGTCCTGCCGCAGGTCGGCTCGACCGCCGACGTCGTCGTCGGGATCCCCGGCTGCCTCCAGGAGGACGTGACGCTCGTCGTGCCGGCATGGCTCAGCGGTGGCGGCACCTACACCCTGTCCCCCTCGGACAACTCGTACCTCACGGTCACCCGCGTCGGGGACCCGCCGGTGGACGGCCGCAACCCCGGCGCCGTCACCGTCCGGCTGGAGCTCCCGAACCCGCAGGAGAAGACGCTGGACGTCGTCGCGAACGTGCCGCCGGCGATCCTCGCGACAGCGGAGATGCCCGGCGGGTACACCACGTGCGTGCGCAACGGCGACGTCACCACGTTCTACGCGAGCTACCGCGACGGCGACCAGGCCGGCCTGGACGTCGTGCTGACCAACGCCGGGACCGACATCCCGCTGGCCCAGAGCTCCGGCCAGCCCGACACGCTGTACTGGCGGGAGGTGCCCACCGCGACGCTGTCCGGCGCGGGGTGGACCGTCCGCGCGATCGACTCGTCCGGTGCGCCCTCACCGGTCACCGCCGGCACCAACTCGTGGAGCTGCTGGTAGACGACGCGTATCAGCAGGCACGCCCGCGCCCCCTCCACCGTGGACGGGCGCACCGCCGGTGGAGGGCCGGCGGTGCGCCCGCACGGGGACGGGCGCGCGCCGTCACCGGGTCGCGAGCCCCTCGCACGTGCGCCGCAGCACCTCGGCGACCCGACGCACGTCCGGCCCGGCGAACGGGTGCGCCGCCCGCCGCTGCCACGCCCGCAACGCACCGACGGCGGCCGCACGCACCTCGGGCTCGCCGTCCGGCCGCGCGGACGTGACCGCACCGTCCTCGCCGAGGGGCGGCGGCGGTCGCACCTGTGACCAGTCCTGCGCCGACCAGTCCTGCGCCGCATCCGGGCAGGCCGGCGGCAGGCCCAGCCGCGTGCGCGGGTCGTCGCCCTGCGCACCGAGCAGGCGCTCCGCCTCGTCGCGCGCGTCGTCGTCGCCCACGTCCAGCTCGCCCGTGCGCAGGTCCGCGAGCAGCCGCAGCTCGACCAGGTCGTGCGCGGCGGCGACGACCTCCTCGCACCGCCGCGCCAGGCGGTCGGCCCCGGTGACGGGAGCCCGGGCCACGAGGTTCTCGACGGACCGCAGCGCACGCTGCGCCTGCAGCACGCCCGACCGCGCGACGAACCGGCGCAGCAGCAGGTCACGCACGTCGTCGAGCCCGCTGGCGACGCGCAGCACCGCGGCGAGCCCCGCCGCGTCGGTGACCGTCCCCGCGCGCACCGCACCGACCGCGAGCCGGACCCCGAACAGACCCAGGTCGTCGAGCAGGACCGCGCGCGCGTCGGCGGAGACGGACCCGTCGCCGCGCAGGAACCTGTCGGCCGACAGCAGCACATGCGCGGGCTCCCCCGCGAGCGCCTCGACGTGCGTGTACCGGGCCTGGGTGAGCTCGACCGCCGCAAGTCCCAGCAGCCCGCAGACCGGCACGACCGTCTGCACCAGCGCCCGCACGCGAGGGTCCAGGCGGTACCGGGCCGCGATGCGCTCGGCCGTCGCCAGCGCGTCCTCGCGGCCGCCGCCCGTCTCGTCCGCACGGGACAGCACCCCGACGGCGTTGACGGGTGTGACGGCCCACGTGTCGTCCTCGGAGTGGAAGGCCCGCAGGAAGTCGACGTCGGACGCGTGGACCTGCCGCAGCAGGTAGAGCACAGCGTCGGCGCCGTCGGCGCCCTCGTCGTCCCCCAGCAGGAAGTCCTGGGTCCGCACCGACACCTCCGCGCGCGCCGACGCGAGCCCCGGGGTGTCGACGAGCGTCAGGCGCTCGAGGCGGGACGACGGGTACTCCACGACGAGGCGCGCGACGTCCTCCACGGCCAGCGCACCCAGGTCGACGCGGGTCTGCCCGCTCTCCCGGACGAACGCGACCTGCCGGCGCTCGCCCGTCGGCAGCACCGCCCAGGCCCGGGCCGCCGGCCCGTCGACGTACGTCGTGACCAGGCGCGTGCACTCGGTGGCGTCCGTGGCCGCGAGGCGCTGGCCGACCAGGGCGTTCAACAGCGTGGACTTGCCTGCCTTGACGCGCCCTGCGAACGCCACGCGCAGCGGCCCGTCGAGGCGCTGCCTCGCGGCGGTGAGCGCCGCCGCGTGCGGCGTACCCGCGTACGCCTCGGCCGCGTCGCACAGCAGACCGCGGACCGCGTCGACGGTGCCGGTCACGTCGGCCCCTGCGGCACCGGCACCGTCGCGCGCCGGGCGGCGAGCAGGGGTGCGAGCAGACCCTCCGTGCGCGCCGCGAGATCGCGCAGCCTCGCCAGCTCGGCGTCGACCCGCGCCGTCCGCGCCTGACGTGCCGCGTCGTCCTGCGTGATCGCGGTCGACAGCTGCTCGACCGTCGCGGTGGCCGTCGCGAGCAGCTCCGCGGCGCGCGCCGCGTACGTCTCGCGCAGGAGCCGCTGCAGGCCGCGCACCGCCGCACGGCTCTGCTTGCGGGCCGCGGTGTCGACCTCCTCGAGGTACGCACCGACGGCCCGCTCGGTCTCGGCGCGCAGCGCACGCAGCTGCCCCTCGCGGGCGGCGTGCCACGACCTGCCCGCGAGCACCGCGGACAGCACCACCGCCACGGGCAGCACGACGGGCAGCGCGAGCCCCAGGACCAGACCTGCGCCGTGGCTGATCATCGCGCCGGCCGACCCGCCGCGCAGCGCGACCAGCCCCAGGTCCAGGCGCGACGTGCGGGTCCCGGGCGCGGCGACGAACGCGACGTCCACGCCGCCCGCTCCGTCACCGCCCGTCGCGACGCCCTGCCGCAGCTCCCACGCCGCCGAGCCGAACTGCTCGGCCACCGTGTCGGCCACCTGGTCCGCGTGCGTGCGCACGAGCGCCTGGTGGTCCAGCAGGGCGGCGGTCGTGCGCTGCTGGAGCCACGGCCCCAGGTCGGCCTCCAGCCGCGCTGCCGGCAGCTCGGCGATGTGCGCGACGGCGTCGCGGCGCAGCGCCCGCAGCCGCACCGTGAGGTCCGACTCCACCTCGGAGGCCAGGTCCGACGTGCGGTCGAACAGGACCTGCTGCCACCGCGCGCCGACCCCGCGCAGGTCGGTCGCGCGGGTTCGCGCCTGCTCCCACGCGGCCCGGCGCTCACGGGCCGTGGCGTCGTCGTGCAGCGCGGCGCGCTCGGCGGTCAGGGTCGTGAGGAGCTGGCCCAGGGTGCTGGCTGCCACCGCCGCAGCCGCCGCCTCACCCGTCCCGGCGGCGCGCACCCGCTCGTCCAGGAGCCGCGCCGCGAGCGCCGGGTAGCCGGACTCGGCGAGGAGGTCGCGGTCCTGCGTGCGCAGACCCGCGTGGCGCAGGGGCGCCGACAGCCCGAGGACGTCCGCGCGCACGCCCGCGACGCGCAGGTGGTGCACGTCGGCGTCGCGGATACGCCGCCAGTGGGCGAACAGGTCGGTGCGCGTCAGGGCCACCAGCACGACCGGGCACAGGGCCGCCGCCTGCCGCAGCAGCTCCAGCTCGGCGGCACCGAGCTCGGAGCCGGCGTCGGTGACGAAGAGCAGCGCGTCGGCCACCGCGAGGCTCCGCAGCGCGACACCGGCGTGCGACGACGCCAGCCCGCCGCTGATGCCCGGGGTGTCGACGAGCACGAGGCCGCCGCGCAGCAGCTCGCGCGGGAGGCGGATCTCCACGGCCCGGCCGGCAGTCCCCGCACCGTGCGCCGTCCGGTCGTCGCCGGTGGCCTCGTCCGGCAGCACGGGGACGGCATGGCCGGTCGCTGCCGTCGGGACGTCGGCAGGCACGACCTCGCCGAGCGTCGGGGAGTCCGGCTGCTCCTCGGCGAGCACCCGCGCGGAGACCCGCTCGCCCCACCGCACGTACGTCGGGACGGCTGTGGCCACGTCGGCATCGGTCGCGCACACCCGCGCTCCGAGCAGCGCGTTGACCAGCGAGCTCTTGCCCTTCTTGAACTCGCCGCACACCACCACCCGGAAGGCCGGGTCCGCGAGCCGCGCCCGCGCGGCCCGCGCACGCTGCACCAGGTCCGCGCGCTCGGCCCGGGCGGCGGCGTCCGCCACCGCGTCGAGCAGCCGCTCCACGTCCCCCATCACCGCATGCTCCCACCACCCCCGCCCCCCACGACCGGAGCACCCCCACCATGCCCCAACAGGCACCCCACCCCCCCAACCCCCACCCCCCCACCCGCGAGAGTGCAATCCAGTCACCCCCACCCCCACCCCCACGGCGAGAGTGCAATCCAGTGACCGCTACCCCCGCGCGCGAAAGCGCTCCGGTCACCCCCGACCCCTGCCCTCCTCCCGGCGCGACGGGTGAAAACCCCCACGTTGAGCGGGCGTTGACCCGGTGTGGAGGCTGCGTTGAGGGGTCGACGGGACGCTCCTGGGCATGACCACCGCGTCCGTGCACACGCTGCGTCCGCTCGAGTCCGTCCACACCGCGGGCGTCTCCCTGCACCTGCGGGTCGCCGTACAGGGCGGTGACGCCCTGACGCGCGCCGGGCTGCGTGCCGTCATGGACACGCTCGCCGACGTGCAGGTCGAGCACGTCGACGTCGAGCAGCCGGCGGACCTGGCGCAGGCCGAGGTGGTCGTCGTCGTTCTCGAGGCCGTCACGGCGCGAGCGGTCGACGCCGTGCGGCGTCTGGCAGCGCGTCCCGGCTGCCGCCCCGTGCTGGTGGTCGGCGAGGTCAGCACCGAGGCCGTCGCTCTCGTCGTGCAGGCCGGCGCCGTCGGGGTGCTGCGGCGTCGCGAGGCGACGGCCGAGGCCGTGGGCGCGCTGCTGCACGCGGTCGCGTCCGGTGAGGCCGTCGTGCCGGTCGCCCTGCTGGCGGCGCTGCTGCCGCAGACGGCGTCCGAGCCCACGTCGGCACCTCCGCGCGCGGCCGGGCACGTGCTCGCGCTCACCGGCGTGAACGACCGCGAGCGCTCGGTGCTGCGGCTGCTCGGCGAGGGTGCGGACACCCGGGAGATCGCGCGGCGGTTGTCGTACTCCGAGCGGACGGTCAAGGTCGTCGTGCAGGACCTCACGCGCCGGTTCGGGCTGCGCAACCGCACGCACGCCGTGGCGTACGCCGTCCGCCACGGCCTCATCTGAGGCCGCCCTCGCGTCCGGCGGGCGAGCGCGGATGACGGCGGCGTCGGGAGCGGTGGTCAGAGCGTGGGGTCATCCGGGGCGACGGAGGCGAGCGGGTTGCTCGCGGCGTCCAGCGCGTCGAAGCCTGCCAGGTGCTCAGCCCCGTCGACGAAGCCGTCGGCGTCGGTGTCGGCGGCGAACGGGTCGGTGCCCAGCACCTGCTCGAGCGCGTCGGGAAGGCCGTCCGCGTCGGTGTCAGGGCCGTCCGCGGCACCGGCGGCGACGGCACCGGTGTCCGCGCGCGTCGGGTCGGTCCCCAGCAGCAGCTCCTGACCGTCGGACACGCCGTCGCCGTCGGAGTCCGCCGCGTCGGCCTTGGTCCGCAGCATGAGCAGCTCGTACCCGTCGGACGACCCGTCGAGGTCGGTGTCGGCGAGGAAGGCGTCGAGGCCGAGGCGCTGCTCGAGGACGTCCGTGATGCCATCCCCGTCGGAGTCCAGGCCCGGGTCGGTCCCCACCGCACCGCCGGGCCCGACGGTGCCGTCGGTCAGCCCGGGGATGAAGCCCGCGAAGTTGAAGCGCCCCTCGGCCTCCCCGAAGATCACACCCTTGCGGGGGTTCGCCGCCTCGATCGTGCGGCCGTCGCCCAGGCTGATGGCGACGTGCGCGCTGGACGGCCGGCCCTGACCGGGCTGCGGCTCGGACGGGAAGGAGAACAGCAGGGCACCAGGGGTGTTGATCGCCTCCTCGACGGACATCGTCGCGCCGTCCGCCTTGAGGTCGAGGTACTGCAGCCACGTCCCGTCCGGCACGTCGACGCCCTGGCGCCCGGCCGCCCACTTCACCAGCTCCGAGCAGTCGAAGACGCTCGGGTCGGCGTCGTCGACGCTCGCCGTCGCACCGAACACGTACCGGTCCCCCGCCTGGGCCGTCGCGGCGTCGAGGAACGCCTGCAGCAGGCTCCCGCCCCCCGGGGGACCACCGGACCCGGCCACCGCGAGGTCCGCGAGCGCGTCACCGCCTGCGCCGCCCGCTCCCACGACGTGCCCGTACCCGTCCGTCCCGGTCCACACCCCGCCGGGCGCGTCACCCGCGAGCTGGGCGGCCGCCTGCGCCTCGTCACGGAACTGCAGGTAGCGGGCGCCCGCACCCCCGTGCGTCACCGTCCACGGCGAGATGTCGGCGCCCTGCCCGGACACCCGGTAGGCGGCCTTCGCGTTCTCCAGGGCGTCGGACAGGTCCACTCCGGCCAGGTCCTTGTGCGCGGCCACGTTGATCTGCCACAGGCCGCGCGAGTCCTCACCGACGGGGTTGTGCGCGCCGGTGTTCCCCCCAGACTCGGCCAGGGCGATCGCGGTCATCGTCTGCGCCTGCTCGGGGCTGAACCCCGCCATGCGCGCGAAGCGGTAGATCTCCTGCGCCGACAGCACGGCCATGCCTCGACGGTAGGCCCGCGACCCCGCGGCGACCAGGATGAACCGGACACGGCGTGAAGCACCCGTGCCCGTTGGGGCAGGCGAAGCGCGGGACCCGTCCACGCGGTGCG
Source organism: Cellulomonas xiejunii (assembly GCF_024508315.1). Classification (NCBI taxonomy): domain Bacteria; kingdom Bacillati; phylum Actinomycetota; class Actinomycetes; order Micrococcales; family Cellulomonadaceae; genus Cellulomonas; species Cellulomonas xiejunii. The sequence continues at coordinate 3,181,754 of NZ_CP101987.1, forward strand.
AACCGGCGGGACGATGACGGCAGACGGGCACGACGGGGGTGCGCATGATCTCGGACGCGGATGACGCGCTGGTCGCGCTGCTGCAGGCCGAGGCGCTGCGGGGGCAGCCGGCCGAGGTCGTCCTCGACGCGCCGACCTCGAGCTGGGCCGCGCGCCGCACCGGCCCCGTGGTCGACGTGTTCCTCTACGACCTGCGCGAGGAGGTCGACCGGCGCGACGCGCAGTCGCGGACCGTCCACGACGAGCGCGGACGCGTCGTGGGCTACGCGCCCGGGCCGCGGTGGTACCGCCTGTCGTACCTCATCACCGCCTGGACGCAGCGCCCCGAGGACGAGCACACCCTGCTCGGCCTCGTGCTCGCGAACCTCGTGCGGTTCGACGCGATCCCCGACGCGCACCTCGGCGGTGTGCTCGAGGGTGCGCACGTGCCGATGACCGTGGGTCTGCCCCCGTCGGGAGACCGCTCCGCGCCCGACCTGTGGAACGCGCTCGGCGGCGAGCTCAAGCCTGCGCTCGACGTCGTGCTCATCGCGCCCATGACGGTCGCGACGACGCAGGTCGCCGGCCCGCCGGTCGAGGGGCGCGAGGTGCGGGTGGGCGACCGCTGAGAGCCGCGCACAGGGCGGACTCTCACTCCTCCGCGTCCTCCTCCGTATCCTTCTTCAGCTCCCTGTCACGGGCCTCTTGGTCTCCGCGGAACGCATCCTGCAACGCAGCCCACTGCTGCTCGCGTGCGGACGCGATCTCTGCCTGCGTCGGCTTGGGCCCTCCTCCGCGCACCTGGCCGCGGGTCTTGCCCGGTGTCGACGTCGACGCCATGTCCTCCTCGAACAGCACCGCCGCGTAGGTGCGCCCGACAGCAGCGTTGGCCGCGTTACGCATGAGCCGCGTCACGGCCAGCAGTGAGCGACGCTCGATCAGCGAGCCGTCGAGCTTCGTGTAGGTCTGCTTGGGGACGGCTCTGATGTCACGGCCGAGCGCGGAGCGCGCGGTGTGGTCCGACTTGGTCTTCTCGTCGGCCGCGCCCTTGTAGATCATGATCGTGGTCATCGCGCGGTACTCGTCCTCCGACGTGGCCGGCAGGTCCAGTCCTTCGAGGTACTCCGTGAAGAACATGTCGGGGATGACGTGCTCCGAGGTGAGCTCCCACACCTCGAGGAACGACGGAGCCGCGCCGACCGGACGCCAGCCCTCACCCTTGCGTTTGTGTGGAGCAACCGACCCCACGTTCGGTGCATGCCCGATGTCGCCGGCCTGGCCCCACGCCGCAGGGTTCGCGATGAGGACGGCTTTGAGCTCGGCGATTGCCGCACGGATCTGGCGTCGGCGGCCATGTGTGCCGGGCGCCTGCTTGTGGGCGCGGAACAGGTCGGTGAGGATCTGGGCCACCGTCCGTGCCGGCGCGACGTCCGCGACCGGCTGGGTATTGTCCGAGGCCACCGAGAGCGTCCCCGCTGCTTCGTCGTACGAGATCAGATGGTGCTCGGCACCGAGGTCGAAGCTCCCGTCGAACAGGGGTCCACTCCCGTCGTCGGCGGGCTCCCCCGACTGTGGAACCTCCTCTCCCCCACCCGTCAGCGCCGCCAACGCCCCCCGCCCCATCGCCACCGCCCGCTCGATCAGCCAGTCCAGCGCCTCGAACAGCTTCTCGCGCAGCCCGATGACGAACTCCGCGATCTTCTCCGGTGCGTCCCCCAGGCCCACCTGGTTGGCGAGGAACCCGATCGCCACGGGCACGGCCGCGGCCAGCCCGCCCTCGAGCATCGCGGCGCCCGGCCCGACGTCGCCCTTGGCGATCGCCCCGATCGTGGAGACGTACGAGTCGACGATCTCCAGCAGCTCGCGCACGTAGTCGAGCACCGACTGCACGGCGCGGAAGAACGCGATGGCGCCGTTGATGACGGCCATGATGCCGGTGGGGTCGAGCATCGACAGGACCTTGGCGATCGCCGCGTCGACGATCTCCGTCATGATCCAGTCCTTGACCATGTCGAACAACGTGTCCCACAGCATCGACAGCTTCTCGGTCAGCCGCGCCCAGATCGCGGAGAAGCCGCCCTCCTGGACCTCCTTGACGAATGCGAAGGCCTCGCCCGCCATCGCGACCGCACCGCGGATGCGGTCGACGGTCTCCTGCCCCAGGTGCGTGGCGAGCTTCTGCCAGATCACCTCCACCGTGATCCCGGAGATCTGCACGATGAGGGTGATCGCGGCCTCGAGCGTCAGCTCGGTGGGCCGGGCGACGCCGATCTTGCTCAGGCCGCGGAACAGCCAGTCGGCCAGGCCGTTGAGCAGGTAGGTGCCGATCTTGCCGAAGAACGACGAGAACCCCGCCTTCATCGCCGCGATGAGGTTCAGGAGGAACCCGACGGGGTCGGCGACGATGTCGTCGATGGCGGCCGTGGCGTTGGCGATGACGTTGCCCACGAGCTCGGGCGGGAAGTTCATCATCCGCAGGACCAGCTCGATGACGACCTGCACCACGACGGAGATGAACTCGAAGATCCGCCCGAGGGGCTCGCCGAACTTCGCGGTGATCTCGTTGAACGTGTCGACGGGCGAGAGCAGCTTCTCGAGCGTGACGAGGTCCCACACGCCCTTGAACGTGGAGACGATCAGCTCCCACGAGATGCCGAGGCTCGCGACGGCCCCGTCGATCCGAGCGCCGGCCTGCGCGATCGCGCCCGACTCGGCGAGCTGGTCGTACATCGCAGCCCCGCCGGGCAGCAGCGTGACGAACCCCCGGATGAGGTTCTCCCCCGTGCGCGGGACGGGCTCGTCGGTGAACGGGTTCTTCTCGAGGATGACGGTCAGCAGGTGGAAGCCGGGGATCTCGTGGGCGTGCTCGCTGAGCCACCCGAGCAGCGACTTCTTGACGAGCTCCAGGACCTTCGCGACGACGTCCCACGCGAAGGCACCGACGTCCGCGACCAGGGCCAGCGCGCGGTCCGCGAGCGCCGGCAGCGTGTCGAGCAGCTGCGGCAGGTTCGACGGGCTGATCGCGTCCCACGCGGCGGAGAACAGTGCCCCGGCCTGCCCGAGCAGGCCCTTGAACCTTCCCCACATGGTGTCGAGCCAGTCGGCGGTCTCCTGCAGCGTGCGGCGCTCGGTCATCTGGTCGACGACGTCGCCCTTGCCGATGAGCCGCAGGAAGTCCCCGAGGATCTCGACCGTCGGCGCCGCCACGTCCTGCCCCGTCAGCGGGTCGTGGTGGAACGCCTTGACCGCGAGGTTCCACGGCGGCGCGATCTCGGGCCTCTGCAGCAGCGGCTCGGCGATGCCGGCCACGACGGCCCGGACCTTCTCGATCACCGTGTCCTTGACCTCGTCGACGAGCGCCCGCACGTCGGCCAGGAACGCGTCGACGTACCGCTCGACGATCGCGACGTTGCCGCTGATCCCCTCGGTGACGCCCATCTCGTCCCACGCCGCCGAGACGTCCGCGCTGATGCGGTCCCACGTCAGGTCGTGTGCGGCCATGCGTTCGCGCAGGTACGCGACGATGTCGGCGAGGATCTCGACGCCCTGCAGCACCGGCCCGACGGCCGCACCGAACGGCCCCCACGTGAGGACCTTCTCGACGAGCTCGAGGTCGGGCGCTCGCACCGGCTCGTCGGTCAGCGGGTCCTTGCCGGTGATCATCCCCACGAGCGCGTACCCGGGGACGGCCTGCACGGCGGAGGTGACGCCGTCGATGATGAAGTCCGGCAGCAGGTCGGTCGCCTCGAAGTCGCGTGCGACGGGCGCCCGCCAGGTGTCGAGCGCGACCTGCTGCACGACGTGCGTCGCCTCGTGCCCCATGAGCTCGAGGTCGCCCACGGACTGACCGTCGCCCAGGAAGATGTGCGCGCCCACCGTGAACGCGCGAGCCTGCAGCTCCGCAGCGGCGGCGGCCGCCGCGGCGCCCGTGTGCACCTGCACGCCGGTCAGGTCCGCACCCAGGTGCGGCTCGATGCGGGCGCGGACGGCGTCCGGGATCGGCGTGCCGCCGCCAGGGCTCGCGACGAGCGAGCGCGTCGCGTCCGACACGGGCACCTCACCGCCGGCGGCGACCTGCTCCGCCGCGGTGTCGCCCTCGCGTGCCACCGTCCCGGGACCGGATCGACCGCTCACGCCCGGTGACGGGGGTTGTGCCTGCCGTGCCGCAGGACCGGACCGACCGTCCGCGCGCCCTCGGGTCACGCCCCTGCCCGCGAGGCGACGCTCCGTGCCTGCGTCGCCGGTGCGGGTCGCCGGCAGGTCCGGTGCGGTGGGTGGGCGCTGGTGGGCGATGCGCGCACCGAACGCCTCCGCCTCACGCTCGGCCGGGTCACCCGGGTGGCTCACCTCGAGGGTCGACACCGGCGCACGTCGGACGCCTCGACGTTCCGCCTCCTCGGGCCCGCCCGCAGCGCGCGCGGGGAGGCTGCGCGCCGCCCGTGCCGGTCCGGGAAGGGCGGCGCCCGACGGCCCGCGGTCGCCCGCCGACGTCCCCGCACGCCGGACGGCGCGCGTCACCGCCGCGTTCGACGCACCCGCCGTGCCCGCCGCGACGGCGCCCGGTGCGCCGGTCCGTCCGGCCCGCGCGGCGCTCGTCCGTGAGCCGGTGGCGGCCGCGCGCGGCGCGACGACCGTCCGCGGCGACGACGCGGACGGCACCCGCTCGGTGACCGCCGCCCGTTCCGTGTCAGCCCCCTGCCCGCACGGCGGGGGCGCCCGCCGGCTCGTCGACGGGGTCCACCACCGACAGGTGCCCGAGCTTGACGAGCTCACGCTGCAGCGCCCGGACGACCCGGCCCATGGTGATGCCGGCGCCCTCGTCGGCCGCCGCGAACGCCGCGCCCAGCGCCGCGTTGCGGATCACGCCGCCGGTGACCTTGAACCGGCGCGCCAGCAGGTCGAGGTCCACGTCCTCGACGGGCGCCGCGGCGGGGAACACGCGGTCCCAGATGCGGCGACGCTCCGCCTCGTCCGGTGACGTGAACGTCACGGACACCGCGATCCGGCGCCAGAACGCGTCGTCGATGTTGCCCTGCAGGTTCGTCGCCAGGATCACCAGGCCGTCGAACACCTCGAGCCGTTGCAGCAGGTACGCGACCTCGATGTTCGCGTACCTGTCGTGCGACGACGACACGTCGGTGCGCTTGCCGAACAGCGCGTCGGCCTCGTCGAAGAACAGCACCATGTCCCCCGACGCGGCGGCGGAGAACACCCGCTCCAGGTTCTTCTCGGTCTCCCCGATGTACTTCGAGACGACCGCGGACAGGTCCACCTTGTACAGGTCGAGGCCCAGGTCGGCTGCGACGACCTCGGCGGCCAGCGTCTTGCCCGTCCCGGACGGGCCGGCGAACAGCGCGACCACGCCCGCGGACGGCACCGCCGGGAACCCCCAGGTCCCGAAGACGGTCCGCCGCTGCCGGTAGCGGGCGACGAGGTCGCGCAGCTGACCGGTGGGGGTGGCGGGGAGCACCAGGTCGTCCCAGCCGCGCCGCGCGTGGACCCGTGCCGCGACCCCGTCGAGGTGCCCTCCAGCGAGGCGTCGCACCCCCGCGACCACACCGCCGGCACCGTTCCGGGTCCCGCGGTCCGCACCGGCGACGAGCCTCAGCTGCTCACGCGTCAGCCGCACCCCCACGGGCGCGGGGCTTCCCGTCCGTCGCCGCCAGTCGCCGTCGTCGGCCTCACCGTCGCGCACGTGGACCTCGCGCCACGGCCGCGCGGGCAGGCAGTCCAGCGGCAGCTCGCGCGCCGACGCCAGGACGAGGGCCAGGTGGCCGGCGCGGTCGAGCTGCTCGGTGTCGTCCGGTGTCAGGCGACCGTCGACCTCCACGACGAGCGCCGCGCACCGCAGCGTGGCCTCCCGCACGAGCGCGTGCCACGCGTCCACCGACGCGGGCAGCGCCGCGACGAGCAGCTCCGTCCCCTGCAGGGCCGCCGCTGCGGTGCGGCGTCGGCTCTCGGGGTCGGCGCCGTGCACGAGCAGCAGCGCACCGGACCCAGCCGGCCGGTCCGCCGGTGGCCGCGGCCGGCGGGCACCCCGGCCCGTCGCGCTCCGTCCGGCAGCGCCCGGCACCGCGCCCGGACCCGCGCCCTCGTCGGCTGCCACGACGCGCGTCCCCGCGGGCACCTCCGGGTCGAGGGTGTCGTCACCCCGCGCCGCCCACGCGACCCGCGGCGCGACGCCGCACATGCGCGTGCCCCACGCCCCGTCGGCGCCGACGACCGCCAGCCCTGCACGCACCAGCGGCCCGCGCGGCGCGAGCGCCCGCACCGCCTCCTGGCCCAGGACGCGGGCCACCCACGCGAGGGTCGGCCGCGGCAGCTGCACGCTGTCCTGCACGTACGCGAGCAGGCGCTGCCGCTGCGGGTGCAGGTCCGCCGCGAGCACCACCGCGAGCACCTCCGCCGCCACGCCCCGGGCGCCCGCGTACCGGCACGCGCGCGCGAGCCCGTCGTCCCCCGTCCGCGCCCACGCGTGCAGCGCGGCCCGGGCCGCGTCGACGTGCGGGTCGAGGCGCGCACGCAGCGGCGCGACCTGCTCGGGGAGCGGCCCGTCCAGCCCCGGCAGCGTCATGAGCAGTGCGTCGACCTCGTCGTCGCCCACATACAGGCCGGCGAAGTCGCGCGGCGGGACCCCCTGGACGACGCGGCACACGGCGGCGTCGGCGGCCAGCACGACGTCCGCGAACCGCTCCCAGACCGGCGCGTCCATCCCCACGTCGTACCCCGGCGGCGACGGTCGCACGCCGCCGCGGCCCGAGCCCTGCCCGTAGGTGCACCACGGGCGGCCCCTACCGGCACCCGCAGGGCACTGTCGCCGCCGACCGGCCCGACCGACGCTGGCCGTGGTGCGAACTGCAGGGTGCGCGCCGCACCGACCAGGAGGGACGAGCCATGGCCACGCTGAGCAGCATCCGGTCGCCCGGTGTGTACGTGCAGGAGGTCGCGTCCGGGCCCCGACCCATCCAGGGCGTCGGCACCGCCGTCGCGGCGTTCGTCGGCATCACCGCCGACGGCCCGTACGACCAGGCGGTCAAGGTCGTCAACTGGTCGCAGTTCACGCGGACGTTCGGCACCTTCGTCGACGGCGCGAACCTTCCGTACGCGGTCCACCAGTTCTTCGACAACGGCGGTGGCGCCGCGTACGTGGTGCGGGTCGGTTCGCTCGCGTCCGACGAGGGCCAGCGCGCGACCGCCGAGCTGACCAGCTCCGTCCGCGCCGGGCACGCGGTGTACCGGGTCGAGGCGGTCGACCCGGGCGCGGGGGGCGACGCCATCACCGTGGCCGTGGAGCCGAAGGTCGAGCCCGAGGGGGGCGAGGCGCCCCCCGAGGAGGCGTTCACGCTCGTCGTGCGCCGGGGCGACGACGTCGAGCGGTACGAGAACGTCACGAGCCGCAAGGGCGCGGCCAACGTCGTCACGGCCGTCGCGGAGTCGCGGCTCGTCCGCCTGACGGAGGTCGGCTCGTCGCCCGTCGCCGAGCGCCTGCCCGCGTCGGGCGAGGTCGCGCTCACCGGCGGTGCGGCGCTGCCCGCCCGCGTGACGCCCGGCGACTACCTCGGCGACGTCACGGCACGCTCCGGCATCGCGGGCCTGGACGCGCTCGACGACGTCACGATCGTGTGCGTGCCGGACCTCGCGGCAGCGTACGAGGAGGGGCAGCTCGACGCCGACGGGTTCAAGGCCGTGCAGTCCGCGATGATCTCCCACTGCGAGGCGCGCAAGGACCGCATGGCGATCCTCGACACCCCGCGCGGGCTGAACGCGCAGCAGGTCCACGAGTGGGTGACCGAGAAGATGGCGTTCTCCTCGCCGTTCGCGACCGTGTACTGGCCGTGGGTGTCGATGTGGGACACGCTGCTGGGCCGCGCGCGGCTGTTCCCGCCGAGCGGTGCGCTGGCCGGGATCTGGAGCCGCAACGACGACACCCGTGGCGTGCACAAGGCGCCGGCCAACGAGGTGGTGCTCGGTGCGCTCGACGTCGAGCAGGCGCTGACCCGCAAGGAGCACGACGACCTGAACCCCGCCGGCATCAACGCCATCCGCGCGTTCCCCGGCCGGGGCATCGTCGTGTGGGGCGGCCGGACGCTGGCGTCGGACGCGCAGTGGCGGTACGTCAACGTGCGTCGGCTGTTCAACTACGTCGAGTCCTCGATCCTGCTCGGGACGCAGTGGTCCGTCTTCGAGCCGAACGACCAGAAGCTGTGGCAGCGGATCGAGCGCTCGGTGGGCGCGTTCCTGCTGGGGCTGTGGCGCGACGGCGCGCTGTTCGGCACCACCCCCACCGAGGCGTACTACGTCAAGTGCGACGCCGAGACCAACCCGCCCGACCAGGTCGACGCCGGGTACGTCGTCATCGAGGTCGGCATCGCGCCGGTCAAGCCCGCCGAGTTCGTCGTGTTCCGCATCAGCCAGCTGCCGACCGGCGGCGCGGTCGCCGAGTGACCTGACCTTCAGAGAGGACGACGCCCATGCCCATCGGCGAGGACGCGATCGCAGCCAGCCTGTTCGAGGTACAGGTCGACGGTGTCACCATCGCGCAGTTCAAGGAGGCCTCCGGGCTCGGCATCGAGATCTCGGTGATCGAGCACCAGGAGAACAAGCCCGGGGGCATCCCCGTGCTCAAGAAGCTGCCCGCGGCGCAGAAGTTCAACGACGTCACGCTCAAGCGCGGCATGACCAAGGACGACGGCTGGTGGAAGTGGATCGCGGCCGTGCAGGAGGGCGACATCGACGGCTCGCGCCGTGACGCGTCGGTCATCCTGCTCGACTACCTGCACCACGAGGTGCTGCGGTTCAACCTGTTCTTCTGCTGGCCGTCGAAGATCACGCTCGGGTCGTTGCAGGCCGGGTCGACCGAGGTCGCCATCGAGGAGGTCACGCTCGTCCACGAGCGTGTCGAGGTGAAGGTCTCCTGATGAGCGCCGACGTCGCCGCCGGCCCGGACGCGGGCACGCCGGGGTCCGTGCCGCACCCGGGTACCGGGCCCGTGCCGGTGCCCAGCGGCGGCACGGGTCTGCAGACGGAGTTCTGGTTCGAGCTGCCCGTCGGGTTCGAGGACGACCACGGGCGCGTCCACCGCCAGGGCACGATGCGCCTGGCGCGCGCCCGCGACGAGATCACGCCCCTGCGGGACCCGCGCGTGCGGGACAACGAGGCGTACCTGACGGTGCTGCTGCTGGCCCGCACCGTGACGCGGCTGGGCGACCTGCCGGCGGTCACGACGGGCGTCATCGAGGGCCTGTTCACGCCGGACCTGGCGTTCCTGCAGGACCTGTACCGGCAGGTGAACGCCGAGGGCACGACGTCGACCGCGGTCACGTGCCCGGCGTGCCGCGAGGAGTTCGCCGTCGACCTGCACGGCGGGAGGTCGGGTGGTGCGCCGGGGGAATGGTGACGTACGCGGCCGTCGACCTGCTCGACGAGATCGCGTACCTCGCAGCGGTCCTCCACTGGCCGCTCGACACCCTGCTCGACCTGGAGCACCCCGACCGCGCGCACTTCGTGGCCGCTGCCCGTGCCCTCACGCACGACCCCGACGACGAGGGAGGCCGGAGATGACCCCGACGCCCCCCGACGGCCACCCCCCAGACCGAGCCGACCTTCCCCTTCGGCGGCTTCCGACCGCCCATGAGCCGCCGAACGTCGAGTTCGGCGACCGGTGGGGTGAGTCATGAGCAGCGACCAGGGGTGGCAGCCCGTGACCGGGCGACCGCTCGCCGTGCGGTCCGTCGTGGCGAGCCGGAGCTTCGCACGCGGGCTGACGACCCGGCAGGTCCTGCCCGCCGCACTCGCGCGGCCGATCATCCACGCCGCGCCGGGGGCGGCGGTCCCGCGGGTGGTCGGCCGCGGGCAGCCAGGCCCGACGAGCGACGGGGGTCATGCCACCGCTGGCGCCGACCATCCCAGGCCGACCCGGTCCGGCCTGCGGCGCCTCGCGTCGCTGCTGCGACGGCGTCGCACGCCGTCCACTCCGGAGCCCGACGACGCGGCCGTGCATCGCGCACCGGACGGTCCGGCGGGCTCCCCGGGTGTCGCAGGACGCGCAGGCCGGTCGCCGGCAGACCCGGGCACGGGCCCCGCGCACCGTGCGCCGGTGACCGACGCCGCGCTCTCACGGACTCCGGTCCCACGTCCCGGCGTCTCGCCGACGACCCGCCCGACTCCCCAGTCCTCGGTCGGCGTCGCACGGTCCGCGAATGCGGCCGCACCGGTGGCCGCACCCGTGACGCGCGCCGCCGACCACCGGAGGAGGGGGCCGTCCGACAGCGCCGCGGGCGGGACGACGGCGAGCGGCAGCGCTCCGGCCATGCGTCCGACGGCGACGGGCGGCGCGACCCCAGCGGGCAGCGCGACCGCAGCGGGCAGTGCGACAGCGGCCAGCAGGGCTGCGGCCCCGAGGACGGCCGCTGCGCCTGGGAGCGCCGCTCCGGCGTTCCGCGGCGCGGACCTGACGAAAGGCTCCGGACCGACCTCGCCTCCGGGGCCCGAGCCCACCGCCCGACCTCCGGGGCCCGAGCCCACCGCCCGGCCTCCCGCGCGACGCTCCACGCTCGGCGGCTCGCGCGGTCCGGTGGGCGAGGCCCCCGCGTCGGCGGTCGGCCGGCTCGCGGGCGGCGCGACCACCACCCCGGCCGCGACCCCGACACCGACCCAGCGCTCGACCCCGACCTCGTCACCGCCGCCCATGCCGGGAGCTCGACCCGGCGCCGTGCGGGCGGTGCGCACCGACGACGCCGCAGCTGCGCCCCTCGCCACCACGACCGCCGCACGATCAGCCGCCGCCGCGCCAGCCCCCGCCGCCGCCACCACCCCCGACCCGCGCACCGCCCCGGTCCCGCGTGACGTGGTGGCGTCGCGGGTGGTACCCCCGAGCACGTCGTCGATCGACGCCGGCAGCAGCACGGGGTCCTCCGTCGCCGCGCGCGCCACTGTCCCGACCAGCCCCACCCTGCAGCACCCCACGGCCCCGAGCCCGACCCGGCCGTCAGCGCCCGCCCGCTCGGCTTCCCCACCGGGTGGCGTCACCGTCCCGCGCACCACCGGGCCGTCGCATGCTGCGCCGCGTGCGGGGGCCGGCGGTCTGGGTCGTCCGCTGCCTGACGCCGGCCGACACTTCCGCGGGGCCGCGTCCCCCGGTACCGAGCGGGCTCGACGAGCGGCCTCGCAGTCCTCGACGGACCACGGCCCGGGCGGCCCGAGCGCCGCGCCCTGGACCGGGAGCCCGTCGGAGGTGCCGGTGACGCGGCGCGCGCGCGTACCGGAGTCCGTGGCACCGGCGACGACGCACCGCTCGACGGCGTCCGACGCGCCCCACGTCACGACGCCGCTCGACGCACCCCGGGCCGCGGCGCCCGACGACGGACCCCGAGCCACGACACCCCCCGACGGACCGCGAGCCACGACGCCCGACGACGGACCGCGAGCCACGACGCCCGACGACGGACCCCGAGCCACGACGCCCCCCGACGGACCCCGTGTCCCGACGCCCCCCGACGCGCCTCCGCGACCGGACGCCCGCCCCGGGGTCGGACGCCCGCTCCGCGCGCTGCGCCACGCGACCGAGGTCGGGCGGGAACCGGCTCCTCCCCGACCGCCGAGCCCGACCGGCACCGACGGCGGGTGGCCGCCCGCCACCGCGCTCGACCTGGTCACTGCGCCGTCGGCCGGGCACCGGTCCGTCGCGGCACGTGCCGACCAGCCGCGGGACGACACCGTCGGGGAGGTCGTCGCGGCGTCCCCGGGGCAGCCCGCGGCGTCCGCCGACGCACCCGCGGCCGACTCCCCCGCGGACCTCGCGGGTCTGGCCGACCAGCTCTGGGACCACCTCGAGCACCGCCTGCGACGCTCGCTCCTCCTCGAGCGCGAGCGTCGCGGCGTCCTGCCCGACCTCTGACCGACCACACCGTCCAGCACCCGGGAGCAGACATGAAGCGCACCGACGGCGATCCCGTCTCCACGATGCACTTCGACGTGACCATCGACGGCGTCGACGTGGGCGCGTTCACGGCGCTCGACGGGCTGTCCGCGCAGTACGAGGTGCGCACGTACGCGGAGGGCGGCGAGAACGGCTTCGTCCACAAGCTCCCCGGTCGGCTCAGCTACGGGACGGTCAAGCTGACGCGACCTGTGGGGTGGCGCACGTCGGCGCTCGTGCAGTGGTTCGACGACGTCGCGCAGGGGAGGTCGCCGGCCGACGCGACGGCGAGCGTCGTGGGCATGGACTCGCAGCGCCACCGCGTCGTCACGTGGGAGTTCCGCAACGTGTGGCCGGTCAGCTACAAGGGTCCGAGCTTCGCCTCGGAGGGCGGCAAGGTCGCGCTCGAGGTGTTCGAGTTCGCCCACGAGGGCTGGACCGAGACGTTCGCCGAGCCGGTGGCGTCGTGAGCACCGGACGGGCGGTCGCGGTCCTCGCAGAGGAGGCGGACCCGTCGCGCACGCTCTCGTTCCACTTCAACCCGACGACGATCGCGTTCAGCCGTCAGGTGCAGTACAACCGGCAGCCGCGACAGGCCAACGACCCGCCCGTGCAGTTCACGGGTGCGGGGCCCACGAGCCTGACGCTGCAGGTCTTCCTCGACGCCGCGGGCCGCCGCACGCCGCCGAGCGTGCAGCCCGAGATCGACCTGCTGGTGTCCTGGACGACCGTGCCCGACGTGACGAACCCGGGCGACGGCCCGCCGAAGGTGACGTTCACGTGGGGCCACCTGGCGGTCGACGGCGAGCAGACGCTCACGGGCAACGTGTCGCAGCTGAAGGTCACCGTCGAGCGCTTCGACCGTGAGGGGCGCCCGCTGCGGGCGGTGGCGGACCTGACGTTGGTGTCCGCGAAGGCGGAACCGAAGGGCACCAACCCCACGTCCGGTGCGGAGCGGTCCCGACGCCGGCACGTGCTGCGGCGCGGCGAGACGCTCGCGTCGGTGGCGTGGTCACGGCTGGGCGACGCGGGCGGCTGGCGCGCCGTCGCCGAGCTCAACGGCATCGACGACCCCACACGGCTGCGCGCGGGCCGTGAGCTGCTCCTGCCCGACGCCCCCGAGCGCGGCGCGCTGGGCCTGCGCGCCGCGGGACCGAGCACGCCCGCCTGGCGCCAGGACGCGCGATGACGGCCACGGCGACGCGCACCAGCGGCACCACCGCCTCGGGGGGACCGGGCACCGGCAGCGCGACGGGCGCCCGCCCTGTCGTGCAGGTCGAGGGCGTCGACCTGCCGGGGCGCCTGGTGGCGGCGCTGCGTTCGGCCGTCGTCGACACCGACGTCGCCGGGCCCGACGCGTGCCGGCTCGTCCTGGACGACCCGGCGCGGGACGTCCTCGCCGACACCGCGATCGACCTGGGGGCGCGCCTGACGGTGACGGCCGGACCGCCCGGCGGCGCGGCGACGACGACGCTCTTCGACGGCCTGGTCCACGCGATCGGCTACGACTTCGACGAGCGCGGCGGCTGGACGACCGTCAGCGCGTACGACCGCTCGTACGCGCTGTACACGGGCACGCACACGGCGTCGTACCAGGACGTGACGGACTCGGACCTCGCGACCACCGTGGCGCGGCAGGTGGGTCTCGACGTGGGCGCGGTCGACGCGACGGACGTCGTGCACGCGCACGTGGCGCAGGTCAACGAGACCCATGTCGCGCTGCTGGAGCGCCGAGCGCGGGAAGCGGGCCGGGTGCTGCTGGTGACAGGCACGTCGCTGTCGTTCGTCCGGCCGCCGCGTGCGGGTGACGCGCCACGGCCGGGCGACCACGAGTCGCGCGGGCACCGCCAGCTCGTGCCCGGCGCCAACCTCGAGCGCCTGTCGGTGCGTGTCACGGGCGCGCAGCAGGTCGCGGAGGTCGAGGTGCGGGGCTGGGACCCGGTGGCGAAGCAGGAGCTCGTCGCGACGACGCCGGCGGTGACGCACGCCTCGCAGATGCGGGACACACCGGAGTCGGTCGCGTGCCGCTTCGGCAGCCCACGCGCCGTCGGGGTCGACGTCCCGGTCTCGCAGCAGGCGGAGTGCGACGCGCTGGCCCGGGCGTGGGCGGACCACCTGGGAGGGGCGTGCGTGCACGCGGAGGGCGTCGCGGCGGGCGACCCGCTGCTCGTCGCCGGGACGCCCGTGAGCCTGGGTGAGACGGGCGGCCGGTTCGACGGCAAGGTCACCCTGACGCGCGCGCGGCACGTGTGGGAGGGCGACGGGTACCGCACGCACTTCACGGCGTCGGGGTCGCACGACCGGTCGGTGCTCGGGCTGGTCCGCGGCGGGGCGCCGACGCTCCCGCAGCGAGCCCCGGGCCTGGTCATCGGGGTCGTCACCAACGTCGACGACACCACCGGGCAGGGCCGGGTGCGCCTGCGGTACCCGTGGCTGGACGGGGACTTCGAGTCGGACTGGGCACGCGTGGTCCACGTCGGGGCCGGCAAGGACCGCGGCCTGCAGGTCGTGCCCGAGGTCGACGACGAGGTGCTCGTGGGCTTCGAGCACGGCGACCGCCGGTCGGCGTTCGTCCTCGGGGGCCTCTACAACGGCGTCGACACGCCGCCTCGCGAGAAGCCGGTCGCGTCCTCGGGTGCGGTCGACCTGCGGGTGTGGCGCAGCCGGACGGGGCACGAGGTGGTGCTCGACGACACCGACGGGGCCGGTCAGGTCGTCGTCCGCACGGCCGACGACAAGGTCGTCGTCACGCTCGACGTCGCGAGCAAGACGCTGTCCGTCACGTCGCAGGGCGACGTGACGGTCGAGGCGCAGGGCAACGTGCAGGTCGACGCGAAGGGCGACCTCGAGGTCGCCGCACAGGGCTCCGCGAGCATCAAGGGCACGGCCGGGCTGACGCTCGAGAGCAGCGGCAAGGTCACGGTCAAGGGAGCGACGATCGCGCTCAACTGAGCGCGGTCGTCGGACGGGGAGGACGCGATGGGGGCACCGGCGGTCGTCATGGGCGACAAGGTCATGGGCATGTGCGCGGGGCACCAGATCCCCTCGCCCACGGGCGCACCGATGCCGGGACCACCCCTGCCGCTGCAGGCGCCGCTGCTGCAGGGCCTCGCCACGACGGTGACGATCGGCGGCAGGCCCGCGGCCGTGCAGGGCAGCAGCGGGTACAACACGCCGCCGCACGTCGGCCTGCACGCGTCGGACCCGAGGCTCGTGCCGACGACGCAGGACGCGCGCGTGGTCACGGGCAGCTCGACCGTGACGTTCGACGGCAAGCCCGCGGCGTACAGCGGGTGCCCCGTCACGGGGTGCCTGGCGCCGTCCGCGCAGGTGACGGGGACGGGCACGACCGTGCTCGTCGCGCAGTGAGAGGCGGGGAGGCACCATGACGGGCCACGCGTTCGTCGGCACGGGCTGGCACTGGCCGGTCGAGACCGACGCCACGGGGGCGTTCGCGCTGACCGGCGGCACCACGCTGCTCGAGCAGGCGATGTACCTGATCCTGTCCACGACGCCCGGTGAGCGGCCCATGCGCCCGGAGTTCGGGGCGCGGCTCGCGCAGTTCGTCTTCGAGTCGGGCGACGCGACGACGGCCGGGCGGATCGCCACCGAGGTGCGCACCGCCCTCGCCCGCTGGGAGCCGCGCGTCGAGGTCCGCGAGGTCGTCGTGACGATCGACCCCGACGAGGCGGCCACGCTGTGGATCGACGTCGCGTACCGGGTCCGCTCCACCAACGACCGTCGCAACCTCGTCTTCCCGTTCTACGTGATCGGGCGCCACGAGGAGGCCGACGAGCCCCTGCCCGCTCCCCCGCCGGCCGGGACCCCACCCGTCCCCGCGCTCGCCCGGAGGTCGTCATGACCCTGCCCACCCCGCGCCTGGACGACCGCACGTTCCAGGACCTCGTCGACGAGGCGAAACGGCACGTGCAGCGCCGGTGCCCCGCCTGGACGGACCACAACGTGTCCGACCCCGGCGTGACGCTCATCGAGACCTTCGCGTGGATGACCGAGCTGCTGCTCTACCGCGTCAACCGCGTGCCGGACCGCATGCACCTGACCTTCCTCGACCTGCTGGGCGTGCAGCTCTTCCCGCCGCGGGCGGCACGCGCCGAGGTCACGTTCCGGCTGTCGTCGCACCACGACGAGGAGGTCGTCGTACCGGCCGGGACCGTCGTGTCGACGCGTCGCGCGGCGGACCGTCCGCCTGTCGCCTTCACGACGGTGGCGCCGCTGGTCGTGCCGCCCTCGTCGTCGCAGGCCGTCCTGACGATCGCCGCCGCCGGACGCACGGTCGACCGCACCCCGGGACTGGGCGTCGGCGACGGGTTCGCCGCGTTCGGCGAGCCGCCCGTCATCGGCGACGCGCTCTACGTGGGTCTCGACGCCCCGGCGCCGTCGTGCGTGCTGCTCGTGCAGGTGGTGTGCCGCGTCGGTGGGCACGGCATCGACCCGCACCGCCCGCCCCTGGTGTGGGAGGCGTGGACGCCGGACGGCTGGCAGGTGTGCGCGGTCGAGCGTGACGACACGCTGGGCCTCAACGTGCCGGGCGCCGTCGAGCTGCACGTGCCGGACGGCCACGAGCGCTCGACGGTCGGTGACGTGGACGCCGCCTGGTTGCGGTGCCGTGTCGTGCGCGCGACCCACGCGTACCGCTCGTCCCCCGTCGTGGTGTCGCTGACGGCGGCCACCGTGGGCGGGGACGTCGAGGCGGTCCACGCCGAGCCGGTCGTCGACGAGCCGCTCGGCACGTCCGACGGCACCGCCGGCCAGGTCCTGACGCTCAGCCGCCCACCCGTCCTCGACGAGCCCGACCGGCCCGTGGTGCTCGAGGTCGGCCGGACCGCCGCCCGAGCGGACGAGGCCATGACGTGGGAGCCGTGGCAGGTCGTCGACGACGTGGCGTCCGCCGGGCCCGACGACCGGGTCTGCATGCTCGACCACACGACGGGCGAGCTGCGGTTCGGTCCGCAGGTGCGCTCGGCCGACGGGTCGGTGCGCCCGTACGGCGCCGTCCCGCCGCTGGGCGCACCCCTGCGTGTCACGTACCGGACGGGTGGCGGCGCGGGGGGCAACGTCGCGGCGCGCACGCTCGCGGTGCTGCGGACGTCGGTGCCGTACGTCGCGGCCGTGTGGAACCGGCGCGCGGCGGCGGGGGGCGTCGACGGCGAGACCGTCGCGGAGGCCCGCGAGCGCGGACCGCTGGAGCTACGCACGCGCGGCCGTGCCGTCACCGCCGAGGACTACGTCCACCTGGTGCGGCACGCCGCACCAGAGCTGGCACGCGTGCACTGCGTCCCCGTCACGGACGGCCCCGACGCACCCGGCC
The DNA here is from genome assembly GCF_024508315.1 of Cellulomonas xiejunii. Lineage (NCBI taxonomy): Bacteria > Bacillati > Actinomycetota > Actinomycetes > Micrococcales > Cellulomonadaceae > Cellulomonas > Cellulomonas xiejunii. Next base: position 3,198,979 of record NZ_CP101987.1, read on the forward strand.
TGCGTGTGCTCGTCGTCCCGGCGGCGGCGACGGGTGACCCGTTCCTCGACCTCAAGGACCTGCAGCTGCCCGACGACGCGCGCGACCGGGTGCTGGCCGCCGTCGACGCGGCACGGGTCGTGGGGTTCCGGGTGGCCGTCGAGCCGCCGTCGTACGTGGGCGTCCGCGTCGACGCGCGCGTCCGGGTGCGCCCGGGCGCCGACCCGCGCACGGTCGAGCACGCGGGCGTCGACGCCCTGTTCCGGTACTTCAGCCCGCTGACCGGTGGACCGGACGGCGACGGCTGGCCGCTGGGACGGCCGGTGCAGCCGGGCGAGGCGCACGCGGTGCTCGCACGCGTCCCCGGTGTCGACTACGTCGAGGACGTCGTCCTGCTGCGCGCCAACCCGCTGGACCGCTCGGTGTCCACCCCGCAGGACCGCATCGACCTCGACGCGACCCACGTGGTCCTCAGCGTCGAGCACACGGTCACGGCCACGAGCGCAGCCTCATGACCGCCCGGTCCCCCACCCCGACCAACCCGCCCCTCCCCACCAGCCACCACCCCCTCCCCATCCGCCGAACTCGTCCTTCGGCGGCTTTCGAGGCTCCTATCGCCGCCGAAGGACGAGTTCGAGCCCCTGGGGGGCGAGTTCGGTCGGGGGTTCGTAGGGGTGGGTCGTGAGTCGGCAGCGGGGGGTCGACGTGCGGCCGGCGGCCGTGGCCGTGTCGCTGGTCGACGGGCTGCCCGAGGCGTTCGTCGCGTCACCGGGCACCGTCGCGTTCGTGCGGGCGTTCGACGACGGCTTCGCGCCGTTCGCCACCGTGCTGGACCACCTGCCCGCGTACGCCGACCCGCGGTACGCGCCCGACGACCTGGTCCGGTGGGTCGCGTCGTGGCTGGCTCCCGCTGTCGCGGCGCGGCGCCCGGCCACGCTGCTGCGTGCGCACCTGCCCGACCTGGTGACGTCGGCGGTGGCCCGCGGCACGCTGCGGGGTGTCGTCGCCGCCGTGCGCGCGTGCACGGGCTGCGACCCGGAGGTCACCGACAGCGGCGGCACCGCGTGGAGCCGCCGTCCCCTCGGCCCGATGCCCGGTTCGGCGCGTCTGCACCTCGACGTCGGTGTCCGTCTGCTGCCGGACGAGCCGGACCCCGACGACGTCCTCGACCTGGTCCGGGCCGTCGTCGAGGACGTGCGCCCCGTGCACGTCCCCACGACGGTCCGCCTGCTCGCATGACCGCCGCCGCCCGAGCCACGACCAGCAGGACCCCCCGCACGGAGGTCCGGTCAGGGCACCGCGAGGGTGCGGGCGGTCGGCGCCGGCGCGACGCCGAGCTCGTCCAGCACGGCGGCGTACTCGCGCCGGGCGGCCGCCGCGGCCGCCGGACGCCCGTCGGTGACCAGGCCGCTGACCAGACGGCGCCACAGGTCGTCCTGGAACCGGTCGAGCACCAGGCCACGACGGACCGCCGCGACCGCGCCCGACGTGTCGCCGCGTGCCATCAGCAGGTCCGCGAGGGTCGCGCACGCCCGCACCACGTCGGCCCGGACGCTCTCACGCGGCCCGACGACCCACTCCGCCGTCCCGTCCTGCGGCAGCAGCTCGGCGGCGCCCGCCTCGACGACGCGCTGCAGGGCGACCAGGGCCGTCGCCTCGTCCCCGGCGGCGAGCGCGACGTCCGCAGCGCGCGACGCGAGCTCGAGCCGGCGCACGTCGTGCACCGTCCGCCCGTCGGTGCCCAGCGCGTAACCCTGCTCCACGCGCCGCAGCACGGCCCCGGCGCCGGGGTGCGCCACGTCGAGCGCGCGTCGCACGTCGCTGACGGCCACCTGCAGGGAGTGGTGCCCCCGCTCGGGGAGGCGGCCCGGCCAGAACCACTCGACGAGCCGGTCGCGGTGCACCGGTGCCGGCGCGGACAGCGCGAGCGCCCGCAGGAGCGCGGCGTGCTGCGGGCGCAGGCTCGACGTCGTCACGGTGGACCCGCCCACCTCGAGACGGAAGTCCCCCAGGCACCGCACGTCCACCGCGGGAACGGCGGCGGGCGCCGCGGCCACGGGACCGGAGACGACCGCGGTGCTGGGAACGCCCGCTGCGGCGGGGAGGGTGCGTCGGGCGACCAGACGCACCCACGCCTGGACGCCCGCGGCGCGCGCGATCCGTCCCCACCTGTCGGCCGGTGCGCCGAGCGCGACGAGCACGAGCGCGTGGGGCACCGGGCCGCACCGGGCCGCATCCTCCTCGAGGCCCACGGCGGGCGGCTCACCTCCCTGCCGCACCTGCGCGACCGCCGCCGCGGCACGCGCCCACACCCCGAGTGCCGGTGCGTCGAGCGCGTCGAGCGCATCGGCTGCGTGCCGTGCCGTGGCGACGGTCTGCGGGCGGTCCTGCGCGAGCGGCGCGGAGCTCAGCGCGTCGAGCAGCCCGAGGAGCGCCGCGCCCCAGGCGTCCCCCACCCCGAGGCAGCGTTCGCGCAGGTGGCGCAGGCCGTCGGCACCCGTGTCGGGGCGGCTCGCGAGCTCCAGGCCGTCCGCCAGGCGCTCGAGCGCGGGTGCCCCCACGAGCTTGGCGGCGGTCTGGGCCCGCTCACGCGCGTCGCGCGCACCCCGTCCGTGCAGGAGCGTGAGGCACGCGGCCTGGCCGAGCAGCGCGACCGCCTCGACGACCGGCTCGGCGGTGGCGCGTGCCTGCACGGCGGCGAACCGTCGCGTCGCCGCCCGCACGTCGGCCCCCACGAGTCCCGCGACGGCGACGGCCAGGGCGCGCCCCACGTCGTCCCCGGGGTCGGTCGCGACGTACTGACGGGGCCGCCCGAGCGCACGGCGCACCAGGGCCACCCAGTCCGTCGACGCGCCCACCGGCGGCTCCACCCACGCGTGCACCATGCGTCGCTCGCGCGCCACGAGCGCACGGCGCGACCCGGTGGCCGCGCGGTCCCCCGCGACGGTGTACGCCTCGAGCGCCGCCGCCAGCGCCCCCTCGACGAGGTGCCGACGCGCGACCGCGAGCGCGACCCACGGGTCGGAGTCGCGGATCGCGACGGGCAGGAGGTCGAGCCAGGGCCCAGGGCGGCCCGCGAGGTCGTCGCCGCCGACGGTCAGCACCTGCCGGGCGGCGTCCCAGTCCTGCGCACGGCACGACGAGCGCAGGGCGTCGTCGTACTCGCCCGCCGTGAGCGCGAGGGCCGCCGCCCGCCGGTGCAGCTCGCGCGCGACCGCCCCGCCGCCCCGGTCGGCGAGCGTGTCGAGGAGGTAGCCGCGCACGACGTCGTGGCACTCGTACAGCGTGCCGTCCGCGTCGTCGACGGCCGCGAGCAGGCCGTGGCGGTGCGCCGCGGCGAGCAGCCGCGCGCTGGAGTCGGTGCCGAGCAGCGCGTCGCACCGGTCGGCCGAGAGCCTGCCCAGCACGGACGTGCGCACCAGGAACTCGCGCACCGACGCGGGAAGCCGGTCCAGCACGTGCCCCGCGAGGTAGTCGGCGACGGCCGGCCCGCGACCTGCGCGCTCGAGCAGGCGGCTGCGGCTGCTGGCGGGACGGTCGCGCGTGGCGAGGTGGAAGAGCTCGAGCCCTGCGGCCCAACCGCGCGTGCGCTGCGTGAGCTCGGCGACCTCCGCCGCGCGCAGGGGTGCCGCGTGGTGGCCTCGGAACAGCTCGTCCACCTCCCACGTGCGGAACCGCAGGGCCTCGCCGTCGAGGACGCGCGCGGTGCCGGCGAGCTCGCGGCTGGGGACACCCGCGGGCATGCCGCGGCTGCCGAGCACCATCCGCAGCCCTGCGGGCTGGTGCCGGACGAGCAGATCCACGACGTGCGCGGCGCGGCGGCGGTCGACCGTGTGCGCGTCGTCGAGCACGAGCAGCGCCGGTCCGGCGAGTCCGTCGCCGAGGGCCGCCAGAGCGTCGTCGGCCGTGTGCCACGGGCCGGGCCGCTCGACCCACGGCAGCGCGACGCACGCCGCGTGCAGGTGCCGGACCAGCGCCTCCGGGTCGTCGAGCGCGGGGTCGAGCGTGACCCAGGCGACCGGCAGCCCGCACGCGTCGGCGACGTGCGCGAGCAGCGTCGTCTTGCCGCACCCGGGGCCGGCGACGACGGCGACGAGGTGTGCCGCCGAGGGCCCGACGAGCTGGGTCAGCAGGCGTGCCCGCCGCAGACCGGTCGGCTCCGGGCGCGCGACGCGCGAGCGCAGCACCGGAGTCGACCCGGTGCTCGCAGGCAGGTCGTCGGCCGCTCCCATGCGTCTCCCCTGCGCTTCACCCTCGGCCCCCGCGCGGGTGTCACGTACGCTGACCGTAGCGCCGGACCAACCGTACGAACAGGACGATTCTCCGGCGAGGCCGGGCGAGGGGACGCGGTCGTGCAGCACCCGGGCGGGGGGCCGGACACGGCGGACGGGTCGCAGGACGACCTGTCCGACCTTCTCGCGCCCGCCGACGTGCAGTTCCGACCGGCACCACCGGTGACGCGACCCCGCCGCCGGCCCGCGCCGGTGCCGGCGCAGCCCGTGGACACCGTGGAGACGGCACTCCCGGATCTCACCCGGCACCGGACGCCGTCGGCCCCTGGCGCGCCGGCGGCACCTGATGCGCCGTCGCCGGACGCGCCGCCGGACACCACCGGGCCGCCCGCTCCTCCGGCACGACCGGACGACGTCGTGACGTTCGGCCGCTGGTTCCAGCCGGTCGCGGGCGGCGTCCTGCCACGACCGGACCCTGACGAGCCGGTGGTGGCGGTGATCCGGGCGGCTCCCGGCAGCTCCGTGCACGCGATCACGGCGGGGCACGCGCGACGGGCCCCCGTGACGCTCGCGGCCGGCGGGCTCGAGCTCGCGGGTGACGACGGCACGACGCTCGTCCTCACGGCGCCGCCCGACACCGCGTGGGTGCGCGACGACGAGGACGTCGCCGCCGGGGAGGTCGTCGGCGTGCTCCCGACCGGCGACGGCGGCGGGGGCGACGTCGAGCTGCGGGTCCTGGTGATCGGGCCGCAGGGGGTGCCCCGCGACGCGGTGGACGCGTTGGTCGGGCTGCCCGACCCCGGCGAGCTCGACCTGGGCCCAGGGCTGGGCACGGACCCGTTCGCCCTGGACCTCGAGATCGCCGGTCGCGCCGACGTGCCCGGTGCGTCGTGACGACCTGTCCGCGATGCGGGCACGACAACGCCGACGACGCGCTGCTGTGCGGCACCTGCCGCGCGTACCTGGGGTGGACGCGACGCACGGACGGCCCGCCACCCGGCACGCCGACGACGGTGGCCCCGGTCCCGCCGACGCCTGTGCCCCCGTCCGACCCGGCGGCCCCGCGCCCGACGCCCGACGACCCGCCGACTCCCGCCGACCCCTCGCCACCCGCCGCCCCCGCCGTACGGGGCACGACACCGCCGGCACCGATCGCGGTCCCGCACGACCGGACGGCGGCACCGCGTCCCGTCCAGGTGCCCGCTGCCGGACCGCCGCGGCGCGCTCCCCGGGCGCCGGCTCCCCCGCCGCCCTCGCCACCGGGCACACCCTCGACACCGGGCGCCCCGGCGGGCCGGTCGGCCTGGACGCCCCCGACGTCGTCACCTGCGCCCGCCGCCCCCGCCACTGCTCCCGGGCACGGCGACGCGTCAGGTGGGTCCGCACGCGGCGGCGCATCGGGTGGGCCCGCGCCCGTGCAGGTGTCGCTCGGCCCGTCCGCGCCGCGCACGGCCCGCCCCGACGCGCGCAGCGCCCCGCCGCGCACCATCGGCGTCCGGGTCGCCGCAGGGCCGTCCCGGATCGACCCGCGGCGCCCCACCGGGCCGGACGTCGACCCACCGGCCCGCACGTCCAGCTTCGAGGCGCTGCAGCCGGACGCCGCGCACGAGGAGCCGGGCGCGCACGCGGCGCGCACCGGCGGTGCGCGACCGCGGCCGTCCGACGGCGTGCCGGTGTTCGAGGACGCGGTCCGGTGCCCGTCGTGCGGCCGGGCACTGCCGGTGTCGCGGCGCTTCTGCCGCTGCGGCGCGACCCTGACGCCTCCGGCCGCGCTCGTCGAGGACGACGCGCCACCCGCGACGCCCTGGTACCACCGCGCGGCGGGCTCGGGTGCATCGTTCCGGCGACGCCTGCGCACAGCGAACCACGGCGTGCGTGTCGTCTTCGACCGAGGACGCGCAGCCCAGGTGCACGTGGCGCGCGCGACCGTCGCACTCGCCGCGGTGGGCCTCGCGGGCGTCGTGGTGCTCCCCCAGGCCGCGGACGTCCGCGACCGCGCCTCCGCGGCCCTGCAGCAGGTGGACCCGCGCGGCTACACGCGTGTCGCCGGCGTGACGGCCACGACCGACCCGCCTCCTGCGGCCGCGCCCGCCGCAGACCCCGCCGACCCGGCAACCGACCCGGCAGCCGACCCAGCCCTCCTCCCGGTGGACGATCTCGCCTTCGGCCCGCAGAACGCGGTCGACGGCGCGACCGGGCGCGCCTGGTCGGTGCCGTGGGCAGCACCCGCCGACGCGGGGCCGCCGTGCGCGCGTCCCGGTGGGGCGCCCACGCTGCTGCTCACCCTGCCCGCCCCGACGGACGTGGACCGCGTCGGCCTGGTCGTCGGGCTGCCGGAGTCGGCACCGGACCGCGCGCGCCAGGCGGTGCCCGCCCTCGTGGACGTGACGTGGCTGCCCTCAGGCCGCTGCACGACGATCGAGCTCACCGACTCCGCGCGGTTGCAGACGCAGGACGTCGCGGACGTGCGCGGGGCGACGTCGGCGCGGGTGGTGGTCGTGGACGCGCACCTGCCGCAGGACCCGCCGGCGGACCTGCGGGTCGCCGTCGGCGAGGTGGTCGTCCTGTCGCACGGTCGGCTCGGGTCCGGCTGACTCCCCGGCGCCGGTGCCGCCGACGTCAGGTCAGCGCGATGGCGATGAGCAGCATGGTCACGAGGAACCCGGTCAGCAGGTTGAGCCACAGGAACGTGCGCCAGCCGGCGTTCGCGCGTTCGCAGTCGTCGTCGGTCACGTCGCGGAACCGCCACGTGCTCACGGCGTACGGGAGCGGCAGCACGGCCGCCAGCACGCCGGGCCACGGCAGCACGAGCAGCACCGCGGCGGCGGCGACGTACGCGGCGGTCGCCGCGAGGACCGTCGGCCGCGCGCCGAGCACGGTCGCGATCGACGCGAGCCCGCCGGCACGGTCCGCGCGCACGTCCTGCACGGCACCGAAGGCGTGCGACGCCATGCCCCACAGCAGGAACGCGACGAGCACGGGCCACACGGTGCGGGCGCCGAGGTCGGCGCCCGCGAGCACGAGCGCGTACAGGAGCGGTCCGACGAAGTGCACGGCCGAGGAGAACGAGTCGAGGACCGGGCGCTCCTTGAACCGCAGCCGCGGTGCCGAGTAGGCCACCACGTCGAAGAGCACCAGCAGCAGCACGACGCCCGCGAGCGGGGACCCGAGCGCCAGCAGCCACACGACGAAGGGCACGGTCGTGACGGCGCACGCCACGAGGATCCTGCGGTGCACGGCGCGCGCCCGGGACGGGTCGACGAGCCCGCCCTCGATGCCGCCCTTGCGCGGGTTGGCCAGGTCGGACGCGTAGTCGAACACGTCGTTGACGCCGTACATCAGCAGGTTGTACGGCACGAGGAAGAACAGCGTCCCGACGACGAGGCGCACGTCGAGGCGACCGTCGGTGACCATGAGCCACCCGGCGGCGAACGGGTAGGCCGTGTTGACCCAGGAGAACGGCCGGGAGGCCGCGAGCAGCTCGCGCATCAGCCCTCCGCCCGCGGGGGCGCGGCCGGGTCGGCGGCAGACGGCTCGTCCGGGCGCGACGACGTGCGTGGTGAGCGCCCGAGGACGGTCCACAGCACGGGGACGAGGACGGCGGCCGCGATCGCGTACGCGAAGTCCTCGAGCGGGGCGCCCCAGAGGTAGACCCCCAGGATCTTGGCGGGGTCGAAGACGTACAGGCCGACGTCGATCATGATCGTGTCGAAGACCGCGGTGAGGACGCACAGGACCAGGCACGCCCCGAGCAGCGGCCACGCCCGCAGGCGGCGCAGCACGGGCCAGGACACGGCGCCCAGCACGACGAGCACGAGCACGTTGAGCACGAGGTTGGTCACGACGCCTCCCCTCCCGTGCGCCGCGCGGCGTCCCGTAGCGCGTCCCGGCCCGCCGCACGCCGCGCCGACGACACGTCGAACCAGCGCCACGCGAGCAGGCCCGTGTAGGTCAGCAGCGCGAGGAAGAACGCCTCCTCGACGGGCAGCTCGGGCGCCAGGAGCAGGCCCGTCATGTGCGGCGAGTCACCACGCGCGAAGATCCCGAGCGCGAGGCCGGCGAGGTCCCACAGCAGGAAGCCCAGGACGCCCAGCCCGACGGTCCACGCCGAGCGCCGCGCGTCGTGCCAGAACGCGAGCCGGAACCGCCGGTCGAGCACCGCGAGCCCACCCAGCGACAGCAGCAGCGCACCGAGGTACATCAACCCGGTCATGCACGCCCTGCCGTGACGTCGGACCACAGGCCGCGCGGCAGCCCGGAAGCGAGGTACCCGGGCCGCAGCGGGGCGGGCAGCGGGCGCGACGACGTCTCCCCCAGCAGCCGCTTGGCGACCAGCTCGGCCCCGATGAGGACCATCGGCAGCCCGACGCCCGGGACGGTGCCGCCGCCCACGTGCAGCAGGTTCGGCACCCGGTGCGAGGCGACGCCCGGGCGGAACATCGCGGACTGGCGCAGGGTGTGCTCCATGCCCAGCGCGGTGCCGCGCCACGCGGACAGGTCCCGCGCGAAGTCGGCGGGTCCCACGACCCGTCGCACGACGACGCGCGAGCGCAGGTCCGGCACCCCGGCCCAGGCCCCCACCTGGTCGAGGTAGCGGTCGGCGTACGCGTCGAGCTCGCCGGGCCGGGTGCCGAGCGCGGGGTCGGCGGGGAACGGCACGAGGACGAACAGGTTCTCGTGTCCCGGGGGCGCCGCGGTGGGGTCGGTCGCGGTCGTGCGCGAGACGTAGAGCGACGCGACGTCGGGCACGCGCAGCCCCGCCGCCGGGGTCGCACGGCCCGCCCCGAGGATGTCCTCGAAGTTGCCCGGCCAGTCCTGCGTGAAGAACAGCGAGTGGTGCCGCAGCTCCGGCAGCGCCCCCCGCACGCCCGCCATGACGAGCAGCGCCGAGATGCCCGGACCGCGCGTCTCCCAGACGTGCTCGGGCAGGTCCGCGTGGTCGGGCGCCAGCAGCGCGGTCTCGGTGTGGTGCCGGTCGGCACCGGACACGACGACGTCGGCGGGGACGAGGCTGCCGTCGGCCAGCCGGACGCCCCGCGCGACGCCGCGACGCCGCGGGTGCCGCCGGGTGCGGGGTGCGTCGTCGACCTCGACCGCGACGACGTCGGCGCCCGTGCGCACGACGACGCCCTCCTTGACCGCCGCCTTGGCGAGCTCCTCGACGAGCGTGTACATGCCGCCGCGCGGGTAGTAGACGCCGTCGCCGAGGTCGAGGTGGCTCATCAGCGAGTACAGCGCGGGCACGCGGTACGGCGAGGACCCGAGGAAGACCGCGTGGTAACCGAGCACCTGCCGCAGCACGGGGTGCTGCACGGTCTGCGCGATGCGCTCGGCGAGGGTCTGCGTCAGGAGCCGGGCCAGCGTCCCGGAGCGGCGCAGCACGTCCCGCGAGAGCGCGCGGTCGGGGCGCTCGAACGTCGTGTACAGGAAGTGGTCGAGCGCCGTCCGGTAGGCCTCGCCCGCGTCGTCGACGTAGCGCCGGACCGCCGCCCCGGCGCCGGGCTCGAGCGCGTCGAACGTCGCGGCGTTGACGTGCGGGTCGGCCACCACGTCGAACGGCTCGACGCCGGACGCCGGCTCGGGGAACAGCCGGTACGCGGGGTCGAGGCGCCGCAGGTCCACGTGGTCGGCCACCCGGCGCCCGAGCAGCGCGAACGTGTGCTCGACGACCTCGGGCATGAACCACCACGACGGCCCGGTGTCGAACCGGAAGCCGTCGGCCTCCCACGTCCCCGTCCGTCCGCCGAGCTGCTCGTGCCGCTCCAGCAGCGTGACCTGGGCCCCGCCGCGGGCGAGCAGCGCGGCGGTCGCGAGGCCGCCCACGCCGCCGCCGACGACGACGACCCGCACGGCACCGCTCACGGGGCCACCGCCCGCGAGCGCAGCAGCGGGGTGTCGCGGACCCGGTCCCTCGTCTCCCCGGCCAGGACGCCGGCGACGGCCCGCGCGACGACGACGGCCTTGACCGGCCCCGGCACGCGGACGCGACGTGCGCGCAGCGTCTCGACAGGAGTCGCGGCGAGGTCGCGCAGCAGCCGGTCGTACAGCGCGGTGGTCGCGGCGACGGCGCACCGGGCGCGCGTCGGGAGCAGCGGGAGCGCGGCGCGGGCCCGGTCCAGGTCGCCGCCGATCTCGTCGAGGACCGCGCGGACGTCGCCGTGCGTGAGGTGCTCCGGGTCGACGCCCGGCAGGTAGGCGCGCCCGAGGTCGCCGCTGTCGGCGGCGAGGTCCCGCAGGAAGTTGATCTTCTGGAACGCGGCACCGAGTGCGCGGGCGCCGTCGAGCGCCGCGGGCACCGGTTCGACGCGCGGGTCGCCGGGGCGCCGCTCGGCGTCGAGGAAGACGCGCAGGCACATGACGCCGACGACCTCCGCCGACCCGTAGACGTACCGCTCGTAGCTCTCGCGGTCGTGCGTGCGGACCGTCAGGTCGGCCCGCATCGAGGCGAAGAACGGGTCGATCTCGCCGTGGCCGATGCCGGTGCGGCGCGCGGCGCGCGCGAACGCGTGCACGACGACGTTGGTCGAGTACCCGGTGCGCAGCGCGCGTGCCACCTGCTCCTCGAGCTCGTCGAGCTCGACGCCGGCGTCGGGTCCCCGGTACGTGTCGACCACCTCGTCCGCGAGGCGCACGAGGGCGTACACCGCCTGGATGTCGGCGCGGGCGCGGGCGCCGAGCAGGCGCGTGCCGAGGCCGAACGACGTCGAGTACGCCCGCAGCACCAGTGCGCTGGCCCGCATCGCGGTCGCGTCGTACAGGACCTGACCGGTGGTGGCCGTGCGCATGTCGTACGTCCTCGTCTCGGTCGTGCCGGGTGGTCCAGGGGGCGTCAACGCGCGCGCCCGGCGAGGTCGTCGACGACGCCCGCGAGGTACGTGGCCAACGGCTCGGGCAAGGTCGTGGCGAGCGTACGCGCGATGTCCGCGCCGCGGCGCGCCAGGGCGCGCACGTCCTCGACCGCACCGGTGACGTGCAGGACGTCGACGACGGCACGCGCGCCGGCCTCGTCGAGGTCCGCGCGCCCCACGTGGGTCGCCAGGACCGCGGCCTGCTGGGGATCCGCCCGTCCCCAGGCGATCCGCAGCAGCTCGGTGCGCTTGCCCTCGCGCAGGTCGGACAGGACGGACTTGCCGGTGAGGGCCGGGTCCCCGATGGTGCCCAGCTCGTCGTCGACCAGCTGGTACGCGACACCGAGCACCGTCCCGACGCCTGCGAGCACGGCCCGCGCGGCGCCGGGCGCGTCGGCCAGGACGGCACCCGACTCGAGCGGGACGCGGAACGAGTAGACGGCGGTCTTCAGCTCGGCGACGAGCACGGCGTCGACGTCGGCGGGCGCGGCGAGCGCGCCGCGGACGTCGAGCAGCTCACCGCTCACGGTCGTGGCGACGCCGTCGGCGAGCAGCCGCACGAGCTCGCCGACGACCGCGGCCGGGACGTGGCCGGTGGCCAGCAGCCCGAAGGCCTGGGCGAGCGCCGCGTCCCCGGCGAGGAGGGCAGCGGCACCGACCTGCTGGTCGATGGCGGACCGTGACGCGCCGCTCGCGGCGAGCCGGGCGCGCGTGCGGCCGGCGACGTTGGGGTGGCCGCGGCGGACCTCGTCGTGGTCGAGCACGTCGTCGTGCACGACCATCGCGGTGTGCAGCAGCTCGTGCGCGGCTGCCACATGGGCGGCGGCGGCGACGTCACCGCCGCCGAGGCCGAGGTAGGCGGCGGCGACGAGGCGCGGACGCAGGAGCTTGCCGCCGGTCACCGCGTCGAGGTCCTGCCACAGGTCGGCGCACGCCGGGTCGAACGCGACCGCTCGACGACGCTGCTCGGCGACCAGGTCGCGCAGGATCCGCGCCGCGGTGTCCGTGACCTGCTCGACGCCGTGCGCGAGGGCGGCGCCGGGGGTGCGGTCGGGCGCCGGGGGCGCCGGGGGTGCGGCCGTGTCGAGGCGTGCGGGGACGGCGACCATCGCCCCGGGCTGCCGGCGCTCGCTGATGTGACCCACGTCGCCCCCCTGGAGCAGTTGAAGATTACTCAGCGTACTGAGGATTCTGCTGGGGGCCACCGGAGGACACCTCGTGACGCCGTGCTCCGGCGGCATCCCGGGAGTGTCCGGTTCTGTCCGAGTCTGTGATACGCGCCCGGTATGCTGCCCAGCATGACATGGCTGGTCACCGGAGGGGCGGGGTACATCGGGGCACATGTCGTGCACGCGCTGCGGGACGCCGCGGCGCAGGACCCGCGACTGCGCCCCGTCGTCCTCGACGACCTCTCGAGCGGTCACGCGGACTTCGTCCCGGACGACGTGCCGTTCGTCCGGGCGTCGGTCCTCGACACGGCCGCGGTCCGCGCCGCACTGGTCGAGCACGAGGTGACCGGGGTCATCCACCTCGCGGGATTCAAGTACGCGGGCGTCTCCGTGCAGCGCCCGCTGCACACGTACGAGCAGAACGTCACCGGGACCGCGCACCTCCTCGACGCGATGGCCGCAGCCGGTGTCGACCAGGTCGTCTACTCGTCGTCGGCCGCCGTCTACGGCACGCCGGACGTCGACGTCGTCACGGAGAGCACCCCCACGCACCCCGAGTCGCCCTACGGCGAGTCCAAGCTGGTCGGCGAATGGCTGCTGCGGGACCAGGGCGTCGCGACAGGACTGCGCCACACGTCCCTGCGGTACTTCAACGTGGTCGGTTCGGGGTCCCCGGACCTGTACGACTCGAGCCCGCACAACCTGTTCCCGCTGGTCCTCGACGCCCTGGCGTCCGGCCGCACGCCGCGCGTGCACGGAGTGGACCACCCCACGCCGGACGGCACGTGCGTCCGCGACTACGTGCACGTCGCCGACCTCGCCGCGTCGCACGTCGCCGCGGCCCGCGCGCTCGCCGACGGTCGCCCGCTCGAGCGGGTCTACAACCTCGGATCGGGCGAGGGCCTGTCGGTCGCGCAGGTCATGACCACGGTCGCGCGGGTCACGGGTATCGACTTCACGCCCGAGGTCGGGCCGCGTCGCCCCGGCGACCCGGCGCGCATCGTCGCGTCGGGCGAGGCCGCTGCGCGGGACCTGGGCTGGGCCGTGCGCCACACGCCGGAGCAGATGGTCGCCAGCGCCTGGGAGGCCCGCCGCCGCACCCCGTGAGGGACCGGCCGGCGAGGTCAGCGCACCGCAGGCTCCAGCGCCTGCAACCGGGGCAGCTCGGCGGCGAACCGCTCGAGCTCGCGCTCGTCGCCGGCGTACACGCCCGAGGCCCGCGGCCAGTGCAGGACGACGTCGCCGAACCCCAACGCGGCGGCCCGCTCGACGCCCTCGACCGCGAGCGCAGCCGAGCCGAGGGAGAACCGGGGGGCGCCGTCGAGGCTCAGCCACCGTCCGACCCGGCGCCCGTCGGCCACCTCGTCGAACGCGTCCACCATCCCGGCGAGCCCGCGCCACCACGCCTCCTGCGCCGCGCCGGCGTCCAGCCCGTCGCCGACGCCCGTGCCGGGGCCGTAGGTGGCCCACCCCTGGCCGTACCGCGCGGCGAGCGCCATGGTCCGCGGCCCGTTCGCGGCGACGACGAACGGCGTGCGTGGCCGGGCGAGGGTGCCGGGCACCATCCGTGCCCCGTGCGCCTCGTAGAACTCGCCCTCGTGGTCGGTGACCTGCTGGGTCAACAGCGTGTCGAGCATGCCGAGGAACTCGGCGAACCGCCGTGTGCGCTCGCCACGCGTCGGCGCCGCCCCCAGGACCCCCGCGTCCCAGCCCTCCCCGCCGGCCCCGACGCCCAGGACGAACCGGCCGCCGGCCACGTCGTCGAGGCCCATGACGTCCTTGGCGAACGGCACCGGGTGCCGGAAGTTCGGCGAGGCGACCCACGTGCCCAGCCCGATGCGCTCGGTCACGGCTGCCGCGGCGGCGAGCAGCGGGACGGTCGCGAACCACGGCTCGTCGGCGAGGTCACGCCACGCGAGGTGGTCGTAGGTCCACGCGTGGTCGAACCCCAGCTCCTCGGCACGCCGCCACCGCGTCCGCGCGCTCGACCACCGCTCCTGCGGGAGCAGCACCACTCCGACCCTCACCATGGCGGGTCACGCTACCCCCGCCCTCCGGGCAGTCACAGCATGGAGCGATCGTGTGCTGACCGGCCGTGACAAGACGGTGGGCACGCCCGTACCCTCTCCGCCATGGACCTGGAGGTCCGGCACCTGCGCGCGCTGACCACGATCGCCTCCCTCGGCAGCATCACGAAGGCGGCGGCGGCTCTCGGCATCGCGCAGCCGGCACTGAGCGCACAGCTGTCCCGCATCGACCGAGCCCTGGGTGGCCCGTCGTTCGTCCGGGACCACCGCGGCGTGCGCCCGACGCCCCTGGGCGCGCTGGTCCTGGACCGCGCCCGCACGCTGCTCCCCGCGATGGACGCCCTGCTGCAGGACGCCCGACGGCTGGCCCGCGGGGACGCGACGACGCTGCGGCTCGCGAGCACCGACTCGACCCTCGCTGCAGCGTTCGTCCACCGGCTCTCCGAGGGCGCGGACGCTCCCCCGACCCTGCGCTGCACCTGGGACGCCGCGCGAGCGGTCGCCGAGCTGGCGACGGGCACGTACGACGCCGTCCTGGCGGGCACGTGCGGCGACGCGCTCCCGCCCGCGGCCCCGGGGGTGCGGTGGCAGCTCGTGGGCACGGACGCGGTCCACGTCGTCGTCCGCGCCGACCACCCGTGCGGTGACGAGACCGACCTGGTGGACCTGGCGGACGAGCGCTGGGTCGTCGCGGTGGGTGAGGGCTGCTTCGTCGAGTGCTTCCTGCGGGCGTGCGCCCGCGCGGGGTTCGCACCGCCGACGCCCAGCGAGTGCGACCGGGCCGCAGGGCTCGATCTCGTCCGCACCGGCGGTGCAGTGGCTCTCGCGCACCCGTACGGCACGCTGCCGGGAGGCCTGCGCGGCGTTCGCCTGCGCGGTGCGCCGCTGAGCTGGTCGACCTGGCTCGCGGCGCACATCGACAGCCCACCTGACCTGCGCGCACGCATCGTGGCGGCCGCCCGTGACGCCCGGCTCGACCAGCTCGTGGGGGCCGGCGCCGGTGCGTCGCGCACCGCCCTCGACGCCGGCCACCAGGACCGTCCCGCGGTGTGACTGGGGAACCCTCTAGATTCTGACTGGGGTTGATGCCTATCGTGACAGGACGGTCACCGAACGAGAGGCCACACCATGAGCACCTCCGTCACCCTCCGCCGCGTGGCAGCGGCCGGCGCCACCGCGCTGACCCTGCTGCTGGCACCGCTCGCCACGGGGGGAGCCTCCGCGGCGACCCCCTCCTCCGACCTCCCGGCCGGGATGGTCGAGGCGCTCGAACGCGACCTGGGCGTCCCGCGCGCCGACGCCGCCCGGCGCGTGACCTTCCAGGCCGACGCCGCCACGAAGGTCCGCACGCTGACGCAGGCCCTCGGGTCGACGTACGCGGGCGCGTGGGTCGACCCGGCCGCGGGCACCGTGCACGTCGCCACGACGACGCCGTCCAAGGTCCGCGGCCCGATGGCCACGGGCGTGACGACCGTCCAGGCCGAGCGCACGCTCGCCGAGCTCGAGTCCCTCGGCGCCCGGCTCGACGCGGCAGGTCTGCCCGCGGGCGTCGCGACCTGGTACGTCGACGTCCCGGCCAACAGGCTGGTCGTCGAGGCGGTGGGTGGAACCGCAGCCGCAGCCGAGCTGGTCGCCGCCGCCGGCCTGCCCGCCGAGGCCGTCACGCTCGCGACCGCCGAGGCGCCGCAGACCTTCATCGACGTGATCGGCGGCAACGCGTACTACATCAACGCGCGGTCACGCTGCTCGGTCGGCTTCGCCGTCCAGGGCGGGTTCGTGACCGCAGGCCACTGCGGCACGGTCGGGGCGACCACGACGTCGCCGTCGGGCACGTTCCGCGGCTCCTCGTTCCCCGGCAACGACTACGCGTGGGTCCAGGTCGCGTCGGGCAACACCCCGCGCGGCCTCGTCAACAACTACTCGGGCGGCACGGTGCGCGTCACCGGCTCCCAGCAGGCCGCGGTGGGCGCGTACGTCTGCCGCTCCGGCAGCACGACGGGGTGGCGGTGCGGCACCGTGCAGGCCTACAACTCGACCGTCCGCTACGCGCAGGGCACCGTCACGGGCCTGATCCGCACCAGCGTCTGCGCCGAGCCGGGCGACTCCGGCGGCTCGCTGGTCGCCGGGACGCAGGCGCAGGGCGTGACGTCCGGCGGCTCGGGCAGCTGCCGCTCCGGGGGCACCACGTACTTCCAGCCGGTCAACGAGATCCTGCAGGCCTACGGCCTGCGGCTCGTGATCGGCTGACCGACCCGCGGCAGGCACCGACGTGCCTGTCGCGTCCCGGCCCCGGGCGCGCCACTGGCGCCCCGGGGCAGGCAGCCCGTCGCCGTCCGACGGGCGACAGGACGGCGGGTGGCGCGGCTCAGGGGGCGTCGCGCCGCCCGCCGTTCCCTCACGGGTGCAGGCCCTGCTCCCCGCCGTGCGACGCAGGCTCGAGCTGGAACGTGCAGTGCTCGACGTCGAAGTGACCGGACAGGCACGTGCGCAGGTCGTCGAGGACGCGCCCGGTGCCCGCGCGGTCGAGCTCGTCGTCCGCCACGACGACGTGGGCGGACAGCACGCAGACGCCCGACGTGATGGTCCAGGCGTGCAGGTCGTGGACGCCGAGGACGCCGGGCACGCCCGTCATGTGCTCACGCACGACGTCGAGGTCCACCCCGTCGGGTGTCGCCTCGAGCAGGACGGCGGCGACGTCGCGCAGGAGCATGCCCGCTCGCGGCAGGATGAGGAGCGCGATCAGGACCGAGGCGATGCCGTCGGCACGCACGAACCCGGTCGCCAGCACGACGAGCGCGGCGGCCACCACGGCGACGGACCCGAGCGCGTCACCCAGCACCTCCAGGTACGCGCCGCGCACGTTCAGCGACTCGTGTCGGCCGCGGTGAAGCAGCACCAGGCCGACGGCGTTCGCCGCCACGCCGAGGAGCGCGACCGCGAGCATCAGCCGCGGCTCGACGTCGCCCGGGCGCACGATGCGACGGGCACCCTCCACCAGGACCAGGACGCCCACGGTGGCCACGACGAGCCCGTTGACCATCGCCGCGAGGATCTCGGCACGCTGCCAGCCGAACGTCCGGCGCGCCGTGGAGGGCCGGCCGGCGAGCACGCTCGCCCCGAGCGCGACGGCCAGCCCTGCCGCGTCCGTGAGCATGTGACCCGCGTCGGCGAGGAGGGCGAACGAGCCCGACAGCAGACCGCCGACGACCTCGACCGCCATGACGACGAGCGTCAGCCCGAGCACCCACGCGAGCCTGCCCCGGAACCGGCCGCTCGCCTGCCCGTGGGACGCGTGGCCGTGGTGGTGCGTCACGCCCAGCCCAGGGCGTGCAACCGTTCGTCGTCGATGCCGAAGTGGTGGGCGATCTCGTGCACGACCGTGATCGCGACCTCCTCGACGACCTCCTCGCGGTCCTCGCAGATCGCGAGCGTCGGCAGCCGGTAGACGAAGATCCGGTCGGGCAACGACCCCGCCGCCCAGAACTCGCCACGCTCGGTCAGCGGCGTCCCCTCGTACAGCCCGAGCAGGTCGGGCTCGTCCTCGGGCGCCTCGTCCTCGACCAGGACGACAACGTTGTCCATCATCGCCGCGAGCTCCTCGGGAACCTCGTCCAGCGCGTCACGCACCGCGTCCTCGAAGTCCTCGCGCGTCATCTCCACCACGCACCCATCTTGCCCCGCGACGAGGCCCCTGACCTGCGCAACCGAACACGCTTTGGAGTTCCGGCCACCAGCCCGTATGCTCATCACCGGTCTTCCGACGCCTCGACGTCCGGGGCGGACAACCCGCCCTCATCGTCTAGCGGCCTAGGACCCCGCCCTTTCACGGCGGTAGCACGGGTTCGAATCCCGTTGGGGGTACGAGCAGGTCAGCAGTACAGCACGAAGGCTCTAAGGTGGTCACGGCCACTACAAGGCCCCGTAGCGCAGTTGGTTAGCGCGCCGCCCTGTCACGGCGGAGGTCGCGGGTTCAAGTCCCGTCGGGGTCGCTGCGAGGAACCGGCCGAAAGGCCGGTTCACTCGTTGCGAGGCTCTGTAGCTCAGTTGGTAGAGCGTTCGACTGAAAATCGAAAGGTCACCGGATCGACGCCGGTCGGAGCCACCTCCAGACGGCCCCGCGGGACGCCCGCCGGGGCCGTCGGCATGTCCGCGGACTCCAGCCGAGATCCTGCGACCAGTGTCTCGCGACCAGATCCCTGCGGACAGCGTCCTGCGGCCGGGACCTCGCAGCCTGACGCCCGCGGCCCGGTGCGCGGCTCGACTCCCGCGGCTCGCCCGTCGTTGGACCCGGCCGGCTCGTCTGCCCGCTCGCGCCGCGCATCCCACCCGGTCACGCGTCCAACTCAGGCCTATCGTCCCGGCCGCAGCGCGCACGAGCACACCTACCGTGGAGGCACCGCTCCTAACGAACGAGGACCCGCCCGTGACCACGACGACCGACCGCCACCGCCACCGCATCCTCGACCGCCTCGCCGACCCCCTCGGCGAGCGCGCCCGGGACCGGATCGAGCGCGCGGAGGACAAGGTGCGCGCCGCGGTCCAGCACGAGCTGGACGCCGTCGGCGCGAGCCTGCGCACCCGTGCCGTGCGCATCCGACCGTCCGCGATCGCCTTCGCCGCCGCCGCGCTGCTCACCGTCATCGGCATCGCCCTGTTCGCAACCGCAGCCGTGGTGGCCGTGGCGCAGGTCCTGCCGCTGTGGCTGTCGGCCCTGCTCGTCGGCATCGCGCTCGTGGTGCTCGCGGCCGGCGTCGCGGCCTGGGGCCGGGCCATGCTGCCCACCGGCAACCCGGTCATCCCCGTGCCGCCCAGCACGCACCCGGCCGAGGAGCTCGTGCACCCCTGGATCGACTGATCCACCTCACTCACCGACGACGCGACGCACCGTACGCCGCGTCGCGTCGCGCGGAGGCTGCCGGACCTGCAGACTGAGGGTCCGGCTTCAACCGTCCCCGCAGGTGAGGAAGGTCCGCGAATGGTCACGCACTCCGGTTGGGCGAGCGACACGCGTTCCGACGCGCCCGACGACCCCCGGTCGCTCGGCCGTCTGGTCGGCGACCTGAGCGAGCAGGCCACTCGGCTCGTGCGCGCCGAGATCGCTCTCGCCAAGGCCGAACTGACATCCAAGGCGCAGCAGATGGGCATCGGTGCCGGGCTGCTCGTCGGCGCCGCGGTGCTCGCGCTCTACACGCTCGGCGCCTTCATCGCGACGGCGATCATCGGGCTGTCGAACGCGGTCCCCGCGTGGCTCGCGGCGCTGATCGTGTCCGTGGTGCTGCTGGTCGTCACGGCGGTGCTCGGCCTGCTGGGTGTCAAGCACGTCAAGAAGGGCGCACCGCCCGTCCCGGAGCGCGCGATGGAGAACCTGCAGGAGGACGTGGACACCGTGAAGAAGGGGCTGCACCGGTGAGCGACAAGGACACGACCCCGGCGCCGGCGATCGCGGCCCTCGAGGCCGACGTCACGCTGGCGCGCGAGCAGCTCGCGGCCACGGTCGACGCGCTCGTCGAGGAGGTGGACCCGCGACGGCAGGCCGAGCGCCTCAAGGAGAAGGGGCGCAGGCTCGTCTTCGACGCCACCGACGCCTCGGCACTGCCCGAGGACCGCGCACGGGCGCGCAAGGTGTTCGCCGTGGCCGGGGCGGTCGTCACGCTGGTGGTCGCGGGCATCGTCCGCAAGGCGACCAAGGGCTGACACGCGGCCCGCGTGAGCGGGCCGCGCTCCGCGCGGGTCCGGGAGACGGACCCCCGTGCATGACGAAGGCCGCCGTCGACGCCCCGCTCTGCGGGTGCATCTGACGGCGGCCTTCGTCGCGCACGGGGCCCGGGCCCGGTCCGTCCCCCGAGGCGGACCGACCCCGGCCTGACCCGTCGGGCTCTCGCGCACTCCCCCGCGGTGCGCGGTCCCTCCCGGCAGGTCACCCCGTGGCCGCTCGCGGGCGCGCGGCACGGGGGCTCAGGACTGCGGGTTCGGCCTCGGCTGCGGGACGCCGTTGAGGAGCTCGCGGACCTCGGACTCGCGGTACCGGCGGTGCCCGCCGAGCGTGCGGATCGAGGAGAGCTTGCCGGACTTGGCCCAACGCGTCACGGTCTTGGGGTCGACCCGGAAGAGGGTCGCGACCTCGGACGGCGTCAGGAGAGCCTCGGCCTCTGACGAGTGCGTGGTGGACATTGCGTACCTCCCTTGTGTAGCCGCCCCGGCGTGCGCTTCGGCGATCACGGTGCGCCGCGGGGTGGCACGGCTTGGTACTGAATCTGACACATCGGGCACTCCAGGACACCTTTGGTCGGCCCCACCCCTCACGCGAGGGGCGTCGCGACCGTCACCACGTCCCTGGGGCGCCGTCGATGCACCCACCCTAAACCCCCGCGAATCGGGACACATCTCCCCGGTCGGCCGAGGGGTGGTCGCCCGTTCGGGTGATGTCGATCGCATAGGAGAAATCACCCAGTCCGGGGCGCTCCCGGAAGCCAGCGCGCTGACCAGCGAGAACGCGCCGGATCGAAGCGCCTCGACGCTGGGACGTGGGTGAACACGTGGACCATGAACGCGCTCCCGCGGTGCTAGCGCGCTCGAATGTGACGTATGTCACACCTTTTCGCCGGCCATGTCAGGACTCGTCGGACATGCACAGGGCGCCGTCGGGCCGCGTCCGGCCGGAACTAGTCAAGAAGTGACCTTTCGCGGGTCACGTCGGCGCCGCACAGCCGCGGACGTGTCCGAACCCACCCGGCGCAGGTGGTCGGAATGGATCACGACCATGTACCGTTGCCACACGAAGAGACTCAACAGCACCCCGGGGCCGCACGTGTCAGCACGGAGCCGCCCCGCTTCCACGTTAGAGGGGGTCGATGCCATGGGGCGCGGCCGTCAGAAGGCAAAGCAGACGAAGGTTGCTCGGGAGCTGAAGTACTTCAGCCCGGACACCAACTACAGGGCACTCGAGCAGGAGCTCTCGTCGCGTAGCCGCAACGATGTCGTCACGGACAGCCGCCGCAGCGCGGTGAGCACGGACGACGACGACCCTCCCGGCTGGGGATGGCCTGGCGACGACGACCGGTGACGGCGCGGGCGTCGGTGCCGACCCGACCGCTCGCCTGAACCGTCGAGTACCGGTCGTCGGACACCGACCTGCGAAGTGATCGCGGCCCGAGCAGACCTGTCTGCTCGGGCCGCGGCGCGTCGTCAGCCGACGCGGTAGGTCCCGTGCAGGCGCACGGCGCCGCCCTGGACGCCCTTGGTCCCTGCCACGACATCGGGGGCGGTCGCGTCGTCGGCACGTCCGTCGCGCACGGTCCCGAGCACCCACGCCCGCATGCCGCGCTCCGCAGCCGCCCGCTGCACCTCGTCGGCGACCTCGGGAGCGACGACCGCGACCATGCCCACCCCCAGGTTGAGGGTGTTCTCCAGATCGCCCCACGGGACGGCCCCGAGGCCCTGCACGAGCGTGAACACGGGCGGCAGCACCCACGAGCCGCGATCCACGTCCGCGACCAGCCCTGCCGGCAGCACGCGCGCGACGTTGGCCGCCAGACCGCCTCCGGTGACGTGGCTGAAGACGTGGACACGGTCCGGGCCGAACTGCTCGACGAGCGCGAGGCAGTCCGCGGCGTACACCCGGGTGGGCTCCAGGAGCTCCTCGCCGAGCGTGCGCCCCAGCTCCTCGACGTGCCGTTCCAGGCCCCAGCCGGCCACCTGCACCACGCGGCGCACCAGCGAGTACCCGTTGGAGTGCAGCCCGGAGGATCCGAGAGCCACCAGGACGTCGCCGGCCCGGACACGCTCGGGACCGAGCAGCTCGTCCGCCTCGACGACGCCGGTCGCGGCGCCGGCCACGTCGTACTCGTCGGGGCCGAGCAGTCCGGGGTGCTCGGCGGTCTCCCCGCCGACCAGCGCGGTGCCTGCGGCCGAGCACGCGGCCGCGATCCCCCGGACCACGTCGGCGATGCGCTCCGGCACGACCTTCCCGCACGCGATGTAGTCGGTCATGAACAGGGGACGCGCCCCCACGACGACGATGTCGTCGACGACCATCCCGACCAGGTCGAAGCCGATGGTGTCGTGGACGTCCAGCGCCTGCGCGATCGCCACCTTGGTGCCCACGCCGTCCGTCGACGTCGCGAGCAGGGGACGCCGGTAGCGCGTGAGCGCCGACGCGTCGTAGAGGCCGGCGAAGCCGCCGACCCCGCCGAGGACCAGGGGTCCGTGCGTGGCCCGTACGGCGTCCTTCATCAGCTCGACGGCCCGGTCACCGGCTTCGGTGTCGACACCCGCGGACGCGTAGGTGACGGGCTGCGGGGCGCTCACGGGCGCTCCAGCGCGGACGCGCCACCGGTCGCCGGGACGATGCTGAGCAGGCCGTCCTCCGGTTGCCCGAGCGGCAGCTCGTTCTGCTCCAGCAGGTGCTTGCCCAGCTGCTCGGACGGCGGCAGCTCGATCGGGTAGCGGCCGCTGAAGCACGCGGTGCACAGCTGCGACGCAGGCTGCTCGGTGGCGGTGATCATGCCCTCCTCGGACAGGTAGCCCAGCGAGTCGGCGCCCAGCGAACGGGCGATCTCCTCGACACCCAGGCCGTTGGCGATGAGCTCGGCGCGCGACGCGAAGTCGATGCCGTAGAAGCACGGCCACTTCACGGGTGGCGCGGTGATGCGGATGTGGACCTCGGCTGCGCCGGACTCGCGCAGCATGCGGACGAGCGCGCGCTGCGTGTTGCCGCGGACGATCGTGTCGTCGACGACGACGAGCCGCTTGCCGCGGATCACGTCCTTGAGCGGGTTCAGCTTGAGCCGGATGCCCAGCTGGCGCAGCGTCTGGGACGGCTGGATGAACGTGCGCCCCACGTACGCGTTCTTCGTCAGCCCCTGCCCGAACGGGATGCCCGACTTCGCGGCGTAGCCGACGGCCGCGGGGGTGCCGGACTCCGGGACGGGGATGACGAGGTCCGCCTCGACGGGGTGCTCGACGGCCAGCCGACGGCCCATCTCGACGCGGGCGGCATGCACCGACCGGCCGTTGATGGTGGTGTCCGGCCGTGCGAGGTAGACGTACTCGAACACGCAACCCGCGCGGTCGATCGGCGCGAAGCGCGTCGAGCGCAGCCCGTCGGAGTCGATCGCGATGAACTCGCCGGGCTCGACCTCACGCACGTACGACGCACCCACGATGTCCAGCGCCGACGTCTCGGAGGCGACCACCCAGCCGCGTTCGAGGCGACCGAGCACCAGGGGCCGCACGCCCTGCGGGTCACGCGCCGCGTACAGCGTGCGCTCGTCCATGAAGACCAGGCAGAAGGCACCGCGCAGGCGCGGCAGCACCTCGAGCGCCGTCGCCTCCAGGGTGTGGTCCGGGTCCCCGGCGAGCAGCGCCGTGATGAGCGCGGTGTCCGTGGTGTTGCCGCGCGCGAGCTCGCCCCGGCGCTGGCTGCCGTACCGCTCGGCGACGAGGTCGACGAGCTCGGCGGAGTTGGTCAGGTTGCCGTTGTGCCCGAGGGCCACGGTGCCGGCGGCCGTCGGGCCGAGCGTCGGCTGCGCGTTCTCCCACGTCGACCCGCCGGTCGTCGAGTAACGCGTGTGGCCGATGGCGATGTGCCCCTGCAGGGCGCTCAGCGCCGTCTCGTCGAAGACCTGGGAGACCAGCCCCATGTCCTTGTAGACGAGCAGCTGTGAGCCGTTCGACGTCGCGATGCCCGCGGACTCCTGCCCGCGGTGCTGCAACGCGTAGAGGCCGAAGTAGGTGAGCTTCGCCACCTCTTCGCCGGGAGCCCAGACGCCGAAGACGCCGCAGGCATCCTGCGGGCCTTTCTCGCCGGGTAGAAGGTCGTGGTTGAGACGTCCGTCTGCGCGGGGAGCCACGGCACCATGGTGGCACACCGGTGCGCGGCGCGGCGCCGCGCGTCCACCAGGTGTGACTGCGCAGGTCCGCGCGGGGTCGCGCGGTGGCGATCAGTCCTGGGGAGCGGCTCGTCGGCGACGCGTGCTGCGCCGGTCGGCCAGCACCGCCAGGCCACCGCCGACGAACGCGCCGACGACACCGGCCGCCAGGGCCAGCACCCACCGCACGCCGTTCTGCCCCGCCAGGAAGGGCAGCACGCCGCCGTCGCCGGACGTCACGCGGCCGTCTCCGCCGCTGACGACCGCCACGACCAGCCCGACGACCACGCCGACGAGGGCGCCCGCGACGATGAACGCCCCGTACCGCGGTGCGCGTCGCACCGTCGCCGGGACCGCGACGCGCGCGAGCTCGGCCTCGTCGGGCGTCGCGGCGGTGGCGTCGTCGGGGCGGGCGTCGTCCGCGGGGCGGGGGTCGTCGGGCACCTGACGATCCTAGGTCAGCGGGCCCTCGCGGCCTGCAGCGGCAGGACGTGCGACAGGTCGGCACGCTCACCGGACGCGTGCACGCGACCGGTCGCGACCGCGGCGTCCCACGTCACGTCACCGGCCGCGAGCGCGAGCCACGTGGCGGGGTCCGTCTCGACGACGTTGGGCGGGGTGCCGCGCGTGTGCCGGGGGCCCTCGACGGCCTGCACCGCGCCGTCGGGCGGCACCCGCACCTCGACGGCGTTCCCGCGGGCGACGTCCGCGAGCTCCTCGAGCGTGAACCGGACGGCGGTGCGCCGCACGGCCGTCGGAGCGCCCTCGGGGTCGGCACGCCACGCCCGCAGCGCAGCGCGCCCGTCGGCTGGATCGGTTCGACGACGAGGTGGCACACGACCATCCTCCCCCACGGGGGCCCGCCCGCCTCCTCAGCCGTCCTCGCGCAACCAGGCGAGCACCGCGCGCACCCGGCGGTGGTCGTCGGCCCCGACAGGCAGGTCGAGCTTGGTGAAGATGCTGCTGATGTGCTTGGCGACGGCCTTCTCGCTGACGACCAGGGCAGCGGCGACGGCCGCGTTGGAGCGGCCCTCGGCCATGAGCCCGAGCGTCTCCCGCTCCCGGGCGGTCAGGCGCGACAGCGGGGAGGCGCGGCGCCGCGCCATGATGGCGGCGACCACCTCGGGGTCGAGCACCGTGCCGCCCGCCGCCACGCGACGCACGGCGTCGACGAACTCCGCCGGGTCGGCCACGCGCTCCTTGAGCAGGTAGCCGATCGCGCCCTCGCCACTCGCCAGGAGCTCACGCGCGTACAGGTGCTCGACGTACTGGCTCAGCACCATGACGGGCAGCCCCGGACGGCGGGCCCGGGCGGCGATCGCGGCGCGCAGCCCCTCGTCGGTGAAGCCGGGCGGCAGCCGGACGTCGACGACGGCGACGTCGATCGTCGGGTCGGTGAGCGCCGCCTCGAGAGCGGGGGCGTCCTCCACCGCCGCGACCACGTCGCACCCGTGGGCCGTCAGGAGTCGGACCAGCCCGTCCCTCAGGAGGGCGAGGTCTTCGGCGAGGACCACGCGCACGGCACCTCCAGGGTGATCAGGGTCGGACCGCCCGGAGGGCTGTCGACCACCATGGTGCCGTCGAAGGCCGACAGCCGGGCTCCCACGCCGCGCAACCCGGACCCGCGGGCCGGGTCCGCACCGCCGACCCCGTCGTCGCCGACGTCGACCCGCAGGGACGACGCTCCCGCGTCCAGACGGACCCACACGCGCGCGGCGGACGCGTGCTTCACGACGTTCGCGAGCGACTCGGCGACCGCGAAGTACACGGCCGACTCGATCGGGGCGGGCGGGCGGCCCGGCAGCCGGTCCCCGACGGCCACCGGAACCGCGAGGTCGAGGGCGAGCGCCTCGACCGCACCCGACAGGCCTCGGTCGGCCAGGACCGGCGGGTGGATCCCCTGCACGAGCTCGCGCAGGTCGCGCAGCGCCGCGCCCGTCGTGCTCCGGGCCTCGTCGAGCAGCTCGCGCGCCGCCGCGGGGTCGCTCTCGACGAGCTCGGCGACCATGCCGAGCGTCAGGCCCAGGGAGACGAGCCGCGCCTGGGCGCCGTCGTGTAGGTCGCGCTCGATGCGCCGCAGCTCCGCAGCCGCGTGGTCGACGGTCTGCGACCGGGACGCCGCCAGGTCCTGCACGCGCTGCTCGAGGCGCGCCTGCCGCCCGGGGGCCAGCAGCGCGGCGTCGGCGGCGGCCCGCAGGCGGCCCAGCGCGTCACCGTGGCGCCACCACGCCCAGCCGCCGAGCAGTCCCGCGACCGCCAGCACGGCCGCCCACCCCCAGGGCAGGCCCGCGGCGAGCGGCAGCACCACGGCCAGGACGAGGGCGCCGACGGCCGCCGGGGCGAGCAGCACCACGCACGCGCTGAGCAGCGCGCCGCCCGTGGCCGCGAACGCCAACCACCCCAGCAGCCGCCACGCGTCGACGTCCTGCAGCCGCTGCCACCCCCGGCGGAACGGCTCGGCCCCGGTCAGGGCCCGCGCCTCCCCCGCACCGAGCGGGCGGCCCAGGGCCTCCTCGGTCATCCGCCGCGCGTCCTCCTCGACCTGCCCGAGCCGGCCCGGCCCCGACGCGTCGGGCGGGCGGAGCGCCACGAGCGGCACGGCACGCCCCAGCGCCGCCTCCGCGCGGCGCCGGTGCACGCGCGCCATCCGCTCGACCCCGGGGAGGACGGCCGCCACCACCGGCAGGCCGGCGCCCACGACGACGAGGGCGAGCCCGACGAGCGCGGCGACCGTGAGCAGCGCGCAGGGCACCCAGAGCACGACCAGCACGAGCGATCTGCCGGTGGCCGCCCAGGGTGCTCGTCTCGTCATGGCCCCCATCCTGGCGGCCGCGTCCGCCCCTGTCGGTAGTGCCAGGTCCACCACCGGTCCGGGTCCTGCCCCTCCTGACCCGGACCGGCGCACGACGCCACCGTGGAGCCGATCACCCACGACCCCGGAGGCAGCCATGCGCAAGCCCGTCCACCGACCCCCGTCCGTCGCACGGACCGCGGCACGCGCCGCGCGCTGGAGCGCCACCCACCCGTGGTGGGCGATCGGCGGCTGGTTCGCGCTCGTCGTGGCGTGCGCCGCCCTGAGCGTCCTGGTGCCCGCGCAGACGATCGAGGACGCGGACGACCGCGTCGGCGGCTCGGGCCGCGCGGCGGCGTGGACGACCGAGGCGGGCCTCGACGACCCCGACGCCGAGCTCGTCCTGCTCACCGCGGCCGGCGACGGGGCACCCGACAGGACCGCACTCGACGCGGGTGCGCGCGACGTGGTGCGGGTCCTGGCCGGCAGGCCGGGCGTCGCCGGCGTCGGGGACCCCGTGACCTCCCCCGACGGGTCGGCGGTGCTGGTCACGGTGGAGCTGGAGCCCGCGGTCGACGACGTCACCGACCTGCAGGCGGCGGTCACCGACGTGGCGGCGGACCATCCCGGCCTCACGGTCCGGGTGGCCGGCGAGGTCTCGCTCGCGGACGCGATCGACGAGCGGGTCGCGCAGGACCTCACGTCCGCCGAGGTCGTGTCGCTGCCCGTCACGCTGCTGCTCATGGTGCTGGCCTTCGGGGCGCTGGTGGCAGCCGGGATCCCGGTGCTGCTCGCCGTCTCGAGCGTCGCGGCGACGCTCGGCCTGTCCGCGGTCGTGTCGCACGTCGTCCCGGCGGAGCCGACGGTCGCGAGCATGGTCGTGCTCATCGGCATGGCCGTCGGCGTGGACTACTCGCTCTTCTACCTCAAGCGGGAGCGCGAGGAGCGCGCCAAGGGGCGCTCGACCCTCGACGCCGTCGAGATCGCGGCCCAGACGTCGGGACACGCGATCGCGGTGTCCGGCGTCGCCGTCATCGTCTCCCTCGCCGCGCTGTACCTCCTGCAGCTCGCGACCTTCGACTCGCTCGCGACCGGCGCGGTGCTCGTCGTCGCCGTGTCGGTGGTCGGCTCGATCACGGTCCTGCCGGCGCTGCTGGTGACGCTCGGGCGGTGGGTCGACCGTCCGCGCGTCCCTCTGCTGTGGCGCGTGAACCGCAGGATCGGGCCCGGTGGCATCAGCCGTCGCGTGCTGGCGCCGGCCGTGCGTCACCCGCTCGCCGCGGTGGTCGTCGCCGGTGTCGTCTGCGGGGTCCTCGCCGCGCCCGCCCTGGGCCTGCGGCTGCACGGCGCGGACCTCGGGACGCTCCCGCCGGACGTGGCCGAGGTCAGCACGTTGACGCAGGTGGGCGAGGCCTTCCCGTCGCGTGGGTCGACGGTGGACGTCGTCGTGCGGAGCGCCTCCGCGCAGCAGGACGAGGTCGCGGGCGCACTGCGGTTCCTGGAGGCGACAGCCGTGGGCTCCGGCCGCTTCCAGGACCTGGGCGTGCCCGCCCTGGCCGCCGCCGACGACGGGCGCACGCACGTGCTCACGCTCGCGGTGCCGCTCGAGAGCGCCGACCCGGCGCTCGACGACGTGGTGCGGGACCTGCGCGAGGACCTCGTGCCCGCGGCGCTCGCCGGCCTGGACGTCGAGCACGCAGTGGGCGGCTGGCCCGCGTACGACCTCGACCACACCGAGCGGCAGTCCCAGCGGATGCCCTGGGTGATCGGGGTGGTCCTCCTCCTGACGTGCGTGACGATGGCGGTGTCGTTCCGCAGCACGTCGGTCGCCCTGGTCTCCACGGCCCTGAACCTGCTGTCGGTCGGCGTCGCGTTCGGCGTGCTGCGGATGGTCTTCCAGGAGGGCTGGTTCGCCGGGGCGCTCGGTTTCACGAGCCCGGGGTTCGTCATCGACTGGGTGCCGCTGTTCGTCATGGTCGTGCTGGTCGGACTGTCGATGGACTACCACGTGTTCGTGCTCAGCCGTGTCCGGGAGCGTGTGCTGCGCGGTGTGGAGCCGCAGGCCGCGGTGCGTGACGGCATCGCCGACTCGGCGGGGGTGATCACGAGCGCCGCGGCGGTCATGGTCTCGGTGTTCGCGATCTTCGCGACGCTGAGCATGCTGGAGCTGAAGATGCTGGGCGTCGCCCTCGCGGTCGCGATCCTCGTGGACGCCACGATCATCCGGCTGGTGCTCCTGCCGGGGATCCTGACGCTCCTCGGGGAGCGCGTGTGGCGGCGCAGCCTGCCGCCGACGAGCCCGGCCGTGACCGTGCCCGTCGGGCCCCTTGAGACGCCGATGGCGGCCCGCTAGGGTCCATCGCATGACCTCGACCTGCGCCCACCTCGCGTGGTGGTGGCTGCCCTGACGCAGCCGTAGGTCACCGACCCGTCGAGCTGCTCACGCAGCTCGACGGGTCGCGTCACGTCCCGGCACGGCTGCGTGGGCGGCTCCCGACCCGAGGAGCCCCGATGCCCGCCCCCGTCCTGCCCGACGTCCGCGCCCACACCGACGTCCGCGCCCACCCCGACGGCCGCCCTCGCCCCGACGTCCTCACCCTCGACGAGGTGCTCGCCGCCGACCCGGCCGCCCACCGCGTCCTCACCGGCGACCGCCCCACCGGCCCGCTGCACGTCGGCCACCTGTTCGGCACGCTCGCGACGCGCGTCGCGCTCCAGCGTCACGGCGTCGAGACGATCGTGGTCGTCGCCGACTACCAGGTGATCGCCGACCGCGAGGACGCGGGCGACCTGCCGGGGACGATCCGCGAGGTCGTCCTCGACTACCTCGCCGCCGGGCTCGACCCGGGGGCGACGACGATCTTCACGCACTCGGCGGTGCCCGCCGTGCACCAGCTGATGCTGCCGTTCCTCTCCCTGGTCTCCGTCGCCGAGCTCGACCGCAACCCGACCGTCAAGGCGGAGCAGGCCGCCTCGGGGCGTGCACTGTCCGGCCTGCTGCTGACGTACCCGGTGCACCAGGCCGCTGACGTGCTGTCCGTGCACGGGACGCTCGTGCCGTGCGGCAGGGACCAGCTGCCGCACCTCGAGCTGACGCGCACGATCGCGCGCCGGTTCAACCGTCGTTACGGCCCCGTCTTCGAGGAGCCCGGTGCGCTGCTGTCCGACGCCCCGCTCGTCCTGGGCACCGACGGGACCAAGATGGGCAAGAGCCGCGGCAACGCGATCGAGCTGCGCGCCGACGCCGACGCGACGGCCGCCGCACTGCGCGGCGCGCGCACGGACGCGGAACGTGTCATCACCTACGAGCCCGAGCGCCGGCCGGAGGTCGCGAACCTGCTCCTGCTCGGTGCGCTCGCCGCGGGCCGCACGCCGCAGGACCTGGCGGACGAGATCGGTGACGGCGGTGCCGCCGCCCTCAAGCGGTACGTCACCGACGCGATGGTCGCCCACCTGGCGCCGTTGCGGGCGCGGCGCACCGAGCTCGCGCGCGACCCGGACGTCGTCACCGACGTCCTGGCGCGGGGCGCGGCGCGGGCGGGCGAGCTCGCGGACGCCACGCTGCGCACGGTGCGCGCCGCCATGCGCCAGACCGCCTGACGGCGCAGAACGCGAGAGAGCGATCCAGCTCGTGCTGGATCGCTCTCTCGCGTTCTCGGTTCCCGCGTCGGGGTGGGCTCAGACGACGCCCAGCGCGAGCATCGCGTCCGCGACCTTGGTGAAGCCGGTGATGTTGGCGCCCAGGACGTAGTTGCCCGGGTCGCCGTACTCCTCGGCCGTCTCGGCGCAGTTGTCGTGGATGCGCGCCATGATGCTGGCCAGCCGCTCCTCGGTGTGCTCGAACGACCAGGCGTCCCGGGACGCGTTCTGCTGCATCTCGAGCGCGGACGTCGCGACGCCGCCCGCGTTGGCCGCCTTGCCGGGCGCGTAGAGGACGCCGGCGGACTGCAGCAGTGCCACCGCCTCGGGCGTCAGCGGCATGTTCGCGCCCTCCGCGAGCGCGAGCAGACCCGACTCGACGAGTCGCTTGGCGTCGGTCTCGTCGAGCTCGTTCTGCGTGGCGCACGGCAGCGCGACCTGGGCGTCGACCTGCCACACGCGGGCGGCCGGGACGTAGTGGGCGCCGCCGCGACGCTTCGCGTACTCCGCCACGGGCAACCGCTCGACCTCCCGGACCTGCCGCAGGACCTCGAGGTCGATGCCCGCCTCGTCGACGACGTACCCGAGCGAGTCGGAGCACGCCACGACGTGCCCGCCGAGGGCCTGCGCCTTCTCGATCGCGTGGATCGCGACGTTCCCGGAGCCGGACACCGCGACGCGCATGCCGTCGAACGACAGGCCACGGGTCGCGAGCATGCGCTGGGCGAACAGGACGGTGCCGTAGCCGGTGGCCTCGGTCCGCACGAGCGAGCCACCCCACGTCACGCCCTTGCCGGTGATGACACCCGACTCGTAGCGGTTGGTGATGCGCTTGTACTGGCCGAACAGCCAGCCGATCTCGCGGCCGCCGACGCCGATGTCACCGGCGGGCACGTCCGTGTACTCGCCGATGTGGCGGTACAGCTCCGTCATGAACGACTGGCAGAACCGCATGACCTCACCGGCGGAACGGCCACGCGGGTCGAAGTCGGACCCGCCCTTGCCACCACCGATGGGCATGCCGGTCAGCGAGTTCTTGAAGACCTGCTCGAAGCCCAGGAACTTCACGATCCCCAGGTACACCGAGGGGTGGAACCGCAGGCCGCCCTTGTACGGGCCGAGGGCCGAGTTGAACTCGACGCGGAACCCGCGGTTGATGCGCACGTGGCCCGCGTCGTCGACCCACGGCACACGGAAGATGATCTGCCGCTCGGGCTCGCACAGGCGCTCGAGGACCGCCGCGTCGACGTACTGGGGGTTGCGCTCGAGCACGGGTCCCAGGCTCTCGAACACCTCGGTGACGGCCTGGTGGAACTCGCGCTCTCCGGGGTTGCGGGCGAGCACCTGTTCGAGGACACGCTCCAGCTGGACCTGCATGGGTCGGCTCCGCTCTGCTCAGCGAGGACGGGGGACGAAACTCCTTCGAGCGTAGGCCCGCCGTCAAAGTCCGAGGGAGGACGTCCGACCCGTGGTCAGCGCACGCCCCCCCGTGCGGGGACGACGAGGCCGCGAGCCCCCCGTCCGGGGTGCTCGCGGCCTCGTCCCTGCGGGCGGCGCCGGCACCGCTCAGGTGCGGCGCCTCACCACGTCCTCACCACCTGGCGTTGCGCGCCAGCTCCAGCGCCATCTCCTGCCACCAGGCACCGGCCGACGGGCCGCCGTTGCAGGCACCGTCCGACTCACCGGGCAGCTTGATCCACAGCAGTGCGTCCAGCCCGCTGCCGTCGTTCACCGTCGTGGGACGCTCACCGAGCGCACGCCCTCGCGGGTTGCACCACTCGGAGCCGGACGGGCCGTTGCCGTTGCGCGAGGTGTCGATGACGAACGTCTTGCCGCCCGTCAGTCGCGAGATCTCCTGGCCGTAGGCCTTGGTCTCCGCCGTGGTGCGGTAGTTCGACACGTTGAGGGAGAAGCCGACGGCGTCGGTGAAGCCGATCCGGTTGAGGCGGTTCGCGGCCTCGCTCGCCGACAGCCACGCCGAGTGGCCGGCGTCGATGTAGACCCGGGCACCCTTGGCGGTCAGCGACTTGGCGGCGTACTGCAGGAACCCGACCCGGTCGCCCTGGCCGGCGCAGTCCCCGAGCTGCGCGAGCGCGTCCGGCTCGAGCACGACCCACGGGTTGCCCTGGATGCCGGCGGCGACGGTGTCGATCCAGCGTGCGTACTCGGACTCACCGACGCCGCCGCCCGAGTGCGAGCCGCAGTCGCGGCCCGGGATGGCGTAGACGACGAGCAGCGCGGTCGAGCCCGCGGCCTGCGCGGCGGCGGTGATGTCCCGCACCTCCTGCTGGGCGTGCGAGGCGTCGTTCCAGTTGCCCACCCAGTAGGCCTGCGGCGTGAGCGCGATCTTCTCGAGCAACGCCTTGTCGTTGCCGCTCGCCGCCTGCCACGCGCGGTACGCCTGGTTGGTCGTGTCGACGTGGAAGGCCCCGGACGGGACCGGCGGCGGCTCCTCCGTGGGCTCGGGCGTCGGCTCCTGCGTCGGTTCCTGCGTGGGCTCCTGCGTCGGCTCCTGCGTCGGTTCCTGCGTGGGCTCCTGCGTCGGCTCCTGCGTGGGCTCCTGCGTCGGCTCCTGCGTGGGCTCGTGCGTCGGGCCGCCGACCTCACCGGTGCACAGGGTCCCGTTCAGCGTGAACGACCGCGGGGCGCCGTTGCTGCCGTTCCACGAGCCGTTGAAGCCGATCTGGACGCTCCGGTCCGTACCGAGCGACCCGTTCCACGGCATGTTGGTGACGGTGACCTGGGAGCCGGACGTCGAGTGGACGCCGTTCCACAGCTGCGAGATCCCCTGGCCGTCGGGGAACGTCCAGCGCAGGTCCCAGGACGACACCGGGTCGCCCAGGTTGGTGACGGTCACGCTGGCGCCGAAGCCGCCGGGCCACTGGCTGCTGACGGCGTAGTCGACGCGGCAGCCCGCGGCGGCCTGGGCCATGGTCGACGTCAGCGTGGTGATTCCTGCGGCCACGACCGCGCCTGCGGCGACGGCCGCGACGACCTTGCGCCGGGCGGCAGGGGCCACCGGTGTGCGGGGGGACATGAGCTCTCCTCGGGTCGGGGTCGGTCTGCGGCGCGTCGAGGCGCACGGCGCCGGCCGACGCGCCCGGGGAGGCGTCGGCGTCGACGCCGTCCCCGAACGACCCCTCGATCACACCCGGTCCCGCCCTGCCCTGGCGAGCGCCCCGGCGATCCCTAATCGATTTGTCACGGACGGGTACGACGAGGCCGCGGACACTCCCGGCGTCCCGGGGATGTCCGCGGCCTCGTCCTTCGGTGCGCGGGCGCGCCTCGTCAGCGTGCCCGCGCACCTGCGGCTGCGCGTGCCGCCACCGGCACGTCACCGCTCAGGCACCGTGTGTCACCACTTGGCGTTGCGCGCCAGCTCGAGGGCCATCGCCTGCCACCAGGCGCCGGCCGACGGGCCACCGTTGCACGTCCCGTCCGACTCCCCGGGACGCTTGATCCACAGCAGCGCGTCGAGCCCGCTGCCGTCGTTCACCTTCGTGGGACGCTCACCCAGCGCGCGACCGCTGGGGTTGCACCACTCGCTGCCCGTCGCACCGTTGCCGTTGCGCGAGGTGTCGATGACGAACTTCTTGCCGCCGGTCAGCTGGGAGATCTGCTGCCCGTAGGCCTTGGCCTCCGCGGTGGTCCGGTAGTTCGAGACGTTCAGCGAGAAGCCGACCGCGTCGCTGAACCCGATGCGGTTGAGGCGGTTCGCCGCCTCCGACGCCGAGAGCCACGCCGAGTTCCCCGCGTCGATGTAGACGCGGGCGCCCTTGGCGGTCAGCGACTTGGCCGCGTACTGCAGGAAGCCGACCCGGTCGCCCTGGCCGCTGCAGTCACCGAGCTGCGCGAGCGCGTCGGGCTCCAGGATCACCCACGGGTTGCCCTGGATGCCCGCCGCGACGGTGTCGACCCAGCGCGCGTACTCCGACGTCGAGACGCCGCCACCCGAGTAGTTGCCGCAGTCCCGGCCCGGGATCGCGTAGACGACGATCTGTGCCGTCTTGCCGGCGGCGCGGGCACGGCCCGTGTAGTCACGGACCTGCTCCGCCGTGGCCGAGGCGGTCGCCCAGTCGCCGATCCACAGCGCCTGGGGCGTCTGCGCGATCTTCGCCAGGAGCGCCTTGTCGTTGCCCGACGCGGCCTGCCACGCGGCGTACGCCGCGGTGTTCGGGTCGACGTAGAAGTCCCCGCTGGGCTGCGGGTTCTGCGTGGGCTGCTGCGTGGGCTGCTGCGTCGGCTGCTGCGTCGGCTGCTGCGTGGGCTGCTGCGTCGGCTGCTGGGTGGGCTGCTGGGTGGGCTGCTGCGTCGGGCCGGTGACCGAGCCCGTGCACGTCGTGCCGTTGAGCGTGAACGACGTCGGGGCGCCGTTGCTGCCGCTCCAGGAGCCGTTGAACCCGACCTGGATGGCACCGTTGGTGCCGACCGAGCCGTTCCACGGCGAGTTGGTGACCGTGATCTGCGAGCCGCTCGACGACACCTGGCCGTTCCACAGCGACTGGATGCTCTGGCCGTTGGGGAACGTCCAGCGCAGGTTCCACGACGACAGCGGGTCGCCGAGGTTGGTGACGGTGACCGACGCGCCGAAGCCGCCGGGCCACTGGTTGGTGACGGTGTAGTCCGCGCGGCAACCTGCGGCGGCGTTCGCCGCGGTGGAGGTGAGAGCGGTGACGCCGACGGCGACGACCGCGCTTGCGGCGAGCGCCGCGACGATCTTGCGTCCGACGGCGGGGGCCGCCTTCGTACGGGGGGGCATGGACTCTCCTCGGATCGGGTCGGCCATCGGCGCGCCGGGGCGACGGACGTCGGGCCGGCGCGCCCGGGGGAACGTGTCGCCTGCGACACCTCTCCCGAACGACCTGCTGATCACACCTGAGCACGGCGCGCCCTGGCGAGCGCAGGGGTGGTGCCTAATCGTTTTGTCGCGCGACAAATCCGCGTCGAAGCGCTTGCGACTGGAACCGGTCCCAGTCCAGCGGTCACGCGCGGGGCGAACCGGCTCCGCGCAGCCGCTGGTGGTACTCGCGCGTCACACGCTTCCAGCGAGCCCGCTCCTCGGCGGCGAGACGCGCGTCCGCGCGCCGAGCCGCGTACGCCGCCTCACGCGCGAGCTTGCGCCAGCTCGCCAGGCGGCGCTCGGGCAGGTCACCGCTCTCGATGGCCGCCCGCACGGCACACCCCGGCTCGGTCACGTGGGCGCAGTCCGAGAACCGGCAGCGTGCGGCCAGGGCGGTGACGTCGGCGAACGTCGCGTCCAGCGCCTCGGGCGCGGCGACCAGCCCCACCCCCCGCACCCCCGGGGTGTCCACGAGCACCGCCCCGCCCGGGAGCGGGACCAGCTGGCGGTGCGTCGTCGTGTGCCGCCCGCGGCCGTCCGCCCGCAGACCGTGCGTCGCCATAACCTCGCGCCCGGCCAGCTCGTTGACGAGGCTCGACTTGCCCGCGCCCGACGGACCGACCGCCACCAGGGCGACCCCCGGCGTCAGGAGCGCGCGCACCGGCCCCAGGCCCGTTCCGTCGACGACGCTCACGACGTGCATGTCGACCCCGATCGCGACCTGCGCGACCTCCGCGGCCATGCCGTCGGCGTCCGGGACCAGGTCGGCCTTGGTGAGCACGACGACGGGACGCGCGCCCGAGCGCCACGCGAGCGTCAGCAGCCGCTCGACGCGTCCGAGGTCGGGCTCCGGGTCGAGGTGCTCGACGACCAGCACGACGTCGACGTTCGCGGCCACCGCCTGCTCGAGCGACGTGCGCCCCGCCGAGTCCCGGACGACCGCGGTGCGTCGCGTGTGCAACGCCGTCGCACGCCACGCCCCGGTCGCGTCCACCTCCACGTCCACGACGTCGCCGACGGTCGGCGGCACGCGCGTGCCGTCGGGCAGCGGCAGCAGGCCGTCGCGTGGCAGCTCCGCGCGGTGCGCGGCGGCACCCAGGTCGTCGTCCGGGACGACCAGGAGCGCGCCGCGGTCCGCGCGCACGACGCGCACGCGCAGCGGCGTCCCGTCGTCGACGGGGGGTACGGCAGGCTCGGTCACGTCGTCGACGGTAGGTCGGACCGCTCGTGGACGCGACGGATTTCCGCCGCACCGCACGCCGCCCGCACGGGCCTCAGCCGGCGACGTACTCCGGCCCGCCGGGCACCCCGAGCGCCTCCTCGAGCGACCCGATCCCCTCCGCGCGCAGGTGCGCGGTCAGCTCACGCCCGACCCACCGCAGGTGCCAGCCCTCCGGGGCGTACCCCGTCACCGCGGAGTTCTGCTCCGTGTAGCGCACCACGAACCCGAACTCCCAGGCACGCTCGGCGAGCCACGCGCCCTCGGGCGTCCGGGTGAAGCACGTCTGCAGGTTGCACGACGGCTGGGACCCCGAGTCGACGTCGACGGCGAACCCCGTCTGGTGCTCCGAGAACCCGGGGCGCGCGGAGTAGCGCTCGGCGTGCGCGAACCCTCGCCGCGCCTCGACGGCGGCTCGCGCCCCCACCTGCTCGGTGTACGACCGGTACCCGCCGCGTACGACGACGCGCGCGCCGTCGGCCGCGGCCGCCTCGACCATCGCGCGCAGGTCGGGCTCGACGGCCGCGCGGACCCGCTCCCCGTCCACGTCGACCAGGTCCGCGGGCTCGTAGCCCTTGTCGATCGGGTGCTGCTTGTTGACGATCACCCACCGGCTGGTGGGGTCGCTCGTGGAGTGCTGCGCGAGGTCGAAGACCGGCTCGGCGGGTTCCGTGGTGCGCGGCGCCACCGTGGGGACCACGATCGCCTGCTCCCAGGGCACCTCCTCGGACAGCCCCTCGATGCGCGCGTCGTCACCGCCCCAGAGCACGGACCACAGGCCCGAGGCGACCACGCCGATGCCGACGACGAGCGCGACCACCACGACGGCGAGCGCGACGCTGCGCCACGACCGAGAGATCATGGACGCGATCGTAAGGGGAACCGGGACGAACCGGTCATCCGACCACGAATGTCACTCGCCGGTGCGGGACGGAGACCTCGTCCAGCCGAACGGTGAGGGAGCCGCCGAGCGGCAGCGCACCCCCCGACGTCACGGGGGCCACCACGGCAGGGTCCCGCAGCAGCAGCGCACCGCGCGTCCGCCCGTCGCGCGGCTCGTCCGCGTCGACCACGACACCCGTGAACGTCTCCCCGACGTGCGGCTCGAGCACGACGGCCTCGACGAGGTCGACGGCACCGCGGTCGAACGCCGAGACGCGCCGCCCCGTGCTCGTCATCGTGCCGGGCAGCGCGGGCAGCGCGTCGTGCACCCACGCGGGGACCTCACGGCCGGCGACCGCCGCCAGGCACACCTCGGTGCCGTACCGGTCGACCAGCCGGCGCAGCGGTGCCGTGACGTGCGCGTAGGGCGAGCGGATCGCGGCGTGCTCGGCGTCGTGGCCCGTCGGCACCGGCGCGTCGTCGGTGCCGAAGGAGCGGTAGCCGGCACCCCGGAACAGGGTGGTCGCCTCGCGGAGGAACGCCGCGTGCGGGCCCAGGTGGGAGTCGAGGCGCGCGAGCAGGTCCGGGTACGGGAGCGCGTCGGGCCAGTCGATGCCCAGCGCTGCGGCCGTGCGACGCAGGCGCGCGACGTCCCGGGGGTCCGCGGGCGGGAGCGTGCGCACGACTCCCGTACCGGCGTCGAGCATGAGCCGCGCCGCGACGATGCCGGTGAGCAGGGAGATCTGCGCGTTCCAGCCCTCGACGGGCAACGTCGCGCGGAAACGCAGGTCGTACGCGCCGTCGTCGCAGCGCACGACCTCCTGCTCCGGGACGTCGAGGGACGCGCCGCCGCGCGCGCGTTCCGCCGCCTGGCGCAGGGCGCCCACGGCGGCAAGGCCGCGCAGCAGGTCGTCGGCGGTACCGGCGTCGAGCCGTTCCTGGACCTGCGCGTAGGTCAGCTGCGCCCGGCTGCGGACGAGGGCACGCTCGACGTGCACGTCGACCGGCTCGCCGTCCGCGTCGAGGTCGATCGACCAGAGCACGGCCGGGCGGACCTGGTCGGCGAGCAGGCTGGCGGCACCCTCGGACAGCACGGTCGGGTGCAGCGGCACCCGACCGTCGGGGCTGTAGCACGTCATGCCGCGACGGTGCGTCTCGCCGTCCAGCGCCCCGCCGGGCACCACGAAGGCGGCGACGTCGGCGATCGCGTACCGCACGCGCCACCCGCTGCCACGACGCTCGACGTGGACCGCCTGGTCGAGGTCGGTCGAGCCCGCCGGGTCGATCGTCACGAAGGGCACGTCGGTGCGGTCCGCGCGCTCACCGGGGGCGTGCGGTGCGTCGGGCGCCCGCCGTGCGGCGCTCTCGGCCTCCGCGAGCGCGTCGGCGGGGTACGCCAGGGGCAGCGCCACCTCGGCGCGCAGGGCGTCGAGGCCGGCGGCCACCGCACGCGAGGTGGCGTCGTCGGACGGGGCGGGGAGACGCAGGGGGCGGCCGGGCACGGGACGACTGTAGGCGTCCGCCTGCTCGCTGCTCGACCGCGGCGCCGTGGCGTGCCGTCTCACCTGGCAAGAAAGCCGACTGTTCTTATCCCCTTTTGCCGGTCGCTCGCCTAGCCTGCCGACAGACGCAGGGACGACCCGGGGCACCTCCCGGGCGCGACGGGAGGCACGCGTGAGGACCACCGACACGCCCACCGGCCACCGATGTCCGGGCTCGCGTCACGGCCACGCGCCCGCCCGACCGGCGCCCACGGACCACCCGGAGCGTCACCTGCCCACCCGCCCGACGGGTCCGGCACGCGCTCCCCCGCCCTCCGCCCGCACGACCCGCCCAGGAGAACCGTCATGACCCGACCCGACCCCGCCCGTATCACCGCCGTCGTGGGCAACCCCCGCATCGGCTCGCGCACCCTCGGTGCCGCCGCGTCCCTCGCCGGGACGCTCGCTGCCCACCTCGACGCGACCGAGCCCACACTCGTGGACCTCGCGACCCTGGCGTCCGCGCTGCACGTGCGGCCCCGCTCGACCGACCTCGACGCCGCCCTCGCCGCCGCCGCCGGCGCCGACGTCCTCGTCGTCGCCACCCCGGTCCACAAGGCCTCGTTCACCGGGCTGCTGAAGTCCTTCCTCGACCTCTACGGCCTCGACGGCCTCGCGGGCGTGACCGCCGTGCCGCTCGTGGTCTCGGCCTCCGCCGCGCACGCGCTCGTCGGTGAGGTGCACCTGCGGCCCGTCCTCGTCGAGCTGGGGGCGACCGTCCCGACGCGCACGCTCAGCGTCCTCGACGCCGACCTCGTCGACCTCGGTCCCGTCGTCGACCGGTGGTGGCAGCGCGCCGAACGCCCGCTGCGACGTGCCGTGGGCGCGTCCTCCCGCGTCGAGGGCCTGCTGGAGGTGGCCCGATGAGCACCAGCACCCACGACCTGCGCCACCTCGAGCGGGCCCTGGCCGACCACGACGAGGCCCCGCTGTCGGCCGACGAGTACAAGCAGGTGTTCCGACGCCACGCCGCCGGCGTCGCCGTCGTCGCCCTGCGCGACGGTGACCGGCTCGTCGGCTTCACCGCCACGTCGGTGATCTCGGTGTCGGCGGTCCCGCCGCTGCTGGCGTTCTCGCTCGCGTCCGGCTCGTCCTCCTGGCCCGCGCTCTCCCGTGCGCAGACCGTCACCGTCTCGTTCCTCGCCGCTGGGCAGGAGGACGTGTCGACGCGGTTCGCGACCAGCGGGATCGACAGGTTCGCCGCCGGCGGCTGGACGGCGCTGCCGACCGGTGAGCCTGTCATCGACGGCGCGCAGGCCTGGCTCCGCGGCCGCATCGTGCAGCGCACCCCGGTGGGTGACAGCTACCTGGTCTCGGTGCGCGCGCTCGCGCACGGCGTCGCGGACGTCGACCCGCTGGTCTACCGCGACCGCGTCTACCACCGCCTGGCCGCAGCAACACCCTGACGCCGAGGTGACTGGATTGCCCTCTCACCACACAAGAGCAGGCGTGAGAGTGCAATCCAGTCACCCTCCCCGGGCGTGAGAGTGCAATCCAGTCACCCTCCCCGGGCGTGAGAGTGCAATCCAGTCACCCTCCCCGGGTGTGAGAGTGCAATCCAGCCACCTTCCCGTGCGCGAGAGGGCGATCCCGCTCTTCTGCGGGTGTCAGCCGAACAGGCGCGGGAGCGTCGCCTCCCACACCGCACGCGCCTCGGCGAGCGGCAGGGTGAACAGCCCGCGCACCTCGACCGCCGGGGCGTGCGTGTGGTCCGCGTCGTCGGCAGGGGTGCCGGCACCGGGCGTGCAGGTCTCCGCGGTCTCGCCCAGGCGCAGCGCCGGGACGCCGCGCGCGGTGCACAGGTCCTGCAGCCGCACCTCCTCCGAGCGCGGGACGGCCACGATCACGCGGGCCTGCGACTCGGAGAACAGCGCCTCGAACGGGGTCAACCCGTCGCGCTCGCACAGCGCGTCCAGGCTCACCTGCACGCCGATGCCGTAGCGCAGGCTCGACTCGACGAGCGCGAGCGCGAGCCCGCCCTCGGACAGGTCGTGCGCGGCGTCCACGAGCTCGTCCCGCGCTGCCGCGACGAGGACCTGCGCGAGGCGGCGCTCGGCGTCGAGGTCGACCTGCGGCGGCACGCCGCCGAGGTGGGAGTGCGCGACCTCGGCCCACGCGGAGCCGTCGAGCTCGGCGCGCGTCGTGCCCAGCAGGTAGACGGCCTGGCCCGGAGCGGTCCAGCCCGACGGCACGGCGTCCGCCACGTCGTCGAGGACGCCGAGCACGCCGACCACGGGCGTCGGGTGGATCGCCGAGTCGATCTGACCGGGCTCACCGGTGCCGTTGTAGAGCGAGACGTTGCCGCCCGTCACGGGCACCTCGAGGGTCCGGCACGCGTCGGCCAGGCCGCGGATGGCCTCGACGAGCTGCCACATGGTGTCGGGGTGCTCGGGGCTGCCGAAGTTGAGGCAGTCGGTGACGGCCAGCGGTCGCGCACCGACCGTCGCGACGTTGCGGTACGCCTCCGCGAGCGCGAGCTGCGCGCCGGTGTACGGGTCGAGCTTCGTGTAGCGGCCGTTCGCGTCGGTCGCCAGGGCGACGCCCAGACCCGTCGTCTCGTCGACGCGCACGACGCCGGAGTCGTCGGGCTGCGCGAGGGCCGTGTTGCCCTGCACGAAGCGGTCGTACTGGTCGGTGACCCACGCCGGCGACGCGAGGTTCGGGGACGCGAGCAGCTGCAGCAGGGTCGCCCGCAGGTCGTCCGCGCTCTCGGGCCGCGCGTAGCGTGCCGCGCCCTCGGGCGTGCTGACCGAGTCCGCGACCAGCGCGTCCTGCCAGGCCGGACGCGCGTACGGGCGGTCGTAGACCGGGCCGTCGTGCGCGACCGTCTTCGGGTCCACGTCGACGATGCGCTGGCCGAAGTGGTCGATGGTGAGGCGCCCGGTGCCGGTGACCTCGCCGATGACGGCCGTCTCGACGTCCCACTTCGCCGTGATCGCGAGGAACGCGTCGAGCTTCTCGGGGCTGACGACGGCCATCATGCGCTCCTGCGACTCCGACATGAGGATCTCGCCGGCCGTCAGGGTGGGGTCGCGCAGCAGGACGTTCTCCAGGTCGACGTGCATGCCGCCGTCACCGTTGGACGCGAGCTCGCTCGTGGCGCAGGAGATGCCCGCCGCGCCCAGGTCCTGGATGCCCTCGACGACGCGCGCGGCGTAGAGCTCGAGGCAGCACTCGATGAGCACCTTCTCCATGAACGGGTCGCCGACCTGCACCGACGGGCGCTTGGACGGCTTGGTGTCGTCGAACGTCTCCGACGCGAGGATCGACGCCCCGCCGATGCCGTCACCGCCCGTGCGCGCGCCGAACAGCACGACCTTGTTGCCGACGCCCGAGGCGTTGGCAAGGTGGATGTCCTCGTGCCGCAGCACGCCGAGGCACAGCGCGTTGACCAGCGGGTTGCCCTGGTAGCTGGCGTCGAACACCAGCTCGCCGCCGATGTTCGGAAGCCCGAGGGAGTTGCCGTAGCCGCCGACGCCCGCGACGACGCCGTGCACGACGCGCGCGGTGTCGGGGTGCGCGG
This sequence comes from Cellulomonas xiejunii, assembly GCF_024508315.1. Lineage (NCBI taxonomy): Bacteria > Bacillati > Actinomycetota > Actinomycetes > Micrococcales > Cellulomonadaceae > Cellulomonas > Cellulomonas xiejunii. The sequence continues at coordinate 3,241,538 of NZ_CP101987.1, forward strand.
GGTCGCCGAACCGCAGCTGGTCCATGACGGCCACCGGGCGCGCACCCATCGAGATGATGTCGCGCACGATGCCGCCGACGCCCGTCGCGGCACCCTGGTAGGGCTCGACGTACGACGGGTGGTTGTGGGACTCGACCTTGAACGTCACGGCCCAGCCGTCACCGATGTCGACGACGCCCGCGTTCTCCCCGATGCCGACGAGCAGGTGCTCACGCATCGCCGGCGTGGTCTTCTCGCCGAACTGCCGCAGATGGGTCTTCGAGGACTTGTAGGAGCAGTGCTCGGACCACATCACCGAGTACATCGCGAGCTCGGCGGCGGTGGGACGACGCTCGAGGATGTCGCGGATGCGCTGGTACTCGTCGACCTTGAGGCCGAGCTCGGCGTAGGGCTGGTCGAGGTCGGGCGTGGCCGCGGCGTGCTCGACGGTGTCGGACGCGTGCGGGGCGGACGGGACGTCGGGGCGCGCAGGTGCGGTGGTCATCGGTTCCCTCGATGGAGGCCGGGTCCTCAGGGGCGCTCGCCCGCGCAGGTTCCCGCGCCGCAGGTCGGCAGACGGCCACAGGGTACCGGCGCGGGCGCGACGCCCGGGCAGGTGTCCACCACCCGTCCGGTGGTGGTCCACCCGGGTGAATACGGCACCCGCGTGACCGCTGTGCCCGCACGACGAGTCCCCGCGGGGCCGGCGCAGCAGGACTCTCACGCCCTTCTCATCCCCTTCGTCCCATCTGCCCGATAACCTCCGACGTGCCAGGTCAGCGGGGCGGCGACGTCGCCGGACCCCGCCTGGCCGTCACGCCCTTCCCCGGAAGCCGAGGTCCGATGTCCGCCCGCCGCACCGCCGCGCTCGCGTCCGCCACCACCACCGCGCTGACCGCGCTGCTGCTCGTCGGCGCCGCGACCGCCGCGAGCGCGGGATCGGACGCCCCGCCGCCGTACCGCGTGACGGGGACCGCGCTCGAGCTCCCCGTGGGCGCGACGCTGCAGGTCCACGGGCATGTCAACGTCGTCTACACCTCGGCGCGCGGCACGGCCTCGCGCAACGTGCACATCGAGGGCCCCGGGACGCCCTTCGGTGACCTCGTCGGCACGTCCGTGCTCACCTGGGACCGCGCCGGCCTCCCGCCGGACGCGTGCATCACGTGGGTGCAGGTCAGCGGGTACGACGAGCACTACGGCGAGGGCGGCCAGGCGCCCGTCTGCCGCACGGGGACGCCGTCCGCGGCACCGGAGCCCGCCCCCTCGGACGGGGCGCCTGCCCTGCCGCCGGTCGCCCCGGCACCGATCGCGACCGCGCCGGCCGCGCCGCCGGTCGACGCCCCGGCCCCGGCAGCACCGGGCGAGCCCATCGCGTCCGCCCCGACGGAGGTGGCGCCCGCGCCCGCCGAGGCACCCGCAGCCCCGGCACCCGCGGTGCCGCCCGCGCCGGCGGAGCGCGCCGAGGTCCTCGCGGCCGACGCGCCGACCCCCGCGCCGTCACCGACGGCCGCAGGGGCGGTCGTCGAACGTTCCGAGGTCCTCGCCGCCACGGGCGCACGCACCGGCGCGATCGTCGGCGGCGCAGCGCTCGCCCTGGCCGCCGGGTCGGCCCTCGTCCTGTGGCGTCGCCGCCGCATGACCCCCTGACCACCCGCCGCCCGGTGGACGGCCGGGCGGAAAGGGAGCGTGAAGCGTTGTTGCCGCATCCCGGCAGCAACGCTTCACGCTTTCCCGGGCACCGCGCGCCGCCGGACTCAGCGGTCCGCGTCGGTGGGGTTGCAGCGCGTGAGGAGCATGGTCGACGTCGGGACCTCGGGACGCCAGGGCTCGATGTTCCACGACGCCTTCTCCGGCGCACCGAGGACGTGGCACCAGAGCTGCGCCTGCATCGAGGCGGACCCGGACTCCGGCTCGGCGAGCGCGAGCTCGGACACGAGCGCGTGCTGCGCGGCCAGGCTGCCGCGGCGGACCCAGTCCGCCGGGACCACGAGGAGCGACCGGCCGCCGTCCGCGTCACCCCACGTCGCTGACTCGAGCGCCGCGAGCCCGACGACGAACGTCACCGAGCTCGTCGGTGCGTCGAGCGCGAGCACGTCACCGACGGGGCGCCAGGTCCCGCGCGCGCCGTCGGTGCCGGCCGGGGCCGCGAGCGCGGCGACGACCGCCCCGGCCTCGTCGTGCAGCGTGACGGACCCGTCGCCCTGCACCTCGCTCCGGCCGCCGCGCGGTGGCGCGACCCAACCGAGCGTGCCGGACGGGCCGGCGGCCGTCGCAGGCGTCGTGACCGTCGTGACCGTCGAGCCGTCCATGCTGTCCTCGACCTGCACGTGCGTCCCGTCGGCGGGGAGCAGCGAGCCCACGTCGCGACCGAGGGCGGCCGGTCCACCGAGCAGCATCCCGGAGTCGCGGACGGGCCCGCTCCCGGGCGCCGCGGCGTCCGGCGTGCCGGTGTCCCCCGTCGACGCGTCCGTCGACGCGTCCGTCGCCGCGAGCGAGGCGCGCGGCGACGCGGCCGGGCCGGGCAGGCTGCGCCCCGGTCCGCAGCCGGCGACGAGCACGACGACGGCCGTCACGACGACGACGCCTCGCACCGACTGCCTCACGGCGCGACGGTAGCCGCTCGGCGGCCCGGGGCACGACGCAGGCGGGAGCAGATGCATGGACACCCATCCGCCCGGGTGGGACATTTGCCTGCACCCGACGAAGGGACGCGCCATGTCCGCCACCGCCCCCCGGCCGCAGCCCCACCCCGAGCCCCGGGCCGAGCCCGCCCCCGACTTCCGGCGGCTGCCCGAGCCCATCGCGCTCGAGGACACCATCGCGACCCAGGACGTGCGCGACGTGCCGGACCCCGACGGCGGCCGGGACCCGAACCACGACTGGATGATCCGGCACGCCTGATCCCGACGGCGCCTGATCCCGACGGCGCCGGTCCCGACGGTGACGGCCCCGACCGGGCCGGTCCCCGCTCGCGACCGCGCCCCCCGCGTGCTGTGCTGCGGGAGTGGACGGGTTCTCGCGTGACGGCCTGCGGTTCGACGTGCGCGACGACGGCCCGCGCGACGACGCCCCCGTCGCGGTGCTGCTGCACGGGTTCCCGCAGGACGCCTCCGCATACGACGCGGTCGTGCCGCTGCTGACCGAGGCCGGCGTGCGGACGCTCGTCCCGGACCAGCGCGGGTACAGCCCGGGCGCCCGTCCGGCGGGGCTGCGCGCGTACGCCGTGCCGGAGCTCGTCGACGACGTCGTGGCGCTGCTCGACGCGGCCGGGGTGGACGCCGCGCACGTCGTCGGTCACGACTGGGGTGGCGCCGTCGCGTGGGCGCTCGCCGCACGCCGGCCGGACCGCGTCGCGTCGTTGACCGCCCTGGGGACGCCCCACCCCGCCGCGCTGCGCAGGGGGCTGCCGCGCGGGCAGATCGCGCGGTCCTGGTACGTCGGCGCGTTCCAGGTGCCGCGGCTGCCCGAGCGCGCGCTGCTGGCACGCGACGGGTCCCGCCTGCGACGCGCCCTGGTCGGCACAGGCCTGGCACCGCACCGCGCCGAGTACTACGTCGCCCGCATGTCCGCCCCCGGCGCGCTGACCGCGGCCCTCGCCTGGTACCGGGCGCTCGGTGTGCCACGCACCGGCGGCACCGGGCAGGTCGGCGTCCCGACGACGTACGTCTCGGCCCGTCGCGACCCGTTCTTCGCGCCCGCGTCCGTCGAGGCGACGGGTGACCACGTCGACGCGCCGTTCCTGCACGTCGACCTCGACGCCGACCACTGGCTGCCGGAGCACCGGCCGGCGGACGTCGCCGCAGCGGTCCTCGGGCAGGTGCGTGGGTGAGGCTGTGGTCGCTGCACCCCGCGCTGCTCGACCGGCAGGGGCTGACGGCGTGCTGGCGTGACGTCCCCGAGGGTGAGCGGACGCGCACCGCGCCTCGGGTCGCCGTGACCGACGGGCAGCTCGCCCTCGAGTGGCGGCACCTGCTGGGCAAGCTCGCGGTCCGCTCCCCCGAGCGGTACGCGGTCGTCGGGGACTCCGGGAGTGCGGTGCCGCACCCGCTGTTCGTCGTCGTGCCGGGTGGAGTCGAGGAGTGGGAGCGGGCGACCGATCCGTCGGCCGACGTAGCGCCGACGGTCGACGCACGGCACGCTCAGGAGGCCGGCACCCCGCACCTCGACACCTGAAGGGCACCACTCGATGACGACCATGACCTTCCTCGGGCACTCGTGCGTCCGCCTCGACCGCGACGGGCAGTCCCTCGTGATCGACCCGGGGAGCTTCAGCGCACCCGACGCGCTCGACGGCGCGACGGGCGTGCTCATCACGCACGAGCACGCCGACCACGTCGACCCCGGGCCGCTGCAGTCCGCCCTGGCGTCCGTGCCGGGTCTGGAGGTGTGGGGGCCTGCGACGGTCGTCGAGCTGCTGACGAAGGGCGGGGCGGACGCCGCCCGGTTGCACGGCCTCGCGCCCGGGGACACGGCGGACGTCGTCGGGTTCTCGGTGACGGCGCTCGGCGGGCAGCACGCCGTCATCCACCCCGACATCCCGCGCATCCACAACCTCGCCTACCTGGTCGACGGCTCCCTGCTGCACCCGGGCGACTCCTTCACCGCCGCCCCGGCCGACGCGACCGTCGAGGTGCTGCTGCTGCCGGCCGCCGCGCCGTGGCTGAAGATCTCCGAGGCCGTCGACTACGCCCGCTCGGTGGGTGCACGGACGGTCGTGCCCATCCACACCGGGATCTACAACGACAACGGCATCGGGCTGGTCGACCGCGTGCTCGGCGGGCTCGTCGGCGACGCGTACCGGCGCGTGGCTCCCGGGGAGACGCTCGACGTCACCGGCGGCTGAGCGGCGACCGTCCTCGCCGCCCGGGGTCAGGACGGGGCGGCGTCCCCCTCGTGCGCGATGCGGGCCTCGTCGAGCGCGCGCTGCGCCCGCTTCGGGGCCCGGCGCCGCCACGCGGCCTCGAGCAGCTCGGCCGCGTGGTCCCAGTCCGGGTCGCTCGCGGGGTCGACGAGCATCCCGACCCAGCCCTGCGCGCCGTCGTACGGGGGGACGAAGAAGCGCAGCGGGTCGGCCGCGACCAGCTCGCGCTGCTCGTCCCGCGTCGTGCCCACGCGCAGTGCGAGGCGACCGTCGTCGTGGTGGTCGACCGTGAGCCACGCGAACCGCCGGCCCCCGAGGACGACGGCGGTGTGACCGTGCTCGCTCGGCGGCTGCACCGTGACCTCGGGCAGCCCGGCGGCGAGCTCGACGAGGCGCTGGCGAGCGCGCTCCGCGTCGGACTCGGTCCACGACGTGCCCATGGGGCGACGCTAGCGACCGGGGGCACCCGCCACCAGAGGCCACCAGTGGCGTGTGCCGAGGACCGGTCCGAAGGCTCACGGGCACGGCTGGTCGCGGACCTCGAACAGGCACTCGACGATGATCGGCAACCCGCCCCGCAGGGAGACGGCACCCAGCACCGACCGGGTGTGGATGCCGGCGTCGCCGAACACGTCGACGAACAGCGTCGACAGCCCGTCGAGCGCCAGGTGGTGCTCGGCGTAGTCCTCGGTCGCGTTGACGAAGCCCTGGACGCGCACGACCCGCGCCACCTCGTCCAGCGAGCCGAGGAAGTCCCGGACCGTCGCGAGCACCTCCAGGCCGGCGGACCGTGCGAGTCGAGCGCCGTCGGCCGTCGTCAGCTCGCGGCCCAGCCTCCCCGCGGTGACGGGCGCGCCCGGGCCCTTGCCGGACACGAACAGCAGCGCACCGACCTGCACGCAGCTCGCGTACGCCGCCTGCGGGGAGCCCGCGGGTGGCAGGTCGATGCCCAGCTCGGACAGGCGCTGCTCGGCGGACCACGGCATGCTGCGGCTCCTCACGGGTCGTACGTCGGCGGGCGAGGCGGCAGCGCCGACACGTCGACCACTCGTGCTGGTCCGCACCGCCGCACGGCGACGTGCCGCGACGCTACCGCCCAACCGGTGCCGGCCGCCCTCGACGAGGAGGCCCCGGACGCGGTCGCACCGCAGAGGGTCGCACCTCGGCGCGTCGAGGTGCGGGGTGGTGGCCGGTCACGTCTGATGGGGGCATGCAGACACGACACATCGCCGACGTCGCCGTCAGCGCCATCGGCCTCGGCGGCATGCCCATGTCCATCGAGGGCCGCCCCGACCGTGAGCGCTCGATCACCACGATCCACGCCGCGCTCGACGCGGGTGTCACCCTGATCGACACCGCGGACGCGTACCACCTGCACGCCGACGAGGTGGGCCACAACGAGGAGCTCGTCGCGGAGGCGCTGCGCACCTGGCACGGCGACTCCTCCGCCGTGCTCGTCGCGACCAAGGGCGGCCACCTGCGCCCGGGTGACGGGTCCTGGACGCTGAACGGCCGGCCCGAGTACCTGAAGCAGGCGGCGCAGGAGTCGGCCCGTCGGCTCGGCGTCGAGGCGATCGGGCTCTACCAGTTCCACCGCCCGGACCCCGACGTGCCGTACGAGGAGTCGGTCGGGGCGCTCGCCGAGCTGCTCGCCGCGGGCACGATCCGCCTCGCCGGGATCTCGAACGCGAACCCGGATCAGATCCGGCTCGCGCAGGAGGTGCTGGGCGGGCGTCTGGCGTCGGTGCAGAACCAGTACTCCCCGGCGTTCCGCACGTCCCAGCCGGAGCTGGACCTGTGCGCCGAGCTCGGCATCGCCTTCCTGCCGTGGAGCCCGCTCGGCGGGATCGCACGGGCCGGCGAGCTGGGTGACCGGTTCGCGCCGTTCGCCGAGGTCGCGCAGGCGCGCGGCGTCAGCCCGCAGCAGGTCGCGCTCGCGTGGGAGCTCGCGCAGGCCGACGTCGTCATCCCGATCCCCGGCGCATCCCGGCCCGCGTCGATCCAGGACTCGGTCCTCGCGGTCGACCTCGAGCTGACCGCCGAGGAACTCGACCGCCTCACCGGGACGGCGTGACCCCACGGGCACCCACGGCGCCGGTCACTCGCGCCTACGACGGCGCGACACGCTGCTACGGCGAGTCGCCGACCAGTGAGGCGTCGCACCACACGTCCTCGTGTCCCGGAGCGATGAGGAAGCGCCAGCCCGGCGGGAGCGCGAGGTAGGGCACCGTGAGCGCACACCACGTCACGAGGTGCTCGACGTGAAGTGGGACGAAGAAGTCGGGGTCCTCGGACAGCTCCTCCCCCGCCCACAGGAACCAGCCCGTGGTACCGAGCGCCGGCGGCAGCCGCAACCCGTTGACGGGTTGGATCCCCGATGCCAGGTTCCGAGCCGCGCCCACGGTCTGACCTGATTCGACCCCACGAGGCGGGGCACCGTACCGGCGAGCGACAGCGAGCTGTGCCGCACTGATGGTCATGGCGGGCCCAGCCGCTTCCTCATTGCGCGAGCGTACGCACTCGTCGTCGGGATGTCAGAAGCCCAGATTCCTGAGCCAGGCCTGGAGGTCGTCCTCGCGCTGCTGCGCCTGCTCCGCCTGCCACGGCCCGGCCTCGTGCGAGTCCACGAGCACGCCGTCGCGGAGGTAGATGACGCGCTCGCCGCGGGCGGCGACGGCCGGGTCGTGGGTGACCATGACGATCGTGGTCCCGCTGCGGTGCACGTCCGTGAGCGCATCCATGACCTCGGTGGACATGCTGCTGTTCAGCGCGCCCGTCGGCTCGTCCGCGAACAGGACGGACGGCTCGCCCGCGAGCGCCCGGCAGATGGAGGCCCGCTGCAGCTGACCGCCGGAGACCTGGGTCACGCCGTGGTCCTTGATGTGCGCGATCCCGAACCGGTCCATGAGCGCGTCCGCACGGGCGATCGCGGCGTTCTTGTTCTCCTTGGATGCCGCCTTCAGCGCGGGCAGGAGGATGTTGTCGCGCACGTCGAGGTTGCCGAGGAAGTGCGCCTGCTGGAATACGAAGCCCATCTGCGTGAGACGGACGTGCGCCATCTCGGCGTCGCGCAGGGACGTCAGCTCGCGCCCGTCCAGCAGCACCTTCCCGTCCGTGGGCCGGTCCATGCCGCTGATGCTGTAGAGCAGCGTCGACTTGCCCGAGCCCGATGCCCCCATGATGACGAGGAACTCCCCCGACCGCACGGACAGGTCGATCCCGCGGAGCACCTCGGTCGGCGGCTCGGTCGAGAAGTACGTCTTGGTGAGTGCCTGCGACTCGAGCGTCACGTTCTGGTTCATGAGTTCCCCATCATTCTCGGAGCCACTGACTCTTGTCGGCGCCCCGGATACCGGCGGTGAGCAGGACGACGCCGAGATACCCGGCACCTACGAGCAGCAGCGGGTACAGCGCGTACACGAGCCACGGGTCCGGGATGAACGTCAGGTCCGAGATGTTCATCTGGAGCGCGGCGAGCAGCCCGGTCGCCAGGGACTCCCCGCCCGTCGCGGCGAACACGAGCCCGAGCAGCGTCCCGGCGACCACCGTCACGAGCGTCTTGGTCCGGACCTGCCCGACGATCTCGCTCGCCGAGAACCCGATCGCGGTGAGCACGCCCATCTTCGACCGGTCCCGTGTGAGCCGGAGGTTGAGGAACAGGCTCGTGACGAGGAGCGCCACCCCGATCCCGAAGACCAGCGCGAGCCACGCCGCGCTCCGGAACGCATCGGTCGTCCCGGCGAAGGTCTGCTCCAGGTACTCCGCCATCGGGAAGACGACGGCGGTGGGGAACTGCTCCTCCAGCGCGCTCGCGATGACCACGGGGTCCTCGCCGTCGACCACGTTCGCGTAGAAGATGTACGCGGACGCGCCCTGCGTGATCTCGCCCCGCATCTTGGCCGTCTTCCCGCCGGCCGTGAGGTCCTGGTAGAGGCCGCTGACCTCGACCGCGGTCGAGGTGCCGTCGCGCTCCACGGTCATGGTGTCGCCGACGCCCACTCCGAGCTCGGAGGCGTTCAGGGCCGACAGCGCGATCTGCCCCTCCTCCGGTGCGCCGCCCTCCGTGAACCGGATCGTCTCGCCGGAGTAGTCACCGACCTCGACGGGCAGGCTCATCACGCCCTCCGCGCCCTCGGTCCGGTACTGCACGCTCGCGTAGGCCCGCAGGTCGGCGAGCCGCTCGTCGCCCTGGAGGGCGGTGGCCACCTCCTGACGCACGCTGTCGACCTCGTCCTGGAACTGCAGGTCGACACGCAGGTCGCGCTCGGGCGCACCCATGGAGGAGACGAACTGCGGGCTCTCGAACGTGCTGAGCAGGTTGGCCGGCACCGTGATCAGCACCGCCGTGAGGAAGAACACGACGGGCACGAGGACCCACTGCCGACCCTCGGCCCGCAGGTCCAGGAGGGCGAGGCGCCGGTCGAGGCTCGTGCCGGACGACGAGGCGAGGCCGGTCCGACGCACCCAGCGCGCCTGGCGCCTGGCGCGCCGGGCGGTCTGCTTCTCGTTCAGCGTGCTGCCGTGCACGAGGGCGTTGACGACCTCGATCTTCCGCACCTTGCGCAGCACCCTGCGGCAGATTGCGACGACGATCCCGAAGACTGCCGCCAGCGCGATCAACGGGACGAGGAACGTCCACGGCCCCACCTCGGCCGCGGCGTAGTTGGCCTGCAGGCTCTGCGTCAGGTAGCTCGTCGCGACGATCGCGAGGAGGCCACCCACGACGCAGGCGGCCAGCGTCATCGCGACGTACTTGGACAGGTACAGGCCGCAGATCGCGCGGTCGGGGATGCCGATCGCCTTCATGGCGCCGATCTCCTGGACCTCGTCCTCGAGCGTCCCCGTGATGACGAACCGCAGGTTGAGCAGCGCGACGACGACCAGCAGCAGGCTGACGAAGATCAGCGCCATCGCCGCCAGGCCGTCGCTGAACGTGTTGATGATCTGGATCTGCTGACCCGTGATCGCGGGGCCGTTCTTCGGCAGCGCCTCGTCGGCCTCGTACGCGCCCTGGAGGTCGTTCGCCAGCCCGCCGTCCGTCAGCCGGTACTCGACGATGACCTCGGGCAGACCCCCGGCCTGGCGGAGCTGCTCGAAGTCATCGTCGGAGACCAGGACGCGCGTGGCGCTGTTCAACGACGCCGCCATCTGGGCGTCCTTCACGACCCCCTGGACGTCCAGGACGATCGGACCCTCGTCGGTCACGACCGTGAGCGTGTCACCGGCCTGCAGGCCGAAGGCCTGCTGGTACTTGACCGGGACGTACACCTCGCCCTGCGCCGGCTCCGGGATGTCCCCGTTCTCGTCGACGAGGTAGTCGAACGCGTCGTTCTGCGTCACGAAGAGGTTGTCGAACCGGCTCGAGCTCATGGACCCGGACTCGCCCGTGGCCGGGCGGTCCCAGCTCAGCGCGTTGCTCTCGTAGCCGACCATCTCGGTGACGAGCCACGCGTCGATCTCGTCGTGGTCGGCGGCGAACGCCTCCAGCGCCGAGCGGTCGTACTCGCCCTTGTGCATCTGCAGGAAGTGCGGGGGCTGCGCCTGCGCGAAGAGGCCGCCGACCGAACCCGCGAGCCGCTCGATCACCATGGACCCCGTCGCCATGAGGAAGGCACTCAGGATCAGGATGGCGATCAGGGCGCTGTTGACGGCCTTGTTCCTGACCAGGCCGTTGTACGCATGGCGCAGGTACAGGCGGTCTGTGGCCTTCGCTGGGTTCCTCACGTCAGGTTCCGGACTCCTGTGACCTGCAGTGACCTCGAGGTGAGCAGGAGGTGGACCGCGATCGCGGGTGCACCGCGGGTGCACCGGCCCCGTGGGGGCGAGAGGCGCCGCAGGCAGCGCGACGCAGGGTGCAGGACGGCGTGCTGGACGTGTTCCGGGCCACAGGGCGATCGTGGTCCGGCGAGCCCGTCACCGGCACCCGGCACGCCCCCGGACATGACCCTGGACCTGGCGGCCCTCTCTCAGGGGCAACCCTGAGTGCGAGCGTCCTGGCGAGATGAGCGAATCGCCCTTGGCCCTCCCCCACCGTCGTGCACCCGGCCGAGGTCGCGCCGCCTCACGGCGACCCCCGCCGTGCCCGTTCCGCGCGGCGGGCGAGCAGCTCCAGGACGCGATCGACGTCGTCCTCGCTCACACCGCCCTCACCGTCGGCTCCCGGGCCTCGGACCAGAGCACCGGCCGGCCCCCGCGAGAGGGCCGAGGGTGGGAGCGCCGCCAGCACACGCTCGTCGGCAGCCCGGTCGTCCGTGGACGCCGGGACGAACCACGTGGAGGGACGCAGGACCCGCTGCGCCACCGCGCCACCCAGCGCACGGGATGACGGGAAGGCCACCTCGACGCCGGCTGCACCGTACTCCGCGTCGGTCCGCAGGGACGCCGCGACGAGCAGGCTCTGCGCCCAGCGCCACCGCGTGCGCGCGTCACCCTTCTGCCCCCTCGACCGCAGCGCGACCGGGAATGCGAGCCCACCCGCGTACACCGTGATCTCCAGGGGGTGCCGCTCGTCCTCGTCGCGTGTCGACGCGACGGACAGCGAGACCGCGCCGAACCGTGCGTGCCGCAGACCGACGGCGAGCACCCGGTGCTCCCTGACGAGGAGCGCGGCCGCGCCCCGGTACGAGATGACGTCGCGCTCGATGTCCGTCACGGACCGGAAGGGCGAGTCGCTCCGTGTGACGACGACGTCGCCGCTGAACGTGCACCCGGCACGCTCCAGCTCGTCCCAGCACCGGATCAGGGCCACGTCCTGGGGAACCCCGGGCAGGACGAAGACGCTGAGATGTGGCGGCTCGATCACAGCGGGAACTCGTTCCGCCACGGCGACTCCAGGCACAGCGGGTCACCACCGCACGCACGGACCACCTCGTCGACCTCGTCCACGTCGACGAGGCAGGGCGCGGAGGTCACGTAGTCGTCCTCACCGAAGCACTCCCCCGACTCGACGAGCCGGCGCGGCACCTCGACCCGGGCCACGCGGACCCGACCGTCCGGGACGGGCAGGACCCAGATCCACGCGCACGTCTGCGGGTCCGGGTCCGCCAACCGCTGCGTGACGGGCTGCCGCAGACGTGTCAGCCGGTTGCGCACCCTCATGTCCACCGGGTCACCTCTCCCCCGCGACGAGGTACCCGGCGTGCTCGTCGCCGAGGCACCGGAGCACCTGCCGCGCCGCGCGACGACTGTCGTCGGCGCCCTGCGCGTGCGTGGCGAGGTGCGCCAACGTCCAGAACCCCCGCGCCGCCTCGTGACGGCACTGCGCGAGCAGCGTCACCTCAGGACCGGCGTCCTCGGTGGTCGCTCCGCCACCACCCAGGAGCCGCTCGAGCAGACCGAGCGCCCGCACGAGGTTGGGAGGCGCCACCGACCGTTCCGCGAAGGCCGCGACGACGACCGAGACGACCGCCGGCGCGCACTCGGCCAGCCCGCCTCCCGGTGCGACCTGGTCCTCGAGCCGTGCCCCCGCGTCGTCGACCCCCGGCCCGTCCCCGAACAGCAGCACCACGAGGTCGTCGCGCACCCGCGTCGCAGCGCCGCCGCCGCGTGCCGCCTCCCCCAGGGCGAGGTCGAGCTGGGACCAACCGAGCACCGCCCTCGGCCATCCCAGACGGTCGCCGCCCACCGTGCCGGCCACGCCCAGTGCGTCCCGGCCGATGTAGCGGCGCAGAGCCGCCACGTACGCCGGGCCCTGCGTGGCGGCGCGCGACAGGATCCAGCGGCGCCCCGAGTCGCCCGTCACCCCCCACGCGTGCTGCCACGAGTCACGCACGGCGCGTCGCCTGCCCCACGGCCCGGTCCGCCGGATGCGACCGAAGTCGTCCGCGAGCCACGTGATCATGTGGATGCGCGCGAGGGCGCGGACGTCCGACTCGACGCAGGGGTCCAGCTCCTCGTCCACCGTGTACAGCACGCCGCCGGGCGGCGCCGCCATGAGTCGGCTCTCCAGGAGGGCACACTCCCGGAGCAGGAGGAGGACGTCGGCCGGCCCGACCCTGCGACGTCTGCCACGCGTCCGCGCACCAGTGCGCCTGCCGTCGTCGCCCGCCCGGGCGACCAGCGGCGCACCCGGGTTCCACTGCTTGTTGGGAGGCGCCGCCGCGAAGAGCCACGACTCCACGTCCACGACGGGGAGCAGGCGGCGGGCGTGCCCCTCGTCGAGGAGGGCCAGGACCTCGCCCGCCGCCTCGAGCGCCTCGGGCCGGTACCCGGTCGCCACGCTCGCCAGCGCCCAGTAGCCGCGCAGGGCCGCGCGTCGGCATGCCTCACGGGGCCTGACCTGGGCGGGGCCGGACACGGGTGGCTCGTCGGCAGGGCGCAGGAGCCGGGCCAGCACCTCGAGCGCCGACACGAGGTTCCCGGGTGGTAGGGACCGCTCCGCGACGGCCGCGACGAGGACCTCCACGACCTGCGGCGCGCTCGCGGGGACGTGGCCGTCGGGCGCTCGTGCGTCCCCGAGTCGGCGGGCTGCGGCCTCGGCGTCCACACGGTCGCCATCGAGCAGCGTCGTGAGGTCGGCGAGGTGCGCGGCGTCCAGGGAGCCGGCCGGTGGACCCGACGCGGACATGCGCTCGAGCAGCCACCGTGCCAGCACGGACCCCGCCATGCCCGGTCGCGGCCCGTCGACGAGGCCCTCGACGTCCGGCTCGCCGGGGCCGACGATCGCCCGCAACGTCGCCAGGTGCCGCGGGCCCTCCGTCGCTGCCCGCGCCGTGATCCACCGGCGTCCCGAGGCGGTCGTCGCGGCCCAGCTGCGCCGGAGCGCGTCAAGGGCGGCGCGCTCCCCCCGGGCCGGCGTCATCCGCAGCACGCGCGGGAACCCCTGGACGATCTCGGTGAGCAGGTGGATCCGAGCGAGCGGCTGGACGTCGGACGCCACACGCGGGTCCAGCCGCTCGTCCTCGACATACAGGTCACCGGACACCGATCCCGCCAGGCGTCGGCAGTCGACCAGGGCGCGCCTCGTCAGCAGCGCGACGAGGTCCCGTGCCGACCGCTCAGCCACGATCCACGTCCATCGACACCGTCGAGCACAGGACGCGGACGGTTACCCGGCCGCGCGACCCGTCGATCACAGGTCCGCCGCCAGCAGCGGCCACCAGTGACGGTTCCGCAGCACGCACGTGGCGTCCGCGACGTCGACCCACTCACCGGCTCCGCGCGGCACCCCCACCGCCGTCCACACCGCGAAGTGGGCGAGCGGTGTCGGCCACGCGTAGTCCGGGTCCGGGGCCGCGACGACGTTGCGCACGAAGCCGACGGGCACGGCCCGCGGGCCATCCCCGAGGACCTCCCGGGTCAGGCGGGCGGCCGTCACGCTCCCGTCGGGGTCGTCGGCGGGGACGACGCGCGTGGGCAGGTCCACCCGCCCGTCGTCTCGCGCCGCGCAGAACACCGCGGACCCGTCCCGGGCGAGGAGGCGGACCAGGCCGACCGGCGACGGCGGCACAGCGGAACGCACGACGTCGGCACGGCCGCCCGCCGGGAGCCACGGGGCGTCACCGGTCGAGTGCAGGAGCTGCTCGGGCACGCGGCACGGTAGCGCGCTTGGCTCACGTCGGGGAGTCCGGGTCAGAGGGCGGAGGGCCCGTCGTCGCCGGCGCGCCGCTCGTCCAGCGCCCGCAGCGCACGCTTCGGCGCGCGGCGGCGCCACGCAGACTCCAGCAGCTCCGCGGCGTGCTCCCAGTCGGGGTCGCTCGCCGGGTCGACGAGCATGCCGACCCAGCCGTGGGCGCCGTCGTAGTCGGGCACGAAGAATCGGGCGGGGTCCTGCGCGACCAGGTCGCGCTGCTCCTCGGGCGTCGTGCCGATACGCAGCGCGAGCCGGCCGTCGTCGTGGTGGTCGACCGTGAGCCCCGCGAACCGGCGACCACCCAGGAGGACCGCCGAGTGACCGTGCTCGCTCCGCAGCTCCACGCTCACCTCGGGCAGGGGCGCGACGACCTCGGCGAGGCGCGTCCGTGCTGCCTCGGCGTCGTCCAGGGTCCACGACGTGCCCATGGGGGCACGCTAGCGATGCCCCGTTGCCGACGCGCGGCGGGTCTCCCTTGTTACGCAGGTGCCCACGTCCTACCGCGGCCGGGGCTGCCGGTCCTGACCACGAGGAGCGGTCCGTTCATGTCTCGCTCAGCGCTTCGGCATCATGGCGATGCCACCTGACGCCAGGACGAACACGTCCACCATCGCCGCGCGAACCGCAGGGTCGGCGTCGATGCGGTCGAGGTGGCTCAGCCGTGCGGGGTCGACATCCAGTGTCGTCACGCCTCCCATGACGCCGTCGTCTTCTGCCGCGAACAGCAGGAGGCAGCGGACGATGCTCCGGCCGTCGGCGGCGCGCTGCCGCTGGAAGGTCTGGAGCAGCACCGAGTCGCCCGCGACCTGAGACAGCAGCGCGTCGACCGACGTCCATCGCGTCGACCAGCCGAACAGCTCGGCCGCTCTCTGGAGGTCCACCAAGGTGGCCAGATCGATCCGGCAGACGCGGAAGTCGTCGTCCATCGTGCGGATCAACGTCATGCGACCACTCCCCCGACTCGACGAGCCGGCGCGGCACCGCGGCCCCGGCGCGCGGACCCGAAGCCCCACGCCTCACACGTCACCTGTCCCGTCGCCACCCGTGGCCGTGGTGCACTCGGATGCCGCGCTCGCCAGCGACGACCTCGGCGGGGCCCGCGTCCTCGCCGTCCGCGAGCGCCTTCCGCAGCAGCTCGTCGAGCTCGACGTGCCGCTCGTCGGGCGAGACGGCGCGCAACCGGTCGAGGAGCTCGTCGGCCGAGTCGTTCGCGAAAGGTCCGGCACCGCACCTCCCCATCGCTACGACCTCGTCCGATGAGGGCCGGCGGCGATCGCCCCGTGCGTGGGATCTGGTCGACGGCGGGTCACGTCAGCACCGCGCAGTCCTGCGGGTCGAACGTCACCAGGCCGCGGCGGGACGCCATCGCGTGCAGCTCCGGCGCCACCTCGGCGCACCGCGACCAGGCGATGCCGACCGCGACGCACTCGTCGTTGGCCCAGATGCCCGCTGTCCACGGGGCGTCCACGTTCTCCTCCGTCAGGTCGCCGTACCGGTCCAGGAGGTCCTGGTGGAGCCGGCGGACGGCGGGGTGAGGCGGGACGACACCCTCCACACCATCCATGAGCCGTTCGTACGTCGCGAGCGCGGCCTGCGGGTCGGGCGCCGGCATCTCGTGCCAGAACGTGAGGTCGAAGCTCATCGGTCACCCGGTCCTCTCCTGCCGCGCCGGGAACGAGAGCGGTGCAAACCCGGCACCGAACCGTAGCGCGACCGTCCGGGTACGTACCGGCTACGGCGAGCTTCTCCACCAGCTCTCGGCGCGAAGGTGGCGGCAGACGCGGGCGCCCACCGGACGCGTCGGTCACGACTCCCACCACCGCAGAGGCGTCACACCGTCGTCGGCGTAGACGTTCCCGTAGAACCACTCCGCCGACGGGTGCGCCTCCACCAGTCGGCGCAGGACGTGCTCGATGGCAGGGAACCCCGCGCTCGCCGGGACGGTGAAGACGGTCAGCCCCGGGGACCGTCCGTCGAGGACACCACCCAGCGCGTTCATCGACGCAGTCAGCTCGTCGGCGTGCTCCGGCGGCGCGAACACGTGGATCGCGACGTTGCCGCCGCGGGAGACGGGCCGCACCCGGCGTTCGGCGTCCAGCTCGATGACGTCACCCGCCGCGACGCCGAGCACCAGACCCGGTGAGGCGACCAGACGCCATCTCCCACCGCCGAGGTCCTCGACGAGCACGTCCTCGTCGACGCGCCCACCGGACGTGTTCTCGGCGGCGAAGACCCTCAAGGTCGTCAGCCCCATCGCGTGGTCCTCTCTCCGACGCACCGGACCGGAATCGGTGCATACCGGGCATCGAACCGTAGCGCGACTGGCCTGCTACGCACCGACGTCAGGACCGACGACGACCTGGACCCGCGAAGGCGACGTGGGATCGTCGCCCAGGACGGTGATCTCCCGTCGACCCCGGAGCGTCGCCACCACGACGTCGACCACTCCCGCCGGGTCCTGCACCTGGAGCGCTCCGTCGATCGTGAAGAGCTCCGTGAGGATCGTGTGCGGGAGCGGTTCAGCGGGCAGTCCTCGCCACAGCTCGCACCGGACAGCCCCCTCGATGCCGTGAATCACGGCGAAGATCGCTGAGCCACGATCGACGTAGGACGCGCTCGCGCCCGGGTCCCACTCCGAGATGTCGCCGTCCGAGTGCGTGTCGCGCACGACCAGACAACCGTGCTGCGACTCGAGCTCGAACGCGACCTGCATCGTCGCCATCAGGATCCCTCGTGCGGTCCGCGTGCCTTTCCTCGGGGTCCACCCTGGAGCATCCGCACCGTCGGGGTCCAGCGGCGTCGGTCGTCGAAGTCGATGCCCCCACCGCTCGGCGTAGCCAGTCGTGGAAGTCACCGACCTCACCTCGGTCTTCCCAACGGGGAGAGGCGAAGTCACATCCCCCTGCGCACCCGCGGACTAGGACTCATGAGCGGGTCAGGCCGTCACCAGGCTGCTCGGCCAGCCGCTCGACGATCCGTCGCGCGTGGTCGAGCGAGTCGATCAGACCGCGGCGCACGGCGACATGCTCGGCGAGAGTCACCGCCTGGTCGAGGACGGCATGCACCGCGTGATCCACGCCCTCGTCCGGTTCCCCGCGCACGGCGGCCTTCACGACCAGCGTCCGTGCCTTCCGGGACAGCGAACCCAGCCTGACGCCGTCGAAGTCCACCGGAGTCATGCCGGCAGCCACGACGTAGACGACCTGCACGCCCCACGGGACGAGCTCCCGGCCGCCGAGGGCCTCGACACGTCGCCAGAGCCGGTCGACTGCCGTCTCCCACACCCGGGCCTCGTGACCGGTGTCGACGACCGCACGGACGAGCAGCGTGGGCGCCGCCTCCACTGCCGCACGGCGTACCTCTCCCCGTGGGGCCCGCGGTCCTGAGTCCCCGGGCCTGTCCCTCCGATCCATCTCCGTCACCCCCGTGCGCTCCGACGGCTCCGACGAGCGCCCGGGGCGCACGGTAGCGGTGCGCTGCGACGTCGTGAACCCCGCGCTCTCCTCGGATCACCGATCGGAGGGCGGCACCGACATCCCGAGCGCGAACGGGACGGAGCGGTAGAACTCGCGGCGGGCAGGGTCCTCCTCGGTGTCGGCGATGTGCCCCACCACCGTGATGAACTCCTCGATCTCGGCAGGCGTCAGCTGCTGCAGCTCGTGCGCGATCGCCTCCATGCCCGCGACAGCGACGTCCGGGTCGACCTCGGAGTCGTCCGAGTTCTCCAGCAGGAGCAGGGCGGCGAGGATGCTCCTGACCAGCGGCTCAGTGTTCACTCGATGTCCCGCCGATCACTCGATGTCCCGCCTGGCAGCTCCACATGGGCGAACCGTCCCCGCGCGGTGTCGACGGCGTCGATGAACTCCTGGGGCGGACGGTAGCGGTGGGCGGCGACGTAGTGCACGACGAGGGACGGCGCCGCGTACCTCCGCCCGTCCTGCCCCTCGACACGGATCTCCCCGGTGCCGACGGAGACGACCCTGCCGCCCGGTCCCGACCGGAGCCTCACCGGGGACTCCACCTCGCAGTACGCACAGTCGTGCACGCCCCGCATCACGCACTCCAGGTCCTCGGCGAGCAGCAGCAGCAGGGCCGAGACGAGCCAACCGGGGCTGTCCCCGGTCGGGAAGGGATGCGGGGGCGCGAGCCACCCGATGTTCTTCATCGGGACGTCGACCGGCGTGTACTCGTACGCGGAGAGGTCCTCGTAGAAACTCATACCGGACTCACGCAAACCAGGCGCGTGCAGCCTGGTGGCACGCGCCCGTGCTCGGACCGGCGATCATGTCGAGGAGCTCGCATACCCGGGCCTCACGGGCGCGGCGGTCACCCACCCGGTGCAGGAGCAGCGGCTCCTCGAGCGACCGGTGGACGGAGCACTGCGGCTCGAGGGAGCCGAACGGGCCTTCCTAGGCCTCCGCACGCTGCGACCTCCGTGCTCACGACGGGCGGGCCGGGCCCCGGGCCTTGTGCTACGGATCGATCAGGTCATCACGAGCGGGCAGTCTTCCTGAACGGAGGAACTCCAGAAGCGCCGCCCACCCTTCGTCGACGGTGACGACAAACTGTCCGTCGAACTCCGTGAGGTCACCCATCACGGGTACCTCTGTAGAGCCGCCTGAGGGCAGCGAGCCATCACCCGACATGATCAGAACCTGCTCGGGGTCATGCATCACATGAAGAACGGCACTTTTCCCCCGGAATCCCAGGGTCACCACCGGGAAGTCGCTCTGTGGGCGTCGAACCTCGACGTACCCGGAGCCGACGGATCGCAACTTCTCGCACCGCTCGACGAAGTCGCTGATATCGGATTCGAGCTCCTGCGGAACGAAACGTCCCGACACATCGGTCGCAGCCCACGACACGTTCATCGCGCTCCCTACTCATCTCACCTCGGCCAGAGTTGCGCTCAGGCGAGATCAGCCGCCAGATGTCGTCCGCATCGCGAGACGGCTTCCGAGCCTGGTGCTGCCTTCTCGAAGTCAGCCTTCCGGAACGTGAAGGTGATGTACCCGTCTTCGCGAGTGCCGGTAGCGTAGTCAGCCCACTTGCCGGCGACATCCTGGGACCCTACGTACGCCGAACGGTCTCCCGTCGTGTGCCGTGCAGGATCAAGTCGTCGATCGCCTTGACCGACCCGTCCCCCATCACCACACCAGTACCGGGGACGAACGAGTCGCACGTGTCGGACTTCTTGTTCTCCGCCGCCTTGCGCGCCTGGTCGTTCGCACGCTTGGCGTCGTCGACCTCCCGCGACGTGCGAGACGCCACCGTGCGCGACTGGTTCGCCGCCGCCTTCGCCTGCTCCGCAGCCGTGTTCGCCTGCTTCAACGCCGCCGCGTCCGGCACGACCTTCGGATTCCACTTCGGGATGTCCGCCAACGCCTTGCTCGCGGCCTTGAGCTTGGAGTACCCCTCCACCAGCCGCTTGCCCACACCGATCGCCTTGATCGCGACCTTTGCCGCCTTGAACATCTTTCCCCACGGCACCGCGTTCAACGCCGTGGAGATGCACGCCCCCACATCACCCTCGCTGATGCACTTCTTCGCATCGGTGAACCCGATCAGGTCCAGCACCAACCCGACGATCTCGTCACCGATCTGCGCGACGAACGCCTCCGCCTCGGCCACCGCCTTCTTCGCCGCCGCCCGCTGCGTGCACGCCCACGGGACCGACTCCTCACCGGGGTCAATACGTCGATGAACTCCGGACTGACGTTAGCGGTAGCCCGAAAGAGTGCAGAGCGATGCGATCAGAGGTCTGATCAAGAATCATGCCCGTCGACGTTCGTGACGCCTCAGTCGATCTGGTCAGTCTCCCACCACAGCAGTGGCGTCACGCCGTCATCGTCATAGACATTGCCGTAGTACCACTCGGCGGAAGGGTGCGAACGAATGAAATCGGCCAGAATCGCTTCGATTGCAGGGAACCCCGCGACGACCGGCACCGTGTAGACGGTGAGCGAAGGCGTCTGACCATCGCGCCGACCCCCCAATGCACTCATCCCGGGGAGAAGATCGTCTCCCTGCTCTGCAGGGGCAAGGACATGGATGGCAAGATTCCCCCCGCGGCTGACGGGCCGTGCTCGCCCCGCCTCATCAAGCTCGATCACGTCGTCGGCGGCGATGCCCTGTGCGAGACCGGGTGAGGCGACCAGGCGCCAACGTCCCTCACCCATCACTTCGACGAGGACTTCCTCGTCAACCCGCTCACCAGACGTCTTCTCACCGGCCCAGATCCGCATGGTTGCTGCCATCAGCCCGTCCTCGAAATTAGCTCAACCCATCCGCGAACTCATACGAGCGTCCTCGGCCAGCTGCTGCCCACCGGCCTCCAGGTCCGTGCCGCGCGCCCCGCCGAACGGGTCGTAGTCGTACGCCCACTGCGCCTCACCGCCCGCCGACACCACCGCCGACGTGCCACCCAACCAGTCGCGCACATAGGACGAGAACCGCTCCGCCCGAACCCGTCGAGCGAGGGTCTAGCGCGAACGCGACGTCGCACCCGGCGCCCGCGTGCCTGGCGGTCATCGCCATGCTGTCCATTCGCACCTCACCTTGGCGTCACGAGGCTCCTCGACCTCACGAGTCAGGTGGTGCGCCACGAATTGACGGAGAATTCTCTCAACCGTCCTGAATTGTCATCCACTATCCCCTCGAGACCCTCGACAGCACGGCCGACGATCCGCTGGAAGCACCCGACGGACTCGTACTCAAACAAGATCGCCGCGATATCTCCAAATCGCGATCGGAGTGATTCAAGCTCAGCTTCATCATATTCTATGAGAACGGCACCGCTCGCGTCCACACCCAGTGTGCACTCATCCGTGACGAGCGTGTCGAAAAATTCTCGTTCCACGTAGGAGCCTATCTCCCGAAGCCTTCCATGAATGACGGAGATCGTTGCGGGGTCGGACACGATCACGGCCGTCGGCTTCATAATTCGCTCCTCATGGCCGGATCACATCGAGCAGCATCGACTTGTCACGGGTCACCATCATCCCAGCACTCTCGAGGGCCTTGATCACCGAACCCCGTGCTTGTGGGAGATACGCGATGACGGGCAGGCCGGTCGCTGACTGCGTCGCAAGCATCTGCTTCAACGCACCCTTCCCACTTCCGGACTTCACCTGGATCACAGCATTGCGCGTCACGATATCGAAGTCGGTCAGGACCGACCCGTCGGCCCGATGGACGTTGACCCCTTGGCCGGTCACGTGACCCGGGTACCTCGCCTCGATGTCGTCGATGAGGCCCGGCACGAGTGGATCGTCAGCCTTCCCCACGACTCGCCCAGAACCGGACACCGGGCACGCGTTGGCCTTCTGCGCGCCGTCGACCGCGTCAAGGAGGTTGTCGTTGTGGGTGACGACGTCGGTTCCGGCGCCGGTGACGACGGTGTACGTGTGGTCGGTGTCGACGGTCAGGTTGTGGACCGTCGCGACGACCGAGTCGCGCTCGACCGCTCCGATCGTGACCGGCGTGCCGTCGGGGTCGACGAGCCGGTCACCGACCTGCAGGTCCTTCGCCGGCACCCACGCACCGTCGGCGGTGAGGAACAGGTGACCGTCGGTCGCCGTGATCGTCTCGGCCGCCGGCGGCCCACCACCCCCGGACCCGACCAGCGTCAGCCCGACCAGGTCCTTCGCGCCGTGGCCGGTGATCGTGGCGACCACCTGCCGGTGCGTGCGGGTCCCGTCCGCAGCGACCGCCACGACCGTGTCACCCACGGCCACGTCGTCGACCGCCTTGACCGACCCGTCCCCCATCACCACACCAGTGCCCGGCACGAACGAGTTGCAGGTGTCGGCCTTCTTGTTCTCCGCCGCCTTGCGCGCCTGGTCATTCGCACGCTTGGCGTCGTCGACCTCCCGCGACGTGCGAGACGCCACCGTGCGCGACTGGTTCGCCGCCGCCTTCGCCTGCTCCGCAGCCGCGTTCGCCTGCTTCAACGCCGCCGCGTCCGGCACGACCTCCGGATTCCACTTCGGGATGTCCGCCAACGCCTTGCTCGCGGCCTTGAGCTTGGAGTACCCCTCCACCAGCCGCTTGCCCACACCGATCGCCTTGATCGCGACCTTCGCCGCCTTGAACATCTTTCCCCACGGCACCGCGTTCAACGCCGTGGAGATGCACGCCCCGACATCACCCTCACTGATGCACTTCTTCGCATCGGTGAACCCGATGAGGTCCAGCACCAGCCCGACGATCTCGTCACCGATCTGCGCGACGAACGCCTCCGCCTCGGCCACCGCCTTCTTCGCCGCCGCCCGCTGCGTCACGTACGGGTCCGTCGCCGTCGGCTGCGGCGCGTACCGGTCGATCGGCGTCGGCTGCGTCGCCCTGCGCCAGCCGTGACGAGCCGGTCAATACCGCAGCACGACGTCAGCCGGCCGCCAGCGAGGCTCGGAGTGCAGCGACGCTCTCCCGCGCCTGCACACGATCACTCTCGCTGGTCCACGAGTCCCAGTACCACCCGCCATCGGGTAGGCAGGTATCGATCGCTTGCACAGCCAACCGGCTGAGCATGACGGCGGTCTCAGCCGTCAACCACCCGTCGACGAAACTCCCGGACTCCCGCCCAGACGGGGAGCCCGGAAGACTGGCGGCCACGATCGTTCCCGCCGCGATCACCTCTGAAGGATCCGCATCCTGACCCTCGCTGATCGCACTGCTCAGCAGGCCTTCCAAAGCAACCACTCGCACGTCAGGGGCTGCTTCTCGCAACGAATCGAGCAACTCGTCCGCCGAGTCGTTCGCGAATGGCCTTACGCCCCATGTTCCCATCACGCACACCTCTATCAGAAGCCACTAGAAGAACCCGCCATAGTGGAGCCGGATCTCGGGATTTCGACGGTTCAGCAATCGAACTCCACTACCTGAGAGTCCATCCATGACCGCCTGCTCGACCGTGCGGTAGAACTTGCTCGGACGACCACCAGGAAGGTCGATCCATGTGATGTTCACAATGTCCGCAGGGCTCTTCCCTGCTGCCGCAAGCGCGTGACTCGGTCCCGCCGAGGCATGAGCCCCATCGCGCATGCTGCGGTCGGCCTTTCCGACATACTTTGAGCCGTCGTTGAGATGGATCGTATAGACCCCTGGAGATTCGGGGACATCGAAGGCTGACCCGGGACGCGGGCCGCGGCCGGACCCGCCCGCCGAACCCACTGGGCATGCGTTCGCCGCCTGCGCGCCGTCGACCGCGTCAAGGAGGTTGTCGTTGTGGGTGACGACGTCGGTTCCGGCGCCGGTGACGACGGTGTACGTGTGGTCGGTGTCGACGGTCAGGTTGTGGACCGTCGCGACGACCGAGTCGCGCTCGACCGCTCCGATCGTGACCGGCGTGCCGTCGGGGTCGACGAGCCAGCACCAGCCCGACGATCTCGTCACCGATCTGCGCGACGAACGCCTCAGCCTCCGCCACCGCCTTCTTCGCCGCCGCCCGCTGCGTCACGTACGGGTCGGTCGCCGTCGGCTGCGTCGCCCCGGTGAGGTGATGCGGGCGGGGCTCCCTGCCCGTGGGGTCCGTCATCGCCGTGGGACGGTTCGACGCGTAGGCGTACGACGAGACCGCGGTCACCTGCCCGGACCCCACCACCGGGTCCACCGAGTCGAACCGGCCCGTCCCGGTGTCGTAGTTGCGCGCCCGCAGGTGGTGCCGACCCGACTGCGTGTCGTCGCACGACTATCTCGATCGCGGAGAACCGGACGTCAACCGCACCGTAGAGACAGGGCGCGACACCGTCGGGCCATGTCTCTACCTCTGAGCGCACATCGTCCGTCGTCTCGGCACACCGGAACGGCCTCAGTCAGATGGCTCCCCGTGCCACCCCTCCGCGGGCGCAGGGGAAGCACCGCCAGCTGCGCGCCCAGCCGGCGTGAGGATCGACGCGATCTGGACTCGCGAAGAAGAGGTCGGAACGCCACGTAGGACGACAACTTTGCTCTCACCTCTGAGTGGTGGCTGCGCCGATCGTCACCATCGCGTCACTCTTCGTTCAAGATCGCTCTAGAGTGCTCTTCATCAAGGACAGCCAGGACGCTCTCGGCAACCGCCCAGGCCCTGTACCGGTCACGCTCCATCGCGATCCGGATCAACGCCCAATACCCCTTCATCGCCTCGGCGCGGCACGCCTCTCGCAGCTGATTCTGCTTCGGCTCGGGGCTAGGTGGCGACGCGCAAGGTCCGACGATACGGCCGAGAACGTCGAGAGACGGTGCGAGAGCCGCATGCTGGATCGAGCCCTCGGTAGCGGCCGCGACAATGACGGACACCGCCGCTGGCGCGCACTCGAACAAGTACCCCTGCGATTCGATCATGTTCTCGAGGCGTTCATAGGCACCGTCGTCAACGTCCGCAGCCGCGAAGAGCAGCAACTCCAGGTCCCTGGCCACTGTTGCCGCATCCGGGCCGTCTCCGGACTCCAATTTGTCCCAGGGCACCAACTTCAGCTGCCGCCCCGCGACCGATGCGCTCACCTTCCCCATGCTCCTCCCGCCTGACCGGGCGTACCCGCCGGAAACAGCTCTGGCCCGAACTGCGGCTGGCATACCCTCGCGCAGACGGGTATGCCCTCGCTGCGAGTAGCGCAGCCCTGTCGCGGGCCACCATGCCTCCCGCAGCGTCGAGCACCCGGACGACCGGCCCGCGCACCGACGCACCAGGCCGCTCTACGGCGGCTCTGCAGGGTCATACAGCGTCGGCAGTCCATCGAGGCCGGACCAGAAGATCCACAGGTGCCCGCTCGCGGGACACCGGAACATGAGTGTCGACTGGATGTAGAGACGATCTGCATCGACCATGCCTGAGAGCCCGTCGAAGTCGACGTCCGAGATGAGACTCCACTGATACGGGTGCGGCATGTACCCACTCGTCGTGAGCACCTGGCCGCACACACATGCGAACTTCGCCACTGCAGGAGCACCACCACTTCCGACACCACGCGCGTCGTCGCCTCGCCTCGCGACCGCCCCTGCAGCGGTCGAGCCGGTCCCCACCCAAGGGGAGGCGAGTGATCGCACGCCACAGGGATCCCGCATCCCGAGACAACGAGGCCCGACCCGCCGGAACCAGCGGATCGGGCCTCGTTGGGCGTGCGCGACGATGACGCTGCTGGTCAGGCGCACGCGACCGCACGTACGGGGTCAGACCGGGCGGCGATGGCCACCTGTTCCCATGAGGCAGTTCTCACCGGTGGGGGTCGCCCGTCGGCGCGCCGTCAGCGCGCCACGTTCTTCTCCGGGATCGGCGCGTCACCACTCGCCCGCTGCGCGCGGTAGTACGCCCGCGCCTCGTCCTGGCGCTGCTGCTCCTGGCCGGAGGCGATGGGCGCGCGCAGGTGCTCAGGCCCGTAGCCGAACGCGTCGACGAGGTCCTGCGCGTGCGGGCGCAGCCGCACGAGCAGCCGCTCGATGTACGACGTCACGGCCCGTGCGCGCCCGGCGGACAGCCGGCCGTTGACCAGGTACCAGGCGAGGTTCCGCTCGACGAGGGTCAGACCGAACAGGTCGCGCACCCACGTCAGGACCTGCTGGGTCCCCGGGTCCTCGACGCGCTCGAGCGCGCCCGTGAACGCCTCCCACTGCACGCGCTCGGCGTGCGCGCGCGCTGCCTCGATGAGCTCGTGCTGGTGGGCGTTGAACAGCTCCGCAGCCTTGTCGGGGCTCATCTTGCGGGCCGGGGCCAGCGCCTGCGCGACGTGGGCGACCATCGTCTCGACCCGGTCGGTCAGCAGGTCACGCTGCGTCTGCGTGTCGCGCAGCTGCCCGACGGACCGTCGCGTGTCACCCCGGTCACCCAGCGTCTGGACGGCCCGCACGAGCGGGGTGCGGTGCAGCGCCGCGTCCGTGACACGGTCGACGACGAACCGCGCGAGGTCGCCGCGGTCCGTCTGCATCGCGGCGAGGGACTTGGCGTAGTCGCCCAGCAGCCGCTTGGCGACCAGCTGGTAGAGCACCGTGTTGTCGCCCTCGAACGTCGCGTACACGTCGAGGTCGGCGTGCAGGCCCGTCAGCCGGTTCTCCGCCATGTACCCGGCGCCGCCGCACGCCTCGCGGCACTCCTGCAGCGTCCGCAGCGCGTTCCACGACGACGTGGGCTTGAGCGCCGCCGCGAGGGTCTCGAGGTCCTCCCGGTTCTCCGGGGTGTCACCCCTGCCCGAGAAGACCTCGTCGAACGCGGCGAGCAGCTCCTCGTGCGCGAACGACGTCGCGTACGCGTCGGCGAGCAGGGGCAGCAGGCGGCGCTGGTGCTGCCCGTAGTCGAGCAGGACGACCTCGTCACCGGTACCCCCGGCGAACTGGCGGCGCTGGTTCGCGTAGGTCACCGCGATGGCGAGGGCGATCTTGCTGGCGTTGGCCGCAGCGCCGTCGAGCGAGACACGGCCCTGCACGAGCGTGCCGAGCATCGTGAAGAACCGGCGGCCCGGGCTCTTGATGGGCGAGGAGTAGGTGCCGTCCGGCGCGACGTCGCCGTACCGGTTGAGCAGGTTGGTGCGCGGGACGCGCACGTGCGTGAAGTGCAGCCGACCGTTGTCGATGCCGTTGAGACCACCCTTGACCCCGTCGTCCTCACCACCGATGCCGGGCAGGAACTCCATCGTCTGCGGGTCGCGGATCGGGACGTAGAACGCGTGCACGCCGTGGTTGACGCGCGGGCCGCCCGGATCGGCCGTGACCAGCTGCGCGAAGACCACCGCCGCGGTGCCGTGCACGGCCGCGTTGCCCAGGTAGTCCTTCCAGGCCGCCCGGAACGGCGTGTGGATGACGAACTCCTGCGTCGCGACGTCGTACTCGGCCGTCGTGCCGATCGACGCGACGTCCGAGCCGTGGCCCGCCTCGGTCATCGCGAAAGCGCCCGGCACCTGCAGGTGCATGGCGTCGGAGAGGAACGTGTCGTGGTGGTGCGCCGTGCCCAGGTGCAGGATCGCGGAGGCGAACAGCCCCCACTGCACGCCCGCCTTGATCTGCAGCGACGGGTCCCCGGCCACCAGCTCCTCGAACCGCGCGAGCGAGCCGCCGTGGTCGTCGGCGCCGCCGAGGTGCGTCGGGAAGGACCGCAGCACGTCGTGCTCCGCCTCGAGGCGCCGCAACTGGTCGAGCACGCGCTCGCGGTGCTCGGCCATCGACAGGCCCTCGATCTTCTGGAACGCCGGGTCCCCGACGACGGCGCGCGACTCGCGGCGCAGCTGCGCGTACGTGCCCAGCAGCAGGTCCTCGAGGGCGGCGACGTCCACCCGGGGGGACGTGGCCGGAACCGTGGCGCCGGTGGCGGGGCGGTCTGTCGTCGTCGTCATCGCTGCTCCCAGGAGGTGCGGGCGGCCTCGTCGCCGCCGTCGGCTTGCCGGTCCGCCGGGTGGGCGGAGGCGGTGGTGGTGGTGGTCGGGGTGGAGCTCGTGGGGGTGGTGGTGCTCGGGGTGCGGTGCTCGCGCGCGAGGAGGCCGACGGGTCCGGCCCACAGCCACGCGGCGACCTGTGCGGTCAGCGCGGCGCGGTCGGGGGTGCCGGGCTCGTCGCGGTGGGCCAGCCACCACTCGCCTGCGCCGCGGACGAACCCGACGGCACCGGCCGCCCAGGTGCCCGCGAGCGCAGCGGCGCTCGCGGTCGTCCCCGGTGCGGCGGGGGAACCGTCGGCCGGGCGCTCCTCGGTGAGGGCGCGAGCGAAGGGTGCGGCGACGAGCGCGGTGACGGCGTCGAGGAAGTGCCCGAGCGGCCCTCCGGACTCCACCGACCCGTCGCGGGTGACGAAGGCGTAGACGTGCGGCGACGCCTCGATCATCTCCAGGTACACGGCGACCATCGCGCGGGACGCCTCGCGGGGCGTCGACACGTGACGCAGCACGTCCTCGAGGGCGTCCCGGATCTGCCGGACGACGAGCTCGGCCACCGCGATCTGCAGGCCGGTCTTGTCGGCGAAGTACCGGTAGACGATCGACTTGGAGGTGCCCGCGGCGGCGGCGATCTCCTCCATCGAGACGTCGGGGCCGCGGTGGTGGACCGTCCGGCGGGCGACCCGGACGAGCTCCGCGCGCCGCGCCTCGCGGTGGTCGGCCCAGCGGGTCGACCGGCCGTCGGCGGGCAGGTCGTCGTCCGCCGGGGCAGGCCCGGGTGCCGGCGGCGCGAGGGACGGGACGACACGCGGGTCGGGCGCGTCGTCGCGTGCTCGGTTCGAGGAGGTCGTCGTCGACGCTCCCGGAGTGACGGGGCTCACGAAACCGAAGGTATCAGGTACTGTCAGTTCCGGACATCATTCCGGGACCATCGTCCCTCGACACCGAGGGCCCGGGGTCCGCCCGTCATCGACGCCGATGCGAGAGGGAGCGCCACATGGCCACCCGCAAGCCGAGCACCTCCCCGTCCACCCCGCCCGCAGCCCAGGACCCGGCGCCCCGCCGCGCGTACGTCCTCGGCGGCAACCGGATCCCGTTCGCCCGCGCCGGGGGCAAGTACGCCCAGGCGAGCAACCAGGACATGCTGACCGCGGCCCTCGACGGGCTCGTCGCCCGGTACGGCCTGCAGGGCGAGTCCATCGGCGAGGTCGCCGCCGGCGCCGTGCTCAAGCACAGCCGCGACTTCAACCTCACGCGCGAGGCCGTGCTCGGTTCGGCGCTCGCCGCCACCACGCCCGCGTACGACGTGCAGCAGGCCTGCGCCACGGGCCTGGAGACCGTCGTGTCGCTATCCAACAAGATCCGCCTCGGGCAGCTCGAGTCCGCGATCGCCGGCGGTGTCGACACGACGTCCGACGCCCCCATCGCGGTCAGCGACCGGCTGCGTCGCGTGCTGCTCGACCTGTCGCACGCCAAGACCCCGCAGCAGCGGCTCAAGGCGGTCGCGCGCCTGCGCCCCAAGGACCTGGCCCCGGCCACGCCGCGCACGTCCGAGCCGCGCACCCACCTGTCGATGGGTGAGCACCAGGCGCTGACGACCGCGCAGTGGGGCATCACGCGCGAGGCGCAGGACGAGGTCGCGCTGCGCAGCCACCATCGCCTCGCGGCCGCGTACGACGCCGGCTTCTTCGACGACCTCGTCACGCCGTACCGTGGCCTGACGCGCGACGCGAACCTGCGCGCGGACACCTCGCTGGAGAAGCTCGCGAAGCTCAAGCCGACGTTCGGCCTGGGCCTGGACGTGCCCGCCACGATGACGGCCGGCAACTCCACACCGCTGACCGACGGCGCGTCGACCGTTCTGCTCGGCTCCGCCCAGTGGGCCGCCGAGCACGACCTGACGCCGCTCGCCGCGGTCCTCGACGCCGAGGCCGGCGCCGTCGACTTCGTTCACGGGGTCGACGGGCTGCTCATGGCGCCGGTCTTCGCCGTCCCGCGCCTGCTGGCGCGCCACGGCCTGGCGCTGGCGGACCTGGACTACGTCGAGATCCACGAGGCGTTCGCCTCGACCGTGCTGACGACGCTCGCCGCGTGGGAGTCGCCGGAGTTCGGCCGCGAGCGCCTGGGCCTGCCGGGCGCGTTCGGCACGGTCGACCCCGCGCGGCTCAACGTCCACGGGTCGTCGCTGGCCGCCGGGCACCCGTTCGCCGCGACAGGCGGACGGATCATCGCGACGATCGCCAAGGAGCTCCACACCCGGCGCGCGGCCCAGGTCGCCGCCGGGGACGACTCCCCCGTCCGCGCCCTCGTCTCCGTCTGCGCCGCCGGCGGCCTGGGCCTGACAGCCCTCCTCGAAGCCGCCTGACGGGACCCTGGATCGCTCTCTCACCCCCCACCCCAGGGCGTGAGAGAGCAATCCAGTCACCGCCCCTCCCGGCCCAGCCGTTCAGACCCGCACCGACGATGCAGGAGTCGCGATGTCCGACCGTTACCTCGAGCTCGTCAACAGCGGGCTCACCCAGAAGCTCGCCAAGCAGCTCGGCCTGCCCCGGCCCGCCGTGCTGCGCCGCTACCGCCCGGGGCAGCCGCTGCTCGACGGGCCCGCGCTCGTGCTGGGCTCGGGACCCGACGCCGACGCGCTCGCGTCGCTGCTGTCGTCCCCCGCGGGCGGCGCCACGCCGACGGGTGACGCACCGGCCGTCCTCGACGGCTGGGACCTCGAGGTGCACCGGCACCCGTCCCCCGAGGTGCGGTACGCCGCGGTCGTCCTCGTCCTGACCGGCGTCGAGCACCCCGACGACCTGACGGCACCCGTGCTCGCGGCCGCGTCGACCCTCAAGGGTCTGCGCCGCGGCGCGCGCGTCGTGACGGTGTCCCGCCCGGCGCTCGACTCGGACGCACCCGCCGTCGCCGCGGCCCGTCAGGGCGTCGACGGGTTCCTGCGGTCCCTGGCCAAGGAGCTGCGCAACGGCGCGACCGGCAACGGCGTGGTCGTCGCGCAGGACGTGCCGGTCACCGCGCCGAGCGTCGTCGCGGCGTTGCGGTTCTTCCTGTCGGCGCGCTCCGCGTTCGTCGACGGGCAGCTGCTCGAGGTCGACTCCGACGCCGGTGAGCTGCCGACCGACTGGGAGAAGCCGCTGGCCGGCAAGGTCGCCGTCGTCACGGGTGCCGCACGCGGCATCGGTGCGTCCATCGCCGACGTCCTCGCGCGCGACGGTGCCACGGTCGTCGCCGTCGACGTGCCCGCGGCAGGCGAGCAGCTCGCGCAGGTCGCCAACCGGGTGCGCGGCACGGCACTGCAGCTCGACGTCACCGCACCCGACGCGGGCGACCGGATCCTCGAGCACGCCAAGGCCCGCCACGGCCGCCTCGACATCGTCGTCCACAACGCGGGCATCACGCGCGACAAGCTGCTCGCCAACATGAGCGACGACAAGTGGGCGTCCGTGCTGGCCGTGAACATCGCCGCGCAGCTGCGCATCAACGAGGCGCTGCTGACGTCCGGTGACTTCGTCGACGCGCCGCGGATCGTGTCGCTCGCGTCGACGTCCGGCATCGCGGGCAACCGCGGCCAGACCAACTACGCGGCGTCCAAGGGCGGCGTCATCGGCATGGTGCGGGCGACCGCACCGCTGCTCGTGCCGTTCGGGGGCACCGCCAACGCGGTGGCGCCGGGCTTCATCGAGACGGAGATGACGGCACGCATCCCCGCGGTGACGCGGCAGGTCGCGCGCCGGCTGAACTCGCTGCAGCAGGGCGGGCAGCCCGTCGACGTGGCCGAGGCCATCGCGTTCCTCGCGTCGCCCGCGGCCGGCGGGGTCGTCGGGCGCACGCTGCGCGTGTGCGGGCAGAACATGGTGGGACGGTGACGTCGCCCGCCCCGGCCACGCAGGTCGCGCTGCCGCGCGTCCCCGCGCTCGGCGGGCTGTACGGGCGCGGCCTGGTCGCCTCCGCTCGACTCGGCGTCACGGGCGGGGCACGCTCAGGCAAGCGGACGCTCCCCGACGTGACGTACGTCGTCGACGACGTCCGCGCCGACGCGGACCACCTCACGGCCTACCAGCACCTGCTGCACGAGCCCGCGACGGACGCGTTGCCCGCCGGGTACGTGCACGTCCTGGCGTTCCCCGTGGCGATGGCGCTCATGGTGCGCCCCGACTTCCCGCTGCCGCTGCTCGGCATGGTGCACCTCGCCAACCGCGTGGAGCAGCGCCGCGGCCTGGTGCTGGGCGAGCGGCTGGCCGTGCGCGCGTGGGCGCAGGACCTGCGCCCGCACCGGTCGGGCACGCAGGTCGACCTGGTCACCGAGGTCGCGTCCGGCGGCGACGTCGCGTGGCGCGGCGTCTCGACGTACCTCGCCAAGGGCGTGCGCCTGCCCGACGCCCCCCGCGACGACTCCGAGCGTCCCGCGTTCACGCCGCCCGTGCGCACGGGGCGCTGGGAGCTGCCCGCCGACGTGGGTCGGCGCTACGCCGCGGTGTCGGGCGACCGCAACCCGATCCACCTGTCCCCGGTGACCGCGCGCGCGCTGGGGTTCAAGCGAGCGATCGCGCACGGCATGTACACCGCGTCGCGCGCGCTGGCCGACGTGGGCGCGGCGCGCGGCGACGCGTTCACGTGGTCGGTGGAGTTCGCGGCGCCCGTCCTGCTGCCCGCGACGCCGGACGTCCGCGTCGCCCCGCTCGACGACGGGCACGAGTTCACGGTCTGGCACCCCCGCACGGGCCGCCTCCACCTCTCGGGCAAGGTCCGCAGGCTGCCCCCTCCCCCCACCCCTGACCCGCCCGCACCCTGAGCGCGAGAGTGCAATCCAGCACACCCCCACCCGCAACTGGATCACCCTCTCGCGGTGAGAGAGCAATCCAGCACACCCCCACCCGCAACTGGATCACCCTCTCGCGGTGAGAGAGCAATCCAGCACCCCTCGCGGGTGACTGGATCGCGCTCTCACCGCGAGGGGGGGCGGGTGGGTCGGTGGGGCGTGACAGGCTCGGGGGATGCTGACCGGCGACGCGTACGACCTCGAACCCGACGCCGACCTCGACGCCGTGCGGTTCCACGGCCTCGACCTCACGGGGCGGGACGCGTCGCGCGCGCGGTTCCTCGAGTGCGAGATGGACGACTGCGACGTCGACGGGGTCGTGCTCGACGGTGCGCGCGTCCTCGACACGTCGTGGACGGCGGTGCGGGCCGGCGCGCTGCGGGCTCCGGCCTCGACGTGGCGCGACGTGACCCTCACCGACCTGCGCGTCGGCGCGTTCACCGCGTTCGCCTCGACGTGGACGCGTGTGACCGTGACCGGCGGCAAGATCGACTACCTCGACCTGCGCGAGTCCACGGTCCAGGAGCTGCGGCTGGTGGACGTCACGCTCGGCGACCTCGACCTGAGCCACGCGCGGGTCAAGCGGCTCGTGGTCGTCGACTGCGACGTGCGCCGCCTCGACACGACCGAGGCCCGCCTCGCCGAGTGCGACCTGCGCGGTGCGCGGCTGCACGTGCTGGAGGGCGTCGGCGGGCTGGGCGGCGCGAAGGTCACGCGCGACCAGCTGCTGGACCTGGCGCCCCTGCTGGCGCACCACGTCGGCCTGGTGGTCGACGACTGACCTGCGTCACCACCCCGCGAGCGCGACGACCTCCGCGGCGATCTCCGCCGGACTGCGGTCGTCGGTCGCCACCCGGTGCACGGCGTCGGCCGCCGCGGCCTCGAGCCGGCCTGCCGCCGCGTCGGAGCGGGCCACGTGCGCGTCGTACGACGCACCGTGCTCCCGGCGACCCAGACGCTCCCGGGCGGTGTCGTCCGACGCGGTGAGCAGCACGGACGTCACGCGCGGGCGGTCCCCCACGGCGGCCGCGAGAGCGTCTGCCTCCAGGACCGACACCGTGTTGGTGTAGACCAGCCGCCTGTGCCCCAGCGCCCGGTACCGGCGCCACACGTCCGCGAGGTTGGCCGCGGCGACGCCGTGCTCCCAGGGCGCGGGGTGCGCGAGGTCGAGCACGTCTCCCTCGACGACGGCGTGCGGCACGTCCCGCGCGACGAGCAGGTCGTGGACGGCCGACGCCACGGTCGACTTGCCGACCCCCGACCGACCCCCGATCAGCAGCACCGACGTGCGCTCGTCGGCGACGTCCCGCCCCGCGAGGCGGGCGTCGAGCCGCGACCGGACGTCCGGCCACTCGTCGGCGAGGACGGAGAAGTACAGCGAGTCCTGACGTGTGCCGTCCGCCGCGACCCGGTGACCGCGCAGCCGCCCCTCGGGACGCGCGCCGAGCTTCGTGACAGCCGCGATCGACCGCGCGTTGCGCGCCTCCACGCGGTAGGCGACGCGCGCGACGCCCCACGTCTCGAAGGCCTGCGACATCAGCAACCGCTTGCACGCGGGGTTCACGTGGGTGCCCCAGACGCGCGGGGCGTAGAACGTGTGCCCGACCTCGAGGCGGCCCATCCGCAGGTCCACGTCGTAGAACGACGTCGAGCCGACCACCTCCCCGTCGACGAGCACCGCGAACGCGTACCTCGCGGGTGTCGTCAGCGCGGCCTCGACGACGTCGCGCAGGCCGTCCGCACCCCGGGGTGTCGGCGACGTCATGCCCGCCCACACGCGGTCGTCCACGAATCGCGCCAGCGCCTCGGCGTGCTCGACCGCGAGCGGGGCGAGCCGGACACCGTGACCCTCGAGCGTGAGTTCGTGCAGCACGCGCCCATGCTCGGTCGAGAGCATCCCGCATTCGTCCGCCCGCCCACCTGCTGAGACGCGCCGCTGCCGAACCTGCGGTTCGGCGGCGTATGAGCCGTGAGAAGCCGCCGAACGACGAGTTCGCCGGTGGGAGTGGGGGGCAGGACGGCGGGAGGGCGGCAGTAGAGCAGTGGGTTCAGTCGTCGAGGGCAGGGCCGCAGGCGGCCGCCGCGGTGGCTGCCAGGTGGTCCAGGCCCGCGACCTCGATGAGCGGGCGCGTGTCGTCGACGACGGACCAGCACCCGTCGACGACCTCGTACTCGGCCTGCGCCCCGCGCCGCACGAGCGCGCCGAGCGCGTCGACGAGCCGGTCGACGTGCTCGGTCGTCGTCCCGACGCCGACCGACGCGCGCACGGCACCGTTCGACGCGCCCAGGTGAGCCAGCAGCGGGTGCGCGCAGAACCGGCCGTCGCGCACGCCGATGCCGTGCTCGGCCGACAGGTACGCCGCGACGAGCCCCGGGTTGAGGTCGCCCACGGTGAACGTCACGACCCCGACCGGGTCGGCCGAGTCCGGCCAGATCCGCGCGACGCGCACGCCGTCGA
This sequence comes from Cellulomonas xiejunii, assembly GCF_024508315.1. NCBI lineage: Bacteria > Bacillati > Actinomycetota > Actinomycetes > Micrococcales > Cellulomonadaceae > Cellulomonas > Cellulomonas xiejunii. The sequence goes on from NZ_CP101987.1 coordinate 3,276,560, forward strand.
GCGACTCCAGACCGGTGACCAGGCGCGTGCGCAGCGCCTGCTCGTGCGCCTCGAGCGCACCGGCCGGCAGCGCGGCGAGCGTGTCGCACGCCTGGGCGAGCGCGATGGCCCCCAGGACGTTCGGCGAACCCGCCTCGTGGCGTGCCGGTGCCGGCTGCCAGACCGTCCGGTCGGTCCGCACGTCGCGCACCGCACCTCCCCCTGCGAGGTACGGCGTGCCCGTGTCGAGCCAGTCCCGGCGTCCCACCAGCGCACCCGCGCCGAAGGGTGCGTACGTCTTGTGGCCGGAGAACGCGACGTAGTCGACCTCCGTGTCCGCGAGCGAGAACCCGCGGTGCGGCACGAGCTGGGCGCCGTCGACCGCGACGCGCGCACCCGCGGCGTGCGCGATCTCGACCACGCGGTCGAGCGGCAGCGACTCCCCCGTGACGTTCGACGCCCCCGTGAGGGTCAGGAGCGCGTAGGGCAGGCGCGCGAGCTCGGTCCGCAGCGCGTCGAGGGTCGCCGCGACCGTCGGCTGCAGCGGCAGCACCGTCGCGACGCGACCCGTCCCCGCGTGGCCGCCGCCGCTGCGCTGCACCCACGGCAGCAGGTTGGCGTGGTGCTCGACGTCGAGGACGAGCACCGCCCCGCCGGGGGGCACGACGCCCGCGAGCAGGTTGAGCGAGTCGGTGGTGTTGCGCGTGATGATCGCGACGTCGTCCGGACGCGCACCCACGAAGCGCGCGATCGACTCCCGCGACGTCTCGTACAGCGCGGTCGAGACCTGGGACAGGTACCCGGCGCCGCGGTGCACCGACGCGTAGAGCGGGAGCACCTCGGTGATGCGTGCCGTGACGGCCTCGAGCGCCGGGGCGCTCGCCGCGCAGTCGAGGTTGGCGTACGCGCGGCTCGTGCCGTCGACCAGGGGCACGGTCGTCGACGCGCCGACGACGGGCAGCAGCGGCTCACCCGAGGGACGCGCCGCCGGGGCCGAGGTCGCGGTGCCCGAGACCTCGTCGGCACACGAGAGCAGCTCGGTGATGGTGGTCATGGGTACCCCTCCGGGAACGGTCCGGGGACCCGAGGGGTCCCGCGCTTGCCGGCACCGAACGGCGCACGGCCAGGTCGTCACCCGGGGCACCCCACCGCGGAGGAGGGTTGCCGGCCAGCGAGCCGGGGCTTGACGCTGGCGCTCATGACCTGCGTCGAGGATCGACGCGACCGGGCGCGCGTGTCAACGCGGATGCGGGTCCCGTCCAGCATCCGAGACCTCACGTCCGGGAACACGCCGGCCGCCGACGACGGCGCCGGTGCTGCCGCGGGCACCCGACCGGGTCAGGTCGTGCACCATGACGACGCTGCGGTACGTCTTGCCCGGCCACTGCACGGTGTCCGCCTCGACGAAGCCCCACCTCCGGTACAGGTCGCGCAGCGCGACCGCGGGCACTGCGGTGTCGAGACCCACCGAGCGCATGCCGTGCTCGAGCGACCACTCCCGCACGGTCCGCCACAGCAGGGTCGCGAGCCCGCGACGTCGCACGTCCGGGTGCACGGCGAGCTGGTTGAGCCAGACGCGGTCCGGCTCCAGCGCGAGGTCCGTCAGGGCCTTGATCCCCCGGCCCGGAGGGCTCGACGCCGCGACCGTCCCCACGAGGCGCCCTCCCGGCTCGGCCAGCACCCACGACGCGCCGACCCTCAGGCTCCGGCTCGCGGTCGTCACCTCGTCCTGCGACGCGCCCGTGAAGTTCAGCCCCTGCGCCGCGAGCTCGGCGTACGCGTCGTGCAGGAGACGCGTCAGGGCAGGCACGTCGTCCGGTGTCACGGGGCGCAGCAGGAGGTCGTCGGGGGCGTCCATCGCCCACCACCCTGGCACGCCCCCGGGACCACGCGCACGGTCGCGCACCCGATCTGAGACGACCTGCCGGGCGCCGAGGGACGTGGCGTAGCATCTCGCCCGACCATCCAGAGCGGCCGAGAGATCTGGCTCGACGACGCCGCAGCAACCCGCACGGGAGACCGTGGCCGAGGGTGCTACCGCCAGAGACGATGGGAGGACCATGAGCGTGCAGCCGCGCCCCGCCCCCGGTTACGCCGGGGACATCACGCCGACCGAGGCCTGGGACCTGCTCGCCGAGCGCGACGACGCCGTGCTCGTCGACGTGCGCACCGACGCCGAGTGGCGGTACGTGGGCGTCCCGGACCTGCGCGCGCTGGGGCGCCAGGCGGCGCTCGTGGAGTGGGTGTCGTACCCGTCGGGGCAGCCGAACCCGCGGTTCGTCGAGCAGGTCGCGGCCGCGGGCGTCACGCCGGGCGACGGGCGACCCGTCGTCTTCCTGTGCCGGTCCGGCCAGCGGTCCATCGGCGCGGCCCAGGCCGCGACGGCCGCGGGCTACGGGCCGGCGTACAACGTCCTGGACGGCTTCGAGGGCGCGACCGGGCCGGACGGCCACCGCGGCCACACCGGCTGGCGGGCCGACGGCCTGCCGTGGGTCCAGCCGTGAGCACGCCGCCCCCCGGCCCCGGCGACTGGGACGACCACCGCGTCGACCGCTCCACCCTGCGGCCCGACACGCTCGCGGTGCGCGGCGGGCTCGTGCGCAGCGGGTTCGGCGAGATGTCCGAGGCGGTGTTCCTCACGCAGGGGTACAGCTACCCCACCGCCGCCCAGGCCGAGGCCGGCTTCGCCGGGGAGGTCGACCGCTTCCTGTACTCGCGGTACGGCAACCCGACGGTCTCGACGTTCGAGGAGCGGCTGCGCCTGCTCGAGGGCGCGGAGGCCTGCTACGCGACCGCGACGGGCATGTCGGCCGTCTTCACGTCGCTCGCCGCGCTGGTGCGCTCCGGCTCGCGCGTCGTCGCGGCCCGGGCGCTGTTCGGCTCGTCGGTCGTGATCTTCGACGAGATCCTCGCGAAGTGGGGCGTGCGCACCGACTACGTCGACGGGCACGTCCCGGAGCAGTGGGAGCAGGCGCTCGCCACGCCCGCGGACGTCGTCTTCTTCGAGACGCCGTCCAACCCGATGCAGGACCTCGTCGACATCGCGCACGTCAGCCGTCTCGCGCACGCCGCCGGCGCCAAGGTCATCGTCGACAACGTGTTCGCCACTCCCGTGTTCTCCCGCCCGCTCGACCACGGTGCCGACGTCGTCGTGTACTCGGCGACCAAGCACATCGACGGTCAGGGCCGGGTCCTCGGCGGGGCGATCCTCGGGTCGTCGGACTACGTGCGGGGCCCGGTGCAGACCCTGCTGCGCAACACCGGGCCGTCGCTGTCGCCGTTCAACGCCTGGGTGCTGCTCAAGGGCCTGGAGACCCTGAGCCTGCGGGTCCGGCACCAGGCGGCGTCGGCGCTGACGCTCGCGCGGTGGCTGGAGGAGCATCCCGGCGTGGCACGCGTGCGCTACCCGTTCCTGGAGTCGCACCCGCAGCACGCCCTGGCGCGTGCGCAGCAGACCGGTGGCGGCACGGTCGTGACGTTCGACCTCGCCGTCCCGGACGGGGCGACGCCCGAGGTCGCGAAGAAGGCGACGTTCGGCGTGCTCGACACCCTGCGGGTCGTCGACATCTCGAACAACCTGGGCGACGCCAAGTCGATCGTCACGCACCCCGCGACGACGACGCACCGTCGGCTCGGCGCCGCCGGGCGTGCCGCCGTCGGCATCGGTGAGGCGACCGTGCGACTGTCGGTCGGCCTCGAGGACGTCGCCGACCTGCGCGACGACCTCGAGCGCGCCCTGGCGACGCTGGGCGCCTGACGCGTCGGGCCTGGTCGGCCGCCGTCAGCCGGCCGGGACCAGCCCGACCGCGACCGTGGACTCCGCTGCGGCCGTGACGCTGATGCCGAGGTCACCGGCGGGCACCTCGAACGCGTCGCTGTCGGCCATGGTCGTGCCGCCCTGGAACACCGGCACGCACGGCGCCGAGTACGACGTCAGCTCGCTGTCGCCCGCGGTCACGGTGACGGTCACGGGCCCACCGTCGGACGACGTGCACACGACGCGCAGCACGTGCGACCCGGCCTGCGCACCGGTGACCTGCCCGGACTCCGAGGCCCCTGCGGCGAGCAGGGCCGTGACGACCGAGGTCGCATCGCCCGAGTCCTCGAGCACAGCCTGCTGGTCCTCCGGCGTCGGCAGCTCGGTGTCACCTCGGCCCTCGATCGTCGGCGCGCCCATGTCCGGGGCGTCGTCCTGTGGCTCCGGCGTCGTGCCCTGGGAGCACGCACCGAGCGCGAGGAGCAGGAACGGGACCACTGCGAGACGTCGTCGGGATCGCATGGCGGGGACGGTAGCGCAGAGACCTGTGCGACCGGCACCCCCGTCCACCAGAGGGACGAACCGGGAGGATCCACACGGGCGCGGGCGGCGCCCAGGTGCCCCCACCCGAACGGGTGAGAGGCTGGGGAGATGGACTTCCGCTTCCTCGGCAACTCCGGCCTCAAGATCTCCGAGCTCACCTACGGCAACTGGCTGACCCACGGGTCCCAGGTCGAGAACGACACCGCCAGCGCGTGCGTCCGCGCGGCGCTCGACGTCGGCATCACGACGTTCGACACCGCGGACGTGTACGCGAACACGGTGGCCGAGTCGGTCCTGGGCGACGCGCTCGCCGGCGAGCGGCGCGAGTCGCTCGAGATCCTCACCAAGGTCTTCTGGCCCACCGGGCCGAAGGGCCCCAACGACACCGGCCTGTCCCGCAAGCACATCCGCGAGTCCATCGACGGCTCGCTCCGGCGCCTGCGCACCGACTACGTCGACCTGTACCAGGCGCACCGGTACGACCACGAGACGCCGCTCGAGGAGACGATGCAGGCGTTCGCGGACGTCGTCCGCCAGGGCAAGGCCCTCTACATCGGCGTCAGCGAGTGGACCGCGGACCAGATCCGCGCCGGGCACGCACTCGCCAAGGAGCTCGGCGTCCAGCTGATCTCCAACCAGCCGCAGTACTCGATGCTGTGGCGGGTCATCGAGCCCGAGGTCGTGCCCACGTCGCGTGAGCTCGGCATCTCGCAGATCGTCTGGTCCCCCATCGCGCAGGGCGTCCTGACCGGCAAGTACCAGCCGGGCGCCCCGCTGCCCGCGGGGTCGCGTGCGACCGACGACAAGGGCGGCGCGAAGATGATCCAGTCGTTCCTGCGCGACGACGTGCTCGAGCGCGTCCAGGGCCTGCGGCCGGTCGCCGACGAGCTCGGCCTGACGATGGCCCAGCTCGCGATCGCGTGGGTGCTCGCCAACGACAACGTGTCGGCCGCCATCATCGGCGCGTCCCGCCCCGAGCAGGTCCTCGACAACTCGAAGGCCGCGGGCGTCGAGCTGCCCGCCGAGGTGCTCACGCGCATCGACGAGGTCCTCGGCGACGTCGTCGTGGCGGACCCCGCCGAGACCGCCAAGGCATCCCCGCCGAAGCGTCTGATCTGACCGTCCCGATCACGTCCGACGCCCCGCACCGGCTGTCCGGTGCGGGGCGTCGTCGTGCCAGGTGATGCGCTCAGAGCTCGACGGTCGCGTTCTCGCCGCCGTCGTACGCGCGGCCGGTGACCTTGGCCTTCACGAGGCTGACGACGGTCGCGAGCCGCCCGCCGGGGCTGTCCCAGTACTCGACGCTCTGCGCGCGCAGCCGGACGAGGCACAGCTGCGGGGTCGTCGGGCCGTCGGGGTACCACGCCGCCGCGACGGGGTTCCACAGCTCCTCGATCTTGGCCTGGTCCTGCACGACCTCGGCCGTCCCGGACACCGACACCCACGACGACGCCCCCGCGAACGCGGCATTGGCGGGCGAGCCGGCCCGGATCTCGGCGACCTTGTGCGAGTCGAGCGTCGTGAAGAACCACAGGTCGCCGTCGAACTCGACGTCCTGCACGCCCATCGGCCGGCTGACCAGCGCGCCGGACGCGTCCAGGGTCGTGAGCATCGCCAGGTGGTGCTCATCCAGCAGCTCGCGGACCTTCGCCAGGGCCTCGGCGTGCGTGGGCTCGTCGGGCGCCGGACGCGCGTCCGTCGCCGTGGTCTGCGCGGAACCGGGCTGCGTCGACCCGGGCTGCGTCGACCCGGGCTGCGAAGGTCCGTCCTGCGCGTGCGGCGTGGTCGTCATCTCGTCCTCCGTCCGTCGGCGGCGCCCGGGGGCGCCCGTCCCCGGCCACGCTAGGCACGGGTCCGACGTCCCGCACGCGGGGCGGCGACGGGTTCGGCGGTGCCGTCAGGCGCCGAGCACGGCCGCGTGGCGTCGGGACGCACCGACCAGCGCGAGGGCGACCGTGTCGACGCCGGTACGAGCGGCCAGCGCGGCCGCGTCGGCGGTGATCCGGTCGAGCGGTGCGACGAGCCACGTCGACGACGGCGCCCACGTCAGCCCTGCGAAGGCCTCGGCGTACGCGACCGCGGTGCGCCGCCTGGCGGCGTCGGCCTCGTCGGCGGCGACGACCGTCTCGACCTCGAGGACGAACCTGACCTCGTGGCGGTGACGCCCGACGGCCCGCACCTCGTCGTCGAGGACGCTGACGAGGGCACCGACGGCCGCCACGGTCGGCAGTGCGGCCGAGTGGACGATGCGGACCACGTCGGCGCGGGCCGCGGCGAGCGCGACGCTCGTGGCGTCGAGCGCGTCGGCGTCGAGCAGGAACTCGACGACACCAGGGCGCGGCGCGTCCGTGGCGACCTCGACGCGCGAGACGTCAGGACGGGACGACGGACGGCGGGTGCCGGCTGGGCGGGCGAGCGCGAGAAGGGGCTGTGCCACGGGGGATGTCCTCGAGTCGGACGGGGTGCGCAGCCGGGGCCGAGCCGCAGGCGCGCGAGGTCGCTAGATCAGCGACAACACACCCGGACCGAGAACATGCGCCACACCCTAGCCGCCGGAGCGGGCACCGACCAGCCCTCTCCCGCAGCGTGGACCGGCGGGCGGTCGCACGAGCACGGCGCGGGCGGTTTCATGGGTAGCGTGGACCGGGACATCGCGTTCGGGGACGTCTCCCCGGCGACCCGCCTGACGCTCTCGGTGGCGGGGGGCGTCGTCGCGGGCGTCCTCGTGCTGCGGGGCGTGCCGTACGTGACGGTCCTGACGGCGGTGCTCGCGGGCTGGGCTGTCGCCGCAACCGGGTTCGCCGTGTCGAGCTGGGTCTTCCTGTGGGGCCTCGACGCCGCCCAGACTCGGGACCACGCGACCCGCGAGGAACCGACGCGCCCCGTCGCGGACGGTCTGGTCCTCACGGCGTGCGCGACGAGCCTCGTGAGCATCGTCGTCGTGCTGGGGCAGCAGTCGGGCCCCCACCGGGACGTGGCGCTCATCGCGGCGTTCGCCGCCGTCGTCGCCTCGTGGCTCGCGCTGAACACCCTCTTCGCCGTGCGGTACGCGTGGTCCTGGTACACCGAGCCGCTCGGCGGCATCGACTTCAACCAGTCCGCACCACCGCAGTACTCGGACTTCGCGTACGTCGCCCTCACGGTCGCGATGAGCTTCGCGACGTCCGACCCGAACGTCACCGACTCCGGCACCCGACGGCTCCTGCTGCTGAACGCGCTGCTGGCCTACCTGTTCGGGACCTTCCTCGTCGCGCTGCTCGTCAACGTCGTCGCCGGTCTGTGAGCCTCACGCGCCCAGCAGAGACCGCAGCGTCCACGCGTTGCGGACCGCGTGGCCGCCGCCGTCGTTGTTGAAGTACGCGACGACGTCGTGCCCGCCGGCCGACCACTCGCCGATGCGGTCGGCCCACCAGCGCAGGTCGTCGTCGGAGTACGACCCGGCGTACAGGTGCTGGTGGTCCGGGCCGTGCAGGCGCACGTACACGAGGCGCGACGTCGCCCGCAGGACGCACGGGATGCCCGCTCCGGACACCACGCAGTACGCCGCGCCGCGCCGCGCGAGCAGGTCGAAGACGGCATCGGTCTGCCACGACGGGTGCCGCAGCTCGACCGCGACCTGCACCCAGTCCGGCAGCGTGCCCAGGAACCAGTCGAGCCGGGCGTCGTCCCGCTCGGCGTCGGGCCGCAGCTGCACGAGCAGCGCCTCCCGGCGTCCCCGCAGCTCGTGCCAGGACCGCGCGATCCGCTCGGACCACACCTCCGGCCCGTACAGCCGCCGCGCGTGCGTCAGGCCGCGCGGCGCCTTGACCGACATCGTGAAGCCCTCGGGCAGCCGCTCGCGCCACGACGCGAACGCCGCCTCGCGCGGCCAGCGGTAGAAGCTCGCGTTGAGCTCGACGGTGTCGAACGCTTCGACGTACCGCGCGAGCCGCTCACGGGCCGGCAGGCCCGGGCGGTACAGGACCCCGTCCCAGTGGTCGTACGACCACCCCGACGTGCCGATGCGGATCGTCATCCTCGTCCCCTCGCCCGCCCGACCTCAGACGTCGCGCGCGAACCACAGGGAGACGGGGAGCGCGGACGTGCGGCGACGTGCACGTCCTGCGACGTCGGCGCCGTCACGCGCGTCAGCCGACGAGCGCCTGCAGGACCGAGGTGAAGAACCGCAGGCCGTCGGTGCCGGACCGGGGCCCCTTGGCACCGTCCGGCCCGAAGCCGGCCTCGACCGCGTGCTCGGGGTGCGGCATGAGCCCCACGACGTTGCCTGCGGCGTTGGCGATGCCCGCGATGTCCCGCCGGGACCCGTTGGGATTGACGCCCTGGTAGCGGAAGACGACGCGCCCCTCGCCCTCGAGCTCGTCGAGGGTCCGCTCGTCGGCGACGTACTGGCCGTCCTGGTTCTTCAGCGGGATCGTGATCCGCTCACCGGCCGTGAACGCGCGCGTCCAGGCGGTGGCCGCGTTCTCCACGGACAGCACCTGCTCGCGGCACACGAAGTGCAGGTGGTCGTTCTTGATCATCGAGCCGGGCAGCAGGTGCGCCTCGGTGAGGACCTGGAAGCCGTTGCAGATGCCGAGTACGGGCAGGCCCTTGCCGGCGGCGTCGACGATCTCGCCCATGACGGGCGCGAACCGGCTGATCGCCCCGGCGCGCAGGTAGTCGCCGTAGGAGAACCCGCCGGGCAGCACGACCGCGTCGACACCCTTGAGGTCGGCGTCCGCGTGCCACAGCGCGACCGGCTCGCCCCCCGCCAGGCGCACGGCACGCGCCGCGTCCCGGTCGTCCAGCGTGCCGGGGAACGTGACGACCCCGACGCGACCCATCAGGCCAGACCCTGCGACGTGACGGTGGCGGCGGCGTCGGCCTCGATGTCGGCGACGCGCACGACGTCCTCGATCACGGGGTTCGACAGCACCTGCTCGGCGGCCGCGGCGGCGGCCTCGAGGACCTCGGGCGTCACCGGCCCGTCGACCTCGAGCTCGAACCGCTTGCCCTGGCGGACAGCGGTGAACTGGCCGAAGCCGAGGCGCGGCAGCGCGTTCGCGACGGCCTTGCCCTGCGGGTCGAGGATCTCGGGCTTCGGCATGACGTCGACGACGACTCGTCCCACGGGGGTGCTCCCTGGTTCGCGGCGGTGGGGATCGCTGCCGATCCTACGGCGCTGCGCGCGCACCCCGGGCGCCGTCCCACGTGCCGGTCCACGTGCCGGTCTCCCCGGCCCCGCCGGCCGATCGGCCTCCCATCCCGGACCTTGGACTCACCGCCCGACGACCTTGTCGTTCGGCGGCTTCTCAGGCCTCAGAAGCCGCCGAAGGACGAGTTCGCCGTGGAGGTGGGTGTGGAGGTGGTGGGGGCAGAGGGTGGGGGCAGGGGGTGGGGGCAGGGGGTGGGGGCAGAGGGTGGGGTCAGAGGGTCGTGTGGGTCCAGGTGGCGGCGACGAGGGTGGCGGCGACGCGGGTCGTGCGCACGGCGCCGGGCGTCGTGGCGAGAGCCAGCGGGTCGTCGTCCAGGACGACGAGGTCCGCCGGGTCGCCAGCACGCGGCGTCAGGGGGCGGCCGTCGACGGACGACGCGAGCGCCGTCAGGGCGTCGACCGCCTGCTCGGGGTGCCAGGACGGGCGCGCGTCGCCCGTGCGCCAGACCGCCGCGTCCACGGCGAGCCACGGGTCCAGGGGTGCCACGGGCGCGTCCGACCCGAACGCGAGCTCGACCCCGGCCGCGTGCAGGTCGGCCAGCGGGAACGCCCGGTGCGTGCGGCCCGCCCAGTGCCGGTCGGCGACGTCCCGGTCGTCGGGGATGTGACCCGGCTGCACGCTCGCGGTCAGCCCCAGGGCGGCGAACCGTGCGACGTCACCGGTGCCGAGCAGCTGGGCGTGCTCGACCGACCCGCGCGCACCGGTGGCCGCGAAGGCGTCGAGGACCAGGGCGTTCGCCGCGTCGCCGATGGCGTGGACGGCGCAGGTCAGCCCGTGGGCACGCGCGTGCCGCAGCAGCGGGACCAGCTCGTCGGCCGGCACGTTGAGCACGCCGTGCGACAGCGGCCCCTCGACGCCCGGGTACGGCGCGTGGCACCACGCGGTCCGCGTGTTGAGCGACCCGTCGACGATGATCTTGAGCGGCCCCTGCGTGACGCGTGACCCCGCGACACGGTCGCCCGTGCCGAGCTCCTCGGCGACGACGCGGTCCAGGTACGCCGGCCACACGCCCGCGCGCACCCGCGCCACCGGGTCCCCCGCCTCGACCCGGCGCCGCCAGACCGACACGTTGTCCGCGATCTCCAGGTCGACGACCCCGACGACGCCCCGGGCGGCCGCGGCGCGCAGGGCGTCGGCGACGAGCCGGTCCTGCACGTCGTCCGGGACGTGGTCGAGCGCCCCCATGAGCGGCATCCACTCGGTCTCGCGCAGGACGCCCGTGGGGTGCGTCGGGACGCCGAACAGGCGCAGGCCCGCGGTGGACACCCAGGCGCAGTGCAGGTCCCCGGACACGAGCACGACGGGCACGTCGCCGGCGACCGCGTCGAGCAGCGCCGAGGTCGGCCGGTCGGGCCACGAGCCGTCCCGGAACCCGATACCGACGAGCGGCCGCCCGCTCGTCGGCGGGTCGGTCGCCAGCCGCTCGCGGACGAGGGCGGCGGCGTGCGCGGCCGACGTCGCGCCGGAGACGTCGAGCCGGCCGCGCGAGAGCGCCCACTGCGTGAGGTGCGTGTGCTGGTCCCACAGCCCGGGCAGGACGAGCCGCCCGTCGAGGTCCACGGCCTCGACGGCGCTCCCGGCCGCGCCGGACGCCGCGGCGGAGGCCGAGCCGCCCGCCGTGGCTGCCGCCGGCCGGACCGAGGCGATGTGTCCGTCGCGCAGCACGACGTCGACAGGTGCGTCCTGGCCGAGCAGGCGCGCACGACGCAGGACGAGCGGGCGGAAGACGTCCACCGGACCTCCGGGACAGGACATGACACGACGTCGACGTGAAGGGTGAGCTGCTGTGACACTACGCCGCGCCGTGGCCGGTCCCCTGCAGCCGCACGGCCGCCACCCCGAGGCACGTCCGCACCGTGGGACGCGCCCTCCGCGAGACCGGCCGCAGTCGTCCTCCGCCCCGTCGTCCGCGTTCCCGGCCCGGTCTCGCGAACCGTCCGTCCCACCCCCCCGGGACGGCGGCACGTGGGTACCGTGAGGACCGTCCGACGGTCCGCTCGTGGGCAGGGGTGACACATGGGGTACGACCCGACGTTCCTGGGGCCGCAGGTCCCGCTGCCCGTCCCGGCGCAGACCGTGCGCGAGCTGCCCGCGACGCACTTCACCGTGCTGCTGGACCCGGTCCGCCGCCTGGCCGCCGCGACGGCGGTCAACGTCGACGGGGTCACGCTGCTCGACGTCCCGCGCGACGACGACTGGTACCTCGACCCGCGCGTCGACGCCGACGAGCAGGCCGGACCGGCGCTGTACGCCCGCAACGACCTGGACCGGGGGCACCTCGTGCGTCGCCGCGACCCGGTGTGGGGCGAGCCGGGCGTCGCCGCGCAGGCCAACCGCGACACGTTCGCGTACCCCAACGCGGCGCCGCAGGCGTCGGGCTTCAACCAGAGCCGGGAGCTGTGGCTGGGCCTGGAGGACCACGTGCTGGAGCACGCCCGCGCGCAGCGGCTGCGGCTGTCGGTGCTCACCGGGCCCGTGCTCGCCGGTGACGACCCCGTCTACCGGGGAATCGGCCTGCCGCGCCGGTTCTGGAAGGTGGCGGCGTGGGCGCTCGACGGGGGCCGTCGCCTGGCGGCCGCCGCCTTCGTCCTCGACCAGACGCCGCTGCTGCCCGCCACCGAGCTCGCGGCGCGCACGCACGCGGCCGCGCTGGCCGACGAACCGCCGCCGCTCGGGCCGTTCCGCACCTTCCAGGTCCCGGTCGCCGACGTCGCGGACCTCACGGGCCTCGACCTGGGGCCGCTCGTGGCCGCCGACGTCCTGGGCGTGACCGCCGCGCAGGCGCTCCCCTGGCGCGAGCTGCACGCGCTGCCCGAGGTCGAGCTCGGCACGTGACCAGCACTCACACGTCCAGCGCGCGTCCCGTCAGCCGCCGGTACGCGTCGAGGTAGCGGTCGCGGGTGCGGGCGACGACGTCCGCCGGGAGCGCGGGCGGGGTCGCGTCCGACGTCTGGTCCCAGCCCGACGCGGGCGACGTCAGCCAGTCCCGCACGTACTGCTTGTCGAAGCTCGGCTGCGGGCGACCCGGCTCCCACGCGTCGGCCGGCCAGAAGCGCGACGAGTCGGGGGTCAGCACCTCGTCGCCGAGCGTGATCGCGCCCGTCACCGGGTCCGTGCCGAACTCGAGCTTGGTGTCCGCGAGGATGACCCCGCGCTCGCGGGCGACGCCCTCGGCCCGCGCGTACACGGCCAGCGTGAGGTCACGCAGCGTCTCGGCAGCGGCGGGGCCCACGGTGTCGACGACGACCGAGAACCGCACGTTCTCGTCGTGCTCGCCGAGCTCGGCCTTGGCGGCGGGTGTGAAGATCGGCTCGGGGAGCCGTGAGCCGTCGACGAGCCCCGCGGGCAGCGGGATGCCCGTGACCTCGCCGCCCTCCTGGTACTCCGCGAGCCCCGAGCCCGTCAGGTAGCCCCGCGCGACGCACTCGACGGGGAACATGTCCAGCCGTCGGCACACCATCGCGCGCCCGGCCACGGCGTCGGGCACGTCGGTCGACACGACGTGGTTCGGCACGAGGTCCGTGAGGTGCTCGAACCACCACAGGCTCAGCTGCGTCAGGACGACACCCTTGCCGGGGATCCCGGGCGACAGCACGTGGTCGTACGCGGACACGCGGTCCGACGCGACGACGAGCACGACGTCGCCGTGCAGGTCCCGCAGCGCGGCACCGGCGGGCGAGCCGTCGGGCTCGTACAGGTCGCGGACCTTCCCGGAGTAGACGTGCCGCCATCCGGGCAGCTGCGCGGGGACGTCGAGAGGTGCGTTCACGGGCACAGTGTGGCGTGCGACGCGGGTACGGGGCTACGCACGACCGTCCAGCGGTCGTGCGTCGCCCCGTACCCTCCGTCCGTCGGGGTCAGGCCGCCGTGCGCCGGCGGGCGACGAGGAGGAGGCCGGCACCCAGCACGATCCACGCGGCTGCGAGACCGGCCGCGTCGATCGGGTCCGCACCGGTCGCCGCGAGCTGCGCGCGCACGTCCCCGATCCGCAGGAACGTGCCGTCCGACGCCATCGTGAAGGCGACCTCGCTGGTCACGGCCGTCCCGTCGAACGCCACGCCGTTCACGACGAGGCGGTGCGAGCCGATCTCCAGCCCGGTGGGCAGGACACCGGTGACGACGACCGCACCGTCGGCGCCGACGACGCCCGTCGCGAGCGTGCGCGGCGTCGAGTGCACCACGAGCGTCACGCCGGAGCCGGGCTGCAGACCCTGGCCCGTGACCGTGACGACGGCCCCGGCGACGCGGTCACCAGGCCGCGCGGCGACGTCGATGGCGAGGGCCGCGTCGGGGACCGTCACGCGGACCGTCGCCGTGGCCGTCGCGGGATGGGTGTCGCGGTCGCCTGCCGTGCTCGCGGTGACGACGCAGTCGCCCGCGCCGGTCCCCGTGAGGACACCGTCCGCCACGGTGCACGCGCCGGTCGCGCTCAGCGTCACCGGCAGACCCGACGTGGACGTCGTGACCGGGCGCACCTGCTGACCGAGCCGCAGGTCCGAGACCTCGAGCGTCACGGAGTCGGGGAGGAGCGCGACGTCGAGCTCGAGCGAGCCGGACGACGCCTGCACCTCGTCGGAGCCCGCGTACCGGGCCGTGATCGTCAGGGCACCACCGGTCGCCACGAGGCCGTCGACCACCGCGACGCCGTCCACGAGCGCGAGGTCGTCGTAGTCCGTGCCGCCGACCGTGACGTCGACGGTCCCGACGGCGGGGCGGGCGGCCGAGTCCTCGTCGACCAGCGGGCCCACCTCGCGGCTCTCGTCCTCCCCGTCCTCGTCCTCGTCCTCGGCCGGGTGCTCGGCGACCTCGACGACGACGTCGAACGTCTGACCGACCTCGAGCGCGGCCGGGTCGACGGCGACGGTGGTGGTGGTGGGGACCCGCGGGGTGACGGTCACGGGCGCGGACGGCTCGGACTCGCCGAGCACGTTGGTCGCGACGACGCGGAACGTGTACGGCTCACCGTTCGTCAGCCCGTCGACCGTGATGGAGGGCTCCGGGTCCCAGCCGTAGGCGGCGTCGCACCACTCCTCGTCCTCGCCCGGGGCCGCGCACCACACCTCGTACGCGTCGATGCCGCCCGCCAGGTCCGTGGGCGGGGTCCACGCGAGCGTGACGCTGCGGTCGCCGGGGGCGCCGGCGAGGCCGGTGGGCGCCGTCGGGACGCGCGTGGAGAACGTGAGCGTCGCGGAGCCCTTCACGGCCCAGCCGCCGCCGAAACGGTAGTAGGAGCCGAGGCCGATGAGGTACGTCGTCCCGGCGTCGAGGTCGATGGCGAGCGCGGCGTCGAGACCGATGTGGTCGTCGACGTGCTGCACCAGCGTGTCGCCGTCCCAGACCTCGAGCGTGTTGTCCCACGACGGCTCGAGCGCCGTGGCACGGATCGACACCAACACGTCCGCCGCCGGCGTGAGCGAGTACCACGCGACGTTGTGGTGGCGCTGGCCAGCGCCGGAGCCCGAGTCGACGTGGGCGTTGGACGCCACGAACGAGTCGTCGAGCGTCGCGATGGGCAGCGGCACGGGGGCGGTCCGGGTACCCCCGGCGGTCTCGGCCGCGTGCGCGGCGGTGGGGACGAGCACCGCGGCGAGCGCGAGCGACAGCACGGCGGCGGCGCGTGCGCCCCGCCTGCCGGTGAGGCGGAAGGTCATGTCAGCTCCGTGGACGAGGGCCCCTGGTCAGCGCAAGGGTCCCGCAGACGGGCCTCCGACCAGGACGATCGTCCAGGTTCAGCCGCAGCCGGTCGTCAATGTCCCGGTACGTCGGCGCACGGTGCACACCCGGCACCCCGGACGGGTGACGACCGACGGGGTGGGCGTGATATGCCGCTCAGCCCTCGCTCACGGCCTGGGCGATGTCCGTGCGGTGCTGCGAGCCGGCCAGGTTGACCTGGTCGACCGCGACGTACGCGGCCCGCCGCGCCTCGGCGAGGGTCTCGCCCACGCCCACGACGGACAGCACGCGCCCCCCGTCGGACACGAGCAGCGGGTCGTTGATCGGGTTCTCCGGGTCGTCGCTCGTGGTACGGACCGCGGTGCCCGCGTGCAGCACGTGCACGCCGGGGACCGTGCCGGCCCCGTCCAGGCCCGTGATGGGGTCGCCCGTGCGGACCGTCCCCGGGTAGCCGTGCGACGCGATCACCACGGTCACCGCGGCGTCCGCGCGCCAGTGCAGCGGCCCGACCTGCGCGAGGCGTCCCTGCGCCGCGGCGAGCAGCACCTCGGCGAGCGGCGACGCCAGGCGTGCGAGCACCACCTGCGTCTCCGGGTCCCCGAAGCGCGCGTTGAACTCCACGACGCGCAGGCCCCGGCTCGTCAGCGCCAGGCCGCAGTACAGGACACCGACGAAGGGCGTGCCGCGGCGCGCCATCTCGGCGACGGTCGGGCGTGCGACGGTCTCGACGACCTCGTCCACCAGCCCCTCGGGCGCCCACGGCAGCGGCGAGTAGGCGCCCATGCCACCGGTGTTGGGCCCCTGGTCACCGTCGAACGCGCGCTTGAAGTCCTGGGCCGGCACGAGCGGGAGGACGTCGGTGCCGTCGCACAGGACGAACAGCGAGACCTCGGGACCGTCGAGGAACTCCTCGACGACGACGCTGCCCCCCTCCTTGGCCAGGCAGGCGGCGGCGTGGGCGAGCGCGGCCTCGCGGTCGTCGGTGACGACGACGCCCTTGCCCGCGGCGAGCCCGTCCTCCTTGACGACGTGCGGCGCGCCGAACTCCTCGAGCGCGGCGGCGACCTCCTCGATCGTCGTCGCGACCCGCGCGGCCGCCGTCGGCACTCCCGCCGCCGCCATGACGTCCTTCGCGAACGCCTTCGACCCCTCGAGCCGCGCGGCCTGTGCCGACGGCCCGAACACCGGGATCCCGGCCGCACGCACGGCGTCCGCGACGCCGGCGACGAGCGGCGCCTCGGGGCCCACGACCACGAGGTCGACGCCCAGCGAGCGCGCGAGGTCCGCGACCGCGGCGCCGTCGAGCGGGTCGACCGCGTGCAGCGTCGCGCGCTGCGCGATCCCGGGGTTGCCCGGGGCCGCGTGGACGCGCGTCACCGCCGGGTCGAGGGACAGCGTGCGGGCGAGGGCGTGCTCACGGGCACCGGTGCCGATGACGAGGATCTCCACGGCGCCCGACCCTACCGGCCCGGCGCCGCCGCCTGACCCGCTCGACCCCGGAAGAACGTGAGGGGTTGCCGTCGCGACACGACGGCAACCCCTCACGACGCAGGCTCAGTGCCCGGCGGGGACGTCAGGACAGCAGCTCGTGCTTGACGATCGTCGCCTCGCGCCCCGGCCCGACGCCGACCGACGAGATGCGCGTGCCGGAGACGTCCTCGAGGTACTGCAGGTAGCGCTGCGCGGCCTTCGGCAGGTCCTCGACGGAGCGGGCGCCGCTGATGTCCTCGGTCCAGCCGTCGAGGTACTCGTACACCGGCCGGGCGTGGTGGAAGTCGCTCTGGTCGATCGGCATGTCCTCGACGCGCCGGCCCTCCACGTCGTACGCCACGCACACCGGGATCCGCTCGCGGCCCGTCAGGACGTCGAGCTTGGTCACGACGAGGTCCGTCAGGCCGTTGACCATCGACGCGTAGCGCACCACCACCGCGTCGTACCAGCCGGTGCGGCGCGGGCGGCCCGTCGTGGTGCCGAACTCGCCGCCGGTCTGGCGCAGCCACTCGCCGTCGTCGTCGAGCAGCTCGGTCGGGAACGGCCCCTCACCCACGCGCGTCGTGTACGCCTTGGCGACCGCGACGACACGGTCGATGCGGGTCGGTCCCACGCCCGAGCCCGTGCACGCCCCGCCCGCGGTGCACGCGGACGACGTGACGAAGGGATACGTGCCGTGGTCGACGTCGAGCATCGTGGCCTGCCCCGCCTCGAAGACCAGGGTCTTGCCCTCGTCGAGCGAGCGGTTGAGGAACTGCGGGGTGTCCGCGACGAACGGGCGCAGGCGCTCGGCGTGGCGCAGCAGGTCGTCGAGCGTCTCCTCGACCGTGATCGCGCGCCGGTTGTAGACCTTCACCAGCAGGTGGTTCTTCTGGTCGAGCGCACCCTCGACCTTCTGCCGCAGGATCCCCTCGTCGAACAGGTCCTGCACGCGGACGCCGATGCGGTTGATCTTGTCGGCGTACGTGGGGCCGATGCCCCGGCCGGTCGTGCCGATGCGACGCTTGCCCAGGAAGCGCTCGGCGACCTTGTCCATCGTGCGGTTGTACGGCGCGATGACGTGCGCCGCGGACGAGACCAGCAAGCGTGAGGTGTCGACGCCCCGGGCCTCGAGCGCGTCGATCTCCTCGAAGAGCACCTCGATGTCGATGACGACGCCGTTGGCGATCACCGGGACGACGCCCGGCGTGAGGATCCCCGACGGCAGGAGGTGCAGGGCGTACTTCTCGCCCTCGATGACGACCGTGTGACCGGCGTTGTTGCCGCCGTTGAACTTCACGACGACGTCCGTGCGGTCCCCGAGCTGGTCGGTCGCCTTCCCCTTGCCCTCGTCGCCCCACTGCGCCCCGAGCACCACGACGGCCGGCATGACGATCACCACTCCCCGCTGCCTGCGATGCGGCTCCGCCCGCAGACGGGCGCGAGCGGGCTCGCGGCGCGGGTGACCCGAGGACGCGCGGCAGTGACGCGTACCACCGGAAGGGTACCGGAGGACCGCGTCGGCCAGCGGTGCGCGTCCACACCGCGAGGTCCGGTGCACGACGGCGCGAGCGTCGAGGAGCTCGCGCCGACGCCCTCAGCGCAGCGCGGCGACCTCGTCGGCCGACGTCCCGCAGTCCCGCAGGAACTGGCGGCAGCGCTCACCCTCCGCGGTCTCGCCGAGCGCGTCCGCCGCCGTCGCGAGCGCGAGCAGCGACCGCAGGAAGCCCTGGTTGGGCTCGTGGGCGACCGGCACCGGGCCGCGCCCGCGCCAGCCGGCACCGCGCAGCGCGTCCAGGCCGCGGTGGTAGCCCGTCCGCGCGTACGCGTACGCGGCGACCGGGTCGTCCGCCCGCTCCGCCAGCAGGGCCCACACCAGCGAGGCCGCCGGCGCCGCGCTCACCACGTCGCGCGGGTCGGCCCCGGAGGCGAGGGCGGCACGCGCCGTCGCGTCCGGACCGTCGGCGGGCAGCAGCGTCGGGGCGGGGCCGTCGAGCAGGTTCTCCTGGGTCATGGCGCCAGTCTCGCACCGGCGTACGCGGGAGGTGCGACACCCGACCCGCGCGAACCGCCGCGACACGGACCTGCGGTCGCACCCGCAGGACGCCGCCGTTAGAGTCGAACGGCCGACCAGCACACCTCGCGGACTCCCCCTCCCCCGGTCGGCTCGGACCACAGGACACCCATGATCGAGATATCGACGTCCTCCACCACCACGACGCTCCTGGTCGCCGGTGACCTCGACCTGGCGGAGCGCGAGCAGTTCCCCGAGGTGACCGCCCGCGTCGTCGGTCTGCGCCGGCAGCTGCTGGTCATCGACATGTGCCGGGTCACCTTCATGGACTCGACGGGCGCCGCGTTCCTCATCTCGCTCGCCGACGCGGGCCGGCGCCGCGGCGGTGCGACCGTCCTGCGCGGCGCGGCCGACCGCGACCTGTTCGTCCTGGAGATCTGCGGCGCGCTCGAGCTGTTCCGCATCGACGCGGACCACCGCTGCGAGCTCGGCGCCGAGCTGCCGAGCAGCCCCGAGGGCGCGCCCGCTCCGGTCTGACCCGCCGGCGCGACCGCACCGCCGGCCCCCCGGGCGACGACGCCTGCGCTCGTTACGCCCGTCGGGCCGCCGCAGGCAGGGACCCCGGGCGCACCTTCGCCCACACGACCTTGCCGCCGCGCGACTGGCGCCAGCCCCAGTCGGCCAGCCGCTCGACGATCTGCATCCCGAACCCCCCGACGCGACCGGGGTGCCCGTCGGTCGTCACGGGCGGCGCCGGGTTGCCGTCCTCGACCTCGATGCGCAGTCCGTCGCCGGTGTCGTACAGCTGGAGCGCCACGTGCCCCCAGCCGTGCAGCACGGCGTTGGCGACCAGCTCGGACACGACCAGCTCGGCGTTCGACGCGTCGGGCACCTCCCACGCCTCGCAG
Source organism: Cellulomonas xiejunii (assembly GCF_024508315.1). NCBI lineage: Bacteria > Bacillati > Actinomycetota > Actinomycetes > Micrococcales > Cellulomonadaceae > Cellulomonas > Cellulomonas xiejunii. The sequence goes on from NZ_CP101987.1 coordinate 3,296,099, forward strand.
GTGCGCAGCACCGCGTGCCGCGCCCGCCCGATCGACGCGGGCTCGCTCGGCAGCGCCCAGCGTCGGCGACGCGGGCTGACGGCGCCCGCGAGGTCGTCGTGGCCGCCCGGCACGCGCAGCACGACCATCGCGACGTCGTCCTCCGGGTGGTCGGCGAGCCGGGACAGCAGGTCCTCGCCGATCCCGGCCGCGTCCCGTGCCGTGATGCCCTCGGCGACCGTCTCCAGGACCTCCAGGCCGTCCCGCAGGCTGCGGTCGCGGCGCTCGACCAGGCCGTCGGTGTAGAACACCACGACGTCCCCGGGCACCAGCGCGACCTCGTCCGTCGCCCGGCCGCCGGAGCCGAAGCCCACGAGCCGCCCGCCGGTGCCCCGCAGCTGCTGGGCGCGCCCGTCCCGCACGAGGAGCAGCGGCAGGTGGCCGGCACGGGTGTACTGCAGGCCCCAGCCGTCCTCGCCGTCGCGCCGCAGCGTGGAGTACACCATGCTCGCGGCGCGCGGGATCCGCATGCCGCCGAAGAGCTGGTCGACGCGGTCCAGCACGGGCCCGGGCGTCGTGATGTCGAACGCGTAGGACCGGACGACCGAGCGGAGCTGGCCCATCGTGGCGGCCGCCTCGATGTCGTGCCCCACGACGTCACCGATGACGACGCTCACCGTCTCGGGGTCGATCTGCAGGACGTCGTACCAGTCGCCGCCGACCTGGGCGTCGTCGGCGTTGGGCGAGTAGTACGTCCACACGTCGAGCCCGTCGACCTCCGCCTGCTCCGGCAGCATCGCGCGCTGCAGCGTCTCGGCCAGGCGGTGCTCGCGGTCGTAGAGGCGCACGTTGTCGATCGACAGGCCCACGCGCCGCGCGACGAGCTCGACGACCGTGCGCTCCGACGCCCCGAGCGCGGCACGCCCCCCACCGCCGTGGGGGCGAACGACGAGCACGCCCACGACGCGCCGCCGCCCGGGGACCGGCTGCACGACGACCCGGTCGCGGGCGTCCGCGCCCCGCGCCGCCAGCTGCCCGGACAGCCACCTCGAGTACGTGCCCTCGGGGTGGTCACCGGCCAGGTCGAGCTCGACGAGGCCGTCGCGCGTGCCGGACAGCAGCTGCCCCACAGGGTCGCGGGAGCAGTGCGACAGCACCCGGCCCGACGGGCCGTGGTGCCGTGCCGTCGACCCGTGGGACGGTGCGAACCCGTCGGCGGCCCACAGCCCGTGGTCGAAGAGGAAGAAGTCCGCGCGGTCGACGACCTGCGACTCCAGCAGGGTGGCGATCTCCCGCAGCCCACGCGGCTCGTCGACGTCCATCAGCAGGTCCGAGACGCGCGCGATGAGCGCCAGGCTCCGCCGCTCACGACGTTCCTCGGCGACGAGCGCCGCCTGCTCGGCGGACGCCGTCAGCTCGGCCGTGAGGTCCTGGACGGCGGCGACGAGCGTGCCGGCGGGTACGCCGGGACCCGGCGGCAGCGGCGACACGTGGACGACGCAGCGCACGTGCGTGCCGTCCGCTCGACGCAGCACGACCGGGTGGGCGGACGGTCCGCGCGACACGTCGCGGACGGCGTCGGGGTCGCAGGGCCGCACCCGCGGGTCGGCGAGCACGTCGACGCCGACGACCTCGTCCGCCGCGTGACCGACGGCCTGGGCGAGCGCGTCGTTCACCCACCCGACCCGCAGCACGCCGCGGCCGGCGTGCAGCAGCGCCATGGGGATCTGGGTGGCGGCGAGGGCCGCCCCCAGCACTGGGCGGGACGTCCCGGTCCGGCTCGCTGCACCGTCGACGGACGTCTGCAGCGTAGGCTCTGGCATCGGCTCGGTGGCGCGGGAGTTGACCACCACCACCTCCGATCGTCTAGCGTGCCGAACGACGGACGGCTCGACCACCCCGGTGAGCCCCGCCAGCGCCCGGAAGGAGCATCGTGCGAGACGTTAACAGTCCTTCCACCGGCCAGGACGCCGCCACGTCGGACGCTACCGAAGCCACGACGGTCGGGGAACCCGGCGCCGTGCAGGTCATCGTGGGTGCGGACCGCACCCGCATCGTCCTCTCGGGGGAGGTCGACGCGGACCTCGGCCCCGAGCTGCAGGAGGCGACCGCCGAGGCGGAGCAGCACGGCGTCCCGATCGAGGTCGACGCGCACCACGTGACGTTCATGGACTCGTCCGGCGTGGCGTTCCTCGCGCGGCTGTCGATCCGCAGCGAGCACCGGGTGCGTCTGCTGCGCGTGCCGCCGACCGTGCGCTTCCTGCTCGAGGTGACCCGCATCGGCGAGCTCCTCGACGTCGTCGACGACGACGTGGACGAGCCGTTCGAGCCGGTGGACCCCTCGTCCTGAGCCCCTCACCTGACGCGGACGGCCCCGGCCCCCTTGCGGGGACCGGGGCCGTCGGCGTCGAGCGGGCGGGTGATCAGGAGATCTTGGTGCCCGCCGACCGCAGCTGCTGGCACGCCTCGACGATGCGGGCGGCCATGCCGGCCTCGGCGAGCTTGCCCCACGCGCGGGGGTCGTACGCCTTCTTGTTGCCGACCTCGCCGTCGATCTTCAGGACGCCGTCGTAGTTGGTGAACATGTGGCCGACGACGGGACGCGTGAACGCGTACTGCGTGTCGGTGTCGATGTTCATCTTGATGACGCCGTTGTCGACGGCCTCCGAGATCTCCTCGGCCGTGGAGCCCGACCCGCCGTGGAACACGAGGTCGAACGGGTTCTCCTTGCCGATCTCGGCGCCGACGGCCTTCTGGATGTCCAGGAGGATCGACGGACGCAGCTTGACGGCACCCGGCTTGTACACGCCGTGCACGTTGCCGAACGTCAGGGCCGTCAGGTAGCGGCCCTTCTCGCCCGCGCCGAGCGCGCGGACCGTCGCCAGGCCGTCCTCGGCCGTCGTGTAGAGCTTCTCGTTGATCTCGGCCTCGTGGCCGTCCTCCTCGCCACCGACGACGCCGACCTCGATCTCGAGGATCGTGCGTGCCGCCTGCGACATCTCGAGGAGCTCCGCCGCGATGACGAGGTTCTCGTCGAGCGGGATGTCCGAGCCGTCGAACATGTGCGACTGGAACGTGGGGTTCTCGCCGCGCTTGACCTGCTCCGCCTCGAGCTCGAGCAGCGGGCGGACCCACGAGTCGAGGTTCTTCTTGACGCAGTGGTCCGTGTGCAGCGCGATGGTCACGCCGTAGTTCTTCGCGACCTCGGTGGCGTACGCGGCGAGCGCGAGCGTGCCGGAGACGCGGTTCTTGATCGTCGAGCCGGAGGCGTACTCGGCGCCACCGACGGAGACCTGGATGATGCCGTCCGACTCGGCCTCCGCGAAGCCCTGGATGGCAGCGGTGACGGTCTGGGACGACGTGATGTTCACGGCGGGGTAGGCGAACTTGCCGGCCTTCGCCCGGTCGATCATCTCGGCGTAGACCTCGGGGGTTGCGATGGGCATCGCGGCATCTCCTGGTGATCGGGGTGCGGTACGACACGAGTCTGCCACCACCGGGCCGGAAGCGTTCCGGGACGTCCACCGGGACCCCCGTCACGCCCTGCCGGCGTCACCTCGGCACGTGCTGGAGGGCCCACGTGTGCATCGCGATCGCCGCGGCCGCACCGGCGTTCAGGGAGCGCGTGCTGCCGTGCTGCGTGATGTGCACGACCACGTCGCACACCTCCTGCGCCGCCGCGGTCAGACCCGTCGACTCCTGCCCGAGCAGCAGGACGCACCGCGGCGGGAGGACGTACGTCTCCAGGGCGACGGAGCCGGGCACGTTGTCGACGCCGACGATCGGCAGGCGCGCCCCGTCGGGCCCCGCGCCGGCGGCCCACGTGGCGAGCGCGGCCGCGTCGGGGTGGTGGTGGACGTGCAGGTAGCGGTCGGTGACCATGGCGCCACGACGGTTCCACCGGCGACGACCCACGACGTGGACGCCCGCGCTGTTGAACGCGTTCGCGGTGCGCACGACCGACCCGATGTTGAGGTCGTGGGCCCAGTTCTCGATCGCGACGTGGAACGGGTTCCGCCGGGTGTCCAGGTCCGCGACGATCGCCTCGACGGTCTGGTACCGGTACGCGTCGACGACGTTGCGCCGGTCGCCGTGGGCGAGCAGCTCAGGGTCGTAGCGCGGGTCGGGCGCACCCGACGCGAGCCGGGGCCATGCGTCCGGACCGCCCGGCCACGGACCGACGCCGACCTCCGCGGGAGTGTCGTGCGGCGTCCCGGGCACGGGGGCGTCGTGCGCGCCACCGTCCAGTCCGTGACCTGCGGCGTCGTCGGGGATCGGCACCCGTCGAGACTAGCGGCGGCGCACCACCGGCCCCCGGTCGCCGACGCGCGTGGTCCTCACCGTGTCCGCACGGCTCCTAGGCTGCAGGCATGGCAGACCCGGACGACGCCGCGCCCCCCGCCTCCGGGGACGGCGCCGCGTCGCCCGTCGAGGCGGTCGACCGGGCGCTGCGCGTGCTCGAGGCGCTGGCCGCCGCGGGGCCGGCGGGCACCGGGCTCGCGGAGCTGGCGGTCGACCTGGGCCTGAACAAGACGACCGTGCACCGGACGCTCGCGGCGCTGCGGCACCGCGGCTTCGCGACGCAGGAGCCGTCGGGACGGTACGCGCTGGGTGCCGCGGCGACGCGGCTCGGCGACGCCTACTTCAGTGACGAGAACCTGCCGGTGCTGCTGCACCCGGCCCTGCTGGCGCTGAGCCGCGAGGTCGACGAGCTGGTGCACCTCGGCGTGCTGAGCGGCCGCGAGGTCGTCTACCTCGACAAGGTCGAGCCCGAGCGGCCGCTGCGCGTGTGGTCGGCGATCGGGCGCCGCAGCCCCGCGGTGACCACGGCGCTGGGGCGGGCGCTGCTCGCGTACCGCGGCACGGACCGCGCCGCGCTCGACGGGTACCTCACGGCCGCGAGGGTCGACGGCGACCACGTGTGGGAGGTGGTCGAGCGCGCCCGCCGCACCGGCTACGCGACGGAGGTCGAGGAGAACGAGGCGGGCATCAGCTGTGTCGCCGTGCCGCTCGTGCGCGCGGGGGCCGCGGTCGCGGCGGTGTCCGTCACGGCACCTGTCGAGCGCATGACGCCCCGGCGCGTCGCCGACCTGCACGCGACCGTCCTGCGGGTGCTGCCGCCGCTGCTGCCCGACGGGCTCACCCTCCCCCGTCCCTGAGCGCGCGCCCCCGGCACCGCACGGGCGCCGGGGGCGTGCGTCGTCAGGCGGCTGCGGTGACCTCGTCCGCGGCGACCGTCCGCCGGGCCTGCACACGGGTCCGCCAGGTGAGCAGCGCGCCACCGAACGCGGCCGCCGTCAGCGAGCCCAGCAGGATCGCGGCCTTGACGTTCTCGCTGTGCGGCGAGTCGGCGGCGAACGACAGCTCACCGATGAGCAGCGAGACCGTGAACCCGACGCCCGCCACGACGCTGACAGCCGCGAGGTCGGGCCACCGCACGCTCGGGTCGAGGGTCGCCTTCGTGAGCTTGACCAGCAGGAACGTCGCCAGCAGGATCCCCGCGGGCTTGCCGAGCACCAGGCCCAGCGCGACTCCCTGCGCCGCGGGGTCGCCGAGCGCGCTCGCGAGCGCGGTGGGGCTCATGCTGACCCCTGCCGCGAACAGCGCGAAGACCGGCACGGCGACGCCGGCGGACACCGGCCGCCACAGGTGCTCGAGCCGCTCGGCGCGGCTGATCGACTCGCCCTTGCGGGCCAGCGCCGGCACCGTGAACCCGAGGATGACGCCCGCGATGGTCGCGTGGACACCGGACATGTGCATGAAGGCCCACGCCAGCACGGCGAGCGGCACCAGCACCCACGCCGAGGTCCGGCGCCGCACGAGCACCGCGAACACGGCGATCGTCGCGAGCGACACCGCGAGCCACACGATCTGCAGCCCGACCGCGTAGAACACCGCGATCACGACGATGCCGAGCAGGTCGTCGACCACCGCGAGCGTGAGCAGGAAAGCGCGCAGCGCGGTCGGCAGCCGCTTGCCGAAGACCGTCAGGACGGCCACCGCGAACGCGATGTCGGTGGCGACGGGGATCGCCCAGCCCTCGGAGGAACCGCCGGCCTGCAGGTTGACCACCGTGTAGATGAGCGCGGGCACCGCCATGCCGCCGACGGCGGCGAGGATCGGGACGATCGCGGTCGACGGGCGCCGGAGCTGCCCGTCGACCATCTCGCGCTTGAGCTCGAGCCCGACCACGAAGAAGAAGATCGCGAGCAGCCCGTCCGTCGCCCACTGCGCGACGGTGAGGTCGAGGTGCAGGGCCGCCGGCCCGACGACGGTGTCGCTCAGCGTGTCGTAGCCGGCGGACCACGGGGAGTTGGCCCAGGCCAGGGCGACGACCGCGCCGAGCAGCAGGAGGATCGCTCCGGCGTTCTCGGCGCGCAGCGTGTCGGCCAGGTTGCGCAGGGCACCGGGCGTCAACCGCCCGCCGACGCGGGCGTGGGGATCAGGGGTGGGGTCGGTCATGGCGGTCCTCGCGTGTGCTCAGGCCCTCCGGGCGCCGGTGCCCGGGAGCGGCGGTGGAAACGTAGTCGAGGGGCACGAGCCCCTCGGAGGCGCGACGTCCCCGAAGGACGCCCGCCGTGGGTGGTACTCGCACCCGCCCGCGCCACGCGGAGATGAGTGCGAGCACCGTCGTGCACGGCCCGCCGCGGTCACCTCGGGGGTGTGCCCGCCGCGGTCACCTGGGCGAGCGCGGCGCGGGCGACCGCGATCCGGGTGGCGACGTCGGCGTCCGCGGGCCGCACGGCGACCTTGACGGCGACGAGGCAGCCCGGACCGGTGAGCGCGAGGGCCGCGGCGACCTCGTCCGGCCCCAGCAGCGAGTCGGCGGAAGAACCGAGCGCGGGGGCGTCACCGCGCGGCGGGATGTGGGCGTCCGACCACGGCGCTCCCCACGGCGTCTGCGCGTCGGTCGCACCGGACAGGACGAGGGCGCCGAGGAGCCCGGCCTCGGACGCGGCGTGCAGGTGCTCGAGCGGGGTGTGCAGGCTGCGCCCCTCGATGGCGGAGCGGCCCCAGTTGACCGCGAGGCCGGGGCCGGCGCCGTCGGACCCTGCACAACCGGCGAGGACGGCGAGCTCCTCCTCGACCGACAGGAACCCCTTGGCGGGCTGCTGCCCGGCGACCAGCGCGTCGCAGTGCTCGACGAGCAGCCGGGCCCCGGCGAGGTCCCACGCGAGGATCTCCTCCAGCGAGCGGGCGAGGGCGTCGCGGCTGCCGCAACGGGGCCCGGGCGCGCTGTGCACCTGGATGGCAGCGACGCGTGCGCCCCCGGTCGCGGCCTGGACCTCGGCCAGGTCACGGGCCCGGCGGACGTCCGCCAGCGCGCTGCGTCGCGCGTCCTCGTCGGTCGAGGCCAGGCCGTACGCGGGCTGCTCCGCGAGGCGGCCCATGACGGTGGGGATGCAGGTCACGAGCAGGCGCAGGTCGCTGCGCGCGGCGAGGGCCGCCGGCTCGGGTCCCGTGCCCGGCGCGGGCAGCGGCAGCTCGAGGCCGCCGACCGGCAGGTCGGCCACGGCGTCCCAGAACTGCGCCCGCTGGTCCCCCTCCCGCGGCGCCATCGCGTACGCCCCGAGCAGGGGGCGGTCGGAGGTGAGGGTGGAAAGCATCGTTGCTCCGTCTCAGATGTCGGCTACGGCACGGCGGATCACCCCCCACCCGGGACCAAAGTTGTGCTTCGGGACCTCGGCGTCGGGCAAGGTTTGTTCCGTGCCTCGGAACATGGTTCCATACCCGTGGCACTGACAGCGAGGTCAGCACGGGTCGCGACACGGTCGTCGGGACCCAGCCCCCACCCGGGCGGCGCTCACCGAGCACCACCCGCTCACCCCCCCGGTGAGCCGACAGAGGAGTACACCCCCCATGAGGCGAAACAAGGCCGCGACGATCACCGCGCTCATCGGCGCCTCCGTGCTGGCGCTCACGGCGTGCAGCGCGGGCACGTCACCCGCCGCGAAGGACACCCCCAGCGCGACGGCCGAGGGTGACGCGGCAAAGCCGAACGTGGACACGCTGGTCATGAAGGCCGCGTTCAACCAGCCCGAGAACCACCCCCAGTACATCGTGCTCGACGAGCTCGGCGACAAGCTGTTCGAGGCGACCGACGGCGCGTACGACATCGAGGTGTTCCCGAACGAGACGCTCGGCGCGCAGCGCGAGACCATCGAGCTGGTCCAGGCCGGCACGATCGAGATGGCCTACGTCGGCGGCTCGCTGCTCGAGAACTTCAACCCGGACTTCGTGGTCTTCAACCTGCCGTTCGTCTTCGACTCCCCGGAGCACCAGAGCGCGACCACGAACGACCCGGAGATCGTGGGCGACCTGTACTCCTCCCTCGAGGACGAGGGCATCAAGGTCGTCAGCGCGTTCCACGGCGGCGTCCGGTCGGTCTACAACGCCGAGAAGCCGATCTACACGCCGGCCGACCTCGAGGGCATGAAGATCCGCGTCATCGAGTCCGACACCAACATCGAGATGATGTCGCTGATGGGCGGCACGGGCACCCCGATGGGCCAGGGCGAGGTCTACACGGCCATCCAGTCCGGCGTCATCGAGGGCGGCGAGAACAACGAGCTCATCTACGCGAACCTCAAGCACGCCGAGGTCGCGCCGTACTACAGCTACACGCGCCACCTCATGTTCCCCGACTACCTGATCATCAGCCCTGACGTCTTCGACGCCATGACGCCCGAGCACCAGGAGATCTTCACCGAGCTCCTCGCCGAGGCGCGCGTCGAGGAGGCCAAGCTCTGGAAGGAGCAGGTCGTCGAGGGCATCAAGGCAGCCGAGGCCGCCGGCGCGAAGTTCAACGAGGTCGACACCGACGCGTTCAACGCAGCGATCGCTCCGCTGACGGAGAAGAAGCTGACGAACGACGTCACCAAGACGATCTACGACCAGGTCCGCGCCGCGGCCAAGTGACCGGCGACCGACGCGAAGAGGCTCGACTCATGACCAGAGCAAAGTTGCTCCTCGACCAGCTGCTGACGTGGGCGTGCGTGGTGTTGTTCGCCGTGCTCGTCGTCGACGTCACGTGGCAGGTCTTCACCCGACAGGTCCTCGACCAGCCCAGCACGTGGTCCGAGGAGCTCGCCAAGTACCTGTTCATCTGGCTGGGCCTCTTCGCGTCGGCGCTCGTCTTCGGCGAGCGCGGCCACATCGCGGTCGACTTCGCCGTGAAGAGACTCCCGGCCAAGGTCCAGGTCGCCGTTGCCGTCCTCGTCCAGCTCGCGATCCTCGTCTTCACCGCCCTCGTCCTGATCTGGGGCGGGCTGCGGGTCGTCGACCTGGCGTGGGACCAGAACCTCACCGGCCTGCCGGTGAACGTCGGCCCGCTGTACCTGGCGCTGCCGATCTCCGGGGTGCTCATCGCCCTCTACACCGTCTACCACCTGGTCAGGATCCTCACCGGCGCCGAGCGCGCCGTCGAGGACGCCGAGCCTGACGTCCTGTGAAGGAGGCCTGACCCATGGACCCCGCAGCGCTCGCAGCACTCATCCTGCTCGCCGGCATCGTCGTCTTCCTGCTCCTCGGAGCACCCATCAGCATCGCGGTCGGCTTGTCGTCGCTCGCCGCGATCGTCACCGCACTCGGTGTCGAGAACGGTGTGCTCACTGCCGCCCAGCAGGTCTTCCGCGGCATCAACTCGTTCCCCCTGCTGGCGATCCCGTTCTTCGTGCTCGCCGGCGTGATCATGAACCAAGGCGGGATCGCGCTACGGCTCGTCAACGCCGCCAAGGTGATGGTCGGGCGCATGCCCGGCTCGCTGGCCCAGACCAACGTCGCCGCCAACGCGCTGTTCGGCGCGGTGTCCGGCTCGGGCGTCGCGGCAGCCGCCGCGATCGGCTCCACCATCGGCCCGATCCAGAAGCGCGAGGGCTACGACAAGTCCTTCGCAGCGGCCGTCAACATCGCCTCGGCGCCCTCGGGCATGATCATCCCGCCGAGCAACCTGATGATCGTGTACTCGCTCGTCTCGAGCGCCTCGGTCGCCGCGCTGTTCGTCGCGGGCTACATCCCCGGCGCCATGTGGGCCGCGGCCTGCATGATCATCGTCTACCTGTACGCCCGCAAGCGGCCCGAGCTCAAGATGACCGAGCGGATCGGCTTCCGCGAAGGCGCCAAGACGATCCTCGCCGCCGTGCCGGCCCTGCTGCTCATCGTCATCGTGATCGGCGGCATCCTCGCCGGGATGTTCACGCCGACCGAGGGCTCGGTCATCGCGGTCGTCTACTCGCTCGTCCTGTCGTTCTTCTACCGGACCATCAAGACGCGCCAGATCCCCACGATGCTCATGGACGCCGCCCGCACCACGGCCGTCGTCATGTTCCTCGTCGGGGTCAGCTCGATCATGGGCTTCGTCATGGCGTTCGCCCAGATCCCGCAGATGGCGTCCGAGGCGATCTTCTCCGTCAGCACCAACCCGGTGGTCATCCTGCTGCTCATCGCGGTGATCCTGCTGATCCTCGGGTGCTTCATGGACCCGACGCCCGCGGTGCTGATCTTCGCGCCGATCTTCCTGCCGATCGTCACGGCCATGGGGATCCACCCCGTCCACTTCGGCATCATGATGGTCTTCAACCTGTCCATCGGGACCATCACGCCACCGGTCGGGCCGATCCTCTTCGTCGGCGCCAAGGTCGCCGACATCTCGATCGAAGCCGTGATCCGGCGCCTGCTGCCCTTCTTCGGCGCCCTGATCCTCGTCCTGATCATGGTCATCTTCACGCCGGCGCTGTCGATGTGGCTGCCCACGCAGCTCGGCCTCGTCACGCCCTGACCACCACCCCGCCCGGACGCTGCGCGGCGCAGGTCGCGCAGCGTCCCGGGCAGGCGGCCGCACGCCGCGCCGCCGCACGCCCCACCCCAGGAAGGTCCCTCATGGAACAGCGCTACGCGACCAGCCCCGAGCAGGTCCCCGGCATGGACACCGCCGAGCTCCGCCGCCGTTACCTCGTGCCCGGCCTCTTCGTCGACGACGAGGCGAACGCGGTGTACACCCACCACGACCGCGTCGTCCTGCTGGGCGCCAAGCCGGTCACCGGGCCGGTCGCCCTGCCGACGTTCCCCGAGATCCGCTCCGAGTACTTCCTCGAGCACCGCGAGGCGGGCGTCGTCAACGTCGGCGGCAGCGGGACCGTCACGGTCGACGGCACGACGTACGACCTCGCGCACGGCTCGTGCCTCTACCTCGGGCGCGGCGCGCGTGACGTGACGTTCGCGTCCGTCGACGCGGCGACCCCCGCGCGCTTCTACGTCGTCTCCGCCCCCGCCCACACCGCCTACCCGACGACGCTCGTCGAGGCCGGCAAGGGCACGGTCCGCGAGCTCGGCGACGCGCTGACGTCCAACCGCCGCACGCTCAACCAGTACATCCACGAGAACGGCGTGCGCTCGTGCCAGGTCGTCATGGGCGTGACGACGCTGCACCCCGGCAGCATGTGGAACACCATGCCGGCGCACACGCACGACCGCCGCATGGAGGCGTACCTCTACTTCGACCTGCCCGACGACGCGCGCGTCGTCCACCTGCTCGGACGCCCCGACGAGACGCGGCACCTGGTCGTCGGCAACGAGGAGGCGATCATCTCCCCCAGCTGGTCCGTCCACTCGGGTGTCGGCACCGCGAGCTACAGCTTCGTGTGGGCCATGGCGGGCGAGAATCAGTCGTTCGACGACATGGACGGCTTCCCCATCACCGACATGCGTTGACGGTCCTGACCCGCGACGAGAGGTGAGCCCCATGGCCCAGACCCAGCCCACGCCCCCCGAGCACGACGTCGAGGGCGCGAAGACGAGCGCGAGCGAGAAGACGCTGCTCGTGCTCGAGGCGGCGCTGCGCCACTCGCGGTTCACCGACGTCGTGGAGGCGACGGGCCTGGCGAAGGCCACGACCCACCGGGTCCTCGCCACGCTCGTCGACCGGGGCTTCATCGTCGTGACGTCGGACGGGCTCTACCAGCCCGGCCCGCAGATCCTGTCCCTGGCGGGGCAGGCGCTGCAGCGGCTCGACATCTCGGCGATCGCGCAGCCGTTCGTCGGTGAGCTGGTCGACCGGGTCCACTGCACCGCCCACGTCGGCGTCGCCAACGGCGACGAGATCGTCTACCTCGTCCGCATGGACTCCGACAAGCCGTACCAGATGCCGTCGCGCGTGGGGCACGCGATCCCCATGCACTCGTCGGGGATCGGGAAGGTCGTGCTCGCCGCGCGCGGCGACGAGGAGATCCAGCGCTTCGTCGCCCGCTCGGGCCTGCTGCGGCGCACCGAGCGCACGATCACGCAGCTCAGCGACCTGCAGGCCGAGCTGGCGCGCGTCCGGGAGCGCGGGTACGCGTTCGACCTGGAGGAGAACGTCCCCGGGATCGTCTGCGTCGCCGCCCCCGTGTACGACCACACCGGCACCGTCACGTACGGCGTCAGCATCTCCACCCTGGCCGTCGAGTGCTCGCCCGAGCAGCTCGAGGCCCACGCGCCGGCCGTCGTCGAGACCGCCGGCCTGATATCCACCGCCCTGGGCCACACGCCCTGAGGCGCACCACCGAAGGAAGAGAGCACGTCATGACGACGAACCCGGCCGAGTACACGGCGAGCCTGTTCACCCTCGAGGGCCGCCTGGCCGTGGTCACCGGTGCGAGCCAGGGCATCGGCCTGGCGATCGCGCAGACCCTCGCCTCGGCCGGGGCAGACGTCATCGGCGTCAGCTACGACATGGAGGACGGCGACAGCGAGGTGCGCCGCGCGGTCGAGGCCACGGGACGGGCCTTCACGCCGCTGCGGTCCGACTTCTCGGACCGCGCGCAGGTCGCGGCGCTCGCCGCGGACCTCGGTGCGCGGGACGTAGACATCCTCGTGAACAACGGCGGCACGATCCGCCGCACGCCCGCCGCGCAGCACTCGGACGAGGACTTCGACCACGTCCTGGACGTCAACATGCGCACCGCGTTCGTGCTCTCGCGCGAGGTCGGGCGCCGCATGCTCGATCGCGGGCACGGCAAGATCGTCAACACCGCCTCGATGCTGAGCTTCCAGGGCGGCATCAACGTCCCCGGCTACACGGCGTCGAAGTCCGCCATCGCGGGCCTGACCAAGGCGTTCGCGAACGAGTGGGCCGGTGCGGGCGTCAACGTCAACGCCGTCGCCCCGGGGTACGTCGCCACCGCCAACACGCACGACCTGCGCCAGGACGCCGCCCGCAGCCAGGCGATCCTCGACCGCATCCCCGCGGGCCGCTGGGCCACCCCCCAGGACATCGCCGGAGCCGTGCTGTACCTGTCCTCGCGCGCCGCGGACTACGTGCACGGCGCCGTGCTGCCCGTCGACGGCGGCTGGCTCGCGCGATGAGGATCGTCGTCACCGAGTGCGACCACGACTCCTTCGACGCCGAGCGCGAGATCGTCGCGGCCGCGGGGGCCGAGCTCGTCGTCACGCAGTCGTTCACGCCCGAGGCCCTGGTCGCCAACGCCGCCGGCGCCGACGCGGTCCTCGTGCAGTACGCGTCGATCACCGCCGAGATCATGGACGCGCTGCCGAGCCTGCGGGCGATCGGCCGCTACGGCGTCGGCATCGACTCTGTCGACGTCGCCGCCGCGACCGCGCGCGGCATCGCCGTGTGCAACGTCCCCGACTACGGCACCGAGGCCGTGTCCGACCACGCGATCGGCATGACGCTCGCGGCAGCCCGGGGCATCCCGCGGCTCGACCGCGGCATGCGGGCCGGCTCGTTCGACCTCGCCGCCATCCGGCCCGCGTACCAGACGCGGGGTCGGGTGTTCGGGGTCGTCGGCATGGGCCTGATCGGCACCGCGACCGCGCGCAAGGCCGCCGGCCTGGGCTACGAGGTCATCGGGTACGACGTCGCGGCCGACCCCGACGCCGCCGAGCACCGCGGCTTCCCGTCCGTGGGCCTCGACGAGCTGCTCGAGCGCGCGCAGGTGGTCTCCCTGCACACGCCGCTGGACGAGAGCACGCGCGGCATGATCGGCGCCGCCCAGCTCGCCCGCATGCGCACCGACGCGATCCTCGTGAACACGAGCCGCGGCGGGGTCGTCGACACCGCCGCGCTCGTCGAGGCGCTGCGCACCGGCAGCATCCGCGCGGCCGCGATCGACGTGCACGAGACCGAGCCCCTGCCGGTCGACCACCCGCTCATGGACCTCGACTCCGTGGTGCTGACGCCGCACCTCGCCTGGTACAGCGAGGAGTCCTACGACGAGCTGAAGCGACGCACGGTCGCCAACGTCGTCGAGGTCTGCGCGGGCCGGGCGCCGCGCAACGTCGTCAACCCCGAGGTGCTCGGCGCCCCGGGCCGCAACCAGGACTGCGCGCCCGTGGGCGCGGCGGCCCGGACAGGAGCCTGAACGATGAGCACCATGCGCGCGGCGGTGTGGACCGGCCCGGACGAGATCGCCGTCCAGCAGGTCCCCCTGCCGCAGGTCCCCGACGGCTGGGCCCTGGTCCGCGTCGCCTACAACGGCATCTGCGGCACCGACCTGTCGATCCTCCACGGCAAGCACCCGCGGGCGCAGGCCCCGCTGATCCCCGGGCACGAGCTGTCGGGCTGGGTCGAGCAGGCCGGTGCGACGGGTCCGCGGGAGGGCGCGCTCGTCATCGCCGAGCCCCTCATCTCGTGCGGCGAGTGCAAGGCCTGCCGCGACGGGCACGGGCACGTGTGTCGCCGCCTCGGCCTGTACGGCATCGACGCCCCCGGCGGCATGGCCGAGTACGTCGCGCTGCCCCCCGAGGTGCTGCACGAGGTGCCCGCGGGCGTCGACCCGCGCCTCGCGGCGCTCGTCGAGCCGCTGGCCGTCGCGGTGCACGCGCTCGACCTGTCCGGCATGGAGCAGGGTGACACGGTCGCCGTCTACGGCGCCGGGCCCATCGGGGTGCTGACCGCGCTCGTGGCGCGGCACGCCGGGGCCGGGACCGTGGTGGTCACCGAGCCCAGCCCGTGGCGTCGTCAGGTCGCCGCGGAGCTGGGCCTCACGGTCGTCCCCGAGGGCTCGACCATGTCCGAGGTGCTCGCGCCGCTCACCGACGGCGAGGGCGCCGACACGACGTTCGACTCCGCCGCGCACCCGACCGTCGCAGCCGATCTCGCCGCCGCGACCCGCGTGCTCGGCCGGATCGTCATCGTGGGCGTCTACAAGCAGCCCACGCCGCTGGACCTGCAGGCCGTGTGCTTCAAGGAGCAGTCGATGGTCGGCGTGCGGGTCTACACGTCCGCCGACGTCCGGCGCGCGATCGAGCTGCTCGCGTCCGACGAGCTCGGCCTGGCCGCGTTCCCCACCCGGGCCTTCGACCTGGCCGACGTGGACGCCGCCTTCGCGGCCGCGACGTCCGGCCAGGACTGCCTCAAGGTCCTCCTCACCCCCCTGCACGGGAAGGCAGACGCATGACCACCCCCTTCGACCTGACGGGCCGCACGGCCGTCGTCACCGGCGGCGGCCGCGGCCTGGGCCGCGGCATCACGCAGGCCCTGCTGGAGGCCGGCGCGGACGTCGTCGTGCTCGCGCGCAACCCGGTGCCGTCCGACCTGGCGGACCAGGCGGCGGCGCTCGGGCGCACGCTCGCGTTCGAGCCGCTGGACCTGGGCGACGGCGACGCGATCGCCGCCACGGCGGAGCGCGTGCTCGCCGAGCACCGCGTCGACATCCTCGTCAACAACGCCGGCACGCAGGACCGCTACCCCGCCGTCGACTTCCCCCTCGAGGCGTGGGACCGCGTCATCGACGTCAACCTCCGCTCGGTGTTCCAGCTCTGCCAGCTCTTCGGGCGGCCGATGCTCGAGCGCGGTGACGGCAAGATCGTCAACCTCGCGTCGCTGCTGTCGTTCCAGGGCGGGCTGACGGTGCCGGCGTACGCGGCGAGCAAGGGCGCGGTCGCGCAGCTCACCAAGGCGCTGTGCAACGAGTGGTCGGCCAAGGGCGTCAACGTCAACGCGGTGGCGCCGGGCTACATGGACACCGACATGAACGCGGCCCTGCTGGCCGACCCCGTGCGCCTCGAGCAGCTCTCGGTGCGCATCCCCGCCGGGCGCTGGGGCCGTCCCGAGGACATCGGCAACGTCGTCGTGTTCCTCGCGTCCCCCGCGGCCGCGTACGTGCACGGCCAGGTGCTCGCGGTGGACGGCGGGTGGCTCGCGCGCTGAGCGCGACCGGCGGCCCGCCTCAGCCCGCGTCGGTACGCAGGAAGTCCTCGACCGCGAGCAGGTGGGCCGCCATCCGGACGCGGGCGCGGTCGACGTCCCCGGCCGCGACCGCGTCGAGGATCGCCTCGTGCTCGCGCTGCGTCCGCGCCTCGGCACCGGCCTCGCTGACGCCGCGCGACAGCCGGTGCCGGGCCGTGCGCCCGCCCATGGCGTCGGTGAGCGCCGCGAGCACGGGGTTGCCGGCGAGCGCCCCGAGGGCGCGGTGGAACGCGAGGTCGGCGGCGAGGAGGGCCTCGTGGTCGCAGAGCCCGTCGCCGGACTCCGCGTCACCTGACGCGGCGGGCTCCCGCGACCCGGCCCGCGCCAGCACCGCCGCGCCCTGCGCGAGCGCGTCGCGCGCCGCCGTGAGGTCGGCTCCCGGTGCCCGCGCACCGGCCGCGGCGAGGCCCGCGACCTCCGTCTCGAGCAGCCGGCGCACGGTGTGCACGTGCAGCGCGTGCCCGGCGGCCTGCAGCTCGACGACGAGCCCGAGCGGTGCCACCAGGCTGCCGGGGTCGAGCGCCGTGACGTACGTGCCGTCGCCCTGCCGGGTCTCGACGACCCCGAGCACGGCCAGCGCCCGGATGCCCTCGCGCAACGACCCGCGGGACACGCCGAGCGCGTCCGCGAGGTCCTTCTCCACGGGCAGCCGCTGCCCCGGCCCGAGGCGGCCGTCGAGGATCATCGCGGTGACGCCGTCGACGACCCGGTCCGTGCGTGACATGCCTGGAGTATGCCGAACGGCGGGGGCGGCCACCGCCACCCCCGCCGTCCTGGTCGGGTCGCTCACGCCGACGCGAGCCGTCCGGCCCAGTACGCGCCGTCGGGGAAGCGGAACTCGGCGACCGACGCCTCGTGCATCTGCGTCGAGTACCCCGGCCGGCTCGGCAGGACGTAGGCGGCCTCGCGCACGACGCAGGGGTCGGTGAAGTGCTCGTGCAGGTGGTCGACGTACTCGGTGACGCGGCCCTCGCGCGACCCCGAGACCGCGACGAAGTCGAGCATCGAGATGTGCTGGACCATCTCGCACAGGCCGACGCCGCCGCCGTGCGGGCAGACCTTGACGCCGAACTTCGCGGCGAGCAGCAGGACCGCGACGATCTCGTTGAGGCTCGCGAGGCGCCCGGCGTCGAGCTGGCAGTAGTCCATGGCACCGGCCTGCATGAACTGCTTGAACATCACGCGGTTGTGGCCGTGCTCGCCCGTCGCGACGCCCACGGGTGCGACGCCGCGGCGGATCGCGGCGTGCCCGAGCACGTCGTCGGGGCTCGTCGGCTCCTCGATCCACAGCAGGTCGAACCGCGCCAGGGCGTTGGTCCACTCGATCGCCTGGTCGACGTCCCACACCTGGTTGGCGTCGATCATGAGCGCACGGTCGGGCCCGATGACGTCGCGCGCGATGCCGCAGCGGCGCACGTCCTCCTCGAGGTCGGCGCCGACCTTGAGCTTGATGTGCTGGTAGCCCTCGTCGACCGCCTCCTGGCAGAGCCGGCGCAGCTTCTCGTCGCTGTACCCGAGCCAGCCCGCGGACGTCGTGTAGCAGGGGTACCCGGTGCGCTCGAGCTCGGCGATGCGCTCGGCCTTGCCGCCCTCCTGGGCGCGCAGGAGCGCGATCGCCTCGTCGCGCGTCAGTGCGTCGGAGAGGTAGCGCAGGTCGGCGACGTCGACGAGCTGCTCGGGAGTCATGTCGGCGAGCAGCCGCCACACCGGCTTGCCGGCCACGCGACCGGCGAGGTCCCACGCGGCGTTCATGACGGCCGACAGCGACAGGTGCACGACGCCCTTCTCAGGGCCGAGCCAACGCATCTGGGCATCAGCGGTGAGGTCGCGGTAGACGCCGCCCATGTCGGCCACCATCTCCTCGACGTCCCGGCCGACGAGCAGCGCCGCCTGCTGGCGCGCCGCGATGCCGACGATGTCGTTGCCACGACCGGTCGTGAACGTCAGGCCGTAGCCGGCGAGCGGCGCTCCGTCGGCGTCGGTGCCGTCGGTGCGCAGGACGACGTAGGCGGCGGAGTAGTCGCCGTCCTTGTTCATGGCGTCGGAGCCGTCGGCGGTGAGCGAGGTGGGGAACCGGACGTCCTCGACGTCGACGGCGGTGATCTTCACGAGGCTTCCTCTCAGTGGGGGTGAGGACACCGTACTCGATTCATCAGACCTTTGGAGCGCCTAGCGTGCGCCGTTCCGCATCACACGCCCGGCGGGACGGCTATGTTGGACTCGATACATCAGATGATTAGGGAGGGTTTCATGCGCGACACGTACCACGTCGGCGTCACCGCCGACGGCTTCCTGCCCGACGGCTCGTCCCGGTTCGGCGACCTCGGCCTCGACCGGCTCACCGCGGCCGGCCTCACCTGGGAGTACCTGCCGTCCGTC
This sequence comes from Cellulomonas xiejunii, assembly GCF_024508315.1. Taxonomy (NCBI): domain Bacteria; kingdom Bacillati; phylum Actinomycetota; class Actinomycetes; order Micrococcales; family Cellulomonadaceae; genus Cellulomonas; species Cellulomonas xiejunii. The sequence goes on from NZ_CP101987.1 coordinate 3,314,643, forward strand.
GAGCACCAGCTCACGCCCGACGTGCTGGCCCCGTACGACGCGGTCCTGTCCCTGGGCCACCTCGGACTGACGCGGGACGCCGCGGCCGCGGCTCCCCGCCTGCGCCACCTCGCGCGCTACGGCGCGGGCTACGACGGCATCGACGTCCCGGGCGTGGCGGCCGAGGGCGTCGTCGTGACCAACACCCCGACCGCCGTCCGTCGGCCGCTCGCCCTCGCCGCGCTGACCCTCCTGCTGGCGCTCGCCCACCGGCTGCCCGAGAACCACCAGGCGGCGGCCGAGGGACGCTGGGGCGACCGCGGCCTGTACCGGGGGCCGGGCGTCGCGGGCCGCACCGTCGGCATCGTCGGCCTCGGCGGCGTGGGGTGCGAGCTGGCCGAGCTCGTCCGCCCCCTCGGGGTCCGCGTGCTGGCCGCCGACCCGGGCGCCGACACGGCGCGCGCCGAGAGCGTCGGCGCGCAGCTCGTGCCGCTCGACCGGCTCGCCGCCGAGTCGGACTACGTCGTCCTCACGGCCGCCCTCACGCCGTCGTCGTACCACCTGGTCGACGCGGGCCTCCTGGCGGCGATGCGACCGACGTCCTACCTCGTCAACGTGGGCCGCGGCGGGCTCGTCGACCACGACGCGCTGCGGTCCGCGCTGCTCGCGGGCCGGATCGCGGGGGCCGGGCTGGACGTGCTCGAGCCCGAGCCGCCCGCGCCGGACGACCCGCTGCCGACGCACCCGGACGTCATCGTGACGCCGCACGCGCTGTGCTGGACGCAGGACTTCACCGACGCGGTCGCGACGAGTGCGGTGGAGGCGATCATCGACGTCGCCCAGGGCCGCCGGCCGGTGCACGCGCTGGACCCGTCCGCGCTGCACCACGAGCGGCACGCCGGCTGACGCCGGAGCGTCCCGTTGTGAGAGTGTGTTCCTCACAACGGGACGCTCGTTCCGCCTAGCGCAACGCACACGAGGAGAACCCCCGATGGACACCCTGGACCAGCTCGCCGCCGCCCGGCTCGTCCCGGTCGTGGTGCTCGACGACGCCGCCGACGCCGCACCGCTCGCCGCCGCGCTCGCCGCGGGCGGGCTGCCGGTTGCCGAGGTCACGTTCCGCACCGCCGCGGCCGCCGACTCGATCCGCGCGATGAGCGAGCGCGGCGACATGCTCGTCGGCGCCGGCACCGTGCTGACCCCGGCCCAGGTCGACCAGGCCGTCGCCGCGGGCGCCTCGTACGTCGTCTCCCCCGGCCTCAGCCGCGCCGTCGTCGAGCGCTGCCAGGAGCACGGCATCCTCGCGCTGCCCGGTGCCGTCACCGCCACGGAGATCCAGGCCGCGCTCGAGCTGGGGCTGACGACCGTGAAGTTCTTCCCCGCCGGCACGTCTGGCGGCGCCAAGGCCATCGCGGCCCTCGCGGCGCCGTTCGGCGGCGTGCGCTTCGTCCCGACCGGCGGCGTGAGCGCCGCCAACCTCCACGAGTACCTCGCCGTGCCGTCGGTCGTCGCCGTCGGGGGCTCGTGGATGGTGAGCAAGGACCTGGTCCGCGCGGGCGACTTCGCGGGCATCACGCGCCTCACCGCCGAGGCCGTCGCCCTGACCCGGCGCTGACCCCACCCGCACCGACCACGAGACCGAGGACCACCATGACCGCCCTGTCCATCCGCCCCGCGGCCGACTGCCGCTACGACGTCGTCTCCCTCGGCGAGGTGATGCTGCGTCTCGACCCGGGCGAGGGCCGCATCCGCACCGCCCGGCAGTTCCGCGCCTGGGAGGGCGGCGGCGAGTACAACGTCGCACGCGGCCTGCGCCGCGCGTTCGGCCTGCGCGCGGCCGTCGTCACCGCGCTGGCGGACAACGAGGTCGGCCGCCTCGTCGAGGACTTCATCCTCACCGGCGGCGTCGACACGTCGTTCATCCGGTGGGCGCCGTACGACGGCATCGGGCGTGGCGTGCGCAACGGCCTCAACTTCACCGAGCGCGGCTTCGGCGTCCGCGGCGCCGTCGGCGTCTCCGACCGTGGGCTGACGGCGGCCTCGCAGATGAAGCCCGGCGACGTCGACTGGGACCACCTGTTCGGGGACCTCGGGGTGCGCTGGCTGCACACCGGCGGCATCTACGCCGCGCTGAGCGAGACCACCGCCGAGGTCGTCGTGGAGGCCGTGACCGCCGCCCAGCGCCACGGCACCGTCGTCTCCTACGACCTCAACTACCGGCCGTCGCTGTGGAAGTCCATCGGCGGGCAGGCGAAGGCGCAGGAGGTCAACCGGCGCATCGCGGAGCACGTGGACGTCATGATCGGCAACGAGGAGGACTTCACGGCCTCCCTCGGGTTCGAGGTCGAGGGCGTCGACGAGAACATCTCCGCCATCGAGGTCGACGCGTTCGCCGCCATGATCGAGACGGCCGCAGCCGCCTACCCGAACTTCAAGGTCATCGGCACGACGCTGCGCACCGTGCACTCCGCGAGCTGCAACGACTGGGGCGCGCTCGCGTGGTCGCGCGAGACGGGCGTCGTGCAGGCCACGTACCGCGAGCGCCTGGAGATCCTCGACCGCGTCGGCGGCGGCGACTCGTTCGCGTCCGGCCTGGTCTACGGGCTGCTCGACGAGCAGCCGCTCGCCACGGCCGTCGAGTACGGCGCCGCGCACGGTGCGCTGGCCATGACGACCCCGGGCGACACCACCATGGTGACCAAGGCCGAGGTGCTCAAGCTCGCGGGCGGCGGCAGCGCGCGGGTCGACCGGTGACCGGTCCCCTGCAGGGTCGCACCGCGCTCGTCACGGGCGGCGGCACCGGCATCGGCCGGCAGGTCGCGCTCGCGCTCGGGCACGCCGGCGCCGACGTCGCGGTGACCTACCGCACGCACGACGCCACCGACCTCGTCGCCGAGCTGCGCGCGCTGGGCCGCACGGCCGTCGCGTACGAGCTCGACGCGACCGACCCCGCCGCGGTGCGCGAGGTCGTCGCCGACGCCGCCGCGGCGCTCGGCGGCCACCTCGACGTGCTCGTCAACAACGCGGGCGGCATCGTCGGGCGCGTGCCGTTCGCCGAGGTCACCCCCGAGCACTGGCGCGCGGTGATGGACGTCAACCTCACCAGCACCTACCTGGTCACGCAGGCCGTGCTCGACGTCATGCCGGACGGCGGGCGCGTCGTGCAGGTGTCCTCGGCCGCCGGCCAGGACGGCGGCGGTGCGGGCGCGAGCGCCTACGCGGCGGCCAAGGCCGGCGTCGACGGGCTCACGCGCGCGCTCGCCAAGGAGCTCGGCCCCCGCGGGATCACGGTCAACTCCGTCGCGCCCGGGTTCATCGGCGACACCCCGTTCCACGAGCGGTTCACGCCCGATGCCGGGCAGCGTGCGGCCGTCGCCGGCACGCTCGTCGGGCGCGCCGGGACCCCGCAGGACGTCGCGGCGGCCGTGGTGTACCTCGCAGGCGAACCGGGCTTCATGACGGGTGCCGTGCTCGACCTCAACGGCGGCGGGCACCTGCGCTGAGGGCCGCCCCCGGGGACGACCGACTGTCCCCGGGGGCGCTCGTGCGCCGTACCCTGGTCCTCATGCTGACGACGACGGTGCTCTCGGCCGCCCTGACGGACGGGTCGCTCCCGCTCCTGGCGGGCGGACCCCTTCCCGCTCTCGGGCCGGACTTCATGGACCCGGAGCACCTCATCCGCTCGTTCGGCACGGCGGCCCTCATCGGCATCGTCGCCGTCGTGTTCATCGAGACGGGGCTGCTCTTCCCGTTCCTGCCCGGCGACTCGCTGCTGTTCACCGCGGGGGCGCTGGTGGCGCAGGACTCCCTGCAGCTCAACATCTGGATGCTGTGCGGCATGCTCTTCCTGGCGGCGTTCGCCGGCGACCAGGTGGCCTACGCGATCGGGCGCAAGCTCGGGCCCAAGGTCTTCAGCCGCCCCGACTCGCGGTTCTTCAAGCAGAAGTACATCGACCAGACGTACAAGTACTTCGACAAGTACGGCGGCCGGACGATCATCGTGGCGCGCTTCGTGCCCTTCGTGCGCACCTACGCCCCGGTCGCGGCCGGGGTCGGCAAGATGCGCTACCGGCACTTCGTGTCCTACAACGTCGTGGGCGCGCTGCTGTGGGGCGTCGGCGTGACGCTCCTGGGGTACTGGCTGGGCAACTTCTCGTTCATCAAGAACAACATCGAGGCGCTGCTGATCCTCATCGTCGGGGTCTCGGTCCTGCCGGTGGCGTTCGAGCTGTGGCGCGCGCGCCGCAAGGAGCAGGCCGGCGAGACCGTCGAGGGCCGCGACACCGAGTACGACGAGCCGGTCGAGCGCGCGTCGGTCGAGCGCGAGGTCTTCGGGAACGCGGCGACGCCGCCGGTGCCCGGGCAGGCCGGCACGCCGGCCGTCGACGACGAGGTCGGGGAGCACACGCAGCGATGACCCGCGAGATCCGGTCGTGGCTCTCCGACATGGACGGCGTCCTGGTCCACGAGGGCACGGCCCTGCCGGGTGCGGCGGACTTCGTCGACGCGCTCAAGGCGGCAGGTCGCCCGTTCCTCATCCTCACGAACAACTCGATCTTCACGCCGCGCGACCTGCGCGCGCGCCTCGCCGCGACGGGCATCGACGTGCCCGAGGAGGCGATCTGGACCTCGGCGCTGGCGACCGCGCAGTTCCTCACCGACCAGATGCCCGGCGGGTCCGCCCACGTCATCGGCGAGGCTGGCCTGACGACCGCCCTGTACGAGGCCGGGTACACGCTCACGGCCGCGCGCCCGGACTTCGTCGTGCTCGGTGAGACCCGGACGTACTCGTTCGAGGCGATCACCCAGGCGATCCGGCTGATCCAGGCCGGTGCACGCTTCATCGCGACCAACCCGGACGTCACCGGCCCCAGCGCCGAGGGTGACCTGCCCGCGACGGGCGCCGTGGCCGCGATGATCTCCGCCGCGACGGGTCGCAAGCCGTACTTCGTCGGCAAGCCCAACCCGATGATGATCCGCTCGGCGCTCAACCGGATCGACGCCCACTCCGAGACGACTGTCATGGTCGGCGACCGCATGGACACCGACGTGGTCGCCGGCATCGAGGCGGGCCTGCGCACCTACCTCGTGCTCACCGGCTCGACCCGCGCGGCCGACGTCGAGCGCTTCCCGTTCCGGCCCACGGCCGTCCTCGGATCGGTGCAGGACCTCATCGAGATGGTCTGACCAGGGCGTATTTGCCCCCGTCCAGCGGCCCGACGGGGCCGTTCGTCCCGGCCTGGCCGCCCTGGGAGCGACCACCCTGAAGGCATGCGCAACAGCGAGCTCGCCCAGGTGCTGCGGGCGGCCAACCCCTGGTGGTCGCGCCGTCGTCGCGCCACGTGGGTGCTCGACGACGCCGACCTCGCGTCGCGCGCCCGTCACGAGTGGGCTCCGGCGACCGCCGCGGCCCGTTCGAGGCTCGCCGCCGTCGCCGACAGGCCGCGCCCTGGCACCGTGACGCTCCTCGTGGGCATGCGCGGCGTCGGCAAGACGACCGCCGTCAAGGACGTCGTCGCGCACCTCGTGGCCGACCCCGCGACGGACCCCCGTCGCATCGTGCTGTTCCCGGTCCAGCTCGTGGACGACGCGGGCGCGATCTCGACCCTCCGCCCGACGGACCTGGCGACCGCGCTGCGCACCCCCACCCGTACCGGTGCACCGGCCTGCGACGGGCACCGCGTGCTGGTCGTCGACGAGGTCGGCGCGGTCGCCGGCTGGCCGCGGATGCTCGCCGACGCCTGCCGTCGTGGCGACCAGGTGCTGGCCACCACGTCGGTCCTCGACCCCGCCGACCTCGCCGCGCTCACGGCGGACGTGCCGGCCGGAGCCCTGGCCGTGCGGCACCTGCAGCCCGCGAGCATGTCCGAGCTGCTGCTCGCGCAGCCCGCGGGCCGCACGCAGGACCTGCGGGCCGAGTACCTGCGGCACGGCGGGCTGCCGCGCGCGATCGCCGAGCACCGCGACCTCGGTGACGTCGGCGACGAGCTCGTCGCGAGCCTGGCCGCCGGCCTGCACGTCGACGTGTGCCGTGGCGAGGACGGGTGCCCGCTCGACGTCCTGCTGTCGGCCGTGTGCGCGACCACCGACCGGTTCGTGGAGCCCGAGCCGCTGGCGCAGCTGCTGGGCCTCTCGACGCCCCAGGTCGGGCTGCTCCTCTCGCGCCTGGAGCAGGCCCACGTGCTGGACCCGCGTCGCGGCCTCGTGGACCCCTTGCTGCACCGGCTCCCGTCGCTCCTCGCGCCGGGACGTCACACCGCACCCTCGACGCAGCACATCGCGACGTTCTCGCACTGAGCCCGGCACGGCGACGCCCGGCCCTCCCGTGGGAGGACCGGGCGTGGGACCGGGCGGCGCGGCCGCTCAGAAGCCGACGGACGGCGCCTGACGGACCTGCGTGTCGTCGACCTCGAAGTACTCGGCCCGCGTGAACCCGAACATGCTCGCGATCACGTTGGCCGGGAACGTCTCGACCTTGGTGTTGAGCGTGCGGACGTTGGCGTTGTAGAACCGCCGGCCCGCGGCGATGCGGTCCTCGGTGTTGGCCAGCTCGGCCTGCAGCTGCTGGAAGTTCTCGCTGGCCCGCAGCACGGGGTAGTTCTCGGCGACCGCGAGCAGGCGTCCCAGCGCGGAGTTCAGGGCGTTCTCCTGCACGGCCTGCTGGGCCGGGCTGTCGACGGGCCCCGCCGCGGCGGCCCGGGCGCGCGTGACCTCGTCGAACACGTTGCGCTCGTGGGCCGCGTACCCCTTGACGGTCTCGACGAGGTTCGGGATCAGGTCGTGCCGGCGGTGCAGCTCGACGTCGATCTGGCGCCACGACTCCTGCACGAGGTTGCGCAGCCGGACGAAGCCGTTGTACTGGGCGACACCCCACAGCAGGACGATGACGACGACGGCGATCAGGACGACGAGGGCGATGGTGCCACCGGTCACGAGGACTCCTTGGGGACGGGGTGTGGCCTGATCGTAGCGAGCGGGTCGTGGCCGTGGTCCTGCCACACGTGCCGCGGCACGGCGTCCGCGACGGCGGTCAGCGTCATGAGGCGCGCAGCGATCTGGTCGACGTCGGTGCGCCCGTCCTCCCACGTCACGAGCCACGTGTTCTCGATGCGCCACGGCCGACCGACCAGGTGGGGCTGCAGCAGCCGCTCCATGAGCCGGGGGTGCAGCACGGCGTGCGCGGTGCGCTCGTCGGCCGCCACGACGCGGTACTCGCGGTTGAACGCCTCGAGCTCGAGCTGCAGGTCCTTGCCCCCCGCGAGCTTCCTCAGCCGTGCACCGACGCCCTCCGGGGTCACGTCGAGCCGCGGCAGGTCCGCCGGGAGCCGCAGCGCCACGACGTGCGCGAAGTGCGTGCTCTGGTCCTTGCCCGAGCCGGTGGTCCACCGGTACGTGAACGACACCGCGGGCCAGCCCTGCCAGTCGCGGCGCATCACCTCCGTCGCCGCGTGGGAGTCCCCGGTGCTGAACGGTGCGCCGGTCTGGATGCGCTCGAGCGCGGCGTCGTACCGCGCGTAGTCCCACCCGTTGGCGCGTGCCCAGGTCGCGAGCTTGTCGTGGCGCCGCTTCTGCCACGCGTTCCCGATCGCGACGCCGATGACGCCGATGACGCCGAAGAACGCCACCCCGACGAGGTCCGAGACGTCCAGGCTCATCTGGGTCAGCACGAAGTGCCCGATGGCCACCGTCCAGACGACCAGGAGGCCGTAGACGACCGCCCGGGGTACCTGGAGCCGCTTCCGCGGGATCGGTCCGCCCGGCTCGGCGCCTGGACGCGCGGGGCCGGGCGGCGGCGTCGACATCACGACAGGCCCAGGTCGGTCAGGTCCAGCAGGTGGTGGTAGGTCACGCCGAGCGCCTCGATGGCCTCGCGCGCGCCGGTGCCGCGGTCGACGATCGTCGCGACAGCGACGACCTCCCCGCCGGCATCGCGGACGGCCTCGACGGCGGTGATGGCCGAGCCCCCGGTGGTCGACGTGTCCTCGACCACGACGACGCGTCGCCCGGCGACGTCGGGGCCCTCGATGCGGCGCTGCAGACCGTGCGCCTTGCCCGCCTTGCGCACCACGAACGCGTCGAGGTCCTGCCCGCGCGACGCGGCGGCGTGCAGCAGCGCCGTGGCGACCGGGTCGGCGCCGAGCGTCAGGCCGCCGACGGCGTCGATCTCCGCCGTGCCCAGCCCGGCCTCCTCGAGCAGGTCCAACATGAGGTGCCCGATGAGGGGCGCGGCGCGGTGGTGGAGCGTCACGCGGCGCAGGTCGACGTAGTAGTCGGCCTCCTTGCCGGAGGACAGCGTGACCCTGCCGTGCACCACGGCGAGGTCACGGACGAGGGCGACGAGCTGGTCACGGGGCGCTGCGGCGGGGGCGTCGGTCACGGCCGTAGGGTATCGGGCCGCCTCGGCGGCTTCGTGCGGCGTCCGCAGTCACCCGGACGTGGCCGTCACCCGATGGTCAGCCGGTGACGCGCACCTCGACGCGGCGGTTGAGCGCACGACCGGAGGGGTCGTCGCGCCCGTCGGACGTCTCCTCGGCCACCGGCTGCGAGCTGCCGTGACCGGTGACGGTCAGCACCAGGTCCGGCCGGGCCGCGGCGAGAGCGTCGGCGACGGCCTGCGCGCGCGCCTGCGAGAGCGGCCCGTTGACCCCGTCGCCCCCCAGCCCGTCGGTGTGCCCGTCGACCGCGACCGCCGCACCCTGCGGCAGGGCCGCGCCGAGATCCCCGATCGCGGCGCTCGCACCGGGGGCGAGCTCGGCGCTGTCGAACCCGAACAGCAGGTCCGACGTCAGCGTCGTCACGCCCTGCGACTCGCGCGCGAGCTCCCGCACCGACTTCTCCCGGACGAGGGCGAGCGGGCCGCCGACCAGGTGGAGCGGCCCGCCCGTGAGCCGCAGCGTCGCGCGCTCGATCATGTCCGGCGTGACAGGCGTCCGGGCGAGCTCGGCCCAGGGGGGCTCACCGGAGGTCGACGCCGCGGCGCCCGCACCGCCCGCGGGGGCGACGACGAGCTGGACCGTCGCGGCCAGGGCGAGCGCCGCACGCCCGCGCCGCGCGGCCGCAGGCCTCACGAACCCTGCCGTGCGGTCACACCGGTGAAGACCGGCAGACCGTCGGCGATCAGCACGTCGAGCGACCCGCCCTCGTTCTCCGGCGCCGGGAGCGCTGCCCAGCCCTCGAGCGTCGAGTGGTTGCGCACCGCGGTGTTCAGGGGCACGAGGGGGGAGGCGAGCATCGTGGCGTCGCAGAGGTCGCGGTCCGCGTCGTCACCGTTCCAGTCGCCCTTGATGCACAGGGGCATGAACGCCTGCAGGTGCGTCGTGTCCGTCACGAGGGGCACGGGGTCGATCCCGAGGTCGAAGAGGCTCATCTCCTCGTCGTCGCCGCGGTCGGGCGCTTCCCACCGCAGCGCCCAGCGCACCGTGAGCACCTCGGCGTCGACCCGCACGTCACGCAGGATCAGCGTCACCTCGCCGCCGGCAACCTCGGAACCGGCCGGCGTGTCGACCGTCTGCTCGGCGATCACCTGCGTCGCGACGTCGTCCACGGGCGCGGCCTGCTCGCCCTCGCCGCCCTCGGCGGCCGGCCCGCTCGCCGTCGTGGAGGCAGCCGGCTCGTCCGTGGCGCCGGTGCAGGCCGACGTCAGCGCCACCACGCCGACCGCCGCGAGGGCCACCAGGGCGCGGCGCAGCACAGGACCACGGCGCAGGACGGGACGGGGGGTCAGGCGCATGCGTGTCCTCCAGGGACGGTCGACGAGTGCTGCACGCTACCCGGCACGACCCCCAGGCGGACGAATCGGACGTCCCTCGTCGCCCGGACGGGTCAGGCGTCCACCGTCGGCACGTCGGGGGCGTCGTCGGCCAGCGCCCGGCGGTACCCGCTGAACGTCCGCACGGCGGACCGCGGGACCAGCTTCAGGATCGTCGAGACTGCCTTGTACCGCAGGCTCGGGGTCGACAGGACGACGCCGCGGCGCACGTCCGCGAGCGCGCCGGCCACCACGTCCTCGGCGTCGAGCCACGCGACCGACGGGTAGTGGGCCGTGTCGATGCGCCCCCGCTCGTGGAACTCCGTGTGCGTGAAGCCCGGGGCGACGACCGTCGCCGTGACGCCCGTCCCCTTGAGCTCGACCGCGAGCGCCTCCGTGAAGACCCGCACCCACGCCTTGTGCGCGGAGTACGTGCCCGACGCGGTGAGCCCGGCGACCGAACCGACGTTGAGGATCGCGCCGCGGCCGCGCCGCTTCATCGCACCGGCGGCGGCGTGCGAGAGCACCATGGGCGCGCGGACCATGAGGTCGAGCGCCCGCTCCTCCGCGGCGACGTCGCCGTCGACGAAGGGCTGGTTCAGCCCCATGCCGGCGTTGTTGACCAGCAGACCCACCGGACGCTCGTCGTCCCGGAGCCGCGCGGCCACACGCTCGACGTCGGCGCGGTCGGTGAGGTCGGCTGCCAGTACCTCGGCGCGGATCCCCGCCGCGGCCTCGAGCTGCGCCGCGAGGCGGGTCAACCGTCCCTCGTCGCGCGCCACCAGGACGACGTCGTGCCGTGCCGTGGCGAGCTGCCAGGCGAACTCCAGACCGAGGCCGGCGCTCGCGCCGGTGACCAGTGCGGTACCCATGGCGTCACCCTACGGAAAGCTGCGCCACCGCGTCGCGCGGTCCCGCGTGTCGCGGCCCCTTGCCCTCGTGCGGGCTCCCCGGCCCGCCCGTAGCGTGAGGTCCCACGTCGACACGGAGGTGAGCATGGAGAACGCACTGGTCCCCGCCCCGCTCGCACTGGTCACGGGCGCGTCGAGCGGCATCGGGCTGGAGGTCGCCGTCCGGCTGGCCGAGCTCGGGCACGACCTGGTCGTCACGGCCGAGGACGACGGTCTCGCTCTCGCGGCGGACGGGCTGACGCAGCACGGCCGCGCCGTGCGCGCGGTGCGGGCCGACCTCACGCAGGCCGCGGACGTCGACGCGCTGGTCGCCGAGGTGAAGGGGACGGGTCGCCCGCTCGACCTGCTGGTCCTCAACGCCGGCACGGCCGTGGGCGGCGCCTTCCTCGACGTCCCCCTGGAGGAGCACCTGAGGACGATCGCGCTCGACGTCGTCGCGCCGGTACGCCTCGCCAGCGCGCTGCTGCCCGCGATGGTCGCGCGGGGGTCCGGCCGCGTGCTGGTGACGTCCTCGGTGGCCGCGCTGATGCCCGGGCCGTACTACGCGACGTACGCGGCGTCCAAGGCGTTCGACCTGTCGTTCGCACAGGCCCTGCGGTACGAGCTGCGGGACACCGGCGTCACGGTGACGGCGCTGCTGCCGGGGCCGACGGACACCGACTTCTTCGAGCAGGCCCACATGGAGGACACGCGCGTCGCGCACGGCGGCAAGGACGACCCGGCGGACGTCGCGCGGCAGGCCGTCGAGGGCCTGCTGAAGGGCGACGAGAAGGTCGTGGTGCGCTCGGTGCGCGCCAAGGGCCAGGCCGCGGCGGGCGCGCTGCTGAGCGACGGCGCCGGGGCCGCCCTGCAGGCGCGGTTCACCGAGCCGCTGGGGAGCTCCGAGCCCGACGAGGGCTGACGCGGGGGCCCTCGTCCACAGCCCCCGTGCGTCGGTCCCGGTGGCCCCCGCCGGCTCGTAGGGTGGTCGGGTGCAGCCGGACCCCGCCGTTCCCCAGGCCCGTCGACGACGGACGACGGGTGCCGTCGACCCCGCACCGGTCGCTGACGGACCGGCGCCCGACGCCCCGACCTGGGACGCCGATCCTGTGGAGCCCTGGTGGGACGAGGCTCCCCCGCCCTCCGACGACGCGCCGCCGCCGGAGTCGTGGGCCGAGGACCCGTGGGCGGGCGCACCGCCGCCGACCGGCCGGACCACTGCGCGGCGCCCCGACGCGCCCCGCAGCACCGCCGCGGGGGCGCCCGCGCCGTCGCACGGCACCGCCGCCGACGTGCTGCACCGCGTGTGGGGCTACGACGCCTTCCGCGGCGACCAGGCGGCGGTCGTCGACACCGTGGTCGCCGGTGGCGACGCGGTCGTCCTCATGCCCACCGGCGGCGGCAAGTCGCTGTGCTACCAGGTGCCCGCGCTGGTCCGCCCGGGTACGGGCGTCGTGGTGTCACCGCTGATCGCGCTCATGCAGGACCAGGTGGACGCGCTGTCGGCGCTGGGCGTGCGGGCCGGCTTCCTCAACTCCACGCAGGAGCGGCACCAGCGGCGCGCGGTCGAGGACGCGTTCCTCGCAGGCGAGCTCGACCTGCTGTACCTGGCGCCCGAGCGGCTGCGGGTGCCCGAGACGCTCGACCTGCTGGACCGCGGCCACGTCGCCCTGTTCGCGATCGACGAGGCGCACTGCGTGTCCCAGTGGGGGCACGACTTCCGGCCCGACTACCTCGCGCTGTCGCTGCTGCACGAGCGCTGGCCGGACGTGCCGCGCATCGCGCTGACCGCGACCGCGACGCACGCCACGCACCGCGAGATCTGCGAGCGCCTGCAGCTCACCGACGCGGCCCAGTTCGTCGCGAGCTTCGACCGGCCCAACATCCGCTACCGGATCGTGCCGAAGGACAACCCGCGCGCGCAGCTGCTGCACCTGCTGCGCACCGAGCACGAGGGCGACGCGGGCATCGTCTACTGCCTGTCGCGCGCGTCGGTCGAGCAGACGGCCGAGACGCTGCGCAAGGAGGGCATCGACGCGCTGCCGTACCACGCGGGGCTGGACCGGCAGGTCCGGGCGGCGAACCAGTCCCGGTTCCTGCGTGAGGACGGGGTCGTGATGGTCGCGACCATCGCGTTCGGCATGGGCATCGACAAGCCCGACGTGCGGTTCGTCGCGCACCTCGACCTGCCGAAGTCCGTCGAGGGGTACTACCAGGAGACCGGGCGCGCGGGCCGCGACGGGCTGCCCTCCACGGCATGGCTCGCGTACGGCCTGGCGGACGTCGTCCAGCAGCGCCGCATGATCGACACATCCGAGGGCGACGCCGCCCACAAGCGGCGGCTCACCCAGCACCTCGACGCGATGCTCGCGCTGTGCGAGACGGTCGACTGCCGCCGCACCCAGCTGCTCGCGTACTTCGGGCAGGAGTCCGACGGGCCGTGCGGCAACTGCGACACGTGCCTCGAGCCGCCGCAGTCGTGGGACGGGACCGTCCCCGCGCAGAAGCTGCTCTCGACGGTCGTGCGGCTCGACCAGCGCGGGCAGCGCTACGGCGTCGGGCACCTCGTGGACATCCTGCGCGGCAAGGCGACGCCGCGCGTGCAGCAGCTCGGCCACGACGCGCTGTCGACGTTCGGCATCGGCCAGGACCTGTCGGACGGCGAGTGGCGCGGCGTCGTGCGTCAGCTGCTGGCCGCCGAGATCCTCGCGGTGGACTCCGACGGGTACGGCACGATCCGGCTCACGCCCGCGTCGGGCGACGTGCTGCGCGGCGAGCGGGAGGTGCGGCTGCGCCGCGAGCCCGAGCGCACGGGCCGCGCGACGCGCGAGCGCCGCGGGTCGGGTCGGACGCCTGCCGCCGCGGCGGACCTCACCGGGGACGACGCCGGGCTGTTCGAGGCGCTGCGCGCGTGGCGCGCGGGCGCGGCCAAGGAGCAGGGCGTGCCCGCCTACGTCGTCTTCCACGACGCGACGCTGCGGGAGATCGTCACCCGCCGGCCGACGTCGCGCGCCGAGCTGGGCGAGATCAGCGGCATCGGCGCGGCCAAGCTCGACCGCTACGCCGAGGGCGTGCTGACGACGCTGGGCGCGGCCGCAGACTGATCTCCCGGTCGATCGCCCGGTGCTGGTCGACCGGTGCTGGTCGACCGGCGCGGTCAGCCCGCCGCGCCCGTCGAGGACCGGACGATCAGGTGCGTGGGCAGCATCACGGGGTCGGCCGCGTCGCGCACCGGGACGACCGGTTCGTCGTCGAGGCCACCGGCGTCCTCGTCGTCCGACCGTCCTCCCTCGAGCCGCGCGAGCAGCAGGTCGGCAGCCATGCGGCCCGCACGCTCGACGGGCGACTCCACCGTCGTCAGTGCGGGCCGGACGAGGTCGGCGCCGAAGATGTCGTCGCACCCGATGACGCTCATGCGCCCGGGTACGGGGACGCCACGGACGTCGAGCCGCTCCAGGACACCGAACGCCAGGAGGTCGTTGAACGCGATCACCGCGGTGACGCCCGACTCGACGGCCGCGTCGGCGGCCTGGGCGCCGGACGCACGGACCGGTGCGTAGGGCCCCAGGACGACGAGGTCGACACCGAGCCGCGCCGCGGCCGGCTCGAGCGCCTCACGTCGGCGCCGGTCCGACCAGGACGTCGCCGGACCGGCGGCGTAGGCGATGCGCGTGTGGCCGAGCCCGACGAGGTGCTCGAGCGCCTGGACCATGCCGCCTGCGGTGTCGAGCAGCACGCCGGGCGTCCCGGGGATCGTGCGGTTGACGACGACGAGCGCGAGGTCCTGGGCGGCGCCGGCGATCTGCTCGTCGGACAGACGTGATGCGGCGAGGACCGCGCCGTCGACCTGCCCGCGCAGCTTGCGCAGCGTGTCGAGCTCGACCTCGGCGGACTCCTCGGTGTCCGCGAGCACCTGGACGTACCCGGACTCCCGCAGCCGCGCGCCCGTGCCACGCACCAGACCGAAGAAGAACGGGTTGGTGACGTCGGGGAGCACGAGCGCGACCGTCGCGGTGCGGCCTGAGAGCAGGGCGCGTGCCGATGCGCTGGGGATGTACCCGAGCTCCTTGGCGACCGCGACGACGCGGTCCGCCGTATCGGCGTTGACCCGACCCGGCTTGGTGAGTGCGCGCGAGGCGGTCGACACCGCGACCCCTGCCGCCGCAGCGACGTCACGCAACGTGGGCTGCCGCCTGACGGCCATGCACCCTCCCGGTCCGGGTCTGGACCCCGCGCGGCGTTGCGCGGAGCCGGTCCTTGCTGGCAAACGATTGCCAGCCTAGCGTGTTCATGCCTAGTCTCACCAGTGCCCCTCCGCGACGACGCGACGGGCGGAAGGAGCATGTCACGATGTCGGGCACCGCCATCCGATCTGCCGAGGTGCTGGTCTCCAGCCCCGGTCGCAACTTTGTAACGTTACGCATCATCACGCAGGACGGTGTGGAAGGGCTCGGGGACGCCACCCTCAACGGACGCGAGCTCTCCGTGGCCAGCTACCTCACCGACCACGTCGTCCCCCTCCTGATCGGCAGGGACGCGCACACCATTGAGGACACCTGGCAGTTCCTCTACCGCAGCGCGTACTGGCGGCGCGGGCCCGTGACGATGGCGGCCATCGCGGCCGTCGACGTCGCCCTGTGGGACATCAAGGCCAAGCTCGCCGGCATGCCGCTCTACCAGCTGCTCGGCGGCGCGTCGCGCAACGGGATCATGGCGTACGGCCACGCGTCGGGCCGCGACCTGCCCGAGCTCTTCGACTCGATCCGCCAGCACCTCGACGAGGGCTTCCGGTCCATCCGCGTGCAGACCTCCGTGCCCGGCGTCGACGCCGTCTACGGGGTCGCCGCGCAGCCGTCGTCGTCAGGACGCTACGACTACGAGCCCGCGCAGCGCGCGCCCCTGCCGGCCGAGGAGGACTGGGACACCCGGGCCTACCTGCGCCACATCCCGCGGGTGTTCGAGGCCGTGCGCAACGAGTTCGGCCCCGAGCTGCCGCTGCTGCACGACGGCCACCACCGCATGACGCCCATCCAGGCCGCACGCCTGGGCAAGGACCTCGAGCCGTACGACCTGTTCTGGCTCGAGGACTGCACACCGGCCGAGAACCAGGACGCGCTGCGGCTCGTCCGGCAGCACACCGTGACGCCGCTCGCGATCGGCGAGGTCTTCAACACCGTCTGGGACTACCAGACGCTCATCCGCGAGCAGCTCATCGACTACGTGCGCTCGGCCGTCACGCACACGGGCGGTATCACGGCGCTGCGCCGCATCCTCGACTTCGCGGCGCAGTACCAGATCAAGTCCGGCATCCACGGCCCCACCGACATCTCCCCCGTCGGCATGGCGGCGGCGCTGCACCTGGACCTCGCGATCCACAACTTCGGCATCCAGGAGTACATGAAGCACTCCGCGACGACCGACGAGGTGTTCCGCACGTCGTTCACGTTCGCGGACGGCTACCTGCACCCGGGCCACGAGCCGGGGCTGGGCGTCACCTACGACGACGACGCGGCCCCGCGGTACCCCTACCAGGCGGCGTACCTGCCGTTCAACCGGCTCAAGGACGGAACGGTGCACGACTGGTGAGCGCCATCGACTCCCCCCCGGTCCACCCGGCATGGCTGCCCGACGCCGCGTTCGCACCGCTCGGCTCCCGGCGCGTGCTCGTGGCCGTCGGTCCGGACGCCGGCCCGGTCGGCGCGACCGTCGTCGACGAGGTGCGCCGGGCGACCGCCGCGCACGGCGGGTCGCTCACGGTCCTCACGCCCGGCGAGGCGCTGCCCGACGCTGCGTCCGTCCGGTCGCACGACCTCGTGCTGCTCGTGGCGTCGCGTGCCCACACCCGCGGCAGCGGGGCGGCCCGGCAGGTGCCGCCGCCGGCGCTCGCCGAGCAGCCGCCGCACCCGAACGACCCGCTGGTCGCCGCGGCCACCGACGGCGCGCTCGTCGCCACCGGCGGGGTGGCGGACTTCAGCCCGGACATGTTCGTGCGAGTCCGGGCCGCAGGCACCACCGTGGTCGTCGCCGGCGCCGCGACGGGCCTGCTCTACGGCCTGCACGACGTGGTGAGGCTCGGCGAGACGGCGTTCGGGGACTGCGACATCGACGTCACCGACCTCCCGGTCGCACCGGTCCGCATGCTCGACCACTGGGACAACATCGACGTCCACCCCGTGATGGGCCAGGTCGAGCGCGGGTATGCCGGCGGCTCGATCTTCTACGCCGACGGCCGCGTGCGAGAGGACCTCTCGCGGGTCGCCGCCTACGCCCGGCTGCTCGGGTCGATCGGCGTCAACGCGGTGGCGATCAACAACGTCAACGTCCACCGCACCGAGGCGCGCCTGCTCACCGACGGTCTGGACGACGTCGCGCGGGTCGCCGACGTGTTCCGGCCGCACGGTGTGCGGACGTACCTGTCGGTGTCGTTCGCGTCGCCCGTCGTCCTCGGCGGTCTGCCCACGTCGGACCCCGCCGACCCGGACGTGCAGGCGTGGTGGGCGGCGGCCGCGGACCGCGTCTACGCGACGATCCCCGACTTCGGCGGCTTCGTCGTCAAGGCGGACTCCGAGGGGCAACCCGGCCCGTTCGCGTACGGGCGGGACCACGCCGACGGCGCCAACCTGCTGGCCCGCGCGCTGCGCCCGCACGGCGGGACGGTGTTCTGGCGCGCGTTCGTCTACAACCACGAGCAGGACTGGCGCGACCGCCGCACGGACCGGGCGCGAGCCGCGTACGACCACTTCGCACCGCTCGACGGCCGGTTCGACGAGAACGTCGTGCTGCAGGTGAAGTACGGGCCCATCGACTTCCAGACGCGCGAGCCGGTCTCGCCCGTGCTCGCCGCGATGCCGCGCACGCGGCTGGCCGTCGAGCTGCAGGTCACGCAGGAGTACACGGGCCAGCAGAACCACGTGTGCTACCTGGGGCCGCTGTGGTCGCAGGTGCTCGGCTTCCCGCTGGCCGAGGACGCGACCCGCGACGTCGCACGGATCGTGTCCGGGTTGCCGGGCCACCGCGACACCCCGTCGGGAGACCTGCCCGCAGGCGGCATCACCGCTGTCTCCAACGTCGGGGACGACGAGTTCTGGACCGGTCACCCGCTCGCGCAGGCCAACCTGTACGCGTACGGGCGGCTCGCGTGGAACCCGGAGGCGGACTCCGTCGCGCTGCTCGACGAGTGGATCGGCCTGACGTTCCCGGGCGCCGACCCGCGCGTGCGCGAGACGCTGCACACGCTCATGGACGACTCCTGGCTGACGTACGAGGCGTACACCGCGCCGCTGGGCGTCGGCTTCATGGTCGACCCCGGGCGTCAGCACTACGGCCCCAACGTCGACGGGTACGAGTACTCCAAGTGGGGCACGTACCACTTCGCGGACCGCGACGGCATCGGCGTCGACCGGACCGTGGCGACGGGCACCCGCTACACCGGCCAGTACCCGTCGCCCTGGCGCGAGACGTACGAGGACCTCGCGACGTGCCCGGACGAGCTGCTGCTGTTCTTCCACCACGTGCCGTACTCGCACGTGCTGCACAGCGGCACCACCGTGATCCAGCACATCTACGACTCGCGCGCCGACGCCGTCGACGTCGTGACGTCGTGGGTCGACGCGTGGGCCGCCCTGGACGGGCTCGTCCCGGACCGGCTCCACGCCCGCGTCGCCGAGCGACTGACGGAGCAGGTCCGCTCCGCCACCGAGTGGCGCGACCAGCTCCGCTCGTACTTCTTCCGCAAGTCCGGCGTCCCCGACGCCACGGGCCGCCCGATCTACTGACGCCAGGGCGCACCCGCCCGAGAGTGTGAAGCGTTGTTGCCGGATTCCGGCAACAACGCTTCACACTCTCAGCGGCCCGTGCCGTCGACCGCGTACTCGTCGATGGCAGCCAGCTCGTCGGCCGTCAGGGGCGGGGCCGACAGCGCCGCGACGTTGTCCTCGAGCTGCGCCACCGAGCTCGCCCCGACCAGGGCGGACGTGATGCGCTCGTCGCGCAGCACCCACGACAGCGCCAGCTGCGCGAGGCTCTGGCCGCGGCTCGCGGCGATGTCGTTCAGGGCCCGCGCCCGCGTCAGGTAGGTCTCCGAGAGCGCGCGCTCGGACAGGGACGGGCTGGTACCGGCGATCCGCGACCCCGCCGGGGCCACACCGCCCAGGTACCGGTCCGTCAGCAGACCCTGCGCGAGCGGCGAGAACACGATCGTCCCCACGCCCAGGTCGCCCACCGCGTCGAGCAGCGACTCGCCCTGCCCCTCCCCCACGTTCTCGACGTGCCGGTTGAACATCGAGTAGCTGGGCTGGTGGATGAGCAGGCGCACACCCATGTCGGCCAGCACCGCGTGCGCCTCGCGCGTCTGCGACGGCGAGTAGTTGGAGACGCCGACGTACAGCGCCTTGCCGCTGCGCACCGCCTGCGCGAGCGCGCCCATGGTCTCCTCGATCGGCGTCGACGGGTCCGGGCGGTGGTGGTAGAACACGTCGACGTATTCCAGGCCCATGCGCCGCAGCGACGCGTCGAGCGAGGACAGCAGGTACTTGCGCGACCCGCCGTCCTGGTACGGGCCGGACCACATGTCGTAGCCCGCCTTGGTGGAGATCACGAGCTCGTCGCGGTACGGACGCAGGTCCGCCGCGAGGTGCCGGCCGAAGTTCTCCTCGGCCGCCCCGGGCCGCGGGCCGTAGTTGTTCGCCAGGTCCAGGTGCGTGATGCCCAGGTCGACGGCCCGGCGCAGGATGTCGCGCTGCGTCCCGAACGGCGTCTCGTCCCCGAAGTTGTGCCACAGGCCCAGCGACAGCGCCGGCAGGTCGAGGCCCGAGCGGCCCGTGCGGCGGTAGGTCATGGTCGCGTACCGGTCGTCGGCGGCGCGGTACGGGTCGAGCGCGGGCATGCGGTGCTCCTCGTGGTGGGCGTCGCCCCAGGCTACGGCGGCCCGGCGGCATCACCCGGCACGCCGTCGTGGCGATCAGGACCAGGTCCCGCGGTCCTCCTCAGCCCTGCCCCTGCGCCCTCTCCTGCTCAGCCCTCGCGGCGGCGGCCTCGGCCGGGTACAGCTCGTCGAGGTGCGCGAAGAGCTGCAGGGCGCTGGAGATGCCGCACCCGAGGTGCAGGTCGACCTGGGCGTCGCTCACGCCGTGCTGGTAGTCGACCGTGTGCTCGGCGTACACGCCGAGCACGTCGTCCTCCACGGCCACGCAGCCCTTCGGCCACAGGTGCGACACGTTCCACTCGTTGACGGCCGCCAGCACCGCGGGGAGCTGGTCGGCACCGACCTCCCGGTTCCACCGACCGCGCACCTGCAGGTGCTCGTCGTGCTCACCCAGCAGGAAGAAGTAGAAGAGGTGGCCGTCCCAGTAGCCGCCGACGTCGCCGTCGTCGTCGATGCCGTACCGCATCTCACGGGCCTCGAGCACCGCCGTGATGCGGTCGCGCCCCAGCGGCGCGAGCGTCGGCGGCGTCGGGACAGGCGTGTCCGTGGTGAAGAAGCTCATGGTCTCCCCGATCGGGTGCGGTGGCGGCTCGGGTCGACGGCACCAGCGGTGTCACCCACCCGCACGCAGAGCCTAGCCACTGCGCCCGACATGTCCGTTCCGACGTCACGCCCGCAGGACCAGCACCTCCGCCGGCGCGAGCGTGAGCGCGTCCCCCACCTCGACGGTGCGCCCCGTGAGCAGGTCCTGCCCCGCGACCTGCGCCGTCACCGTGACCGGTTCCGAGCCGTGGTGCAGCACGAAGGCGTACGTGGTGCCGTCGGGTGACACGCGCCGCGTCACCTCGACGCCCACGTCGTCGGCGTGCGGCCCGACCAGCCCGTGCCCGGCGAGCACGTGCCGCAGCACGCGCGCCACGCCTGCGTCGTCCAGACCCGTCGCGACGTGCCACGCCGCGCCGTCGCCGCGGCGCGCCCGCGTGACGGCGGCCCGCCCGGCGTAGAACTGCGCGCCGTACGTCCCGACGACCTGCGTCCCCTCGTCCGGCACCAGCAGCTCGAACACGAGGGTCGCGTCGTGCGTGGTCGCCTCGCCGTCGAGCTCCAGCGTCACGGGGTTCACGTCGCCGGGGACCGCGGAGTCCGTCTCCTCGACGCGCGTGCCGAGCAGCGGGTCGAGCGGCGGGACGCCGCAGTACGCGTTGTCGTCCTCGTCGACCCGCCCGCCGTAGAACGTCGTCACCAGCGTGCCGCCGCGCTCGACGTGGGCGGTCAGCCGCTCGACCACGTCACCCTTGAGCAGGTGCAGCACGGGTGCCACGACGACCTCGTAGCCGGACAGGTCCGCGGTCACGGGGACCACGTCGACCTCGGTGTTCACCGACCAGATCGCCCGGTGGTACTGCAGCAGCGTCTGCAGGTACGAGACGTGGCGGTTGTAGCCGTCGGTCATCTCGACCGCCCACCACGAGTCCCAGTCGAGCAGCAGCGCGACGCGTGCGGGTGTCCGCGCCCCCAGCAGCGCAGCACCCGTCGTCGCGAGCCCCGCCCCGAGCTCGGCCGCCTCGCGGAACACCCGGGTGTCCGTGCGCCCCGAGTGGTCGATGAGCGCGCCGTGGTACTTCTCGCACGCGCCCTTCGACTGACGCATCTGGAAGTAGAGGGTCGCGTCCGCACCGTGCGCGACCGACTGCCACGTCCACAGGCCGAGCACGCCCGGGCGCTTCACCGGGTTGACGTCGCGCGACGCGGTGATCGACGGGGTCTGCTCCATGACCCAGAACGGCTGGCCGCCCTTGAGACCGCGCATGGCGGCGTGCGTGGCCGCCATGCGCGCGGCGGTGCGCAGCGGGTCGTCCGGGAGCGGCGGGTAGTTGTCCCAGGACACGAAGTCCAGGTCGTCCGCCCAGCGGTGGTAGTCGAGCGGCTGGTAGAACCCCATGAGGTTGGTGGTCACCGGGGTGTGAGGGACGTGCGCACGGATCGCGGCCTTCTCCGCCACGTAGCCCTCACGCAGGCGGTCGGACATGTACCGGCGGTAGTCGAGCGTGATGCCCTGGAACGCCGTGTGGTTCGGCCCCCGCCAGTGCTCCGACAGCAGCGACGGCGGCACGACCTCGTCCCAGTCCCCGAAGACGTGGGACCAGAACAGCGTGTTCCACGCCTCGTTCAGCCGCTCGAGCGTCCCGTACCGCGCCCGCAGCCACTCCCGGAACCCGGCCGCGCACAGGTCGCAGTAGCACGCACCGCCGTACTCGTTGCCGACGTGCCACGCGACGACCGCCGGGTGGTCGCCGTAGCGCTCCGCCAGCCGGGACGCCATGGCGACCGACAGACGGCGGAAGTCCGGCGACGACGGGCAGTGGTTGTGCCGCTGCCCGTACACGTGCCGCCGGCCCTCGAGGTCCACCCGGCAGGCGTCCGGGTGGGCCCGTGCGAGCCACGGCGGCATCGCCCCGCTGGGCGTCGCGAGCACGACGGCCCGACCCTCGGCATGCACCCGCTCGACGATCGCGTCGAGCCGCGTGAAGTCGTACACCCCCGGCGACGGCTCGGTGTGCGCCCACGCGAAGACGCCCACGGTCAGCGTCGTGACGTGCGCCTGGTCGAACGCGAGGTGGTCGTCGTCCCACACCTCGGCCGGCCACTGCTCGGGGTTGTAGTCGCCGCCGTAGCGGACGTGGTCGCCGGCGGGCAGCGGCATGGCAGGCACCTCGGGGTCGCGCGGGGAAGGGTGGAGTCGGGCGGTCGGGCGGGTCAGGCGGCCTCGGACGAGGGGGCGGTGAAGCGCTCGGTCGCGTCCCGCACCACGGGCTCCGTGGTCGTCATGACGGCGAACGCGAGCAGCCCCGACACCATGACGAGCACCCAGTCGGACAGGAAGAGCACGATGCCGAACCCGAGCACCAGCAACGACAGGATGCCGAGCGTCACCAGCGGCTTCGCGGCCAGGTAGTAGGTGGACAGCCGCGCCAGGTCGCGCGTGCGCAGGCTCAGGTGCGAGGTCAGCGAGAGCGCGAGCACCGCCCACATCAGCAGGCCCGCGGCGACGACGACGAGCACGACGCCGTATCCCGACGGCACGCCTGCGGAGTCGAGGTACGACAGCGAGAAGCCGATGACGGCGAGCGCCGCTACCGTCGGTGCCCACCAGCGCAGCACGTCGAGCGCGTTGAGCCGGTACCCCCGCCAGAAGTGGCGGGCCGGGCTGAGGTCCCGCTCGACGACGAACCGCCGCCACGAGAAGATGCCGGCCGCGAGCGCCGGGCCCATCGGCAGCGCCAGCAGGGCCGCGATCCACAGGTTCGAGGGGTCGTCCCGCAGGAACGGCACGAGCAGCAGCGGGACGCCGCCGGTGAGCACGACGAGGCCGCAGACGACGAGGACCCACAGGACGACCGCGGCACCGCGCGACAGCGGGCCGGCACCGATCTCGTCGTGGTCCCCAGGCCGGGAGCCCATCAGGCCCGCCCGCGCTCGTGCGCCGCGACGAGCCGGTCGTCGTCCACGCCCAGCAGGCGACGGTCGTCGAGGCCCTCGTGGTGCGTGGCCGTGACGGGCGTCAGCTCGACGAAGGTCACCTCGTGGCGCGCGAGCGTGAGGTCGAGCTCGACGCGGCCGGCGGTCGCGCGCGCGACGTCGTGCTCGACGGCGGGACGGGCGCACGCCCGCAGCACATCCAGCTCGCGCGGGGTCGGCGACATAGGGCGTCCCATCTCGCGCCACGCCGCAAAGGCGTTGCCGTCGTGCTCGTTGACGCGCTCGCGCAGCACGAACGCGGCGTCGCCCCGCACCGGCAGGGACAGCTCGACGCGGTGCTCGGCCGCCACGTCCGCGGCGTCGGTGCCGCCGACCGGCTGCCAGGCGAGCACGGTGACGCGCCCGTCCGGGTCGGAGCACACGAGGTGGTCCTCGCCGCGGGCCAGGACGTCGCGGCCCATGCGCGCCATGAACGCGTAGAGGTGGTAGGTCGGCTTGGCGACCTGCCGGTGGGTCAGCATGCCGAACCCGCCGTGGAAGAACGACGTCGGGACGTCGGCCTCCTCGAACACGTCGCAGAAGGTCCAGTAGGAGAACGAGTCGACCACGTCGCCGCCGCCGGCGAGCACCGGGGCGAGGAAGGCGGCGTTGTACGCCGTGTCGTGGATCGGGTTGTCCGGGCGGTACGAGGTGTTGAACTCGGTGATGTGCACGGGCAGGCCCGCCAGCGGCGTGCCGGCCAGGTAGCGTCGCGGCGCGTCGAACTGGTGCAGCAGGTCCTGCGGCGGCATCTGCGTCTGGTAGACGCCGAACGGGATCCGCTGCACCGGGCCGGACGAGTACGCGTGCCGGCTGACGAAGTCGATGGGCACGTCGCGGCTCGTCACGAAGTCGGTGAACGGCGCCCACCACTCGTCGTCGGAACCGCCGCAGATGGCAGGGCCGCCGACCTGCAGGCTCGCGTCGACGTCCTTGATCGCGCGGGCGGTCTCCTCGTACAGCCGGAAGTACGCGGGCTGGTCGGCGTCCTTCCAGAAGACCGTGAGGTTCGGCTCGTTCCACACCTCGATCGGCCACTGGCGCACCTCGTCGATGCCGTACCGGTCGATCTGGTGGCGCACGAAGGCCTGCACCAGCGCCACCCACTCGCCGTGGTCGCGCGGCGGGGTGACGTTGCCCTTCCACCAGAACACGGTCTGGTCGCCCGACGCGAGGTGCGACGGCATGAACCCCAGCTCGAGGAACGGCCGGATGCCCACCGACAGGAAGAAGTCATGGACCTGGTCCACGTAGCTGAACGCGTACCGGGTGTGCGTGCGACCGTCGATCTCGTCGGTGCGCAGCACCCCCATGTCGTCCGACAGCACGCCGTGCCCGCGGATGTGCTTGAACCCGATGTCGCGCTGCACCTGCGTGAGGGAGTCGCGGTAGTCGGCGCGCAGCGCGAGGTTCATGCGTCCCGTGCCGACGCACGCGCGCCAGGCGTCGGGCAGGGGGCCGGTGGGCTGGGTGGGGACGACGGTGCGCACGGGGGCGACCTCCAGGCGACGGTGACAGGGGGTGACGGACGTCCACGGGGACGGACGTGCGGACCACCTTCGCACGTCGCGGACGCGACGGCGGTCAGGTGGTGGTGCGAGGGCTGCACCGGGCAGCGAGAGGCCCGGTCCCCTCGCCCGTCCGCGACGGACGAGGGGACCGGGCCCGGTCGATCAGCCGTTCTTCTCGGCGTAGCGCTTCTGCGCGCCGTTCACGACGTCGAGGTACTGCTGCAGGTTCTTGCCCTCGAGCTCGGTCACGTACGCGTCCCACTCGGAGAGCGGGCGCTGGCCGAGGATGAACGCGGCCGTGTTCTGCAGGACGTGGTCACGCAGACCGGTCTGCCACAGCGAGACCTGCTCGCGCTCGAGCTCGTCGAGCGGCGCGGGCGGTGCGACGACCGCGAGCTCCTTGTCGCTCATCGACTCGACGAACTCCACGACCTCCGGGCGGAGCATCGAGCGGTCGAGCTCGTCGGACGAGCCGTGCTCGAGCATCCAGACGCCGTTGTGGTAGCCGAAGTCGACGTTGAGCGCCTTGGGCGCCCCCGGGTTCAGGCCGTTCTGGTCGATGTCCGTCGCCAGGACGCGCTTGTCGCCGTCCTTCGTGTACGTCTCGCCCTCGACGCCCCACTTGGCGAACTCGAGGCCCTCGTCGGAATAGAACAGCCAGTCGAGGAACTGCAGCATCGCGAGGAAGTCGTCCTCCTCGGCAGCCGACGCCGCGAGCATGACGCCGCTGACCAGGCGCGTACCGGCCTGGATGTCACCGGCCGGGCCGGCGGGCACGCGGATCATGACGACCTCGCCCGCGGTGCCGACCTCGGTCATGGCGGTGCGGACCTTGAGGATCTCCTGGTCGTTCGTGAGCTGCGCGAACGTCTGGCCGGATGCCATCTTCTGGATCGCCTGGTCATCCTCCTGCGTGAGGCTCTCGGGGTCCATGAGGCCGTCGGCCACGAGCCCGTTGTAGTACTCGAGCAGGTCGCGGTACTCGTCCATGGCGCCCGTGTAGACGAACTCCTCGGCGTCCTCGTCCCACCACGTGCCCTCGCCGTAGCCCCAGCCCGCGGCGGTGCCGAAGTTCGGGGCGGCGACGTTGAGCGTGGCCTCGAGCGGGCCGTTGGCCGACCAGCGGTCGGAGAGCGGGTACGTGTCCGGGTACGCGGCCTTGACCTTCGCCAGGTCCGCCGCGAAGTCCTCGAACGTCTCCGGCTCGAGGCTCAGCCCGAGCTGCTCCCACACGTCCTTGCGCACGGCGTACGCGTACGACGGGCGGACCGACTCGCGCAGGCCCGGCAGCAGGTAGTACTTGCCGTCCTCCTGGCGCAGGCGGTCGATGTCCGCCTCCAGGCCCCACTTCTCGACCTTCTCCTGGAAGTTCGGCATGTGCTCGACGTAGTCGCTGACGGGCAGGATCGCGCCGCCGGCGACGAAGGGCACCTCCTGACCCGGGTACGTCACCGAGATGACGTCCTTGGCGTTGCCCGCACCGATCGCGATCGACTGGGCCTGCTGCCAGTCGGACAGCGGGGCGGTCTGGATGTCGAACGTGACGTTCTGGTTCTCCTCGAACTTCTTCAGGATGTCCCAGTCGTCCTTGATCGGGTAGTTCGGGTGGTCGCGGTACATCAGACCGAACTCGACCGGCTCGGTGGCCTTGAAGGTCGTCCCGACCTTGAAGTCCTCCATCGCGCCCACCTGGCCGAGCTCGCTGGCCTCGGGCGTCTCCGCTGCCTCGTCCGAGCCGCCCGAGCAGGCCGTCAGGGCCAGCGCGAGCGTCGCGGCGGTCGCGGCGAGCGCGAGTGGCCGCTTCTTCGTCGTCCTCATGATTCTCCTTCGGGGTGGAACGTCGTCGTCCTGCATCCGTGGAAGTGCACCGCCGTCCGGGAGGACCGCGGGGGCTGGGGTGGTGCTCACTGCTTGACCGAGCCGAGCATCACGCCCGACACGAAGTACCTCTGGAGGAAGGGGTAGAGGCAGACGATCGGCAGGACGGTGAGCAGCATCGTCACCGCCTTGACGTTGGCCGCGATCTGCGTGGCCTCGGCGGAGCCCGCGGCGCCGTCGACGCTGGTCGCGCCGGCGATGAGGTTCCGGAGGTACACGGTCACCGGGTACAGCTCGCGGTGGTCCATGTAGAGGAACGCTGCGAACCACGAGTTCCAGAAGGAGACCGCGTAGAACAGGATCATCGTGGCGATGACCGCCTTGCTCAGCGGCAGCACGATCCGCCAGAGCTTGCCGTAGGTGCTCAGCCCGTCGATCTCCGCGGCTTCCTCGATCTCGGTCGAGAAGTTCTCGAAGAACGACTTCATGACGAGCAGGTTGAACACGCTGATGGCGTTGGGCAGCGCGATGGCCCACACCGAGTTGCGCAGCCCCAGCTCGTTCACGAGCACGTAGTTGGGGATGAGGCCGCCGTTGAAGAACATGGTGAAGACGGCGATGCCGATGAAGACCTTGCGACCCTTGAGGTGGTACTTGGAGATCGCGTAGGCGAACGTCGTGGTGAAGACCATGGCGACGAGCGTCGCGACGACCGTGTAGTAGACGGTGTTCTGGTAGTTGCGCCAGAACATCGAGTCGCTCATCACCAGGTTGAACGTCGTGACGTTGAAGCCCTTGGGCCACAGGTTGACCTGGCCGGCGTTGATGTACGACTCGGAGCTGAACGCCTGGGCCAGGAGGTTGACGAACGGGTACAGCGTGACGCCCGCGATGATCACCAGCAGGGTCGCGTTGACGACGTAGAAGACGCGGTAGCCCCGGGTGTCCTTGACGGTGCGGGTGGCGTAGACGGTCGGCTTCGACAGCTGCTCGTCCAGGTGCGTGACGTTCTCGGCGGTCACCACAGGGAGGCTCCGACCACTCGGCGCGAGATCGCGTTGGCGGACAGGACGAGGGTCAGGCCGATGATCGCCTCGAACAGGCCGATGGCCGTCGCGTAGGAGAACTGGCTCGACCCGATGCCGACGCGGTACAGGTACGTCGCGATGACGTCCGCCGTCGGGTACAGCAAGGGGTTGTACAGGAGCAGGATCTTCTCGAACCCGACCGCCATGAACGACCCGATATTGAGGATGAGCAGCACGACCATCGTCGGGCGGATGCCCGGCAGCGTGACGTGCCACGTCTGGCGCCAGCGGTTGGCACCGTCGATGCGCGCGGCCTCGTACAGCTGCGGGTCGATCGTCGACAGCGCGGCGAGGTAGAGGATCGTGCCCCAGCCGACGGTCTGCCAGATCTCCGAGGAGATGTAGATCGTCCGGAAGAACTCCGGCAGCTGCATGAACCCGATCGCCTCGCCGCCGATGGCGGTGATGATCTGGTTGACCGTGCCGCGGATCGCGGTGAGCTGGAACACCAGCCCCGCGACGATGACGATCGACATGAAGTGCGGCAGATAGGAGATCGTCTGGACGATCCGCTTGAACCGCTGCGAGCGCAGCTCGTTGAGCATGAGCGCGAGCACGATCGGCAGCGGGAAGATGATCACCAGGCTCAGGACCCCGAGGACCAGGGTGTTCTGGAAGACGTTCCAGAACGTGGGGTCGTTGATGAACATCCGCACGTAGTGCAGACCGACCCACTCCTCGCCGAAGATCGACCCGCCCGGGCGGAACCGCCGGAACGCGATGACGTTGCCGAACATCGGGACGTAGCGGAAGATCGCGAAGAACAGCAACGGCAGGATCAGCAGCGAGTACAGCTGCCAGTCGCGGCGCAGCGCGCGCCGCCACGTCATGTGGCCGCCGCGACGCTTGCGTGCCGCGCGACCGCCGGGCCCCTGTGGCGCGTCGGCCGCGCCGCGTGCGGCGACGGCGGGGGCGGGGTCGTGGGCGAGGGCGGCCTGCGAGGCGCCCGAGCCGACGGTCACACCGTCCGTGGACAATGCGTTCACCACCCTTCGGAGGTGAGGAGCACCGCGGGGGCGCTCGGGTGGTGACGGTCGTGGCCGTGCGGCGACGAACCGGTCTGCGCCGGGTTCACGTCCTGCTGCGCCTGCATCGATCTCCACGCCCTCGTGGCCGAAACGTGTCGACGGGTGGTCCCCATCGGGTGTGGCCGACACGTTAGGCAAACGTTTGCGGTGCCGTCAACCCGCGAGACCGAACCGAGACCGGAGCGGGCACGAGGGACCATCCGGACGGACCACCGACGCGTCACGCGGCGTCGTGCGGCCGGGATGCTACCGTCGTCCCGAAACTTGCGAGCCGTCCCGGGCGCGCCGTCGGCCGGCCCCGCCGACCGCGCTGGGGGCCCCGGTCAGAGGAGACCTTCGTGGCCACGTCCAGCGACAACCGGCGGACCGTGACGATCGCCGAGATCGCGACGCTCGCCGGCGTCTCCGTGCCCACCGTGTCGAAGGTCCTGAACGGCCGCGCGGACGTCGCCGCCTCGACGCGCGCACGCGTCGAGGCGATCCTCGAGGAGCACAGCTACCGACGGCGCCGCGGGCGCGGGTCGGGCGACCCGAACCTCATCGACCTGGTCTTCCACCACTTCGACAACGCCTGGGCGCAGGAGGTCATCAAGGGCGTCGAGGACGCCGCCGCCGCGCACCGCGTCGGCGTGGTGCTCTCGGAGCTCGGCGGGTCCCACCGGCCCCAGCAGGAGCTCATCGACGACATCCTGGCCAGGCGTCCGCTCGGGGTGCTCCTGGTCCTGTCGAGCCTCGACACGACGCAGCGTCACCAGCTCGAGTCGCGGTCGATCCCCTTCGTCGTCGTCGACACCTGGGGGGAGCCGCCCGCGGGGGTCCCGACGGTCGGTTCCAACAACTGGAACGGCGGGCTGATCGCCACCCGCCACCTGCTCTCCCTCGGGCACCGGCGGATCGCCGTGATCGCCGGCCCGTCCGACGTGCTGTGCTCCCGGGCACGCGTCGACGGCTACCGCAGCGCTCTGGAGGAGGCGGGCATCCGCCCCGACCCGGAGCTCGTGCGCTGGGGCGACTTCCACGTCGACGGCGGCTACAAGCACGGGCTCGAGCTGCTGTCCCGCACCGACCGCCCCACCGCGATCTTCGCCGGCTCCGACTACCAGAGCCTCGGCGTCATGCGCGCCGTGCGTGAGCTGGGCCTGTCGATCCCGGAGGACGTCTCCGTCGTCGGGTACGACGACATCCCCCTGGCCCAGTGGCTCGGCCCGTCCCTGACCACCGTGCGCCAGCCGCTGCGCGAGATGGCCGGCACCGCCACCGAGATGGTCCTGAGCCTGGCCTCGGGTCAGCACCCCGCGAACCTGCGGATCGACCTCGCGACCGAGCTCGTCGTCCGCGAGTCGACGGCACCGGCGCCCGCGGGCACGCTCTAGCTCACCCGGTCGCGCGCCCGGGCGCGACCATCACGGGTCAGGCCGGCGCCGCAGCCACGACCCGACGCCCCGGGCGCAGCGTCACCTGGCGACGCTCGGCAGCCCCCCGCTCGCGCACGTCGACGACGACCGGACGGTCCGCCTCGAGCACCGCACGCTCCACGCGCCCGTCCCGCCACGCCAGCTCCGTCAGCCGCAGCCCCCCGCGCAGCCGCAGGCCCCGCACGCGTCCCGTGGGCCACGCCGCAGGGAGCGCCGGCAGCAGGTGGACCTCGCGCACGCCGTCCGGGCCGCGCCGGTGCGCCTGCACGAGTGCCTCGGCGACCCCGGCCGTGAAGCCCAGGTTGCCGTCGATCTGGAACGGCGGGTGCGCGCACAGCAGCGACCTGTAGACCCCGCCGCGCAGGGGCCCGTCGCCTACGGACGGCTCCGCGTCCACGGGGTGCAGGAACGCCGTGACCAGGTCCGCGACCCCGTCGACGTCCCGCAGCCGGGCCCGCAGCGCGAGCCGCCACGCGAGCGACCAACCCGTCGAGTCCGGCCCGCGCGCGTCCAGGGTCCGCAGCGCGGCCGCCGTGAGCGCCGGCGCGGAGTCCGGGTCGATCGACGTCCCCGGGAACACCCGGTAGAGGTGCGACTGGTGCCGGTGCCCCGGCTCCGCGTCGGGCACGTCGGTGCGCCACTCCGCGAGCCGCCCGTCGGGCGCGACGCGCTCGGTCGGCAGCCGCTCGAGCGCACCGTCGACGGCCGCACGCAGGTCCTCGTCGTGGTCCCCCGCGGCCGGCGCGAGGCGGCGCACGTGCTCCAGCAGGTCACGGATGATCGCGAGGTCGGACGTCGTCGAGACGGACACGGCCGCGGGACGGCCGTCGGGCAGCAGGTAGTGGTTCTCCGGGCTGGTGGCGGGCGACGTCCCGAGCGTGCCGTCGGGCAGCTCGACGAGCAGGTCGAGCACCGCGAGCGCTGCGCCCCGCACCACCGGCCAGTGCCGGCGCAGCGCCGCGTCGTCGCCCGTCCAGTCGTGGTGGTCCACGACGTGCCGGGCCAGCCACGCGCCTCCCAGCGGCCAGCTCGACCAGCTCGCGGAGTCGTGGCCGCGCCCCGTCGGGCCCGTGAAGCACCAGGGGTCGCTGTTGTGGTGGGCCACCCAGCCACGCACGCCGTACAGCGTGCGCGCCGTGCCCCGGCCCGCGTCGGAGAGCCGGTCGAGCCAGCCCAGCAGCGGCTCGTGGCACTCCGCCAGGTCGCCGACGAGCGTGGGCCAGTAGTTCATCTCCGTGTTGATGTTGATCGTGTAGTTGGAGCTCCACGGCGGCCGCACGCTCGCGTTCCAGATGCCCTGGAGGTTCAGCGGCAGGGTGCCCGGACGTGAGCCGGCGACCGTCAGGTAGCGGCCGTGCTGGAAGGCCAGCACCGCGAGGTGCGGGTCCGCCGTACCGTGCGCGTGCCGCGCGAGGCGGGTGTCGAGCGGCAGGTCCGGTGCGACGGCGTCGAGGTCGAGCGTCACCCGGCCCATGAGTGCGGCGTGGTCCGCGACGTGCCGCGCGGCGATGCCGTCGACGTCCGCGACCGCCCGACCCAGCCCGGCGAGCGCGTCCGCCGCGACCCGGGCACGGTCGCCGTGCAGCGTCCCGGTCGCGACGTCGTGGTCGGTGGCGGTGGTCAGGACGACCCGCAGGCGACGGACGCCGCGGGCGCGGACGGCACCGTCGACGACGTCCACCCGGGCACCGTCGTCGGGATCACGGTCGGGGTCACCGTCGGCGAGCACCGCGAGCGCCACCGCCGCGTGCACGGCGCGCCCGCCGTACCGGACGGGGTCGGGGCCGTCGACCCAGTCGGGCAGGACGTGCGACGGCATGTCGAGCGTCGCGAGCACGACGGCCGCGCGCGGGTGCGCGTCCGGTGCGGCGACGGGCGTCGGCGCACCGGCCCACGGGTGCGGCGAGGTGAGCCGCACCCACGCCTCGCCGCCGCCGGGCGCCGCGGCGTCGGCCGCCCGCTCCAGCAGCAGCGCACCGTCGGGGTGGCTCACCAGCACGTCCTGCCGCCACGGCACGTCGGCGGTGGACGCCCAGGTCGTCGTCACGACCCCGCGGGCGAGGTCGAGGGTCCGGCGGTAGCCCGCCCCGCCCGCGGCGTCGGGCTGGTCGAGCAGCACGTCGACCAGCGGCTGGTACGCCTGCACCCAGCCGCTCTGCAGGCGGGCCAGCTCGGCCTCGGCCGCCAGGGGGTCGCCGTCCGCGAGCAGCCGGCGCGCACGGCGCACGACGCCCGGCGCGCCGTCCGGACCCAGCGGTCCGACAGGCTCGACGGGACCGTCGTGCGGCGCTCCCGACCAGCACGTGTCGTCGTTGACCTGCAGCCGCTCGTGCGCGGTGCCGCCGTGCACCATCGCGCCGATGCGCCCGTTGCCGACCGGGAACGCGTCCGTCCAGGTGCGCGCCGGCTCGTCCAGCCGCAGCAGCAGCGGCGGTGCGTCCACGTCGTCGTCGGTCACGACCACACCCAACCACGGTGGCAGGATCGTCCGGTGCACGTCGCCTTCTTCGAGCCCCGGATCCCCGGCAACACCGGCAACGCCATCCGCATGTGCGCGGGCACGGGGGCGACCCTGCACCTCGTGGAGCCGCTGGGGTTCGAGCTCACGGAGGCCCGCCTGCGGCGCGCCGGCCTGGACTACCACGACCTCGCGCACGTCGTCGTCCACCCCGGTCTGGACGCGCTGCTGACCGCGCTGCCGACGTCGCGCGTGTGGGCGTTCACGACGCAGGCGACCCGCCGGTACACCGACGTGCCGTGGCGCGACGACGACGTCCTGCTGTTCGGCCCCGAGCCGCAGGGCCTGCCGCCGCACGTCCTGGCCCACCCCCGCGTCGAGGACCAGCTGCGCATCCCGATGCTGCCGGGCCGGCGGTCGATGAACCTGTCGAACGCCGCGGCCGTCGCGACGTACGAGGCGTGGCGCGCGCTCGGGTTCCCCGGCGGGGTGTGAACGGCGCGACGCGCAAGGACGTCGGCTGCGAGCATCGGGACATGTTCACGACCCGACCGGTGCTGACCGGGACGCTCGGCATGGTCGCCTCGACGCACTGGCTCGCCAGCGCGGTCGGGATGCGCACGCTCGAGGCCGGCGGCAACGCGTTCGACGCGGCAGCCGCCGCGGGATTCACGCTGTCCGTCGTCGAGCCGCACCTCAACGGCCCCGGCGGGGACGCACCGGTCATCGGGCACCGCGCCGCGGACGCGCACACGTTCGTCGTGTGCGGGCAGGGCGTCGTCCCGGCGCTGGCGACGACCGAGGCGTACCGCGAGCTGGGCGTCACGGAGGTCCCGGGCACCGGGCACCTCGCGGCCGTCGTCCCCGGGGCGTTCGGGGCGTGGCTCGACCTGCTCGCGCGGTACGGGACGCTGCCGCTGGCCGACGTGCTCGGCCCCGCGATCGGCTACGCGCGGGACGGGTACCCGCTCGTGGCGGCAGCCGCGCGCACGGTCGCGACGGTCTCGGACATGTTCCGCGCGCACTGGCCGACGAGCGCACAGGTGTACCTGCCCGGCGGCGTGCCGCCGGGCCCGGGCGAGCGGTTCCGCAACCCGGACCTCGCGCGCACGTTCGAGCGGCTCCTGGCCGAGGCGTCCGCGGCGGGGCCCGACCGTGAGGCGCAGATCGAGGCGGCGCGCCGGGCGTTCTACGAGGGCTTCGTCGCGGAGACGGTCGATGCGTTCGTCGCGGGGACGCCCGTGCTCGACGCCACGGGCCGCGCGCACACGGGGTTCCTGCGCGCGGACGACCTCGCCGCGTGGCGGGCGACCGAGGAGCCGACCGTGGCCGTCCCCTTCGCGGGGGTCGAGGTGCACAAGACCGGCCCGTGGGGCCAGGGGCCGGTGCTCCTGCAGCAGCTGCGGCTGCTCGAGGCGCTCGGTGTCGAGGACCTGGTCCGCGACGTCGTCGAGCGCGAGGGGCGCGGGGCCGACGACCGTGGCGGCCCGCAGGCCGAGCTCGTGCACGCCGTCGTCGAGGTCGCGAAGCTCGCGTTCGCCGACCGTGACGCCTGGTACGGCGACAGCGCGGACGTACCGCTGGACGCGCTGCTGTCCACGGCGTACGCGGTCGAGCGGGCGGCCCTGGTGGGCGCGGGCGCCGACGACGGCTTCCGTCCCGGGGCGCCGGCCGGTCGGCCGCCGCGCCTGGCCCGGGCCCTGGTCGCGGCCCGTGCACTCGCCGACGCGGGCGGGCCGGACGGCGACGGCGGGCCGCTCGGGGCGGGGCTGGGCGAGCCCACGGTCGCCCCCACGGGGCTGACCCGGGGCGACACCTGCCACGTCGACGTGGTCGACCGCTGGGGCAACCAGGTGTCAGCGACACCGTCGGGTGGCTGGCTGCAGTCGAGCCCCGTCGTCCCCGGCCTGGGGTTCGCGCTGCCGACGCGCGCCCAGATGTGCTGGCTGGAGGACGGGCTGCCCGCGAGCCTGGTGCCGGGGCGTCGCCCGCGGACGACCCTGAGCCCGGCACTGGCGCTCGGGGCCGGCCACGGGTTCGCGTTCGGCACCCCCGGCGGCGACCAGCAGGACCAGTGGCCGGTGCCGTTCCTGCTCCGGCACGTCGTCGGCGGGTCGGACCTGCAGGCCGCGATCGACGCGCCGACGTGGCACTCGACGCACGTCCACGGGTCGTTCCACCCGCGCGCGCACACGCCCCGCGGCGTGGTCCTGGAGTCGCGGCTGGGAGCCGACGTGCCGGGCGCGCTGGAGGCCCGTGGTCACGCCGTGGTGGACGCCGGAGCGTGGTCGCTCGGCCGGTTGAGTGCTGCGGGCGTTGCGCCGAACGGGTGGTTGTACGCTGCAGCGAACCCCCGCGGGCAGCAGGGGTACGCGACGGGCCGGTGAGGGCGGCAGGCCGGTCATTGCCCCCATGACACGGCCGTGACCTGGAGTGTCACAGGTGCACGTCGGGGACGATGACTTTCATGTGAACGCTCAACATCGGGACGAATCAGACATCGGATGTCTCGGGCTGTCACAGGGCCCATCATGAGGGTTCTGTGAGGAATTGACCGCCAGGACGATTCAGACATCGGAGCACCGCTACCGTCGGAGACATGCCCTACGACGTCGTGGATGCGCACCTGCAGGTATGGGACCCGGAGTCGGTCCACTACCCGTGGATGTCACAGGATCCTTCACTCCTGCGCCGCGCCTACCGAGTCCGCGACCTCGGCGGAGCACTGGACGAGCACCACGTGGACGGCGTGGTGCTCGTCCAGTCCGCCGACAACCGCGCGGACAGCGAGCACCTGCTCTTCCAGGCGCTCTGCTCGCCGCACGTGCTGGGCGTGGTCGCCTGGGTTCCCCTCGACACGCCGGACGAGGCCGCGAACCAGCTCGACCAGTGGCGCGTGGAGCCCATCGTCGGCATCAGCCACCACGTCGACCGCGAGGCCGACGCCGGGTGGCTGCTGGGCGACGGCGTCGACGAGGGGCTCACGCTCCTGACCGAGCGCCGCCTCGTCCTCGACCTGCCGGCCACGACCCCCGAGCTGCTCCACCACGTCGCGACCGTCGCCGACCGGCACCCCAAGCTCACGGTCGTCGTCGACCACCTCGGGTCGCCGCCGCTCGCCGCCCTGCGCGCCGGGGACACCGCGACCTGGCAGCGGTGGGCGCAGGCGCTCGAGGTCGCCGCCCAGGCGCCCAACGTCGTCGCCAAGCTCGCGGGCCTCGGCCGCGCCGCCGGCCCCGGCTGGACCGTCGACGACGTGCGCCCGGCCGTCGACCACGCGATCGCCACCTTCGGCACCGACCGCCTCATGGCGGGCAGCGACTGGCCCACCGCGCTCGACGCCCACGGCTCGTGGGACGAGGTCTGGGGTGGCCTGCGCGCGACCCTCGTCGACCTCGACGAGGCGGCCGTCGCCCGCGTCATGGGGCGGACCGCGGTCGAGACGTACGGCATCCCGCCGCTCGTCCCCGAGCGCTGACACCCGCCCACCCTGACGGCAGCGGCGGAGGACGACGGAGACGAGCACGTGTCACGCACCCAGGACGTCGTCGAGGACGTCCAGCGACTGATCCTCGACGGCGGGCTGCGCCCCGGCGACCGGCTGCCAGCCGAGAAGGCGCTCGCCTCCGAGCTCGGCGTGTCACGCGGGTCCCTCCGGGAGGGCGTGCGTGCGCTCGTCGTCCTCGGCATCCTCGAGGCCCGGCACGGCAACGGCACCTACGTCACCGACCTCGACCCCGCGACCCTGCTCGCCCCCGTGGCGTTCCTCGCCGACCTGCCCGGCAACCACGCGCCCCTGCACGCGGTGCGTGCGACGCTCGAGACGGAGGCGGCCGGGCTCGCAGCCCTGCACCTGACCGACGGGCCCGTCGCGCGGGCACGCGTCGCGCTCGACGACATGTCCCGCGCGCTCGTCGCACCCCGGGTCGAACCCGCGCAGCTGGCCGCCGCGGACCTCGCCTTCCACCGCGCCGTGGCCGACGCCTCCGGCAACCCCGTGCTCGCCGCACTGCTCAACGCGCTCGCGGGCGAGGGCCCGCGCCGACGGGTCTGGGACGAGATGCACGGCCTCGCCGGGGAGCGCACCTGCGAGGAGCACGACGCGATCCTCGCCGCGATCACGGCACGGGACCCGGACCGTGCGCGACTCCGGATGGCCATGCACATGGTCGGCGTCGAGGACCTCCTCGCCACCACCAGCACCGACGGACCGCTGCCTCGGCGCCGCAACCTCGTGGAGGCGACGTCCACGCGCTGACGGGCCCGGACCTCACCCCGTCCGCTCGTCGCTCGGCGGCCCGCACGTGGTGACGACGTAGTCGTACAGCGCGCCCCGCAGCGCGTCGGACGCGGCCACGTGGAACACGGGCTGCTCCACGCCGTCCACCACGGCCTGCACACCCAGCACCGTGCCGCGCTTGTCCTCGGCGATCGCGTGCAGGTCGCAGCGCGCGGGCACGGTCGCCAGCACCACGCGCCCGTCGGCCGGCGGCGCCGCCGAGTCCACAACCAGGTCCCACCGCCCCGTGGTGCCCAGCGGCCGCAGCAGCGTGGTGGCGTGCACCGAGACGATCCGCACGTGCGGCCCACCCGGCACGGGCTCGACGAGCAGCGTCACGTCCGCCACCGACGTGCCGCCGACGTCACGCACGGCGAGGTCGTCCGAGAGCGTCACCCGCAGCCCGGCGGCGACGGCCTCGGCCGCGCAGTCCTCGCCCTCGATGCGTCGCAGGTCATCGGTCTCGTCGGTCGGCGTCACCACGACGGTGCCGGTACGGCCGTCGGCTGTGCTCACGCCGAGCGCGACACGCGGGGCCGGGTCCTCACCGGCCGCGGCGCACACCGCGGCGTCGAGCGGCACCCGCAGGCGCCGCATGCTGCCCACCCGGATCTCCCGGTCGACCTCGGACTCCGCCGTCAGGGACACGCTCGTCAGCCGAGCCCGCGTGATCCTGACGTCGACCGGCCCGGTGTTGCGGACCTGCAGCTCGACGACACGCGCGACGCGGTCGCTGCGCGCCTGGGCGACCTCCACGTCGAACGTGACGGCCGTCGGCAGCGGCCCTGGCGACGACGCCGAGGTGACGGCCGTCGGCTCCCCACCGACGCACGCCCCGAGCACGAGCACCCCGAGCGCGAGGACTGCGGGCACCCCGGGTAGGGCGCCGCCGCGCACCGGGCCGACGACCGGAGCGACGGCCCGACCACCGACCCGCCACGAGCGCGTGCGACCAGCCATGCCCGAGCGTCGCACGCCGAGGGCTGCCTGCGGGAGTCCCCGCGGACGGTCGGGTGCGCTCTCAGCCCGGCAGGAGGGCGGCGGCGAGGAAGTCGAGCGACTCCCCGATGACCGGCAGCGCCGGCACCGGTGGGATGTCGAGGTGACCGTGCAGCATGCCCGTCGCGACCATCGCGCGCGTGGGGACGCCAGCATCCTGCAGCTGCAGGAGGAACATCTCCCCCGACGGCCGCAGGTCGTCCACCTCGCTGAGCACCACCGACGTGGGCGGCAGGCCCGCGACGTCGCCGTTGCCCGCCATCGCCTCCGCCGGGAACCCCGACAGCCGGCCCAGGTACGTCCGGGTCATGTCGAGCATCGGGGCGGGCAGGAAGCGGATGCCGCGGGGCAGGCGGCGCAGGTCGTCGACCTGCTCGTCGGGCAGCGCGGGCGACGGGAAGTGCATGCCCGGGTAGGCCAGGAGCAGCGCGTCGGGCGCGCGCGTCCCGCGGTCCCGGACGCGCACGGCGACGCCCCCGGTGAGCGCAGCACCCGCGGACGCGCCACCGATGCCCAGGCGCTCGACCCCCAGGGAGGGCGCAGCCTCGACGAACCACGTCCACGCCGCGTCGACGTCGTCGAGCGGGATCGGGTAGCCGGCGCCGGGCGTCGCGAGCCGGTAGCCCACGGACGCCACGACGATCCCGTGCCGCGCCGCGAGCTCCGCCGACACGACGTGGGCCTCGCACATGTCGAGGTCGCCGTACGCGAACCCGCCGCCGTGGGCCCACACGAGGCCCGCCCCCGACGTCGGCCGCGTCGTCGGCCGGTACAGCCGCACGGCGACGGGCCCATGGGGTCCGTCGACCGCGAGGTCCTCGACGTGGACGTCCGGCAGTCGGTACCCGGCGCCGAGCGTCGCGGTACCGGCAGCCCACGAGTCCCAGTCGGTGACGGTGGTGAGCAGGTCGGTGATCAGCGGGTGGATCGGCATGGTGGCCGATGCTCGCACACCCAGGCCCTCACACCATGGGACGACGTGCCCGCACCCCCGACCGCTGGACCTCAACCCCCTTGAGGCGTGAGAGCGCAATCCAGTCACCCCACCGCTGGGTCACCCCCGAACCTCTCCCCCATGTGAGGCGTGAGAGTGCAATCCAGTCACCCTGCGTCGCTCGATCGCACTCTCACGCACCCGGGGGTGACTGGATCGCACTCTCACGCACCTCCCGGGTGACTGGATTGCACTCTCACGCACCACTGGGGGTGACTGGATTGCGCTCTCACGCACCACTGGGGGTGACTGGATTGCACTCTCACGCACCACTGGGGGTGACTGGATTGCACTCTCACGCACCACTGGGGGTGACTGGATCGCACTCTCACGCACCTGGGGGGTGGGGGTGGTCGGGGGTGGTGGTCTGGCGGGCGTACGCGGCGCGCGGCAGGCCGTAGGCCAGGTCGACGGCGGTCTCGAGGGCCTCGTCGAGGTCGAGGCGGTGCTCGACGACGAGCCGCGCGAGGAAGCCCGCGTCGACGCGCCGCGACAGGTCGTGCCGGGCCGGGATCGAGAGGAACGCGCGGGTGTCGTCGACGAAGCCCGTGGTGTTCGCGAACCCCGCGGTGTCGGTGACGGCCTCGCGGAACCGGCGCATGCCGTCGGGGCTGTCGAGGAACCACCACGGCGCACCCAGGCGCACCGCCGGGTACACGCCCGCAAGCGGCGCGAGCTCGCGGCTGAACGTGTCCTCGTCGAGCGTGAACAGCACGAGGCGCAGGTTCGGGTGGTGGCCGAAGGCGGACAGCAGCGGACGCAGCGCGTGCACGTACTCGGTCGCGACCGGGATGTCGTACCCCACGTCGTGCCCGAGCATCGCCATGACGTGCGGGTCGTGGTCGCGCAGCGCCCCGGGGTGCAGCTGCATGACCAGACCGTCCTGCGTGGACATGCGCGCCATCTCGAACAGCATGTGGGCGGAGAACGCGCGCGCCGCGGCCGGGTCGACGTCGCCGCGCAGCGCGGACGCGAACACGGCGGCCGCGTCGGTCTCGGCCATGGGCGTCGTGTCCGCGAGCACGTGCCCGTGGTCGGTCGCCCGCGCGCCCGCGTCGACGAACGCCCAGCGGCGCGCCTCCAGCGCCCGCAGGAAGTCGCGGTAGGAGCCGATCGCCACGCCCGCGCGGTCGCCCAGCAGCGCGACGTCGTCGACCCAGCCGGGCCGGTCGACGTGCAGCACCGCGTCCGGCCGGAACGTCGGGACGATCCGCTCGCCCCACCCGCGGGCCGCGAGGTCGGCGTGGTCGGCCAGGTCCGCTGACGCGGGATCGGTCGTCGCGATGATCTCGATGCCGAACCGGTCCAGCAGCGCGAGCGGCCGGAAGCCCGGCTCGGCGAGGCGCTCGGCGATCGTGTCGTACGCGGCGTCCGCGGTGGCGGCGGACAACCGCTCGGTCACGCCGAGCACCTCGACGAGCACGTGCTCCATCCAGAACCGCGTGGGCGTGCCGCGGAAGAGGTGCCAGTGCGACGCGAACGCCCGCCAGATCTCGCGCGGGTCGCTCTGCACCGCGCCGCCGTCACGGCGCGGCAGGCCGAGTGCGTCGTGCGGGACGCCCTGGGAGACGAGCATGCGCACGAGGTAGTGGTCCGGCACGACGAGCAGCGAGGCGGGGTCGTCGAACCGCTCGTCCCGTGCCAGCACGCCGGCGTCGACGTGACCGTGCATGGACACGATCGGCAGGTTGCGGGTCGCGTCGAGGATCTGCCGGGCGACCGGGCGGGTCACCGGATCGGCCGGCAGGGCACGGTCGGGGTGCAGCGCCCAGCGGGGGGCAGCGGCTGCGGGGTCGGGCATGGGATCCTCCAGCGCCGGGCCGCAGCGGCGCTGCGGCGCTGCCACGGTGCGGACGACGGGGTCGCCCACCACGGTGAATACGTTTGCAGGCAGACCATGCCACCCGTGCAGAGCGGATGCAAGGACAGTCGGGGCACGTTGCACCTCGGCGGTGCGCCATGATGAAATCGGTTTCATCGTCTGCCCCGGTGCCGCCGCGGCGGACGCGCCCCGACGCCGACAGGAGTCCCGATGGCCGTCACGCTGCGCGACGTCGCACGTGCTGCGGGCGTCTCCGCCGCGACCGCCTCGCGCGCGCTGTCCGCCCCGCACCTCGTCGCACCCGAGCGCCGCGAGCTGGTGCGCCGCGTCGCCCGGGAGCTCGGCTACCGCCCCAACCGGGCCGCGCGCGAGCTCATCACCGGCCGCAGCGGGTACCTCTGCCTCGTCGTGCCGGACCTGGAGAACCCCTTCTTCGCCGCCGTCGCCAAGGCGGTGCAGTCCCGCGCCCGCGCGTCGGGCCACGCGGTCGTGGTCGCGGACGCCGAGGAGGACCCGCTGCTGGAGGCCGAGCTCGTCGCCCAGCTGGGCGCACAGGCCGACGGCGTGCTGCTGTGCTCGCCGCGCATGTCGGACGACGACCTCGCGACCGTGGCCGCCGTCGGCCGGCCGGTGCTGCTGGTCAACCGGGAGGGCGCCGGGCTCCCGTCCGTGGCCGTCGACAACCGCGGCGGCGTCCGCCAGGCGGTGCGGCACCTGCACACGCTGGGGCACCGCCGGGTCGCGTACGCGGGTGGGCCGGCCGGCTCCTGGTCCGACGCGCGTCGCCGCGACGGACTCGAGGCGCTGGACCTCGACGTCGAGCTGGTCGACCTGGGGGCCCACCCGCCCGCGTTCGCCGGGGGCGTCGGCGCGGCCGACCTGGTGATCGCGAGCGGGGCGACGGCCGTGCTCGCGCACAACGACCTCATGGCCCTCGGCATCGTCGACCGGCTGCGGGCGCGGGGCCTGCGCGTCCCCGACGACGTGTCGGTCGTCGGGTTCGACGACGTCCCCGTCGCGACCCTCGTCACCCCCGCTCTCACGACGGTGGCGATGCCTCTCGCGCGCCTCGGCCGCACCGCCGTCGACCTGCTGCTGGGCCCCCGGGACCCGGACGCGCCGACCACCCTCCTGCCCGTCGAGCTCGTGGTTCGCGGCACCACCGCACCCCCTCCCCACCCCCCGGAGCCCCGATGACCCTGCCTCGCCTGTCCGCCACCACGTGGGCGGACCGCGTCGCGCACGGCCTTCCCGACGGGGTGCAGGGCCCGCCCGTGGACCCCGACACGCTGACCGTGGGCCAGGTGCACCTCGGCATCGGCGCGTTCCACCGCGCGCACCAGGCCGTGTGCACCGAGGACGCGGCGGCGGCGACGGGCGAGACGGGGTGGGGTCTGCTCGGCGTGACGC
Source organism: Cellulomonas xiejunii (assembly GCF_024508315.1). Taxonomy (NCBI): domain Bacteria; kingdom Bacillati; phylum Actinomycetota; class Actinomycetes; order Micrococcales; family Cellulomonadaceae; genus Cellulomonas; species Cellulomonas xiejunii. The sequence goes on from NZ_CP101987.1 coordinate 3,356,524, forward strand.
AGCGCAGCCCGCGGGTGGTCGACCAGCTCGGTCCGCAGGACGGCCTGTACGGCGTGCTGACCACCGGCGCGCGGACCACGTCGCTGCGCGTGGTCGGTGCCGTGCGGGCCGTCGCCTACCCGGGCCGGGACACCCCGTTGGTGCTCGCCACGATCGCGGCACCCACGACGCACGTCGTGACGCTGACGGTGACGGAGAAGGGCTACCGGCGCGCGGCCGACGGCCGGCTCGACACCGCCGCGCACGACGTGGCTGCCGACCTGGGGTCGGCGGCGAGCGAGCTCGTCCGCGACGACGAGGCCGCGACGCTCACGCCGATCGGCATGCTCGTGCGCGGGCTCGTCCGGCGGTACCGCACGTCCCGCGCGCCGCTGACCGTGGTGTCCTGCGACAACCTCAGCGACAACGGCGCGGTGCTCGCGAGCCTGGTCGGGCAGGCGCTGGCGGCCGTGCCGGGCGCGGACGACGTGGCCGCGTGGGTCGCGTCGTCCGTGCGCTTCCCGTCGACCATGGTCGACCGGATCGTGCCCGCGACCACCGGCGCGCACCGCGCCGAGGCCGCCGCGATGCTGGGCCTGCGCGACGCGGGCCTCGTCGTCGGCGAGCCGTTCTTCCAGTGGGTCGTCGAGGACGCGTTCGCCGGCCCGCGTCCCGCGTGGGAGCTCGCGGGAGCGACGCTGACGCACGACGTCGCACCGTTCGAGCGCGCCAAGCTGCGGATCCTCAACGCGACGCACTCCGCGCTGGCGTACCACGGCGCGCTGCGCGGGCACGCGACCATCGCCGAGGCGGTCGCCGACCCCGACCTGGAGGCGCTCGCCCGCGCGCTCGTCGACGAGGACGTGCTGCCCACGCTCGTCGCGCCGGAGGGCCTGGACCTGGACGCGTACCGCGACGAGGTGCTGCACCGGTTCGCCAACCCCCGCACCGGGCACACGACCGTGCAGGTCGCGATGGACGGGTCGCAGAAGCTGCCGCAGCGGCTGCTGGGGACGGTCGCCGACCGGCTCGCGGCGGGGGTCGTGCCGCACGCCGCGGCGTACGCGGTCGCGGGGTGGGTGGCGTACGTGCAGGCCGCGGCCGCGGGCGACCTGGTCGTGGACGGCCGCCGGGTGGAGCTCGACGACCCGATGGCCGCACGGCTGGCCGACGCGGTCGGCGGCCCGGACCCCGTCGGGCGGCTGTTCGCCCTGGACGAGGTCTTCCCCGGTCCGATCGCCTCGTCGACCGCGTTCCGTGACGCGGTCGCGAACGCCGTGCAGGGCCTGGCCCCCATCCCCGCCGCTCGCTGACGCCGACGCCTTCGAGGACTTCGTCGGCACGTCGTCCGAGGAGTCGACGCTCGACTTCGTCCCCTTCACCCGACCGAGGAGAGCTGGCAGCAGGGTGACGACGTCGTCCAGTGCGTCATCACCCACCCCGAGGGCGGTTTCACGGGGTCCATGCGGGGCTCGGCGGCCGGTGTGCGACGGGACCGCGTCGGTGCGCCTGTGTCGATCTGCTGGTGTGGGATCGTCAGGTCATGGAGATCCTGCCCGGGGTGGGCGTCGACGGGGTCAGCATCGGTGACGCCCGTGAGGACGTCGCCGTGCGGCTCGGGCCGCCCGTGCATGAGGGCGACGGCCACCGCGACGTGTACGCGACCACCCCGGCGCTCGTCGTCGACTACTCGGACGACGACCGGGTGGAGATCGTGCAGGTGGCGTACGGCGGTCAGGGCGACGGCAACGAGGTGTTCTTCGACGGCGTGCAGCTCACCTACCGCTTCCTCGACGAGGTGGTCGCCGACCTCCTGGCGCGCGGCTACGAGTACACGCCGTCGGACATCGGGGTCGACTTCCGCGTGGGGTTCGCCCTGTTCTCCATGGGCTCGCTGGACCCGGCGCTGCTGGATCCGCAGGCAGGCGACGACGAACGTCTCGTCGTCGAGGGCGTGAGCGTCGCACCGTACGAGTACCTCGTCGGCTAGTGCCGGGCGGGCCCGGTCCGCCGGCCGAACCGCGCCATCCGCGACGGCAGGCCGCGCGGCCCACCGCCGTCACGGGTCGTGACGCGCACGGTCCGGTTCCGCGTCCGCGACCCCGAGCGCGCCCAACCCGGTGAGCACGCTGTGCTCGACCGCGCGCGCCCCCGCACCGGGACGGGTCGGGTGCCGCGGGCGGGGGTCGTCCACCGGGTGACGCGCCGCGACGCGGGCCGGCTGCCCGGACAGGCGCACGACCTGGTCGGCGAGGGCCACGGCCTCGCGCACGTCGTGCGTCACCATGACGACGGTCCAGCGGTGCTGCGCCCACGTCGCCGCGAGCCAGCGCTGCAGGTGCAGCCGCGTCAGGGCGTCGAGCGCACCGAACGGCTCGTCCAGCAGCAGCAGGTCACGCCCCTGCGCGACCGTCCGGGCCAGCGCGGCGCGCTGCCGCAGGCCACCGGACAGCTCCGAGGGGCGCGCGTCGGCGTGGTCGGCGAGGCCGAACTCGACGAGCAGGTCCCGCACCCGCTCGCGTGCGTCACGTCGGCGCACGCCCTGCACCTCGAGGCCGAGGGCGACGTTGTCGAGGACCGTGCGCCACTCGAGCAGCAGGTCGTCCTGCGCCATCCACGCGGCCCGTCCCGGGACGCCCGTGACGTCGCAGCCGTCCAGCAGCACCTGTCCGCGGTCGGGGCGACGCAGGCCGGCGACGACCCCGAGCAGCGTGCTCTTGCCGCACCCCGAGGGCCCGACGACGCACGTGAACGACCCGCGGGGCACGGCCAGGTCGACGCCGGCGAGCACCGGCCGCGGCCCGTCGGCGGCCGGCAGCGCGAGGTGCACGTCGCGGACCTGCAGCAGCGCGTCAGCCACGCCGCACCCGCCGCGCACGGCCCCACGGCACGACGACGCGCTCGACCGCGCAGGTCAGGGCGTACAGCGCGAGGGTGAGCGCGGCGCACGCCCCGACGGCGGCGAGCACCAGGTCGGTGCGGAACGCGGCCCGCTGCATCGTCATGTACGTCCCGAGGCCCTGCACGGCACCCGCGTACTCCGCGACGACGGCCCCCACCACCGCGTACGTGACGCCGATCCGCAGCGCCGTGAAGAACCGCGGCATCGCGGCGGGCAGCCGCACGTGCACGAACTCCTGCCACCGGCTCGCGCCCATCGTCGCCAGCAGCGCCGACGCCCCGGGCCCGGCCGCCGCGAACCCCTCGACGAGCCCCAGCGCGACGGGGAAGAACGTCACGAGCGTCACGACCAGCACCTTGGGCGCCAACCCGAACCCGAACCACAGGACGAGCAGCGGCGCGACGACCAGCACCGGCACGGTCTGCGACGCCACCAGCAGCGGCACCACACCCGTCCGCAGGCGCGGCAGCCGGTCGAGCGTGACGGCCAGCGCCCACGCGACCGCCACCGACACCGCGAACCCGACCAGCGTCACCGTGAGCGTCGCGCCCGCGTGCGTCGCGAGGGCGTCCCGGTGCGTCCACGCCTGCTGCGCGACCCGGGCGGGGGACGGCAGGAGCCGCGGTGCGACGTCGCCCGTCGCGACGACCACCTGCCAGACGCCCAGCAGCGCGAGGCCACCGACGCCCACGGCGAGCGCACGCCCTGGCACGTCCGTCACGGCTCGCCGCCGAGGTCGACGTGGAAGGTCGACCAGTCGGGCCGGGTCGTCAGGACGTCCCCGTCGGGTCCGGCCAGCAGGCCCTGCTCGAGCAGGAAGTCGCCGTAGCCGGCGAGCTGCGCGGTCTCGATGCCGCCGACGGTGCCGTCGGCGGCGCGCATGTACTCGGCCGCCAGCAGACGCTGGCTCTCGACGACCATGCCGGGGTCGGCGAACGCGTCGGGGTGTGCGGCGACCAGCAGCTCCGCGGCCTCGTCGGGGTGGTCGGCGGCGTACTGGTAGCCGCGCCGCAGGGCGTCGACGAACGCGGCGGCGACCTCCGGCTCGTCGGCCACCCAGGAGCGGCGGGCGTCGACGAGCACCGCGTACGCGTCGGGGAACCCGTAGTCGGTGTACCGGAAGTACCGCAAGGGTGTGCCGACGCGCTGCGCCGCGAGCCCCTCCCACGCGACGAACGGGATCGCGACGTCGGCCTCCCCCGCGTACAGGGCGGCGTAGGCGCTGGTCCCCAGGGTCACGGCCGTGACGTCACCGCGCCCGCCGTCGGCGCGGATCACCGCCTGCAGCAGCGGCACCTCCGCCGGTCCGCCGAACCCCGCGTAGACGCGTCCGTCGAGGTCCCGCGGGCGGGTGATCGTCGCGTCGTCGGCACGCACCGCGATCGCCGACGCCCAGTGCTGCAGCGGGGCCAGCACCGCGACCACGTCGGCGCCGGCCGCCTGGGCGAGCACCGAGTCCCCGTGGAAGCTGATGCCCGCCTCGGCGGCACCGGCGTCGATCAGCGCGTCCGGCTGGACGTCGGTGTACGGCAGCACCTGGACGTCGAGGCCGGCGTCGTCGAACCAGCCCTGGGCGAGCGCGACCTCCAGGCCGGTGTGGTTGGTGTTGGGCGTCCAGTCGAGCGCGAACCGGACGACGGGACGGTCGGCGTCGGTGGCCGCTCCGTCGGCACAGGCGGCGGGCAGGAGCGCGGCGGCGAGCAGGGAGGCGGCGAGCGCGAGGCGGTGGCGTGTCATGGGGTCTCCAGGAGGGCGTGCGAGATCGCCGGACGCGTGGGCGACCGGTGGGCCTGCGGAGCAACGCGCGGCGGGCGCGTCGACGTCAGGGGGTGAGACGCCCCCGGCGACGGTGCGGGTGGGCGTGCAGCGGTGGACGCATGGGAGACATGCGCGACATCCCTTCGCTAGTGCGACCTAGATCAGGTTCGACGGGTGTGATCTCAGCCGCTGGTGCGGCACCCCGTGTCACGACGTCTGTGACGCTACGCGCGCGTCGCACGGCCCCGGGTGGTCGTCCGCACTGTGGTCCGGGTCCCCGGGCACGCCGATGAGCGCGGACCGCGGACGGTCCGCGCTCGGCGGTGGGTGGCGCCGTCAGCGCGGCGGGGACTCCGCGAGACGTGCGATCGCGGCCAGGCGCTCCTCCCAGCGCGCGCCGACGGCCTCGAGCGTCCGCGCGAGCAGCCCGAGGCGCGCACCGACGGCGCGGTAGCGCACCTCACGTCCGGCGCGCACGGGCTCGACGAGACCCACCTCGGCCAGCACGGCGAGGTGCTTGGCGATCGCCTGCCGCGTCACCGGCAGGCGCTCGGCCAGCGCCGAGGCCGACGCCTCCCCGCGACCGACCTCGGTGAGCACCTGCCACCGCGTCTCGTCACCGAGGGCGGCGCACACCGCGACCACGTCGGTCGTGCCGGTCGCGGACGTCACGCCGCGACCCCGTCGCGCACCAGCCGCACGAGCTCGTCGAGCTCGGACGTCCAGCCGTCGCGGTGGTCCGCGAGCTGGCGCAGCCGCTCGTCGCCGAGCTTGTCGAACCCGGTCTCGACGACCGTGAGCAGCGTCCCGTCGCCGTCGGGCTCGAGCGTGAAGGTCACGGTCAGGGCGGTCGCGTCCGTCAGGTCACCACCGCAGCCGGGCCACGCGAACGCGAAGCGGCGGGGCGGGTCGTACGCCTCGATCCGCACGGGCACGTCGTCCTGACCGTCCCACCCGAGGGTGCCGGTCGCGCCGACGCGCAGGTCCGGCAGCGAGGCCCGCTGGCCGAACCACTGCGCGACGAGGTCCTCGCGCGTGAGGACCTCGAAGACGCGGGCGGGCGGGGCGTCGACGCGGACCGTACGGGTCACGGTCGACGTGGGGTCGTCGACGAGGGCGGTGGTCTGGTGCTGGGTCATGGCGATCTCCTTCGTGCAACTCGTCCGTTGCAGAACAGCGTGCACCGGTTCCGGCGAAATCGCAACCCTTCGGTTGCACCTCGCTGTCGCGCTCCGGTTCCGGGACCTGGTCGCGTGCGAGGATCGAGGACGTGACACCGAGCGCCTCGCTGTCCGCCGCCGGTCGGCGGACGCGCTGATGGCAGCCGTCCTGTCCGCGCTGGGCACGATGGGCGCCGTCGTCGCCCTCGGCTGGGTGCTGGGACGGTGGCGCGTGCTGGGCGAGCGGGCCGCGCCGGTGCTGGCGCGCGTGGTGTTCGCCGTCGCGGCGCCGGCGCTGCTGCTCGCGACCGTCGCGCGCGCCGACCTGCACCTGCTCGTGTCGCGCACGGCCGTCGTGACGTGGTCGTGCACCGCGCTCGTGGCCCTGCTCGCGGTCGTCGTGCTGCGCCTGGTGTGGCGCCGCTCCCCCGCGGACGTCACCGTGGGCACGCTGTCCTCGTCGTACGTCAACGCCGGGAACATCGGCCTGCCGCTGGCGGTGTACCTGCTCGACGACCCCGTCGCCGTGGTCCCGACGCTGCTGTTCCAGCTCCTGGTGCTGGCGCCGGTCGCGTTCGCCGTCCTGGACGCGCACCCCGCGGGCTCGCACGCCACCCCCGCGCGCCGGGAGGGCAGCCCGGTCCCCGTCGGGCTGCGGGTCGCGGCGGTCGCCCGACGCACGGTGAGCAACCCGATCATCGTCGCGACGCTCACCGGGCTGGTGCTGGCGGCGCTCCCCTGGTCGCTGCCGGACGTCGTCCTGCAGCCGTTCACCCTCGTCGGGGCCGCGGCCGCGCCGCTCGCGCTCATCACCTTCGGCATGTCGCTCGCCGTCCCGCGGGGCACGGGCGCCTCGGCGCCGCGGCGCGACCTCGCGCTGGCCGTCGGGCTGCGCTCGGTCGTCCACCCCGTGCTGACGTGGGGCGTCGGCACGGCCCTGGGGCTGCCCGCGCCCGCGCTGCTCGCGGTCGTCGCGATGGCCGCCCTGCCGACGGCGCAGAACGTGCTCGTCTACGCGATGCAGTACCGCCACGGGGAGGCGCTCGCGCGCGACGCGGGTCTGGTGACGACGGTGCTGTGCGTGCCGGTGCTGCTGGTCGTCGCGGCGACGCTCGGCTGACGGCTCGCGGTCAGGCGTCGCGACGCCGCGGACGCGCCCGCACGTGCATGCGCTCGCCCTGGGGTCCGTAGAGGGCCAGGACCTCGACCGGGCCGTCGGACACGTTGCCCAGCCAGTGCGGGACGCGGGTGTCGAACTCGGCGGCCTCCCCCGCGACGAGGTCGAGCGACCGGCCGCCCAGGACGAGGCGCAGCGTGCCGCTCAGCACGTAGAGCCACTCGTAGCCGTCGTGCACGCGCGGCTCGCCGACCTCGGCGGGCGTCCGCGGCGGGTAGACCAGCCGGTACGCGCGCGGTCCCTCGGTGCGCCGGGTCAGCGGCACGTACGTCACGCCGTGGCGCACGGTGGGGTGCGGCACGACGCGCGGGTCGTCACCCGCGGGGACCTCGACGAGCTCGTCGAGAGTCACCTCGTGGAAGCGCGCGAGCGGGAGCAGCAGCTCGAGCGTGGGACGCCGCAGCCCGGACTCCAGGCGGGACAGGGTGCTGACCGAGATGCCGGTGACGGCCGCGACGTCGGCGAGGGTCGCCTCCCGGTGCTCCCGCAGCGACCGGAGCCGGGGACCGACCGCGCCGAGCACCGCATCCAGTTCGACCATGCCTCATTTGCCGTCCCGGCAACTCCACTTGTCAAGCCGCCGCTCGCACCGCACGCTCGGTGCATGACCACGGAGCCCCTCGCCCCCGTCGACGTCCTCGTGCTCGGTGGCGGTGCCGCCGGGCTGTCCGCCGCGCTGTGCCTCGGCCGGTCCCGCCGCAGCGTGCGTGTCCTCGACGCCGGCGAGCCGCGCAACGCCGTCGCGGACCGCGCGCACAACCTGCTCACCCACGACGACACCCCGCCCACCGAGATCCTCGCGGCCGGCCGCGCCGAGGTCGAGCGGTACGGCGTGCAGGTCGTGCCGACCCGCGTCGTCGAGGCCCGCCGCCTGCCGGGCGACGAACCGGCATTCGAGGTCCGCACCGGCGACGGGGCCGCGCACCGCGCGCGTCGGCTCGTCCTGGCCTCCGGCCTGCGCGACGAGCTGCCCGACGTCCCGGGCCTGCGCGAGCGCTGGGGGCGCGACGTCCTGCACTGCCCGTACTGCCACGGCTGGGAGGTGCGGGACCGCAGGCTCGCGGTCCTCGCGTCGGGCTCCTCGGCCGTCCACCGCGCGCTGCTGGTCCGTCAGCTGAGCGACGACGTGACGGTCGTCCTGGACGACTCCTTCGACCCGGACGCCGACGAGCGCGCCGACCTGGCGGCCCGCGGCGTGCGGGTCGCGGCAGGGCGTGTCACCGGAGTGCGCGTGGAGGGCGACGCACTGACCGGTCTGCTCCTCGCGGACGGCACGGCGGTCCCGTGCGACGCGGTCTTCGTCGCGCCGCGCGCGGTCCTCGCCGACGCGGTCGTCGACGGCCTCGGCCTCGCGACCGATCCCGTCGGCTCGCCGGACGAGGACCTCGGCCGCGCGGTGCGGGTGGACGGTGCGGGCGCGACCTCGGTCCCGGGCGTGTGGGCCGCGGGCAACGTCACCGGGCCGCAGCACGCGCTGGCGTCGAGCATCGCAGCCGGATCGGCCGTGGGGGCGCAGGTCAACCTGGCGCTCGTCACGGCCGACCTCGCCGCCGCCCGTGCCTGACGCCACCCACCACCGCGACGTCCCGACCCGTGAGGAGCCCGTCATGACCGACGACCCCGGCAGCACCGAGGAGCTCGACCCCGCGTGGTGGGAGGACCGGTACCGGACCCTCGACCGCGTGTGGAGCGGGCACGTGAACCCGACGCTCGCCCAGGTCGCGGCCGACCTGACCCCCGGGACGGCCCTGGACGCGGGCGCCGGCGAGGGCGCCGACGCGCTGTGGCTCGCCGAGCGCGGGTGGCGCGTCACGGCCGTCGACGCGTCGCAGACGGCACTGGACCGGGGCGCCGCGCAGGCCGCCGCACGCGGCCTCGACGTCACGTGGCAGCAGGCGGACCTGCGCACGTGGACGCCCTCGGCACGCTACGACCTGGTGACGTCGCACTACCTGCACGCCGAGGGCGGGCGCGGCTGGGCGTGGCTCGCCGACGCGGTCGCCCCGGGCGGCACGCTGCTCGTCGTCGGGCACGACCCGTCGGACGTGGACGGCCCCGTGCCGCGGCCCCACCTCGCGCGGCTGGGCTACACGGCCGAGCAGGTCGCCGCAGACCTCGACCCGACGCAGTGGCGCACGATCGAGCCTCGGGTCGTCGAGCGCACGCACCGGCACGACGGCGTCGACGTCCCGGTCCGCGACGCGGTCCTGGTGGCACGCCGCCGCTGACGCCTCGTCAGGGTGTCGGGCCCCCGCCCACCAGGCCCGTCTCGTACGCGAGGACCACGAGCTGCGAGCGGTCGCGCGCGTCGAGCTTGGTGAGCAGGCGGCTGACGTAGGTGCGCGCGGTCGCGGGGCTCAGGTACAGGCTCGCGGCGATCTCCTGGTTGGACCGGCCCCGGCCGACCTCGCGCAGCACCTCGCGCTCCCGCTCGGTGAGCCCGGACAGGCGGGACGCGTCGCTCGGCGGCGGCGTTGCGGCGGCGGCCCGCATGACCCGCCGCGTGACCGCCGGGTCCAGGAGCGCCTCGCCCGCGGCGACCGTGCGCACCGCCTGCCGCAGCTCGTCGGGGGCGACGTCCTTGAGCAGGAACCCGGCGGCGCCAGCGCGGATCGCGGCGAACACGTTCTCGTCCTCGTCGAACGTCGTGAGCACCAGCACCGCGACGTCCGCGAGCGCGGGGTCGGCGACGATCGCGCGGGTCGCCTCGATGCCGTCGAGGTCGGGCATGCGGACGTCCATGAGGACGACGTCGGGCCGCAGCTCGCGCACGCGCGCGACGCCCTGGCGCCCGGTGGCGGCGTCCCCGACGACGCGGATGTCGCCGTCGCGCTCGACGAGGCTGCGCAGGCCCGCGCGCAACAGCTCCTGGTCGTCGACCAGCACGACGGTGATCATGCGTCGAGCCTCGCAGGCAGGCGGGCGTGCACGACGAACCCGCCGCCGTCCGCGGGTCCGGACGTCAGCGTCCCGCCGAGCAGCCCGGCCCGCTCGGCCATGCCGCGCAGCCCCTGGCCGTCGCCCGGCCCGCGCCCGCCCGGGCCGGTGCCGTCGTCACGCACCCGCAGGTCGAGCCACCCGTCGGTGACGCACGCCTCGACGTCGACGCGCCTCGCGTCCGCGTGCCGCAGCACGTTCGTCAGCGCCTCCTGCACGATCCGGTACGCGGCGGCGCCGATCGCACCGTCGAGGGTGCCGTCGGGCACGTCGAGCCGCACGTCGACGTCGAGCCCCGCGGCGCGCGCGGAGGCCGCGAGGGCCGGCACGCCCGCGAGCCCGACCGCACCGCGCGCGGGATCGTCCCCCGTGGTGCGCAGCAGCCGCACGGTGGCGCGCAGCTCGCGCAGCGTGGAGCGCGTCGCGTCGCGGACCTGCGCGATCGACGAGGTCACCAGGGCGTCGTCCCGCCCGACGGCCTCCGCGGCGACGCCCGCGTGGACCGCGATGACGGCCACGGTGTGCCCGATGCTGTCGTGCAGGTCTCGCGCGATGCGCACGCGCTGCGCCTCGAGCCGGCGCTCGGCGTCCGCCGCCTGCTCCGCCAGCGCCGCGACGCGCAGCCGCTCCTGGTCGGCCCGCGCCTCCCGGCGCACGCGCACGCTGACCCCCAGCGCGACCGCCGCCGCGACGAGCGCGACGTTCGTCAGCAGCTCGTAGCTCAGCAGGTACGTGGCGGGCAGGCCCTCGGCGATGCGGAAGTACGCCGCGACCCCGACGAGCACGGCCCCGACCACCAGGGCGACGCGGGTGCGCCCCAGCTCGGCCGCCGAGTACAGCGCGGCAGCGGCCGGCAGCGCCTGGCCGATCGCGGGGAAGCCCAGCGCGTAGTACGCGAAGATCCCGAGCACGGTGACGACCAGGACGGCCACGGGCCACCGCCGGCGCGCCAGGAGCACGGCCCCGAAGCCCAGCGCGAAGGCGTAGGGGACGGGTGACGGCGCGCGCTCGGCCGCGACGCCGGCGCCGATGGTCAACGCGACGACCGCGACGGTGCCGACCGCGAGCCCGAGGTCGGTGGCGCGCGTCCCTGCAGGTGGGGGTCTCACACCCCGAGCGTAGGAACGCGGCGCGCTCAGGGACATCCCCGAGCGGTCGACTTCCGCCGTCGCCTGGTGCCTACCCCTGCGTCGACCGTCGACGTGCGCAGCCGGCGACACGTGACGGATTCGCCCGCAGGCCGCGGTGCCTAGCGTCGTCGGACATGGAGAACATGCCCCTGACCAGCACATCCGTTCCGCGCGCGCCTGCCCGGCGCGTCCGCGGCAGACTCGTCGTCGCGCTCGCCGCGACGGTCGCGCTGTGGCCCGCCCTGGGTGCCGTCGGCCTGTCGGACCTCACGCTCGCGGCGGTCGTCCTGCCCGTCACGGCGCTCACCTGGGTCGCCGTGCTCGGGCTGCTCGACGCCCCCCGGCCCGTGCTCACCGGCACCCTCGCCGGCCTGCTGTACGGCGCCGTCCTGGTGGCGCTGTCCCTGGCGTTCGGTCACGAGGAGCCCCGTCCGACGTTCGTCGTGCTGTTCGCGGCCGGCTGGGAGCTCACGTGGGGCGCCCTGCTCGGCGCGGGCGCCGGCCTGCTCGGCAGCGGCGTGCAGCAGCTGCGGGGGCGACGGCCGTGAGGGTGTCCCGCGCGGCGGCCGCGGTCGCCGCGGCGGCCCTGGTCGTCGCCGGGCTGTCCGCGTGCGGTGGCGTGTCCGTGTCGCCCGTCGACGTGCCCGAGACGTTCGACGCCCCGCTGCCCGTACCGCCGCTCGCGCCGTCGCACGTCGGCGCCGACGGGACGCGCACGTTCCGGCTCACCGCGCAGGAGGGCACCACCCGGTTCGTGCCGGGCGTCGACACCCCGACCTGGGGGTTCGACGGCGACCTGCTGGGCCCGACCCTGCGGGCGTCCCGCGGCGAGCAGGTCGCCGTCGAGGTCCGCAACACGCTGCCCGAGGCGACGAGCGTGCACTGGCACGGCATGCACCTGCCCGCGGCGATGGACGGCGGTCCCCACCAGCCCGTCGAGCCCGGCGCGACCTGGCGCCCGACGTGGCGGATCGACCAGCCCGCCGCGACGCTCTGGTACCACCCGCACCCGCACGGCCGCACCGAGGAGCACATCTACCGAGGGCTCGCCGGGTTCTTCCTGCTGGACGACCCGGCTGCGGCGGACGTCGGCCTGCCCGACGAGTACGGCGTGGACGACGTCCCCGTGGTCGTGCAGGACCGCAAGCTCGACGCGGACGGCGACCTCGACCTGAGCGGTGGCGGCGAGCTGGGCGTCCTGGGGTCGCTCGTCACGGCCAACGGCGTGCGCGGCGCCTACCTGGAGGCGACGACGCAGCGCGTGCGGCTGCGCCTGCTCAACGGGTCGACGGCACGGACGTACGCGTTCGGGTTCGCCGACGACCGCGAGGTGCTGCAGGTCGCCAGCGACGGCGGGCTGCTGCCGGAGCCGGTCCCGACGACGCGGGTGCAGCTGTCCCCCGGCGAGCGCGCCGAGGTCGTCGTGACGGTGGCACCGGGCGAGCGCGTGCGCCTGCGGTCGTACCCGCCGGACCTGGGGCGCGTCGTCGCGGGCTACGCGATGGGCGCGAACGACACGTTCGACGTCCTGGAGCTGCGCGCCGCGCAGGACCTGGCACCGTCACCGCCCGTCGCCGCCACGCTGACGACGCTCGAGCCGCTCCCGGAGGCGACCGTGACCCGCACGTTCGACCTCCAGGGACGGCAGATCAACGGTCGACGCATGGACATGGACCGCGTCGACGCGACCGTCGAGAAGGGCGCGACGGAGCTCTGGGAGGTCCGCAACCTCGACCTGTTCCCGCACAACTTCCACGTCCACGACGTGCAGTTCCGGGTCCTCGACATCGACGGCGAGGCACCACCGCCCGCGCTCGCGGGCGCGAAGGACACCGTGTACCTCGAGCCGCGGCGCACGTACCGGCTGGTCATGCGCTTCGAGGACCACGCGGACCCGACCACGCCGTACATGTTCCACTGCCACCTGCTGCTGCACGAGGACGAGGGCCTCATGGGTCAGCTGGTCGTCGTCGAGCCGGGAGGAACGGCCTCCCCGGCGCCGCACCACCACCCCTGACGGGGCCCGCACGGTGCGGGCGTGCTCAGGCCGGGTCGGCGGGCAGCACCCGGGCGTCGTGGGCGGCCAGGTCCGTGCGCGTCCCCGCGACGTCGACGCTCACGGGGGCGCCGGTGTGGTTCACGACGACGAGGCGGTCGCCGCGCCGCACGGCCTCGACTCCCTGGACGGGTGCGGCGAACAGCGCCGCCACGTCGGCCTCGCCCAGCACCCGGTCGACCAGGGCGTCGAGGACGTCGGCCGCGGGCTGCGTCGCGACGTACCAGGCGACGCCGTCCCCGTGCTCGCGCCGGGTCACGGCCGCACCGCCCGCCGCGTACCCGTCGGCGAACGTCGCGACGACCTCCGCGTCGTCCACCACCAGCACGTCCTGCCACAGGGAGGCCGCACCCTCCAGCCCGCCGGTGAGCCGCAGTGCGGGGCCGGGGCTGCCGCCCGGGCCGGCGGTCGGCGCCAGCTCCTCGACCCGGACGCCGAGGGTCCCCTGCAGCGGCCCGAGGTACCCGCCGAGGTGGACCCGCAGGTCCTCGTCGACCACGGCCGACGCGTACGTCACGACCAGGTGCCCACCCCCGCGCACGTACGCGTCCAGCGCCTCCAGGTGCGCCCCGCGCGCGACGTGCAGGACGGGCGCGACGACGAGGTCGTACCCGACGACGTCGGCACCGGCCGGCACGACGTCGACCGTGACCCCGCGCCGCAGGAAGGGCGCGTACCAGTCGAGGAACCGCTCGACGTACTCGACGCGCGTCGGCACCGCGTCCTGCTCGAGCGCCCACCAGGAGTCCCAGTCCAGGACCAGCGCGACGTGCGCGCTCACGCGCGAGCCGATCAGGTCCGTCAGACCCGCCAGCTCCTCCCCCAGCGCGACGACGTCCCGGAACGCCCGCGAGTCCGGGCCGGCGTGCGGCACCATCGCCGAGTGGAACCGCTCGGCCCCCGACGCCGACTGCCGCCACTGGAAGTGCAGGACGCCGTCGGCACCGCGCGCGACCGCCTGCAGGGACTGTGCCCGGTGCTGCCCGCGCGGACGCGGCGCGTTGCGCGCACGCCAGTTCACGGCGCCGGTCGCCTGCTCCATCAGCAGCCACGGCCGGCCGCCGCCGAGCCCGCGCACGAGGTCACGCTGCGCCGCGAGCCGCACGTACGCGGCGGGGTCGACGGGGTCCGGGTACGCGTCGTCGCTGACGACGTCGACGAACGGCGCCCACGCCCAGTAGTCCGCACCCTCGAAGAAGCCCATGAAGTTGGTGGTGACCGGCACGTCGGGGCTGTACCGGCGGATCACCTCGACCTCGGCCTGGTGCAGCGCGAGCATCGCGTCGGAGCTGAAGCGCCGGAAGTCGAGCACCTGCGTCGGGTTGCGGGTCGCGGGTGCGGCGGACGGCACGCCGACCTCGTCGAAGGACCCGTACCGCTGCGACCAGAACTCCGTGCCCCAGGCACGGTTGAGCTCCTCGACGTCGCCGTAGCGGCGCGCGAGCCACGCACGGAAGGCCGTTGCGCTGTGCGCGTCGTACGAGCGCGACACCTGGCAGCCGTACTCGTTGTTGACGTGCCACATCTCCAGCGCCGGGTGGTCGGCGTAGCGCGAGGCGACCTGCTCGACGAGGGCGAGCGCGTGCCGCAGGTAGTCCGGGGACGACGGCGAGTACTGCTGCCGTGAGCCGAAGGCCAGCCGCACGCCGTCCTCGGTCACGGGCAGGGAGTCGGGGTACCGCGCGGCGAACCAGGCGGGCGGGGAGGCCGTCGCGGTCGCGAGCACCACACGGACACCCCCGGCGTGCAGGCGCCCGAGCACGTCGTCGAGCCACGCGAAGTCGTACTCCCCGGGTCGCGGCTCGAGGCGCGACCACGAGAACACGCCGACGGTGGCGGTCGTGACGTGGGCGGCGCGCATGAGGCGCACGTCCTCGTCCCAGACGTCCTGCGGCCACTGCTCCGGGTTGTAGTCGGCGCCGTAGCGGATGCGGACGTCAGCGGGCACGGCGGTCCTCCTGGGGCGCGCGACGGCGCGCGGCCAGGACAGGGCCGCAGCGGCGTCGTCGCCGGCGACCCCGGGCGCCAGCCGCGGCGTCTCGGACGGTTGCCCGAACGCTAGCACCGGCGCGGAGCGCGGATCCGGCGACCGATCGTGGGATCCGACCGGCCTGGCCGTACGTTGGGACAAGCAACCGGTGTCGACGACACCCCGACGAGACGAGACGAGCACCACGCATGAGCAGCACCCGTGCAGTCCTGCAGGCCACCGACGTCTGGGCGGGGTACGGCGGACCGCCCGTGCTGGCGGGGGTCGACCTCACGCTGCGCCCCGGCGACGCCGTCGGCCTGCTCGGCCGCTCGGGTGTCGGCAAGTCCACGCTGGTGGAGATCCTCGGCGGGGGCATGCGGCCCGGGCAGGGGCACGTGACCCTCGACGGCGTGCCCGTCGCCAAGACGCCCCGCCGCAAGCGCAAGGACGTCAAGGCGCGTCTGCGCACGGTCCACCAGAACGGCATCGCCGGCGTCGACATCCAGCGCACCGTCGAGGAGACGATCCTCGACGCGTTCAAGGAGGCCCGCAAGGCCGGCCGGACCACGAACAACGACGTCGAGGCCGCCCTGGCCGTCGTCGGTCTGCCCATCCGGTTCGTCACCCGCCGGGTGGGGACGCTGTCCGGCGGGGAGCGGCAGCGCATCGCCATCGCCCGCGCGCTGGCCACCCGGCCGGACGTGCTCCTGCTCGACGAGCCGCTGACGGCCGTCGACCAGACCATGCGCGAGGAGGTCGCCGACGAGGTCCGCGCGCTCGTGCGCGCCGACGGCATCGGCCTGCTCGTCGCGTCGCACGACGTGCGGCTGCTGGAGCGGCTGACGGACCACGTGCTGGTCCTGGCCGAGGGCACGATCGTCGAGTCCGGGCCCCTGCGCGAGGTGCTGCGCGACCCGCAGCACCCGGACACCAAGGCGCTCGTCGAGGCCCTGCCCGACGCGGTCGGCGGGCAGCCGCGCCGCTGAGCCGTCGCTTCGAGCCGGGCGGGAGACCGCGCCGGCCACGTGGCCGGCGCGGTCGGCGAAGGGCCGGGCGGCCCCTCGCGCCGCCCGACCCACCCGGGTCCGAGATCCCGGGCCGCGCCCGACCGCCGCCGGGGGGCGACGGTCGGGCGATCATGCGTCGGTCGGGACTCCGGTCCGCCGACGGTCGTGGCTGACTAGCGCTGCATCGTCAGCAGGCCCGGGCGGTACGGCAGGCGACCGTAGTCGCCGCCCGAGCTCGGGCTGCGGCCCTGGTAGAGCAGCCGCAGGTTGCACGGGTCGACCGTCATGGTCTGGTCCGCGCTGACCCGCAGCAGCTCACCGTGGCTGATGTCGTTGGTCCACGTCGCGCCGCTGTTGGCCTTGCCGGCGAACGGGTTCGACTCGGTCGCGGCCTGGGGGGTCCACGTCCCGTCCAGGCTCGTGGCCGTGAAGGACCGGAAGTAGCGGCCCTGCGAGCCGATGGCCTCGACGATCATGAGGTACCGCTGCTGGCCCTGGAGCTTGTAGACCTGGACGGCCTCGAACAGGTTGTTCGTCGTGTCCGTCATGATCGTCTGGTAGCTCGACCCGAAGCTGCCCGGGAAGTTCCCGATCGGCATCGACGCCCGGTAGATGTTGCCGTTGTCACCGGCGAAGAACAGGTACATGTTGCGGTCGTCGCCGATGAGCGCCTGGTCGATCGGGCCTGTGCCGGAGTTGGAGATGCTGCCGGTGAACAGGTTCTGGTGCGGCCCCCAGCTGTTGACGTCCGTGGGGTTGGTCGACGTCCGGTAGGAGAACGCCGGGCCGCCCCACTGGTAGGCGAGCACCCACACGTTCTTGGGTGCGAAGTAGAACAGCGACGGCGCCACCGCGCTGAACGGCATGGCGTTCTGGCTCGCCGAGCCCATCTGCGAGTAGTTGGTGAACAGGCCGAAGTTCATCGACCCCCACGACTCGCCGTTGTCGTGCGTCGTGGCGTACACGAGCTGCTGCCCGTTGTACGGCGCGACCGTGAAGTCCTTCAGCGAGACCCAGCCGGAGCGCGGCTGTGCGAGCACCCCGGAGTCCGACCAGCGGTACGAGGACGGCAGGTTGCAGGTGGGCTGCGTCGTGGGCGTGGGCGTGACCGTCGGCGTGGGCGTGACCGTCGGGGTCGGCGTGACCGTCGGCGTGGGCGTGACCGTCGGGGTCGGGGTCACGCTCGGGGTGGACGTCGCCGTGGGCCCCTGGGTCGGGGTCACGGCACCGTTGCAGGCGGCACCGTTCAGCGTGAACGCCGTGGGCACCGGGTTGGCGCTGCCGGAGAACACGCCGTTGAAACCGAGCTGCACCGTGCCGCCGGACGGGACGGACCCGTTGTAGTCGGCGTTCCGGATGCTCACCTGGTTGCCGGTCTGGGTCGTGACGCCGCTCCAGGACTGCTGCACGCTCTGGTTGCCGGGGAACGCGAACGCGAGAGTCCAGCCGTTGAGCGCCGCACCGTGGTTCGTGATCCGGATCTCACCGGTGAAGCCGCCCGGCCACTGCGCCGTGACCCTGTACACCACCGTGCACGCGCCGGTGCCCGGGTTCTGCGTGGGCGTCGTCGACGGTGTCGGTGTCGGTGTCGGTGTCGGGGTCGCGGACCGCGTGGGCGTCGGCGTCGGCGACTGCGTCGGGGACTGGGTCGGCGGCGCCGCGTTCAGGGCGTCGAGGACCGCGGTGTACGCGGCCTTCTTGTTGCCCGAGCTGTCGAAGAGCAGCGGGTTGGCGCCCGTGCGCCACGAGTCGTTGTCGCGGACGCCCCACACCGTGATGCCGGTGCAGCGCGCGACGGCGAGGCACGCCTGCGTGACCTGCCGGTACGCGTTGGCCTGGTTGCCGCCCTGCTCGATGTCGAGCTCGGTGATCTGCACGTCGACACCGAGGTCGGCGAAGCGCTGGAGGTTGGCCTGGTAGTCGCCGGGGACGCTCGTGCCCAGGTGGGACTGGAACCCGACGCAGTCGATCGGCACGCCGCGCGCCTTGAAGTCCCGGACCATGTTGTAGATGCCGGTCGACTTCGCATTGACGCCGTCGGTGTTGTAGTCGTTGTAACAGAGCTTGGCGCCCGGGTCGGCGGCGCGGGCGGCGCGGAACGCGGCCTCGATCCAGTCGTCGCCGGTGCGCTGCAGGTTGGAGTCGCGCCGGCTGCCGCGGCCGTCGTCGGCGAACGCCTCGTTGACGACGTCCCAGCTGTGGATCTTGCCCTTGTAGTGGGTGGCGACCTGCGTGATGTGGTTGATCAGGGCCCTGCGCAGCGTGTCGCCGGACATGTTCTGCATCCAGCCCGGCTGCTGCTGGTGCCAGGCGAGCGTGTGCCCGCGCACCTGCTTGCCCTTGCCGAGCGCGTAGCTGACGATCCGGTCGCCGTTGGTGTAGTTGAACTGGTTCTGGTTCGGCTCCGTGGCGTCCATCTTCATCTCGTTCTCGGCCACGATCGAGTTGAACTCACGGTCGACGATGCCCATGTAGGTGCCGTCGTTCATCTTGCCCGCCGCGATCGCCACACCGAAGTACCGCCCGCTCTGCTGGGCGGCTGCACCGAGCGTGCTCGCCGCCGCCTGGGCCGGTAGTGCCGTGAGCACACCCGTGAGCGTCAAGGCGGCGACCGAGGTCGCGGCGACGAGCACCCTGCGGGGCCGTCGCGATGTGTTCTGCATGCGTCACCCTCTCTGCTGGCACCCGCCGACCGCGCGGCGGATGACGTGGGAGCGCCGGACACCGTCGTCCTGCGCGCGACCGGAGGGAGCGAGGGGTCCCGGTGGCCGTTGTGTACGTTCACAATCGCATGATCACGCGGATCTCCGAAGGCCCGGAGGCGCGGCGAATCGTTTAGCGACACACCCGTGGGCAACGCCCGCAGCACGCGGGGGTGAGGTCAGCCCGTGACCGTGAACCCCGCGCGCAGCAGGTCGCGGTCGCGCGACGAGCGGCCGACGAGCAGCTCGAACTCGCCGGGCTCGACCACGCGACGACCCTCGGCGTCGACGATCGTGCAGTCGGCGACGGGCAGCTCGACGTCGACGACGACCGACTCCCCCGGCTCGACGTCGACGTGCCGGTACGCCTTGAGCTCCTTCTCGGCCCACGTCAGGGACGTGACGAGGTCGCTGACGTAGACCTGCACGACCTCGTGCGACGGCCGCGCACCGGTGTTCGTGACGGTGACCTGAGCCCGCACGACGCCGTCGCGCCCGAGGACCGGGTTCGCCACCGTGAGGTCGGAGTACTCGACCGTCGAGTACGTCAGGCCCTCGCCGAACGCGAAGGCGGGGTCCTGCGTGAGGTCCGCGTACCGGCTGCCGTGCTGCCCCCGCAGGCCGTTGTAGTAGACCGGCTGCTGCCCGACGTGCCGCGCGAACGTCAGCGGCAGGCGCCCGGCGGGCTCGATCGTGCCGAGCAGCAGCTCGGCGATCGCACGCCCGCCGCGCATCCCCGGGTTCGCGGCCCACACGATCGCGTCGGCGCCCAGCGCCGAGTCCGGCAGGACCAGCGGCTTGGACGCGATGACGACGACGGTCATCGGCGTCCCCGTCGCGGCCAGAGCGTCGAGCAGCGCGACCTGGCCGCCGACGAGCTCGAGCGTCGCGGTCGACCGCGTCTCGCCCATGAGCCCGATGGTGTCGCCCACGACCGCGACGACGTGGTCGGACGCCTGCGCGGCGGCGACGGCCTCGGCGATGAGCGCCTCGTCCGGGGCTGCCGGGTGCAGGATCGCCATGCGCGGCTGACCGTCGGGGTAGGTCTCGCCCTCGGGGTCCGGGCCCAGCGCGCCGATCTCGGCGCCCTTGGCGTACGTGAGCTCCCAGCTCTCGGGCAGCAGGCCGCTCAGCCCGTCGAGGACCGTCTCGGTCATCTCGCGGGGGTGGCCCTCCTCGCGCATCCAGTCGACCTGGCCGGAGCGCCCCGCCCAGTCGCCGAGCTGCGCGTCGACGTCGTCGGCGTTGGGCCCCACGAGGGCGATGCGCACCGGCGGGGGCACCGAGCCGTCGGGTGCCGTGGCCCGCCCGTCCAGCCCGGACTCCAGGCCCCCGCCGAGCGGCAGGACGCCCGAGTTCTGCAGCAGCACCAGCGAGCGGCGCGTGACGTGCAGGTTGATGTCCTGGTGGTCGTCGGAGCCGATGACCTCGGCCTGCCGCACGGGGTCGGGGCGGCGCGGGTCCTCGAAGAGCCCCAGCTCGAACTTGATCGTCAGGATGCGCGCCACCGCGGCGTCGAGCTGCGACTCGTCGACCAGGCCGTTGGCGACGGCCTTCTGTGCGCCCTCGAAGAACCCCGGCGTCGTCATGACCATGTCGTTGCCCGCGTTCACGGCGTTGGCCGCGGCGTGCTCGTGGTCGGGCGCGATCTTCTGCTCCCAGACCATCCGGCCGACGTTGTCCCAGTCGGTGATGAGCGTCCCGGTCCAGCCCCACTCGCCGCGCAGCACGTCCTGCAGCAGCCAGCGGTTGACGACGATCGGCACGCCGTCGGTGGACTGGTAGCCGATCATGAACGTCCGGGCGCCCTCGCGCGCGACGCGCTCGAACGGCGGCAGGAACCACGAGCGCAGCTTGCGGCGCGAGATGTCGGCCTCGGACGCGTCGCGCCCGCCCTGCGTCTCGGAGTACCCGGCGAAGTGCTTGGCGCACGCGAGGATCGCGGTCGGGTCGTCGAGGCCGTCGCCCTGGTAGCCGCGGACCATCGCCGAGGCGAGCTCGCCGATGAGGAACGGGTCCTCGCCGAACGTCTCTGTCACGCGCCCCCAGCGCAGGTCGCGCGTGATGCAGACGACCGGCGAGAAGGTCCAGTGCAGCCCGGTCGCCGACACCTCGACGGCCGTCACACGCGCCATCGCCTCGGCTGCGGCGGGGTCCCACGACGCCGCGACACCGAGCTGGGTCGGGAAGATCGTGGCGCCCCGCCAGAACGAGTACCCGTGGATCGCGTCGTCCGCGACGAGGAGCGGGATGCGCAACCGCGTGCGCTCGACCGCGTCGAGCGCCTCGAGGACGCGCTGCGGCGAGGCGTGCAGGATCGACCCCACGTGCTTGTCCAGGACGAGGTCCTCGACACCCGGCTGGGCGTCCAGCTGGAGCATCTGACCGACCTTCTCGGGCAGCGTCATACGGCTCAGCAGGTCAGCGACGCGCTCCCGGATGGGCAGCGAAGGGTCCTGGTACGGGGGCGTGTCCACCACGGGGTCCTCTACGACGTTACGGATGCTGCGACCGGCCGCACGACGCTAACGCAGGTGACCCGGCCTGCGGTAACCGCCGGCTGCCGGCGCCGGCGTCGGCGACCGTGGGGCGAAGCGCTTGCGCGGGCCGGTTGCTGGGCCACTCGGGCGGCAGGGGCCCGGACAGTCACCCGATCGCCCTCGTATCTCACCCCGCGTTGCACCCCCCTGTGTCAGTGGGCGCCGATAGCGTCCGGACCGACCCGGCCTGGCCCGCGGTCGGCCGGGTCGCAGGACCCGGGCGTCGGGGGACCGAGCAAAGCGGAGGACCACATGGGCGAGACGGGTGCCACACCGGTGCTGACCTCGGCGGACTGCGTGCTGGTGCGTACGTCCGCGACCGTCGCGACGACGGTGCACCGCGACGGTGCGCACCTCGTCGTGCACTTCCTGCAGGAGTCCGGGGTGACGCGCTGGATGTGGCCGTGCGAGATCCTCACGGACGCGCTGCGCGCGCCCGGCGTCGTCCACGGCGACGACGCGGTCGAGGTCCTCGTCGACCCCGACACCGCCGACCTCGTGGTGACCCTCGACGGCCAGAACGGCACCGCGCTGCTCGCGGTGCCCGGAGACGCCGTCAGGACGGCGCTCCTGCGCTGAGGCGCGTGTCGGAGGCCGGGCGTAACGTGACCGGCACCCGTCATGAGGAGCCGAGATGCCGTTGCGCTGGTACACCACCGTCATCGAGTCCCGCGACCCGCACGCACTCGCCCGCTGGTGGGCGGACGCGCTGGGCTGGGACTACGTCCCCTTCGAGGACGACGAGGCCGGCGTCCTGCCACCGTGGGGACGCGAGCTGGCCGCGTCGCTCCCGTTCCACCGGGTGCCTCCCGGGCTGTGCTTCGTCGCGGTCGACCACGACAAGAGGGCGAAGAGCGCGCTCCACCTCGACTTCGCGCCCCACACCTCGGACGACCGCGAGGCGGAGATCGCCCGGCTGCTCGAGCTCGGGGCGACGCGCGCGGACGTCGGTCAGGGGCCAGACGTCTCCTGGACGGTGCTGGCCGACCCCGAGGGCAACGAGTTCTGCGTCCTGTCCAGCCGCGACGAGTGACGGCGGTGTGGGTGGGGCGCGCGAGGATGGGGCGTGCCCGCGTACGTCCTGCTCACCCGTGACCCGCGCGGCCGTACCGTCACGCTGATCTCGCTGGACGCCGACGCGGGTGCCACCGGCTCGCGCGTCGTCGCCGCGGACGCGCTCGCAGGTGTGGTCGCGCAGGTCGAGGCGGACGAGCACCCACGCTGGGTGTGGGACGACACGCGCCGCTGGTACCCGGCGCTGCTCGCTGCCGGGGTCCGCGTCGACCGCTGCCACGACCTGCGCCTGTGCCACGCGATCCTGCGGCACGCCGCGGCGGCCGCCGGGTCGCGGCTGCAGAGCGCGCCGCCCGGACCGTTCGACGCTCCCCCTGCGCACGAGCAGGCACCGCGCGAGCCGGACCTCCTGGACGCGCTGCGCGAGCTGACGGACGACGGGCCGGCGACCGCGGGCCCGGGCACGGCAGGCGAGCCGCCTGCCACGGACCCCGCCGACCCGGCCGTCCCGCCGGGGCGCGACCCCGCGCCGAACGACGACCCGGACCTGCTCGCGGAGCTGCGCGACCAGCTCGCCGCCGTCGTCGGCTCGGCGCAGCCCGGGCGGCTGCGGCTGCTGCTCGCCGCCGAGTCCACCGGGGCCCTGCTGGCCGCGGAGATGCAGCACGACGGGCTGCCGTGGGACCCGGTGCGGCACGACGAGCTGCTGACGGCCCTGATCGGGCCCCGCCCCGTCGCAGGTGGCCGCCCGCAGCGGCTGGAGGACCTCGTCGCCCGCGTCCGCGAGCTGCTCGACGACCCACGCCTCAACCCCGACTCCCAGCCGCACCTGCTCGCAGCGCTGCGCCGGCAGGGCTTCTCCGTGGCCTCCACCAGCAAGTGGGAGATCCGCGACCTCGACCACCCGGTCGTCGAGCCGCTGCTCGAGTACAAGCGGCTGTCACGGCTGCTGAGCGCCAACGGCTGGGCGTGGCTGGACGCGTGGGTGCACGACGGTCGGTTCCGGCCCACGTACGTCGTCGGGGGCGTGGTCACCGGCCGCTGGGCCACGGACGGCGGCGGGGCCCTGCAGCTGCCGGCCTCGCTGCGCGGCGCCGCCCGGGCCGACGAGGGCTGGCGGCTCGTCGTTGCCGACGCCGCCCAGCTCGAGCCGCGCGTGCTGGCCGCGATGTCCGGTGACCGTGCGATGGCCGAGGCCGCGCGCGGCTCCGACCTGTACCAGCGCATCGCGGACGCGGGCACGGTCCCCACGCGCCAGGACGCCAAGTACGCGCTGCTCGGGGCGATCTACGGTGCGACCACGGGTGCCGCGGGCATGCTCATGCCGCGGCTGACGCGCGCGTACCCGCAGGCGATCGCGCTCGTCGAGGCGGCCGCGCGGGCGGGTGAGCGCGGCGAGCCCGTCTCGACGTGGTTGGGCCGCACGTCACCGCCCGCGAGCGCCGGGTTCCTCGACCGCCTCGGTGCCGCGGGTGCCGAGGGCGCGGACGCCGACGACGTGCGTGACGCGCGCCGCCGGGCACGCGACCGCGGCCGGTTCACCCGCAACTTCGTCGTGCAGGGCACGGCCGCCGAGTGGGCGCTGTGCTGGCTCGCGTCCCTGCGCCGCCGTCTGCGGGACATCGGCGACGGGCGCGCGCACCTCGTGTTCTTCCTCCACGACGAGGTGGTGGTCCACTGCCCCGCCGCGGACGCCGACGCCGTCGCGCAGGCCGTGCGGGACTCGGCGGACGAGGCGGGGACCCTGCTGTTCGGGTCGGCGCCCGTCGAGTTCGCGCTGGACCTGGCGGTCGTCGAGTCGTACGCGGACGCGGCCTGAGCGGGCGTCAGCCCGCAGCGGGAGCGGACTCGCGGACCACGAGGCGCGTGGGCAGGAGCAGGGAGCTGGGGGCCTCGCCGTCGACGACGGCCAGCAGGAGCCGCGCCATCTCGTAGCCGAGCGAGCGGATCGGCTGCTGGACGGTCGTCAGCGCGGGTTGCACGAGCCGGGCGATCGGCAGGTCGTCGAAGCCGACGACGGCGACGTCCTGCGGTACCCGACGGCCGTGCAGCTGCAGCGTCTGGAGGGCACCGGCCGCCATGTTGTCCGACGCGGCCGCGACGGCGTCGATCCTGGGGTCGCGCTCCAGCAGACGCTCCATCGCCCGGGCCCCGCCGTCGCGCGTGAAGTCGGCGTGCTCGACGAGCGTGTGGTCGAGGTCTGCGCCGGACAGCGCGTCGCCGACGCCGTCGAGCCGCGCGACCGCCGCGTGCGAGTCGGCGGGCCCCGCGATGGTCGCGATGCGGCGGCGTCCGAGCCGGACGAGGTGCTCGGCCGCGATGCGGCCACCGTCCCGGTTGTCGACGTCGACGAACCAGTCGGGCCGACCGCGCAGCGGGCGGCCGCCGAACACCGCCGGCAGGCCGGACTCCACCACCATGCGCTGCAGGGGGTCGTCGCCGCGCAGCGCCATGACCATCACGCCGTCGGCGCGGGGACGGCGCAGCATGCGCCGCACCCGGTCGTGCCCGCGCTCGGGGTGGCACAGCAGCAGCTTGAGGTCGAGCTCGGTGCTCTCGAGCGCGGACGTCACGCCCACGATCACCTGCCCGAAGAAGGGGTCGCCGAACAGCTCCGCGTTGTCGTGGGACGCGGCCAGGACGACCGCACCGACCTTCTGGCGCGCCAGTGCCTGCGCCATCACGTTGGGCACGTACCCCAGCTCGCGGACAGCCCGCTCGACGGCGAGTCGCGTGGCCGGGCTGACGTGGATCGCGTTGTTGATCGCGCGCGAGGCGGCGGACCGCGAGACGCCCGCGCGCCGCGCCACCTCGTCGAGCGTCGGGGCCCGACCGGTGCGCCCTGTCATGGATCCCCCCGCCGGCGTGATGATCGGCGCGAGGCTACCACCCGCCTCGTCCGGACATGCCGCGCTCCCGGCCCGTCGGCGCGCTCGGTCCGTTCACTCGTCAGAGGGATGAGCAGGGGCTTCTTCTTGACACCCCGTCGGCGGCACCGCAGCATCGACGCCACACGTGGAAGCGCGTCCAGTCCGACCCCGCGGCACCGCGACGGAGCGGGGGGTGTCGGACCGCTGCTGACGGGCCCGGACGGACGGGAACCGCCGACAGCGACATGGAAGCGCTACCGGTGTCCCGCGAGCCCGACGCGCCCCGCCCCCGGAGCGCCCCTGACCGCGTGCCGCACCACGTCGCTCCGGTGTTCACCCCCCCGGTCACCGGAGCGACGTGGTGCTGGCTCGGCGGCTCAGGCCAACGTGCCGGGCGCGCGGTACGCGAACTCGCGGTCCGCGTCGGTGATGGGCCGCAGCAC
The DNA here is from genome assembly GCF_024508315.1 of Cellulomonas xiejunii. Taxonomy (NCBI): domain Bacteria; kingdom Bacillati; phylum Actinomycetota; class Actinomycetes; order Micrococcales; family Cellulomonadaceae; genus Cellulomonas; species Cellulomonas xiejunii. Next base: position 3,382,171 of record NZ_CP101987.1, read on the forward strand.
GCGCGCGGGCACGCCGCCGACGACCACCCCGGGCGGCACGTCCTTCGTCACGACGCTGCCCGCACCGACGATCGAGCCCGCACCGACCGTCACACCGGGCAGCAGCACGACGTGCGCACCGAGCCACACGTCGTCCTCCACGACGACCGGCGCGGAGAACTGCGACATGCCGGCGCGCAGCTCGGGGTGCACGGGGTGGCCCGTGACGCTGATCGTGACGTTGGGCGCGATCATCACCCGCGAGCCGATCGTGACCTCGATGTCGTCGACCAGCGTGAAGCCGACGTTGACGAACACGTCGTCGCCGAACGTCACGTTGTAGCCGTACGAGACCTGCAGCGGCGCCTCGATCCACACGCGCTCGCCCATGCGGCCGAAGAGCTCCCGCAGGAGCGCCTGACGTGCCGGCACGTCCGTGGGGTTGGTCATGTTGAAGCGCCAGGTCAGCTCCTTGGCGCGCTGCCGCTCCTCGACCAGCGCCTCGAGTCCCGGACCCTCGTCGTCGTACAGCTCCTGCGCCCGCATCCTGCGGCGGACCTCGTGCTCGTCCATGCTTCCCCTCGCCTCGCCCCACCCCGCCGGCGGGGACCACGGCCACCCTACGGTCGCCGCACCGCAGGACCCGGAGGACGTGCGTCCCGCCACGCACCTAGGGTGACCGCGTGAGCAGCCACCAGCCCACCCGCCCCGCCGAGCCCGCGCAGTGCGTCCCGCCGCAGTGGGTGCCGTCGCGTCGCCCGCGGACCGCGCGGGACGTCCTGACCGTGCTGGCCGTGGCGCTCCTCGCCGCCGCCACGCTCGGCGCGGTCGCGCTGGTGCTCGTGCAGGTGGGCATGGGCATGGGCGTCGTCGGCATCGTGCTCGCGCTGGTGCCCCTGACGGTCGTGCTGCTGGGCGTGCGCTGGCTCGACCGGTGGGAGCCCGAGCCGCGCGGCGCGCTGCTGTTCGGGCTGCTGTGGGGTGCAGGCGTCGCGGTGCTCGTCTCGCTCGTCGTCAACGACCTCACGCTCTACACCGTCGCGCAGGCGACGGGCGACCTGGACGCGGGCGTGGTCGCGGCCACCGTGGTGTCGGCCCCCGTGATCGAGGAGCTCGCCAAGGGCGCCGGCGTGCTCGTCCTGTTCCTCGCGCGGCGACGCTACTTCGACGGTGTGGTCGACGGGATCGTGTACGCGGGCGTCGTCGCGGCGGGGTTCGCGTTCACGGAGAACGTCCTGTACTTCGGTCAGGCCGGCGCGGCGCTCCCCGAGACGTTCGTGCTGCGCGGCCTGGCGACGCCGTTCGCGCACCTGCTGTTCACGGCGTGCACGGGTGCTGCACTGGGCCTGGCGGCGCGCTCGCAGCACCGGTCCGCCGCGTGGTGGCTGTTCCCGGTCGGGCTGCTGGCCGCGATGACCGCGCACGGGCTGTGGAACGCGACGAGCCTGGTGGCCGGGTCCGCGTACCTGCTGGTGTTCGCCGTCGTGCAGGTGCCCCTGTTCGGCGGTGTCGTCGCGCTGGCGTTCTGGCTGCGCCGGCAGGAGTCCGCCGTGATCCGTCACCGGCTCACCGAGTACGCGCGGGCCGGGTGGTTCGCGCCGCACGAGATCGAGATGCTGGCGTCCCTGCCGCGCCGCAGCACGGCCGTCGGCTGGGCCGCGCGCGCCGGCGGCAAGGACGCGGCCGAGGCGATGCGCCGGTTCCAGCGCGACGCGACCACCCTGGCCTTCCGACGGCAGCTCGCCGTGACGGGCCGCACGGACCTGCACCGGCACGCCGAGTCGGAGCGGGACCTGCTCGCCGCCGTCACGGCGGACCGGCACCGGGTGCTCGCAGCAGCCGCCGGCCGCTGACCGCGGCGCGGGCCTGCGTCGTCGCGGGCGCCGGCCCGCGTCACCTCAGCCCAGGGTCCACGTCTGCGTCCGGCCGCACATGCCGTACCCGCGGGGCGCCGGGTCGGCCTCCAGCCGCTCGGCGCGCCCGGTCTGCAGGTGCGGCGCAGCACCGCGCATGAGGCCCTCGAGGACGGCCGCCGTGGCGTCGGTCTCGGCGAACGCCGTGCGCCCCCACAGGTCCTGCCACCGCGGCACGGACGGCCGTACGAGCCGCACGGCCGCCGCGAAGAACGGGTGCAGCGCGGCGCGCGGGCCCTTCTGCTCGACCGCCTGGAGCAGCTGGGCGTACCCCTGCAGCGCGAGGTCGCGCCGGGCACGGGCCGCGTGCGCGACCTGCTCGTCGGTCACGTCGGAGTGCGCACCACCGACAGGCAGCGCCGCGGCGTCGCGGTACGTCGCGATGTCCGTCAGCGCCGCCGGGGGGAACGTCATGACCGCGTCACCCACCTCCGGCAGGCCGGCGTTCGACATGACGACGAGCACCTCGAGGTCGCCGTCGTTCACGACGCGGTGGATGACGCCCGGCTGGATGGTGACGAGCACCCCGGGCCGCAGCGGGTGCTCGGCGACGCCGTCGGGACTCAGCGTGTGGACGGCCCCCGTGCCCGACAGCACGACGTACGCCTCGCTCGACGCGATGTGCAGGTGCGGGGTCCCGCTGCCCGCGCGCCCGACGCCGTCGGGCGCGAGCCAGTCGTAGACGCGCAGACGACTGACGGAGACACCGCCGGGCAGGTTGGTCATGCGTCCAGCATGCCCGACCGCACCCGGGACCCCGGTGCGCCCCGCGGTCAGAGCGGCAGGGTCAGGCGGTCCGCGACCGTCGGGAGCCAGGTCGCGGCCTCCGCGCGGGCGCGAGCAGCGGGCTGCGGGTCCCCCGAGAGGTCCGCGGCGTCCAGGTCCGCGCGGTAACCCGCGGCGAGGACGCGCAGCACCTGCCGGGCGGGCAGAACGAGCCGGCGACCGAGCGTCGGCATGAGGCGCTCGATCTCGTCGGCGACCTCGTCGGTCATCTGCCGGTCGAGGTCGTGGTGGTGACGCGCGATGTCGGGCTGACGCATCGCCAGCAGGGTGAGCTCGGCGCTGATGACGCGCCAGCGACGGTCGTCGGAGATGCGCTCGAGCAGGATCTCGAGGAACCGCGCCATCGCGTCGACGTCGACCGTCGGGCCCTGCGCGTAGTCGGCCTGGGCGACCGCGAGCGCGCTGCGCAGCTCCTGCAGGCGCCGGCGGTGCTCGCGCGCCGCCAGGTCGAGCAGGAGCGCGTACTTGCTGTCGAAGTTGGAGTAGAAGGCGCCGCGTGTGAAGCCGGCACGCTCGCAGACCGCCTCGATCGACGTCGCGTCGACGCCCTCGTCGGCGAACAGGTCGAACGCGGCGTCGAGCAGCCGCTCCCGCGTGTGCCGGCGGCGGCGCGAGACGGTCGCGTCGACGTCGCCGTCCACGGTCGTGATCGTCTCGCTCATGCCTCCGCCCCTCCGTCGTCGTCGGGCATGAGCCTAGCGGTGTCGATACAGTTGTGTATCGCATACAGTCCTGTATCGAAGTCGTGCCCGGCGCGACCGCCGGACGTCGCCGTCCTCCCCCACACCGCCCTCGGGAGCACCTGTGTCCTCTGCGCTCTACCGCCTCGGCCGCACCGCCTTCGCGCGGCGGCGCGCCGTCATCGGGGCCTGGCTGGGGCTGCTCGTCCTGGTCGGTGCGCTCGCCGGCCTGCTCGGCGGCAAGCTCGACAACTCGGTGACGATCCCCGGGACCGAGTCGCAGGCCGCGCTCGACCACCTCGCGGCGACCTTCCCCGAGGCGGCCGGCACGACCGCCCAGGTGCTGGTGGTCGGCCAGGACGGCAACCACGTCGACGAGCCCGAGGTCGTCGCCGCCGTCGACGACGCGATCGAGGCGTCCACACAGGTCGACGGGGTCACGTCCGCCGTCTCCCCGTTCGACACCGAGACCCCCGGCGCGTCCGCCGTCAGCGACGACGGCGAGGCCGCACTGGTGACGATCTCGCTCGAGGGCGAGGGCGTGTCCATCGGCGCCGACGTCAAGGACCGCCTGCGCGACATCGCCGACGACCTCGACGCGGCCCTGCCCGACGGCTACGACGCGACCATCGGCGGCCAGCTCTACTCCCAGGAGTTCCCCGGGCTGACCGTCACCGAGGCGCTCGGCGTCGTGGTGGCCTTCATCGTGCTCCTGCTGACCCTCGGCTCGTTCGCCGCCGCCGGCATGCCGTTGCTCAACGCCCTGCTCGGCGTGGGGTTCTCGACGCTCCTGGTGCTCGTCGCCGCCGCCTTCACGTCCGTCACCAGCACCACGCCGCTGCTCTCGCTCATGCTCGGGCTGGCCGTCGGCATCGACTACGCGCTGTTCATCGTGTCGCGCCACCGCGAGATGCTGGCGACCGGTCTGCCACCGGCCGAGGCCGCCGCACGCGCCAACGCGACCGCCGGCTCGGCCGTCATCTTCGCCGGCCTCACCGTGATGATCGCGCTCGTCGGTCTCGGTGTCGCCGGCATCCCGTTCCTCACGGTCATGGGCGTGGCCGGCGCCGTGGCCGTCGGCGTCGCGGTGCTGGTCTCCATCACGCTGGTGCCCGCGATGCTCGGCGTCGCCGGGGAGAAGCTGCGCCCGCGGCCGTCGCGCCGCGCGCGTCGCTCGGCCGCCGACCCGGACGCCGCGGCAGCCCCGCCCGCCCCTACCGCGCAGGCGACGGGCGACGACTGGGACCTGCCCGCGCACCACAACCGCTTCTTCGCCGGCTGGGTCCGGCTCGCCACGGCGCGCCCGTGGGTCACCGTCGTCGTCACGGTCGGCGCGCTGCTCGCACTGGCGTTCCCCGCGCTCGACCTGCGCCTCGCGCTGCCCGACGCGGGTGTCTCCCCCACCGACTCCTCGCAGCGCATCACGTACGACCGGATCACCGAGCACTTCGGCCCCGGCGCCAACGGCCCGCTCGTCGTCACCGGCAGCATCGTGACCAGCGAGGACCCGCTGCAGCTCATGGAGGACGTCGCAGACGAGCTGCGGGCGCTGCCCGGCGTCGAGGACGTCCCGCTGTCGACGCCGAACGCCTCGATCGACACCGGCATCGTGCAGGTCGTCCCCACGACCGGGCCCACGGACCCCGAGACCGCCGAGCTCGTGCAGGCCATCCGCGACCTGCGCCCGCAGATCCTCGAGGAGCACGGCTTCGACCTGTCCGTCACGGGCTTCACCGCCGTGGGCATCGACGTGTCGGCCAAGCTCGGCGCGGCCCTGCTGCCCTTCGCGGTGTTCGTCGTCGGCCTCTCGCTCGTCCTGCTGACGATGGTGTTCCGCTCGGTCGCCGTCCCGCTCAAGGCGACGCTCGGCTACCTGCTCTCGGTGGCGGCCGCGTTCGGCGTCGTGACCAGCGTGTTCGAGCATGGCGTCGCCGCCGACCTGCTCCACGTCTCGCGGCAGGGCCCGATCATCTCGTTCATGCCGATCGTCCTCATGGGCGTGCTCTTCGGGCTCGCCATGGACTACGAGGTGTTCCTCGTGTCCCGCATGCGGGAGGACTACGTCCACTCCGGCAAGGCGCGGCAGTCCGTCGCCACCGGGTTCGTCGGGTCCGCCAAGGTCGTCACCGCCGCGGCGGTCATCATGGTCGCGGTGTTCTTCGCGTTCGTCCCCGAGGGCGACATCAACATCAAGCCCATCGCCCTCGGCCTGGCCGTGGGCGTCGCGGTCGACGCGTTCATCGTGCGCATGACGCTCGTGCCCGCCGTGATGCAGATCCTCGGCGACCGTGCCTGGTGGATGCCGCGCAGCCTGGACCGCGTCCTGCCGTCGTTCGACGTCGAGGGCGAGGCGCTGCACCGCGAGCTGAGCATGGCGCGGTGGCCCGAGGACCCCGACGTCGTCGTGGCCGCACGCGACCTGCGCCTGGCTGCCGCCGACGGCACCGACGTCATCAACCTCGCCGTGCGCCGCGGCGACGCGCTCGTCGCGCACGCCGACGAGCCGGCCCGCGTCGCCGCGCTGCTGCTCACGATCGCCGGGCGCCTCGCACCCGCCGGGGGCGACCTCAAGGTCGACGGGTACCTGCTGCCCGTGCGCGCTGCGGCCGTGCGCCGCCGGGTCGGGTACGTCGACCTGCGCACCGAGGGCGTCGACGCGCTCGACGCGGCGGTGGCCGAGCGTCCGGTGGTCCTCGCGGTCGACCGGACCGACCTCGTCACCGACCCGCACGAGCGGGCGCACGTCGCGGCGGCGGTCGCCCGCGCCGTCGAGTCGGGCACCACGCTCCTGCTCGGCGTCGTCGGCACCACCCCGGCCGACGACCTGCTGCCCGCCGACACCCCCGTGACCACCCTCGCGCCGCAGACCGGCGTCCTCGCGTGAGCGCGCAGGAAGGAACCCCGATGACCCGCACCGTGGTGACCCGCCCGTCCCCCCGGCGGTGGCCCGCCGTCGTCGTCGCACTGGCGGCACCGCTGGCGCTCGTCGTCCTGCTGCTCGCCGCCGCGTGGTCCCCCGCGGACGGGCTCGCGCGCGTCAAGGCCGCCGTCGTCAACCTCGACCAGCCCGTCACGCTCGAGGGGCAGTACACGCCGCTCGGACGGCAGCTCGCCGGGGCCCTCGTCGAGGGCGCCGAGGTCGACGCGAACTACGACTGGGTCGTCACGGACGAGGCCGACGCGACCGCCGGGCTCACCGACGGCACGTACGCCGCCGTCGTGACCATCCCGGAGAACTTCTCCGCTGCCGCGACGTCGTTCGCGGCCGGCGAGGGCAAGGTCGAGCAGGCCACGATCGACATCACCTCACCCCGGGGCGCCACCGCCGTCGACCAGGTCCTCGCCTCGACCGTCACGACGACGGCCACGCGGGTGCTCGGCCAGCAGCTCACCACGACGTATGTCGAGAACGTGCTCGTCGGGTTCACGACGCTCAGCGAGCAGCTCGGCGAGGCCGCCGACGGCGCCACGCAGCTGGCCGACGGCGCCGGGCAGCTCGCCGACGGCACGGGCCAGCTCGCGACCGGTGCCGACGGGCTCGCCGACGGCGCCGGGCAGCTCGCCGGCGGTGTGCGTGAGCTGCGGGGCGGGTCGTACGACCTGGCGACGGGGACGGGCCAGCTCGCCCAGGGCGCACGGTCGCTGGCGAGCGGTGCGCAGCAGCTCGCGGGCGGTGCGGGGCAGTCCGCGGTCGGCGCGCGTGAGCTGGCGAACGGTGCATCCGCCCTGCCTGCAGCGACCTCCCCGCTCGCCGACGGGCTGCGGGAGACGGCCGACCGCGCATCTGGCCTCGTGCTGCTCGCGGACGGCATGTCGTCGCTGTCCGACGGCGTGGCTGCACCCCTGACGACGCTCCGCGCCGACCTGACAAAGGTCGAGAAGGCGATCGCGGAGCTCGAGGATGACATCGCCAGGGAGGGTTGCGAGGCCGACGCCACGGCCCCGGGCTGCCCGGAACTCTTGGCCCAGCGAAATCAACAGAGCGCGCAGCGGGACACGATGGAGCACCAGATCGTCGACCTGGCGGGTGTCCTGGCGGCGCAGGTGCAGGAGATCAACGGCCGTCTGCAGCCCGCGGTCGACGGCACAGCCACGACCCCCGGACTCGTGGACGGCCTGGGACAGCTCGCCTACCTCGCCGGCGAGGTCGACACGGGCGCGCAGACTCTCGCCGGTGGCGTGACCGCGCTCGCGGACGGCCTCGACCAGCTCGCGGCCGGCACATCGGACGTCGCCGGCGGTGCCTCGACCCTCGCCGGCGGCGCGTCGCAGCTCGCCGGTGGGTCGTCGCAGCTCGCGGCGGGTGTCGCGCAGCTCGACGGCGGCGCGTCCCAGCTCGCCGACGGCAGCACGCAGCTCGCCGACGGGCTCCGGCAGACCAACGACGGTGCCGTGCAGCTCGCGGACGGCACGGCCGAGCTCGGGACCGGCCTGGGCCAGGCGGTCGACCAGCTCCCCACGACCCCGGAGGACCAGCGCGCCGACCTCGCACAGGTCGTGACCGCACCGGTCGCGGCGCCCGCGTCGTCGGTCTCGGCGCCGCTGGGTCAGGTCTCGGTGCTGGTCGCCGTGGCGCTGTGGGTCGGTGCGCTGGTGCTGTTCCTCGTGTTCCGGCCGCTGCCGGTACGCGTCGCCGGGTCGACACGCTCGGCGTTCGCACAGGCTGCGGGGGGCCTGGCCCTCCCGGCGGCGGTGTCGGCGGTCGCCGGTGCGGCGGTCGGTGCCCTCGCAGGCGGTCTGACCGACCAGGGTCTGGGTCGCACGCTCGGGCTCGCGGCGGTCGGCGTCGTCGCCGCAGTCGCCCTGGCGGCGTTCCACCAGGCCGTCGGCGCGTGGTTCGGCACGGCCGGGCGCATCGTCGCCCTGGTGGCGGCCTTCGTGTACCTCGTCGCGGGGCTCGCCGTGACGGTCCCGACGTGGGTCGGCTCGCTGGTGGGCTGGCTGCCACTGGCGCCGGTGGCCGACGCTCTCGGCTCCATCGTCGAGGAGTCCTCTGCCTCCCTGCTCGGCGCGGTCGTCGCGCTCGCCCTGTGGGCGGTCGCGAGCGTCCTGGCGACCACCGGCGCAGCAGCCCGCGCCCGCCGGTCCGTCGGCCCCCGCACCATCGCCGCCTACGCCTGACCCACCCCACCCCCACCCCCACCCACCCCAGGCGTGAGAGTGCAATCCAGCCACCCACCCCAGGCGTGAGCGTGCAATCCAGCCACCCACCCTGGGCGTGAGAGTGCAATCCAACTACCCACCCCAGGCGTGAGTGCGTGCTCGATTGCACTCTCACGCTTGCGAGGGGTGCTGGATTGCACTCTCACGCCTGGTACGCGGGGGTGCTGGATTGCACTCTCACGCCTGGGGGGTGGAGGGGTGGGTGGGGTGGGTGGGGTGGGTGGGGTGGGGTCAGTGGCGGCGGACGGCGAGGACGCGCTGCAGGATGACGAACGCCAGCAGGACGACGCCGATGAACACGCGGGTCCACCAGGACTCCAGGCCCTCGCGGGCGATGAGCACCTGGATCAGCCCGTACACGAGCACCCCGGCGCCGGTGCCGAGCACGAACCCGACGCCGCCGGACAGCAGGGTGCCGCCGATGACCACGGCCGCGATCGCGTCGAGCTCCATGCCGACGCCCGTGAGGTTGAAGCCGGACTTCGTGTACAGCGCGAACAGCACCCCGGCGATACCGGCGCACGTGCCGGAGATGACGTACACCCAGACGCGGGTGCGCGCGGGTCGCAGGCCCATGAGGTTGACCGCGGCTCCCCCGTCACCGGCGCCCAGCCCGTACACGGACCGGCCGAACCGGGTGTAGTGCAGGACGAGGAAGGCGATGAGCAGCACGGCCATCGCGATGAGCATGCTGGCGTTGATGCGCCACAGCTGACGGCCCTCGCCGAACTTCAGGCCCCACGCCGCGAGCGCCGAGAACCCCTCGTCGTCGATCTTCAGCGAGTTGACGCTGATGACGTTCGCCAGGCCGCGCGCGAGGAACATGACCGCGAGCGACGCGATGAAGGGTTGGATGTCGAACACCTGCACCATCACGCCGATGAGCAGCCCGCACGACGTGCCGATCAGCACGGCGACGACGAGCACCACCGGCAGCGGCAGGCCCGCGGTGAACATCTCCGCGATCGACAGCCCGACGAGCGCGACGACCGCTCCCACCGACAGGTCGATGCCGCCGGTGAGGATGACGAACGTCATCCCGACGGCGAGCACCAGCAGGTAGGAGTTGTCGACGAGCAGGTTCGACAGCAGCTTCATGCTGACGAAGTCGACCCGGTCGGTCGAGTACCGCTGCTGACCGATGCCCAGCATCAGCGCCAGCGTGAGCAGCGTGCCCAGGACGGGCAGGAACCGGCGGTCCAGGCTGCTGAGCGCCCGCCGCGCCCGCGTCACGACCGTCGGGGGCGCTCCGTGCGTACGGACCATCTCCTCGGTGCTCATGCCGTCACCTCCGCGGCGTTCGTCGTCTCGACCGGGGCGGCCGGGGTGTCCTCCCGGTCGGCCCGTCGTCGTCCGCGCAGCATCGCGCGCAGCGTCGGCGACGCCGCCACGCAGACCGCGATGAGTACGAGGGCCTTGAACAGGGGCGTCGTCTGCGACGGGAGCTGGAAGATGATGACGGCACGCTCGAGGGTGCTCAGCAGCATGGCGCCGACGAGCAGCCCCCCGAGGTAGAAGCGGCCGCCGTCGAGCTTCGTGCCGCCGAGCACGACGACCATGATCGCGTCGAGCTCCTTCATCAGGCCGATGTTGTTGGCGTCCGCCGCCATCGTCGGGGCCCCGTACACGAGCCCGGCGAGCGCCGCGAGCACGCCGGCGATGACGTAGACGGTCCACGTCGTGCGGCGCGCCCGGACGCCCGCGAGCCGGCTGGCCTCGCGGTTGATGCCGATCGACTCGAGGAACATGCCCAGCGCGGTGCGGCGCACGACCACGACCACGATGACGAACGCGGCGATCGCGATGACGACCGGCGTCGGCACGCCCAGGAAGAACCCGGAGCCGATGGTCTTGAACGGCGGGCTCGTGACGGTGGTGATCTGCCCCTTCGTGATGAGCATCGCGATGCCGCGCCCGGCGACCATGAGGATCATCGTCGCGATGAACGGCTGGATGCCCAGCCCGGCGACCATCGCACCGTTGAACGCCCCGCCGAGCGCCCCGACGGCCAGGCCGAGCACGATCGCCGTGAGCACCGTGGGGACCGCCCGCGGGTCGGCCGCGTTGTCGAGGTACGTGAGCGACACCGCGAGCGCGATCGCCATGACCGCACCCACGGACAGGTCGATGCCGCCGGTCGCGATGACGAGGCACATGCCGAGTGCGAGCAGCAGCGGCGTCGCGCTGTTGCGCAGCAAGTCGACGATCTGGCCGAACAGGTGGCCGTCGCGGACCGTGACGTCGAGGAAGCCGGGGCTCGCCGCACCGCAGGCGAGGATCAGCAGGACCAGCGCGAGGAGCGGCCAGAACAGGCCGTGGTGGGTGACCTCGCGCCAGACGGCGGCACCGCGGGACGCCGCTGGGGCGGGCGCGGGGGTGGTCGGGGTCATGCGTGGGCTCCGCTCGGGGGGACGGTCGCGGCGATGGTCTCGAGGATGGTCGACGTGGTCACGTCGTCGGTGTTGACGAGGTCGTCGACCTTCTTCCGGTCCCGCATGACGACGAGCCGCTGGCTCAGGCGCAGGACCTCCTCGAGCTCGGAGGAGATGAACACGACGGACATGCCGTCCTGGGCCAGCTCGGTCACGAGCTTCTGGATCTCGGCCTTGGCGCCGACGTCGATGCCACGCGTGGGCTCGTCGAGGATGAGCAGCCGCGGTGCGGTGGCCAGCCAGCGGGCCAGCAGCACCTTCTGCTGGTTGCCGCCGGACAGGTTGCGAATCAACGCGTTCGGGTTGGGCGGGCTGATCTGCAGCGCGGTGATGTACTTCGCGACGACGTCGTCGAGCTGCCGGCGCGGCAGGGGACGCCAGGTGCCGCGGCGGGCCTGCAGGGCCAGGGCGATGTTCTCGCGGACCGTGAGGTCGGCGACGATGCCCTCCTTCTTGCGGTCCTCGGTGGAGTACGCGATGCCGTGGGCGAGCGCCGCGAGCGGCGACGTGAGCCGCGTCAGCCTGCTCTGGACGTGGACCTCGCCGTTGTCGGGCCGGTCGGCGCCGGACAGCAGCCGCGCCATCTCGGTCCGCCCCGAGCCGAGCAGCCCCGCGACGCCGAGGATCTCCCCGGCGTACAGGTTGACGTCGAACGGCTGGACGGAGCCGTTCTTGCCCAGGCCGACGGCCGTGAGGAAGGGCGTCTCCCGCTCCGAGTGGATCGTGATCGTCGAGCGCGCCTTCTCCTCGATGCCGGCGAGCGCGTCGCCCGACCGCCCGATCATCGCGGCGATGAGCTGGCGGCGCGGCAGGTCCTCGATGCGGTGCTCACCGACGAACCGGCCGTTGCGCAGCACGGTGACGCGGTCGGAGATCTCGTAGATCTGGTCGAGGAAGTGCGAGACGAACAGGACGGCGACACCGTCCGCCTTGAGCTGGCGCACGACGCGGAACAGCTCGGCGACCTCGGCGTTGTCGAGGCTCGACGTCGGCTCGTCGAGGATCAACACCTTCGCGTCGACGACGAGCGCCCGCGCGATCGCGCAGAGCTGCTGCACGGCGATCGTGTGCGACGACAGCATCGAGCGCGGGTCGACGTCGAGGTTGAGGCGCGCGAGGTACTCGGCGGCGCGGCGTCGTGTGGCGCGCCAGTCGATGAAAGGGCCGCGGCGCACCTCGTGGCCGAGCATGACGTTCTCGGCCACCGTGAGGTTCGCGCAGAGGTTGACCTCCTGGTAGACGGTCGAGATGCCGGCAGCCTGCGCCTGGCTGGGCCCGTCGAAGCGCAGGTCGTGACCGTCGACCTCGATACGGCCCGAGTCGATCGAGTACACGCCGGTCAGCGCCTTGATGAGCGTGGACTTGCCGGCGCCGTTCTCACCCATGAGGGCGTGCACCTCACCCGGGAACAGGCGGAAGCCGACGTCGTCGAGGGCCTTGACGCCCGGGAAGGCGATCGAGATGCCCGTCATCTGCACGACGGGGGCGGGGGGTGCTGCGGACATCGGTGTCCTCTCCTGCTCGACGGGCGCCCCGGGCGCACCGGCTCGTGGGCCGGTGCGCCCGGGACGTCGCTCGCACGTCAGTACGCGCGGGCGTCCACGTCGGCCTGCGTGATCGTCTGGTCGAACGCCTTGTCGATCACGATGGTCTCCTTCGGCACGTCCTCGCCGTCGTAGACCTTCGTGATGAGCTCGGCCAGCTGGTCGCCGAAGACCGGGTTGCACTCGACGACGAAGTTGAACTTCTTGTCGACGAGCGCCTGCAGCCCGTCGCGCACGCCGTCGACGGACACGATCTGGATGTCCTTGCCGGGCACCTTGCCGGCGGCCTCGATGGCCTCGATGGCACCCAGGCCCATGTCGTCGTTGTGGGTGAAGATCATCGTCATGTCGGGGTACGCCTGCAGGGCGGCCTCGACGGCCGTCTTGCCCTCGGCGCGCGTGAAGTTGCCGGACGCCTTGCCGATGATCTGCTCCCCGACGACCTCGCCGAAGCCCTCCTCGCGGTCGACCTGCGCACCGGAGCCGAGCGTGCCCTGCAGCTCGAAGATCTTGGCGTCGGGCGCGTTCTCGGCCACCCACTCGCCAGCGGTGGTGCCCTCGGCCTTGAAGTCGGCACCGATCCAGGTGACGAACGGGTCGTCGACCGTGGTGTCGACGGTGCGGTCGACGAGCACGACGGGGATGCCGGAGTCCTTGATCTCCTGCAGGACCTCGTCCCAGCCGGTCTCGATGACCGGGGAGAACGCGATGACGTCGACGTCCTGCGCGATGAAGTCGCGCAGCGCCTTGATCTGGTTCTCCTGCTTCTGCTGCGCGTCGACGAACTTCAGGTCGAACCCGTTGTCCTTCGACAGGCTCTCCTTGACCGACTCGGTGTTGGCGGTGCGCCAGCCGGACTCGGCGCCGAGCTGCGAGAACCCGACGCGGATGAGGTCGCTGCCCCCGTCGCCGGTGTCGCCGCCGTCGGCTGCGGTGTCCGAGCCGCCGCCGCAGGCCGCGAGGGCCAGGATCGTGAACGTCGCGACGGCACCGGCGAGACCGGTCCGGGCGCGGTTGATGCCCTTCATGCAACTCCTCCTCGAGCAGCTGGCCGACGTCCTCGTCGACCTATCCAGGGATGCGTGACGGGATGAGTGTGAACGTTCTCAGGGGGCACGTCAACGCGTTGAGGTTGCGGTTCGATCACGAGCGTCACCGCAGGCCAGGGGCCAGAAACCCGGTGTTCACCCATCGGTGTGAGCGATCACATGCCACGGACGGCCCCACCTGCACCGACGCCCGTCACCCTTCCGCGGACCCTCCTCCTCTCCCCGTCAACCGGATCTTTCCCCCTCAGAGCAGCACCCGCGCCGGGTCGCGCGGCGGCGCCGTGCTCTCGCGGACCAGGAGCCGCGGCGACACCGACACCGACGACGACGTCGCCACCCCGTCGCGCGCGTCCAGCAGCAGCTCGACGCAGCGGTAGCCGAGCTCCTCGAGCTCCTGCGCGACCGTGGTCAGTGGCGGGACGAAGTGCGCCGAGCCGTCGCCGTCGTCGTAGCCCACGACCGACACGTCGTGCGGCACCTTCAGGCGCGCGTCCGCGAGCGCGTGCATCATGCCCAGCGCCAGCAGGTCGTTGGCCGCGAAGATCGCCGTCGGCAGGGTCGAGCGCCGGCGCCGCACCCGCGCCACGAGCTCCTGGCCCGCGAGGTAGCCGACCTCGGCGCTCCAGTCGTCCGCCCACAGCGTGCGCGGCGCCAGGCCGGCGGCCGCCATCGTCTCGCGGAAGCCGACGGCCCGTGCGCGCGCGTCGACCCACGGCGCCGGACCGGCCAGGTGCAGCACGTCGCGGTGACCCAGGTCCAGCAGGTGCTGCGTCGCGACCTTCGCGCCCGCCTCCTGGTCGATCGCGACCGCCAGGCCGTGCTCGCCACCGGTGCGACCCGCGACCACGACCGGCACCTGCGTCGTCGACTCGAGCACCGCGGCGGCGGCCTCGTCGTGCGACGCGATGACGACGATCCCGTCGACGCCCTGGTCGAGCAGGTGCTCGATCGCGGCCGTGACCTCGTCCTTGTGCTGCAGGTCGACGGTCGCGAGGGACACGAAGAGGCCCTTGGCCCGCGCCGCCTGCTCGATCGACACGAGCGTGCGCGTCGGCCCGAACAGGTGCGAACCCGAGGAGACCACGCCGAACACGCCCGTGCGTCGCGTCTTGAGCGCGCGCGCTGCGATGTTGCGCCGGTAGCCGAGGCGCTGCATCGCGTCGAGGACCCGCTCGCGCGTGTCGGTCGCGACGTTGGGGTGGTCGTTGATGACCCGCGAGACCGTCTGGTACGACACACCGGCCACCGTCGCCACGTCCGTGATGGCGGGTGGCCGCGGACGGGCGTTCGCGGGCGACAGGGGCGGCGTGCTCACCCGCCCAGCCTCGCACGTCCGACCTATCGTGGGCACAGGTCCGACGGACGCGTGTTTTCCGCGACCGCCGTCGCGCACCGCCGAGAGGAGGCCCGGGTGACCCACCGCCGGCTGCCGAGATGGTCCGAGCTCGCACCCCTCGTGCGCCCCCGGCCGGTGCGGCTCGACCCCGTGCAGCGCCGCCTCGAGGACGCGCTGACGATCGCCGACCTGCGCCGCGTCGCCCGACGCCGGACCCCGCGCGCGGTCTTCGACTACACCGACGGCGCCGCCGAGGGCGAGCTCACGCTGCGCCGCGCGCGCCGGCTGTTCCGCGACCTCGAGCTGCGCCCGTCGGTCCTGCAGGACGTGTCGCACGTCGACACGACGACGTCGTACCTGGGCCGGCCGTCGGCGCTGCCGTTCGCGTTCGCCCCGACCGGCTTCACGCGGCTCATGCACCACGAGGGTGAGCGGGCCGTCGCGCGCGTCGCGCAGCGCCGCGGCGTCCCGTACGCGCTGTCGACCATGGGCACGACGTCGATCGAGGACGTCGCCGCCGCGGCGCCCGACGCGCGCCGGTGGTTCCAGCTGTACGTGTGGAAGGACCGTGCCGCGGGCGAGGACCTCATGGCGCGCGCGCGGGCCTGCGGGTACGAGGCGCTCATGCTGACGGTCGACGTGCCGGTCGCCGGCGCAAGGCTGCGCGACGTCCGCAACGGGTTCTCGATCCCGCCGTCCCTGACCGCGCGGACCGTGCTCGACGCGGCCACGCACCCGGCCTGGTGGGCGAACCTGCTGACCACGGACCCGCTGACCTTCGCGTCCCTCAGCTCCTGGAGCGGGACCGTGGCCGACCTGCTCGACCAGCTCTTCGACCCGACCATGACCATCGCCGACCTCGAGTGGCTGCGCGCGTCGTGGGACGGTCCGCTGATCATCAAGGGCGTCCAGACCGTCGAGGACGCGCGCCGCGTGACCGACGCGGGCGCCGACGCGGTCGTGCTCTCGAACCACGGCGGGCGGCAGCTCGACAAGGCGCCCGTGCCACTGCGTCTGCTGCCCGACGTGCTCGACGCGGTCGGCGACCGCACCGAGGTCTGGGTCGACACGGGCATCACGCACGGGTCGGACGTCGTGGCCGCGCTGGCGCTCGGGGCCCGCGGCACGCTCGTCGGTCGCGCGTACCTCTACGGCCTGATGGCGGGCGGCGAGCGCGGCGTGGACCGGGCGGTGCAGATCCTCGAGCGCGAGGTGCGGCGCACGATGGCGCTGCTGGGGGTGAGCGAGGTCAGCGGGCTCGGTGAGCGGCACGTGCGCCTCCCCTGACCCGACCCGGGGCCGCGTCCGCCCCGGTGTGGCGGCGCTAAATGATTCGGAGACCTGCGGCGCAGGGCGCTCACGCCTACGGTCGCCTCGACCTCGAAGCGCTGTGCGTCCACGTGCGCACCCGGCGTCCCCGCGGTCCACGACGGACGACCCAGGAAGAGGTCCGGCGCATGCGACGTCGCAGCACGGCAGCACTCGCGGCGGTCGCCGCCACCGCCACCACGCTCGGTGTCCTCGCCACGGCTTCGGCCGCGTCGGCCGCCGTGGCGTGCAAGGTCACCTACACGGTCACGAACCAGTGGCACGGCGGCTTCGGGGCGGACGTCCGCGTCGACAACCTCGGTGACGCGCTCAACGGCTGGACGCTGACCTGGGCGTTCACCGCCGGGCAGAGCGTGCAGCAGGCGTGGAACGGCACCGCGACGCAGTCCGGCTCGCAGGTGTCCGTCGGCAACGCGGCGTGGAACGGGGCCGTCGGGTCCGGTGGGCAGATCGCGTTCGGGTTCAACGGCACGTCCGACGGCACGACCAACCCCGCCCCGACGTCGTTCTCGCTCAACGGCACGACGTGCACGGGGTCGGTCGCCCCGACGACGACCACGCCGACCGCCTCCCCCACGCAGCAGCCGACGCCCACCGCGTCGCCCACGCCCACCGCGTCGCCGACGCCCACGCCGACGCCCACGCCCACGCAGCAGCCGACGTCCACGCCCAACCCCGTCCCGACGACGCCCGTCCCCGGGGCGCGCCAGCTCGAGGACCTCGACCGCGGCCTGATCTCCGTGCGGTCCGGCAACGGGAACCTCGTGCAGTGGCGCCTGCTCGGCTACGAGGACCGCGGCACCGGGTTCCACGTCTACCGCGACGGCACACGCATCACGTCGTCGCCGGTCACCGGCTCGACCAACCACCTCGACGCCGGGGCGTCCGCGACCGCCCGGTACACCGTGCGGGCCGTCGAGAACGGTGCCGAGCAGGCCGCGTCCGGGCCGTCGCTGACCCTCGGCAACGGCTACCTCGACGTCCCCGTGCAGCGGCCGTCGTCCGACCACGTCATCAACGACGGGTCCGTCGGGGACCTCGACGGCGACGGCGACCTCGACGTCGTCCTGAAGTGGGACCCGTCGAACGCCAAGGACAACAGCCAGGCCGGCGTCACCGGCAACGTCTACCTCGACGGCGTGACGCTGCAGGGCCAACGCCTGTGGCGCATCGACCTGGGCCGCAACATCCGTGCCGGCGCGCACTACACGCAGTTCCAGGTGTACGACTACGACGGCGACGGCAGGGCCGAGGTCGCCGTCAAGACCGCCGACGGCACGCGCTCGGGCACGGGGCAGGTCATCGGCAACGCGAACGCCGACCACCGCAACGGCGAGGGCTACGTGCTGTCCGGCCCCGAGTACTTCACGGTCTTCCGCGGCGACACCGGAGCGGTCGGCGCGACCACCGACTACGTGCCGCCCCGCGGGATGGTGTCGAGCTGGGGCGACTCCTACGGCAACCGCGTCGACCGGTTCCTCGCCGGCACCGCGTACGTCGACGGGCAGCGGCCGTCGATCATCATGGCGCGCGGCTACTACACGCGTGCCGTCGTGGCCGCGTGGGATTACCGCGACGGGCAGCTGACACGCCGGTGGACGTTCGACTCGAACAGCTCGACGGCCGGCAACGCCGCGTACGCCGGTCAGGGCAACCACTCGCTGTCGATCGCGGACGTCGACGGCGACGGGCGCGACGAGGTCGTGTACGGCGCCGCGACCATCGACGACGACGGGCGCGGCCTGTGGGTCAACGGCACGGGGCACGGCGACGCCGGGCACGTGGGCGACCTCGTCCCGTCGCGACCGGGTCTGGAGTACTTCAAGGTCACCGAGGACAAGGCGCAGCCCAACATGTGGGTCGCCGACGCGCGCACCGGCCAGACGCTGTGGCGCAGTGGCACGGGCGCGGACAACGGGCGCGGCGTCGCGGCCGACGTGTGGGCCGGCAGCCCCGGTGCGGAGGCGTGGTCGTCGGCCGAGGCGGACCTGCGCAACGCCGCGAACGGCGCGTCCGTGGGCCGCAAGCCGTCGTCGGCGAACTTCCTGGCCTGGTGGGACGGCGACCCGGTGCGCGAGCTGCTCGACGGCACGAAGGTCGACAAGTACGGCACCGGCGGGGAGACCCGCCTGCTGACGGGGTCGGACGTCCGTGCGAACAACGGCACCAAGTCGACGCCCGTGCTGTCGGGCGACATCCTCGGAGACTGGCGCGAGGAGGTGATCTGGGCGCGGTCCGACGAGGGTGCGCTGCGCATCTACGCGACGCCGACCGTGACGTCGCACCGGGTGCACACGCTGCTGCACGACTCGATGTACCGGGTCGCGCTCGCCTGGCAGAACACCGCCTACAACCAGCCGCCGCACCCGTCGTTCTTCCTGGGCGACCCGTTCACGGCTCCCCCGCAACCGCGGCTCTACGTCCGCTGACGCAACTGGATCGCCCTCTCACGCCCAGGGGGAACCCCCCCTTGGGCGCGAGAGTGCAATCCAGTCACCCTGCTCCCGCCCCTCCCCATCGCCCTTGGGCGCGAGAGTGCAATCCAGTCACCCCACGTCCCCCGACGTGCGTCGCGGTGGCGCGGGGTGCGTCAGCAGCCGCGCCGCCCCGCGATGTGTGAGGGTGTGCGACGGGAGGACGACGTGACCGACAGGATCGACCCGACGCACGCGGCGTACGCGTTCGCCAACAAGTTCGTCAACGTGCTTCTCACGCTGCCGGACGGCACACCGGTGCAGACGGCCGGGCGGTGCGGCGGCATGTCGTACTCGGTGCTCGACCACCTGACGGCGGGCCGTGACGTCCCGGCGTGGGGGGCGGAGCTGTTCGCCCCCGGCCGGGTGCCGCCGGACGGGCACGTCCTGGCCGAGCACCTGCGGCGCCGCCAGCTCGACTCGTTCCGGTCGCGCTCGGCGCTGCGGTTCGTCACCTGGTCGGTGCTGCCGGACGGTGACGTGGGCCCCGTCGCGGGGGTCCGCACGCGGACGCGCCGCGAGCTGCCCGCGATCCTGCGGGCGCTCGCGCAGGGTCGGCCGGTGGTGCTGGGGATGGTCGTCGCGCGGACCCCGTTGCGCTCGGGCGACAACCACCAGGTCGTCGCGACGGGCTTCACGCGTGACGACGCGACGGGCGAGGTCGTGCTCACGCTGCTCGACCCGAACACCCCGCGGCGCGAGGTGACGCTCGTCGAGACGCCCGACGGGTGGCGGGCGGACAACGGACGGTTGTGGCGGGGGTTCTTCCGCCACGCGTACGCGCCGCGCACGCCACCGTCCCTGCCCAGTGCGTCGCGGCACCCGGCCGCGCGCGTGCGGGCGGGCGAACCGCTCGCGCTCGCGCACGTCGCGACGGGCCGCCTGCTCGTCGTCGCGGACGGCGCACCCGCGCTGCGCACGTCCGGCACGACGACGTGGGTCCCCACCGCGGACGCGTCCCTGCTCGTCGACGGCACGACGATCCACCTCGTCTCGTGCGGTCGCGCGCTCACCGTCCTCGGCGGGACGCCCTGCCTGCGCACCGTGCACGACCCCGCCGACACGTGGCGCGTGGTCGTCGACGGCGGCGGGCCGTGGCGTCAGGGCTCGCGCGTGCGGCTGCTGCACACGCAGACGGGCGCTCTCCTCGCGGGCACGCCCGACGGCCCGACGACCTCTTGGACCCCCGCTCCCTGCACGTGGTGGACGGTCGCCGCCGCCCCGGCCGCCTCCTGACGCCGAGCGGGGTCAGACGGTGGCGTCGGTGGCGGTGTCGACCAGGCGCAGGACGTCGGCGAACCAGGGGGTCACCAGGCCGGCCGCGACCAGCTCGTGCGCGCGCTGCGACGTGACCCACTCCGTCTGCGACACCTCGTCCGGGTCGGGGCGCAGGTCACCCGCGCAGCGTCCGACGATGACGTGGTCGTGCTCGCGCTCGACGTGTCCCGACGACGCGTCGGCCGCCCGGTACACGAACGTGCCGACCTCGCGCGCGTCCACGAGCTCCACCCCCAGCTCCTCGCGCACGCGCAGCGCCGCACGGTCGCGCACGTCGGAGCCCGGCAGCGGGTGGCCGCAGCAGGAGTTGGTCCACAGGCCGGGGAACCTGAGCTTGGCGTCGGCGCGCCGCTGCAGGAGCATCTGCCCGTCGGACCGGGTCAGGACCACGGAGAAGGCGCGGTGCAGACGCCCCGGCGCGGCGTGCGCCTCGCCCACGGTCGTGGAACCGGTGCCGCGCCCGTCCTCGTCGACCAGCTCGACCAGGTCCGTCTCCGCCATCGCGTCCAGCCCTCTCGCGCGTGTCCGCCGGGCCTGCGTCGTGCGCGGCAGGCGGGGCCGGGGACCGCAGACGCCTACGGTGTCTCGTCCTCGTGGCCCGAGCAAGTCGGACCGGTCGGCGGCCGCGACCTCAGGGCAGGGTGATCGTCGTCCGTGAGGTCTCGCGCAGCCCGGCGAGGCTCTCGTGGGCACCCCCGAGCAGGAAGCCGCACGCGTCCCTCGGCCAGCGCACGCGCACGGCGCGGTCGTGGGCGTCGAGCAGGTAGAGCACGGGGACGACCTGGAACATCGCCATGCAGGCCTGGTCGGGGCTCGCCGGGACGTCCGGACGCGCGAGCTGCTGCAGCAGCGGGTCGAGGTCGCCCTCGAGCCGTACGACGTCGACGGACGTGCCGGGCGTCGGAGCGGGTGCGGGAGCCGGTGCGACGTCCGCGAGCGGCGGGACGGGTGCCGTGTCCCCCGGTGCCACCACGGCGCCGCCCGGCAGGGTCTCTCCGGGCTGCAGGTCCCCGGGGTCCTCGGCACCCGGGACCGACAGCTCGCCGGGCTCCAGGAGCTGGCGTGGCTCCGGCGCCGGCAGGACCGTGATCTCCGGCATCCGGCACTCCACGGCGGCGACCGGCTCGAACCCGGCCGGGACCGTGCCGGCGGCCGGTGCGGGGGGCAGGTCCGCGCGACCGCCGGTCCCGAAGGCCTCAAGCGTCTCGCGCACGGCGCAGTCGGCGGCGGGCGCGACCTCGGCCGGCGAGGACTCCCCCGCTGGCGGCGCCGACCCGGCGCACCCCGTCAGCGCCGCCCCCACTCCCAGCATGACGACACACCGCACCCGCCCGCGCGTCCGCATGCCGCCATCCTGCCCGCCGGGCGGGGCGGGAGGCGGGTACGAGAGCGAGCCAACCACGCGTGTCGTCTCAGGATGCGATCACCGGGTTATTCCCGACCATTCCGGTATGCCATTGTCGTCCCCATGACCACCGCCCCGCACGCCGCAGCGTCCCCGCTGCTCGCCCGTGCGTGTCGGTCGTGTCCGGCCACGAGCTGTCGCTGACCAGCGCCTCGCCGCCCTGACGCGTCGCGCTGCGACCACGTCGCCCCGGCCGACCGCCGCCACGGCACCCGGCCTCCCCTCCCCCCGCACGTCCCCGCCCGTCGCCCGCCACCCCTGGGCCCACAGGGCGGTCCGACGCACCCCCGCGCCCCGCCCGACACCGCCGCGTCCTCGACGACGGCGTCCCACCCTGCCCGGAAGGCCTCGCCATGCCGTACGCACCTCCCGAGACGCCCGGCCGCGCCGCGCGTCACCGCCGCGCCGCACGTCACCGCCGCGCCGTGGTCGCCACCGCGACCCTCCTGCCCGCGCTGCTCGCGGCGTGCGCCGGCGGCGCGTCGGCCGACGACCCCACGACGGCTGCCGCCGTCACCGCCGAGCTGCCGACCGAGATCCCCGCGGGCACGACCCTGGTGGTCGGTGACCCGACGACGCAGAAGGCCGTCGAGATCGCGGGCGACGACCTGGACTCCGACCTGGGCTTCACCATCGAGTGGGCCAACCTGTCGGGCGGGCCGCAGACCACGGAGGCGTTCCGCGCCGGTGCCCTCGACGTGGGTGCCGTCGCCGACATCCCGCCCATCCACGCCGAGTGGACCGGCCTCGACGTCAAGATCGTCGCCGCCGTGTACCGCGAGAACTGGCAGAAGAACCCGATCTACGAGTTCGGCGTCGCCCCCGGAGTCGACGGCGTCGAGACGCTCGAGGACTTCAAGGGCCACCGCGTCGCGTACTCGCCGGGCCAGGCGCAGGGCGTCATCGTGCTGCGCGCGCTGAAGGAGGCGGGGCTGACGCAGGACGACGTCACGCTCGTCGAACTGCCCAGCAACGGCGACGTCTACACCACCGCGCTCGCCGCCGGTGAGGTCGACATCGCCCCCATCGGGGGCGTGCAGATCGCCCGCTACCTCGACAAGTACGGCTCCGACGGCGCGCACACCGTGCGCCACGGCCTGCGCGACGACCCGAGCCACCTGTACGTCCCCACATCCGTGACCACGGACCCCGCCAAGGCGGCTGCGCTGCGCGCCTACGTGCGGCTGTGGGCGCAGGCCAAGCTGTGGGTCCACGACCACCCCGAGGAGTGGAAGGCCGGCTACTACGTCGCCGACCAGGGCCTGAGCCCGGCCGACGCCGACTACCTCGTCGAGCGCGCCGGCACGCCGGACATCCCCGAGGACTGGACCGAGCACATCGCCGCGCACCAGAAGACCGTCGAGCTGCTCGCCGAGGCCACCGGCAACGACGTGCTCGACGCCGCGGACCTGTGGGACGAGCGGTTCGCGCCCGTCCTCGCGCAGGCCGCGGCCGACTACCGTGAGAAGGAGGCCGGCTGATGGCGACCCTGTCACTGCCCCGGGGCACGACCCGGGCGCCCGCCACCCGGCCTGCCGTGCCCGTGGTCGGCCGACGCACGTCACGGACCGTCCGGCGGCTCGGCCCCGGCCGTCCGCTGCGCGGTGGTGCCCTCATCGGGCTCGGCGTGCTGCTGGCGGTGTGGTCCGCCGGCTCAGCTGTCGGGTTCATCGACCAGCGCACCCTGTCCGCGCCGTGGACGGTCGTCACGACGGGCGCCGACCTGATCGCCGACGGTCGCCTCCAGCAGCACCTCGCGGTGTCGGCCGGGCGCGCGATGTCCGGGCTCGCGCTCGGGATCGTCGCCGGGACCGTGCTCGCGGTCGTCGCCGGACTGAGCCGCTGGGGCGAGGCGATCGTCGACGGTCCCGTGCAGCTCAAGCGGGCCATCCCGAGCCTGGCACTGCTGCCGCTGCTGATCCTGTGGCTCGGCATCGGCGAGACGATGAAGGTCGTCACGATCCTGCTGGGCGTCCTCATCCCCGTGTACATCCACACGCACAACGGGCTGCGGACCATCGACGCCCGCTACGTGGAGCTGGCCGAGACCGTCGGGCTGACGCGGTGGGACTTCCTCACCAAGGTCGTGCTGCCCGGTGCGCTGCCGGGCTTCCTGCTGGGCCTGCGGTTCGCCGTCACCGGCTGCTGGCTCGCGCTCGTGGTCGTCGAGCAGATCAACGGCACCGCCGGCATCGGCTACATGATGGAGCTGGCCCGCACGTACGGGCAGACCGACGTCATCGTCGTCGGCCTGGTCCTGTACGGGATCCTCGGCTACGGCTCCGACCTGCTCGTGCGTCTCGTGCAGAGGAGGGCCCTGACATGGCGGCGCACGCTGGCGGGCTGACGGCCCCGGGCCCCACCGAGGACGCGCGCGTCCCCGCCCGCTCCGACGTCCCGGCGCCCGCCCACGGCGTCCTCGCGGACGAGCGCGTGACCACGCAGGACGGGTCGGTCGTCGTCCGCGACCTGGTGCGGGCCTACGGGCTCGGCGAGGGCGACGGCCGCGTGCTGCGCGGCCTGGACCTGACGATCGCGGCCGGGGAGTTCGTCGCGATCCTGGGCCGCAGCGGCTCCGGCAAGAGCACGCTGCTGCGCGCGCTCGCCGGGCTCGACCACGACGTGCACGGCACGGGCACGATCGCCGTGCCCGAGCGCGTGTCGGTGGTCTTCCAGGACTCCCGGCTGCTGCCGTGGGCGCGCGTCCTCGACAACGTGACGCTCGGGCTGCGCGGCGCGGGTGCCCGCGAGCTCGGTGCCGAGCGGCTGGCCGAGGTGGGGCTGGCGGGCCGCGAGCGCGCCTGGCCCACGGAGCTGTCCGGGGGCGAGCAGCAGCGCGTGTCCCTCGCACGGTCGCTCGTGCGCGAGCCGCAGCTGCTCCTGGCCGACGAGCCGTTCGGCGCGCTCGACGCGCTGACCCGCACGCGCATGCACGCGCTGCTGCGCGACCTGTGCGCACGGCACCTGCCCGCGGTCCTGCTCGTCACGCACGACGTCGACGAGGCGATCGTGCTGGCCGACCGCGTCGTCGTGCTCGACGAAGGGCGCATCGCCCTCGACACACCCGTCGCCCACCGCGACCCGGGCGACCCCGGGTACGTGGCCCTGCGCCGCGAGCTGCTCGACGCCCTCGGCGTCCCGCCGGTCGTCCCCGGCCGCCCGACCACCTCCGCCACCGACAGGAGCACCCCATGACCACCCGACCCCGCCGCGAGGGGCAGCTGCACCTCAACGCGTTCCTCATGAGCACCGGCCACCACGAGGCGTCGTGGCGGCTGCCGGAGTCCGACCCGTCGTACCAGAGCACGAACATCGCGTACCTGCAGCGCCTCGCGCAGACCGCCGAGCGCGGGCACCTGGACTCGATCTTCTTCGCCGACGGCCCCGCGCTGTTCCGCGACGTCGGCCGGCGTCCGTCGGGCACGTTGGAGCCGACGGTCGTGCTGGCCGCGATCGCGGCGGTGACCAGCCGCATCGGTCTCATCGCGACCGCGTCGACCACCTACAACGACCCGTACAACCTGGCGCGCCGGTTCGCGTCGGTCGACCACATCAGCGGCGGCCGCGCGGGCTGGAACATCGTCACCACCGCGCACCTCGAGGCCGCCCGCAACTTCGGGTACGAGGACCTGCCGTCCCACCACGCCCGGTACCAGCGCGCCGCGGAGTTCATCGACGTCGCGCTGAAGCTGTGGGACTCGTGGGAGGACGACGTCGAGATCGGCGACAAGGTCGACGGGGTGTGGGGCGACTCCGGCCGCATCCACCCGCCCGAGCACGTCGGCGAGCACTTCCGCGTGGCCGGCGCCCTGACCACGCCCCGGTCGCCGCAGGCGTACCCGCTGCTCGTGCAGGCCGGTTCGTCGGAGGACGGCAAGGACCTGGCGGCCCGCTACGCCGAGGCGGTGTTCACGGCGCAGCAGACCCTCGACGACGCGCTCGCGTTCTCGTACGACCTCAAGCGACGCGCGGTCGAGTGGGGGCGCGACCCCGCGGGGCTGCTCGTGCTGCCGGGCATCGTGCCTGTCATCGGTGCGACGCAGGCGGAGGCGCGGGCGAAGGAGGACGAGCTCGACCGGCTGATCCGCCCCGAGTTCGCCCGCGTGCAGCTCGCCAAGACGCTGCGCGTCGACCCGGAGGACCTGCCGCTGGACCGCGAGCTGCCCGCGGACCTGCCGAGCGAGGAGGAGATCGAGGGTGCCAAGTCGCGGTACACGCTGATCGTCGAGCTCGCGCGGCGCGAGCGGCTCACCGTGCGCCAGCTCATCGGCCGCCTCGGCGGCGGGCGCGGGCACCGCACGTTCTCCGGCACCGCCGAGCAGGTGGCCGACGCCATCCAGGAGTGGTGGGACGCGGGCGCGGCCGACGGGTTCAACATCATGCCCGCGGTGCTGCCGTCGGGCCTGGAGGACTTCGTCGACCAGGTCGTCCCCGTTCTCGTCGACCGCGGCCTGTTCCGCAGCGAGTACACCGGCACGACACTGCGCGAGCACTACGGCCTGGCCCGCCCGGAGCACCCGCGGCACCGTGACGGGTCCCGGCTGGGCGTCGGGGTCGTCGCCCACCCCGCCACTGCCGACCCGACCACCCCCGTCCCGACCACCACGAGCACCACCCACGAAGGAGCACAGGCATGACGACGTACCGCACGCTCGGCCGCACCGGGGTCCAGGTGTCCCCGCTGACGCTGGGGACCATGAACTTCGGCGCGTGGGGCAACCCCGACCACGAGGACTCCGCTGCGATCCTGCACCGCGCGCTCGACGCCGGGATCAACGTCGTCGACACCGCCGACGTCTACTCGCGCGGAGAGTCCGAGACGATCGTCGGCAAGGCGCTCGCCGGGCGTCGGGACGACGTCGTGCTGGCGACGAAGGTCCACGGCCGGCTGTCCGACGAGGTCAACCACGCGGGTAACTCGCGGCGGTGGATCGTGCGGGCCGTCGAGGACTCGCTGCGCCGCCTGCAGACCGACCGCATCGACGTCTACCAGGTGCACCGCCCGCAGCCGGGCACCGCGATCGACGAGACGCTCGGTGCGCTCGACGACCTCGTGCGCGCCGGCAAGGTGCTGTACGTCGGGACCTCCACGTTCCTGCCGTCGCAGATCGTGCAGGCGCAGTGGGTCGCGGCCGACCGCCGCCTCGTGCGGCCCGTGACCGAGCAGCCGCCGTACTCGATCCTGGCGCGGGGCGTCGAGCGCGAGGTGCTGCCGCTGGCCCTCGAGTACGGGCTGGGAGTGCTGCCGTGGAGCCCGCTGGCCGGGGGCTGGCTGTCGGGCCGTCCGCTCGACGGGGGGCGCGGCGACTCGCCGCGCCATCAGCGTCAGCCGGGCCGCCACGACCCGTCACTGCCGGAGAACCGCACCAAGGCGGAGGCCGTGCAGCAGCTGTCGAAGGTGGCGGAGGCGGCCGGGCTGACCCTGCTGCAGCTCGCGCTCGGCTTCGTCCTGGAGCACCCGGCGGTGTCCAGCGCGATCATCGGGCCCCGCACCCAGGCCCACCTGGACGCGGCCCTCACCGCGCTCGACGTCCGCCTCTCGGCTGACGTCCTCGACGAGATCGACCGCATCGTCCCGCCGGGCGTCACCCTCAACCCCGCCGACGCCGGCTGGCACCCGCCGTCGATCACGGACGCGTCCACCCGCCGCCGCTGACACGAGAACTGGATTGCACTCTCACGAGCGAGGGGTAGGGCTGCCCCCACCCCAGGGCGTGAGAGTGCAATCCAGTCGCGTGACCTGCCGCCGACGGGGGCCTGGGTGAACTGGATTGCCCTCTCACCAGGGAGGGGGGTGCACTGGATTGCACTCTCACCAGGGAGGGGGTGCCGTCCAGGTCCGGGGGGAGGGGCCGGGCGTGCCCTCCCCCTGGGGGTCGGGGCCAGCGTGCCCCACCCCCAGGGGTGAGAGTGCAATCCAGTTCTGGTCGTCAGACCGTCGGGACGTAGTCCACGCGCTCGACGTGGGCGACGGTGCTCGTCGCCGCGCCGTTGCTCGTGCCGTAGACCCCGAGCCACAGGCCCAGGAAGCCGCCGGTCGCCACGGTGTCGAGGTCGGTGGCCAGGGCCGTGCCGACGACGACGGGCTCGGAGTCGCCCGTGGCGACGAGGAGCTCGAGGTCGACGCCGCGCGCTCGCACGGACAGCGTCAGCGGCGCACCCGCCGCGAGCGTGGCCTCGCCCAGCACGCGGTCCTCGCCGCGCTGCCGGTGCACGACCCGCGCCCGCAGGGCGTCACCGTCCGGCGTGACGGCCAGGCGCACGTGGTCCTTCTCGGACTGCCGCACGGCCACGCCGACCTCCTCGCCGTCGGCGAGGTCCACGGCGACGCGCGCCACGAGGTCCGCGTCCTGGTGCTGCAGCCGCAGGCCCAGGAACGCGGGGACGTCGACGTCCGCCAGCGTCGCGGGACGCAGCGGCAGGTCCCAGCCCTCGCCGGCAGCGGTCGCGACCTGCGCGGGCAGCGCCCGCACCGCGGTCCAGCGCGGGTCGTCCGCGGGGACCGTGCCCGACGCGAGACCCTGCACGAGCCCGCTCGCGGGGCCCGTGGCGAACGGCACCTCGACCTCGTCCGGGACCTTGCCGACGCCCGGCGCGAAGACCGGCCAGCCGTCCTCCCAGACCACGGGGACGAGGAACGTCTCACGGCCCAGCGGGTAGTGGTAGCCGCCGTACGTGCGCATCGCGAGCAGCACGGCCCACCAGGAGCCGTCCGCCGCCTCGACGAGGTCCGCGTGACCGGCCCCGACGACCGGGTGCTGCCGCCCCAGGTGCCGGTGCGTGAGGATCGGGTTGCCGCGGGTGCCGGTGTACGGCCCCGTGACGACGTCGGCCTGCGCGATGCTCTCGGCGTGGTGGAACTCGGTGCCCGCCTCGGCTGCCATCAGGTAGTACGTGCCGTCGACCTTGTAGAGGTGCGGCGCCTCCGCCCAGACGGCGCCCTTGACGGCACCCGACCACACCACGTGCTCCGGTCCCGTGAGCTTCTTGGTCTCGGGGTCGAGCTCGCGGATCCAGACCTCGGTCTGGTGGAACCACTCCGGCTCCAGCGCCAGACGCGTGCCATGGACCCAGATGCGGCCGTCGTCGTCGAAGAAGATCGACGGGTCGATGCCGTCGGCGTCGAGCCACATCGGGTCGGACCACGGGCCCGCGGGGTCCGTCGCCGTCATGAGGAAGTTGCCGCCCGGGTTGCCCTGCGGCTGGCCCACGAGCGTGCAGATGACCCAGAACAGGCCGTCGTGGTGGCGGATCGTCGGCGCGTACAGGCCCCCCGACGACTCGATCCCGGCGTAGTCCAGCTGGCCGGGACGGTCGACGACGTGGCCGATCGTCTCCCACGTGACCAGGTCGCGGCTGTGCAGCACCGGCAACCCCGGGAGGTACTCGAACGTCGAGGTGACGAGGTAGTAGTCGTCGCCCACCCGGCAGATCGAGGGGTCGGGGTAGCACCCCGGCAGGATGGGGTTCTTCACGGTGCTCATGCGTCGTTGACCTCCACGTCGACGATCCGCCGGTCCTCGGCGGTGATCTCGTGCACGGCGCCCGTGACCTGCAGGACGGCGTGCGGCGTACTCTGCCCCGGCACCATGCGCCGAGTCACCTCGCGGGCGCTGGTGATCGCCCCGCCCGTGGCGTCCGCCACGTCGCCGGGGTCCGTGACCGCGGCGTGCGACGCGACCCAGACCTGGACGTCACCGGGCTCGACGACGCGCACGAGCCGGCGGTCGGCGAGCGCGAGGCGCGTCGTGGGCACCCGGAACGTGACGCGGCGCGACTGGCCCGGGGCCAGCTCGACGCGGGCGTACCCGAGCAGCTGGGACACGGGCCGCACGACCGAGCCGACCAGGTCGCGCCCGTAGAGCTGGACGACGTCCGCGCCGGCGACGTCGCCCGTGTTGGTCACGGTGACGGAGGCGGTGAACTCGCCCGCGGAGTCCACGGTCGGGTCGACCTGGAGGTCGTCGTACGCGAACGACGTGTACGACAGGCCGAACCCGAAGGGACGCACGGGCGTCGGGTCCGTCGACGTGACGTCGGAGCGTCCGCCGAGGATCGGGTGCAGGTAGCGGAACGGCTGCGCACCGGCGGCGCGCGGCAGCGAGACGGGGAGCCGGCCCGACGGGTTCGCGGCACCGGTCAGCAGCTCCGCGATCGCGTCCCCGCCGCGCTCGCCGGGGAAGAACGCCTGGAGGACCGCGGCAGGGCGCGGGCCCTCGCCGTCCAGCGCCCACCCGATCGCGTAGGGCCGGCCGGTGAGCATGACCATGACGACGGGCGTCCCCGTGGCGACGAGCGCCTCGACGAGCTGGCGCTGCACGCCCGGCAGCTCGAGGGACTGCACGTCGTTCCCCTCGCCGACGGTGCCACGACCGAACAGCCCGGCCTGGTCACCGACGACGACGACCGCCACGTCGGCGTCCGTCGCGGCGGCCACGGCGGCGGCGAAGCCGCTCGTGTCGTCACCCTCGACCGTGCAGCCCTCGGCGTACGTGACGTCGGGCAGCGCCGCCGCGAGCGCCTCGTGGACGCTGCTGATCTCGAAGCCGAGCGGCAGGTCGGGGTGGTGCGCGAGCACGTGGTTGGCGAACGAGTAGCAGCCCATGAGCGCCTCGGGGCGCGCGGCGTTGGGGCCGACGACGGCGACGCGGCGCGGCTGGGCCAGCGGCAGGACGCCGTCGTTCGACAGGAGCACGACGGACTCGCGCGCGAGCCGCAGCGCGAGGTCACGGTGCCGCGGGGAGTCGAGGTCGATCTCGGTGGGCGGCTCGTCCTCGAAGGCGTCGGGCTCGAGCAGGCCGAGCTCCTCCTTCTGCACGAGCGCGCGCAGCACCGCGCGGTCCACGAGCGCCTCGTCGGTCAGCCCGGCGCGCACGCGCGCGGCCAGCGGCTCGAGGAACGCGTCGCCCGTGGGCAGCTCGATGTCGAGCCCAGCGGCCAGCGCGAGCGCGGCCGCCTCCCCGCGGTCCGCGGCGACGCCGTGCATGACCTGCAGGAACGCGACCGCGAAGTAGTCGGCGACGACGACCCCGTCGAAGCCCCACTGCTCGCGCAGGATCTCGGTGAGGTAGTGCGGGTCCGCCGCGACGGGCACACCGTCGACGTCGGCGTAGGAGTTCATCACCGAGCGGACGCCGCCGTCGCGCACCGCCATCTCGAACGGCGGCAGGTAGATCTCGGCGAGCTCGCGCGGGCCGGCGTGCACGGGCGCGTGGTTGCGGCCGGCCGCCGACGCGGAGTAGCCGACGAAGTGCTTGAGGGTCGCGTGGACCCCCGCCTCCTGCAGGCCGCGGACGTACGCCGTCCCGACGGTCCCGACGAGGTACGGGTCCTCCCCGATGCACTCGTCGACGCGGCCCCAGCGGGGGTCGCCGACGACGTCGAGGACGGGCGCGAGGCCCTGGTGGATGCCGAGCTCGCGCATCGAGTCGCCGATGGCGCGGGCCGCCTCGTGCACGAGCTCCGGGTCGAACGCCGCACCCCACGCCAGGGGCGTCGGGTAGCTCGCCGCCTGCCAGGCCGCCAGGCCCGTCAGGCACTCCTCGTGGACGAGCGCCGGGATGCCCAGGCGCGTCTCGCGCTTGAGCCGACGCTGCTCCGCCCACAGCCACGCCGCACGCTCCGCGGGCTCCACGGGACGCGTGCCGTAGACGCGCGTGTAGTGGCCCAGGCCGTGCCGGGTGATCTCGGCGAGCTGGCCGGAGTCCTTCTGGCCCGAGGCCATCTCCGACTGCATCGGCGCCACGGTGCCGTTCTGGTCGAGCCAGTAGCCGACGAGCTGGGCCAGCTTCTCCTCGAGGGTCATCCGGGCGTGCAGGTCGCGCACGCGCTCGGAGACGACGGGGACAGCGGGCAGGACAGGTGCCGCCGGCACGACGTGCTGGGTGGCGGTGCCGGGTGTGTCGGACACGAGGTGGCGCTCCTTCGGAGGATGGCGAGGGTGATACGGACCGCGCGGCCGCCCGGGACGTGCCCGGACGGCCGCGCGAGAGGGCGCGCGAAGGGCTCGGTCAGCCCTTGACGGCGCCGGTGAGGCCACCGACGATGCGCCGCTCGAACAGCGAGAAGAAGATCAGCGCCGGGATCATCGACAGCGACGTGAACGCCAGCACCCGGGCCGTGTCGACCGAGTACTGCGAGGCGAACGACTGCACACCCAGAGGCAGGGTGTACATCGCCTCGTCGTTGAGGATGAACAGCGGCAGCATGTAGCTGTTCCAGGCTGCCACGAAGGCGAGGATGCCGACCGTCACGACGCCCGGGATCGACAGCGGCACGACCATGCGGAAGAAGAACCCGAGACGGCTCGCACCGTCGATCGCCGCGGCTTCCTCCAGCTCCTTCGGGATCGCCCGCAGGAACGGCACCAGGATGATGATCGTGGTCGGCAGCGCGAACGCGATCTGCGGGAGGATGATCCCCGCGAGCGAGTTCATGAGGCCCAGGTTCTTGATGAGGATGTACAGCGGCGTGATCGCCACCGTCATCGGGAACATCAGACCTGCCGCGAACAGCGAGTACATCGCGGGCTGCGCCTTGAAGTCGTACCGCGCGAGCACGAAGCTCGCCATGACCCCGAGGATCACCACGCCGATGGTCGTCGCGATGGCGCTGATCGCCGAGTTCCCGGCCTGCTGCCAGAACAGCGAGCTGTTGAGCACCGAGGAGTAGTTGCCCCACTCCCACGTCGTCGGGAACCCGGACGGGTCCATGGTGATCTGCGAGTTGGTGCGCAGGCCACCGAGGATGATGAAGGCCACGGGGCCGATGCACACCCCGACGAGCAGCCACGCGACGACGTAGACCAGCGGGTTCACCCGCTCGAGCTTCTTGACGCGGCGCTTGCGCGCGGGCGCCGGAGCGGGTGCCGGGGTTGCCTGGACGGCGATCGCGGACATCACTTCTTCCCTTCCGTCAGCGCGCCCTCGGTGTCGCGGCGAAGCACGAAGCGCTGGTAGGTCAGCGCGATGACCAGCGAGATGATGAAGAGCACGACGGCGACCGCATTACCGAAGCCGTAGTTCCCGGCGTTGCGCCCGTTGAGGACCATGTAGGTGGCCATCGTCGAGGTGCCTGCGGTGGCGGACACGTACTGACCCCAGATGATGTAGACGAGGTCGAAGAGCTGCAGCGACCCGATGATCGACAGGAACGCCCAGATCCGCAGCGTGGGGCCGAGCAGCGGCAGCGTGATGCGCCGCTGGGTCTGCCAGTACGACGCACCGTCGATCGCGGCGGCCTCGTGCAGCTCCTCCGGGATCGACTGCAGGCCCGCGAGGAAGAGGATGACGGCGAACCCGACGTACTTCCACGTGATGATCAGCATCAGCGACCAGATCGCGACGTCCGGGTCGGAGAGCCAGTCGACCGCCCAGCCCTCGAGCCCGATCTTCTCCAGGAAGCCGTTGACCGCACCCGTGGTCTGGAGCATCAGGCTCCAGCCGGTGCCGACGATGACCTCGGAGACGACGTACGGCACGAAGATCAGCACGCGGATGAGCGAGCGTCCGCGGATCTTGCGGTTGAGCAGCAGTGCCAGGATGACGGCTGCAGGGCCCTGCAGGACCAGCGACATCACGACGATGAAGCCGTTGTGCATCAGCGCGTCGTGGAACGTCGTGTCCTGCAGGATGGTGATGTAGTTCTCCAGGCCGACGAAGTCGGTGGGAACCCCGTAGCCCTTCCACTTGTAGAAGCCGTAGTACGCCGCCATGACCACAGGGAAGATCACGAAGGCGACGAACACGATGATCGCCGGACCCGCGAGGAGCGCGATCTCGGCGTGCTTGCGCCAGTCGGTCCGACGGGCCCGGCGGCGGGCCGGGGACGGTGCCGTGAGGGCACCGTCCCCGGCCGCCGAGCGTCCCGCGGGCGACGGCGTCGTGGCGAGCGAGTAATCGCCCTGGGAGTCGCTCATGGAACTCGTTACTCCTTGGCTGCCGCGGCCTTGACCGTGGCGACGATGCTGTCTGCGTCACCGCTGCCGGCGAGCATCTCGACCACTGCGCCGTTGAGCGCGTTGCCGACGTTCTGGCCGAGCACCGTGTCGAGCCACACGCTCACGTAGGCGGCCTCGTTGTAGGACGTGAGCACGTCCTGCAGGGCGGGGTCGGTGACGGCGGCCTGTGCGTCCTTGGACGCGGGGATCGTCACGAACGCCTCGGCGTAGCCCTCCTGGTGCTCCTGAGCCATGTAGAAGTTCAGGAAGTCGGCGCACTCCTTGGGGGCGTCGGCGTGGCAGGCGTAGCCGTCCACGCCACCCATCATCGCCGTCGGGTCACCCTCGCCACCGTCGATCGCCGGGAACGGGAACCAGCCGAGGTCGGCCAGCGGCTTGCCGTCGGGCGTCAGCCCGGCGATGACACCCGGGTTCCATGCACCCATGAGCTCCATCGCGGCCTCGTGGTTGGCCAGCAGACCGGCCGAGGAGCCGGCACCCTGCTGCGCCGTCGTGGTGAGGAACCCGTTGTTGAACGGCTCGACCTTGGCGAAGTCGGCGTACGCCTGGCCCGCCTCGAGCCAGCACGGGTCGTCGAAGTTCATCTGGGCGGCCGAGTCGTTGATGGACTCCTGCGAGCAGGCGCGCAGCGCGAAGAAGTAGTACCAGTGCGCGGCGGGCCACGCGTCCTTCGCACCCAGGGCGATGGGCTGGATGCCCGCGGCCTTGAGCTTGGCGACGGCGTCCTCGAGCTCGGCCATCGTCGTGGGCGTCTCGGTGATGCCGGCCTGCGCGAACAGGTCCTTGCTGTACCAGATGCCACCGGGGAGCACGGCGGTGGGCATGCCGTAGATCTTGCCGTCCACGGCGAAGGCGTCGAGCGTGCCGCCCGCGACCTCGCGCACCTCGTCGGAGATCAGGTCGGTGAGGTCCATCGCCTGGCCGGCCTCGACGATGTCGGCCAGCTTGCCGCCACCGCGCGCCATGAAGATGTCGGGCGCGTCGCCCGAGTTCAGGGCGGTCTGGAGCTTGCCGTCCATGTCCTCGTTCTGGACGGACTGGATCTTGATCGTGACGTTCGGGTTGGCTTCCTCGAACGCGGCGGCGGTCTTCTCCCAGTACGTCTTGCCGTCGCCCGTGGTCGAGTTGTGCCAGAACGTCAGCTCCACAGCGCTGTCAGCGCTGTCGCTGCCGCTGCCGCTGTCGCTGTCCGACCCGCCGCACGCGGCGAGTGCGAGCGCACCCATCAGCACCGCGGTCGAAGCCGCGATGGTCTTCTTTACCCTCATCGGTCGTGTCCTCTTCGTTGAGCCTCACGGGGCCCGGGCGTCACTGACGCCCGCGGAGCCACCGGGGACTACTGCGCTGCATCCCGCCGTCACAAGACGGACGGCGTCACTCCTTCGGACGCTTGTCAGCACTCCCCCCGTCGTGCGAGGTGGCCCGTTTCCGACTGTCGCAGCCGCTCGAATGTAACGTCAAACTTCTGTCGATAACGTTATCGAAACTCGTCGGACAAGTCCGGGAATACGTCCCCAAACCCCCCTCGCGGGGGCCCCGCTCCGGTTGTGCAGTGCGGACGGCCGCGGCGTCGTTCCGCCGCGACCGCCCGACGCCCGAGGGCGCCCCCGAGCGGGCCCCGCGCCCCCGCTACTCCTTGGCCGCGGCGGCGTTGACGGTGGCCACGATGCTCTCGGCATCGCCCTGACCTGCGAGCATCTCGACGACGGCCGTGTTCAGCGCGTTGCCGACGTTCTGACCGAACAGCGTGTCGAGCCACACGGACACGTACGCGGCGTCCTCGTACGCCGCGAGGATCTCCCGCAGTGCGGGGTCCGTCACGGCGCCCAACGCCTCCTTGCTCGCGGGGATCGACACGAACGCCTCGGCGAAGCCCTCCTGGTTGTCCTTCTCCAGGAGGAAGTTGAGGAACTCGGGGCACTCCGCCGGAGCGTCGACGTGGCAGCTCAGACCGTCGATGCCGCCCATCATGGCCGTCGGGTCACCCTGGCCGTCCTCCACCTGGGGGAACGGGAACCAGCCGAGGTCCGCCAGCGGCTCGCCGTCGGGGGTCAGCCCGCCGATGACGCCCGGGTTCCACGCACCCATGAGCTCCATCGCCGCCTGGTGGTTGGCGACGAGCCCGGCCGACGACCCGGCGCCCTGCTGCGCTGTCGTCGACAGGAAGCCCTCGTTGAAGGGCTCGAGCCCCGCGAACTCCGCGTACTCCTCCCCGGCCTGCGTCCAGCACGGGTCATCGAAGCTGCGGTCGGTGGCCGCCGCCTCGACCGTCTCCTGCGAGCACGCGCGCAGCGCGAAGAAGTAGTACCAGTGGGCCGCGGGCCACGCGTCCTTGGCACCCAGGGCGATCGGCGCGACGCCGGCGGCCTGGAGCTTGGCGACCGCGTCCTCGAGCTCGGCCATGGTCGTCGGCGGGCTCGCGATCCCCGCCTGCGCGAACAGGTCCTTGCTGTAGAAGATGCCCCCGGGCAGCACCGCGGTCGGCATCCCGTAGACCTTGCCGTCGACCGTGAAGGCCTCGATCGTCGTGCCGAGGGCGTCACTCGTCGCGTCGTCGATCAGGTCGGTC
Source organism: Cellulomonas xiejunii (assembly GCF_024508315.1). Taxonomy (NCBI): domain Bacteria; kingdom Bacillati; phylum Actinomycetota; class Actinomycetes; order Micrococcales; family Cellulomonadaceae; genus Cellulomonas; species Cellulomonas xiejunii. The sequence continues at coordinate 3,418,067 of NZ_CP101987.1, forward strand.
AGGTCCATCACCTGGCCGGCCTCGGCGATGTCGGCGAGCTTGCCACCGCCGCGCGCCATGAAGATGTCCGGGGCGTCACCGGAGTTCAGGGCGGTCTGGAGCTTGCCGTCCATGTCCTCGTTCTGCACGACCTGGAGCGTGATCTTGACACCCGGGTTCTCGGCCTCGAAGGCGTCCGCCATCTCCTGCTGGAACGCCTTGCCGTCGTCGGTCGTCGAGTTGTGCCAGAACGTCATCTCGACCGAGCCGTCGCCCCCGCCCTCGCCCGTGTCGCCCGAGCCCCCGCAGGCCGCCAGCGCCAGCGCTCCCATGACCACGGCGGTCGACGCCGCCAGCGTTCTCTTCGTCGTCATCAGATCTGTCCTCTTCGTCGAGCCAGCTGATCCCCAGACGGCGCCTGGGTGCCCCCCGCCGTGCGGTCCGCCCGGCAGCTCGCGCCCACGCAGGACGCTCGGCGTCACCCCATCGGGACGCCGGCCGGACGCACCGTTGCCATCGGCGGCCGGGACCGACTCTCGCATTCACCCGATGTAACGTCAAACCTTTCCCAAGCGCCCGAGTACGACAAAGGCCCCGGTCCCTCACGGGACCGGGGCCTTCGTCGGTTGTTACCGGGTGCTACCGGATCAGGAGGCGGGCGCGAGACCCGTGCCGCCGTCGCCGCGGCCGGCCGCGGTCGGGGCGGGCGGGACGTCCGTGCCGGACCCGGGGGTCCCGACGGGCGCACCCACGGCCACCGGCTCACGCGACGCGGCCGTGCGCGGGACGCCCTGGAACACGAACTCCCCGAGCAGACCCTCGCCCTGCGCGTCGACGATGACCGTCTGACCGGCCTTGAGCTCACCGAACAGGATCTTCTCGGACAGCGCGTCCTCGATGTCCCGCTGGATCGCACGACGCAGCGGCCGGGCACCGAGCACCGGGTCGTAACCCTTCTCCGACAGCAGCTTCTTGGCCGCCGGCGTGATCTCGATGCTCATGTCCTTGTCGCGCAGACGCGCGTCGAGCTTCGCGATCATCAGGTCGACGATCTGGAAGATCTCGGTCTGCGACAGCTGCGGGAAGACCACCACGTCGTCGACGCGGTTGAGGAACTCGGGCCGGAAGTGCTGCTTGAGCTCGTCGTTGACCTTCGCCTTCATGCGCTCGTAGTCCGTCGCGAGCTCGCCACCGGCCTGGAACCCGGTCATGACGCCCTTGGCGATGTCCCGCGTGCCGAGGTTCGTGGTCATGATGATCACGGTGTTCTTGAAGTCGATGACGCGGCCCTGCGAGTCGGTCAGACGACCGTCCTCGAGGATCTGCAGCAGCGAGTTGAAGATGTCCGCGTGCGCCTTCTCGACCTCGTCGAACAGCACGACGGAGAACGGCTTGCGGCGCACCTTCTCGGTGAGCTGACCGCCCTCGTCGTACCCGACGTACCCGGGAGGCGAGCCGAACAGCCGCGAGACCGTGTGCTTCTCCGAGAACTCCGACATGTCGAGCTGGATCAGCGCGTCCTCGTCACCGAAGAGGAACTCCGCGAGCGCCTTGGCCAGCTCGGTCTTCCCGACGCCCGTCGGGCCGGCGAAGATGAACGACCCACCGGGGCGCTTCGGGTCCTTGAGCCCCGCACGCGTGCGGCGGATGGCCTGCGAGAGCGCCTTGATGGCCGCGTTCTGGCCGACGACCCGCTTGTGCAGGTTGTCCTCCATGTGCAGGAGCCGGCTGGACTCCTCCTCGGTGAGCTTGAACACCGGGATGCCCGTGGCGTTCGCCAGCACCTCGGCGATGAGCTCCTCGTCGACCTCGGCGACGGCGTCCATGTCGCCGTTCTTCCAGGCCTTCTCCTTCTCGATGCGCTTGAGGCCGAGCTGCTTCTCCTCGTCCCGCAGGCGCGCCGCCTTCTCGAAGTCCTGCTCGTCGATCGCGGACTCCTTGTCGCGACGCGTCTCGGCGATCTGCTCGTCGAGCTCGCGCAGCTCCGGCGGAGCCGTCATGCGACGGATGCGCAGGCGTGCGCCGGCCTCGTCGACCAGGTCGATCGCCTTGTCCGGCAGGTAGCGGTCGTTGACGTACCGGTCGGCCAGCGTCGCGGCCGCGACCAGCGCCGCGTCCGTGATGGACACGCGGTGGTGCGCCTCGTACCGGTCGCGCAGACCCTTGAGGATCTCGATCGCGTGCTGCAGGTTCGGCTCGGCGACCTGGATCGGCTGGAAGCGGCGCTCCAGGGCCGGGTCCTTCTCGACGTACTTGCGGTACTCGTCGAGCGTGGTGGCACCGATGGTCTGCAGCTCGCCACGGGCCAGCATGGGCTTGAGGATCGACGCCGCGTCGATCGCGCCCTCGGCGGCACCCGCCCCGACGAGCGTGTGGATCTCGTCGATGAACAGGATGATGTCGCCGCGGGTGCGGATCTCCTTGAGGACCTTCTTCAGGCGCTCCTCGAAGTCACCGCGGTAGCGCGAGCCGGCGACCAGGGCGCCGAGGTCGAGCGTGTAGAGCTGCTTGTCCTTGAGCGTCTCCGGCACGTCGCCGCGCACGATGTCCTGCGCGAGGCCCTCGACGACGGCCGTCTTGCCGACGCCGGGCTCCCCGATGAGGACCGGGTTGTTCTTGGTGCGGCGGGACAGCACCTGCATGACCCGCTCGATCTCCTTCTCGCGCCCGATGACCGGGTCGAGCTTGCCGTCGCGGGCCGCCTGCGTGAGGTTGCGGCCGAACTGGTCGAGCACGGCCGACCCCGACGGCTGGCCCTCGGCGGGACCGCCCGACGCCACGGGCTCCTTGCCCTGGTAGCCCGAGACGAGCTGGATGACCTGCTGGCGCACGCGGTTGAGGTCGGCGCCGAGCTTGTTGAGGACCTGGGCGGCGACGCCCTCGCCCTCACGGATCAGGCCCAGCAGGATGTGCTCGGTACCGATGTAGTTGTGGCCGAGCTGCAGCGCCTCGCGCAGCGACAGCTCGAGGACCTTCTTGGCACGCGGCGTGAACGGGATGTGGCCCGACGGCGCCTGCTGGCCCTCGCCGATGATCTCCTGGACCTGGGCGCGCACCGCCTCCAGGGAGATGCCGAGCGACTCCAGGGCCTTGGCCGCGACACCCTCGCCCTCGTGGATCAGACCCAGGAGGATGTGCTCGGTGCCGATGTAGTTGTGGTTGAGCATCCGCGCCTCTTCCTGGGCGAGGACGACCACGCGACGGGCTCGGTCCGTGAATCTCTCGAACATGTGCACTCCTCACGAGCGGCGTGCCCCGGCTGCGCCACGCGGCAGGGGTCCGCGCGGAGCCGACAGAGCGGCGTGTTTCGATGCTAACGGCGGGGTACCTCCCCCACGTCCCGTGTTCGCCGCAGGCGGAGCGCACGTCGCCCGCGCGCAGCGACGTCCGTGCGCACCTACGCCGAGGGCCCGGGTGCTCCTCGTCGCCGAGGAGCACCCGGGCCCGGGCCGTGCACGTGCTACGCCGCGAGGACCGCCTCCTCGCGCTCGCGGAAGTACGTGACGGTGTCGTCCACGAGCGCGTCGAGCAGCTCGGGAGCCGGCCGGCCGTAGCGCGCGGGGTAGGGCGCACCGCCGGGGCCGAGCGGCTCCGGCGTGACGAACCGTCCCGGTGCGTTGTGCCCGACCAGGTAGAGCGCCTGGATGATGGTGTCGAGGTCCATGGACCCCTGTCCCAGCGCCGCGCGGTTGCTGTCCGCCATGTGCAGGTTCAGCAGGCGGTCGCCCGCCTCCAGGATGGCCAGAGGGATGTTCTTCTCCCCCACCTGCATGTGGTAGACGTCGCCGTTGATGTGCTGCACGCCGGGCGACCCGACGGCCTCGATGTACTCGATGGCCTCGCCCACGGTGTGGACGAGCGTCGTCTCGGCGGCCCTGATCGGCTCGATCGCCGCCTTGATGCCCGCCGCCGTGAACTCGTCCGCGACCAGCCGCAGCGCCTCGACGCTGCGGTGCCACTCCGAGGCGTCGTACGCCTCGGCGCGGCCCACGGACGCCGGCACGACGAGCAGGTAGCCCCCGCCGACGGCCCGCGTGAAGGCGATCTCCCGACGGATGTACGCGAGCGCCTCCTGCTGCTGGATCGGCCGGTTGCTCGACAGGTCGTTGTCGTCGGAGAACATCCCGCAGACACCCGAGACGCTCAGCCCGTGGTCCCGCAGCACCTCGAGCGTCGGCTCCACCTGGTACCCGAGGTCGGGGCCGTAGTGGTTGCCGTGCAGCTCGATGTACGACAGGCCCGCACGCGCCAGGCGCGCCGCCGACGTCTCGAGGCTCTCGATGCCGAAGCCCCAGTTGGACCACGACAGCGCGAGCCGCCGCTCGAACCGCTCGGGGTGCCGGCGCCGCAGGTCGCGGAACTGCTCCGCGACCTGCTCACGCCACAGGTCCACGTTCTGCAGGGCCACCGGGGTGACGGGCGTCATCAGAGGTACTCGTCGACGTTGGACTCGTCGATGACGATGACGTCGACCGGCTGGTCCTTCTCGATCTTCTCGCCCTTGGCGACCTTGATCGCCTGCTCGATGCCCATGCTGCCCATGAGCGCGGACTGCTGGGCGATCGTCGCGACGAGCTCGCCGGCCTCGACCGCCTTGACCGCGTCGGCACCGCCGTCGATGCCGATGACCTTGACGGCGCCACCCTTGCCTGCGGAGCGGATCGCCTCGATGGCACCCAGCGCCATCTCGTCGTTCATCGACAGGAAGCCCGCCAGGTCGGGGGTGGCCTGCAGGATGTTCTGCGCGACCGTCAGACCCTCGGACCGCTGGTAGTTGGCGGTCTGGGTGGCCACGACCTCGATCTCCGGGTAGTCCGCGAGGACGTTCTCGAAGCCCGTGCCGCGGTCGATCGACGACGACGCGCCGGGCACGCCCTCGAGGATCGCGATCTTGCCCTTGCCGCCGATGGCCTCGAAGAACGCCTTCGCGGTGGCCTCACCGGCTGTCACGTTGTCCGTGCCGATGTGGGCGAGCACGTCGCCGCCCTCGGCGCGGCGGTCCACCGTGATCACGGGGATGCCGGCCTCGTTGAGCGCCTCCACCGACGAGACGATCGCGTCGCCGTCGGTCGGGTTGAGCACGGCGACGTCCACCCCGGAGGAGATGAAGTTGAGGATGTCGTTGGCCTGCTTGAGCGGGTCGTCGTTGGCGTCGGCCAGCGTGACCTCGATGCCCGAGGCCGCCGCGGCCTCGTCGATGCCCTCCTCCATCGAGACGAAGAACGGGTTCTGGAGCGTGGAGATCGAGAACCCGATCGTGATGGTGTCGTCGCCTCCGGTCGCTGCGGTGGGCTCCGTGCTGGCCGGGCCCTCGCTGCAGCCGGACAGGGCGAGCGCCGATGCCGCGACGACGGCGGCGGTGATGACGGACAGTCTCTTCATGGTTGTTCCTCGCTGAACTCGATGACGGACACTGCTGGGGGACGCGCCGCGGGGGGCCGCGGCAGCGGGCTGTGGGGGGCGGTCACGCCCGGGCGGCTCTTCTCTGCCGCAGGTTCTCGACCAGCACGGCGGTCGCGATGACGACGCCGATGATCACCTGCTGCCAGAAGCTCGAGACGTTGAGCAGGTTCAGGCCGTTGCGCAGGACGCCGATGATCATCACGCCGACGGCCGTGCCCGCGATGGAGCCGTAGCCGCCGGCCAGGCTGGCCCCGCCGATGACGACAGCGGCGATGACGTCCAGCTCGTACCCCGTGCCGGCGGTCGGCTGGGCGGACCCGAGCCGGGCGGTCATGAGGATGCCGCCGACGCCGGCGAGCAGGCCGGCCACGGTGTAGACGCCGATGGTCAGGCGCCGCACGGGCAGGCCCGAGAGCCGCGCGACCTCGTAGTTGGCGCCCATCGCGAACAGCGCGCGACCCGACGGCCGCCAGCGGAAGTACGCCCACGCGATGAGGAAGAGGAGCACCGCGATGATCAGCGACATCGGGACCCAGCCGCCGACGTAGTGGACGGACAGGTTGCGGAAGGAGTCGGGGTAGCCGGACAGCGGCTTGCCGCCGAGCACGACCAGCGCCAGACCGCGCGCCACCGACATCATGGCCAGGGTCGCGATGAACGCGGGCAGCCGGCCGTACTCGATCATGATGCCGTTGATGGCACCCGCGGCCGCCGCGACGGCGAGGGCGACGAGGCACGCCGCCCAGATGTCGAGGCCCGTGTTGACGAACAGGAAGCCGAGCACGGCGCCGCTCAGACCGAGCACGGCGCCGACGGACAGGTCGATCCCGCCCAGGACGATGACCGCGGTGCCGCCGATGGCGATGACCGCGAGGATCGCGACCTGCTGGCCGATGTTGAAGATGTTCGTCCAGGACAGGAACGACGGGGACATGATGGACAGGACGACGCACAGCAGCACGAGGGCCACGAACGGGCCCGTGCTGGCGGGGAGCCGACGACGCAGCGTCGGCGCCTGCCGTGCGGCCCCGGACGGCGCCGCGGCACCGGCAGCGCCCTGGGCGGCGCTCGCCGCGGGGGTGGGGTGGGTCATGGGATTTCCTCGGGTCGTGGGGCTGGGCGGTGGTCAGGCCACCGCGAGGGACATGACGGCGCGCTCCGAGAACTCCGCGCGCGGGAGGATGCCGGTCTGCCGCCCGCGGGCCAGCACGAGGATCCGGTTGGCGATGCCCAGCACCTCGGGCAGCTCGCTGCTCACCACGACGACCGCGGCGCCACGCGCAGCGAGGTCGTGGATCAGGTCGTAGATCGCGCGCTTGGCGCCCACGTCGATACCGCGCGTCGGCTCGTCGAAGACGATCACCCGCGGCTCGAGCAGCAGCCACTTGGCGATGACGCCCTTCTGCTGGTTGCCGCCGGACAGCGTCTGCGCGAGCTGGTGCGGGTGCCCGCGCAGGGCGACCTGCCCGGTCACGCGCGCGACGTCGGCCGCGAGCTCCCGGTTGCGGACGATGCCGCGCAGGAACCCGCGGCGCGGCAGGCCCACGTTGTCCGCGATGGTCAGGCGCATCGCCAGGCCGCGTTCGCGCCGGTCCTCCGGGACGAGCACGACGCCGAGCCGGACGGCGTCGGCCGACGACGCGATGCGCACCGGCGTGCCGTCGAGCCGGATGGTGCCCGACGCGGCGGGCTCGGCCCCCGCGATGGCGTTGACGAGCTCGCTGCGGCCGGCTCCGACGAGACCCGCGATCCCGAGGATCTCGCCACGGTGGAGCTGGAAGCCGACGTGCTCGAAGCGCCCCGGCGAGGACAGGTCCTCGACCTCGAGCACCACCTCGTCGCCCGGCGTCGCGGGCTCGGGGTAGATGTCGGAGATCGTCCGGCCGACCATCGCCTCGACCATGGCCGACGTGGGGACGTCCGCCGTGTCCCACCCGCCGACGCGCCGGCCGTCGCGCAGCACGACGATGTCGTGCGCGACCCGCGCGATCTCCGGCAGGCGGTGGGTGATCCACACGATGGCGACGCCCTCGGCGCACAGCCGCTCGACGAGGCGGAAGAGCAGCTCCACCTCGTCGGTGCCGAGGGTCGCCGTGGGCTCGTCGAACACCAGGACGCGCGGCTGCTGCGAGAGCGCCTTGGCGATCTCGACGAGCTGCTGCACCGCCACCGAGCACTCCGACGTCGGCGTCTCGGGTCGCAGGTGACCCAGCCCGACGCGCTCGAGCAGCTCGGCCGCCTGCGCGTTCATGCGCCGCCGGTCGACGAACCCGAACCGCTGCGGGAGCCGGCCGACGACGATGTTCTCCGCGAGCGACAGGTTCGGCAGCAGCGACAGCTCCTGGTGCACGAGCACGACGCCCGACGCCGCGGCGTCGCGCGGACCCCGGGGCGCGTAGTGCGCGCCGTCGAGCTCCATCGTCCCCTCGTCGGCGACGTACACGCCGGAGAGCACCTTCATGAGCGTCGACTTGCCCGCGCCGTTCTCGCCGATGAGGGCGGTGACACGGCCGTAGGTGATGTCGAGGTCGACGTCGTCGAGCGCACGCGTGCCCGGGAAGGACTTGCCGATGCCGCGCAGGCGCAGGGCGACGCCTCCCGCAGCGGGTGCGTCGGCCGGTTCGGGACCGGCCGGTTCGGTCGGTGTCATGGCGTCAGATCCCCAGCTCGACGTTCCCGGGCCCGTAGTTCTTGAGCACGACCAGGGGCTCGCTGTCGCTGCGGTTCTCGATCCGCACGCCGGCGCGCGCCGCGGGCGCGGTGACGAAGTACTCGTCGCGCGTGAGCTCGTCGATCCGCACCAGCGAGATCGCGGCGAGCTCGAGGCCGTTGATCGTGCCGTGGCCCTGCACGGCGATCAGGCCGTACGCGTCCTGCTCGGTGAGGGTCACCGCACGGCCGGGCAGCACCGTGAGCTCCTTGGCGCTGAAGTACGTCGAGCGGTAGACGATCCACTTCTCGACGAAGTCGCGGCCGCCGGACGCGGCGGAGTGCTCGGTCTCGTAGGGGACGAGGGCGCGGTTGGTGCGGAAGTCCGGGTCGGCGTTGAGCTCCCAGTCGAGCAGGTCGACGAGGAACTCGTGGTCGCCGTGCCGGTCGGCCGGCACGTCCTTCCACAGCAGGTCGGAGCCGACCTCGGCGTTGTTGCTCCAGGACTCGAACATCGACAGCACGTCGGAGGCCGCCTGCGGCTCGTACGTGCAGACGCTGCCGGGCGCGTGGAGCACGCCGGCGGGGATGTCCCAGCCCTCGCCGAGGCGCGTGCGGTAGCCGTAGGCGAGGTCGGTGATGCGGTTGTCGCCACCGCGGGCGTGCGCCCGCAGGTGCTCGGCGAGCTGCTCGCGCGTGACGTCCGGGCGCAGCCCGAAGTAGGAGATCGGCTGCTCGCCGAGGTAGTTGTTCATCTGCGGCGGGTAGTAGTAGGCCTCGGGCTTGCCGACCTTGCCGACCAGCGCCGCCTTCTCGTCCGACGCGTGCACGTGGAACGGCAGGGGCAGGAGGTTGTCGTAGAACTTGGTGTAGGCGGTCCACGCGCCGTACCGGTCCCAGAGCCGGGAGCCGATCACGTCGGCACCGCCCGCGGCGATGATCTCGTCGAACGGCACGAGGCCGTCCTCGTCGACCGCGAGGCTGAGCGCCTCGTACGGGCCGGTGCGCGGGCCGTTGTCGGCGCGGATCGAGCTGGCGATCCACCGCTCGTCGATGCCGCCGCGCCCCTTGTCGAAGGGGTAGTAGTCGTCCGGGTGCAGCCGCAGGCGGCGGCCGGGGGTGCAGAACGCCCGCGGCACCCACGCCGGGGCGAACCGCAGGATGCCGCCGTCCTTGTTCAGGACGCGGTCGACCGCGCTCGCCGTCGCCACCACGGGCTGGTCGAACGTCGTCTCGGCTGTCGTGCTCACGTGCGTCTCCTCTGTGTGGGTCGTGGTGGGCCCGGCGGGGCCCGGCCGCGTCACGCGGCCCGTGTCGGCGGCTGGGTCAGGCCCCGGGCAGGCAGAGCCCCTTGGCGAGCAGGACGTTGGCCCACACCCGCTGCTCGCCCGTCGAGATGATCACGGCGGCGCGGCGGGCCAGCTCGTAGTACTCCCACCGGTCGACCAGGCGGGACTGCGTCGTGCCCGCCGCGGCCAGCAGCTCGTCCTGCACGGCCGGGCGCGGCGTCAGGCCGCTGTCCATGAGTGCCGGCGGCGTGGCGTCGTCGAGCGGCAGCACGGTGCGCACGGCGGCGGTCATGGTGACGACGTCGATCCCCGGGACCTCGACGACCGGAGGGCCGATGCGGTGGGCGGGGAAGTTCGCGTCGGCCAGCAGGACGAGGTCCGAGTGGCCCATGTCGTCGAGCGCCTTGAGGAGGTCGCCCGTCAGGAGGGGGTGGATGTTCAGCAGCACGTGGGGCTCCTGTCGAGGTCGGCACGGCGCGCTCCGCGCTGCGCGGGCCGGGACCCGACGGGGTGCCCGGGGTCGGTGGAGCGTGCGCCTGCACGTCTCCCCACGGTGAACGTCATCGTTCGATCGCTCCGCTTCATTGCCGGCGAGTCCGAATTGTTACCGGTCACATCGACCGGCTGGATGCATGGTGTACACGGGCTCGCCGCCGTGTCAAGGAGGTTGGCGAAAGATTGCGTTACCGGTAACATTCGTGACCAGACGGAGGCGGCCGTCGCTGCGCTCGGCACTGCCGCCGGGCACCGACAGGGGACGGAGAGGTCCATGGGACGCGTCGTGGTGGTGGGGTCCGTCAACGCGGACCTCGTCGTGCAGGTGGAGGTGCGCCCGCGACCGGGCGAGACCGTGCGGGGTGGCCCTCTGTCGGTCGGTCCCGGCGGGAAGGGCGCCAACCAGGCCGTCGCGGCCGCCGTCGTGGGTGCCGAGGTCGCACTCGTCGGCGCGGTGGGCGACGACGCCCACGCCGAGGTCGCGCTCACCGGCCTGCGGCGGGCCGGCGTCGACCTCACGGAGGTCGCCGTGGCACCGGGCGCGACGGGCACGGCCGTCATCGTCGTCACCCCCGACGGGGAGAACGCGATCGTCGTCAGCCCCGGGGCCAACGGCACGGTGCAGCCCGAGCGCGCGGCCGACGCCGTCGACCGGGCGCCCGACGGGGCCGTGGTCGCGCTGCAGCTCGAGCTGCCCCCGGCGACCGTGGCGGCCGCCGTGCGGCAGGCCGCCGCCCGTGGGCTGCGTGTCGTCGTCAACGCGGCACCCGCGGCCACGCTCGACACGGCCGTGCTGGCGGCCTGCGACCCCCTGGTGGTCAACGCCTCCGAGGCGGCCGTGCTGCTCGGGCTCGACACCGTCGACGACCCCGCCGCAGCGGCACGCGCGCTGCTCGCGCTCGGACCGCGCTCCGTGGTCATGACCCTCGGGGCGCAGGGTGCCGTCCACGCCACGCAGGGCTCGGAGGAGGTCCGGGGCGTCACGCCGCCGCGCGTGGACGCCGTCGACACCACCGGCGCCGGGGACGCGTTCGTCGGCGCGCTGTGCGCGGCCCTGGCGGACGGGCGCGACCTGCACGATGCTGTCGACCTGGCCACCCTGGTCGGCACGCTCGCCGTGCGGCGGGCGGGCGCGCAGGCGTCCTACCCGGACGCGACCGAGATCGAGGAGGCCCGCCGTGCCCGTCGCGCCTGACCCGGGCGACTCGACACCCGCCGACGACGACGCGCCGCCGGGCAACGACCTCAAGCACCGCCCCGAGGGACGCCAGTGGCGCATGCGGGACGTCGCCAAGCTGGCGGGCGTGTCGCACCAGACCGTCTCGCGCGTCGTCAACACACCCGACCTCGTCCGGCCCGAGACCCGCGAGCGGGTCCTGGCCGCCATCGCGGCCCTCGACTACCGGCCGTCGTCCGCGGCGCGCGCGCTGTCCATCCGCAAGTCCAGCACCATCGGCGTCGTGGACTCGGGCTCGGCCGTCCCCGGGCAGGCCCACATGCTCAGCGCGGTCGAGCGCGCCGCGCGCGGCCGCGGCTTCGCCACGCACGTGACGACCGTCAACGGCGAGGGCGAGGAGGCCGTGCGCGACGCGCTGCACCAGCTCGTGCGCGACGACGTCGAGGGCATCGTCGTCATGGGCAACACCGCCCAGCTCGCCCACGCCGCGGATGTCGTCGGCGCCACCGTGCCGGTCGCCATGGTGTCCGCGCCGCGCGCCTGGCGCTCGCCCGTCATCCACGTGGGCGTCGACTCCGTCGCCGCGGCACGCACGGCCACGCGCCACCTGCTCGACCAGGGCTGCACCCGCATCGCGCACGTTCCCGGGCCCGCCGGCTGGCTCGACGCCGAGGGGCGCGCCCAGGGCTGGCGCGAGGCCCTCACCGCCGCGGGGCACGTCCCCTCGCTCGTCTACCCGGGCGACTGGTCGCCCGAGTCGGGGTACGAGGCAGGGCGGCGCATCGTTGCCTCCGGCGAGGCCGACGGCGTCTTCGTCGGCAACGACCACATGGCGCTCGGGCTCCTGTGGGCGTTCGCCGAGCAGGGGGTCCGCGTGCCCGACGACGTGGCGGTCGTCGGCTTCGACGACCTCGTGGGCTCCGCGGTGTTCACGCCCCCGCTGACGACGATGCGCCAGCCGTTCGACGCGATCGGCACGGAGAGCATCGCGCAGCTCATCGCGATGATCGAGGGCCGCGGCGCGCAGGACGTCGTGCTCGACGCCGAGCTGGTGGTGCGGCGCAGCAGCCTGCGCAACGGCTGAGCGCGCGCGACCCGCTCCCGCGCGGCCGGGACGCACTTGCGCAGCAACTACCGAAGGCACCAGGCCTCGCGCCGCCTAGCCTGCAGGAGCCGCCGACGTGCGCGGCGACGAGCACGGAGGTGGGCGTGGACAGGCGGGCGGGTGCGCACGGCGCTGCGGTCGTGGCGGGTGCGGCGGGCGTGCTGACGCTGCTGACCGGCTGCGCCTGGTTCGGCGACGACGGGACGGACAGCACCCAGGTGCTGGAGCTGTCCGTGGGCGACTGCGTGGTCACACCCGACGAGGTGCAGGCCGAGCTGACCGACGTCACCACCGTCGCGTGCGGCACCGCCCACCAGATGGAGGTGTACGCCCTGGTCCCCGACGCCCTGGACGGCCCCGAGACCTACCCGGGCGCCGACGCGCTGGCCGCCTTCGCCGACGGCGCGTGCGCCGAGCGGTTCGCGGACTACGTCGGCGTCGACTACCGCGACTCCGACCTCTTCTTCACGTACCTGCTGCCGTCCACGCGCGGCTGGTCGGAGGGCGACACGACCGTGACGTGCCTCGCCACGACGACGGGCCAGCCGCTGACGGCGTCCGTCGCCGGCTCGGAGCGCTGAGGCGTGCCGCTGCCCGTGACGACGTCCGCGACGGTCGCCTGCACGTTCGGCACCGCGCCGGCCACCCTCGTCGCGCTGCCCACGCCGCGCGTCCTCGTCGAGGGACGTCCCGTCGCGACCGTCACGGACGCGGCCCCGCTGGTGAACGTCGCGACGTTCGCGATGTGCACGTCCTTGGCGAACCCGCAGGTCGCGGCCGCCACGGCCGCCGCCCTGGGGGTGCTGACGCCCATGCCGTGCGTGCCCGCGACCACGGGCACGTGGACGCCGACGGCGCCCCGCACGGTCGTGGGCGGGCGCCCCGTCCTCGCGCAGGGCGCCGTGTGCATGTGCGCGTTCGGCGGTGTCGTGCAGGTCGTCGTGCCGGGCCCGGTCCGCACGACCGTCGCCTGACACGTCGCACCGGTCAGTCGCCCTCGAGCGCCTCGACCTGCAGGACCAGCGCGTCGAGGTCCGCGGTGCGGACGTCGTGCGCGGCCTCCGACGGCGTCCGGGTGCCTGCGACGACGTCCTCGACCGCGTCGAGCACGCGCTCGACCGTCGACTCGACGTCCTCGACCACCGCCAGCAGCAGCGCCCCGAGCACGTCGGGGTGCAGCACGGGCCGGCCGTCCGGCACGGGCACGAGCGGGCCCAGCGCGAGGGCTCCGCGCACCAGGACCGTCCCGGCCGGGGACCCGGCCTCGACGGACGTCGTGAACAGGTCGGTCGTCAGGGACGCCGCCAGCAGCGTGACGTCGGCCGCCCGCTCCGGCGGCACGTCGACCGGCACGCGGCCGTAGCAGGTGACCGTCCCGGCGTCCTCGCGCACGAGCACCAGCACCGGCTCACCGCCGGGCAGCTGCGACGCGAGGTCGAGCGTCCCGGCGCCCGCGTCCACCTGCAGGGGCCGGGCGGGGGCGAGCGCGTCGGCGACAGCCGCGAGCAGCGGCCTCACGCCGTCGCCCCCGCGGCCTCGGTGAGCTTGCGCTGCAGGAGCTCGAGGAGCACGTCGACCATCTCCGGGGAGTTGCGCTGCGGGCGGGCGGCGAGCTCGGCCTCGATGTCCTGCGTCGTGATCGCGTCGATGAAGGCCGCGAACTGCGGCGGCGTCGCGTCGACGGGCAGCTCGTGCGTCCCGACGACGAGCGTCGCGGACGCCCCGCCCGTCCCCTGGGCACCGAGCACCGCCGTCATCCGCTCCTTGCGAGACACGTGCTCCTCGCCCTTGAGCGTCTGGCGCACGCGCCAGAAGAGCCCGCGGTCGTCGCGTGCCTTGCCACCGTTGGCCTCGGCCCCGGCCCGGGCGGTGTTGCGGTCCCCGGCCAGGCCCTCGGTGCGCCGCCAGCGGTCCATCAGACCACCCGCGGTGCCGCCGACGGCGCCGATCGCGTCCTCGAACGCTGCGCGCGTGCGCTCGAACACGGTCTGCGGGTCGGCGCCCACGCCCATGGACTCGAGCACCGCCTCGCGGATCAGCGCGAGCGCGCCGTCGTCCGTCGTCAGCTGCTCGTTCTCCGCACCCGACAGGTCGGTCGGCGACGAGCGCTGCCGGCGCGGGTCGTGCGCCACCACCGCACGCGGCTTGATGCGGTCGAGCAGCGCACGTCCGACAGGGCGCCCGTGCACGCGGTAGTTGGCGAGGAACGCCTCGGCGGTCGGGTCGCCCGCGGCGGCCCGCAGGACGATGCCGTCGACAGCGGCCTTGGGGTGGCGGCGCAGCTCGTGCTCGGCACCGCCCTCGAGGTGCTGCACGGCGGACTCGCGCTCGGCCGTCTGCGCCTGCACGACGAACACCTCGTCGGCGATGAAGTGCCCGAGCGAGTGCACGTTGTCCACGACGGACTTCACGCCCTTGATCGCCGCGGGGATGCCGAACCCGCCGCCGGACGCGACCTGCCCGATGGACAGCCCGAGGTCGACCACCGACGAGCCCAGCGCCCACGTCGTGCTCTCGAGGTTCTTCGTGTGGCTGCGCGACACGTTCATCAGTGGCCACACCATGACGTTCGCGTTCTTGCCCGTGCGGTTGGCGCGCGCCTCGAACATCGCGGTGTCGGTCTCGTGCTGGCGCATGCCGGCGACGGCCACGTCGGTGACGGCCTTGACCATGGCGAGGGCCGACGCGGCGATGTCCAGGCCCGGGACGACCTTGGCGACGCCACCGGCGACACCGGAGTCGATGAGCTTGGCGAGGTTCGCGGTCGACTTCGCCGCGGACACCAGACCGTCGACGGCCGACGCACCCGACTTCGTGGCCTTCATCGCCGCGTACGGGTCCTTCTCCTTCCACGCGTCGCGCACCGAGCGCGCCGTCGCGAAGGCCTCCCGGACCGCGGTGAGCAGGCCGCCGAGCATGCCCGTGACCGTCGAGATGCCCTCCTTGGCCTGCCCGCCGGCCGTCTTCAGCGGGTCGTCGGCGAGCTTGTCGTACGCGTCGTCGGACTTCACGCCCTTGGCCTTGCGCCACTTGGCGCGGGAGATCGCGTCGACGGCGCCGCCGTCGAGGGCCTCCGGGATGTCGAGGCCCGACCCGCCGGGCGCCTTCTTCAGGTCCGGCGTGTACTTGTCGGCGATCTTGCCGCCGACGGCAGCGACGCCCGACAGTGCAGCCCCGCCCGCGGACCCGACGGACCCCATGGTCCCGTCCATCCTGTCCAGCGTCGCCAGGTTGGCCGCGACGCCCTGCGTCTGGCGCTCACGACGGGCCGCCAGGACGGGCGCGCGCTGCTCGGCGAGCGCCCACGCCTCACGGTCCACGGCCGAGTTGCGCACGGGCAGCTTGCCCGCGACCTTCGGCGTCAGGGACCCGCGGACCTGCTGGGCGGCCTTGTCGCGCGCGAGCTCGGGGTGCAGCTCCGGTTCGGCCTGCTGGACCTGGTGCAGGGCGGTGACCATGCGGTCGTACACGTCCTCGATCTCCCGCGGCATGATGCGCGACTCGGCGAGCTCCTCCTCCTCGGCCTCCATCGCCGCGGCGTGCGCGCCCTCGACCTGGCGCGCGTCGCGGACCTGCAGCATGAGCCGCTCGGCGGCGGTCTCCCGCGCCGGTCGCACCGACTCCAGGGAGACGAACTTGCCGTGCCACGTCGCGTCGTACGCGCCCTGCGCGGCCTGCTCGGGCGTCGCCCCCGGGACGGCGAGCAGCTTGCGGTACGTGCGCACCTCGTACGCGAGAGCCTTGTCGAACCTGGCCCACATCACGTCCATGCGGTCACCGGCAGTGACCGACGTGAGGCCGTCGTCGTCGTGCACCATGCTCGACAGGTCGGCGCGCCCCTGCTCGCCCTTGGCGCGGTCCTGCGCGAGCGCGGCCAGCTCCGCCTTCTCGGCGACCTTGCTGTCCTTGACCTTCTGGGCCTTGACGTCCTTCGCGGACGGGGCCGCGGACCCGCTGCCGAACAGCTTCTTGAACGGGTTGGAGAACCGGCGCACGGCCCGCGACCCGGTCTCCTGCACGACGTGCGCGATCTCGTGGGCGAGCACCTTCTCCCCCACCGCATCGTGCGGGGCGAACCGGCCGTTGCCGAAGAAGATGTCGTCGCCGGTCGTGAACGCCTCGGCGGACATCGCGCGCGACAGCCGCCCGGCCTCGGGTCCGGTGTGCACCCGCACGTGACCCAGGTCCGTGCCGAACGCCTGCTCCATGCGGCGCCGCACGGGCCCGGGCAGCCCGGTGCCGCCGGAGCGCGCGGCCTCGACCTTCGAGGTCACGTCGGCGTCCAGCGCCCCGCCGTCGGCGCCCACGACGCCCGCGGCGCCGTCGAAGGAGCGGCGCAGGTGCCCGCAGCCGGGCGTGTGCCGGTGCGGGTCCGCACCGTCCAGGCGCGCCAGCGCGGCGTCGGCCAGGGCGTCGGCGGCGTGCTCCGCGTGGTCGTCGGCGGCACCGACCGTCAGCGTGGCGGCCGCAGGACGCAGCACCTCGGGCGCGGCCGGTGCGGCGGTCTGCGGGCCGGCTGCGGCCGGCGCGGCCGCTGTCGGCACGGGGACGCGCGCGTGGTGTGAGCTCATCGGGGCCTCCGGTGACGGTGCGCGGACGGGGTGGGCACGGGGGTGCCCGCGCCCAGCCTCACCGGGGGCGCACCTGCGCACATCGGTAAGCACTACGCATGTTCGTGCGCAGCTCACCACCGCGGGTCGGTCAGCCGCCGTCCCAGCTTGGCGACCTCGCGCAGCGTCGCGGCGCGCACGTGCCGCATGCCCAGGGGCGCGCGTGCGGCGACGGCGTCGTAGGTCGCCGCGAGCACGACGTTGCGGATGTCGCCGCCGCACACCTCGACGCTCTCGGCCAGGAGGTCCAGGTCGACCGGGTCGTCCGGGTCGGTGCCGGGCAGCTGCGCGAGGTGGTGCGACCACAGGGCCCGGCGCGTCGGCACGTCGGGGTCGGGGAAGTGCACCATGAAGTGCAGGCGCCGGGCGAAGGCCGGGTCGAGGTTGCCGCGCAGGTTCGTCGCCAGGATCGTCAGGCCCTCGGCGGCCTCCATGCGCTGCAGCAGGTACGCGACCTCCTGGTTGGCGTACCGGTCCTTGGCGTCGGTGACCGCGGACCGTGAGCCGAACAGTGCGTCCGCCTCGTCGAAGAACAGCACGGCGTTGAGCGACTCGGCCTGCCCGAACACGCGCTCGAGGTTCTTCTCCGTCTCCCCGATGTACTTGTCGACGACCGCCGACAGGTCCACCTGGAACAGGTCCATGCCGAGCGTGTCGGCCACGACGTGCGCGGCGAGGGTCTTGCCGGTGCCGGGGCTGCCGGAGAACAGCGCGCTGATGCCGGTGCCCTTGCCGCCCTTGCCGTGCAGGTCCCCCAGCGCGAGCACGTCGTCGCGGTGCCGCGCCCACGCCACGAGCCGCTCGACCTCGAGGCGCGTGTGGTCGGGCAGCACGAGGTCGTCGAGGGTCGCGGCCGTGCCCTGCGTCCGCACGCGCGAGCCGGCGACCCCGCCGAGGCGGCGGGCGGTGCGGCGCACGTCGTCGACGTCGACGCCGCGCTCCTCGCGGGCGGCGTCGGCGCGCGCCCGCCGGCCGACCTTGACGATCTCCTCGGGGGTCATGCGCAGCGACACGACGTCCGGCGTCGCGACGTCCGGGCCGGTCATGACGGCCCACCGCTCGGCGCGCTGCGCGAGGGTCAGGCGCCCGGCGGTGACGGTCGGGGGCAGCGACGGCGCCCAGCGGGGGTCCCACACGGTGGCGCCCACGGCCACCACGGGCACGGCGCCGTCGGCGACGAGCCGCACGAGGTCCGGCCCGGCGAGGTGCGCCCCGGCGAGGACCAGGACGCTGCGGCCCAGCACCGCCTCGAGCTGCGCCGCCCGCACGGCCTCGTGCAGCGTCGCGGTGTCCGGCCCCTCGGCCCCGGCGGGGAAGGGCAGGCGCGTCAGGTCGACGACGACGCACGCGACGTCGAGCTCGCGGCACGCGGCCACCGCCAGGCCCGTGCCCGCCGCGCCGACGGGTGCGTGCACCCACACCAGCGGCTCGTCGGCCGCGAGCGCCGCCGCGACGTCCGCGTACCCGGCGACGTCGGCGGGCACGGCCTCGGCCAGCAGCGGGCGGACCTCGGCGGCGGCGTCCGATCGCCCCAGCAGGTGCGCGACGACCCGGGGACGCAGACCGACGCGCGTGGTCGCGAACGTCGCACCGGCCACGAGCCGCAGCAGACCGGCCCGCCGCAGGGGACCGCCGGGCGCCAGGCGCGCGTGCGCCACCGGGTCGACGACGGACGCACCGGCCAGCTCGAGCGCGAGCGCGAGCGTCGGCAGGCCCGCGGCGCCGTCACCGGCGAGCAGCCCGCACAGCAGGTGCGCGACGGGGTGCGTCTCGGCGAGCAGCGCGACCGCGACGACCTGCCGGTCCGACGGGGCCAGGGCGCACGCGTCCGCGAGGTCGTCGAGGGCCGGTCCGAGGGCGTCGAGGCCCGGCGCGTCGCTCGTCAGCGCGTCGAGCGCGGCCCGGGCCGCCGGCGCGTCGGCCCACGCCGCACCGCGTCGTCCGACCGCTGCCTCGAACGCCCGCGTCGTCGACGACGTGCCACTCACCGCACTCCCCCACCTCCGCCGAGGTCGTGCCCGGCCCGCACGCGGTCGGTCCGCGCGCACTTCGGCACCCTGGCACCCCGCACGACGGCCCGTCGAGCCCGCGGCGGAAGGTTCGGTAGCGATTACCGATGCCGTCCGCGCGGGGTCGTCCGTAGCGTGGGGCCACCCGACGGCAGGTCTCGCAGCACTCTCCTGCGCGCCGGCACCGGACGGGCGTGTCCGTGTTCCGCAGCCCGTCGGGAGGTGCCGTGCTCATTCCTGCCGTGCAGGACGGGCTGGAACGACTGCTGCGCACCGCGCTGCCGCTGAGCGAGCAGCAGGGCGACGTCGTCTTCGACGCCCCGACGTCCACCTGGTCGGCCACGGTGAACCGCCTGACGGTGAACCTCTTCCTGTACGACGTGGCGCGCTCGAGCCTGCCCGCGCGCATGGAGGCGCCCGTGCGGCACGCCGACGGCACGGTCGCGCGCCGCCGGTTCCCGCTGCCCATGGTCGAGCTCAGCTTCCTGGTCAGCGCGTGGGCCGGGTCGACGCGCGACGAGCACCAGCTGCTGGGCGACGTGCTGACGCGGCTGATCGCGCACCCGACCGTCCCGGCCGAGCTCGCGCCCGCCGCGCTGGCCTCCCCCGTGCAGCTCGCGATCGCGTCCGACGAGCGCAACCGCCCCCGCGACCTGTGGTCGTCGCTCGGCGGGCAGGTGCGCGCGTCGTTCACGCTGGTGGCGACCGTGGCCGCGGACGCCTACCCGTGGCAGGACGCGCCGACGGCCGTCGCCGGTGTCGAGGCCGCACTCTCGCCCCACGTCGACGGGCGACGATGAGAGCGGTCAGCGCACCCAGCGCCCTGGAGGTCGCGCCCGGCGGTACCGGGACGGTCCCCCTGGA
Organism: Cellulomonas xiejunii; assembly: GCF_024508315.1. Taxonomy (NCBI): domain Bacteria; kingdom Bacillati; phylum Actinomycetota; class Actinomycetes; order Micrococcales; family Cellulomonadaceae; genus Cellulomonas; species Cellulomonas xiejunii. Next base: position 3,437,647 of record NZ_CP101987.1, read on the forward strand.
GGTGCAGAACACCTCCGGCGTGATCGACGAGCTGACCGTCCAGGTGCTCGGCGTGCCCGCCGGCGCGGTGGACGCGAGCCCGAGCCGCGTCGTGCTGTTCCCCGACGCGACCGCGCACGTGCAGCTGACGTTCCGGCTCCCCGAGACGTTCCCCGCGGGCACCCACGTGCTCTCGGTCGTGCTGACGGGCCGAGCCGGTGGTGCGGCGCCCGCGCCGCTGCCGGTCGAGCTCACCGTGCCCGCGCGGCCGGCCGCCCGGCTCGGCGCCGCGCCCACGCTCGTGCGCGCGCGACGGCGCGCCGCGTACACCGTGCGGGCCACCAACACCGGCAACGTGCCCCTGGACCTCGCGCTGCGGACGGTCGACACCGACCGCGCGCTGAGCGCGACCCTCACGCCGTCGACCCTGCACGTGCCGGTGGCGGGGGTCGCGACCAGCACGGTCGTGGTCCACGCGCCGCGCCGGCTGCTCGGTTCCGACCAGGACCGGGCGGTGCGGGTCGAGGCCGCGGGTGTGGGCGACGACGCGGCGCGCGGCGACGTCCTGCTGACGCTGCGGCACCGGCCGCTCGTGGGCCGCGGCGTCGTCACGGCGCTCGTGCTGCTCGCGATCATCGCGGCGTGGGCGGCGGCGATGTGGTTCGGGATGCGCATGGCGCTGGGTGCCGAGCCCGTCGGCAAGGTCGCCGCGGGGTCGTTCTACGCCGCGACCGTGGGCGCCGGCGCCACCCCGGACGGTGCGCTCGCCAAGGACGGCGCCGTCCCTGTCGCCGTGGGCGCGACCCTGGCGGGCACGGTCATCTCCGCCGTCGACGGCGAGGGCGTGGGACGGCTGACGGTCGACGCGCTGCGCCGCACGCGCGACGGCCTCGTCGTCGTGTCCTCGGCCGCGACGCAGGCGGACGGCACGTACACGATGTCGGGCCTGTTCCCCGGCCCGTACCTGGTGCGCGTGCAGGCCGCGGGCTACCCGAGCGTCTGGTACCCGGCGGCCCCCGACGACACGTCCGCGCGCGCCGTCCAGGCGCCCGCGCAGCAGAGCACCGAGGGCGTCGACCTGCGCGTCGAGGGCGACCCGGCGTCGCTGACCGGGACGGTCGAGGTGGGGCAGACCACGCGCGAGGTCGTCGTCGACGTCACCGCGACGGCCGCGTGGGACGGCGCGGACCCGGCGCTGACGTGGACGACCACGACGCAGGGCGGCACCTACGTGTTCGAGGGCCTGCCCGCGCCCGGCACCTACGCCCTGACGTTCACGGCCGAGGGCTACGCCCCGACCACCGCGACCGAGCGCGTCCTCGGCGGGCAGCAGCGCATCGCGACGGCCGTGACGCTCGGCGCCGGCACGGGCCAGGTCACGGGCGTCGTCACCGACGGCGTCAACCGCCTCGGCGGCGTGAGCGTCACGACGACCGTCGACGGCGAGGAGGTGCAGGTCGGCACCCCGACGGTCGGTGACGTCGGCCGGTTCGTGCTGCCCGCGCTGCCCACACCCGCGACGTACGTGCTGACGTTCACGCGCGCCGGCTACGGCACGCAGACCCTCGTCGTCGACCTGGCCGCGGGCGAGCAGCGCGACGACGTGCGGGTCGCGCTGCCCGCGGGCGCCGGGACCGTCCGGGGTCGCGTCGTCGACCCGGCGGGCGCGGGGCTCGGCGGCGTGCAGGTCGCCGCGGGCGGCGCGGGCGGGACCACGACCACGCTCACGGCCGGTGACGTCGGGGCGTTCACGCTCGCGGGCGTCGGCGCGGGCGAGCTCACGCTGGCCTTCACGAAGCCGGGCTACACCACGACGACCGTCGCGGTCGACGCCGCCGCAGGCTCGGCGGGGACCGTGACGCTGCGCCCCGCGGTCGGCAGCGTGACGGGTCGCGTGCTGCGCGGGGGTGCCGGCACCGCCGGCCTGACCGTGCAGGCCACCGACGGCGCCGAGGTCCGCACCACGACGTCCGCGCAGAGCGGTGCCCACGGCGCGGGCACGTACGCGCTCGAGGGCCTGCACGCGGGCCGCTGGACCGTGTCGGTCCTGGACGCCGACGGCCGTGCGCTGGCCACGACGCTCGTCGCCGTGAGCGGCGGCGCGGCGGCGCGCACCGACCTGACGGTGCCGGGGGCCTGATGCACGTCGACGTCACCCCCCGCCACCTGCCCGCCGGAGCGGGCGCCACCAGCGAGGCCGTCGTCACGCTGACGAACACGCGCGACGTCATCGCCGGGTTCGGCGTGCGCGTGCTCGGCGTCGACCCCACCTGGGTGCAGGTCAGCGACCCCGAGCCGCGGCTGTTCCCCGGCGCGACCGCGAGCGTGCGCGTCGCCCTGACCCTGCCCGTCGACGCGCCCGCGGGCCGCTGGACGGTGAGCGTCGAGGTCATCGACCTGGCCGACCCGGCGGCCGTCAGCGTGCAGGAGGTCGTGCTCGAGGTCCCGCCGATGCGCCGCACGCGCGTCGTGCTGGACCCCCCGACCGTCACCGCCGGACGCCAGGCCGTGTTCACGGCCGTGCTCCACAACGAGGGCAACACCGAGCACGTCGGCGGGCTGGCGGCCGTGGACCCCGAGGCGCGGGCCGTGTTCGCGTTCGACCCGCCCGAGGTCGTCGTGCCGCCGCGCGCGTCGACATCCGTGACCCTGACGGCACGCGCCCGCCGCCCGTGGGTGGGCGACCCGCTGCTGCGGCCCTTCGAGGTCCGCACCACCGGCCCGCACGCACCCGCGCCCGACGCCCCACCGGCGGCGACCGGGGTCTTCGTCCAGCGGCCGCGGTTCACGCGCGGCGCGCTCGCGCTCGTGGGCCTGCTCGCGGCGGTCACGGTGTTCGCGACCGTGATCGCGCTCGCGCTCGGCACGGTCGTGCAGCGCTCGGCGGCCGACCGCGACCTCGCGCTGCAGGTCGCGCAGGCCCGTGACGCCGCCGCGACGAACGGCACGGCACGGCTCGCCGGCACGGTCGTGGAGCTCACGACCGGTGCGACGCTCAGCGACGTCAGCGTCGAGGCCGTCTCCGCCGACGACACGTCGGCGGCGGTCGCGACCGTCGCGACCGCGTCCGACGGCACGTTCGCGGTCGGGCGCCTCACCGGCGGGTCCTACCTGCTGCGCGTGCGCGGCGCCGGGTTCGCCGAGGTCTGGTACCCCGCGGCGTCGTCCCCCGACGACGCCGTCGCGATCGAGGTCGAGGACGGCGCCGCCGCCGAGGGCCTCGTGGTGGTCGTCGGCGGTGTGCCCGCGACCCTCGCCGGGACGGTCACGGGTGACGACGTGGGCGGCGCGACCGTCCAGGTGCAGATGCCGCTCGACACCGCACCCCTGCTGGGCACGGACGTCGCGCGCGACGACCCGTCGGGGGCGGCGCCGGCCGCGGGTGACGGCGTGGTCGTGCGGACCGTGCCCGTCGGCGAGGACGGCACGTTCGAGATCGCCGACGTGCCGTCGCCCGCCGTGTACGACCTCGTCGTCGCCAAGACCGGGTACGCCACGCACGTCCAGCGCGTCGACGTCGCCGCCGGGGAGTCCCGCAGCGGCCTGGAGCTGCCCCTGCTGCTCGGCGACGGCACCATCAGCGGCACCGTGAGCGGCGGCGGCGGCCCGCTCGGCGGTGCGAGCGTCGTGGCGTCGTCCGCGACGGTCCGCGTCGAGACGGTCTCGCTCACGACCGACGTCGTCGGCTCGTTCGTCCTGCGCGGCCTGCCGACGCCCGGCACGTACACGGTGGTGGTCGGCGCCGACGGCCGCGCCCCGTCGACCCTGACGCTCACGCTCGGCGAGGGACAACAGCTCACGGGCGTCGACGTGGTGCTCGGGGACGCCGAGGGGACGCTCGCAGGTGCGGTGACGGTGCCGCAGGGCGACCCGGGCGGCGTCGAGGTCACCGTGACCGACGGCGCGAGCACGTGGCGCACGGCCGCGCGGTCCGGGTCCGGCACGTGGCGCCTGGCCGGGGTGCCGGTGCCCGGCACGTACACCGTGACGTTCGCGCGCGCGGACCTGCAGTCGCAGGTCCTGTCGGTGAGCGTCGACGGGTTCGGGCGCGTCACGTCCGGTGCGGCGTCGGCGGCGGGACTCGACGTGTCGATGCGGCAGGCGACAGGCACGCTGTCGGGCACCGTGCGCCAGCAGGACGCGGCCGGCGCCCCGGTGCCCGCGGGCAACGTCGTGGTCCAGGTGGCGTCCGGCACCGTGACGCGCAGCGTGACCACCGCGTCGACCCCGGCCGGCACCGTCGGGCAGTACGCCGTCGAGGCACTGCCCCCGGGCACGTACACCGTGACGTTCACGCGGGCCGGGACGCGCCCCGTCGCGCAGATCGTCGTCGTGCAGGCGGGCCAGGACGCGACCCTCAGCCCTGTGCTCGTGCGCCCCGCGGGTGTGCGCGGCACGGTCACGCGCGCGGGCGGCACCGTCGTGGGCGGCGCGACCGTGCGCCTGTTCCGCGCCGTCGACTACGGCCTGGCAGGCGCGCAGGCCGTCGCGACGACGACGAGCGACGCCTCCGGCGCGTACGCGTTCGACGACGTCGACGCACCGCAGAACTACCTCGTGGAGGTCCGCGTGGTGGCGGGCGGCTCGGTGCTCGGCGTCTCACCGCCGTTCACGCTGGCCGCCAGCGAGCAGCGGACCGTGGACGTGACCTCGTGAACGCGCGTGCAGCAGCACGCGGGATCGGAGCACCGCAGTGAGCGACGCCTCCCGGCGCAGCGCCGCCACCGCCCCGACCGTCGTGGTCGACACCGCCGCGCACGGCTCGCCCGGCCGTGACGTCGACGTCGCCGTCCGCGTCCGCAACGTCGCCGACGTGCCGCTCGACGTGCACGTCCACGCCGTCGGCCTCGAGCCTGCGTGGGCGCCGGCCGCCGTGACGGTCCCTGCCCTGGCGCCGGACGCCACCGCGAGCGCGACGCTGCGGGTGACGCCGCCCGCGGGCGCCGCCGCCGGTGGCTACCCGTTCCTCGTGGTCGTCGAGACCGCGGCCGGCCGCACGGTCACCGACGCGGTCCTGACGCTCGACGTCGCCGGCGAGCTCGTCGTGAGCATCGAGCCCGCCGACGCGCGCGGCCGCGGCCGGCGGCGCGTCGACGTCGTGCTCGCGAACACCGGGGCGACCCCCACGTCGGCACGCCTGTCCGCGACCGGCTCGGGCGTCGACGTCCAGGTCCGGCTCGCGGCGGTGGACGTCCCCGCCGCGGGCACGGTGCGCGTCCCCGCGCTGCTGCGGTCCCGCCAGCGCTGGGTGGGGCGCGAGCAGCGCCACACCTACCGCGTGACCGCGACCGGGCGCGGCGCACCGCAGGACGTGCCGGGGACGTTCACGGCGCGCGCGTGGCTCGGCCCGACCGTGCTCAAGGTCGCGGCGGTCGTCGCGGTGCTCGCGCTGTGGGCGGGTGGTGCGCTGGTCGGCATCCCGCGCGTCGTCACGGCGCTCGGGGACGGGCAGTCGGTCGCGGCCGAGGGCCCGGCCGGCGATGCGCCGGGCGACGGTCCGGACGGCGGGCCGGGTGGCCCCCAAGGCGACGGGCAGGGGGACGGGCAGGGGGACGCGCAGGACGGCGCCGCCGCACCCGGAGCGGACGGGCCGGACGCCCCCGCGACGCCCACGCTGCGCGTCGCCGGGCAGGTCTCCGGCAGCGACCCCGCCGGTGCGAGCGTGCAGGTCGTGCCGACGTCGGAGCTGTGGGGCTCGACGGCGGAGCCGGCCGCGACCGCCACGCTGCCGACGACGGCGGCGCTCGGGCGCGTCTCCCTCGGCGCCGCGCTGACCGCCGGGCTCGGCCGCGCGTCGGCCCCGGCCGCCGCGGCCACCGCCGTGTTCCAGGCGCTCGCCCGTCCGACCGAGGCCGCACCCGGCAAGCTCCTCGGCACCGCCCTGACGGTCGAGGGCACGGCACCGACCGCGCAGCGCCTGCGCACCACCACGGACGCGTCCGGCACCTGGGCGTTCGCGGGTCTGTCCCCCACGACGCGCTACCTCGTGACCGTCGCCAAGCCCGGGTACCGCACGCAGCGGTACGTGCTGACGGGCGCCGAGCTCTCGGCCACCCCGCTGCAGACCGAGCTGCGCGCCGGCGACGGCGTCCTGCGCGGCGTCGTCACCGGCCCCGACGGGCCGGTCGGCGGTGTGGGGCTGACGCTCACCGACGGCACGACGACGGTCACGACCCGCACGGTCACCGAGGGACGCGTGGGCACCTGGTCCGTCGAGGGGCTCAGCACGCCCAGCACCTACCTCGTGACCGCCTCGTCCGACCGGTGGGGCAGCACGTCGCAGCTCGTCACGCTCGGCGCCGCGGGCGAGCGCACGGTGAACCTGTCCGTGGAACCCGGCGTCGCGTCCCTCACGGGGGTCGCGCTCGGGACCGCGGTGCTCGGCGGTGTCGGCGGCATCGGCGGCCTGACCGTCACCGCGACCGACGGCACGGTCACGCGCACCGCCACGACCCTCACGGGCGACGACGCCGGCCGCTTCGTCCTGGCGGACCTGCCCGCACCCGGCACGTACACCGTGACCGTCGACGGCCCGGGCTATGCGACGGTGACGCGCGAGCTGGCCGTCACCCCGGCGGGCGTCGAGGGCTGGGAGGTCGCGATGACGGCCGTCGGCGGCGCCGTGTCCGGCACGGTCCGCGGCGACGACGGCGTGGGCGTGACCGCCGCCGGGCTGACCCTGAGCGACGGCACCGAGACGTACAAGTCGATGTCCTCGTCGGACGGCAACGGGTCGTACCGGTTCGTCGGCGCCGCCGCCGGGACGTACGTGCTGTCCGCGGAGGCGTTCGGGTACGTCACCGGGTACGCGCAGGTCGAGGTCACGGCCGGCGGCTCCGTGACGTCCGACCTGGTGCTGACGGCGGTCCCGGGCGACGGGCTCGTCGCGACCGCGGGCATCACCGGCCGCGTCACCGACGCCTCGACCGGCGCCCGCGTGCAGTGCCTGGCGACCACCGAGCCGTGCCTCGTCACCGTGACCACGACCGCGACCGCTCTCGACGGCACGACACGCACCGTCACCGCGACCGCCGACCCCGACGACGCCTACGTCCTGCCCGCCGACGGCGACGGCGGCCTGCTGCCCGGCCGGTACACGCTGAGCGTGTCGGTGCCGGGGTACGAGAGCGGCACCGTCGCCGTCACCGTGCCGATGGGCGCGGTCGTCGAGGCCGCGACCGTGGCACTGACGCCGTCGCCGTCCCTCGTCGGGTCGGTGCTGCCGCGCGTGGGTGCACTCCCCCCGGACGTGTGCGTCGTGGCGCGCCGCGCGGGCTCCACCACCACGTGCGTCCCCGCGACCGCGACCTGCACGGGCACCGACGCGCGCTGCGCGCCCGTCACGCAGGGCATGTACGAGCTGCGGCGCCTGCCCGCCGGGAGGTGGGAGGTCGTCGTCGCGGGGTTGCCCGGCGACGACTGGGTGACGCCCGACCCCGTCGAGGTCGTGCTGATGCCCGGTGAGACCAAGCGCTACGACGCGACCATCGAGCGGCTCGGCATCATCCGGGTCACGACGCTGCGGGCCGACGCGACCGGCGCCATCGAGGTCACGCGCGGCGCACCGGTGCGCGCCACGCAGGTGGCCGGCACGACCGTGCGCACCGCCGTCAGCGACGAGCACGGCGTCGCCGAGCTCCGGGGCCTGACGCCCGGCACCTACACGATCGTCACGTCGGCCCCCGACGACCCCAGGGTGAGCGTCACGGTCGAGCGCGACATCTCCCTGAACCAGCAGCTCGACGCGACCGTGGTGCTCGCCTCCCCGGTCGGCGACCAGGTCGTGCAGGTCGTCGTGCAGTCCGCGCACGACGCCTTCCAGGCGCGCGAGGGTGCGCGCGTCACGGTCACGGGCGTCGTCGGGTACTCGGGCACCACGCAGGTGCGCCGCAGCCAGACGTACACGACCGACGCGGCCGGCGAGGCGCTGGTGTGCACGACCCCGGCCGGTGCGTGCAGCGGCCGCCCGGTGCTGGCCCTGGTGTCCGGGCAGGTGGACCTGGTCGTGCAGGCCGACGGGTTCGACACGCTGCGCCTCAACGGCGTCGAGCTCGGCGCGGTCGACCGCGTCGTCCTCACGCCGTCGTACCAGGTGCTCGACGCGTCGGTCGTGCTCGTCCCCCGCGTCGCCGCACTGCCCGGCGTCACGTTCGAGGCGGTGTCCGCACCGCCCGGCACGGGCACGGTGCGTCTGACGCCTGCGGTGACCGGCACCGACACGACCGTCGGCGAGGCGCCCGACGCGCGCCCCGCGACGCGTGTCGCCCTGACCTTCGTCGACACCGTCATCGGCGTCGAGAACCGGATCCGGCCCGGCACCTACCGCTTCGCGGTGCGCGCTCCGGGCTGGAGCACGCAGACCGCGGCCTCCGAGATCGTCGTCGAGGTGCCCTACCGCCCGTCCGACACCCCGGCCACGACGCGCTCGGAGACCGTGCTGCTGCGCGACGGCGGCGTGCGCGTCACGCTCTCGCCCGACGGCGCGGCGCCCCTGGCCGCGGCCCGCGTCACGCTGTCCGCGGACGGGGCCGTCGTCGCGCAGCGCGACGTGAGCGCCGCCGCCGTGGTGGACCTCGGCGCCGTGCCGGTCGGCACGTACGAGGTGCAGGTCGTCGCCGCCGGGTTCCGCACGCCCGCGCCGGTGGGCGTCGAGGTCGTCGCGGGCACCGTCGCGACGCCGTCCGTCCCGCTCGCCGGGCTCGGCCGCGTCCACGGCACGGTGTCCACGCGGCTGGGCGCGGGGTGGACCGTCGCGCTGCCCGGTGCGGACGTGCGCGGCGAGGGCCCCGCCGACGCGACCGGGGCGACGGACGTCACGTTCACCGCCCGGTCCGACACCGCCGGCGCGTTCACGCTGGTCGGCGACCTGGACCGCGAGGGCCTGTGGGCCGGCGACTGGGACGTGGCCGCGTCGGCCGACGCCCACACGTCGGCGACCGCGCTCGCGACCGTCAGGACCGGCACGACGACCTCGCACCTCGAGCTCGACCCGCTCGGCTCGACGCTCACGGTGCGCGTCACCGACGCCGCCGGCGCGCCGGTCACGTCGGGCCTCAACGTCCGCCTGGCGTACTCCGACCACGCGGTGACGATCGCGCCGCCGACCGTCGAGGACGACGAGTTCGTGTTCGCCGGGCTGCTGCCGCTGACGTACACGCTGTGGGTGGTGCCCTCGACCACCGAGTACACGACCGTGAGCACCCGCGTCACCGTCGGACCCGGCCAGCCGGGCCGCGTCGAGGTGCCGCTCGCGACGCCCACGGGCGCGGTGCAGGGCCAGGTGACGCAGGAGACCGCCGACGGTGCGAGCCTCGAGCTGCCGGGCGTCGTCGTGACCGCCACGCCGCAGGGCGCCACCGAGGGCGTCTCCGTCACCACCGGCCCCGACGGCCGCTACCTGCTCAGCGGTCTGGGCGGCGGCACGTACGCGCTGACGTTCGTCGCGTCCGGCGTGACGATCACCCGCGGCGTGCAGGTCGTGCCCGGCCAGGGCACCGTGCTGGACGTGACGTTCCCGCTGGCGCGCCACGCGGTGACGGTGCAGCTCACGTCGAGCATCGGCGCGGACCTGACCGGCGGGCTGGTGACGCTGACGTCGGGCACGGGCGCGGTGCTGGGGCCGCAGCCGGTCGCGCGGTCCGGCTCCCGGTACGTGACGACGTTCGCGCAGGTGCCGCCGGGCACGTGGGCCGTGCGTGCCACGGGGCCCGCGGGGCACCTGGCGACGGTCGAGGACACGGTGCAGGTCACCGGGCCGACGACGGTGCCGCTGCAGCTGCGGGAGGTCGAGCTGCGCCTGCGTGCGACGGGCGGCGCGCCGTCGGTCGTCGTCCGGGTGACCCCGACGGGCGGCAGCGCGCTGGACGTGCCGCTGATCGACGGTGCGAGCGACTCGGTGCTGTACCTGCCGGGCACGACGGCCGGGCCGGCCGCGCAGCTCACGGCGACGACGTCCGCCGGGTGGCAGGTGGCGCTGTCGCAGTCGACGGTGCCGGCGAACGCGACGCGGCTGCTCGTGACCGCGACGACGACGCCGGCCCCGGCGGCCACGACGGTGTCGGCGACGACGTCGGCGCCGGTCGTGGTCGGCACCGACCTGACCGTCACGGTGACCGTGACGACCGCGTCCGGCACGCCCGCGGGGCTGGTGCGCGTGGCCGTCGGCTCGCCGCCCGCCTGGGGGACGGCCGTGAGCGCGACGCTCGTCGGCGGCACGGCGACCCTCACGCTGCCGACGACCGGCTGGTCACCGGGCAACACCACCCTGGCGGTGCGGTACGAACCGTCGGCGACGACGTGGGCGCCCTCGAGCACGACGGTGAACGCGCAGGTCCAGCCCGTGTCCGCCGACCCCACCGACCCCACCGACCCGGCCGACCCGACGGCCCCCTGACCCCTGCCCTCGCACGTCAGCAGAGTGTGAAGCGTTGTTGCCGGATTCCGGCAACAACGCTTCACACTCTGGTCGGGACGGTCAGCCCAGGACGACCATCGCCACGACGAACGCGACACCCGCGCCCAGCAGCGCGGACACCAGCGCGACCACCCACGTGCGCGGGTGGGTGCACGGCACCGGCACGAGCACCTCGACCACCTGCGGCTCGGGCTCGGGGGCGGGCGGTGGCGGCGGTACCGGTGCCGGCAGCGGGGTCAGGTCGGCGCCGCAGCGCACGCACGGCCCGCGCGCGTGGGCGTTGTGCTCACCGCAGACGAGGCACGCGACGACGACGCCCGCCACCTCGCCCTCGACGCCCGGCGACCGGCGCACCGGGCCCTGGTCGACGTCCGACGCGGCCGCCCGGGCAGTACCGCGGTCGGCCCAGAACAGCGGGAAGTCGCACTGCGGGCAGAACCCGGACGCGTCGCGGCGCAGCAGGTCGAGCGTCGACCGTGTCCCGCACTCGGGGCACGTCACCGTGTCCGTGGGCGCCACGGTGTCGACGAACCGGCCCTCGCCCGGGCCCACGCCCAGCACGGGCTCACGCACCACCTCGGTCATCGGGACTCCCCCTCCGGTCGGGGCCACACCGTGCGGCCCGCCACCACCAGCTCGACGCGCACGTGCGCGGGCACCTCGGCGCGCACCAGCTCGACCAGCTCGTCCTGTGTCAGCCGCCCGGTCGACGCGGCCTCGAGCCGCACCCACGCCGTGCCGGTCGGCTCGTCGCCCAGCGCGTGCACCCCGCCGCCGTCGACCACGTGCGCGGGCCCGCCGGTGTACCCCTCGAGCAGCACGCGCAGCCCGTGCGCGGTCCCGCGCCACGGCAGCGCCGCGGCTCCGGCCACGAGCAGGTCGCGCTGCAGGTCCTCCGGCAGGTCGGCGTCGAGGCCCGGCAGGCCGATCCAGCGCGCCAGGTAGCGCACCATCTCGGGCGGTGCGAGCCGCGGGTCCGCCAGGTACGGCAGGTTGTCCGGGTGGGCCAGCAGCGTCTCGGCCTCGGCCTGGAAGATCCGCACGAACCGCGAGAAGAAGTCCTCCGCGACCATGCCCGCGGGCAGCTGCGCGAGCAGCCAGTCCTCAGCGCGTCCCACGTCGGGCCCCCGTCGCCACGGACGTCATCGGACGACCACGCGGTGCTCGGCCGACAGCAGCAGCGTGTCCGCGTCGATCGTGAGGGACTCGCGGCCCTCCCCGACGCGGCGGCCGTTGCGCAGGTCGTACCCGAACAGCGTGACCTCGTCGACGCCCAGCACGCCGTCGACGCCCTCGGCGACCTGCGCGACGGCGGTCGCGGTGAGCGTCTGACCGAACGGCCACCCCGTGCCCTGGGGCCCGCCCACCAGCGGGTGGACGAACCGCGTGACCGCCTCGACGACGCGCTCGCGCACGGCCTGCACGGGACGCCCGGGGACCGCGCGCACGAGGGCCGCGACGGACACGCCGTGGTAGAACGGCGCGCCCAGCCCGACGGACACCCCGACCGTCCGGCGCAGGTCCAGCTCGGCCGCGACGACGTCGAGCAGCCGCGGCGAGAGCACGAAGTCGTCGATGGTGTGGGTGCGGGGGTCGGTGCGCACCTGCGGCACCAGCAGCACGTGCACGGGACGCGCCGGGCCGTCGGGCGGCACCGGCAGGCAGCGGGCGCGGGCGACCTCGACGGACGCCTGCCGCGCGACCTGCTCGAAGTCCGACGCGGTGACGGCGCGCTGCCCGGTGCGCAGTGCGAGCGGGCCGCGCACCTTGGCCTCGTCGACCGTCTCGGCGTCCACGCCGCCGGTGGCCGGCACGAGGTTCGCGACCGAGCGCACCGACGGCAGCGCGGTGCGCAGCGACGTCACGGTGCGCGCCCCGACGTTGCCGCGCGAGCCGCCCCCGGTGCGGTAGCCCGTGACGCGCACCTGGGCGCCGTCGGGCGGCACCGCGCCGTGCTGGCGCGTGCGTCCGTCGGGCTGGCGGACGGCCGGACCGAACCGCACCTCGCCGCTCGCGGAGTCCCACACCACGTGCCGGTCGTCCGGCCCGGACGCGGAGAAGTCGGGGACCTCGTCCCACTCGGTGGCACCCGTGTGGTCGACGACGACGACGCGCTCGTCGCCGCGTCGCGTGGCGACGGGGGCCGCGCTGACCGCGAACCGCTGGCCCGGGCGCCCGTCGGAGCGGCCCAGCACCTCGGCGGGCATGGCCTGCGCGTGCTCGGCCGGCACGCTCACGCCGACCGTGCGGACCTGCACGGAGCCCACGTGCGGGGACGCCTGGTAGGCGGGGCGCCCGTCGGCGCGGTCGAGCAGGCGCGCGCGCAGCCAGTACGCGGTCGTCCCGCCGATCGTCAGGGGCGCGTGCCGGTCGCCGACCAGCAGCGTCACGGCGCCGTCGCGGTTCAGGCCACCGGTGGTGTCCTCGTCGACGACCGTGGGTACCCACGCCTCGCCGCTCCACACCTCCCACGCCAGGGGCGGGCGCGTCGGGTCGACGCCGATGCCCTCGGCGTGGGCCGTGACGTCGAGGCGCAGCACGAGGTCCGCGAGCGGGTCGGTGCAGCCCAGGTAGAACGCGTCGCCGTCGCGGATCGGCGACGACGGGAAGCAGCGCACGCTCTCGCCCGGCACCTGCAGGGTCTCCCACGCGTCGGTCGACGCCGCGCCGTCGGGCCCGGCGGTCCGGGCCGCGACCAGGCGCGGCGGCACCGCGACGGCCTCGGCGGACGTCGCGAACACCACGGGCTCCTGGCCGCCGACCGTCACGGTCGACACCGCGGTGCCCTCGGGGACCACCACGGGCTCCGTCGCGGGCGCGGCGAGCCGGAACGTCAGGCGCGTGTGCGCGACCGACGGCGGGAACGGCTCGACGCCCACGAGCCCCAGGAAGTGGGAGTACATCCGGTCCGGCACCTGGTTGACCCGGTAGAGCACCATCTCGCCGACCCACGCGAACAGCTCGACGAGCGCGACGCCGGGGTCCGACAGGTTGTGGTTGGTCCACTCGGGCGTGAAGCGCGGGATGAGGCGCTTCGTCTCGTCGACGATGTCCTGGAACCGGCGGTCGTCGAGGTTCGGCGGGTCGAGCGGCGGCATGTCAGGAGTCCTCGCGGGGGATCACGTAGAAGGGGAAGACCAGGTTGCGGCGGTCGTTGGTGGACCGGACGCGGTAGTCGATCTGGATGTGGAGCAGGCCGGACTCGCCCGGGTCCTGCACGGGGCGCACGTCCTCGACCTCGACGCGCGGCTCCCACTGGGCGAGCGCGTCGCGCACGGCCTGGCGCACCAGGCCGACGAGGTTGGGCGTGATCGGCTCGAAGAGCAGGTCCCAGATGCGGCAGCCGAACGCGGGACGCATCAGGCGCTCGCCGGGTGCCGTGAGCAGGACGACGCGCATGGCGTCCTCGACGTCGCCGACGCCGTCGGTCATGGCGATCGACCCGGTGTGGTCGACCGCGAACGGCCACGCGAAGCCGCGGCCCACGAAGTCCGCGGCGGCGGTCATGCGCGCGGACGGGTGCTGGAGCTCGCTCATCAGTTGATCGCCACCGGGTTGCCGACGATCTTCGTGGGACCGGACGCGGAGACCTCGGCGGTGCCGTTGGCCTTGAGTGCGACCTGCGCGCCCGTGACCTCGACCTTCGCGGTGCCCTCGATCTTCACGGTGGTGCCCTTCAGCCGCAGCTCGTTGTCCGCCTGCACCGCGATGTCGGTGCCGCGCACGGTGACCCGTCCCTTGCCGTCCAGCTCGATGGACGACGACCCGGCGACGATGCGCAGCGGGATCTGGCCGACCTCCAGGACGGCCTTCTGCTGCGAGATCCGCAGCCCGTGGCCTGCGGCGCCGAGCGCGAGCTCGACGTACGCGTCGTCGCCCGACTCGCCGTCGCCCAGCACGAGTCGCTGCCCGTGGCGCGAGTGCATGGAGCGCACGCGCGGCCCACCGTCGGCCCGGATGGTCTGCGGGGGCGGCGCGGACGCCGAGTGCAGGCCCCCGAGCACGACCGGCCGGCTGACGTCACCGCCCTCGAACGCGACGAGCACCTCGTCCCCCGGCTCGTGCTGCAGGACCATGCCGCCCGCGCTGCCGCCGCCGGGCGCGAGCACGCGCGCCCAGTCCGACGACGTGCGGTCCGACGCGGTCACGTACGTGACGCGCACGCGGCCCAGCCGGTCGGGGTCGTCGGTGCTGTTGACCGTCGCGACCACGAGCCCGGAGTGGTGGGCGGACGACGCGGTCCGCTCGCCGGGCGCGGCCGTGCCCAGCCGCACGGGCTCGCGGTCACCCGCGACGAACGACGTGCGCGACGCGCGGCCGTCGAACCGGTGCTCGACCTCCTGCACGTAGTACGTGCCGTCGAGGGGACCGCCCTCGGCGACCTCGACCTCGCCGCCCGGCACCACGTCCGGCGCCAGCGGGCCGCGGCCCTGCGCCTCGACCCGGCCGTGCCGCGCGGCGAGCGCCTCGGCACGCACGCGCGCCTCCTCGGCCGAGCGCACCTGCAGCCCGCCGACCTGGATCTGCGGGGTCGCGCCGTCCGCGTCGACGCGCGCCGTGAAGCCCGCACGCGGCGCCGGCGCGTTCGCGGTGGCCCGCACGGCCGTCGTCGTCGCGGCGTCCCAGCCCTGCACGACGTACGTCGCGTCCGGCCGCCCGACCTGGCGGGCGGACAGCTCGTCGAGGTCCAGGCCGACCGTCAGGCGCGTGCGCCGCGCGCCCTTGGCGGTGCCGCTCGCGCGCTCCCACACGCGCAGCGTCGTGCCGTCGACCACCCAGTCCAGCCCGGAGGCCACCGCGAGCTCGTCGATGAGCCCCAGCGGTGAGTCCGCCTGCAGGTGCCACGGCTCGGTGCGCGACGTCGGCCAGCCCTGCACGCTCAGGCGGGCGGCGCGTGCGAGCTCGGCGACCACCTGGGAGGCGTCGACGTTGGCGCGTGCGACGACGCCCGCGTCGGTGGTCAGCGCGTACGCGCCGTCGTGTGCCGTCACCGTGGTGGTGCTGCCGCGGTGGTCCGCGCGCGTGCCCAGCGCCGTGACCGTGCCGGTGAACAGCGACGTGCCGTCGACGCGCACCTCGACGTCCTGCCCGATCGCCAGGCGCGAGGTGACCAGCCGGTACCCGCGGTCGACGAACGTCAGCGACGCCCGGCCCACCGTCCGCACGCCGCGCTGCACGCGCACGTCCACGAGGTCGTCGAGCTCCGTGACGCCCAGCGGCCGCCCGCCCAGGCGCACGTCGAACGACGTGTGCGCGAGCGGGTTGAGGCGTGCGGTCCCGACGTCCGTCGTCACGCGTCACCCCGCGGGACGGACAGCACGGTGCCCGGGCGCAGGTCCAGCGGGTCGTCGATGCCGTTGGCCTCGGCCAGCGCACGCCAGCGCGTCGGGTCGCCGTAGTGCTGCGCCGCGATGCGGTCGAGCGTCTCCCCCGCCTGGACCCGGTGCACCCGGTGCGGCTGCGGCGTGCCCGACGTCGGGTTCTGCGGGCCGAACGCGCGCGACGGCTCGTACTGCCGCAGCTCGAGCCCCGCGCGGGCGCGCAGCGGCGTGCCGGACGCGGAGAAGTACGTGAACGTCAGCTCGAGCGCCGCGACCACGGCGGTGAACGAGTGCAGGTCACCCCAGTGGAACGTCACCGTCGGCGGCCGGACGTTGCCCGTGGCCTCGTCGGCGCCCGGCAGCGACGGGTCGACCTCCATGAGCTCGAGCAGCCGTCCGGTGTGCCGCGTGACGTCGCTGCCGTCGTGCGTGGTGTCGAAGAACAGGTCGACGCTCAGCACGCCCGACGACGAGCCCGCGTACCGCAGGCGCGGCACGCCGCGGCCCGGCCGCGGGTCGCCCACCCAGTGGTTCTCGCGCGTGAGCTGCAGCTGCGCCGGGTTGAACAGGCACGGCACCTTCTGCCCGCCCTCGATCTCGAGGAACGCCTTGACCGGAGCGGTCGTCGCCGTCATGAGAACACCTCCCGCGTGCGGCGCCAGGTGCGCCGTTCGTCCTGCTCCGCCAGCCGCGCCTCGACGATGCGCACGACCCTGTCGTCCAGCTCGTGCTCCAACCAGGACGTGAGCTCGGCGCGCAGCCGCCGCTCGACGTCCGCGTGGGGTGGGCGTACCTCGTCGTGCACGGGGGTCCTCTCCTGGCCGGCCGGCGGCAGCCACCGTCGGACGACGGTCGTTCCCTGGGCCGATGCGGGGACGGCGGGGGCGGCGGCGCCGAGAGCGGGCCGGCCGGTGGTGGTGGTCGGTGCGGCGGCAGGGGCCGCGGACGGCGCCGACACGGGGACGCGCCGCACGACCGTGCGGGGCGGCAGCACCGTCAGCCGACGCACGGGCCCGGTGGCGGCCGCGGCCAGCGCGGGGGCCGGGGCGGGAGTGCGGGCGGCGGCGGGCGCGGGGAGGGCTGCGGGCGAGGTGCCCGGCGACCACGCGGTGCCGGACCACGCGGTGCCGGACCACGCGGTGCCGGACGACGCGGTGCCGGACCACGCGGTGCCGGACGACGCGGTGCCGGACCACGCGGTGCCGGACGACGCGGTGCCGGACCACGCGGTGCCGGACGACGTCGGGCGGGCGACCGCCGGGACGGCCGGTCCGCCGGGACGGCCCGGTCGGCCCGGTCGGCCGTAGGCGTGCCCGGCCCGCGCGACGGGAGCGTGCGAGCCGGGCCCGGGGCGGCTCGCGCTCCGGCCGGCACGGGCGACGGCGGGCAGCGTCGGCGCGCTGACGGCGGCGCGCAGCGCCCCGCCCGTCGCCGCGGCGCGGACGCCGACCGGCTGGACGGCGCGCGCCAGCTCACCGGCGCCGCGCAGCGCCGCGACCGCGGGCGTCCGGGTCGCAGGGCCGGGCACCGTGGCGAGGGACCGGCGCACGGCGGTCGTGGCCGGCACGGCGGACGAGAGGGCGGCCGCCGACGGCGCGGGTGCGGCAGGCGACGTGCTGGACCGGGTGGTGCGGTCGGTTGCCGGCGGGGCGAGGACGGTGCCCGGGACGGGTGCCGTCGTCGTGGGCGTGGTCGGCACGGAGGCGCGCGCAGAGGTGGACGGCGCGCTGGTGCCGCGCGCGGACGTGCTGGGCGCGGTGGCGTGCGCGGAGCTGCCGGGCGCCCCCGTCGTCGGCGCCGTCGCGGGCCCGGCGTGCCTCGTCGCGGACGCGGCCGGGGGCACCGGTGAGGACGCCGACGTGCCGCGCGCCGCTGCCGCTGCGGACGTGACGGCCGGAGCCGCGGACGTGGTCGAGGACGTGGCGCCGCGGGCGGCGGCGACGGCTCCGGCGGCCGGCGCGACGGACCGGCGCACGGTGCTGGGCTGCACGTCGGCGTGCGGACCGGCGACGGTCCGCACCTGCGTGCCCGGGACCGTGCCCGGCGCGACGGGACCGACCGCCGGGGTGCCGGCACGCCCGGCCGTGCGACCGGCCACGCGCGTGTCTGCGGCGGCGCGGGCCAGGTGGGTCGCGACGCCGCCGTGGCGGCCGACGGGCAGGGCGGGGCCTGCCGTCCCCAGGCTCGTGGCACGCCGGACGAACGGCCGCCGGTGGCCGGAGCCGGGCAGTGCCCCGGCTCCACGCCACGCCGGAGGGGCCGCGGCGACGCCATGGCCGGCGGCACGCGGCGCGCTCGGGACGGAGCCGACGTCGCTGCCGGTCAGGCCGCTCGGACCGGCGGCGGCTCGCGGGCCGACGGCCCCCGCGATGAGCGTCGCGGGCCCGGCCGCGGGCGGGCCGTCGACGGCGGCCCGGAGCGAGTTCGAGGCTGTGGTCACAAGCGCACCCGGCGCGAGGGCGTCCGACCGGTGCGTGGACGTCGCGACAACCGCAGGGGACGTCCGTGGCGCCGCAGACGACGTGCGGGGCACGGCAGACGACGTGCGGGGCACGCCAGGTGACGTGGCGGGCACCGCGGGCGACGTGGCGCGCACCGCGGGCGACGTGACGGAGGCCGCGGGCCGCGCCCACCGGCGCACGGCCAGGGCAGGCTCACGGCCCGCCGCCCCGACGACGGGGACCGCGGCCCGGACGGCGAGGTCCCGCGAGCCGCGCAGCGCGAGCGACGCGCGGCGCACCGGCCCGCGCAGCGCGGTGACGGCGGTCGGCAGTCCGGTCGTCGCTCGCGGGGCGGACGCCGCGAACGCACGTCCGGGGGCGACGCGCACCGCGTGCTCCCGACCGGCAGGACCGCTCGCGCGCCCCGCGTCGGAGGACCGGACGGTGGGCGGGTCGGCAGGGACGGCGACGGGGGTCGCCGCGCGTCGGCGCAGCGCGGCACCGGCCTGCAGACGACGACGCACGAGGGCACCGCCGGGCCCCGGACGCGCGGACGACGCGGGCGCGCTGCCGGGCACCGTCGGCCTCGTCGGCGCCGCAGCGCCCGGCGCGGGACGGCCGGGTGACGGCTGCTGCGGCGCCGTGGTCGGCCCCGGGCGGCCCCGGGCGGTCCGGCGGCGCGGGGCGACGTCGGACGGTGTGGTCATGGTGCCGACGGCGCGCACGGCGTCGGGCAGGCGCATCGGGACGACGCGTGGTGCGAGCCGGGCCTGGACGGCGCCGGGCCGGTGACCGCGCTCGTCGGGCAGGCGGTCGGCGGAACGCGGCAGACCGCGTGGGCGCTCGCGGTGCGCGGCGACGACGACCGCGTCCTGCGCCGCACGGGCGCGACGCTCGGCCGCCAGCTCACCGGACCACCAGCGCGGCGGGCGCACCGCGTCGGCCACGCGCACCTGCGCCACGACGGGGGCCGGGCCCGCGAGCGCGCGCCGCACCGCGACGGGGCGCCCGGACCCGGCGGCGAACCGTGCCGCCGCCGACGCGAGCGACCCGATCGTGGCCGGGCGCGGCCGGCTCACCGGTCCGGGACGCCGCCACCGCTGCGCGACGGCAGCGCCCAGCGGGGTCGCCGGCGCGCGGCCGGTCGCCGCCTCGGCAGCCCGGCCCGTCGCCCCGTCCGCAGCCCGGCCCGTCATCGCGTCACCGCACGGAACCCGTGGTGCGCGACCTCGAGCGACTCGGTGAGCGGCACGTCGGAGTCGGCCGACAGCGACGGACCCGTCCAGCTCACGGCGAAGACGCCGTCGAGCTCCCAGGACCGCAGTCGGTTGCCGCGCTCGTCGATCACGGTGATGGCGCCCGTCGCCCGCGTCAGGGTGTCGCCGTTGCCGGCGAAGCCCTGCCCGGACGACCGCTGCACCCAGCCGAAGAGCGCGTCGGACTGGACCATGCCGCGCGTGAACACCAGGTGCGGCCAGCGCATGACGCCGGGCAGCTGGTGCACGTACCCGTTCTGGCCGCCCTCGACGTGCTCGATCACGTCCACGTCGAGGCGCAGACCCTGCACCTCGCGGAACGTGCCGATCTCCACGCCGTCGACCTCCAGCAGGAACCTGCTGGAGGTGGGCGGCACCCCGCCGCCCAGGGGCGTCTGCTCAGACACTGTCGCGCACCGCCTCCCATGCCTGCTCGTTCATCGCCGCGACCGCCCGGACCATGCGGACCCGGTCGAGGTGCTCGAGGTCCAGCAGGTCGTCCATCGGCCAGTGCAGGTGGTACGCCAGGTAGGCGATCTCCTGCCAGACCGCGTCGACGGGGTAGCGCAGCACGGTCCGGTCACCGGGTCTCGGCCGGGAGCTCCTCGATCGCCGAGCGCGCGGGACGCGCGTGCACGAAGCCCGCGTCCGGCACGTCGGCGGCCGGGGCCGCCTCCTCGACGGCCACGGCGGCCGCCGCAGGGGCGACCTCGTCCTGCGCGGCGAGGAACTCCTCGACCTCGGCGGGGGTGCCGAAGTTGATGACGCCGTAGAAGTCCTGCAGGTACGCCAGGTCGGCGGCGAACAGGCCCTCGATCTCGTGCGTCGTCACCAGCTCCAGCGCGCCGAGGCGCTCGACGACGCGCGCCAGCACGACGACGGTCAGCCGCGGGTCGTCCGGGCCGCTGATCGTGGGGTCACGCAGCGGCTCCAGCTCGTCGCGGGCCGTCGCCAGGCGCATGACGCCCTCGCGGTGCAACGCCCCCTCGCGGTCGACGTAACCGCGAGGGAGCGTGAACTCGTACCGGGTGCGCAGGGTCACTTGACCCTCTCGAGGCGCTCGATGACCACCGAGACGGTCTCCTTGATGGCGTCCGACCCGTCGACCGAGAGCTGGTCGGTCGAGATCTTGCTCGGCCAGCCGTTGAAGAAGTTGAACCGCGCGACCTCCTTGGCGGACGCGTCGTACAGGACGACGGAGCCGTTCTTGCGGTTCTGCGCGCGGTCGCCGGACAGGCCGCCCTCGCGGACCGCCTTGAACCACTTCCACAGCGGGTCGTTGGTGACGTCGGCGGGCGCGACGCGGGTCAGCTGCAGGTCGGGGACCTCGACGGTCTGGCCGAGGAACTTGACCTGCTGCTTCTTGCCGTCGGCCCCGATCTGGGTGACCTTGCCGACGCCGACCTCGACGTCGAGGCCCGAGACCGACATGAGGGCGGAGACGACCTGCCCGTCGATCTCGAGGAAGAAGTTCTGGGAGACGATCGGGTCGGCGCTGAACAGTCCGGTGCTGGGCATGCGTTACTCCTAGGTGTGGTGGGGACGCTGGGCGTCAGGCCGCGCTCTGCTTGTTCTGGCTGATCCGGAAGACCACGAACTCCGCGGGCTTGACGGGCGCGAGACCGACCTCGACCACGAGGCGGCCGGCGTCGATCGACTCGGGGGTGTTGGTGGTCTCGTCGCAGCGGACGAAGAACGCCTGGTCGGCGGTGGAGCCGAACAGCGCGCCCGACTGCCACAGACCGTGCAGGTACCCGGTGAGGGTCCGCTTGACGCCCTCCCACAGGGTCACGTCGTTCGGCTCGAAGACGGCCCACTGGGTGCCCTCGAGGATCGTCGACTCGACCATGTTGAACAGGCGACGCACGTTGATGTACTGCCAGTCGGTGTCCGACGCGAGCGTGCGCGCGCCCCAGATGCGGATGCCGCGCGTGCCGAACGGGCGGATCGCGTTGACCCCGATCGGGTTGAGGAAGCCCTGCTCGGTCTGCGTGACGGCACGCTCGACGTCCAGGACGCCGCGGATCGTGTCGTTGGCCGGGGCCTTCCACACGCCGCGCGTCTCGTCCGTGCGGGCCCACACTCCGGCGACGTGCCCCGACGGCGGGACGACGATCTCGGCGGACGCGCCCGAGCCGAGGGGGTTCTCGACCTTGATCCACGGGTAGTACATCGTCGCGAACGCCGAGTCGTACTGCGCGACCTCGGAGCGCCACTCCTTGACCTGCTGGGGCGTCATCCCGGGGGGCGCGTCGAGCAGGGCCATGCGGTTGGCGTGCTGCTCGCAGTGCGCGATGAGCGACGTCTGCACGGCCTTCCACAGGCCGAGGTCGAGCGTGCCGTCCTCGCGCGTCGCGGCGGTGACCAGGTCGGGGACGGCCACGATCGTGACGTCCTCGGCGATCGCCAGGCCGTTGATGCCCGTGCGCGCCGACTCGGACCCGGCGAACTTGCGGCCCGTGACCGGCACCTTGACGGGCTCGGCCTGCTGCAGCGCGTACGTGCCGGGGCGCAGCAGCTCGAGCTGGCTCGACAGGTCGGTCTCCTCGTCGAGGCGGATCTCGACCTTGACCTTCGTGGACGTCTTGTTGATGACCGTCGCGGCGTCGCGCGGGCCACCCAGGCTCAGGCCGGGGTAGGACTCGACGGGCTCGCCGCCCTCGAGGACCGTGATCGTGAACGTCGTCGGGCCCTCGAGGTCGTCGGGCGCGTCGTCGCTCTGCACGGCCACCGTCAGCTGCGCGTCGGGCTCGACGGACTCGATGGCGACGGGCAGACCCAGCGCGCGGTCCGCGGCGGGCAGCTCGAGCGTCGCCGGCTTGCCGGACGGCTCGGCGTTGGGGACGCGCACGATGTACGCCTGCGTGCCGCCGTTGAGGAAGTAGCCGTACACCGACAGCGGCAGCATCGCGCCCTCGACGAACCCGCCGTACAGCGCCTCGTACTGGGTCCAGCTGGTGACGAGGCGAGGCATGAGCCCCTGGGGGTCGGCCGGGTCGTCCGCCGGCGCCGACGCGGTGAAGCCCACGAAGGCCGTCACGGCGGTCGGGGCCGACGTCAGCACCTTCTGGGACGAGGGGATCTCCTCGACGTACACGCCGGGCGCGGTGTAGGTGGGCACTGGTGGGTCCTTCTCTCGGTCGTGAGGTCGCGGCCGCTCGCACCGGGGTACGGCAGGTGCGTGGCGGGTCGTCGTGAGGCTAGGCAGCGGGGTCGGGCCGGGACATCGGTAATCGCTACCGAGGTTGCGCAGACGCCCCGACAGGGCCGCCCGGGGGATCCCCGAGGGGGTGAAATCCGTGACCTGGACGAGCGTTCAAGGCGCGTTCGTCGTACTTGCCCGTCTCGCGGGCCGGGACGCCACTGACCCGTCCGAGGCGCTCACGCGACCTTGGACCCAGCACGAACCCCCCGGAGGCGCTATGACCAGGTCCGATGCCCGAACGCACGCGGGACGGGCACGGACCGGCTCGACCTCCGTCCCCACCCCGCGCAGGGCCCCCGCAGCCGCGGTCGCGGCGCCCGCCACGGTGCTGCACCCCGCGGTCGTCGACCGCCTGACGGCGTCGCTCGCCGCCGGGCGCAGCGCCCTGGTCGTCGGCGAGGCCGGGACGGGCAAGACCCAGGCGGTCGCCCAGGCCGTCGAGCGGCTGCGCGCGACCCACGACGACCTCCAGGTCGTGCACATCAGCGGCACGGGCACGCACGACGCGCTGCCGCTGGGCGCCCTCGAGCCGTTGCTGGACGACCCCGCCGCGGCCTTCGGGGACCTGGCGGCGACGCTGCGCTCCCTGGCCACGAGCCTCGAGCACCGCCGCGGCGACGGCAGGCTCCTGCTGCGCGTCGAGGACGCCCACCGCCTCGACGACGCGTCGGCCCGCGCGCTCGACTGGCTGGTGCGGCAGGACTCCGTGCAGGTCGTCGCGACGCTGCGGCTGAGCTGGGCCGCCCGCCCGCCGTGGGCGGCGCTGTGGAAGGACGACGTCGTCGAGCGGCTCGACATCGGGCCGCTCACGCGGGAGGCCACCGAGCGGTGGCTCGCCACCGAGCTGGGCGGGCCGGTCACGGCCGACACCGCGCACCGCCTGTGGCGTGCAGCCGGCGGCAGCGCGATGCGGTTGCGGGAGGCGGTGCACGACGCGGTCGCGTCGGACGCGCTGGAGCAGCGCAACGGCACGTGGGTGTGGCGCGGCGGTCAGCAGCCCCGCTCGCGGATGCTGGACCTCGCCGAGCTGGACCTGCACGGCGTCAGCCCGCAGGGTCGCGAGGCGCTCGAGGTGTGCGCGGTGGTGTGCCCCGTCGCGCTGGACGTGCTGCTGGACCTGGTGCCGGCACCCGCGGTGGACGAGCTCGTCCTGGCCGGTGCGGTCACCACCACCACGGCGGAGACCGTCACCGGCGGCACGGTGCGGGTCGTCGACCTGACGACGCCCGCCTACGCCGACGTCGCACGGGCCTGGATCCCGGCGTCGCGGCAGCGCGAGCTGCTGCAGCGCGCGCTCGATGCGCCCGTGGCGCGCGGCATCGCGGCGAGCTCGCTGATCCGCTCGGTCTCGCTGGCGATCGACCTCGGCATGGACGTGCCGTCGGCACGCGTCCATGAGGCGCTCGGTGCGGCGTTCGCCATCCACCAGTACGACTCCGTCGTGATGCTCGCGACGGGGGCGCTCGCGTCCGCCCCGCAGGGCCCGGAGGCGGCGCACCTGCACGCGCTGCGCGGGGACGCGCGGGTCATGCTCACGCAGCTCGCGGACGCGGAGCGGGACCTGTCGCGCGCGGCCGAGCTGCTGGCGGAGGGGCCGTTCGACGTCGCGACGGTCACCCTGCTGCTGCACGTGGCGGACATGGCCACGCTCGTCGCGCACCGGCGCCTGGGCGACGTGGACCGCGCGCTGGCCCGCCTGGAGGAGGTCGTGCGCCCGCTGCGCGAGGCCGACCCGGTGCTGCCGGTCCTGCGGTGGCACGACGAGGTCGAGGTGACACGGCTGACGCGCCTGGGGTACGCGGGCCGGCTGGAGACGCTCGACGCCGCGCTGGCCGCGCTCGAGGGCGGGGCCCACCCCGCACGGCGCGTGTCGCTGGCACCGCCGACCGCGATGAGCCTGGGCGAGAGCGGCAGGCTGCACGAGGCGTTCGCGCTGTGCGCGCGGTTCTCGGAGATCGCCGCGGCCCACGAGGACCAGCACCGCTGGGGGCGCGGCGAGGTGCTCGTCGCGATGTTCTTCACGCTGCTGTGGTCGGGCGAGGTCGAGGCGGTCCGGGCGTCGCTGGCGCCGACGGCCGACGACGCGCCGATGGCCGTCGAGTGGTCGACCGTGCACACCGCGCTCGGCCTGCTCGCCATCGCCGAGGGGTCCTGGACCGAGGCGCGCACGCACCTGGCGACGGCCCGCGCGCGCTTCGACGAGAGCGACCTCACGGGCCTGGCGCGGTACTCGCTGACCGCCGAGGCCGTCGCGGCCGCGGCGTGCGGCGACACCGCCGCGGCGCGCGACCTGCTGGACCAGGCGTCGCGGACGGCACCCGGCTCGGCGCTGGCCATGGAGGGCGACGTGGCGGTGCGCCGGCTGGACGCGCTGGCGTGGCTGCGCAGCCCCGACGTGGTCTCCGAGGCGCGTGCGCTGGCCCGGTGGGCGCGGGAGCGAGGCGCCGCACGCGTCGAGCTCGAGGCGCTGCACCGCTGGGTCGACGCGACGCGACGCACCGGCGGGCAGCCCGACCCGGCACTCGTCGCGCGCGTGCGGGACCTGGGCGCGGTGTGCGACGGCGAGCGCTCCGCGGCGCTGGTCGCGCACGTCGAGGCCGTCGCCGCGCAGGACGCGGACCTCGCGCGCATCGCAGAGCGGGAGCTGAACCGGCGCGGCCTGTGGCTGCCGCCGCAGGGCGCGCCCGTCGCGCTGACGTCGCGCGAGCAGGAGATCGCCTCGCTCGCCGCCGGCGGCATGACGAGCCGCGCGATCGCGCAGCGCCTGGTCCTGTCGACGCGGACGGTCGACTCGCACCTGTCGCGCGTCTTCGCCAAGCTCGGCGTGCACTCGCGCGAGGAGCTGGGGAACGTGCTGCGCTGAGGCCCCGGGCGCCCCGCGTCGCCGCCGGATGGAACTCCGTTCACGGTCCGGGCGTTCTGGTCTGCACGACCGGGCGTTCCGGTACCGTGACCAGGGCCGTCATCGTCGGACGGCACCCGCGCCACCAGCGCTCCCGGGAGGACCGTCGATGACCGAGCCCAGCCCCCTGCAGCCGCCCGCGCCCAGCGGTGCCTTCGCGCTCGAAGCGCCCGCGCCCGTCGCGGCCGTGGCCACGCACGACGCCCCGGCGATGGCACCGCGCGTCGACCCCGCTGCCCTGCCGGGTCTGGACGCCAAGGTCGGCGCGTACCTCGCGGGTCTCGACACCGCCCAGGCCGGCTCGCCGGAGTTCGCGGCCAAGGCCGACGACGTGCGCCTCATGGGCGACTCGGACATCCGGCAGGCCGCGGACACGTCGAACCGCCTCCTGCAGGTGCCGGTGCGCGAGCTGCGCGAGGGCGGCGTCTCGGGGACGTCGCAGGTCTCCAAGTCGCTGCTCGACCTGCGCCGGACGGTCGAGGACCTGGACCCGTCCGAGAAGACGGTCGGGCGCAAGCTGCTCGGCATCCTGCCCTTCGGCGACACGCTCACCGACTACTTCCGCCGCTACGAGAGCTCGCAGAAGCAGATCGACGCGATCGTCCGGGCGCTGTACCGGGGCCAGGACGAGCTGCGCAAGGACAACGCCGCCCTGAACCTGGAGAAGCAGAACCTCTGGGACACGATGGGCCGGCTCAACCAGTACATCTACGTCGCGAGCTCGCTGGACACCCAGCTGTCCGCCAAGATCGCGCAGCTCGAGGTCGCCGAGCCGGAGCGCGCGCGGGCCCTGCGCGAGGACGTGCTGTTCTACGTCCGCCAGAAGCACCAGGACCTGCTGACGCAGCTGGCGGTGTCGATCCAGGGGTACCTGGCGATCGACATCATCATCAAGAACAACATCGAGCTCATCAAGGGCGTCGACCGGGCGACGACGACGACGGTCTCGGCGCTGCGGACCGCGGTGCTCGTCGCGCAGGCGCTCAACAACCAGAAGCTCGTGCTCGACCAGATCACGGCGCTGAACACGACGACGTCGAACATGATCGCCTCGACGTCCAAGCTGCTGCGCGAGCAGTCGGTGGCCATCCAGCAGCAGGCCGCGAGCGCGACGATCGGGCTGCCGCAGCTGCAGCAGTCGTTCTCCGACATCTTCGCGGCCATGGACTCGATCGACACGTTCAAGGTGCAGGCGCTGGACTCGATGGCGCAGACGGTCGGCGTGCTGGAGACCGAGACGGCGAAGGCCAAGCAGTACCTGGACCGGGTCTCGCGCTCGGACCACACCCAGGCCGCGAGCGGGTCGCTCGACCTGGGCCTGCGCTGACCCACCGCGTGTCACGGACGAGCGAGGAGGTGGACGGCCGGTGAGCGCACTCGGCGACCTCGTCGCGCGCCTGCTCGGGCGCACGCCCCGCCACGTCGTCGTGATCGAGGAGGACCCGGTCCCCACGGCCGAGCAGATCGCGGCGGCCGTGCGGGACGTCGAGGCGAGCATCGAGGGACGCGTCCCCGCGGCCGTGACCGCGCGCGTGCACCGCATCACCGGGACGGTCGAGGACATGGTGCCGCGCCTCGACCGGTTCGGCGTGGGTGACCGCCAGGCGTACACCGTGGTCGCGACCGCGACGAGCTACCTGCCGGAGGCCGTCGAGGGGTACCTGCGGCTGCCGCGCGACTTCGCGGACCGCCGCGTGGTGTCCCGCGGCAAGACGTCGCTCATGCTGCTGTGCGACCAGCTCGACCTGCTCGCCGTGACGCTGGAGAAGATCTCCGACGCCGTGTACCGCGCCGACGCGCAGGCGCTGGTGGCGCACGGGCAGTTCCTCGCCGAGAAGTTCGGGCAGTCGTCGCTGGACGTGCCCGGGACGGGAGCACCGTGACCGCGCTCGACGGCGTGCTCGACGCCCTGGTGGCCGCCGGCACCACCGCCGGCCTGCCCGGGGCCGCCGTGCGTGACGAGGGCGAGCGGCTGGCCGCCGCGGTCGCCGAGTCCGTCACGGGCGCGGGCCCGGCGTGGCTCGCCGCGCTCGGACGCCCCGACGGGGACCTCACGCCGTTCTTCGTCGCCGCCGCGTCCGCGCGCCGCTGGCGGCACGCCCCCACCGACCTGCTGACGTCGCTCGTCGCCGCGCGCTCGCCGCACGCGGGGCCGTACGCGGACGCGCTCGCGCACGTCGCGTCCGCCGCGTGCGACCTGGGCACCCCGGACCTGCAGGTGGTCGCTGCCGCGTCGGTCACGGCCGCCGTCCAGCGCGCCGCCGCCAACACCACCCCCCCTCCCACCCCCACCCCCCCAGGCGTGAGAGAGCAATCCAGCACCCCCACCCCCACCCCCCCGGGCGTGAGAGAGCAATCCAGTTCCCCCGTACCGGGACTGGATCGCACTCTCACGACCCCGGGGGTGGGGGGCGCCTCCCCGGCGGTGGACGACGCACCCCCCGAGAAGACGTTCGACGAGCTGCTGGCCGAGCTCGACGCACTCGTCGGGCTCGACCGCGTCAAGCGCGAGATCCGCCAGCAGGCCGAGGTCCTGCGCGTCGAGCGGCTGCGCGCCGACGCCGGGCTCACGCGTCCGTCCCTGACGCGGCACCTCGTGTTCGTCGGCAACCCCGGCACGGGCAAGACGACCGTCGCACGGCTCGTCGCTGGGCTGTACCGGGCGCTGGGCCTGCTGAGCAGCGGGCACCTGGTGGAGGTCGACCGCTCGGAGCTCGTCGCCGGGTACCTCGGCCAGACGGCGACCAAGACCACCGAGGTCGTCACCAAGGCGCTGGGCGGCGTGCTGTTCATCGACGAGGCGTACTCGCTGGCGGAGGACCAGTACGGCGCCGAGGCCGTGAACACCCTGGTCAAGGACATGGAGGACCACCGCGACGAGCTCGTCGTCATCGTCGCGGGCTACCCCCTGCCGATGGCACGGTTCCTCACGACCAACCCGGGCCTCGAGAGCCGGTTCGCCACGACCATCGCGTTCGACGACTACACCGACGCCCAGCTGCGGGAGATCTTCGCGCTCGCCGCCCGCAAGGCCGACTTCGAGCCGTCGGACGAGACGCTCGACCTCGTCGAGCAGGTCGTCGCCGCACAGCCGCGGCACGAGGGCTTCGGCAACGGGCGTCTCGCGCGCAACCTGCTGGACCGCGCGGTGCTGCGGCACGCGTGGCGTCTGCGGGACGTCCCGACCCCGACGGTCGAGCAGCTGCGCACGCTGCTGCCGGCGGACCTCGCGACGGACGTCGCGGACGTCGCGACCGACCTGCCCGTCCCCGACGACGAGCCGGTCGTCGCACCGGCGGGCGCCGACGACAGCCCGGCCGACAGCCCCGCCGACGACCCGCCGCACGACGAGCCCGCCCCCGTGAACCCGTCCGACACCGACCCGGCCGGCGGCGGACCCGCCCCGCGCCCCGAGGAGCCCGCGTGACCACGACCGTCGTGTCCTCGCCACCGAGTCCGCCGCACCCGGCTCCGCCGCACCAGCCGGGAACCCCGCCCGTCCCCGCCCGGCCGACGAGCGGCTGGCGCTCGACGCCGGGCGGCCTGCGCCTGTGGGGTGCGGTCGCGGCCGTCGTCACCGCGCTGGCGGGCCTGCTCGCCCTGGGCGCCACGACGAGCCAGAGCGCGGCCGTCACCGGCGTGCGCGACTCGGCGGCGCAGCTCGTCGGCCTGCAGGACGCGCGCAACCAGCTCGTCGCGGCCGACGCCGCCGCGACCACCGCCTTCCTCGTCGGCGGGCTCGAGCCCACCGACCTGCGCGCGAGCTACGACGCGGCCGTCGACGCCGGGGCGCACGCCCTGGCGCAGCTCGCGGCGAGCGGCCCGGAGGGCGCGGACGGCCTGGCCGAGGTGTCGGCCGACCTCACGACGTACACGGGCCTGGTCGCGCAGGCGCGCGCGAACAACCGGCAGGGCTTCCCCGTCGGGTCGGCGTACCTCGAGGAGGCGTCGACGGTGCTGCGCGAGGACATCGTGCCGACGCTCGACGAGCTCGTCGCCGCGGAGCAGCAGCGTGTGGACGACGACCTGTCCTCGGTGCGCTCGGCGACGCCGCTGCTCGTGGCGGTGGTCGTCCTGGCGCTCGCGGTGCTGGTCGCCGTGCAGGTGTGGGTCGCGCGCCGGACGCGGCGGACCTTCAACGCCGGTCTGGTCGCCGCGACGGTCGCGGTGCTGGTCATCGCGGTCGTGGGCGGCTCGACGCTGGGCGGTGCGGCGTCCCGCGCGAGCCGCGCGCACGACGGGCCGTACGCGGCGACCGTCGCGACGTCGCAGGCGTTCGCGCTCGTCAACGACGCGCGGTCGATGGAGGCGTTCACCCTGATCCGACGGGGCTCGGGTGCGGCGTACGAGGAGTCGTTCGTCGCCAACGTCGACCAGGCCCGCGCGGCGCTGGCCGGCGACGGCAGCAGGCTGGACGCGTCGCTCGTCGACAGGCTCGGCGCGTGGGCCGACGCGCACGAGGCCGTGCGCGACCTCGACGACGGCGGCGACTGGGACGGCGCGGTCGCCCTGGTCACGAGCGACGACCCGACCGCGTCGCCCGCCCTCTTCGACGACCTGTCCGCGAGCCTGACGGCTGCCGTCGACGACGGCAGCACGCAGGTCGCGGACGACCTGCGGACGAGCAGCGCCTGGGTCGGCTGGCTGCTCGCCGCGCTGGGCGTCGGCGGGGCCGTCCTCGCCTGGACCGGTCTGCGCGCACGACGGGAGGAGTACCGATGAGCACACGCACGACGCACCTGCGCACCGCACTGGCCGCGGCGGCCCTCGCCGTCGTCGTGCTCGGCGGCTGCGCGACGCAGGCTGCCCCCGGCGGCACGGGCGTGATCCCGGCGGCCCCCGACGCCGCACCGGCCGTCGCACCCGCGGCCGCCGAGTGCGCCGACGCCACCACCTCGTACGCCCCGACCACGGGCACCGAGGTTCCCGGCGGCTCCACGATGGCCGCGATCCGCGACCGCGGCCACCTGCGCGTCGGCGTCTCCGCCGACACGCTGCAGATGGGGGCGCGCAACCCGTTCACGGGCGAGATCGAGGGCTTCGACATCGACATCGCGCGCCAGGTCGCGCAGGCGATCATCGGTGACCCCGACGCGATCCGGTTCCGCGTCATCACCGCGGGCGACCGCATCCCGGTGCTGCAGGAGCACGAGGTCGACCTGGTCGTGCGCGCGTTCACCATCAACTGCGAGCGGTGGCAGGACATCGCGTTCTCCGCCGAGTACTTCACCGCCGGTCAGAAGGTCCTGGTGAGCACCGAGTCCGACGCCCAGGGCATCGAGGACCTCGCCGGGCAGCGAGTCTGCGCGCCGGAGGGCACGACGACGCTGGAGCGGCTCGACGAGTACGACGTCGAGCCCGTGGGCGCGCGCACGCACTCCGCGT
This sequence comes from Cellulomonas xiejunii, assembly GCF_024508315.1. Lineage (NCBI taxonomy): Bacteria > Bacillati > Actinomycetota > Actinomycetes > Micrococcales > Cellulomonadaceae > Cellulomonas > Cellulomonas xiejunii. Next base: position 3,468,550 of record NZ_CP101987.1, read on the forward strand.
GCCTGGCGCTGTTCCAGCAGGGCCGTGTCGACGCCATCACCGGTGACGACACCGTGCTCGCCGGGTTCGTCGCGCAGGACCCGTACGCGCGCGTCGTGGGCGAGGCGTTCAGCGCGGAGCCGTACGGCGTGGGCGTCGCCGCGGACCAGGTCGACCTGGTGCGCTTCGTCAACGCGGTGCTCGACGGCATGAAGGCCGACGGGACGTGGGCGCAGGTCTACGACCGCTGGCTGGGTGGGGCCCTGGGTCCCGCTCCCGCGCCGCCGACGTCCGTGTACGGACGGTCGTGACGGCGACCACCGTGGCTGCCGCGTCCGCCGACGTCGTCGCGCCCGTCGCCCCCGGGCGTCTGGGCGAGGCGATCCCCGCGCGCGAGCTGATGGTCTACCTCGACGGCCTGCTGACGTGGCTGGACGACCGCCGCACGCAGCTGGACGCCCTGGACACCGCGGCCCAGGCGACCGCCGAGGCCGAGCGCTACACGCCCGACGTCGTGCTGGCCCTCACCGTGTGGCAGTCGGTCCGCCGCCGGGCGGACGAGCTGCTGGCGGTGTGGGACAACGGGCGCGTCACCGAGGTCGAGCGCGAGCGCATGTCGCAGCTCGTCTGGGGCCGCGTCGACACGCGGGCCGGTGCGTCGCCCGTGTCGCTGCCCGAGGCGCTGACGCTGTGCGACGCGATGGTCTCGGCGCTGCGCACGCGCCTGGCGTTCGACCCCGACACGGCCGACGTCGTCGCGCGGCTGCGGGGCGTGCGCGCCGCGCTCGTGCGCGCCGAGGACCTCGCGGGCACCGACACCGCCGCGCGCGAGCGGGTCGCCGCGCTGCGCGAGCGCGAGCAGCGCCTGTCGACGCAGGCCGCGCGGGGTGGTGACGTGTCCGGCCCCCTCGCGGAGCTGGAGACGCGGACCGCCCACGCCGAGCGCGACCTCATGGTGGCGGTGTCCCAGCGCCGCTCGCTGGCCCGCGCGCGCGCCGACGCGCACGCGACGGCCGCCGCGCTCGAGGCGCGCGAACCCGCGCTGCACGAGCTCGCCGAGCGCTGCCGGCGCGAGATCGCGCACCCGCCCCGGTTCGCGGTGCCCGACGTCTCCCGCCTCGGCGCCGTCCCCGAGGACCGCGACGCGCTCGACGCGTTCGTCGCGCGCCTCGACGCCGTCCGGCGAGCGCTCGACGCCGCGCAGGACGCGTACAGCAACCCGCTGCGCGAGCGTGCCGAGCTGCGCTACCGCCTCGGGCGGGCCGCGACCGCCGCGGCGTCGAACGGTCGCGACGCGTCCCCCACGGTCCGCGCCGGCCACGACGAGGCCCGTGCCGCCGTCGACACCACCCCCTGCGACGTGGGCCTCGCACGTGCCCTCGTCGAGCAGTACGAGCACCTCGCCCGGCCGCTGCCGGGCGGACCTGGAGGAGCCCGATGACCAGCGCGACCGCCTGCCGCGAGCCCGGCTGCACCGGCACCTACGAGGACGGCTGGTGCGACGTGTGCGGCTCGCCCGCCCCCGCGGGTGCGACGTCCACGACGACCGGCACCACCACCCCGCCCGCGGCGGCCACCGCGACGGGGCAGGCGGGCGGCTCGGCCGCGCGCACGCCGTCGGCCATGCTCGGCACGGGCATCGCGCCCGGCGTGCCCGCACCCGGCGGTGGCGCGGAGCCCGAGTTCGCCGGGTCCACCCGGACCGGCCGCACCAGCTCGACGCGCCTGCCGACGGCCGCCCTCGGCTCGGCCCGCACCGCGGCGACCGGGTCCCGCGCGACGCGTCGCCTCGGCACGTCGTCCACCCGGCTGCGCCGCGCGCGCCTGGGCGCCGGCCTGACGACGGTCCCGCCCGCACCGGTGGACGACCCGCTGCAGGCCGTCATGACCGACCCGCAGGTCCCCGAGCGCAAGCGGTTCTGCGCGGCCTGCGGCGAGCCGGTCGGCCGCGGCCGCGACGGGGTCCCCGCCCGCACGCAGGGCTTCTGCCCGTCGTGCGGCGCACGGTTCGACTTCGACCCGCGCCTGACGCCCGGCACGCTCGTCGGCGGGCAGTACGAGGTCGCCGGCTGCCTCGCGCACGGCGGCATGGGATGGATCTACCTGGCGCGCGACCGCAACGTGTCCGGCCGGTGGGTCGTCCTCAAGGGCCTGCTGAACAGCGGCGACCCCGACGCGGTGGCCGCGGCGATCTCCGAGCGGCAGTTCCTCGCGCGCGTCGAGCACCCGCTGATCGTCGAGATCTACAACTTCGTGCAGCATGACGGCGACGGGTACACCGTCATGGAGTTCGTCGGCGGGCGCTCCCTCAAGGAGCTGCTCACCGACCGCCGCGAGGCCGCCGGGCACGTCGACCCGCTGCCCGTCGACCAGGCGCTCGCGTTCGTCCTCGAGGTCCTGCCGGCGTTCGCGTACCTGCACGACCTCGGCCTGCTCTACTGCGACTTCAAGCCCGACAACATCATCCAGGCCGGTGACGCCCTCAAGCTCATCGACATGGGCGGTGTGCGGCGCATCGACGACGACCACTCGGCCATCTACGGGACCGTCGGCTACCAGGCGCCCGAGGTGCCCACCGACGGCCCGTCGGTCGCGTCCGACGTCTACACGATCGGTCGGACCCTGGCGACGCTCGTCCTGGACTTCCGCGGCAACACCACGACGTACGTGGCGGCACTGCCCCCGGTCGACCAGACACCGGTGTTCGCGCGGTACGACTCGTTCTACCGGCTGCTGGCCAAGGCCTGTGCGCCCGACGCGTCGGACCGGTTCGGGTCGGTCGACGAGATGCGCGCCCAGGTCCTCGGGGTGCTGCGCGAGGTCGTCGCGGCGGACCGCGGCGCGGGCGACGCGCCGCTGACGAGCGCCAGCTCGGTGCTCTTCGAGCCGCCCGTGACCGACCAGGTCGAGCGCCCCCTGGCGTGGGACGAGCTCCCGGCGCTCAAGGTCGACCCCGACGACGCGGCGTCCGGCTGGCTGTCCGGCATCAACGTCACGGACCCCGAGCAGCGCCTGCTCGCGCTGGCCGACGCGCCGGAGGAGACCGTCGAGGTCCGGCTGCTGCGGGCCACGACCGCGATCGAGGCGGGACGGCCCGAGGTCGTCGCGTCGGCTGTCGAGGCGATCCTCGCGGAGGACCCGTGGGAGTGGCGTGCCGTGTGGACGCAAGGGCTCGCGCAGCTCGCCACCGGTGACGTCGTGGCCGCCCGCGCGTCGTTCAACGCCGTCTACGGGCAGGTCCCGGGTGAGCTGGCACCCAAGCTCGCGCTCGCGGTCGCGTGCGAGCTGTCCGACGAGCCGGGCATCGCCGAGCAGCTGTACGCGACGTGCGCGTACGCCGACGCCAACTACACGGCCCCCGCCGCGTTCGGGCTCGCCCGCCTGCGGCTGGCGTCGCTGCACGTCGACGACGCCCTGGCGGCGCTGGACCTCGTCACGCCCACGCGCAGCTCCTACCCCGAGGCCCGGCTCATGCGCGCCCGGGTGCTGGCACGGTCCCGCCACGACCTGACGTCGCTGGCCGCCGCGCTCGACTCGGTGCGGACGGTGACGCTCGCCCCCGCGGACCGCGCGGGTCTGCGGGTCGACGTCCTGGGCAGCGCGCTCAGCGCCGTCGACACGGGCACCACCGCCCCGGGAGTGCTGCTCGACGGGGTCCCGGCCACACGGGTGGGCCTCACGGACGCGCTCGAGGCGGCGTACCGCGAGCAGGCCGCGCTCACCGAGGACCGTCCCACGCGGGTCGCGCTCGTCGACCGTGCCAACGAGGTGCGGCGGTGGACGGCGTGGTGAGCGAGACGGTCGTGGTCTGCCCGTCGTGCGGTGAGACCGCCGGTGCAGGCGCACGGTTCTGCGAGTCGTGCGGGGCGGCGCTGGGTGGCCCGACGCCCGAGGCGACCACGCCGGAGCCGTCGTCCGCCGAGGCGAGCCTGACCCCGCCCGGCCCGGACGGCGACGCCGACCCGACGCCACCGCCCGCGGCGTGCGCGTGCGGCGGCGGGGTCGCCCCCGACGGCTACTGCGAGCAGTGCGGCGCCCGCGCGCCCGTCGCGCGCGACCACCTCGAGGAGCAGCCCGCGCCGCACGTCGCGGGCGTCACCGACGTCGGCGTGCGGCGCCGTCGCAACGAGGACGCCATGGCGCTCGGTGTGGCCGGGGACGTCACGGTGCTCGTCGTGTGCGACGGCGTGTCCTCGGCACCCGACTCCGACGTCGCGAGCCAGGCCGCTGCCACGGCCGCGCGCGACGTGCTCGTCGCCGGTGCCGCCGACGTCACGCGCGGTGACGCGGGGGCCTGGTCACGCCTGCTGGTGGAGGCCGGCCACCGCGCCGACGACGCCGCACGCGACGCCGTGGACGACGCGATCGCACGGCAGGACCCGCCGTCGTGCACGTTCGTCGCGGCGGTCGTCGGGCGCGAGCTGCTGGCCGCCGCCTGGCTGGGCGACTCGCGCGTGTACTGGCTGCCCGACACCGGGACCCCGGAGCAGCTCACCGAGGACGACTCGGTCGCGGCCGAGCTCATGGCCGGGGGCATGCCGCGCGCGGCCGCCGAACGCTCCCCGGACGCGCACGCCATCACGCGCTGGCTGGGTGCCGACGCGCACGACGCCACCGCGCGCACGGTCGCGACCCGTCCCGGAGGCCCCGGCTGGGTGCTCGCCTGCTCCGACGGCCTGTGGAACTACGCGTCCGCCCCGGAGGTCGTCGCCGACCTGCTGCGCGACGCCGTCGGACGCGTCGGCGCGGACCCCGCGGCGCTGTCGCGGGACCTCGTCGCGTGGGCCAAGGCGGCCGGTGGGCACGACAACGTGACCGTCGCGCTCGCCCGCGTCACGTGGCCCGCGGCCGCCGCGACCGAGCCCGCGCCCGACACGAACGCCGAGGACCCGGGCACCGCCCCCACCGTGCGACGACGCTCGCCCGGTAGCCTCCCGGAAGAGCCGGACCCGCCGGCACCCTGACCGCCCGCCCCGCCCGACGCCCCGTCCCCCACCCGTCCGACACCCGTCCGACACCCACAGCACCGCACCGCCGAGGAGCAAGCGTGGCCACGTTCCGTGCCGAGGTCTTCCAGAACGAGTTCCTGCCCGACGGCGGGACCGACGTCCACGCGATCGTCACCGTGAGCGCCGAGGGCGTGGGCGGGGCGTCGACGACCGGCGGCGGTGTCGCCGAGATCATCATGGTCGACACGTCGGGGTCCATGACCGGCGCCATGCTGCAGGCCGCGAAGCACGCCGCGCAGGTCGCGGTGGACCATATCCCCGACGGGACGTGGTTCGCGATCGTGTCCGGCAGCCACGTCGCGCAGCGCGTCTTCCCCTACCCGAACGCCCCGCTGGCGATCGTGCAGATGGAGCCGGCGGCGCGCGAGGAGGCCAAGCGCGCGATCTCGCGCCTGGGCGCGCAGGGCGGGACCGCGATGAGCACGTGGCTGCGCCTGGCCGACCAGATCTTCGCGACCCAGCCCGCCGCGACGCAGCGGCACGCGATCCTGCTGACCGACGGCAAGAACGAGTCCGAGCCGCGCGCCCAGCTGACGTCGACGATCCGGGCCGTCACGGGCCGGTTCCAGTGCGACGCACGTGGCGTCGGTGAGCGCTGGCAGGTCGACGAGCTGCGGGAGATCGCGACGGCGCTGCTCGGCACGGTCGAGCTGATCGCCGACCCGGCGGACATCGCGGCCGACTTCCGGGCCCTGCTGGCCACGTCGCTGTCCCGGGGCGTGGCCGACGCGCAGCTGCGGGTGTGGACGCCGCAGGGTGGGCAGGTGCTGTTCGTCCGGCAGGTCGCCCCGACGGTCGAGGACCTCACGTCGCGACGCACCCAGGTGACGCCGCTGATCGGCGGGTACCCGACGGGTGCGTGGGCCGACGAGTCGCGCGACTACCACGTCGCGGTTCGCGTGCCCTCGAAGAACGTGGGCGCCGAGCAGCTCGCCGCGCGGGTGCAGGTGGCCGTGGCGGACGAGGTCGTCGCCTCCGGCCTGGTGAAGGCCGCGTGGTCCGACGACGCGTCGCTCACCGCGCGCATCAGCCCCGAGGTCGCGCACTACACGGGCCAGGCCGAGCTGGCGTCCGCGATCCAGGAGGGCCTGGCGGCGAAGGCCGCGGGCGACGAGGCGACCGCGACCGTCAAGCTGGGCCGGGCGGTGCAGCTGGCCGCCGAGACCGGCAACGAGGAGGCGACGTCGAAGCTGCGTCGCGTCGTGGAGATCGAGGACGAGGAGCACGGCACGGTGCGGCTCAAGCGCGGCGCGTCCCGCCTGGACGAGATGGCCCTCGACACGGCCTCGACGAAGACCTCGCGGGTGCGGCGATGAGCGTCACCTGCCCCGACGGGCACACCAGCGAGTCGACCGACTACTGCGACGTCTGCGGCGCGCCGATCGGTGCGTCGGGTGGCGGCGGCGGTGCGGCACCCGTCGGCGGGTCGGCCGGGAAGGCCGCGGTGCCGTCACCGAGCACGTGCCCGCACTGCGGGTCGCCCGCGGCGTCGGGTGCGCTGTTCTGCGAGAACTGCGGCTACGACTTCACGACGGGCGTGACTCCGGTCGCGCACGCTCCGTCGTCGCTCGACCTGGGCGCGACGCATGCCGTGCCGACCGTCACCGACCCCGCGGCCGGTGCGGCGACCCCCACCGGTGCCGCGCCGGGCACGTCCGCGACGAGCGCCCCGGCGCCGGACCCGCTCGAGCCGCCGCCCGCGGTGGTGGCGCCTCCCGCGTCGTCGACGCCGTCGGCGGACCCCGCCTCCCCCCTCACTCCCCCACCGCCGGGGAGCGACGCGTGGGTCGCGGAGCTGTGGGTCGACCCCGACTGGTACGCCGCGCAGCAGGCCGAGGACCCGATGCCATCCGTCGGGCTGCCGGTGCTCATCCCGCTGCGGGAACGCAGCATCCTCGTCGGGCGGCCGTCCGCGTCACGCAACATCCGGCCGCAGGTCGACGCGGGCGCGGACAGCGGCGTGTCCCGCCGGCACTGCCAGCTCAACACCGACGGTCACCGCTGGTGGGTCGAGGACCTGCAGTCGTCGAACGGCACGTTCGTCGCACGCGTCGGCGAGCCCCTGCCGGACGACCCGATCCGCCCCGGCCAGCGACACGAGCTGCAGGACGGCGACCGGCTGTACCTCGGCTCGTGGACGCGGCTCGTCGTGCGCAAGGCGCTGCCGGGCGAGGTCTGACCTCACCCCTGCCCCACCCACCCGCCGGCACAGGCGGGTCCGGCCCGCCCCCACCGACGGCGACGTGCGCGCCCGCGGCCGGCGGTGTCATCAGGCGTCCCGACGTAGTCGAGCGCGGCCCGGCGCGGTGTCCCCGGCACCGCGTCCCACATCGTGGGAGCAGCCCACCGCGAGACCGGGCTCAGTCGGGTCACCGCACGTCTGTCGGCGCCTCCGCCCGGTCTCGTTCACGGCCCGTCTCACGCTCCGGGACCGACAGCGCGTCACCCAGGGACGTCGACACCTCGGACGGGGCCACGACCCGCGGCACCCCCGTCGTGTCGACGACGAGCGACGCACGCCGCCACGGCGCGGCCGCCGCGAAGTAGCGCCGCTGCGCGCCCGCGTACCGGGCCAACGGCCCGTGCTCAGGGTCCGGGTCGACGCCGTCGCGCGCGACCATCCGCCGCGCCGCCACCTCGAAGGGCACGTGCAGGTACACCGACCAGTCCCAGTGCTCCCGCAGCTCGTCGCGGTGCAGGAACGTGCCCTCGACCAGGACGAGCGCGTCGTCGGGCGCCCGGACCGTCGCCGCCGGCGCGACGCGGTCCGCCACGCGGTCGAACGACGCCGGGCTGTACCACCCGTCACCGTCGGGGTGCAGCGGTGCCAGCGCCAGGGCGACGAGCGAGCCGTAGTCGTACGCGTCCTGCCAGAAGCCCTCCGGTGACCACCGGCCGCGCGCGTGCCGGACGGCCGACGGGTGGAAGAAGTCGTCGGCGTGCAGGACCACGACGGGACGGCCGCGGACGGCTGCGGCCAGGCGGGCCGTGAACGTCGTCTTGCCGCTCGCGCCGACCCCGTCGACGGCCACGAGCGCGCGCCGCCCACGCGGCACCGCCGCCGTCAGCCGGTCCACGACCAGCTCGAGGTCACCGCGCGCGTCCACGGCGGCCACGGTCCCGCACCCCGGCCGACACGGCAAGCGTCGCCGGTCGCCGGTGGTCCACCTCCCATGCCCCCGCGCGACGACGGCACCCACCGTGCCGATGGGTGCCGTCGTCGGACTGCGGCCTCCTACCCGTCGAGCACGGCGACGCTCGCCAGGCTCTTGCGGACGAACCGCGTGCGGCAGGCCGGGCTGTATCCCGAGGCGGTCACGGCCACCGAGTAGCTGCCGGGCACCGCGGTGCGGGCGTAGCTGCCGGTGAGGACGCCGGGTGCCGCCGTGCGCTGCCCGAGCCGCGGGTCGACGAAGGTGCCGAGTCCGGGGGCCACGACGCCCAGCGCCCGCCGGCCACCCACGGTCGTGCCGACGCCGACGCTCGTGCCGCCGGGCCGCAGCGGACGGCCGGGCTGGAACTTCCGCGCACCGAGCGCGAACCGGTCGACCCGCGGCGCGAGGATGTCCTGACCGTCGGCGGCCTTCAGCTCACCGCGCAGCAGCACGAGCTGGGCGAGGTGGGCGCGGGCCGTGTCCGGCTTGCCGTCGGCGAGGAACTTCTCGGGCAGGCGCACCTGGGAGAGCCGGTCGCGGTACCGGTCGACGAGGTCACGGGTGGCCGCCACGGGCGCCGCGACGGTCGCTGCGACCTTGACACCGTCCAGCCCGCCGAGGCGGTCCGCGACCGTCGTCATCAGGCCGATCGCGTCGCCGGCGACCAGCCGGGTCGGGACGTCGAGGCGCAGGCCCAGCGGCGAGCGGACGAACCCGCCGACGGTGTACGGCGTGTGCCGGCGGCGGTCCGTGGCGACCTCGACGGTCCACAAGCCGGGCTCCGGGTCCTGGATCGTGAAGCTCACGTAGCCGTCGCCCGCGTTGCGCAGCACCTCCGTCGCCGACCTGGGCAGCCACCGTCCGCCGGGCGAGCGCAGCCGCACCGCGATCTGGCCGTCACCCCGCGGCTCGCGGGGCACGAACCGCAGCGACGTGTCGTGCCACGCGACCGTGAACACCACCGACTCGGCACAGCCGTCGACCCAGCCCGTCACCTGCGACACCGACGCGGTCGACGACTCGTTGACGATGACGCCGTCGCCGGTCACCTCGCCCCGGATGTAGTTGTAGATCTCGAAGAGGTCGTCGATCGTCGGCATGTAGTAGTACCGGCCGTCGGTGTCGTCCGCGAGCTGTGCCAGCAGCGTCTGGTCCGACGCAGGGCCCATCGCGCACGTGTAGATCGGCAGGCCCGACGGCAACGCGACCGCGGCGTCGACCGCCCACGGCTTGGCCGGGTTCGACTCGTCGCACCCCTTGTTGTCGTAGCCGTCGGACAGCAGCACCATGGCCCGTCGCGTCCCGGCGGCGAGCATGTTCCCCGCCGTCTCGATGCCCGCGCCCATGAACGTGCACCCGCCGAACCCGATGGCGTCGACCGCCGCAGCGGCCGCGTCGCGCGTCGACTGGTCGACGATCTGCTGGGGCGCCCCGGTACCCGGGTACTCCTCGTCACCCGAGTCCCCGAAGCTGACGACCCCGACGGAGTCGTCGACACCCAGCAGGTCGATGAACTGCCGGGACGTCTGGCGGGTGATGTCGACGTAGCCGAAGCTCTCCATGGAGCCCGACCGGTCGATCACCGCCACCACCTTCACCGGGTCGGCAGCGGGGACCTCGGCGTTGTCGATGACCAGGGCGAAGTCCTGCCAGGGCCCCGCGACGTCCGTCCGGGCGGACGCGGCGAGGTTCGCCGCGACGACGGTGACCTCGTAGACGCCCGTCGGGTTCTGGATGACCGCTCCCTCGGTGGTGTTGAGGTCGTCCGCCGAGCCGCCCGTCGTCGAGAAGGCGCCCGTGAACACGTTGCCGCGGAACACCTGCCCGGAGTCGACGTGCCGGATCTCGAGGTCGAGGTCGTTGACGAGAGCGGGGCTCGCGCCGACGGCACCCGCGGCGTCCGACCACGTCAGCGTGACCCGCAGCGGGAGCCCCACGACGGCGGGCGCCACGCGGATCGTGTACTCCTGGCCGGTCGCAGTGAAGGCCTGCCGCTGGTCGACGAAGATCTTCGGTCCACGGTCGGAGGCGGGTGACTGCAGCAGCGCGTTCTCGATCGAGACGCGCCCCCACCCCACGTCGTTGTTGGGCCCTGCCGCGGTGGTGCCGCCCGCGCCGTCCGTCCCCCCGGCGACCGGCTCGGCGCTCGAGACCATCAGCGCCTTGACCAGCGCGGGGCTCGGGGTCTTGCCGCTGCGCGTCTGACGCCACCAGTCGATGAGCAGCGCGGCGCTGCCCGCCACGTGGGGTGCCGCCATGGACGTGCCGGACATGGGTGCGTGCACCGCGTGCAGGGTGCCGCCGGTGTCCGTGTACGGACCGCTGCGGAACCCGACGGGGCTGTAGGTGGAGATGATGTCGGTCCCCGGTGCGACGACCGTCGGCAGCAGCCGGCCGTCGGCCGCGGGGCCGCGCGACGACGTGGCCGCGAGCCCGCGGATGTCGTCGGGCGACGTCATCTCGGCCGGGCGGGCGTTGAGCGAGTTGCCCACGAGGATCGCGTTCTTCGTGCTCTTGGTGACGGTGCCCGGACCGGACCCGCTGTTCCCCGCGGAGAACACGACGACGAGCGGTGTCTGGTCGGTCGCCGTCGCGTCGGCGTCACGGACGCCGAGGTCCACCGTGCGGTCGTCCGCGGAGTACGCGGCGCCGTTCATCGCCCACGAGTTGTTCATCACGTCGCCGCCCTGCAGCGCCGACTGCTGCACGCGCGCCGCGACCGTGCCGCCGAGCTCGACGAGACCGACGGTCGCACCCGGTGCCACGCCCTGCCCCAGCAGGAACCCCTGGGGGTCTGCGGCGCCCGAGCCGCCGTCACCCGCGGCGATGCCGGCGACGTGCGTCCCGTGCCCGTCGGTGTCCGCACCGACGACGGCCGCCCCGGCGGAGTCGACCACGAACCCGAGCCGCCCCGCGAGATCCGGGTGGACGGTGACCGGGTCGTTGGTGTCGATGCCGGTGTCGCACACCGCGATCGTGACGCCGGAGCCGTCGACCCCGAGTGCGGCGAGGTTCGCGCCGTAGCCCGTGTTGGGCAGCGTCGACGGCGGCGCCGTGGCGTCGAGGTCCTCCATGACGATCTGCGAGCTGCGCTCGTCCTCCAGGACCGGCGTGTGCACGGCGTCGATCCACCGCACGTCGTCGTGCGCGGCGAGCGCGGGCAGCGCCTTCGTGGGCAGCGTCGCGCTGATGCTGCGGAAGGCGTCGGGCGACTGCGGCGCGACCTCCAGCACGGTCCCGCCCGAGGTGATCACGAGGGCTGCGACGTCGTCGACGTCGCCGTCGGCGAGCACCCCGATGTCGACGGACTTCACGGGGCCCAGGCCACGGTCCTTGCCCACGTCCGGGTCCCCACCGAGCAGGTCCGGGTTGACCTTCCAGGCCGGGGCCAGCGGACCGGTCCACTCGACGAACGGGAGCGCGGCCGCGGCGGCCACTGCCGTCGCGTCGCCACGCACGTAGTAGGCGTGCGGGCTGACGGCCTCGACCACCTGCAGGCCCTGCTCGGCGAGCGTCGCCAGCCACGACTCCTGCACCGGCCCGACGAGCTGGACCAGGTGGTTGACGGTTCCGGTGTCCTCGACGGACGTGAAGCCCGGCGGTGGCGGCGGCAGCGTGCCGCGCGCGGTGTCGATCTCGTACGTGAACAACCGGATGGTGTGGGGGTCGCGCACCGCCTTGACGCGCCACCCCTCCCGCTCGAGCCGCGCGACCTGACGCTCGTCGGCGTCGACCACGTAGCCGTGGTCGAGCACGCCGACGACGGCGACCCCGTCGGTCTCGACGACCGACCTCCCTGCGTCCGTCCGATGGACGATGACATGACGTGCAGACATCTCGATGACCCCCACTGCGATACGCAGACCTGCTCGACGCCGGCGGCGCCTGACACGACAAGGGCGGGCGGGACGTCCCGCGAGATACCCGCGGGCCAGGGCTGCACCCGGGTGATCACCGCGCCCGAGGCGGTGCGCGTGTCGGTGGTCGGGGGCACGATGCGCAGATGGCACACGTCGAACGCCTCCGTCCCGACGGGCTCGTCCGGAGCCCCGCCTTCAGCCACGTCGCGGTGGTCCCGCCGGGCGCGACGACGATCTACGTCGGCGGGCAGGACGCCGTCGACGCCGAGGGGCGCCTGGTCGGTGAGGGCGACGCCGCCGCGCAGGCGGTGCGCGCGGTCGAGAACGTGCGCACGGCGCTGGCGGCCGCGGGCGCGACGTTCGCCGACGTCGTCCAGTGGACCGTGCTGCTCGCCGACGGCGTCGACGTGAACGCCGCGTACGGCGCGATCGCGCCGCTCATCGCGACGGACGACCCCGGGCTGGTCGTCGCCGCCCGCGTGGCGGGCCTGGCCGTGCCGGGTGCGCTCGTCGAGGTGAGTGCCGTCGCCGCGGTGGTCCGCTGACGTCCGACGGCGTCGTGACCCGTCAGCGCTCCGCCCGGACCCCCAGCTCGCTGCCGCTCGGGTCCCGGACATGCCCGATCCGGGGCCGCTACGGTGACGCCGTGCCAGTCCGCCCGTCCTTCGCGCGTCGCCGCGCCCCCGCGAGCGGCACCGGCACGTCGTCGGGGGCAACCGACCGGAGCGGCGCCCGGACCGGCACCGACACGCCGCCGTCCGGTCGCGAGGTGCCGGTCCGCCGCCGGCGCGCACGGCTCGCCCGCGTGGTGGTGCTCCTGGTGGTCGTCGTGGGGCTCGGGCCGTTCGTCGTCGTGCAGGGTGTGGGGCAGATGGGCGTCGTGCCCGACCCGGCCGACGTCCCCGAGCGCCCCGTGGCCCTCGTCCTCGGCGCGGGCCTGCGGCCGTCGGGCGAGCCGTCGCCGTACCTGCGGCGGCGGCTCGACGCGGCGGTCGACCTGTACGAGCGCGGGGTCGTCGAGCGCGTCCTCGTCAGCGGCGACCGCTCCGGGCCGCACTACGACGAGCCGGGCGCCATGCGGGAGTACCTGCTCGCGCACGGCGTCCCCGACGACGTGGTCGTGCGGGACGACGCGGGGGTCGACACGCACACGAGCTGCGTGCGCGCGCACGACGTGTTCGACGTCGACGCCGCCGTCGTGGTCACGCAGGACTACCACCTGCGCCGCGCCCTGTTCTCCTGCCGTTCCGCCGGGATCGACGCCGTCGGCGTCGGGGTGTCGGCGACGAGCGTGCGGCCGGTGCAGGCGGTCGGGTGGCGGCTGCGCGAGGTGCCCGCGGCCGCGAAGGCGGTTCTCGACGCCCTGGCGGGCTGACGCGCCACGGCCGCGACGGCCAACCGGTCCGGCCCGACGCGCCGTAGGGTCGACGCATGGCACGCAGCATCGCGACGACGACGACCGTCGACCTGGCCGGGCTCCTGGAGTTCGCACGGCCGCGGCACCACCTGATCCTCGTCACCACGCGCGCCGACGGACGCCCGCAGGTGTCACCGGTGAGCGGCGGCGTCGACGACGCGGGCCGGATCGTCATCTCGACCTACCCGGACCGCGCCAAGACCCGCAATGCCGAGCGCGACCCCCGCGTCAGCGTGTGCGTGCTGTCGGACGAGTGGGACGGCCCGTGGGTGCAGGTCGACGGGACTGCCGAGGTCCTGCACATGCCGCAGGCCGAGGACGCGCTCGTCGACTACTTCCGGTGCATCGCCGGCGAGCACCCCGACTGGGACGAGTACCGCGCCGCGATGCGTCTGCAGGGCAAGAGCCTGATCCGCGTCACCCCGGAGCGCTGGGGCCCGCTCGCGACGGGTGGCTTCCCGGCCGACGTCGCCGCCCGCCTCGACGCCCAGGGCTGACGCGCCGCGGCACCGACGCGACCGCCGCCACCTGGCCGGGGGCGCTCAGCGCGCCGGTGTGCCCGCGCCCGGGTGCACGATCAGCCACGTCGCGACCGTGACGTCGTCGGACCGGTTGCTGAGCCGGTGCGGTGTGGTGCACGCGTAGGAGATCGTGTCGCCCGCGCGCAGCACGACGCGCTCGTCGGCGAAGTCGACGGTGAGCTCGCCGCGCACGACCGTCCCGATCTCGTACCCGACGTGCGTGACGAGCTCGTGCTGGCGGCCCGCGACGGTGTGGGGCGGGTAGGTCGACTCGAAGAAGTCGACGTCGTGCGAGACCCCGGGTGACAGGCGCCGGTACACGACACCTCCCTCCAGCGTCACCGACTCCACCTCGACCGCCCGGCGCACGACGTAGCCGTCGGGCACGGGTGTGGACAGCTCGACGTCAGGCGCGCCGGACGTGCCGCCGAAGACGTCGACGAGCGTGGCGTCCATGGCGGTGACCAGCTCGAAGAGCCGGTTCACGGACGGCCGGAGCACGCCGCGCTCGATCTGGGAGACGGCGCTGGCGGAGATGCCGAGCCGCGCCCCCACCTCCCGCAGGGTCAGCCCGCGCTCCTCGCGCAGCCCGCGCAGGCGCGCCCCCAGCTGCTCGGCGTCGAACGACGCCAGCAGGCTGCCGGTGTCCGGCGCGGTGCTCATCGGGCGACCTCCCAGGCGGATCACGCATGAAGCAGGAAGTTCACGCGTCCGAAACCTCCCCCGGGTTGTGAAGTCATAGATTCACATCTCGGGACGGCCCAGAAGCAGGCGCTTCAGGTCGGCTCACGGTACGTGATCCCGTCCGCCCCCGGCCAGGGCGGACCCCCGGTCGGCCCACGCCGACCCTCGGCACCCCGGTGCCCGCTCGCCGCTCCCTCCCCGACGTCCCGAGTGCGAGGACCACCATGACCGCTCCGCACGACCTCCCGGCCGTCCCCACGGGCACGACCGCCGCTCCCCCGGACCCGCCCGCCGCCGTCGCCCCGCTGCCCGGCACCACGCCGCACGACCTCGTCCAGGCCGCTGGCATGCCCGTCGGCGCGGGCGAGATCAAGGCGACGTACGACCCGCGCCTGACCAACGAGGACCTCGCGCCACTGAGGAAGCAGACCTGGTCGTCGTACAACATCTTCGCGTTCTGGATGTCCGACGTGCACAGCGTCGGCGGCTACGTCACCGCCGGGTCGCTGTTCGCGCTCGGCATCGCGTCCTGGCAGGTGCTCGTCGCGCTCGTCGTCGGCATCGTCATCGTCCAGGTGTTCTGCAACCTCGTCGCCAAGCCCAGCCAGAAGACGGGAGTGCCGTACCCCGTCATCAACCGCGCCGTGTTCGGCGTGCTCGGCGCCAACATCCCCGCCGTCATCCGCGGCCTCATCGCCGTGGCCTGGTACGGCGTGCAGACGTTCCTCGCGGCCGAGGCCCTCAACATCATCTTCCTCAAGTTCGTCCCCGGTGCCGAAGGGCTGCTCGAGCCCTCGTTCCTCGGGCTCGCGGCGCTCGGGTGGATCTCGTACGCGATCCTCTGGGTCGCGCAGGCGGCGCTGTTCTGGAACGGCATGGAGACGATCCGGCACTTCATCGACTGGGCCGGGCCCGCGGTGTACGTCGTCATGATCGCGCTGGCGGCCTACCTCGTGTCCGAGGCCGGCTGGCAGAACATCTCGCTCAACCTGTCGTCCGGCCCGCCGATGACGTTCGCCGCGTCGATCCCCGTGATGTTCTCCGCCATCGCGCTGGTCGTGTCGTACTTCTCCGGCCCGATGCTGAACTTCGGCGACTTCGCGCGGTACGGACGGTCGTTCGCGGCAGTCAAGAAGGGCAACTTCCTCGGCCTGCCGATCAACTTCCTGTTCTTCTCGCTGCTCACCGTGGTCTGCGCGTCGGCGACCGTGCCCGTCTTCGGCGAGCTGATGACCGACCCCATCAAGACCGTCGAGGCGATCGACACCCCGTTCGCGATCCTGCTCGGCGGGCTGACCTTCGTCACCGCGACCGTCGGCATCAACATCGTCGCCAACTTCATCTCCCCCGCGTTCGACTTCTCCAACGTCTCCCCGCAGCGCATCTCGTGGCGCACGGGCGGCATGATCGCGGCCGTCGGCTCCGTGCTCCTCACGCCGTGGAACTGGTACGCCAACGACGAGGCGATCCACTACACGCTCGGGGTGCTGGGCGCGCTCATCGGCCCGTTGTTCGGCATCCTCATCGCCGGGTACTACGTCATCGGCAAGCAGCGCGTGCACGTCGACGACATGTTCACCATGGCCCCCACCGGCCGGTACTGGTACACCCGCGGGTACAACCGCAACGCGCTGGCGACCGTCATCGGGTCGGGCCTGGTCGCCGTCGCCACGGCGGTCCTGCCCAAGCTCGCGGCCTCGCTCGGACTGTTCGACGTCACGTGGATCGCGTCGTACTCGTGGTTCATCGGCTGCGGCCTCGGGTTCGCGATGTTCGTCTTCCTCGAGCGGCGCAACCCGCAGATCCCGACGCTCGACGCGTCCGACCCGCACGTGTCCGACGGCACGCAGGACGCGCCGGTGGTCGTCAGCCACCACGCCGAGCCCACGGGCTCCTGAGGCGCGTCGTGCCCGACGACATCCGGATCCGGGTCGTCAACCCGAACACCACCCGGGCGATGACCGACCTCGTCGGTCGGTCCGCCCGGGTGGTGGCCGGGCCCGGCGTGCACGTCGACGCGGTGCAGCCCACCACGGGGCCCGCGTCGATCGAGAGCCACTACGAGGAGGCGCTGGCCGCCGTCGGGGTGCTCGAGCAGGTGCGCCGCGGCGAAGCCGAGGGGGTCGACGCGTACGTCGTCGCGTGCTTCGGGGACCCGGGGCTCGACGCGGCGCGCGAGGTCGCCTGCGGCCCGGTGCTCGGCATCGCGGAGGCGGCGTTCCACGCGGCGGCGATGGTCGCGCGGCGGTTCAGCGTGGTGACGACGCTGGGCCGGACCGTGGGCCGCGCGTACGAGCTGCTCGACCGGTACGGGTACGCGGGCGCGTGCGCCGGGGTGCACGCGTGCGAGATCCCGGTGCTGGCGATCGAGGCGCCCGGCGCGCTGGCCCGGGTCACGGCGGCGTGCCGCGCCGCGGTCGAGGCCGACGACGTGGACGCGGTGGTGCTCGGCTGCGCGGGCATGGCGGCGTACACGCAACGGCTGTCCGACGCGGTCGGCGTGCCCGTCGTCGACGGGGTCGCGGCGGCGACGACGTTCGTCGCCGGGCTCGTCCGGGCGGGCCTGCGCACGTCGACGCGCTCGGAGTACGCACCCCCGCCGCCCAAGCCGGTGCCCGGGCTGCTCGGCGGGTTCGCGATCACCTCACCCGCCGCGCTGGCGGCGGTCCCGCACTGAGTCCTTCGGCGCCCCGGCCGCGAGACCGGGCTCCGGTCGCGCCTCACCCGTCGTGAGCCGCCCGAGCCCGGTCTCGCGGCGCGCTCGTCCCACGACGTGGGCGCCTCACCAGCCGCGCAGCTCGGGCGACTCCCCGGGGAACGCCGCGAACACCGCGCGCTCCTCGTCCGTGAACGACCGCGGCGTGTACGTCGCACGGTCGAGCTGCACCATCCGCGAGCGCGCCCGCAGCGCGACGGCGGCCCCGGGCTGCTCACCGTCGAGGACCTCGTACGCGAAGTCCACGGACGAGCGGCCCAGCCGCGGCACCCACACCTCCACCACGACGGGCGCGGGCCGGAACCGGATGGGCGCGAGGTAGTCGATCTCATGCTTGACGACGACCAGCAGCGAGGCCGTCATCGCGCCGACCTCGTCGACCCCCATGCGGGGGAAGAGCGCGAACCGCGCGTCGTCGAGGTACCGCAGGAACGCCGCGTTGTTAACGTGGCCGAACAGGTCGACGTCGGACCAGCGCACCTGCATGACGACGCGACCGCGGCCGTGGTGGGGCGGCCGGGGTGTCAGGGTGAGGCCGGTCGTCTCGTCCATGCCCTCACGTTACGTGGGCGCGGGTCGCTCCCGGAGACGAGAATGGCACCGTGCCGCATCACGCCGACCCCCCGACCGTCACCGTCCTCACGGGCGCCGGCATCTCGACCGCGGCGGGCATCCCCGACTTCCGGGGGCCGCAGGGCGTCTGGACGCGCGACCCCGCGTCGGTGAACCTGCTCGACATCGGCCCCTACGTGCGGGACGTGACCGTGCGGGAGCGGGGCTGGCGCGCGTGGGCGGAGCACGCCGTGTGGGACGCCCGGCCCACGGCCGCGCACCGTGCGCTCGTGGACCTGGAGCGCGCCGGTGCGCTGATCGCGGTGCTGACGCAGAACTTCGACGGCCTGCACCAGCGCGCGGGCAGCTCGCCCGAGCGGGTCGTGGAGCTGCACGGGACGCTGACGACCACGTCGTGCCTGCGCTGCGGGGAGACGACCCCGACCCGGGACGTGCTCGCGCGCCTGCCTGCCGAGCCGGACCCACGCTGCGTCGTGTGCGGCGGGGTCCTCAAGCCGGACGTCGTGTACTTCGGTGAGCTCCTGCCCGACGACGCGCTGCAGCGTGCTGTCGCGGCGGCCACGGACGCGCACACGCTGGTCGCGGTCGGCACGACGCTCACGGTCCACCCCGTCGCCGGCCTCGTGCCGCTGGCCGTGGAGTCGGGCGCGCGGCTCGTCGTCGTCAACGCCGAGCCGACGCCGTACGACCACCTGGCCGACGAGGTCCTGCGCGACCCGATCGACGAGGTGCTGCCCGCGCTGGTCGCGGACCTGGTCGCGTCCCGCTGAACCGGACGACGGGGTCCTGCCCGGGGCCACCGTGGTAGGAACGTCAACGTGCCGACGCCCGACGAGATCACCCGTCACCACGACGCGACCGAGGTGATCTGGGTCGACGCCCACCCGACGGGCTGGACGCTGCGGATCGAGGAGCCGGACCCCGCATGGACGCAGCGCTACGACGAGCAGGCGGCGGCGATCGCGGCCGCCCTCGGTGAGCGCCTCCTGCACCTCCAGCACGTCGGCTCCACGTCCGTGCCGGGACTGCCGGCCAAGCCCGTCGTCGACATCGACCTCACCGTGGCCGACCCCACCGACGAGGCGGCCTACGTCCCCGACCTCGAGGCCCTGGGCTACGTGCACTGGTTCACCGAGCCCGCCTGGCACCAGCACCGCCTGCTCAAGCACCTGGACGAGCCCCGGGTGCACCTGCACGTCTTCGGGCCGGACTGCCCCGAGGTGGTCCGCCACGGGATGTTCCGCGACTGGCTGCGGGCCCACCAGGAGGACCGCGAGAGGTACGCCGAGGCGAAGCGCAGCGCCGCCGCGCGGACGACGGCCACGGGTCACGACAACGGCGCTGTCGGGTTCCAGATGCGCTACAACCAGGTCAAGGAGCCGGTCGTGCGCGAGATCTACGACCGGATGTTCCGCGCCGCCGGGCTGCTGGGCTGACGACCTGCGGGCGCGGTCAGGTGAGCCAGTCGCGGACCGCGGCGACGACGGGTGCGTCGGCCGGGCCGTGCGTGCCGGGGACGACGACGAGCGTCACCGGGCCGGTCACCGCGGCGAGGTGCGCGGTCAGCTCGTCGGGGGTGCCGAACGGGTCGGCCGCGCCGCTGACGGCGAGCACGGGCACGTCGACGCGTGGCAGGTGCTCGATGCGCAGCGTCTGCGGCCTGCCAGGCGGGTGCAGGGGGTAGGACAGCAGCAGCAGTCCGGCGACCGCGAGCCCGTCCGCGACGGCCATCGAGCTCATGCGCCCGCCGAACGACCGTCCGCCGACCACGAGCCGGTCGGTCGCCACGCCCAGCTCGGCGGCGAAGGCGTCGGCCTCCTCGCGGACGCGCGCCGGTGCGACCTTCGCCCCTCGCGGCAGGTCGACGCGCCGCACCGCCAGCCCGGCGGCCGTCAGCGCGGTGTCGAGCGCGACGAGGGTGCGGTTGTCCCGCGTCGCACCCGCCCCGGGGGTCAGCAGCACCCCCGCGACGTCGACCGGCCCGGACCCCGCCCGCAGCACCCGCACGTCCACCATCCCCCCATCCTCCGCCCACCCCCAGGTTCGCGAGAGTGCAATCCAGTCACCCGGCGAGGTGACTGGATCGCACCCTCACCACCACGGGGGTGGCGTTCCAGGGCGCGAGAGTGCAATCCAGTCACCCGGCGAGGTGACTGGATCGCACCCTCACCACCACGGGGGTGGCGTTCCAGGGCGCGAGAGTGCAATCCAGTCACCCGGTGAGGTGACTGGATCGCACTCTCACCACCACGGGGGTGGGCGCCGGTCACCGCTGCTCCGTGGACATCACCCTGTGGGCGGTGCGGATCACCGGCGCGCCCCAGGTAGCGTGCCCGCCGTGAGCCGCGACACCGTCCCCCCGTCCGACCGCACCAAGGCCGGTGCGCTGTGCGAACGCATCGACGCGGTGTTCGAGCAGCGTGTCGTCGGGCAGGCACAGCTGCGGCAGTCGCTCGTCGTCGCGCTGATGTGCGGTGGCCACGTCCTGCTGGAGTCCGTCCCGGGGCTGGCGAAGACGACGGCCGCGCAGACGCTCGCGCAGGCGGTGTCGGGCTCGTTCCACCGCATCCAGTGCACGCCGGACCTCATGCCGTCGGACATCGTCGGGACCCAGGTCTTCAACTACGGGACGTCGCAGTTCACGACGCAGCTCGGCCCGGTGCACGCGAACGTCGTGCTGCTCGACGAGATCAACCGGTCCTCCGCCAAGACCCAGTCCGCGATGCTCGAGGCCATGCAGGAGCGGCAGACGACGATCGCCGGAGAGGTCCACCCGGTGCCGTCGCCGTTCATGGTCCTCGCGACGCAGAACCCCATCGAGGAGGAGGGCACGCACGTGCTGCCCGAGGCCCAGATGGACCGGTTCCTGCTCAAGGAGGTCCTCGACTACCCGGACGCCGACGAGGAGGTCGAGATCCTCGAGCGCATCTCCGACGGTCGCATGACGCGCGCGCTGCGCAGCGACCGCCTGGGCCTCGACGAGGTCGCGTGGCTGCAGCGCACGGTCGACCAGGTGTACGTGGACCGCGCCATCCGCCGGTACGTGGTCGACCTGGTCGCCACCACGCGCGGCCGCGGCCCCGTCCAGGTGCCGGGGCTGGACCGGCTGGTCCGGATGGGTGCCAGCCCTCGCGGGTCGATCTCCCTCATGCGCGTCGCGCAGGCGGTCGCGCTGCGGGCCGGACGCGGGCACGTCGTCCCGGAGGACGTGCACGCCATGCGCAACGCCGTGCTGCGGCACCGGATCGTGCGGTCGTTCGACGCGATCGCCGACGACGTCTCGACGGAGTCGATCATCACGTCCGTCTTCGACGCGGTCCCGGTGCCCTGACCCGTGCCCGCCCGGTCCCGTCTCGCGCTGGTGCGCGCGCGCCTGCAGCTGCCCACGCTGCGGCGCGCCACGGGCCTGCTCGACGGACGGCACCGCGCGGTGTGGAAGGGGCACGGCGACGAGGTCGACGACCTGCACGTCTACACGCCCGGTGACGACGTCGGCGACATCGACTGGCGGGCGTCGGCACGCTCGGCGCAGCCGGTCGTCAAGCGCTACGAGGCGACGTCGAACGTCGCGCTGGTGCTGGTCGTCGACACCGGGCGGCACATGTGCGCGACGTCCGCGGGCGGGGAGCCGAAGCACGAGGTGGCGCAGCTCGTGGCCGACGTGATCGCGCACCTCGCGCACCAGCGGGGTGACCGCGTGTCGCTGGTCGCGGGCGACGCGGGCCGCGTCGTCGAGCTGCCGCCCGGCGCGGGCACGACGCACCTCGAGGTGCTGCTGCGCCGCCTGCAGCGCACGTTCGACGCCGATGCCCCCGAGGGTGACCTCGCGCGCCTGCTCGACCGGGTGCTGCGCCGCACGGCACGCCGCTCGCTCGTCGTCGTCGTGACGGACGAGGCGCGGCCCGGCGCCGACGACGAGCGCGCCCTGGCGCGGCTGCGCACCCGGCACGAGGTCATGGTCGTGCAGGTCGTCGACGCCGACCTGTTCGCCGACCGGCTGGGGGCGGCGCCGGGCACGCTGGCGGGCGGGTCGGCGGCCACGGCCCGTGGTCGGCCCGTCGTCGCGCCACCGCGCGGCCGGCCGGTGCGGGACGTCGTCAGCGGCTGGTCCCTGCCCGCGTACCTGCGGGGGCGGCGCGGCGTGCGTGAGGCGGTCGCCGCGGCACGTGCGGCGCGGCACGCGGAGGTCGGGCACCGCATGCGCCGCCTCGGCGTGACGTCGGTGACCGTGGAGAGCACGCACGACGTCCTCGACGAGATGGTCGCCCTGCTGGGGAGGTCGCGTCGTGCCCGGCGCTGAGCTGGTCGACCCCGTGCCCTACGCGCCGTGGTGGCCGTGGGTCGCGGTGGCGATCGTCGTGGCCGTGGTCGCGTGGTTCGTGTGGGTGGTCCGTTCGACGCGCGCACCCGCGCAGGAGCCGCCGTCCCCGTCCCCGTCGCCGGCTCCCGTCGCGCCGCCGGCTCCCCGGGACCCGCGCGACCCCTACGCCGCGCTGCGGGGTACGACGCTGGCCCGCCTCGACGAGGTCGAGCGCCGGTACCGCGCGGGTGACGTCGACGTGCGGGGCGCGAACCTCGAGATCCGGTACGTGCTGCGCGAGTTCGCGACCGGACGCACGGGCGTGGACACGTCCGCGATGACGGCGGCCACGGCGCGTGCGGACCGCCGGACCCGGCCGCTGTCCACGCTGCTCGAGAACACGTCGATGCCGACGTTCGCCCCGACGTCACGAGCGCGCCTGTCGCGGTCGTTGGACCAGGCGCGCAAGCGGGTGCGCACGTGGTGAGGGGCGCCGGGCTGGAGGTGCCGTGGCTGGTGCCGGTGGTCCTGGGTGTGGTGGCGGCCGCCCTCGTCGCCGGGCTGCTGCTGCGCGACCGGCGGGGGACGACGCCCGTGGCCAACACGGACGACCTGCGCGCCGTGCCTGCGCTGCGCGCGTGGCGCCTGCGCTACGGGGTCCTGCGCGTCGTCCTCGCACTGACCGTCGCCGTGGCGGCCGTCGGGGCCGCCGTGCTGGCCGCCCGGCCCGTCACCGTGCAGGAGCGCACGCGCGAGCTCGCCAACCGGGACATCGTGCTGTGCCTGGACGTGTCCGGGTCGATGCTGGAGTACGACGAGCGGGTCGTGGCGACGTTCGAGCAGCTCGTCGACGGGTTCACCGGTGAACGCGTCGCGCTGTCGCTGTTCGACTCGACCTCGGCCACGGTCTTCCCGCTGACGGACGACTACGAGCTGGTCACGACGCAGCTGCGCACGGCGCGCGAGGCCTTCACCGACCGGGGCTCGGACGCGGCGGCCGAGGTCCTGCGCGGTACGTCGGGCCTGGAGGGGCAGGCGTCGCTCATCGGTGACGGGGTCGCGTCGTGCACGCTGCTGTTCGACCAGTACGACGTCGACCGGTCCCGCTCGGTGGTGCTGGCGACGGACAACGAGGTGTGGGGTGCGCCCGTGTACTCGCTGCCCGAGGCCGCGGCGCTCGCGACGTCCCGTGGCGTGGTCCTGCACGCGCTGTACCCCGACGAGGACCGCCAGCTGGGTGCCGCTACCGCGGCCGAGCTGCGGATCGCCGCGCAGGGCACCGGTGGCACGTTCGCCGTGGCGCAGGACCCCGAGGCCGTCCCGGCGATCCTCGAGCAGGTCCGCGCGGGCCAGCTCACGGCCATGCAGGCCGACCCGGAGCGGGTGGTGACCGACGACGACGACCTGTGGGTGCGCCTGCTGTACGCCGCCGCCCTGGCTGCGGTGCTGCTCGCGTGGCGGGTGCGCTCGTGAGCGCCCGCGCGGTCGTGCCCGTGGGGGTCGTGCTGCTCACGGCGGTGCCGGTGCTCGTGCTGTGCGTGGGGCAGTCGCTCGGGCTGACGGTGGGGCGGGGCGGCGTCCGGCGGTCCGACGCGCCACGTGCGGGCGCGTGGACGTGGTGGCGGCGTGCGGCACTCGTCGCCGTCGTGGCCGTCGTCGGGCTGACGCCCACGGTCGCGGTGACGCAGGCCGGGGGCGCGCGCGTCGGTGTACAGCTGTGGTTCGTCGTCGACCGCACGGGCTCGATGGCGGCCGAGGACTGGGGCCCCGGCGACCCGGTAATACGCGGACCAGGCCTGGACCCGGTGCCCGCGGTGCAGCGCCTCGACGGCGTGCGCCACGACGTGGTCTCGCTGACCGGTGACGTGCCGGGCGCGTTCTACTCGGTCATCGCGTTCGCGGACGAGGCGGGCACCCAGCTGCCGCTGACGGACGACGCGACGGCCGTGCGTGCGTGGGCGCAGACCGTGACGCAGGAGGTCACGGCCGGGTCGGCGGGCACCCGCCGCGACCGCGCCCTCGACGTGCTGGAGCGCTCGCTGCGCGACGCGCAGGACCGCGACCCCGGGATGGTGCGCCTCGTGTTCTACCTGTCGGACGGCGAGCAGACGGCGGACGAGGAGCCGGGCACGTTCGACCGGATCGCGCCGCTGGTCGACGGGGGCGCGGTGCTCGGGTACGGCACGGCGGCCGGTGCGCCGATGCGCACGTACGACGGCACGGTCGACCCGGACGCGGACTACATCCCCGACCCCGAGGACCCGTCGCAGCCGGCCCTGTCGCGTGCCGACGAGGGCGCGCTGCGCGAGGTGGCCGCGGAGCTCGGCGTGCCGTACGTCCACCGTGACGGCCCGACGAGCACGGCGGACCTCGTCGCGGACGTGGACGTCGACACGATCGCCGCCGACGGGCGGGCGGACGTGGGTGCGCGGCGGGACGTCGTGTGGCCGTTCGCGCTGGTCGCCGGGGCGCTGCTCGCCGCGGAGGCGTGGACGTGGGCGCGCGCGTCGAGCCGGGGGCGGAGGCGATGAGCGGCACCCGCGACGAGGTCCGTCGCCGCACGCAGCAGAAGGTGGCCCGGGACCGGGCCGCCCGGCAGGCGCGCCGGCGTGCGGTACCGCCGCACGTGCGACGCCGGCGTCGCCTGCTGCGGTGGAGCTGGCTGCCGGCGCTCGCGCTGCTGGGCTTCGCCGTCACCCTGCTGACGCTCGGCCCGGGCTACCGCGAGGCACGCGCCGCGTACGACGCGGGCGACGAGTGGGACGCGGTCGACCTCTTCGACCGCGTCGACGGCCGGACCTTCGTGGAGGGCTGGAAGGGCGCGTTCAACGCGGGCACGGCCCGGTACCGCGCAGGCCTGTACAGCAGTGCGATCCGGGATCTGGACGAGGCGCTGCAGACCGTCCCCGAGCAGCACCGCTGCGACGTCCAGACCAACCGCGCCCTGGCGCTGCAGGCGCACGAGCAGCAGACGCGCGAGGAGGCCGAGGTGCAGCTGGCGTACGTGGAGGAGCTCGCCGCGGCCCTGGACGCGCAGGCCGCGGGCGAGCCGTACGACGCGGAGCTCCTCGAGCCGCCGTACGAGGGCGCGGACGAGCCGACGGTCGCGGACGAGCTCGGGTTCGCGGGGTACCTGCTGCGGATGGCGGCCGACGCCGCCGCGCTCGCGGCCGAGGCGCTCGCCGACCCGGCGTGCACCCCGCCGCCGTCGCAGGGCGGTGGTGGGCAGGACGACGAGCAGGACCAGGGCGGCGGCGGGCAGGACGAGCAGGACCAGGGCGGCGGCGGGCAGGACGAGCAGGACCAGGACGGCCAGGGCGAGGACGCGCCACCGAGCCCGCAGCAGCAGGCCGAGCAGCGCATGCAGGAGCTCCTCGACCTGGCGACCGACGTCGAGCGCCTGGCGCAGGCCGCGACGGACGGCACGCTCGAGGGCGCCCCGACGCCCGGAGCAGGCGGGCAGCAGGCACCGGACCCGGCGCAGGCCGAGGCGCAGCGGCAGGAGGCGCTCGCGGAGCGCAACCAGCAGGCCGGCGGTGGCGGTGGTGGGCAGCCCGCACCGTCGGGCGGCGAGGGCACGGGCACGGCACCCGGCGGCGGCGACGGCGAGGACGGCACGGGCGGACGGGGCGGTGCCCGCAACTGGTGAGCCGGTGCGAAGATCAGCGCGTGTCTCCCATCCCGTTGCCCCGCCTCGCCGTCGTGCCCGACGTGCGTCTCGTCGCTGTCGACATGGACGGCTCGCTGCTCGACGACGCCAAGCGCATCGACCCGTCGTTCTGGCCGCTGCTCGACACCCTCGTCGCGCGGGGTGTCACGGTGTGCCCGGCGAGCGGCCGGCAGTACGCGACGCTGCGTCGCCAGCTCGACCGGGACGACCTGGTGTACGTGGCCGAGAACGGCGCGCACGTGGTGCGCGACGGCAGACCGCTGGCCGTACACGGGCTCGACGCGCACGTCGCGCGGGACGTCGTGCGTGCCGTGCGCCGGTGGGTCGACGCGGGCGCCGACGTGGGGGTCGTGCTGTGCGGGCTGCGCAGCGCGTACGTCGAGCGGGTCGACGCGCGGTTCCTCGCCCAGTGCGAGCCGTACTACGCGCTGCTGGAGCAGGTACCGGACCTGACGGCGGTGGACGACGCCGTCCTGAAGGTCGCGGTGTACGACTTCGGTCCGGCGGCCACGGGTGCGGGACCGGCGCTCAAGCGGTTCGGCGCCGTGGCGCGCGTGCTGGTCAGCGGTGCGCACTGGGTCGACGTCATGAGCCCGGACGCCGACAAGGGGCACGCGCTGCGTGACGTGCAGCGCGCGCTGGGCGTGGGCCCGGACCAGACGGTCGCGTTCGGCGACTACTTCAACGACGTCGGCATGCTCGAGGCCGCGCACTGGTCGTTCGCGATGGACAACGCGCACCCCGACGTCCGCGCGCACGCGCGGTTCGTCGCACCGTCGAACAACGACAACGGCGTGGTCCGCACCCTGCGGACCCTGCTGCGGCTCGGCTGAGCATCCGGGGCATCGGGGACGAGGTCAGGGCTCCCGCCGGAGCACCGGTGGCGGCGCCTGCAGGTCGACGACCCGCAGCGCCACCGCGTGCTCGACGCCCGCCAGCCGTCCCTGGGCGGCGGTGAGCGCCGGGACCAGCTCGGCCGGGGCCGGGTGCCCGGGCAGCAGGGCGAGGTACTCGCGGTGCGCCTCCAGCGACGCGATCCCCCGCTGCAGCGCCTCACCGGTGACCTCGACCCCGTGCGTGGGGTGCGGGTCGCCCGCGACCAGGAGCCAGCGGACGGCGCACGGCTCGAGCCCGGCGTCGAGCAGCTCGGGGAACACCCACCTGTTGCCCGCGTCGCGCACGGCGTCGGCGGCGGCCAGCCCGGCGGCGCGGTGGTCCGCCTGGTTCAGGCCCACCGACGTCTCCTGCGCCCACGTGGCGGTGAGGACGGCGTCGGGACGGAACCGGCGGATCGCTGCGGCGATGTCGCGGCGCAGCCCGAGCCCGTACTGCAGCACGCCGTCCGGGTGCGTGAGGAAGTCGACCTTCGTGACCCCGACGGCCGCGGAGCCGGCGACCTGCTCGCGCATCCGCACCTCGGCGGTCCGCGCCGGATCCGACGTGTCCATGCCGGCCTCGCCACGCGTCAGCAGCAGGTACGCCACTTCGACGCCGCGCGCGGTCCACGCGGCGACGGCGGCGGACGTGCCGTACTCGAGGTCGTCGGGGTGGGCCACGACGCACAGCACACGCGTGAGCGCGTCGTCGGGCAGCAGCGGCAGCGTCGTCGACTCCGGCATGCCCCCACGCTAGGACGGGCGTCCGGTACCGGCACCCCGGCACGCGCCCGGCCGCGGACGCGGGTGGCGGCCCGGTCAGCCGCGCGCGAGCGCGGCGTCGAACGCGGCGAGCAACCGCGGGGAGAACAGCACGAACCGGATGACCGTCAGCGGCGTCGTCGGGTGGGCGTCCACCCAGGACCGCGTGGCGCCGACCGCGACGTCGGCGGCCTGGACGGCGTCCCACCCGTACACCCCGGCCCCGACGGCCGGCATCGCGATGCTCGTCGCCCCCAGCCCGTCGGCGACGTCGAGGCTCGCGGTGAAGCACGACGCGAGGAGCGCGGGGTCGTCCTGGCCGCGGTGGCGGTCGGGCCCGACGGTGTGGACGACCCAGCGTGCGGGCAGGTCGAACGCCGGCGTCGCGACCGCGTGGCCGACGGGCAGGCCCTGCGGCCACGTGGTGCGTCGCAGCTCGCGGCAGGCGGCCAGGAGTCCCGGCCCTGCCGCCGCGTGGATGGCGCCGTCGACGCCGCCCCCGCCCAGCAGCGTGGAGTTGGCGGCGTTGACGACGACGTCGACGTCCTGCCGCGTGATGTCGCCGAGGACCGTCATGATCGCCACCGGGCCATCCTCACCCGGCGCGAGCTGTCGTGCACCGCACGGCCCGGCGGGTGAAACTTCGCCTCCCCGTCCACAACCTGCGTCCACACCCCTGTGTCTCGCGGATGGGTTCGCAGGTGGACCTGTGGACGGACCTGTGGACACAGCGGTGGACGACGACGGGCGCGCGCGGCCGCTTGCGGCACCGCGACGACCCGGCTACAACGGGGTGGACCGTGTCGACCGATAGCGGTCGACCTGCGGGAACACCCCTCCACCGAGGGCTCCGGCGGCCGTGCTCGACGGTCGTCGACCGGCCCTTCGGCGACCGTCCGCGACCTCGCCCGGGAGCGCGGGACGCCTGTGGACGAGGGATCGCCCGGACCCCGGCGCGCGCACCGTCAGGCGGTCGGCTCGGACTCGACCAGGATCGTCACCGGACCGTCGTTGACGAGCTCCACGGCCATGTCGGCGCCGAAGCGGCCCGTCGCCACCTCGAGGCCGCGCGCCCGCAGCGCCGCGACGACGGCGTCGACGAGCGGCTCGGCGACCGCACCCGGCGCGGCCGCGTTCCACGTCGGCCGACGCCCCTTGCGCACGTCGGCGTACAGCGTGAACTGGCTGACGACCAGCACGGGCGCCCCGACGTCGACCGCCGAGCGCTCGTCGCGCAGGATCCTCAGCTCGGCGATCTTGCGGGCGACGAGCTCGACCTGCGCCGGCCCGTCCCCCGGCGTGACACCGACGAGCGCGAGCAGCCCGGGCCGGTCGATCGCACCGACGACCTCCCCGTCCACGCGCACGGCCGCGCGCGTGACCCGCTGCACGACCGCCCTCACCGCTGCGGCCTCCTCACGCCGGCGCACCGAACGTCGCCCGGACCGCACCGACGGGTCGCCCGTGCCCCAACACCGGGGTGTCCGCCACGGCGGCGACGGCCGCCGGGTCGACACCCGCGAGTCCCAGCGCAGCGGCCAGCACCACGGCACGCGGCCGCGCGGACCCGTCGAGGACCTTGAGCGCGACCGCGCCGCCGTCCGGGAGCCCGGCCGCGTACACGCCGTCCGCCCCGTCCTTCGCGACGAGCCCGGGCACGGCGGCCATGAACGCCGTCACGTCGCGACCCGTCCCGCCGACGTGCCAGGGGTGGGCCGCCATCGCACGCCCCACGCGCGCGGGCGCGGACCCGTCGCCGCGGGCGGCCGCCGCGGCGATCGTCCCGAAGGCACGTGCGAGGCCCGTCAGCGTCGAGGAGAGCAACGGTGCGCCGCACCCGTCGACCGTGACGTGCTCGACCGGCACGCCCGTCAGCTCCGCCGCGGTCGCCACCACGGCACGCTGCAGCGGGTGCGCAGGCTCCAGGTAGCCGTCCGTCGGCCAGCCGGCCGCGCGACACGTCGCGAGCATCCCCGCGTGCTTGCCGGAGCAGTTCTGCGTGAGCGGTGCGGGTCCGTGGCCGGCGGCGCGGCGCAGCCACGCGGCCTCGGGCGACAGCGGCCAGTCCGGGGTGTTGCGCAGGTCGTCCTCCGTCAACCCGGCGCCCGCCAGCAGCCGCTGCACGACGTCCAGGTGCCCTGCCTCACCCGAGTGGCTCGCGCACACCAGCGCGAGGTCCTCCCCGGCCGCGTCGAGGCCGTGGTCGAGCATCGCGACGGCCTGCACGGGCTTGAGGGACGACCGCGGCCAGACCACGACGTCCGGGTCGCCCAGCGCGTCGCGCACCGAGCCGTCGGGCGCCAGCACGACGACGTGCCCCAGGTGCACCGACTCGACGAGGTCACCGCGGTGCACGAGCGCGAGCGGCACCGCGCCGTGGTCCACGTCGGGAACGCTCACCAGCCGCCCCGGGGAGGACCGCCGCCGCGCCGGCCCGAGTAGGGGGCGACTGCCGGGCGCACGTCGACGAGGTAGATGACCGCCGCGGCCGCCGCGATCAGGGCGAGGAACGAGGGGAACGGCAGCCGGACGCCGGGCAGAGGGATCGAGATGAACGCGACGACGGTCGCGGCGACGAGCACCCACGTCCAGAACTGTCGCGTCCGCTTGCCGGCGGAGAGGAACGCCGCGGCAGGACGCCGCAGGCAGTCGACCAGGGCCCACACGGACAGCACGAAGATCGCCAGGTAGAAGAGGAAGAACAGGAGGAGCTGCAGCGACCCGATGATGCTCACGACGAGAGCCTACGAGACGCGCCCGGCGGGCACCGGGCGTCAGAGCTCGGGGAGGGCGGCGTGCGCGTCGGCGGGTGCGGCACCCGCGGCCTCGAGGAGGTCCACGACGAGCGAGCGCAGCAGCAGCACGAGCGACTGGGACTTCCAGTCCCCCGGTGCCAGGACGTGCGGGTCGAGCGACTGGGCGACCGCGCGCAAGCGGTCGCGCGCCGGTCGCGGGTCGTGCCCGGTGCCGAGGGACCCGGCGAGGTCGTCGGTGGCGAGCGCCGCGGACTCGACCACCTCGGCCAGGCCCGGCACGACCTGCTCGTCCTCCACCGCGGCGACGGACCGGCGGGTCAGGACACGTGCGTTGCGCATCGCGCGGTCGAGCAGCACGGACTCGTGGACGAGCCGCTCGAGCTCGGCGCGGTGCCGCCGGTGCGCGGGAGCCAGGCGGGCCAGCTCGGCTGCCGACCGTGCGGCGTCGCGCCACTCGTCGAGCGCCGGCTGTGACGCCCGGCCCGTCAGCAACGCCGACTCGACGTCCTCGACGGACCCCCTGCGCAGCCCGCGGGCGAGCAGGCGCAGGACCTCGGCGAGCTCCTGAACTGCGGCCTGCGCGAGCGCACGCGGGTGCCGGCGCGGGTCCGTCGGGGTGAGCAGCGCGAACGCCAGTGCGACGAGCCCGCCGACCACGGCGTCGATCCACCGGCCGAACGGCCCGCCGCCGATCTGCGGCAGCCCGACGATGACGATGGCCTGCACCCCTGCCTGCGTGGTCAGCATCGGCCCACGGTCCAGGAACCGCCCCACCAGGGCGGACCCCGCCAGGACCAGCGCCATCTGCCAGATCCCGGAGCCGATGACGTGCACGACGAGGTCCCCGGCGGCGACACCGATCGCGACGCCACCGGCGAGCTCCGCCACGCGCCGCATCGACCGGTCGCGCGAGAACCCGAGCGCGAGCCACGCCGCGACGGGCGCGAAGAAGGGCATCTCGTGCCCGAAGACGTACATGCCGATGCCGTACGCGACACCCGCGGCGACCGACGCCTGGACGATGAGCGCCCACGACGAGCGCACCCGCGCCCAGCCGGCGCGGACGCGGGACCGCAGGTGCAGCCGCAGCGTCGCCCGCGAGGGCAGCGCGCGTGGCCGGTCGGCCGCTGCCCCCGCGCTCACCGCCCGGCCCCCACGTGCCTCACGGCCCCAGCATCGGGTGGTGGCCGAGACCGCGGGACAAGGGACCGCGGGCGGGCGGACGGTCGGGGGTCACGCCCTCGCCGTCGACGACCACCTCCTGGCCGGCCGCGATCGCACCGCCGTCGCAGTCGACCAGCAGGACGGCGTCCGTGGGCACGGACCGCTTGACGACGGCGAGCGCGATCGGCCCCAGCTCGTGGTGCCGCGCCACCGACGTGACCTGCCCGACCTGCCGACCCGACTCGGCCGCCTCGGCACCACCGGCCGTGGGTGCCGCGGCACCGGGCAGCCGCACGGGCGCCCCCACCTCGGGGACCAGGTGCCCCGACCCGTCCAGGTGCAGCATGACGAGCCGACGCGGCGGCCGGCCCAGGTTGTGGACGCGCGCGACCGTCTCTTGACCCCGGTAGCAGCCCTTGTGCAGGTGGACGGCGGTGCGCAGCCAGTCGAGCTCGTGCGGGATCGTGCGGTCGTCGACCTCGTGCGACGTGCGCGGACGCCACGCCTCCACGCGCAGCGCCTCGGACGCCCACGTGCCGACCAGGGGCCAGCCCGCGGCCTGGCGCGTGCGGACCTCCTCGACCAGGCGGTCGCGCGGCACGAGCACGAGCCGCCAGCGCCGGTCGGCACCGGGGTGCGCGTCGTCCGCGGGGCCGTAGCGGGTGCCGCCCGGTGCCGTGCGGGGCCACGGGTCGCGCCACGTCACGGGCTCACCGTCCGCGCCCTCGGCGTCGACGGGCTCGGCGAGCGCGGCCCAGTCGTCGGTGACGTCCGCGACCTCGACGCGCAGCGCGAAACGCATCCGGTCGAGCCACGCGGCCAGTGCGGGCGCCGTCTCGGTCAGCAGCCACGCGGTGGTGCCGTCGTCGACCAGACCGACGGCGTGCTCCACGCGTCCCTGCGGGTCGAGCACGAGCAGCTCGGTGGACGTGCGCGGCGGGAGCGTGGCGACGTCCTGCGTCGTCAGGGAGTGCAGCCAGGTGAGCCGGTCGGGGCCGGTGACCGTCACGACGCCCAGGTGCGACTGGTCGACGACCGCACCGCCCCGGGCCAGGGCTCGCTGCTCGGCGGTCGGGTCGCCGTAGTGCCACGCGACGCCCGCGTCGGCGCCGGCCGCGGGCACCGCGCCGTGCTGCGCGAGCAGCGGGCTGCGGTGCCGCGGGGCGGGCGCCTCGGGCGTCCCGTCGACGTCGGCCACGTCAGCCGTCCACGCGGCTCAGCCGGGCGGACGCGTACGACTGCATCGGCTCACCGAAGGCGGCGATGTCGTGCGCCCACATCAGCTGGCCCTCGACCATGCCGTACAGCCGCTTGCCGGCGTTGACGGCCGCACCGGTCGCGGTGTGCGCGATGAGGTCGGACGCGAGGTCCACGCGCCCGTTGCCCGTGGTCCCGACGTACACGGCGACGAACCCTGCCGGGTCGGCGATCAGCAGCTCCACCGGGTGCTGGTCCGGCGCCAGGTCCGCGGGACGCTCCGGCGGCACGCGCCAGTACCCGGACTCGGTCGTCCACACGGGCGCGTCGGCGTCGTCGGGCACGGCCTGCGGCGGTGCGTCGGGGTCGTGGTCGCCCGACGCGCCGGGGTCGGCGGTTGCGTCCGCGGCGATCGCCGCGGCGTCGTCGGGGGCGACGACGAGCCGGATGGTGGTCCGGTACGCCAGGTACGGACCGCCGTCGTGGGTGATCTCGAGCTCCTGCGTGAAGGCGCTCTCCTCCACGCCGGGGTAGCCCACGACGCCTTCGCCGCGCCAGCGGCCGACCAACCAGGCGAGCGGGTAGACCTCGGGGGCCAGGCCCTCGGGCAGCACGAACGGCACGGCGCCTCCTCGGATCGGGCGTGCGTCGGCGGTGCGCCGACGTGCACGGGTGGCGGACGACCGTGAGGTCACCCGCGGGACGCAGGTCAGCGTCGAGGGCTCAGCGCTGGCCCTTGTACAGCCGGTAGGCGACGAAGCCGGCGAACCACGTGATGGTCCCCGTGGCCAGCACCAGCAGACCGATGAAGAAGCCCTCGAGCGCAGTCATGCACCGATCCTAACGACGTGGGGCGCGCGGATCGTCCCGTGGCCTGCGATCAGGCGGCGAAGACGCGTCCGGCGACGTACACCAGGACGCCGCTGACCGTGACCGGCAGCACCACGACGGCGAGCGAGGGCAGGTGCCGGACCAGTGCCGGGAAGCGGTCGAACAGGGCGTGCAGGGCGGTGACGAGGACGCCGACGCCCACGCCGAGCACGGCGCCCGCGACGAGCTGCACGGCCGGCAGCGCCCACCCGACGAGCGTGCCTCCGGCCGCTGGCACCACGACCGTGACCAGGTAGACGAGCCACGTGCGTCCGCGCAGCGCGACCGCGGCCGAGCCCAGGGCGAGCGCCACGGCGCCCGCGACGACGAGCTCCTCGCCGCCGTCCAGCCGGGCCGTGGCCACCCAGCCGGTGACGCACACGGCCAGCACGGTGCCGGTGACGGTGCCGGAGACCGACTCCACCAGCCGCAGCCGTCCGTCGCGGCGCAGCAGCTCGTTGACGAACGCGAGCACGACAGCCCCGGCGAAGACCAGCGCCAGGTGCTGCAGGTACGGCTCCTCGGGCGTGAAGGTGACCGCCGCGACCGAGCCGAGCCCGCCGAGCGCCACGACCGCGCCGGCACCCGGGCTGAAGGGCAGCCCCGCCAGGCCGGGCCAGCCGAGCGCGAGCACGAGCACGAGCGCGGCGCTGACACCGGCCAGCGGCAGGACCCCGAGGTAGCCGGCCACCGCGACGACGGCGGACAGGACGGCGGTGACGACCGAGCGCGTCTCGACGCTCATCGCGGACCCCGTCGTGCGTGCAGTCGTCTCATCGGCCGGTCGGTGCGCCGGGTCGTCGGACGGTCGTGATGAAGCACGCGGGCGATTCTCGCAGACCCCGGGGTCGACTCCCGACCTGCACCCGGACGGGGGCCTCGCGTGGGCGGCGGCACGACCCGAGCGAACCACGCGGTAACGTGTGCCCACTCTCAGCCAGGAGGTGACGCCGGTGGCGGATCTGCTGCTGCTCACGCCTGCGTCCGGGGGTTCGGCACAGGTGCTACCCGCGTTGGGGCTCCTGTCCCACCGCGTCAGGGTCCTCCCTGTCGAACCGTCCGCTCTCGTGGACGCCCCGGACGCGGACATCGTCGTGCTCGACGCACGCCGCGACCTCGTCACCGCGCGCACCACGTGCCGCCTGCTGCGCGCCACGGGTCTGACGGTGCCCCTGGTCCTCGTGCTCACCGAGGGCGGCCTGACCGTCGTCACGGCCGAGTGGGGCGCGAACGACATCATCCTCGAGCACGCGACGCCGGCCGAGGTCGAGACGCGTTTCCGGCTCGTCATGGAGCACGCCGCGGCGGCGTCCTACGACGACGCCCCGCAGGAGATCTCGTCGGGTGAGCTGACGATCGACGCGGGCGGGTACACCGCCCGCCTGCGCGGGCGCCCCCTGGACCTGACCTACAAGGAGTTCGAGCTCCTCAAGTACCTCGTCCAGCACCCTGGCCGCGTGTTCACGCGTGCGCAGCTGCTGCAGGAGGTCTGGGGCTACGACTACTACGGGGGCACGCGCACCGTCGACGTGCACGTGCGTCGCCTGCGGGCGAAACTGGGCCCGGAGCACGAGCAGCTCATCGGCACGGTCCGCAACGTGGGTTACCGGTTCGACCCTCCGAAGGACCGCCGCGCCGCGGACGACCGCACGGACGTCCCGGAGCCCGCGGGCGCCTGATCACGTGGCCGGCACCGCCTCGCGCGGGCGGCGCCGCACCTGGCGGGTAGGATCGACGACCGGTGCGCCGGGAAGTCTGGTCGGCAACGACCCGACCGACCCCTCCCTCGAGAGGTACGCCTGTGCCCACGGACTCCCCTGCCCCCGAGCGCCCCGCGCGCACGCTGTTCTCCCGGCTGAGCCCCGGCGGTGAGCGCAACTTCGCCGACACGCTGCGCGACGAGCGCACGGGTGGCGTGCTGCTGCTGCTCGGTGCGCTGGCCGCACTCCTGTGGGCCAACCTGGCGCCCGAGTCGTACCGGGCGGTCAGCGGGACGGTCGTCGGCCCGGCCGCCCTGCACCTGGACCTCGACCTCGCGCACTGGGCCGCCGACGGGCTGCTCGCCA
Organism: Cellulomonas xiejunii; assembly: GCF_024508315.1. Taxonomy (NCBI): domain Bacteria; kingdom Bacillati; phylum Actinomycetota; class Actinomycetes; order Micrococcales; family Cellulomonadaceae; genus Cellulomonas; species Cellulomonas xiejunii. The sequence continues at coordinate 3,504,124 of NZ_CP101987.1, forward strand.
TCTTCTTCTTCGTCGTCGGCCTCGAGCTCAAGCGCGAGATCACCGTCGGTGAGCTCCGGCACGTGGCCACGGCGGCCCTGCCCGCGGCGGCCGCGGTCGGCGGCATGGTGGTCCCGGCGGGGATCTACCTCGCCGTCAACGCCGCGATGCCCGGTGGCGCCCCGCAGGGCTGGGCGGTCCCGACGGCCACGGACATCGCGTTCGCGGTGGGCGTGCTCGCGATCGTCGGGCGCGGCCTGCCCGTCGCACTGCGGGCCTTCCTGCTGACCCTCGCGGTCGTGGACGACCTGCTCGCGATCATCATCATCGCGGTCGGGTACACCGACTCGGTGACGCTCGGGCTGCTGCTCGGGTCGTTCGGATGCGTCGCCCTGTTCGCCCTCGCCCTGCGGCGGGGTGTGCGCACGCCGTTCCTGCTGGTCCCGCTCGCGCTCGCGGCGTGGGCGCTGCTGCACGCGTCCGGGGTCCACGCGACGATCGCCGGCGTGCTGATCGGGTTCGCGGTGCCCGCCGCACCGGGGTCCGCCGCCCCGGCGTCCCGGGCACCGGGTGCCGCGCCCGACGAGCACGCGGACCACTCGCTCGCCGAGCACTACGAGCACCTGTGGCGGCCCGTGTCCGCCGGGTTCGCCGTGCCGGTCTTCGCGCTGTTCGCGGCGGGCGTCACGGTCGAGGTCGCCACGATCGGCGCGACGTTCACCGAGCCCGTGGGCCTCGGCGTGGTCCTGGGGCTCGTCCTCGGCAAGCCGCTGGGCATCACGCTCGCGACGTTCCTCGTCGCACGGTTCACGCGGGCGCGGCTCGCGCCCGGGCTCGGCTGGTGGGACGTGATCGGCGTCGGCCTGCTCGGGGGGATCGGCTTCACCGTCTCCCTGCTGGTGGGATCGCTCGCGTTCGGTACCGGGACGGTGCTCGACGACCAGGTCGTCGTGGGCGTCCTCGCGGCGTCCCTGATCGCCGCGCTCGGCGGTGGTGCCGTCCTGTCGTGGCGCGGACGCGTCCACGCTGCACGTCCGGGCGCGTCGTGAGTCACCTCCGACCGGCGACGACCCGGTAGGTTGCCACTGATGACACCCGTCGACGCAGCGTCGCTCCTCATCGAGGGACCCTGGCAGCACCGCTTCGTGACCGCCAACGGCGCTCGGTTCCACGTCACTGTCGCAGGCGACCAGGACGCGCCCCTCGTGCTGCTCCTGCACGGCGTCCCGCAGCTGTGGTGGGCCTGGCGCCACCAGATGCCCGTGCTGGCCGCGGCCGGCTACCGCGTCGCCGCGATGGACCTGCGCGGCACGGGCGCGTCGGACAAGCCCCCCCAGGGGTACGACGTGCCGACCCTCGCCGCGGACGTGGCCGGTGTCGTGCGCTCCCTGGGGGCGGGGTCCGCGGTCGTCGTCGGGGCCGGGACCGGGGGCGACGTCGCCTGGGCCACCGCCGCGTACCACCCTGCCGTGGTGCAGGCGCTGGCCGTGCTGGGTGCGCCGCACCCGCTCGACGCGTTCGCGGTGCCCCGCACACCGCCCGGACCGGCCGCGGCGGGGCTCGTCGCGTTCGCCCAGCTGCCGTCACTGCCGGAGCAGGCGATGGTGCGCGGCGACCTCGTGGACCGGATGCTCACGCACTGGGGCGGGGTCCCGGGGCTGCCGGGGCGGGAAGCGGTCGCGACGTACCGCCGGGCGGCACGCGTGCCGTTCGCGGCGCACAGCCAGCTCGAGCAGGTGCGGTGGCTCGTCCGCTCCACGCCGCGGCCGGACGGCCGCCGGTACCGGGCGGTCCTGCGTGCGGCGCGACCGGTGCCGGTGCTGCAGGTCCACGGCCTGCGTGACGGGCTGCGTCCGGCGTCGTCGGCGGCGCTGCGGCCGGCCACGGCGACGGTCGCGCGGCCGTACCGCTTGGAGCTGATGCACAACGCCGGGCACTACCTCACGGACCAGGCCCCGGGCCTGGTCGGTGAGCTGCTCGTGGACTGGCTGGCCGAGGTCGAGCCCGTCAGCCCTTGAGCATCGCGGCGGCCCGCTCGGGGTCCGTCTCGCCGATGCCCGCCGACGGGCAGAGCGCGGCGACGGGGCACGCGCCGCACGCGGGACGCCGGGCGAAGCAGGTCCGCCGCCCGTGGAAGATCAGTCGGTGGGACGCCATCGTCCACTCCCGCTTCTCCAGCAGCGCACCGAGGTCGGCCTCGATGACGACGGGGTCCTCGCTCGTCGTGTAGCCGAGCCGCAGCGCCAGCCGCTGGACATGGGTGTCGACGGTGATGCCGGGCACTCCGAACGCGTTGCCGAGCACCACGTTCGCGGTCTTGCGGCCCACCCCCGGCAGGGTCACCAGGTCCTCGAGCCTGCGCGGCACCTGCCCGCCGAAGCGCTCGACGAGAGCGGCACCGATGCCGACGACCGACTGCGCCTTGGCGCGGTAGAACCCCACGGGGTGCAGCACGTCTTCGAGGTCCCGCAGGTCCGCACCGGCCATCGCCGCGGCGTCGGGCCACCGGTCGAAGACCTCGGGCGTCGTGGCGTTCACGCGCACGTCGGTGGTCTGCGCGGACAGCACGGTCGCGATCAGCAGCTCGAGCGGGTTGCGGAAGTCCAGCTCGCACCGCGCGTCGGGGTACCTCTCGGCCAGCATCCGGTCGACCCGTCGGGCGCGCCTGGTTCGGGCGAGCTGGCTCTCCTGCACAGTGGCGTCCACGGCGCGAGCCTACGTGCCCGTGCCGACAGCCACGGCCGGGCGGGGAGGTTGCTCCTGCCGGGTGAACCGACCGTCAGGTTCTCGACCCATCGGTCAAGCGGCACCCGCGCTGAGCCGAACAAGCAGTGTGACGTCGCCCGACGAACCCCTGCACCACCTCCGGCTGGAGCGCCGCGCGCTGCGTGCCGAGCGGGAACGGGTCGACTGGTGGCGTCGTGTCGTGCGGGCACGCATGGACCTCGCCGTCGCGGGCGCCGCCGGGCCCGGCCCGCTGGGTGAGGACGTCGCGTTCATCCTGCCGCTCGACGTGTGCCTGGAGGTCCCCCGAGCCGGCGACCTGCGCGCGGCGCTCCCCGACGCCGACCCCGGACGCGAGGCCGGCCTGCTGCCCGCGCTGTGGGCCTTGGACCAGCGGCTCGCCACCTACGAGACCGGGGTCGCGGAGGCCATCGAGCGTGCGACGCTGCGGCTCGTCGAGCGCATCGCCGACGACCCGGGAGCAGTGCTGCGAACCCGCACGGCGGTCGCCGACGGCGTATGACGACGCCGGTGCGACGTCCGCCGGTGCCCCGGCGACGTGCGCCGGGCACCCGCACCGTCGCGCCGCCGCGCGGGGGGACCGGGATGGGGCAGACTGGACGGCGAGGGTCCGGCCCTGCCGCCGGACACGACGCGCGCCCGCGCTCGATCGCGGGAAGAGGGGAAGGACCGCCGTGGCGGAGGACATCGTGCTGACGGCGCCACTGTTCGCAGGCATGGACGAGGAGTCGTCCCGGGCACTCATCGACTCGATGAAGGTGCTCGACGCCGCGCGAGGTGACGTGCTTTTCCACGAGGGCGAGCCGGGCGACCGGCTCTTCCTGGTGCGCGACGGCAAGATCAAGCTGGGCCGTCGGTCGAACGACGGGCGCGAGAACCTCCTGGCCGTGCTCGGCCCCGGCGAGATGTTCGGCGAGCTGTCGCTGTTCGACCCGGGCCCGCGCACCGCGACCGCGACGGTCGTCGCCGACGCCGTCGTGCTCGAGCTGGGCCACCGGGACCTCATCACGTGGCTCGCCGACAAGCCGACGGTCGCCGAGCACCTGCTCCAGGCACTGGCGCGGCGCCTGCGTCGGACCAACGAGGCGCTGGCCGACCTGGTCTTCTCCGATGTGCCGGGGCGTGTCGCCAAGGCGCTGCTCGACCTGTCGACGCGGTTCGGCCAGCAGGTCGACGAGGGCATCCGCGTGGCGCACGACCTGACGCAGGAGGAGCTCGCGCAGCTCGTCGGCGCGTCGCGAGAGACCGTCAACAAGGCCCTCGCGGACTTCGCCGCTCGCGGCTGGGTGCGACGTGAGGGCCGTGCCGTGGTCCTGCTGGACGTCGACCGCCTGGAGCGCCGGGCCCGCTGAGGCGTCCGGCGGTCCGGCCGGTCCGGGCACATCACCGCGCCCGGACCTGCCGTGTCAGTCGACCTCGACGACCAGCTCGATCTCGACCGCCGCGTCGAGCGGCAGGGCCGCGACGCCCACGGCCGAGCGCGCGTGGACGCCGGCCTCCCCGAAGACCTCGTGCAGCAGCAGGCTCGCGCCGTTGACCACCGCGGGCTGACCGGTGAACGCCGGGTCGCTCGCGACGAACCCGACGACCTTGACGACCCGCCGCACCCGGTCGAGCGCCGTCGCCGGGTCGGTGACCGGGCCCTCGGACGCGAGGAGCGCGCCCACGGCCGCCAACGCGTTGAGCGCGGCCGTGCGCGCGAGCGTGGTGGCCGTCTCGGCGTCCAGCCCGCCACCGACCTTGCCGGTGGTCGGCATGACGCCCTCGACGAACGGCAGCTGACCGGACGTCCAGACGTGCGCGCCGCTGCGGACGGCGGGGACGTAGGCGGCGAGCGGTGCCGCTGCGGCCGGCAGGGTCAGGCCCAGCTCGGCCAGGCGTGCGGCGACGCGACCCTCGGCGCCGCTCACATGACCGGCTTCGGTCGCTTGAGGTACGCCACGAGGCCGGCGTCGGGACCCTGGATGACGGTCACGAGCTCCCAGCCGTCGGATCCCCACTGATCGAGGATCGCCTTGGTGGCGTGGATGATGAGCGGAACGGTCGCGTACTCCCACTGGGTCGACATGCGCCCACCCTAGTGGGGAGGCTCAGCGGTGCGCGCCGGACGTGGAAGCGCTCACACGAGCCCCCCGAGGGCGACGAGCGTCGGCTCGCTGCCCACCAGCTCGGTCCGCCAGGACACGACGTCGGGACGGCGCCGCAGCAGTGCTCGCCGCTCGCGCTCGGTCATACCGCCCCAGACGCCGAAGTCGGCGCGGCTGTCCAGGGCGTCGGCGAGGCAGTCGAGGCGCACGGGGCAGCCCTGGCAGACCGCGCGGGCCTCCCGCTGTGCGGCGCCCTCGACGAACAGCGCATCGGGCGCCTGCTTGCCCTGACCGCACGCCGCCATCGCGGTCCAGTGCCCCTCGTAGTCCTGTGCCCCCAGGCCTGCCACGTGTTCCTCCGCGTGTCTCTCCCTGCGTGTCGCCGCCGTGACCGTATCGGCACGGGGGAGGTCCTGACGAGACCCCAGACGGGTCTATTCCGCCGAACGGCCCTCTGCCTGCCGTGTGCAGGTCGCGTGGAGGACACGCACGGGACAGTCGTCCCCCTCTTCCCGGATGAGCTGCCCCCGGTACCCTGGCGGCATGCCGAACCCTGCCCGCTCGCGCGGACGCAGGATCAGCGCCGTCCAGGCTCTGGCCCTGCTGCTCTCCTTCTCCCTCGTCGCCGGGATCGGTGGTGTCCTCACCGCCGGCCTCGTGCTGCCCGGGGTGGCGGTGGCGAACGGCCTCACGGGCATGACCGTGACGGCGTTCGACGACCTGCCCAGCGAGATCCAGCAGCAGCCGTTGCCGGAGAAGTCCGAGATCCTCGCGGCGGACGGGACGCTCCTCGCGACGTTCTGGGACCAGAACCGCATCGTCGTGCCGCTCTCCGAGATCGCCCCGATCATGCGGCAGGCCGTCATCGCGGTCGAGGACCGCCGGTTCTACGAGCACTCCGGCGTCGACCCGGCCGCCATGCTCCGCGCCGCGGTCGCCAGCCTGGCGGGCCAGAAGCAGGGCGCCTCGACGCTCACGCAGCAGTACGTGAAGAACGTCTTCCTCGACGCGGCGGAGCGCGCGGACGACGAGACGGAGCGCATGAGGCTGCGGCAGGAGGCCAGGGAGAACGACGGCGCCCCGGGCATCGCGCGCAAGCTGCGCGAGGCGAAGATCGCCATCACGCTCGAGAAGACGATGACCAAGGACGAGATCCTCGAGAAGTACCTCAACATCGCCGCCTTCGGCTCCTCGGTGTACGGCGTCGAGTCCGCGGCGCGGTACTTCTTCAGCAAGTCCGCGAAGGACGTCAACTACCTCGAGGCCGCCACCATCGCCGGGATCACCCAGTCACCGACGCGGTGGGACCCGGTGGGACGCGCGAACGAGACCCCGGAGGAGGACGCCGCGCGGTACGTCGACTCCAAGAAGCGTCGCGACCAGGTCCTCAAGGACATGCGCGAGCTCGGCTACATCACCCCGGAGGAGTACGACAACGGGATCGCGACGCCCGTCGAGGCGACGCTCAACGTCTCGAAGCTGAGCCAGGGGTGCATGAGCGCGAACGAGACGGTGCCCGGAGCCGGGTTCTTCTGCGACTACGTCACCAAGGTGATCGCCAACGACCCCGCGTTCGGCGAGACGTCGCGCGACCGCATGAACCTCCTCTACAAGGGCGGCCTGACGATCACCACCACGATCGTGCCCGGCGAGCAGGCCATCGCCGACGCCGAGGTGAAGAACGGCGTCCCGGTCGACGACCCCTCGGGCGTCTCGAGCTCGATCGTCTCCGTCAAGCCCGGGACGGGTGAGATCACGGCGATGGCGCAGAACCGCATCTACTCCGCGCTCAAGGACCAGAACCCCGGCGAGACGTCGGTCAACTTCAACACCAGCTTCCGGTACGGCGGCTCGGGCGGGTTCCCCCCGGGCTCGACGTACAAGGTCTTCACCCTGCTCGAGTGGCTCAAGCAGGGGCACGCCCTGAACGAGACCGTCGACGGCACCCGACTCTCCTACAACACCCGTGAGTTCACCGCGTCCTGCTACCAGCTCGGCAGCGGGCAGTTCCCGTTCGGCAACTCCGAGGGCGGCAAGGCGATCCGTCAGACCGTCCTCGACGCGACGAAGAACTCCGTGAACTCGGCGTTCGTCGCCATGGCGCACCAGATGGACCTCTGCGCCATCAACAACGGGGCCGCGGCGCTGGGCGTCACCAAGGCCGGCAACCCCGCCGAGATGGACACGCAGACCAACACCCCCAGGGGGGACGTCCCGTTCGACGCGGTCCCCGGCAACGTCCTCGGGTCGCAGTCGACCTCGCCCCTGCAGATGGCTGCCGCCTACGCGACGTTCGCGTCCAACGGTACGTACTGCAAGCCGATCGCCATCACCAGCGTGATCAACGCGCAGGGCGAGTCGCTCCCGGTCCCGACGGCCGACTGCCAGACCAACGCGATCGACCCGCGGTACGCCTCGGCGATGAACTACGCGCTGAGCAACGTGTGGTCGGGCACCGCCCGCTCCGTCGGCGCCCCGCCGTTCCCCGCCGCCGGCAAGACCGGGACCACGACGTACAACGAGCACAACTGGTTCGTCGGCTACACGCCGCTGCGGGCGACCGCCGTGTGGGTCGGGTACAGCGAGGGCACGCGCTCGATGAGCCGCGAGACGATCGCCGGCACCTACTACGGCCGGGGCTCGGGCCCGTACGGCTCGTCGATCGCCGCGCCGACCTGGAAGCGGTTCATGGTGCAGACCCTCGCCGGTGCCGAGAACCCCGGTTTCGCGAGCCCCACCGAACGTGAGCTCTACGGCGAGCGGGTGCCCGTCCCGTCGGTGCTCGGGCAGAACGAGCAGCAGGCGCGTCAGACGCTGGAGGGCCGCGGGTTCCAGGTGGCGATCGCGGAGCAGGTGCCGTCCGCGTACCCGGCCGGGACCGTCGCGGAGCAGTCCCCCACGACGGCCACCAAGGGCTCGACCATCACGCTGAAGCTGTCGGCCGGGCAGCCGCAGCAGGATCCAGGCCCCGGCGGGTTGCCGGGCCTCCCGGGCGGGGGTCCCCGCGGGGACAACCCGGGCGGGCCCGGCGACGGCCGCCCCGGCAACGGCTGATCGATGACGCACTCCTCCCCCGGCGCGCACCCCGCGGTGCGCGCCGTCGGCGGCCTCGCGCTCGCCGGTGCGGCCGCGCTGGCCTGGGCGTCCCTCGTCGAGGTGCGCTGGTACGCGCTGCGTGAGGTCACCGTGCCGGTGCTGCCTGCGGGCCAGGACCCGCTGCGGATCCTGCACGTGTCCGACCTGCACCTGACGCCCGGCCAGCGCCGCAAGGTCGACTGGGTACGGGACCTGGCGACCCTCGACCCGCACCTCGTCGTCGACACGGGCGACAACTGGGCGCACCTCGACGCGATGCCGGCGCTGCTGCACGCCCTCGAGCCGCTGCTCGCCGTGCCCGGCGCGTTCGTCCTGGGGTCCAACGACTACCTCGGACCGGGGTTCAAGAACCCCGCCCGCTACCTGCTCCCCGACGCACGCCGCGAGCCGCCCCAGCCCCCGGTCCCCCTGCCGTGGCGTGAGCTCGTGGCGCGCCTCACCTCGGCCGGCTGGATCGACCTGTCGAACCGCCGCGACGCGATCGACGTGGACGGCCGGCGCCTGTCGCTCGTCGGCACGGACGACGCGCACATGGACCGCGACGAGATGCCGGCTGCCGGCGGGCCTGACGACGCGCGCACGGCCGGCCTCGTCGACCTGCACGTCGGCGTGACGCACGCCCCGTACCGGCGCGTGCTCGACGCGATGCACGCCGACGGCGTCGACCTGACGATCGCCGGGCACACGCACGGCGGCCAGCTCGCCGTGCCCGGCTGGGGCGCGCTCACCACCAACTGCGACCTCGACCTGCGCCGCGCCAAGGGCCTGCACGGCTGGCCCGGCGCGCGACCGGACCGCACCGACGGGGCGGGGTCGTCGTGGCTGCACGTGTCCGCGGGCCTCGGGACCTCGCCGTACGCGCCCGTCCGCTTCGCGTGCCGCCCGGAGGCGACGCTGCTGACGCTCGTCCCGGCCTGACGGACCGCCTGCTACCGCGACGGCGGGCCCGGGGGTGGGGCCTCGTCTCGACCTCGTCACGAGCTACCGCAGACCACCTGCACCGCGGATCGCATTTCATGTCTGCGCCCATCGTCGGCTATCCTTGCCAGGCTCCACGGGGTGTGGCGCAGCTTGGTAGCGCGCTTCGTTCGGGACGAAGAGGTCGTGGGTTCAAATCCCGCCACCCCGACAGGTCGAAGGCCCCTGATCAGCAGGAATGCTGATCAGGGGCCTTCGTCGTGCGTGGGGCCTCGTCCGTGGCCGGCCGAGCGGTCAGCGCTCCGGCGTCCGGACCTCCTGCTGGAGGCGGTGCCGCTCGTCGTGGACCTGCGCACCGGCCTCGGCGAGAGCGGACTCGTGGTTGCGGAAGTGGTGCCCGCAGAAGAGCAGGACCCCGCCCGCACCGGGCAGCGTCGCCCGCGCGAAGGCCTGGGCACCGCAGCGGTCGCAGCGGTCCTGACGGGTGAGCTCGGCGGTGTCGTGGGACATCGTGGCGGCGGTCATGGGGCGAGCCTCGTTTCGTCGTCCGGTCGGTCGGCGCCCCGAGCGACCTCGGAGCGCAGACGCCTGTAGAACCCCCGCCGTGCGACCCGTGTTCCGGATCGGCCGTTCGCCCACACCGAACACCCGGTGAGCCCGCTCGTCACGCGGGCACCCGGGCTGCGCGTCGTCGGCCCACCGCCACCGTGACGAGCGCGACCACGGCCGCTCCCACGCCCGTGCCGACGAGCACCAGTGCAGCGCCGACGAGCCAGAGGCCGGACTCGTCGGTCGACGCCTGGGTGAGCGACCAGGCCACCGTGAACGCGAGCGCGACCGTGGCGGCGGCACGCCACGCGCCGAGCACGCGTGCCGCCAGGACCGTCACGACGACGAGGCACACGGCGCAGCCGACGACCTGCCACGCCTCGTACGGGCCCGTGACGGCCCCGGTGGCCGGGTCGGTCTGGTACTGCGTGTCCCAGCCCATCCAGGCGAACCAGGAGACGGCGGCGAGCAGGGCGACCCCCAGGTGGCCGGCGACGGCCCGTCCGGGGCTCGAGGTGGTGCGTGTCGATGTCACGCGCAGGAGTGTGGCAGACCCGGTCGGCGCTGCTGGTGGTGGTCCACCCGCAGCGTGGTGCCGTCCACCGCCGAGACGCGGGCCTCACGGTCACGGTGGGCAGGTCAGCGCTCCGGCCCCAGGTACGCCACGTCGCCGTCGCGGGCCCGCAGGTCGACGCGCACGTCCGCGGCGGGGTCCGTCGGCCCCTCGACCCGCTGCTCCCCGTTGGAGATCACGCTCAGCGCGACGGGCTCGCCCGGGCCGTGCACCGTCACGTCGCCGTCGGTCGCCTGCACGTCGACGTCACCGCCGACGGCCGCCACGAGGACGTCGCCGTCCCGGACGCGCGCCGTGAGCGCGCCGCCGACGTCGCGCGCCTCGACGCGACCGTCCGACACCTGCAGCTGCACGTCGCCTGCCACCCCCGCCAGGAACGTCGCCCCGTCGCGGCCACGGACCACGGCGTCGCCACCGGCGTCGGTGACGCGCACGTCCCCGTCCGCGAGCGCCACCGTGACGTCACCGCCGACGCCGCGGACCGTCACGTCGCCGTCGAGCCCTCGGACCTCCAGCGCCCCCTCGGCGCCCGCCACGTGCACGTCGCCGTCGGCCGTCCGCACCTCGACGTCGCCGGCCGGCCCGGCCACGCGGGCCGTGCCATCGACGGTGCGCACCACCACGTGGGTGCCCTCCGGCACGTCGACGACCAGCTCGGCCGAGCAGCTCATCGCCATCAGCTCCACGCACTCGTGCCGCACGACCGTCCGGTCGCCGTCCGACGTGACCTCATAGCGCGGCCCGCCCCACGCGAACCGCGCGATGCGCTCGACGCGGACGTCGTCGACCGGGGACACGGTCACGCGGACCTCACCGTCGGCGACGAGCTCGACGACGTCCGTCGCGGTGAGCGTCGCGCTCGCCGAGGTCGTGGTCGTGAACATCCCGGCGAGCAGCTGCAGCACGCCGAGGAGCAGCAGCAACGCCGCGGCGAGGACGCCCACCACGGTCAGGGCCCACCCGCCGGGTGATCGTCGCGCGCGCGCCGGCGGGTGGACGGTCGGCAGGTCGGTGGTGGGTGTCGCGGTCACGGTCGCGCTCCGTTCGTCGGGCCGTCCTCGAGCCAGCGCAGCACCGCGAGGACGCGGCGGTGGTCGTCGGCGTCGGGGGGCAGGTCGAGCTTGGTGAGGATGGACGTCACGTGCTTCTCCACGGCCGGCAGGCCGACGACGAGCCGCTCGGCGATCGCCGCGTTGGACCGGCCCTCGGCCATGAGCGCGATGACCTCGCGCTCCCGCGGCGACAGCAGGCCGGACAGGCCCTGCCGCGACCGCGCCAGCACCTGGGCGACGACCTCGGGGTCGAGCGCCGTGCCGCCCGCGGCGACCCGGGCGAGCGCCGCGAGGAAGTCGTCGACGTCGGCCACGCGGTCCTTCAGGACGTAGCCCAGGCCACGGGCGTCGGCGGCGAAGAGCTCGCGGGCGTACCGCTGCTCGACGTACTGCGAGAGCACCAGCACGGGCAGCCGCGGGTGCAGGCCGCGCAGGTGCACGGCGGCACGCAGGCCCTCGTCGGTGTGCGTCGGCGGCATGCGGACGTCGGTGACGACGACGTCGGGCAGGTCGGCGGCCGGGTCGCCCAGGACGGCCACGAGCTCGTCGGCCGTGCGGTAGCCGGTGACGGCGTGGCCCTCGGCGATGAGCAGACGGGTCAGCCCGTCGAGCAGGAGGACGGAGTCCTCGGCGATCACGATGCGCACGGCACCTCCACGGTGAGCACGGTGCCCCGACCGGCGGGGCTGACGAGGTCGAACGTGCCGTCGAGGGCCTCGACGCGACGGCGCAGACCGTCCAGGCCGCCGCCCGGTGCGGCCTGCGCGCCGCCGGCACCGTCGTCGCGGACCTCGACGCGCAGCCGGTCGCCGCGCACGTCGGCGCGGACCGTCGCGCGGGACGCGGTCGCGTGCTTGGCGAGGTTGGTCAGGGCCTCGGCGACGACGAAGTACGCGGCGGCCTGCGCCTGCGACCCGACGCCCGGGCCCACGCCGTCCGCGTCGACCTCGACAGGGACCGGGCAGCGCGCCGCGAGCGCCGACAGCGCGGCGTCCAGGCCGCGGTCCGTGAGCACGGCGGGGTGCACGCCACGCACGAGGTCGCGCAGCTCGGCGAGCACCTCCTTCACCTCGCCGTGCGCCGCGTCGAGGGCCGCTGCGGCGGCCGCGGGGTCGTCCGCGGCGGCGCGGCGCGCGACACCGAGCTCGACACCGAGCGCGACGAGCCGCTGCTGCGCACCGTCGTGCAGGTCCCGCTCGATGCGGCGCCGTTCGTCGTCGGCCGCGACGACGGCCGCCGAGCGCGTCTCGCGCAGGTGCTCGGCACGCCCCTCGGCGACGGTCGCCCGCTGCTCGGCGGCACGCGCGGCGCGCTCGGCCTCGGCACGGGACCGTGCTCCCAGCAGCGCGCGGGTCAGCCGGACCTGCGCCAGCGTGGCGAGCTGCACGACGAGCGCGGCCCCCCAGGCCGCCACCAGCGCCACGGGGACGAGCAGCGCGAGGTGGATCCCGTTGGTGCGCCCGGCGAACGGCACCACGGGCACGACGAGCGCGAACGCCGCCAGGCTCAGGGCGACAGGCCCGGCGGTCCACGTGAGCACGGACGCGACCAGCGCGTGCCCGACGGCCGACCACGCACGTGCGTCGCGTACCCACGGCCACCAGGTCCGCGGGCGGTACGGGGCACCGGGGCCCGGGGCCGGGGGCGGCACGACGACGCCGAGCTGGGCGCGCAGGCGGGCCCGCTCGGCCGTGCCGTACCCGCGGGCGAGGACGAGCGTCAGGACGAGCAGCGGCACCCCGACCAGGACGACCGCGAGCCCGACGCCGGTGGCGACGCCGACCACGGTCACGATCGCGGCCGCCAGGCTCACGAGCGCCGCGATGACGAGCTGCCCGGCTCCCGCCCACGTCGCGCCCGAGACCGGGGCCAGGGCGAGCGCGCGGCCGCCCGTCAGCATCGGGGCCACCGTCCGCACGTCGTCCGCGACGGGGACGTCGTCCGCGACGGGGACGTCGTCCGGGAAGGGCGGGGGCGCGGGGTGCTCGCCGTCTGTGCTCATGCCGACGACGGTAGGGGCCCGCCCCGGCCGACCGCTGCTGTGCCCGCCCACGTCGTGGGGGTAGGGGCAGCCCTACCCCCACGACGAGGGGCCGGCCCCGGGCGTGTGCCCGGGACCGGCCCCTCCCCCGTCGCGCATGGGGTCACGACGGGTTGCGACGACCTGACGCCACTAGGAGCAGGTCGCGCCGTTCAGCGTGAACGACGTCGGGACGTTGTTCGTCCCGGTGTGCGAGCCGTTGAAGCCGATGTCCACCGAACCACCCGGTGCCAGCGTGCCGTTCCAGGCCGCGTTCGTGGCCGTCACGGTCGAGCCGGACTGCGACCAGGTCGCGCTCCAGCCCTGCTGGACCTGCTGGCCGTTGGCGAAGGTGAACTTCAGGTTCCAGCCGCTCAGCGCGGTGGTCCCACGGTTCGTGACCTTCACCGAGGCCGTGAAGCCGGTGTTCCAGCTGTTCGCCGTGTAGCTCACCGAGCAGGACGCCGTCGGGTTCTGCGTCGGCGTGGGCGTGACCGTCGGCGTCGGCGTGACCGTCGGCGTCGGCGTCACGGTGGGCGTCGGCGTGACCGTCGGCGTCGGCGTGACCGTCGGCGTCACGGTGGGCGTCGGCGTGACCGTGGGGTCCTCACCCGGGTCCGCGGCCTCGAAGAGGCGCGCGTAGTCGGACAGCGCACCGGCGATCGCCGTCTGCGCCCAGAACCGGTGGTACTCGAACTGCGGGTCGGCCCCGCCGTTGAGCGCCGCCTGGACCTTGGCCCACTGCGGGTCCTGCTTGTAGAAGGACCGGATGTCGAGGAACGAGACGCCGGGCTTGACCTGGTCGCCGTTGGGCATGGTGCCCGTCCAGCCGGACGGGATGTACACGCCGTTGCCGCCCGCGGTGTAGACGTCGTCGAACCGCTTGTAGTCCCCGCGGGTCTCGACCGAGGTCACGCCCAGGGAGTCCTGGTTGTTCTCCCAGATCGCGTCGAGCAGGTCCTTGGCCGTGTCACGCGCCTCGGTGTTGCCGGACTTGGCCGCGTAGAACAGCAGCGCACGGGCGGTGTCGCCGGCGACGCCGACGTCCTGGCCGGAGCTCTTGAGCGTGACGGTCAGACCGGAGTTGGAGCCCGGGTTGGTCGGGTTCCAGGTGTCGGGCTTGCCCGACCACGTCAGCTCGGACGGGACGGACCAGTCGGCGCCGTCGGTCTCGATGTGGTCGACGACCCACGCTGCCCACTTGTCGAGCACGCCCTTCGCCTTGGCGTTGCCCGTCTCGTAGTAGAGCTCGGCGAGCCGCTGGACGCCCCAGGCCTGCATGCCGAACCACTGGTTCGACGGCGGGTCGTTGTAGACGGGCGCCTCGGTGTAGGCCATGCCGTAGAACGTCGGCGTGCCGGCCGGGGGCTGCGCGTACGCACCGTCCCAGCTGTTGGTGGCGCCACCGGCGATCGGGCCGTTGGACGACTGCAGCCACTGGTACAGCTCGACCTGACGCTCGGCGGCCTTGGTCCAGTCCGCCTTGGCCGTCGCCGACTTCGGCGTCAGCTTCGGGTCGTTGGCCAGCGCCCACGCCGCGAACGGGTTCTGGTACCCGAAGTGCGCGTGCGACGAGCCGATGCGCCACGCCCAGCCGGAGCTGGTGTCGGTCGCGCCGCCCCAGGCCATGTACCAGGAGAGCAGGTAGTGCGCGCTCTCCTTGCCGGAGCCGGCGGGGCAGCTCGGCGACGTGCAGCCGATGGTCTTGAAGTACTTGTCGAACAGCGTGTAGCGCAGGTAGTCGCCGAGCTTGGCGGCCTTGGCGACCGTCGCCGCGACGTCCGCCGCCTTGCCCTGCTCGGTCGCCCACTTGTTGGCCCAGTAGACGGCCTCGACGGCGCGCGCGTCGGCGTCGGAGGCCGACGTGTACTTCCACTGCTTGGCGTACGACGCGTCACCCGTGAACAGGTCGAGGTAGCCGTTCTTGCCGCCGTACGTGAAGTCGTCGCACGTGGGGTGCGGGACGGTCTCCCACACGGACTCCTGCGGGCCACGCTGGAACGTGTTGACGAGCGACATGCCCTCGTGGTCCGGGCCGAGCTGGCAGCCGGGGCCGGGCGCGGCACCGAAGCCGTAGATGTTGTCGACGTCGCCCAGCCAGTGCATCTGGTAGATGTCGTTGTTGCCGTAGGTCGCGCGCAGCTCGGCGGCGATCGGGTCCTTGCCGACGCTGCCGCTGCTGCCGATCTGCGACGGGTAGTTGCTCGGGTGGTTGTACTCGGAGGCGTAGCTGGCCGGCCCGTCGGCCTTGTAGAAGGAGTTCGTGGGCTGATCCGCCTGCTGGGGGATCATGTACGTCTCCATGTTGACCCAGGCCTCGTTCAGCGGGTCCCAGTCGCCCGTCGCCTGGCCGTACAGCGCCTCGAGCCACAGCCAGTAGCTGTACGCCTCGGACGTGGTCATGTGCCCGTAGTCCGGGGCCTCGACCATGAGGGTCTCGACCGCGTGGTAGGGGATGCCCTGCGGGCTGAAGTACCCGTTGGCGGGGTCCTTGATCTTGTCGTACTGCTCGAGGAACCGCTCCGCGTACTCGGAGTCGACCGCGACCGCTGCCGGCGCGACCTGCGCCGTGGGCCCGGCGAGGGCGGACGCGGCCTGCGCGCCCGCCACGGCCACGAGCGACGTGGCTGTCAGAACGGCCCAGGCCGCTCTGACGGCACGCCGTCGGGTGCTTGAGGACATCTTCCGTACCTTTCTTGGCGTCGACCACGCACGGCCTCGGTGCCGTCGTGGAACCTGCCGGCGGCCTCGGTGCCGCCGCCAGTCCTGCGAGAAGGAACGGACCGCAGCCGGTGGCGCGGCATCGCGCACCGCGGCGAGCGGTCTGGACGTCGCTCACTCTGTTCACGCGCGCGTGCGCCGTCCAGGTGGCGAAACGCTTAGGGACGGGAGCCGGTGGGAGCGCGACCAAGCGGCGACGGGCCGCTCGGCGCGGCAGCAGACGTGCGGGCCTGCCGCATGCCGGACGTCAGGGTTCCTTGACATGGCCCCTACGGCGCCGAGTAGCCTCGGCGCGATGTCAAGGAACCTTGACGTAAAGGAGACTCCCGTGCGGTTCTGGATCGGCTGGTCCGCGACGCTCGTCGCCGCACTGGGCCTCGTGGCGGTCCTCGACGCCCAGGACGTCGTCGACGTGTCCGTCACCTCGGTGCTGTACGGGGTGGTGGTGCTCACGTCGGGTGTCGGGACGAAGCTCCTCCTCGACCGCCGTCGCGCCGCCGCTCGCCAGGACGCCGAGGACGGCGTCGAGCTCGAGCTGGGTCGCAGGGCGGCAGCCGCGACGTTCCCGGTCGCCCTGGTCGCCCTCGTGCTCCTCGGCCTGGCGACGACGGTGCGCGGCGAGTGGGAGCTCACGGCGCTCTGCTTCCTCGCGGTCGTGCTCACGGTCGTGGCCCACTGGGTCGCGTACGCCCGTCTGCGGCGGCAGGGCGTGTGACGACCCGGAACACGCTCGCCCAGCGCAGGACGGCCGCCGGGATGGTCCAGGAGGAGCTCGCGCGTCGCGTGGGCGTCTCGCGCCAGACCATCATCGCCCTGGAGCAGGGCCGCTACGAGCCCAGGCTCTCGCTGGCGTTCCGGCTCGCGGCGGTGTTCGGGTGCACGATCGAGGACCTCTTCTCACCCCCGGACTGAGCGTCTGCGGGACGGGCACCGCCCGGACGGCGCGCCACCCCCGTGAGGGGTGACGCACCGTCCGGGCGGCTCCGTCCGTCCGTCAGCTCCAGCGGAAGATGCGCGCGGCCACCGGCGTCGCGACCGCCGCCCACAGCGCCATGACGACCATCTGCTGCGTCGGGAACGGCGCACCGACCCACGCGTCGGTCATCGCCTGGGTGGCGGCGCCGAGCGGCAGGTACGTGGCGATCGTCTGGACGACCTCCGGCATGATCGGCAGCGGCATCCACACGCCGGCGAAGAACAGGCTGATGAAGTAGGCCGTCATGCCGATCCCGTTCGCCGCCCCCGTCGTCGGCGCCCGGGCCGCGATGAGCGCACCGAGCCCGAACACCGACAGCATCGCGAGCAGGAACGCCAGCGCGACGGTCCACGGCTGCCGCGGCAGCTCGATGCCCAGCACGACCACCGCGGAGACGAGCGCCAGCACGGTCGCCACGACGAGCGCCGCGAGGTTGACGAGCACCTGCGCGACCAGGAGCCGCGCCGGTCCGACCGGTGTCGTCGACAGCCGGCGCAGCACGCCGCGCTGGCGGTAGGTGGCCATCGTGACCGGGAAGCTCGACAGGCCGATCGTCGCGATCGCGAGGCTCAGCACGATGGGCGTGTACCCCGTGATGGCCGTGATCTGCGCGAGGAGCGGGTCCTGGTCGCTGAAGGGGTCGTCCGCCCAGGGCATCACGAGCCCCAGCACGGTGATCAGCACCACGGGGAAGCCCAGCGAGAAGAAGGCCGCGGCCGGGTCCCGGACGAGCAGACGCGCCTCCGAGACGATCATCCGGACGAGGGCCCCACCGCGGCGCTGCGCCGCGGCGGGCGCGGGGGCCAGGGCGCCGCGTCGCACGGCAGCAGGAGTGGTGGTCGGGGTCGTGGTCATGTCACACCTCCGCGGTGGTCGTGGCGAGCTCGGGCTCGGTGCCCTCGGCACCGGTGAGGGAGACGAACGCGTCCTCGAGGGACGCGCGCTCGAGACGGACGTCGTGCGTGGTGACGTCGTGACGGGCGAGCGCGACGAGCACGCCCTGGACGAGCGCGCCGCCGCCGCGCACCACCAGCGCGCGGTCCTCGACCACCGCCTCGCGCACCCCGGGGACCCCCGCGAGCGCGCCCAGCAGCACACCGTCGGCGACCGGCACGTCGGGGCGCACGCGCAGCACGTGCTCCCCCTGCGCGAGCTCGACGATCTGGTCCGGCGTCCCGACCGCCGCGACGCTTCCCGCCGCGATGAGCGCGATGCGGTCGCACAGGCGCTCCGCCTCCTCCATGAGGTGCGTGACGAGCACGATCGTCACGCCGGCGTCGCGGATCGCCTCGACGACGGCCCACGTCTCACGGCGGGCGTGCGGGTCGAGTCCCGTCGTCAGCTCGTCGAGGATCGCCAGCTCGGGCCGGCCGACGAGCGCGAGCGCGACCGACAGCCGCTGCTTCTGCCCGCCGGACAGGTCCTTGAA
This sequence comes from Cellulomonas xiejunii, assembly GCF_024508315.1. Lineage (NCBI taxonomy): Bacteria > Bacillati > Actinomycetota > Actinomycetes > Micrococcales > Cellulomonadaceae > Cellulomonas > Cellulomonas xiejunii. The sequence goes on from NZ_CP101987.1 coordinate 3,522,270, forward strand.
CGCGGCGTCCCGCTTGGCGGTGAGCCCGAGCAGGTCGAGCAGGTCCGCCGGGTCTGCGGGTGCGGAGTAGAAGGACGCGTACAGCTCGAGCGCCTCCTGGACGCGCAGCCGGTCGGGCAGCGCCGACTCCTGCAGCTGCAGCCCGACCTTCTCGTGCAGCGCGGCGGCCTGCGTCGTGGGGTCGAGCCCGAGGACGCTGACGGTGCCGCCGTCGGGGCGCCGCAGACCGGCGATCATCTCGACCGTCGTGGTCTTGCCGGCGCCGTTGCGTCCCAGGACGCCGTAGATCTCGCCGCGATCGACCGACAGGGAGACGTCGCGGACCGCGTGGGTGGTGCCGTAGGACTTGCGCAGGTGCTCGGCCAGGATGACCGGGGTGGAGCTCATGGTGCGCCTCCTCGAAGGTGGTGCGCCGCGCGGCGCGAGGGGAGTGGGGTGCCGCGGCTCCGGCAGCTGCCGGATCCGTGGGCGGTGGCGGGTCGTGCAGCGGTCGAGGGCTGTGGGCTCAGCCGGTCGTCGAGGCGAGCTGGGTGCGGCGCGCGAGCGTCGCGAACACGGCGGCGCAGGCCGCGGCGAGGAGCCCGCCGACGAGGGCGCCGAGTGCGATCCGGGGGCCGCCCTCGGGCAGACCGAGGAACGGGACGAACGGCAGCACGTAGAGGACGAGCACGAGCGGTCCCACCGTGAACGGCAGGGTGAGCGTGCCCCACAGGCCGCCCAGCCGCTGGTAGACGATCCCCACGAGCAACCCGGCGACGTTGGCCAGGACGAACGGCACGACGAGGGCGGCGAGCGCGGCGAGGAGGTCCCCGACGGAGGGGTCGCCCACCGGCAGCCCGACGGTGGCCGTGCGAACTCCCCAGCCGAGGGCCAGGTGGAGCGCACGCTCCGCGAGGACGAGCAGCCCGAGGGCCACCGCGTAGCCGAACCCCGTGACGACGGCGACGACGAGCGCCGCCCGGGCGAACGTGCGACGCGTCATGCCCGCGGCGACGTGCGCCACGAGGTAGGTCCCGCTGATCGCGATCGCCTGGGAGAACGGGAACCAGATCCCGCCCTGGAGGGCGAGCACCGCGATGAGCTGGTCGACCTCGCCGTCGACGAGCCAGACGACGAGCGTCGCGAGGGCGACGCCGGCGACCGCGAGGCCCCAGAACCAGGCGGCCATCCGCAGGACGGTCCGCCTCAGCGACTTCACGGTGTGCAGGGTCGGTGACGGGCGGGTCACGTCGGTGGTGGTCATCGTCTCCTCCTTCCAGGTCGAGCGGGTGGGTCAGGCGTTCGACGCGAGCTGGGCGCGCCGGGTCAGGGTGGCGAACACCAGGAGCATCACGGTCCCGAGCGCGGCACCGATGCCGACGGCGAGCGCCATGTCGCCTCCGGGCGTCGTGGTCCACACGCCGGGCAGGTCGACCAGCCGCGCCCCTGCGACGTACTGCGAGACGGCGACCGGGCCGACCGTCAGCGGCAGCGTGAGCGTGCCCCACCACCCGCCGCGCGTCTGGTAGACGATGCCGACCAGCAGGCCCGACAGGTTGCCGAGGACGAACGGCACGGCGAGGTCGAGGAACAGCAGCCAGAACGGTGACGACTCGTCGGTGAGCTGGATCTCGTTGATCGTCGCGTCCCACCCGAGGGCGGCGTGGACGGCCCGCTCCGCGAGGATGACCGCCGTGAGGATCGCGGCGTACGCCAGACCCGCCGCCACCTCGACGAGCACGGCGGCGCGGACGAACGTGCGCCGCGTCATGCCGGACGCGACGTGGACCCGCAGGTAGGCGGCGACGAGCATGATCGCCAGCGAGAACGGGAACCACAGCGAGGCCTGGCGGGCGTACACGGCGACGGACACGTCCACGCTGCCGTTGACGAGCCAGACGACGACGGTGACGAGGGCGAGCACGGGGACTGCGATCCCCCAGAACCACCCGGCCATGACCAGCAGGGCAGCACCCAGCCGGCGCGCGGTGTGCGCGACGGGTGTCGTGGTGCGCGCGGGTGCGGCGGTGCCGGCGGTCATCGGTCGGCCTCCCGAGGTGCGCGGGACGACGACGCGCCCGTGCGGTTCGGGTCCGTGAGGTGCACGAACAGGTCCTGCAGCGGCACGGGGCCCAGCTCGATCCCGGCCTCCCGTGCGCGGCGCACGTCGCCCTCCACGAGTGCGCCGCGCACGGTCGTCTGGACGGTGCCGCCGAGCCGCTGGGTCGCGAGCACCTCGCGCCCGGCGACGAACTCCTGCACCGCGGTCGCCGGGCCGGTGACCGACACACCCTCGGCACGCAGGCTCTCGGCGTCCTGCGTCACCAGCACGCGGCCGCGGTCGAGCACGACGACGTCCTCGAGGAGCCGCTCGATCTCGTCGATGAGGTGGCTGGACAGCACCAGGGTGCGCGGGTGCTCGGCGTAGTCCGCGAGCAGCGTGTCGTAGAACGCGTACCGGCTGGGCGCGTCGAGCCCCAGGTGGACCTCGTCGAGGATCGTCAGGGGCGCGCGCGACGCCAGGCCGAGCACGATGCCGAAGGCGGACTTCTTGCCGCGCGAGAGCTTGGACGGCTTGCGCTGCGGCTCGAGCTCGAAGAGGTCCATGAGCTCGCCCGCGAGCTCGTGCGAGAACGTCGGGCGGGCACCGGAGACGTACGCGAGGTTGTCCTTCAGCGAGTAGTCGTCCAGGACGTCGCCCGACTCACGGACGAAGCACACGCCGGGCACGACGCGCTCGTTCTCCCACGGGTCCTCGCCGTCGACGAGGACCCGACCGGCGGTCGGGCGACGGAACGCGGCGACCAGCCCGGCGAGCGTGGACTTGCCGGAGCCGTTGCGCCCGAGCAGGCCGGTGATGGTGCCGGGGCGGATCGTCAGGGTCACGTCGTCGAGCGCGACGACGTCGCCGTAGCGCTGCGTGACGCCCTGCAGCTCGACGCCCCAGCCGGTGGTCGTCGCGGTCATCGTGCATCTCCCTGGGGTCCGTCGGTGGTGGTGGTGGGCGCCGGGGCGGTGACCGCGCGGGCGCGGAGGCGGTCGACGACGTCCTCGACGTCGATGCCCAGGACGCGGGCGGCGTCGGCCACCGGGTCGACGCTGTCGGTGAAGAAGGACTCGCGGGCGTCGGCGAGCAGCCGCTCACGGGCACCGGGGGCGACGAACATCCCGACGCCGCGCCGCTTGTAGAGCACGCCCTCGTCGACGAGCTGCGCGAACGCCTTGGCCGCCGTCGCCGGGTTGATCCGGAACGTGGTGGCGTACTGCGTCGTGGACATGACCTGCTCCTCGGCGGCCAGGGCACCCGAGAGCACGTCCTGGCGGATCTGGTCGGCGATCTGCAGGTACACGGGGTCTCGTCCGTCGAACACGGTCACCCCTTCCTGCTGGTTCTGTGGTTCATTACTCGACTAGTGAACCACGGAACCTCGCTGGGGACAACCTCCCAGCCCCCGGCAGTCCGGAGCGGGCGCGCGAAGGGAGGCGGTCACGGACGTGACCGCCTCGCGAGGCCGCGGCGTCAGCCGGTGACGACGGCGCAGCGGTCCTCGCCGGGCGCGGCGGTCCCGGTCGTGCGCGCGAGCAGGGTGCGCAGCGTCTCGCGCTCGGCGGCGCTCAGCCCGCGGAGCACGTCGACCTCGGCGGCGGCCATGCGATCCCCGACGTCGGCCAGCAGGGACCGCCCGGTGCCCGTGGCGGCGATGCGGCGCACCCGGCGGTCGGCGGGGTCGGGGCAGCGTTCGACGAGGCCCGCGGCGCACAGGTCGTCGAGCAGGTACGTCATGACGGTGCGGTCGATCCCGAGGTGGCTCGCGAGCGCCGCCTGGGTCGGCGGGACGGTGGCCTCGGCGGCGACGCGCAGCAGGTGGTAGCCGCGCGGGCCGGCCGGGATGCCCTCGAGGGCGTCGGCGACGCCGTCGCGCCAGCGCGCCAGCAGGGTGCCGAGCTGCCAGCCGAGGTCGTCGGCAGGGCGCTGCGGTGCGGGCGCGGCGGCGCGGGTCGTGGTGTCCGTCACGCCGTCAGCATACCCGCGTTCCGCTAGATCGTCTGTCGTGCATATGATCTATCCACTACACGACCCTGGAGGCGACGTCATGACCGACTACGGACACGAGCTGCAGTTCGGCACGTTCCTCACCCCGCAGAACGCCGACCCGCAAGCACCGGTCGAGCTCGCGGTGCTCACCGAGGACGTCGGGCTCGACCTCGTGACGTTCCAGGACCACCCGTACCAGCCGTCGTTCCTCGACACGTGGACACTGCTCTCCTACGTCGCGGCGCGCACGCAGCGCGTGCACCTGTCCGGCAACGTGCTCAACGTGCCGATGCGCCCCCCGGCGGTCCTCGCGCGGGCAGCCGCGAGCCTCGACCTGCTCTCCGGCGGCCGCGTCGAGCTGGGCCTGGGCGCGGGCGCCTTCTGGGACGCGATCGAGGCCATGGGCGTCCCGCGGCTCACGCCCGGCGAGGCCGTCGACGCCCTCGACGAGGCGATCGACGTCATCCGCGCGCTGTGGGACACCGACGGGCGCGGCCCGCTGCGCGTCGACGGGGACCACCACCGGCTCGCGGGCGCCAAGCGCGGACCGGCCCCGGCGCACGACATCGGCATCTGGGTCGGCGCGTTGAAGCCACGCATGCTGCGGCTCGTCGGGCGCAAGGCCGACGGCTGGCTGCCGTCGCTGGCGTACCTCCAGCCCGGCGACCTGGGCCGCGGCAACGCGACCATCGACGAGTCCGCCGCCGGGGCCGGCCGCGACCCGCGCGAGATCCGCCGTCTGCTGAACATCGGCGGCCGCTTCACCCCGACGCCCGGCGGCGGCCTCGACGGCCCGCCCGAGCAGTGGGTCGACGCGCTCACCCGGTACGCGCTCGAGGACGGCGTGGGCACGTTCGTCCTGGCCACCGACGACCCGGGGACGATCCGCACGTTCGCCGAGCAGGTCGCCCCCGCCGTGCGCGACGCGGTCGCGGCCGAGCGGGCGACGTCCGGCACCGCCGCCGGCCCGGTGCGCAGCGCGGTCGCGCTCGCGAAGCGCGCCGACGGCATCGCGTACGACACGGTCCCGGCCGACGTCACCGCCGTCGAGCCCGGCGACCGCGCGTACACGGCGCTGCGCTCGACGTACATGCGGCGCGGCGCCCCCGGCGTCGTCCTGCTCCCCCGCACGACGCCCCAGGTGGTCGACGCCCTCGGCTGGGCGCGCGAGCAGCGCGGACCGCTCGCCGTGCGCTCCGGGGGGCACGGCATCTCCGGCCGCTCGACCAACGACGGCGGCGTGCTGCTCGACGTCGGCGCGCTCGACGAGATCGCGGTCGTCGACGAGGCGACCCGGCGCGTGCGCCTGGGCACGGGTGCGACGTGGGGCAAGGTCGCCGCCACACTGGCGCCGCGCGGGTGGGCGATCTCGTCGGGCGACTACGGCGGCGTCGGCGTCGGCGGGCTGGCGACGACCGGCGGCATCGGGCTGCTCGGCCGGTCGTACGGCCTGACGATCGACCACGTCGTGGCGTACGAGGTCGTCACGGCCGACGGCACGGTGCACGTCGTCGACGCGCAGCGCGAGCCCGAGCTGTTCTGGGGGCTGCGCGGCGCCGGCGGCAACCTCGGGATCGTCACGTGGGTGGAGATCGAGGCGGCCGAGGTCCCCGACGTCGTGTACGCGACCATGACGTTCGACGCCTCCGAGCCCGCGCGGCTCCTGGAACGCTGGGGCCGCACGGTGCAGGACGCCCCGCGGCAGCTCACGAGCTTCCTGCACCTGCAGGCCGGCAGCGGCGGGCGGCAGCCGCTCGCACAGGCCATGACGGTGTGGGCCGACGACGACACGACGTCCGCCGTCGCGGCCCTCGAGGAGCTGCTCGGCGCCGGGCCCGTGCTCGACCAGCGCGCGACGCTCACGCCGTACTCGGGAATCGTCGGGCCCGTCGCCAAGGCCCACGACGGGGGCGCACCGCCGGTGACACGCTCGGGGCTGCTGCCGACGATGACGGAGGCCGCCGCGGCCGACCTCGGGCGGTTGCTCGGCTCCGGGGAGGCCATGCTGCTGCAGCTGCGCGCCACCGGCGGCGCCGGCAACGACGTGGCGCCCGACGCCACCGCCTACGCGCACCGGCACCAGCGGTTCTCCGCCACGGCCTTCGCCGGGCGCGGAGGGCGCGGCGGCCTCGACGACGCGTGGGACCGCCTCGCCCACCCGCACATGGACGGCCTCTACCTGTCCTTCGAGACCGACCCGCGACCCGCGCGCCTGCTCGAGGCGTTCCCGCCGCTCACGCTCGACCGGCTGCGCGCGCTCAAGCGCACGTACGACCCGGACCACGTCTTCGACCAGAACTTCCCGATCGACCCGCGGGGGTGAGCCGTCAGGCGTCGCGGCCGGGGGGCCGGGCGTACGCGACGAACTCGCCGTCCGGGTCGGCGGACGCCGCGGGGCGGAACCCGAGCCGCTCGTACAGGGCGCGGGCCGTCGCGTTCGTGCGCTGCGTCTCCAGGCGGACCTCGTGGGCGCCCGCGTCCTGCGCCTGCGCGAGCACGTGCCGCACGAGCGCGGCGCCGTGCCCCGCACCGCGGGCGTCCGGGGCGACGAACAGGTCGTTGAGCTGCCAGGTCGTGCGCAGCCGCACCGACGAGTGCCCCGGGTACACCTGCGTGAACGCGACCGCACGCCCCTGGTCGAGCCCCGCCCACACGAGCGAGTCGCCGCGCGCGAACCGCGTCGCGACGAACGCGCGCGCCTCGTCCTCGTCGCCCACGCGGCCGTAGAACGCGCGGTAGGCGACGAACAGCTCCGTCACCTGCGCCGCCACGTCCGCGGTGCTGTCCGCGGACACCCGGACGATCCCCATGACTCCCCCGCTCCCGACCGGCCCGCCGGCGGCGCGCGCAGGCGACGGACGCTAGCGCCACCCGCCTACCCGGTCGGCTCACCGCCCGTCGGCCGAGACGCACCCGCCGGCGCCACGGTCGCGGTCGTGCGCGCCGGTGAGGTCCTCACGGCGCGCGGGTTCGGGCAGGCCGACGTCGACGCGGGCACGCCCGTCGACCCGGACCGCACGCTGTTCCGCGTCGGGTCGGTGTCGAAGCTGTTCACCGCGACGGCCGTCATGCAGCTCGTCGAGGCCGCCGTCCACGGTGAAGTCGCACCTGGGCCGCGCCATGATGAAGCTCGGCACGCGCGACCGCCTCCAGACCGTCGTCTGGGCCTACCGCACGGGCCTGGCCACCCCCGCCTGACCCCCACCCCACCCCCCCAGGTCGTGAGAGTGCAATCCAGTCACGCCACCCCACCCCCCCAGTCGTGAGAGTGCAATCCAGCACACCTCAAACCGCGAGAGAGCAATCCAGCCGTGACTGGATTGCTCTCTCGCGGGTGGGGTGGTGTGGGGCGTCAGGCGCGGGTGATGGCGAAGCGGCGGGTCGCCAGGACCTCGGCGATCTGGACCGCGTTGAGCGCGGCGCCCTTGCGCAGGTTGTCGTTGCTGATGAACAGCGCCAGGCCGCGACCGTCGGGCGCGCCCTCGTCCTGCCGGATGCGGCCGACGAACGACGGGTCCTGACCGGCGGCGACGAGCGGCGTCGGGACGTCCGCGAGCTGCACGCCCGGGGCCGTCGACAGCAGCTCCGTCGCCCGCTCCACCGAGATCGAGCGCTCGAACTCCGCGTTCACGCTCAGGGAGTGGCCCGTGAACACCGGCACGCGCACGCACGTGCCCGAGACCAGCAGGTCCGGGACGTCGAGGATCTTGCGCGACTCGTGCCGCAGCTTCTGCTCCTCGTCGGTCTCGTGCAGGCCGTCCTCGACGATCGACCCCGCGAGCGGGATCACGTCGAACGCGATCGGCGCGACGTACTTCTCGGGCGACGGGAACGCGACCGCGCCGCCGTCCTGCACGAGCGCGAGCGTGTCCTGCTCGACCGCGGCGCGCACCTGGTTGTCGAGCTCCTTCGCCCCGGCGAGGCCCGACCCGGAGACCGCCTGGTACGTGGACACGACGAGCCGGCGCAGACCCGCCTCGTCGTGCAGCACCTTGAGCACGGGCATGGCGGCCATGGTCGTGCAGTTGGGGTTCGCGACGATCCCGATCTCGATCTCGTCGAGCGCGTCCGGGTTCACCTCGGACACCACGAGCGGCACGCGCGGGTCCCGGCGCCACGCCGAGGAGTTGTCGACGACGATCGCACCGGCCGCGGCGAACCGCGGTGCGTGCTCCTTGGACGTGCCGCCACCCGCGGAGAACAGCGCGATGTCGATGCCGGACAGGTCGGCCGTCGCGACGTCCTCGACGACGACGTCCTCCCCGCGCCACGGCAGCGTCGTGCCCGCGGAGCGCGCGGAGGCGAAGTACCGGATGGACGCGACGGGGAAGTCACGCTCGTCCAGCAGACGGCGCATCACGGCGCCGACCTGACCGGTCGCCCCGACGACTGCGATCCTCAGACCCTGCGCCATGTCAGCGCCCCGTCCCGCCGTACACGACGGCCTCGGTGTCCTCGGCGTCCAGGTCGAACGCCGTGTGCACGGCCCGCACCGCGTCGTCGAGCGAGTCGGCGCGGGTGACGACGGAGATGCGGATCTCCGACGTCGAGATCATCTCGATGTTGATACCGGCCTCGGACAGCGCGGCGAACAGCTTCGCGGACACCCCGGGGTGCGACTTCATACCCGCGCCGATGAGCGAGAGCTTGCCGATCTGGTCGTCGTACTGCAGGGACTGGAAGCCGATCGTCGGCTGGTCCGTCGTCAGCGCCGACGTCGCGGCGGCACCGTCGCTCGCGGGCAGCGTGAAGGAGATGTCCGTCTGACCCGTCGCGGCGATCGACACGTTCTGGACGATCATGTCGATGTTCACGCCGGCGCCGGCGACGATCTCGAAGATGCGGGCGGCCTTGCCGGGCACGTCGGGCACACCGACGACCGTGATCTTGGCCTCGCTGCGGTCGTGCGCGACGCCCGCGATGATCGGCTGCTCCATGGTGGGGTCCTCCTGGTTCGTCACGAGCGTGCCGGTGTGCGCCGAGAACGACGACCGCACGTGCACCGGCACGTCGTACCGGCGGGCGTACTCGACGCAGCGGGGCATGAGCACCTTGGCCCCGCTGGCCGCAAGCTCGAGCATCTCGTCATAGCCGATGCGGTCGCGCTTGCGCGCCGTGGGCACGATGCGGGGGTCGGCGGTGAACACACCGTCGACGTCGGTGTAGATCTCGCAGACATCGGCCTTGAGGGCGGCCGCGAGGGCGACGGCCGTCGTGTCCGACCCGCCGCGGCCCAGCGTCGTCACGTCGTTGGTCGACGGGTTGACGCCCTGGAAGCCGGCGACGATGGCGACCTCGCCGCGCGCGACGGTGTCCTTGATGCGGCTGGGCGACACGTCGATGATGTGCGCCTTGCCGTAGACCTCGTCCGTGATGACGCCCGCCTGCTGGCCGGTGAACGACTTCGCCTCGACACCGAGGTTGTGGATCGCCATCGCGAGCAGCGACATCGAGATGCGCTCGCCCGCCGTCAGCAGGATGTCCATCTCCCGCACGGGCGGCAGCGGCGTCACCTGCTGCGCGAGGTCGATGAGCTCGTCCGTGGTGTCCCCCATGGCCGAGACCACGACGACCACGTCGTGCCCGGCCTTGCGCGTCTCGACGACCCGCTTCGCGACGCGCTTGATGCTGGCGGCGTCGGCGACGGACGAGCCACCGAACTTCTGGACGATGAGGGCCACGGGCGTTGACGCTTCCGGCTCGACGTGCAGGGACCTCGTGAGTGTAGGCCGAGCCCAGGATGCGGACACCGGGCCGTTCGACTGGTGGACGGTTGTCCGGGTCGCCACTGAAGCGTTTGGGCGCCTGGTGGCACCCCGTGGTGTGCCGCACGCTGCGGAGCGGCGGCCCGTGTGTCACGTGCCGCCGCACCCGCGCCGGCGACCCTGCGGCGCACTGCCCTGGGAGGACCATGTCCACGACCCGTCCCACCGCGCGCGTACGCGCGGTCGTCACCGCGCTCGTCGCGGGCGTGCTGGCGGCAGGCGGTGTCGCCGGTGCGATCGCCGCGCAGGCCGTCGACGCGTGCCGCGTCGACTGGACCACGAATGCCTGGCCCGGCGGCTTCGTCACCGAGGCGCGCCTCACGACCGGACCGGCACGCTCCGGGTGGACGCTCACGTTCGACCTCGCGTCCGGCGAGCGGATCAGCAACGCGTGGAGCGCCACCGTCAGCCAGTCCGGCGCGGCGGTGACCGTCACGAACGCCTCGTGGAACGGTCAGCTCGCCGCCGGCGCGACGACGTCGTTCGGGTTCCAGGGCTCGGCGGCGTCGACACCGGCCACCCCCCGGAACGTGCGCGTCGACGGCGTGCTGTGCGAGGGGCAGACCGTGCCGACCAGCACGCCCACGACGCCCACGGCCACCCCGACGCCCACGGCGACGCCCACCCCGACACCCACGCCCACGGTGACGCCGACACCGACGGTGACACCCACCCCGACACCCACCCCCACACCGACGCCGACCCCCACACCCACCCCGACACCGACGCCCACGCCTGACCCGGGCGGCTGCACCGGCGCGTTCTGCGACGGCTTCGAGTCGCAGACGGGTACCGCACCGGCCGCGCCGTGGACGGTCGTGCACCCCGACTGCTCGGGCACGGGCACCGCGAGCATCGACACCGCGGTCGCACGCAGCGGCAGCCGCTCGCTGCGCGTCAACGGCGCGGTCGGCTACTGCAACCACGTGTTCGTCCAGGCGTCCGGCGCCGTCTCCGGCACGGCGGGCCAGCCGACGTACGTGCGGTTCTGGGTCCGTCACACCACGGCGCTGCCCACGTCGCACGTGACGTTCGTGGCGCTCAAGGACGCCAACGACGGCGGCAAGGACCTGCGCATGGGCGGCCAGAACGGTGCCCTGCAGTGGAACCGCGCGTCGGACGACGCCACGCTCCCCGAGCAGAGCCCGGCGGGCGTCGCGCTGAGCAAGCCCTTGCCGACGGGGCAGTGGTCCTGCATCGAGGCGCTGGTCGACCCGGTCGGGCGTCTGACGACGTGGCTCGACGGCTCGCAGGTCACCGGCCTGGTCGCCGACGGCACGCCCACGCACGACGTCGACAGCCAGTGGCACAACAAGGCGTGGACGCCGCGTCTGGTCGACCTCAAGCTCGGCTGGGAGAGCTACGGCGACGGCGCGGACACCCTCTGGTACGACGACGTGGTGGTCGGCTCCGCCCGCACGGGCTGCTGACGAGGTGCTGGATCGCCCTCTCACCGCGAGAGGGCGATCCAGCGCACCGCGGAGGTCCCGGAGGGGTGCTACGCCCCTGGTGCGACGCGCATTCGGGTGCCGTCCACCTGCAGGGGGACCCGCGCCGGGGCCGGGACTCCTAGCGTGGCGGCATGCCACCCGACGCACCGCACGGCCCGGCTGACGGGTCCGCCCCGGCCGCCGACACCGACCCGGCACCCGCTGCCGCACCTGCTGCGGCCGCCGTCGCGCTCGCTCCCCGGCCCCACGGCATCGAGGTCACCGGTCTGCGGCGCGCGTTCGGGACGGTCAAGGCCCTCGACGGCGCCGACCTGGTCGCGCGCGCCGGTGCCGTGACCGCGCTCGTCGGGCCCAACGGCTCCGGCAAGACGACGCTCCTGCTGGTCCTCGCCGGTCTGCTCGTCCCGGACTCGGGATCGGTGCGCGTCGCCGGCCACGACCCCGTCACGGACAACGCCGGGGCCCGCGCCCGCACCGGGTGGATGCCCGACGCGTTCGGCACGTGGGACTCCCTGACGGCCCGCGAGGTCCTCGCGACGTTCGCCGACGCCTACCGCGTCGACCGTGCGACAGCGTCGGCCCGCATCGAGGAGCTGCTCGCGACCGTGCACCTCACGGAGTACGCCGACCAGCCCGCCGCCGTCCTGTCCCGCGGTCAGAAGCAGCGCCTCGGCCTGGCCCGCGCGCTCGTCCACGACCCGCAGGTGCTGCTGCTCGACGAGCCGGCCAGCGGGCTCGACCCGCGCTCGCGCGTCGACCTGCGGATCCTGCTGCGCCGCCTCGCGGACGAGGGCCGCACCGTCCTGGTGTCCTCGCACGTGCTGTCCGAGCTCGACGAGATGGCCGACGACGCGGTGTTCCTCTCGCGCGGGCGCACTGTCGCCGGGCTGTCCGAGGCCGACGTCGCGACCGGCCGGCGCACGTGGCACGTGCGGGCGCTGTCGCTCACCGAGCTCACCGCGTGGCTCGACGCGACCGGAGTGGCGTACCGCCCCGACGGCGCCACACGGGCCGCGGACGCACCGACAGCCGTCGCCGGGGGCGTCCTCGTCGACGTCGACGGCGAGGCCGGCGCCGCCGCGCTGCTGCGCGACGCCGTCGCCGCCGGTGTCCCCGTCGTGTCGTCGGCACCCGCCGCCGGTGCGCTCGAGCAGGCGTACCTCGCACTGGAGGAGGAGCGGCGATGACCGCGACCACGACCACCCCGCCCCCCGCGCCCGGGACGACACCGCGCGTGGGCACCTGGACGGTGACGTGGCACGGCGTGCGCACCGTCGCGGCCCTCGAGCTGCGGCAGCGCGTCCGCTCGTCACGGTGGAAGACCGCGCTGATCGTGTGGTTCGTCGTCGTGGGGGCGATCACGCTCCTCGCGGGCGGCGTCCTGACGATCTTCGACGACTCCGCCGTGACGACCGACCAGGCCGGCGCCGTGCTGTTCGTCGTCGTGACGGCGCTCGTGCTCGGGCTCGGCCTCCTGGTCACGCCGACCCTCGCGTCGACGGCCGTGAACGGGGACCGGTCCGCCGGGACGCTCGCGACCCTGCAGGTCACCCTGCTCTCGCCCACGGAGATCGCCGCCGGCAAGCTGCTGGCCGCGTGGGTCAGCGCGTGCGCGTTCCTCGTCGTCAGCCTGCCGTTCTTCGCGATCGCGCTGGCGATGGGCGGCGTTCCCGTCGCGACGCTGCCGCGTGTGGTCGTGCTCATCGCGCTGCTGCTCGCGGCGGTGTGCGGCATGGGCCTCGGCTGGTCGACGCTCGCGGCGCGGCCCGCCGGGTCGACGGTGCTGACCTTCGTCACGGTGGCCGGGCTCACGGTGTTCACACCCGTCTTCTTCGGCCTGACCTACCCGTTCCTCAGCACCACGCAGGACGTGCAGGTCTACGGGGTGCCCGACTCCTACTGGATGGAGATGGACAAGGAGACCGGTGCGCCGACCACCGTTCCCGTGTGCGAGTTGAGCGTGCAGGAGCGGTCCGTGGCCCGCACCGAGCGGACGTGGTGGCTGCTGGCGATCAACCCGTTCGCGGTCGTCGCGGACGGCGCCGTGCCGGCGTCGGCGACGACGGACGAGGACTCCCCCGGCGAGGTCGTCGCCGCCGCCACGCAGACCCTGCGCGACCTGCGACTGGGTGAGCCGGAGATCATCGACGAGTGCTGGACCGACGAGGACACCTCGGACCTCGTCCCCGTGCGTGACGGAGCCGGACCCGTGTGGCCCGTCGGGCTCGCGGTGAACCTGCTGCTCGGTGCCGCGGGGTTCGTCGTCGCCGTCCGCCGGCTGCGCATCCCGCAGCGCACCCTCGCCCGCGGTACGCGCGTGGCCTGACACGCCCCGGCCCCGCGCCGGGCCCACGACGCCGCCCGCCGGTCATCCCGTCCCCGCCCCCCGGTCCTCTCCCCTCCGGTCGGCGGTCACCGACGGCGACCGGCGGGCGGACCAGCGTCAGGGCTGCAGCGCGTCGTACTCCGCCTCGGCCGCGACGTCGTCCTCCACGTCGAGACGGACGTGCGCGAGGATCGTCTGGATGGCACGCAGCGTGCTGGCGGCCCGCTCGCCCCAGTCGGACAGGTAGCTGAACTGCCACCACCACAGCGCCTCCAGCACGTGCCCGCGCTCGTGGTGCGCCAGCCCCTGGGTGAGCGCGCCGACGATCGCGACGAGGTCACCGGAGATCGTCGCCTCCTCGACCTCCGCGCCCAGCAGCGGGTCCACGACCTCGACGTACTCGTCGATGCCGTCGAAGAGGTTCGCGAGGTTCGCGCGCAGCGGCTCGAGGTCCGCGTCCGGGCCGACGTCGGGCTCGAAGCGCGACGGGGGGACGACGTCGGTCGTCGCGCCGAGGCGCGCACCGGCCGCGAGCAGGTCGGACAGCGCCAGCAGCAGCAACGGCAGCGACGCGTCGGGCGCCGAGCCGGCCGCGACCTCCGTCACCGTCGTGAGGAAGCCGCGGGCCTCGGACGCGACGGCGTCCGCGATCTCCCTCAGGTCCGCGTCCGCCACGGGCCGTTCGTCGTCGGTGGTCATGCCCTCCCCCTCCAGGTCGTCATGCACTCAGGCGCCGGCGGCCCTCGAACGCGCGGCCGAGGGTCACCTCGTCCGCGTACTCCAGGTCCCCGCCCACCGGCAGGCCGGACGCGAGCCGGCTGACCGTCAGGCCCATCGGCACCAGCAGCCGCGCCAGGTAGGTGGCCGTGGCCTCGCCCTCGACGTTGGGGTCGGTGGCGAGGATGACCTCGGTGACCGCGCCGTCGGCGAGGCGCCGCATGAGCTGCGCGATACGCAGGTCGTCGGGCCCGACGCCCGCGATCGGGTTGATGGCCCCGCCGAGCACGTGGTACCGGCCACGGAACTCCCGCGTGCGCTCGATCGCGACGACGTCCTTGGCCTCCTCGACGACGCAGATGGTCGTCAGCAGCCGGCGCGGGTCACGGCAGATGCGGCACTGCGGCTCCTGGGCGACGTTGCCGCAGATCTCGCAGAACTGCACGCGCAGCTTGACCTCGCTCAGCGCGTCCGCGAGCCGGCGTACGTCCGCGGGGTCCGCCGCGAGGATGTGGAACGCGATGCGCTGGGCGCTCTTGGGGCCGACCCCGGGCAGCCGCCCGAGCTCGTCGACCAGGTCCTGGATCGCGCCTTCGTACACCCCGTCAGCCTAGCCGTGCCCGACCGTGCGATCGGCGCGTCAGCGGGCGGCGAGCCGGACGACCCCGACGGGCCCGTAGGCCGCGCCGTCGCCCGTGCTGCTGCTGACCTCCGGGATGCCGTCCTCCCAGGCGACCCGCACGTCCTGCGCCTCGACGACCACGACGTCCACCGTCGCGACGACGACCTGGGCACCGGCACCCTGCACGACCAACCGCTCGACGTCGCGTGCCACGACGCGGGCGTCCGTACCCGTGACCGTCAGGGTCGCGCAGTCACCCGAGACGTCCACGGCACCGCCCGTCGGGACCAGCAGGTCACCGCCGTCGCAGGTCAGCCACTGCGTGACCTGCCCGTCGAGCGCGTCCCGGTCGAGGACCGGTGGCAGCCCCGTGCCGGCCTGGCCGCCTGCTCCTGCCCCTGTGTCGCCGGAGGGCTGGTCGCCGCGGGGTCGGTCCCCGCCGGACCGGTCACCCGGCGGCCGGTCACCCCGGAGCCACACGTCGGTGCCCTCGGGGACGTCGATCACCTCACCCGTCTGCGGGTCGACCCAGCGCGCCACCGCGGTGGCCGGGTCGCCGAGACGCGTGATGGACGCGGTGACCTCCTGCTCGCCCGGCACCGAGCACCCGGCGAGGAGCAGCGCGCCGGCGAGCGGCGCGGCCGCGAGCACCCCCGTCCGTCCCGCTCGTGCGCGGGGAGGGGCCGGCGCGGGGGCAGCGGGCATGACAGGTGCCTCCGGTGAGGTCAGACGTCGATCTGCTCGTCGATGACGCGCCCGCCGAGCACCTGGGCCACCAGGGGGACGCCCACGAGCCCGGACTGGCCGATCGTCGGGTCGTCGGGCGACGGCTCGTCCGGCTCCGACATCCGGCCGCGCGACTGTGCGGCCGCCGCACGGGCGGCCGCGATGCCGCGCTCGCGGGCCGTCCCACGGCCGGGTGCGGCCGTTCCGCCGGCGCCGGGACCACCCGACGCGGGCCGTCCGGCAGCGGCCGGGGCGGCGGACGTCCCGCCGGAGCGGGCAGCCGGCGGGCCGTTGCGCCACGGGTCGTCGGGCTCGTCACCCGGCGGGATGTCGTCGTCGGGGTGCACGACGACCGGGGCCTCGCCGGTGCGCGCGCCCTGACCACCCGAGCCGGGGGCCTGCGTCCGGGCGGCCGCACCCTCACCGGGCTCGGGCTCCCACGGCGGCACCGGCCGGTCCGAGGACCCGTCACCGGCGGGGTCGTCCGCGGGCGCGGCCTCGCCGGCACCGGCCGGACGACCCGGGCGATCGCGGCCGGCACCATCGGCAGCGGGACGGCCACCGGGCGGCGCGACAACGGGCACGGCGCGCTGGCCGTCCTGCTCCGGTGCGGCCGCCGGGACGTCCCAGGACGCGGCCGCTCGCTCGCGCGAGATCGTCCCGGGCACCTGCGGCACCTCGGACGACGGCGCGGCCGCCGGACGGGCCGACGCACCGCCGGGCTCGTCGAGCACGGCCTCGACGCGTGCGGTGACCCCGAGCGTCTCCGACAGCGCGCGGGCCACGACGTCACCGTGGTTGCTGTTGCGGAACGTGGTGACGAGGCCGGGCTGCGCGAACCCGAGCCGCAGCGTCGTCGCGTCGAGCTCGAGGACCTGCGCGTGCTGGTTGACGAGCGCCCACGAGGGCAGCCGCAGCCGCCGCAGCGTCGTCAGCACGTCGGGCCAGCGGCGGCGCAGCATCTCGGTGTCCGCCGCTGCCGCGACGGCGCCGGGTGCGGGCGTCGGGGGCTGGGCGGGCGTCGGGGGCTGGGCGGGCGCCGCCGACGGGGACGGGGTCGACGGCTCGGGCGGGGTCGACGGCTGGGCGGCGGCCGTGGTCGGCGGGGTCCGGACCTCGCCCGGGGCACCGGGACCGTCCGGACGCCCTTGCGGCTCGTCGGCACCGTCTCGACCGCCCGTCGGGCGCGCACGGCCGGCAGGGTCCACAGCGGCAGGGCTCGCAGCGGTGGCGTGCGCAGCTGTGCTCACCTCGGCCGCGGGCGCCTCGGCGCGCACGGCTGCGGGCTCGGGGCGGACCACCGGCACGGGCGTCGCGGCGGGTGCGGTCGCCGCCCGCGGCTCCTCGACCCGGGCTGCGGACGCAGGCGCCGCGGGAACGTGCGCGCCCGGCGCGGCTCCGGCCGCGGGCAGCCCGCGCTCGAGCCGGTCGATCCGCGCCCCGAGGCCGGTGCGCGAGTCGTCCACGCTGGGCAGCAGCAGCCGGGCCATGAGCAGCTCGAGGTGCAGGCGCGGTGACGTCGCACCGACCATCTCGGTGAGGGCGGCGTTGGTCAGGTCGGCCGAACGGGACAGCTCGGACGCGCCGAGGTGCGTCGACTGCCGTCGCATGCGGTCGAGCTGGTCGGCCGGCAGGTCGCGCAGGACCGCGTCGGCCGCGTCGCCCGACGCGGCGATGACGATGAGGTCGCGCAGCCGCTCCAGCAGGTCCTCGACGAACCGTCGCGGCTCGTGGCCCGTCGCGACGACGCGCTCCACGACGCGGAAGGCCGACGCCCCGTCGCGTGCGGCGATGGCGTCGACCAGGTCGTCGAGCAGCGAGGCGTGCGTGTAGCCGAGCAGCGCGACGGCGCCCTCGTAGTCGAGGCCGGCGTCGCCCGAGCCCGCGATGAGCTGGTCGAGCACCGACAGCGTGTCACGCACGGACCCGCCGCCCGAGCGCACCACGAGCGGCAGCACGCCGGAGCCCACGGGCACGCCCTCGGTCGCGCAGAGCTGCTCGAGGTAGGGCACGAGCACGTCGGGCGGGACGAGCCGGAACGGGTAGTGGTGCGTGCGGGAGCGGATGGTGCCGATGACCTTGTCGGGCTCCGTCGTCGCGAAGATGAACTTCACGTGCGGCGGCGGCTCCTCGACGATCTTGAGCAGCGCGTTGAAGCCCTGCGGCGAGACCATGTGCGCCTCGTCGAGGATGAAGACCTTGTAGCGGTCCCGCGCGGGGGCGAACGTCGCGCGCTCGCGCAGCTCGCGGGCGTCGTCGACACCACCGTGGCTGGCCGCGTCGATCTCGACGACGTCGAGCGACCCGGAGCCGCCGCGCGCGAGCTCGACGCACGACGGGCACACGCCGCACGGGGTGTCGGTCGGCCCCTCGGCGCAGTTGAGGCACCGCGCGAGGATCCGTGCGCTCGTCGTCTTGCCGCAGCCGCGCGGCCCGGAGAACAGGTAGGCGTGGTTGGCCTGGCCCGACCGCAGGGCCTGCCGCAGGGGCGCGGTCACGTGATCCTGCCCGATCACCTCGGCGAAGGACTCGGGCCGGTAGCGGCGGTACAGCGCTGTCGTCACACCCCGAGCCTAAGCGCCACCGCCCACACGGCGGCACCGCCGTCCCCACCCGTGGACCTCACCGCGTCCGGGCCCTCAGTCGGCACGGACGACCGTGTCCGCCAGGACGCGGTGCAGCAGCGGGCGCGTCGCCTCCGTGGCGGCCACGACCAGCCCGACCCCCACCGTCAGGCTCCCGACCAGCAGCAGCAGGCCCTGCGGCGCGGTGAGCGCAGCGAGACCGAAGAGCGGGAAGAACATCACGAGCGCGGCGAGCGCCGACCCCACCGACACGACCAGCACCGGCACCAGCACCTCGCGCCGTCGCACACGGTCGAACAGGTCGGTCGGCACACCGGCGAGCCGCGCGAGCGACAGCTCCCGCCGCCGGTCCAGCACGGCCGCGGCCTGCGCGATCCCCGCGGACACGGCCGCGAGCAGGAACGTGATCGCGAGGGTGAGCAGGGACCCCGTGAGCAGGTCCGCCGAGACGATCGCGTCCTCGGGGCTGCCTCCCGGACCACCCGCGAGCAGGGGCACGACCGCGAGGCACCCCGCGACGAACGACGCGAGCCCCAGCCCGCCGACGACGCGCCAGACCGCACGCGGGTCGTCGAGCAGCCGTCGCGCCGCGAGAAGCTGCTCGGGCGTCCGCGCGAGGCGCAGCCGCACGCGCCCGAGCACGCCGAGCGCCCACGGCCCGACCGCGTTCATCGTGAGGAACGCGACCGCGAGGCCCGCGAGCATGATGCCGACGAACGCCGCGGCGAGCGCCTGCCCGACGACCGACACCACCATGAACGCCCCGAACGCCAGGACGGCGACGACGACGCGCACGGCCTTGAGCCCCGGACGCGCCACGCGCTGCGCGACCCCCAGGGGCGACACGACGACGCGCCGCAGCGACACGGCACCGCTGACCGCCGCGAGCAGCGGCACCGCGAGCCACGTGAGCAGCACGACCGGCACGCCGACCCACAGCTCCCCGACGGTGAACGGCCGCCCCTGGAAGGGGATCTGCGTCCACACCCCCAGCAGCACGCCGTACAGCGCGGTCCCCGCCACCGCACCGGCCAGGCCCTGCAGGGCGGTCTCGACGAGGGTGAGGCCGACCACCTCGCGCGGGGTGGCGCCCAGGAGCCGCAGCGCCGCCAGCCGGGCGTCGCGCCGCGCGACGCCGAGCCGTGCGGCCGCGCCACCGAGGGTGAGCAGCGGCACGACCAGCAGGATCGTCGCGGTCACCGCGAGCGTCACGTAGAAGCCGCCCGCCTCGCGCTCGAGGTCGGTCACGGGGTGCGCGGCCCGGTCGATGAACCCCAGCAGCGCCGCGACGACGGACAGCGTCAGGGCCGTCGACACCGCGAACGCGGTGACGGCCAGGACGGTGGTCGTGCGGCTGTCGCGTCCTGCGGCGCGCTGCAGGCGCGGTGCCAGCGCGAGGACGGGGTTGACCCTCACCGGTCGCCGCCGCTCACGGGGAGGTCGCCGACGCCCTGCCCGACGCCCGCGTCCGCCGCCCGCCGCCGCCCGCTCGCCGGGACGCGGTCCCGCGCCGGTCCCCGTGGTCGAGCCCGGCGCGACGACGAGCCCGTCGCGCATGTCGATGCGCCGGTCGCACCACGCCGCGACGTCGGCGTCGTGCGTGACGACGACGAGTGACGCGCCGACCGTACGGGTCGACTCCACGAGCAGCTTCATGACGTCGTGCCCGGTGGACTGGTCGAGGGACCCCGTCGGCTCGTCGGCGAACACCACCTCGGGCCGCGTGACGAGGGCGCGCGCCACCGCGACGCGCTGCGCCTGCCCGCCGGACAGCTCACCCGGTCGTCGCCCCTCCGTGCCGGCGAGCCCCAACGCGGCGAGCCACCGGTCCGCCGCGGCCTCGGCCGCCGCGCGCGACGTACCCGTGAGCATCGCCGGCAGGGCGACGTTCTCCCGTGCCGACAGCTCGGACAGCAGCTGCCCGAGCTGGAACACGAACCCGTACCGGCTGCGGCGCAGCAGCGACCGCTCCTTCTCGCCGAGCCCCTGCACCTCCTGCCCGCGCAGCGCCACGACGCCCGACGTCGGCACGAGGATCCCCGCGAGCACGTGCAGCAGCGTCGACTTGCCCGACCCCGAGGGGCCCATCACGGCGAGCGACTCCCCGTCGGCGAGGTCGACGTCGACGCCCGCGAGCGCGGTCGTGGCCCCGAAGCGGTGGACCAGCCCGCGCGCCGTGAGGCAGGGCGTGCCGCCGGACGACGCGCCCGGGCCGGACGACGCGCTCGGGCCGGACGACACGATCGGAAGCGGCGGCCGGACGGGGACGGACCTGGTGTTCATACGGCCATCGTGCGCGCGGGCCGGCGGCCGGCGCGTCCGGCGGCGGGACGTTCTCGCGGCCCCTCGCCTGCGACCCGAGGGGGACACCGCGGCGCACGCGCCCACCCGTGGTCGCACGAGCGCGCCGCACCGTCGCGGACGCACCGACGGTGCGCGGGCATGCAAGGACCCCCCGCACACCCGCCAGAGCTCGCCTGCCCTTGCTGCCTTCCGGCCCTGGGGGAGTTCAGCGAGATGACGCCGTACGAGGGGTCTGCGCACCACCCTAACCCAGGTGGGGAGCGCGCCGCGCCCACCCG
Organism: Cellulomonas xiejunii; assembly: GCF_024508315.1. Classification (NCBI taxonomy): domain Bacteria; kingdom Bacillati; phylum Actinomycetota; class Actinomycetes; order Micrococcales; family Cellulomonadaceae; genus Cellulomonas; species Cellulomonas xiejunii. The sequence goes on from NZ_CP101987.1 coordinate 3,543,059, forward strand.
GTGGGTGCCCTGTGGTGTCAGGGGGCGATCGGGGGGAGCCGTTCCGTGGGCGGTCCCTCGTCACCGGGGTGCCGGGCGATCAGCTCGGTCGCGGAGGCGTCGCCGACCGGCGGTGTGCGGCGCGCCGAGCGGCCTTCGGGCGTCGCGGGGCGTCGGGGCGGGGACGGCGGCGGCTCGGCGGGTCCGGTCGTCGGGGCCGTGCGCCGGGGGGTGGCGGGTCGCGCGGGAGCGGCGGGTCGCGCCGGAGCGGGGACGGCGGGCGTCCGACGCGCGGCGGGAGCGGGCTCGACGACGTCCTCGGTGACGCCCTGGTACGGCGCCCGGCCGGCGCGCGGGTCGGGTCCCGACCCTCCCCACTCGGGCCAGTCGGCGAGCACCTCGTCGTCGTCGGGGCCTGCGGCCCGCGTCGGGGAGTCGTCGACCGCGGGTGCGCCGCGGGGCGGGGTCACGTCGTCCGCCGCGCGGTCGGGCGCGTCGTCGGCCGTCGGCTCGTCGGGCGTGGGCAGCACCCGCGCGGCGACCCACAGCCCCAGCCCCAGGACGACGGTGTAGGTACCGCCGAGGACGAGCAGCACCGCGATCGCGACGCGCTCCTCGGAGTCGAGCGACAGCGCCAGCACCACGGCCAGGACGACGACGAGGACGCCCCACACCCAGGAGAGCACCGCGAGCCGGTGCACGACGCCCGGGTGCCCGCCGCGCGCGGCGACGACGGCGCCCGTCGCGCCGAGCAGCGTCGTCACGAGGGCCACGCCGGCCACGACGAGCCACGTCGCGACCCCCTGGACGGCCAGGACCAGGAGCCCGACGAGCACCATGGCGACCGCCGGCAGGGTGAGGACGCCGAGCACCGCGCCGACCACGGGCGAGCGCCACCGGTCGACGTCCCACCGGTCGGGGTCCCACCGGCCCGCGGCGGGCGCGGACGTCTCGTCGGGGGCGGGGCGGGCGCCGTGGTGCAGGCGCTCCTCGGGGGTCTGCGAGGGGTCCTGGGTCATGGCACCACGCTAACCACCATCGGACGATCCGGACATCCGTCCGGCTGCCCCCGACGCGGACCTGCACGCTCCCCTCACACGCGCAGGGCGCGACGCACGGCCCCGTGCGCGGGCGCAGGCCTGGAGGGGCGCGCCATGATGGCGACATGCCCGACGTCAGCAGCCCTGTCCCCCCGTCGCCGATCCTCACCGCACGCGGGTCCGTCGCGATCGTCGGTGGGTACGTCGTCCCGGTCGCGTCGGCCCCGGTGGACGGGGCGACCGTGCTGGTCGAGGACGGCGTCGTGACCGCGGTCGGCACGGACGTCGTCGTGCCCGACGGCGTGCGGGTCGTCGACGCGGCGGGGCGCTGGGTGCTGCCGGGCTTCGTCGAGGCGCACGCGCACATGGGCGTCATGGAGGAGGCCGAGGGCTGGGCCGGTGACGACACCAACGAGAAGACCGGGCCCAACGGCGCTGCCCTGCGCGCGATCGACGGGATCAACATCGAGGACGAGGGGTTCCGGGACGCGCTCGTCGGCGGTGTGACGTCGGCCGTGGTGAAGCCGGGGTCGGCCAACCCGATCGGCGGGCGGACCGTCGCGATCAAGACGTGGGGCGGGCGGACGGTCGACGAGCAGGTCATCCGGCACGACGTGTCGGTGAAGTCGGCGCTCGGTGAGAACCCCAAGCGCGTGTACGGGGACCAGAAGAAGCTCCCGTCGACGCGGCTGGGCGTCGCCGCCGTCATCCGCGCCGCGTTCGTCGAGGCGCAGGGCTATGCGGCACGTCGGGACGTGGCCGCCGCCAAGGGCGAGCCGTTCGAGCGGGACCTCGCCAAGGAGACGCTCGCGGCCGTGCTCGCGGGCGAGCTCGCGTGGGACCAGCACACCCACCGTGCCGACGACATCGCGACCGCGCTGCGCCTCGCCGACGAGTTCGGGTACCGGCTGGTCGTCAACCACGGCACGGACGGCGCGGCGGTCGCGGACGTGCTGGCCGAGCGGGACGTGCCGGTGATCTTCGGGCCGCTGTTCACGTCGCGGTCGAAGGTCGAGCTGCGCGACCGCGCGATCGCGAACCTCGGCGTGCTGGCGCGTGCCGGGGTCCGGGTCGCGATCACGACGGACCACCCGGTGGTGCCGATCAACTTCCTCGTCCACCAGGCGTCGCTCGCGGTCAAGGAGGGCCTGGACCGGGACACGGCGCTGCGGGCGCTGACGGTCAACCCGGCCGCGTTCATGGGTCTCGACGACCGGGTCGGCGCCCTGGCGCCCGGCCTCGACGGCGACGTGGTGATCTGGTCCGGCGACCCGCTCGACGTCAACGCGCGCGCCGAGCACGTCTTCGTCACGGGCACCGAGGTCTACACGTGGGACCCGACGGCCCGCGGCGGCCTGGGCGAGGGCCGCGTCCGCGAGCGCGCGGAGCGCTTCGCCCACTGACGGGGGCCCCGCCACCCCCCGGTGAGAGGTCGATCCAGTTCCCCCGTCCCACACCCGTGGACAGCCGACCGGGCGGTGCCGCGTCAGTCCGCCAGCACGTGCCGCAGGTAGCGCTCCGGGGCGTCGAGGAACGCGCGCCACGACGTGACGAGGTCCAGGTCCTCCCACGCGCACTCGCGCAGGCCCCACTCACCGACCTCGAGGATCGTCGCGCCGGGCAGCGACGCGAGCAGGGGCGAGTGCGTCGAGAGGATGACCTGTGAGCCGTGCTGCACCAGGTCGTGCAGGTGCCGCAGCAGCGCGAGGCTGCCGGTGAACGACAGCGCGGACTCGGGCTCGTCGAGGACGTACAGGCCGGGGTACATCATCCGGGAGCCGATCAGCTCGAGGAACGACTCCCCGTGGGACATCTCGTGGAACACCGGGTCGTAGCCGGGATGCTCGTCGAGGTACGTGTAGAAGCCGTGCATCGTCTCGGCCCGCAGGAAGAACCCGCGCCGCGGGGCACCGGCGCCCCGCACGAGCTGGAGGTCGTGCGCGAACCCCGACTCGGTGGGGCGGGTGCGGTGCATCGACCCCGTCGACCCGCCCTCGGCCGCCATGCCGAAGGCCGTGGCGATGCCCTCGACCAGCGTCGACTTGCCGGCGCCGTTGTCCCCCACCAGCACCGTGGCCGACCCCAGGTCCCAGCCCTGCTCGAGCACCTGACGCACCGCGGGGACGCTCAGGTGCCAGTCCCCGCCGCGCTCCGTGTCGAGCCCCGACACCCCCGTCCGTCTCTGGACCCCGCGCACGGGCAGAGTGCTCCAGGGACCTGTGCGCGCGACCATGCGCCCACCCCACCACGGAGGGCCGACACGCGTCGACGCGCACGCTCTGCCCGCGGCGCTTCCGCTGCCACAGACCCTGGTGTCGGGCTCGTCACCCGGCCCGGCCTGGGCTTCACCCTCCAGGGGTTACGGTTTTGGTAGCAGGATGGGTAGTCTTCCAGGTATGCACGGTACGAAGCCGTATCCGAACGCCCCGCTTGTCCTCGCGATCGTTGAGGTTCGGCATCCAACGACCGCAGCACTGGACTCTCCTGCACTCATGGCGGCCAAGGAGATGCTTGCAGAGTTCACGCCCCTCTCGCGAGTGGAGGAGCGCAATGAGATTGATCTAGGCACTGGCACCCAACGACCAGTCTTGCTTCCGAAACTGATCGCCCGGGACAAGCAAACCTCCGTAACATTCGGCGCCGAGGCAATTGTTGTAGAGACGACAGCCTACCCCGGATGGCAGGCATTTCGGAAAGTGCTGGCCGCCGCGCTTGACGCGCGACAGACTGTCGCGCCTCTCGACGGGTTCGAGCGCATCGGCCTCCGCTATATCGACGAAATCCGCGTCCCGACATTCGATCAAGAGATCGACTGGAGCGATTGGGTCATTTCTGACCTGCTTGGCCCCAGACGCCGATTTGCCGACCTAGGCTTGTCGCAGTTGCAGCAACAGGGCATCTCCACTTATGCGACGGCGCGGCCCGGCGAGTCCTACTCGTTGAGATACGGGGCAATAGTCGGAGCCCCCGCAGTCACGTCTGGACCAAATCTGGTTCGGCACAATACCCCAAAGCCAGGACCGTTCTTCCTTCTCGATACAGACGGCTCCTGGAACCTTGAGCCAAGTTCCGCAATCCCGGAATATGACCCGAATAGGATCATGGAGATTGCAGATCGCATACACCGACCCATCAAGGAACTGTTCGAGCTCTCCATCACCGATCGACTCCGGAAGGAGGTGCTTGAGGTTGCGAACTAGTTGGACAACCCAGCAAGAATCCCCCACTGGCGGCCGTGAAACGCTGCCGAGAGTGCGGCGAACTGGTGAGTTAACCACCTCAATGCTTGCCGATCACGCGTATGTGGTTCACGAGCAAGCAACGGAGCTCCGCGACGGAACGAGCGAACTCCGCCGCGCAACCGCTTTGGACGACCTGCGTACCCGACAGCGGAAACATTCCGTCCGGGCGCCGCGCGAGATGCTGGACGAACTTTCCGAGCATGGATTCGCCTGGCGTGACGTTGCACGGATGATGGGGGTCACAGTCCCGGCTCTGCAGAAGTGGCGCCGGGGTGAAGGGATGGCGGCCGACAACCGGGCCAAACTCGCTCGGATCGCCGGCCTGATTGAGATGCTGGAGAGCCGGTTCGTTAGCGAGCCGGCCTCATGGCTTGAGATGCAGGTGGAGCCAGGAGTCGCACTCACGCCTCTTGACCTGATCGTCGCGGGCCGAGACGATCTAGTTCTGGAGCTTGCCACAGAGTCCGATACCGCGGCGCGTGAGGCCATCTACTCGGAGTACAACGCTCACTGGCGATCGGAGTATGTCGATGCGGCGTTCGAGTCGTTCGCTGCGGCTGACGGCATGATGTCCATTCGACCCAGGAGGTAGGCGTGCAAGGTCTCGAACTCGAGGCTCCCCGCGAGGATTCTGAACTCTACACGTCGATGGGCGACGAAGTTGATGAGTTCAGACCTGTATTCACGGGTGATATTTTCGGATTCGACGACGGCCGCTTGGTGATTATTCTTCAGCACCCGTGCGCGCTGCGGAGGGACGGCGCCACTCTTGTCGACCGCATTTTGGTTGCAGCCGTCTGCGATGCGATCAAGCCGCCTCGATCGTGGAAGGGGCATTACCGGCTCATGCCCTTACCTGGCCTGAGCGTTCCCCGCGAGGCACTCGTTGCGGACTTTACTCTCATCGATATTGTAAGGCCGGAGGAGCTCGAGTCGGCAAAACGATACGCCATCCTCTCTCAAGTGGGAGTCAATCTACTGCTGCAACGATGGATCCACCACAACACGCGGGCGCTGGTTGACTCCTCGACTATCAATGATGTCACGATCGGTCCATTCGACGAGGCCGACCTTTCCGCAGACTGGCTGCGGGATTGCGCGGGGGCGGCGCTCGACCGCAGCGAGTCTGCAAAGGCGCTCGACGAGTGGTTTAGTTACCGAACTAGTAAGAAATCGCCCAGTCGTCGGGAAACGCTGGCCAACAGCCAGGCTCGCAGTGGACTACGAGCAGAGTTTAGGCGCGCCCTAAGAGACAGGATCGATTCGACCTCGGTTGCATAGCGATGCGCCTAAGTTCGCGACATGGATGACGCGACGACGAACGCAATGCCGAGGCGGTTCTCTGCGATTCCTGTAGGCCAGCCGCCTCTTTTTGATCGTGACCTTCAGAGCGTAACTTGAGAAGGAGCGCACTCTCACGCATGCCTTTAGGCGTCATACAGGGACGCTCACGAGGCCGATAGCAAGTCATCAACCGCTCGACGAACCCGACTCACAGCCGCGGGTCGACAGCCTCCGACTCCAGCGCGAGCACGGCGAACACGGCCTCGTGGACGCGCCACAGCGGCTCACCCGCGCTGAGGCGCGCGAGCGCTTCCAGGCCCAGCGCGTACTCGCGCAGCGCGAGGCTCCGCTTGCGCCCGAGGTGACGCGAGCGCAGCCGGGTCAGGTGCTGCGGCTCGGTGTAGTCGGGGCCGTAGATGATGCGCAGGTACTCCCGTCCCCGGACCTTGATGCCGGGCTGCAGGAGCCCCTTGCGCCCGCGCACGAGGTTGGCCAGCGGCTTGACGACCATCCCCTCCCCGCCGGCCGACGTCAGGTCGTGCCACCAGGCGACGCCGGCCGCACGCGAGGCGGGGTCGGTGAGGTCGACGACGAGCCGCCGGGTGGTGGCCAGCACCCCGGACCGGTCTGCCGCGACCAGGGCGTCCGCAAGGTCCAGGTGCCACAGGTGGTCGCGGGTCTCGTACGTGCCCGCGTCGGTCGCGAGCAGCTGGAACGGGGCGAGCCGCACGCCGTCGAGCCCGTCGGTCGGCCACACGTAGCGGCGGTACGCGGCGGCGAAGGCATCGGCGTTCGCGCTGCGCGAGCGGGTGCGCGCCAGCAGCTCGTCGACCGGCAGTCCGGCGGCCGACGCGGCGTCGAGCGCGGCCGTCGCCGCGGGCAGCGCGGTGCGTGCGGCGGCGCCGACGGCCGCGTACTGGTGGCGCAGCAGGTCCTCGGCCTTGACGGACCACGGCATGAGCTCGCAGTCGAGCAGCAGCCAGTCCGCGGGTGCGCCGTCCCGTCCGACGCGCCCCCAGACGTCCGCCGCGGCCGTGCGGACCACGTCGAGCAGCGCCTCCGTGCGCGCGGCGTCGAAGAACGGTCGCCCGGTGCGCGTGTGCACCGCGCCCGTCGTCCCCGCGGGCATGCCGAAGCGCGCCGCGGCGACGTCCGCGTCCCGGCACACCAGCACGACGGCGCGCGAGCCCATGTGCTTCTCCTCGCACACGACGGCCTCGACGTCGTCCCGGTAGGCGTCGAACGCCTGGTCGGGGTGCTCCAGGAGGTCGCCGTCGGGGGCGGTCGCGCACGGGCTCATCGTCGGCGGCAGGTAGAGCAGCCACCGCGGGTCGAGGGCGAACCGGCTCATGACCTCCAGGGCGCCGGCGGCGTTCTCCTCGGCGATGGTGACGCGCCCGTGCAGGCCGGTCTCGACGACGCGCTTGCCCAGGACGTCCGCGACGTCCAGGACGTCGGGGTCGCGCCGTGCGACGTCCGGGGTCGCGCCGGTCGTCGGTGCGTCGTCCGCCGTGGGGAACGGGCGCGCCGGCTCGTACCAGACGCGCTCGGCGGGTACCTGGACGAGCTCCTTCTCCGGGTAGCGCAGTGCGCTCAGGTGGCCGCCGAACACGCACCCGGTGTCGAGGCACATCGTGTTGTTGACCCACGTGGCCGTCGGCGTCGGGGTGTGCCCGTAGAGCACCATGGCCCGGCCGCGGTAGTCGTCGGCCCACGGCAGGCGCACGGGCAGGCCGAACTCGTCGGTCTCACCGGTCGTGTCGCCGTAGAGCGCGAACGCCCGCACCCGCCCGGACGCGCGGTTGTGGAACTCCTCCTTCAGCCCGGCGTGCGCGACGACGAGCCGGCCGTCGTCGAGGACGAGGTGCGCGACCAGGCCGTCGCAGAACTCGCGCACGGCCGCGCGGAACTCGTCGGTCTCCTGCGCCAGCTCGGCGAGCGTCGTCTCCAGACCGTGCGACACCTGCACGTTGCGGCCGTCGAGCGCGCGCACGAGCTTGTGCTCGTGGTTGCCCGGGACCGCGAGCGCGTGCCCGCCCGCGACCATGCCCATGACGAGCCGCAGCACGCCCACGCTGTCCGGGCCGCGGTCGACGAGGTCGCCGACGAACAGCGCGCGCCGCCCCTCGGGGTGGACGGCGTCCACGGGCCGGCCCTCGGCGTCGCGGGTGATCAGGTACCCCAGCGTGCCGAGCAGGGTCTCGAGCTCCGAGCGGCACCCGTGCACGTCCCCCACGACGTCGAACGGCCCGCGCTCGTCACGCCGGTCGCTGCGCAGCGGCTGCCGGTCGATCACGGCGGCGTCGACCTCGTCGGTGCCCCGCAGCACGTGGACCGTGCGGAAGCCCTCGCGCGACAGCCCGCGCAGCGAGCGGCGCAGCTGGTCGCGCTGACGCCGCACGACGTGGGCGGGCAGCGACCGGTCGGCGCGGGCCGCGTTGCGGTCCAGGCAGACCTGCTCCGGCACGTCGAGCACGATCGCCACGGGCAGCACGTCGTGCGCGCGGGCGAGCGCGACCAGTGCCTTGCGGGCCGCGGGCTGCACGTTGGTCGCGTCGACGACCGTGAGCAGCCCGGCGTCGAGGCGCTTGCCCGCGATGTGGTGCAGCACGTCGAACGCCGCGGCGGTGGCGTCCTGCGAGGTGACGTCGTTGGAGACCAGGCCCCGGCAGAAGTCCGAGGACAGCGTCTCGAACGGGCCGAAGTGCTGCGCGGCGAACGTCGACTTGCCCGAGCCGGACACCCCGACCAGGACGACGAGCGAGAGCGCCGGGACCGTCAGCGTGGTCATCGCGCACCTCCCTCGTGGCTCACGGGGGCCGTACCGCGCCGGAAGACGGCCATCTGGGTGGGCGGGCCGACCTCCGGGTCGTCCGGCCCGACGGGCAGCAGCGTGACCGCGTACCCGTGACGGTCGGCAGCGGTGTGCACCCAGGCGGCGAACTCGGCGCGCGTCCACTCGAAGCGGTGGTCGTGGTGGCGCATCGTGCCCGCCTCCAGCGTGGGGTACCGCACGTTGTGCTCGGCGTTGGGGGTGGTGACGACGAGCGTCGCGGGCGCGGCGGCGCCCAGGACCGCGCGCTCCAGCGCTGCGAGGCGCGGCGGGTCGACGTGCTCGATCACCTCCATGAGCACCGCGGCGTCGAAGTCGGCGACGCGGGCGTCACGGTAGGTGACGGAGGAGTGCGCGAGCTCGATGCGCCGGCGCTGACGTTCGGGGAGAGTGTCGAGGTGGAGCCGCCGGGCGGCGGTCGTCAGGGCGCGCGCCGAGACGTCGACGCCGAGGAGTCGCTCGTACGCCGGGTCGCGCAGCAGCTCGCTCAGCAGGGCACCCTCGCCGCACCCCAGGTCGACGACGCTCCGCGCGCCCGCGTCCCGGAGCTGGGCGACGACCGCGTCGAGACGCTGCCGGGCCAGCGGTGGGGTCGTCGGCGCGGCTGTGTCCACCGCGGCGTCCTCGGGCTCGGCGACGGCGTCGTCCACCGTCTCCGGGCGGGCGTCGTCGACCTCCGCGAGCCGCTCGATGGCCGACGTCGCCAGGCTGGTGCGGTGGGCGAGGTACCGGCGCGCGATCTCCTCACGCGCCGGGTGCGCCGCGAGCCACCCCTCCCCCGCGCGCACGAGCTTGGTGACCTCGTCGGACCCGACCCAGTAGTGCTTGCTCGCGTCGAGCGTCGGCAGCAGGACGTACAGGTGGCTGAGGGCGTCGGCGACGCGCTGCGTGCCGGTCAGGCGCAGGTCGACGTAGCGCGAGTCGCCCCACGCGGGGACCGTCGGGTCGAGCGGCACGTGGCGCGCGTCGACCTGCCACCCCAGCGGGGCGAACAGCCGGACCGCGGCCTCGACGCCGCCGCGGCACGGCACGGCCGGGACGTGCACGTTCAGGTCCCACCGCCGCGCGGGCAGCTCGGGGCGGAGCTCGCAACGTCCGGTCATGGCCGTGCGGAACACCTTGCCGAGCGCGACCGCGAGCATCGAGGAGGCCGCGTACGGCCGGTCGTTCACGTACTGCGCGAGGCTGAACGCGACGTCCCGCGGTGCGCTGCGGCCCTTCTGCCGGACCAGGCCGACCGGGTCGACCTCCAGCAGCAGCGCGACGGTGCAGCGCTCGTCGCTCGCCTCGGGGTAGAAGACGTGCGCGACCCCGAACGACTGGTCGAACGCCTGGACCCGGCCGGGGTGCTTGTGCAGCAGGTAGCCGAGGTCGGCTGCGTCGGGGCCGGCGGCGGACAGGGTCAGGAGCACCGGCGGATCCTCGCACGCAGGGCATCACGCTGTCCGGCGGTTTGCCGCCCGTCCCCCGGCCGGACGCGACTACCCGCCGGTGACCCGTGCCCGCAGCGTCGGGACGCCCGGCCCGGCGAGCTCGTCCAGGTACGGGCCAGGCGCCGCTGCCCGGTCGTCGGGGCGGTCCGCCGCACGTCGCGTCACTGGTCGTCCCGCTCACCGGCGACGGGCGCGGCCGCGAAGCGGGAGGCCGCGGCCCCTGCGAGCCGGTCGGCGGGCACGGGCCGTCCCGAGACGACGAGGAGCAGGTCGACGGCGTCCGCCTCCAGGTCCTCGCCGGCACCCCACGTCCGCCCGCTGCCCCGGTCGACCAGCCGGACGCCCGCGACGCGCTCGCGTCCGCCACCGAGGGAGACGCGCGTGCGGAGCTGGTTCTCGAGCGCGAGGACGACCGCCCGGGCCGGGTAGGCGCCCGCGAGACCCAGCGGCCGGCGGACGTCCTCGCCGTGCACGACCGCCTCGACCAGCCGCGTCGCGAGCGGAGCCGGTGGGGTGCGCCGCAGGTCGGCGACCTGCCGCAGCGCTGCAACCGTGTCCTGCGGGTCCGTTCGCCTCTCCCGGGCGACGCCGGTCCGGTTCGCGCGGTCGAAGTCCCCACGGGCGGCCACCATGTCCCGCACGAAGGCCAGTCGCCCGGTGCGGGCCGTGTCGACCAGGTGCGCCAGGACGTCGTGGACGTCCCACCCGGGACACAGCGACGGGACCGCCCACTGCTCTTCGCGGAGCCCGGAGAGGTCGTCCGCGAGGCGCAGCCGCTCCTCACGGACGGTCTGCCAGACGTCTTCCGCCTGCGCGCGCATGGGCCTCCTCGCCACTACTGATCGAGCGCTCGACCGGACGGAGCTGGCCTCGAAAACCGTACGCATATACGGTTACGTGTGTACGCAAACCGGGAGAGGTAGGAGGCGAGCTCGTGGGTGTTGTTGACATCCTGCCTGCGCACCCGTTCACCGCGCGGGAGGCCAGGGATGCCGGGGTAACCGAGCACCGGCTGTACGCCCTGCTGAACGATGGCGTCCTGGAACGCATCGGCCACGGCCTGTATCAGCGGACCGACGCGGAGTACCCCGTCGACCTGGACCTTGCCCCAGCCGCGAAGCGCGCACCGCGCGCGACTCTGTGCCTGACGAGCGCGCTCGCGCACCACGGACTGACCGACACCATCCCGCACTGGATCGACCTGGCCCTACCGCGCGGCACCCGCAAGCCACGCGTTGAGAACGTCCGGTGGCACCTCTTCGACGTGGACACGTTCGACATAGGCCGGTCGACGATCCCCGTGCTGGGGACTCCGTTCTCCGTTGGGATCTATTCCCCGGAGCGGACGATCGTCGACTGCTTCCGACTCCGGGACGTGACCGGGTACGAGATCGCCATCGAGGCGCTACGGAACTGGCTACCCAGGAGAGGGTCGAACCCCGTCGCGCTCCTGAACATCGCCCAGCAGCTCCCGCGCGCTCAGACGCCCGTCCGTGACGCCCTGAACTACCTCTCATGAGAGCCACGCAGGTTTACGCCGCGCTGCAAAGAGAGGCGCGCGCACGGGGACGCCTCGCCCAAGAGGTCATGACGCTGTACGGGCTGGAACGGTTCCTGGCGCGCCTGGCGGAGACCGAGCACGCCGAGGACTTCGCCCTGAAAGGTGGGGTGCTGCTCGCCGCGTACCGGTTGCGCCGGCCGACCCGTGACATCGACATGCAGGCCCTGGACTTCCCACTCGACGAAGCGCACATGCGCACCGTGGTGCAGCGGGTGGCAGCGGTGACCAGCGCGGACGCCCTGGTCCTGGACAGCGACGCGGCGACCGTGAGGAGGATCCGCGACGAAGAGGAGTACGACGGGCTCCGGCTCACCGTCCCCGCTTGCTTGCCAGGAGCTGCGTGGGGTGCGGTGTGCTGGGTGACGGCGAATCGTTCCCGCTGATCGACGGGAGGTACCGGCGTTCGGGGTGTCACCGGTGCTTCAACAAGCGCAAGAAGCGCGACCGCGAGGAGCGGGGCATCGGGTTACCTCCCCCGCGCCCGGCCAGCCACCTGCAGGTGAACCGTCACATCGCGTGGTCCCAGGCCGACGACGACTACCTCCGTCAGCATCTGCCCGTCGACGAGGTTGAGGACATCGCCAAGGCGCTGGGGCGGTCGGTCAACGCGATCTACATCCGCCGTGCCGCGCTTGGGCCGGCGTCGATGCGTATCCGGCACCGCATCGCGCAGCCGTGGAGGATCGGTTGACCCCGCTCCGCCGACCTGCCTAAGGCACATCCAAGTACTTCGTTATACAGCGCCCCGGGGTTACGTCGGGCTGCCGCCAACGCTCAGTCAGACGTCGGACCCACCGTCCGGCTCATGTAATCGCGCATGACCGCCGCCATGAACGCGCGCTCGGACATGTGGGCGACCTGTGCTGCCGCAGCCAGGATGTCCACGGATAGCGCGTGTCGGCCCGTTAGCCGGCCTGAGACGTAGCCTGCGCTGCGGTCCAGAAGTCGGGCCACTGCGCGCATCGACACGGCGCGTTCCGACATCACTGCCAACACGGAGGCGCACAAGTCATTGTTGAGGTCGCTCATGGGCATCAGACGGACGTCGATCCGAACATCCGGCGCGTCACCTCGGCCAAGAATGCGACTTCGCCGACGTGAGCAACGGCTGCCGCCCCCTCGATGATGTCCATGGATAGCGCGTGCTTCCCGGTGAGTCTGCCCGAGACGTAGTTCACGCTGCGGTCTAGGTGTCGGGCCACCGCGCTCATCGACACGCCATGGTCGGACATCGAGGCTCGCACGGAGGCGCACATGTCTTCGTTGAGGCTCATGGGCCTCAGAGTGTCATCCCGACGCGGGTCGATGGTGTCGTCCGTCGGCGCGCCCCGCCCGACGCCATTCGTGCGGTAGCAGAAACGGGAGGTGTCGGGTGCGCTTGAGTGGCTGCGGGAGAACCGCTACCTGCTGACCGGGTGGTTCTGGATCGCGGCGACGGTGCCGACGCTGCTGTGGCTGAAGGACTCCGTGCTGTGGGTGGCGCTGATGAGCTTGTACGCCAACGCCGCCACCGGGTTCGCGGCCAACGAGGCACGGCGAGCCCGGAAGAACGCCGAGCCGGTGGCACCTGCCGAGCAGTAGGGCCGGCGCTGAGCGAACGAAGCGGTCACCCGCGCCGTGATGGCTCAACCCGAGGTTGTGGCGTGCCGACACCTACGGCATGACGACATCGAGCGGCGGAGCTGCCGACGGGTGGGCCAGCGGACCATCGGTGCCCCCGGGGACTGAGCACATCGCCATCGAGCTCGGCGCCGCCCGTGAGCGCGTGGAGTGGTTGGCCGTTCAGAACCGGAAGCTCGAGGACGACGCGCGCGAGTACCAGGGCGCGGCGGAGCGGTACTTCACGATCACGACGAACATGCACACCAGCCTGGTGGCCTGGCGGATGGCGGCACTGGTTGGGCTGGCGATGGCGGGGCTGTTCGGGACGCTCGTGTTCATGCTCATGAGCCGCCCGCCCGCGTGACGCGGCGGTGTCTGGCAAAGGTGGGTCCCGCCGGCCGGCGCAGGTAGCGTCTCGCCCCATGACGCACGACACGGGCGGGTAGTCACCGTCTCCGGGCCCGACCAGCAGCGTCGTAGCTCGCTGCGCGCCTCCAGCGCCGAGGTCGATCGTCTTGGGCATGAGCTACCTGGCTACCGCTTCGTCTCCCCTGACACCCCTGCCGGCGTCGCTGCGCGCAAGGCGCTCACGGAGGGGGCGCCTGGGTGACGCCCGGCTGTTGTCGGGGGCTGCTCAGGGTGGTGCGGCGCGCTGGCTGACGGACTCCGGCACCCCTACGGGCCGTGTGGGCGCCGCGGTGGCCGCGTACGTCGAGCAGGCCCAGGTTGTTGGCCAGACGCCAGTCCTGGTGCCGTACGCGGTGCCGAACCGTGACAACGGGTCGCACTCGGCCGGCGGGTACCCCACCAGCGGGTACATGGCCTGGACGGTGGAGATCGTCGAGGCGCTGCGGGGTTCGCGGGCCGTGGTGCTTCTCGAGCCTGATTCTGCTGCAGGCGACGCGGGCACCGGTCCCGCAGAACCGGTACGCCCTGCTGCGGACGGTGGCGTTGACGTACAAGGACGCTGGGGCTGAGGTGTACCTCGATGCAGGCTCGTCGAACTCGTTCGACTGGGGGCCGAACTCTCGCGCGGGCATCGCGGAGCGGCTGGTCGCCTCAGGCGTGCAGGAGGTCGCCGGGTTCTTCACCAACGTCGCGAACTTCCAGACGACGGCCGCCGAGGTGGCGTACGGCAACCGCGCGGGTGCACACGTTCGAGTTCCCGCTCAGGCTCGACATCTCCACCGGGACCCCATCTGGCCCTCGCCCCAGCGCGTGGACCTGCCCGCAATCCTGGGCGGGCATGTGACCGTCCTCGGGCACCCGCTGCCAACTGTCGTCGCGGAGAAGACCGTCACGGTCCTCCAGCGCGGAACGACGAGCACCCGGTGGCGCGACTACGTTGACGTTCGCGGCCTGTCCCGCACGTACCCGTTCCTGGCCGGTGACCTGCGTTCAGCAGCGCAAGCAGTCGCTGACCACCGGCAGGTCGAGCTCGGACCGCTCGCCGCCGTGACGGCCGGGTACGGCGACGTCGCCCAACCGAAGTGGTCCGCGTGGTTGCGGACCAACGACATGACTGACCTTGCCGAACCGGTCCTCAATGACCAACTCGCGGCCATCACCGCGTTCGTGGACCCCGTGTACGACGGGACCGTCAACCACGCCGCCGCGTGGAACCCTACGACCGGGATGTGGGAGCCGGGGGACGCCCAAGCCAGCGGGGAGTTCCGTCGATGGGCCGCGTCGCAGAAGTCGCACGGCGGCCCGAGTGGCAGGCGTGGCTCGCCCTTGGGGGCGTGAACCTTCCCTGACGGGGGCGTCGTTCGCCGTACGAACTGCTACCAGAACTGCTACCGCCGCCCGGCCGGCCACCCGCAGCCGCGACGACGAAGGGCCCGCCACCCACATCGCTGCAGGTCACGGGCCCTTCATCCGGCGGAGGATGGGGGATTCGAACCCCCGAGGGCGTTAACCCAACACGCTTTCCAAGCGTGCGCCATAGGCCACTAGGCGAATCCTCCTGGTGCTGCACGCTCCGCGTGAGCGGGCGTACTGCGGGTAGGAGTCTAGCCGAGGAACGTGCGAGCCCCGGACGCACCCTCACGGCTCGATGCGCACGTCCGCCCCCCGCAGCTGCGCCCGGAACCCGTCGCGCTGCACCGTCACCTCCCGCAGCACCAGGCCGTCCGGCACGCCCTCGATCTCGTGCTCGATCGTGACGAGCTCGCGCGCGAGCGCGCCGAACACGTCGGCGAGGAACGCCGGCCCGCCGATGTCGATCGTGCGCGGCTCGATGACGAGACGTCCCGCGCTCACCGTCACGGTCCCGGTCGCCTCGACGTCCAGCACCCGCCCGAGCCCTTCGAACGACCGGTGCACCGCCGCCTGGTCCGGGCTGCCCGCGACCGGACCGACGCGCACGTCCGACCCGATCTGCCCCGCGACCAGGGCGAACGGCACCGTCGCGTCCACCGTGAGCTGCCCGGCGACCAGCCCCGACGCACCGGTGCGCACGTCCGCGCCCGTGACGACGACGTCGCGCAGGGTGCCGTCGGGCGTCGCCAGGGTGTCGGCGTCCAGCGTGAGCCCGTCGAGCCACAGGTCACCGTCGGCGAGGTCACCGGGAGCCGGCTCCGCCGCGCTGCCGGCCCCCGACGGGTCGGCCGGCGGCGACGCGTCCGGCGCCGCCGAGGACGCCGACCTCGTCGCAGCGAGCACGGCGACGACCAGCAGCAGCGCCAGGACCAGCACCGCGATCCCGGCGCCGACCAGCCCGTCCCTCACCCGCTGCCGCTGCATGGTGGCAGTGTGTCCTGCCGCCGCCCGACGCACCCGGCGAGCCACCCGATGACTCCACGCACGTCCGCGGGTCTACCCCCGCACCACCACCAGCGAGGAGCGCGCCATGTCCTTCCAGGCCTATCTCGACGCGGTCGAGGAGAAGACCGGCCTCACACCGCGCCAGCTGCTCGAGCAGGCGCGCGAGCGCGGGTTCGACGCGTCCACCAAGGCGGGCCCGATCCTCGCGTGGCTCGCCGACGAGCACGGCCTGGGCCGGGGGCACGGCATGGCGATGGTGCACGTCATCACCAAGGGACCGACCATCTCCGGCAAGCACGTCGGCACCACGGGGGCGCACCGCGACGCATCGGACACGCTGTGGCTCGACGGTCGCGCGACGCGCCCGGCGGTGACGCACCTCTCCGCCACCGCCTCGTCCGTCACGGCCTAGGGTGCGGCGTGCCACGGACGGCCGTACGGTCGGTCGCGTGACGACAGGCGCGCAGCAGGTGCTCACCGACGGGTTCGGGAGGGTCGGCCCCGTGCTCCGGGCCGCCCTGGACGGCACCGACGCGGCAGCGCGGACGTGGCGCCCCGCACCGCGGGCCAACACGCTCGCGTGGCTCGCGTGGCACGTCGCCCGCGGGCAGGACTCCCAGGTCGCACCGCTGGCCGGCGTCGAGCAGCTGTGGACGGCGGACGGGTGGGCCGACCGGTTCGGCCTGCCGTTCGACCACGACGCCACGGGCTACGGGCAGTCACCCGACGAGGTCGCGCTCGTCGACGCGCCCGTCGACCTGCTGCTGGGGTACCTCGACGCCGTCACCGCGCAGACCCTGGCCTACCTGGAGCGCATCGAGGACGACGAGCTCGACACCGTCGTCGACACGTCGTGGGACCCGCCGGTGACGCTGGGCGTGCGGCTCGTCAGCATCCTCGACGACTGCGTCCAGCACGCGGGGCAGGCCGCCTACCTGCGCGGCCTGCTCCCCCAGGACGTCGCACCCGCCTGACCCCGACCCGCGTCGGTGGCCCCCGGTAGCGTGCCGGGGGTGACGGAGTACGAGGTCGACGTGCCGCTGTGGCAGGTGGAGAACGGGTCGTGGGTGTTCGCGGCGCTGCCGTTCCCCGTCGCGGACGAGGTGGACGAGCTCACGCGGGGCCGCCAGGGCGGGTTCGGCTCGGTGCGCGTCGAGGTGACGCTCGGCCCGACGACGTGGCGCACGTCGCTGTTCCCCGACAAGAGCCGCAAGACGTACGTGCTGCCCGTGAAGAAGGCCGTGCGCACCGCCGCGGACGTCGCCGCCGGCGACGTGGTGCACCTGCGACTACGGCTCGTCGACGTGTGACCTCAGGACGTGACGCGCCCCTTCGCGAAGTACGCCAGCGGTCCCACCCAGTTGACGAGCAGCGCGAGCCCCCACGCGAGCTTCGGCCCGTTCACCTGCGCGGCCGGCCGCTTGACCAGGTCGCGGTAGGCGGCCGCGGTGAGCGCCACCTGCGCGGCGCCGACCACGGCGACACCCACGCGCTGACCACGTCGCAGCTCACGCCACTTCTTCTTCGGATTCAGGGGCACGTCGGACCTCCGGGCTCGGGCGCGCGCGGCGCGTGGGTGCAGGGCCCCATCCTCCACCCGGTGCGCACGGGCCGCAGGGCCGCAGGTCCTCCCCGCCCCGCGACGCCGCGCGGTGCGTAACCTGACGGCATGGAGCTCACCCTGGGTCTCGACGAGGCCCTCACGCTGGCCCGCGCGGCCGACGCCCTGCCCTCCGCCGTGACCGACGTCCGCGGGGAACCCCGCCTGGTGCGGGCGCAGGTCAAGGTCCACGAGCTGCCCGGGGTGCCCGGTGCCGTCCGCATGGCGACGCGGCTCGCCGGGCCGGTCGACGTGCGCGTCGAGGACCGCGGCGTGACGGGCCGCGCGTGGCGCGTGGCGATCGTCGCGTCGCACCCCGTCATGCGCATGGACCTCAGCGGGTTCGTCACCGAGGCCGTGCGGGGGCAGCTGGTGAAGCTGCCCCCGGGCGTCGCGACGGTCCACACGCAGGAGGGCGCCACGGTCGTCGAGGTCGACCTGGACCGTCTCGGCCCGCTCGTCGGCGAGGCGTTCCCCGCCGCGCGCGGCCTGCAGGTCCGCGTCGAGGACGTCGCGCTCGGTGATCGTCTGCACCTGACCGCCACCGTCGCCTGAGCGCCGCAGGCCTCCGACGTCCGGGCGTCCGACGTCCGGGCGTCGGGCTCCGGGCGTCAGGCTCCGGGCGCGCCGGCGAGCGAATGCAGGTGCCCCACGAGGATCTCCTGCGAGCCCTTCGCCAGGTACTCCCCCGCCCACCGCTCCTTGAGCTCCAGGCGCGTGCCGTCGTGCAGCTCGACGGTCGCCTGCACGGGCGACGAGCGGCGCACCGTCGCGGTGCGGACGTCTTCGTACGACACGAACCGGTGCACCTGCGCGAGCTGGTGCACGGGCGCGGACCGGACGACACCGATCAGGCGAGCCTTGCCGCCGTCGGTCTTCTTGGGGCAGGGCACGAGCACCAGGCCACGGTCCAGCACGACGACGTCGTGGTCCACGCCGTCGACGGCGACGTTGGCGAGACCGGCGAGCACCGACGCGCCGTGCGCGGTCGCGCGCTCGTGGACCTGGCCGACCGCCTGCGGTTCGACACCCAGGCCGGCGAGCCAGGCGCGGACGTGCTCGACACCCGCGGGCTGCGACGCGAGGTTCGCCCAGGCCGACAGCGCGGGCTCGTCACCCTCGCGGTCCCGCAGCGTGGCGGGGCCCGCCCAGTCGAGGTGCCACCGTGCGGCACCCGCGTTGACGAGCGCCGACGACAGGACGGGCTCGAGAGCGTCGGCCATGGGGTGCGGCACGTGCTCACCGGCCTCCTCGAACGCCGGGTGATCACGGTCGATCCCCAGCTCACGAGCGAGGTCGTCACCGCGGCCCTGGGCCACGAGGTCGAGCACGGTCCCGAGCGTCGCCCGCTGGACGCCGGCGAGCCGTGCGGCGGCACGGTGGACGCTGTCCGCGTGGCGCTGCTGCGCCGCGGCGATCGCGGGCGGGACCAGCTCCTCCCAGGGGAGCCGCCTGCGGTCCTCGACGGCCAGCACCTCGTCGGCGAGGTGCGTCGCGAGGACGTCGAGCCGCGGGACGAGGACCGTCGCCGGCCGGGCGTCGGGCGTGTGCGGGACGTCGGGCAGGCGGTCCATCGTGACGATGCGCTCGCCGATGGGCGGGTGGCTGTCCCAGCGGCTGGCGTGCTCGGGGCGGGGCACGTCGCGCATGTCGCTCAGCTCCTGTGCACGCGCGGCCAGCAGGTGCCGGAAGCCGCCGTAGAACGCGTCGGACGTCGGCGCCAGACCGACCTCCCACCCGACCATGACGTAGCGCTCCAGGTAGAAGTCCCACGCGGCGTCGAGCACCGGCACCTCGCGCAGCGCCGACTGCGCGGTCGCACGGCCCACCGCAGCGACGGACTTGGCGTCGGCCGCCAGCTCCTGCCGGCGACTGGTGGCCGCGGAGACCAGCAGGTAGAGCTTGCCGTACTGCCGCAGGAGCCAGCCGACCGGCGATCCCGAGAGCTGGGCGAGGGTGGCGCCGATCGCGGCGCGGCCACGGTGGACCACGACGGACAGGCGTGTGTCGTCGTGCGAGTAGTGGCCCAGCTCGTGGGCCAGGACCGAGCGCAGCTGCGCGACGCTCAGGCCGTGCAGCAGCGGCACGCCGAGCACCATGCGCCGCGTCCCGCCGACGAGCCCCAGGAGCCGCGCGTCCTCCATGACGCCGGCGTTGACGTCCGGTGCGAGCCGGATCTCGTCGGGGGCGCGGGTCCCGGTCAGGACCGCGAGCTCGTCGACCATCGCCCACAGCTCGGGTGCCTCGGCGCGCAGCAGCACCGGACCCGACGGAGGCTCGGGCCGGGCGCGGGCGACCTTCCACAGCGCGACGACGACGCCGACGACGGCCGCGATGGTGACGAAGCCGAGCTTGCCGGCCAACGGCCCGGTGCCGGACCGGAACGCGAGCACCGTCAGTGCACCGAGACCGGCGATGACGAGGAGCGCGGTGACGTAGAACCCTGCCAAGGTCAGAACCGCGATGACGGCGCGCAGCCTGGTGCTCATGGGTGCCTCCTGGACTCCCCTGGGGGCCGCCCGCGCGTCCCGTCCGGCGGGAGCGTAGCGGCGCCGGGCCGCTCCCCGTGGGCGAACGGGCGCCGAATCTGCGGGCGGTCGCCGGCACCGGCGACCGCTGCGGTGCGCGCCGTGGCGGGCCCTCCGTGAATCCGTGCAGGTCCGTGCGGCTGAACCCTCGCGCAGTCGGGATCCCTGCGGCTACGCTGAGGAGGTAGTCGCAGTGCGCTTTGTTTGTCCCGTTCTCCGGAGCGGACGACGACCACCGTGATTCACCGGTCCCGGTCGTCGGGTCCGTAGTAACCGCATGAGGAGAATGACGTGCCCACTGGCATCGTGAAGTGGTTCAACGCTGAGAAGGGCTTCGGCTTCATCGCCCCCGAGGACGGCGGCCCGGACGTCTTCGTCCACTACTCGGCCATCCAGACGCAGGGCTACCGCTCGCTCGAGGAGAACCAGCGCGTGCAGTTCGACGTGCAGGCCGGCCCCAAGGGCCCGCAGGCCTCGAACGTCGCACCTGCCTGAGCGACAGCTCACCGAGCCCACGGGCTCACCGAAGGGCGTCCCGACCACTGGTCGGGGCGCCCTTCGCCTTTCCCGTCCGGGGGCACCGCCAGGCACGTGGGTTGCGTGCCTACCTAGTCAACCTTACTGTCTAGCCATGGCACGACGCACCGCACCTCCGGCCCCCGGCACCGGCGACGACGTCGCGACCGGTGCCGACTGGCCCGGTGAGTGGCTGCGCGGCGTCCTGTCGCTGTGCGCGCTGCGCGTGCTGGCCGACGGCCCGACGTACGGCTACGACATCGCCCAGCGCCTGGCCGCCGCCGGGCTCGGCGAGATCAAGGGCGGCACCCTCTACCCCCTGCTCGGTCGCCTGCACGCCGCCGGGCTGCTCGACGAGGAGTGGCGCCCGGGCGACGGGGGCCCGGGGCGCAAGTACTACGCGCTCACCGACGCCGGCCGCACCCACCTGCGAGACGAGAGCGCGCGCTGGTCGCGCTTCGCCGACCTGACCCAGACGTTCGTCACGACCCCGGAGGCCGTCCGATGAGCACCAGACCTGCCGACCTGGCCCCGCACGTGGACAGGACGTGGGCCGACGCGTTCGTCATCGAGCTGCGCCTGCGCGACGTCCCCGGCGACACGATCGGCGACCTGTTGGCTGAGGTCGAGTCGCACGTCCTGGACTCCGGCGCCCCCGCGCACGAGGCATTCGGCGACCCGAAGCAGTACGCCGCGCAGATCGCGGAGACCACCGCCCGGCCCGAGGCCGACGACCGCCGCGGCGACCTGCCGATCTGGATGGGCTGCGCCGCGATGATCGTCGCGATCGACAGCGCCTTCGGGTGGTGGCGCGACGGGACGTACGCACTGACCGGCAGCACGGTGGTGCTCGTCCTGGGGATGGTCGCGATCCTCGTCGTGGTCGAGCGGTACGGCACATCGATGCTGCGGTTCGTCCTGGGCGCTGCGCCGTGGAAGGCGGGCCTGCTGACCGTCGCGGCCATGGCTCCACTGGTCGGGCTGGGGGTCCTCGGGCGGTCGTGGCACATCGCCGTGCTGCCCGCCGCGCCCGTCACTCTCGGTGCACTCGCGGTGCTGGCCGCCTCGACGCTGTTCTGGCTGTGGCTCCCCCGGTCGTTGGACCCGCTGCTCGCGCCGGGCGCCGACCGCGCGGCGGCTGACGAGGGCGCGCGCCGCGAGTACCGGCGGTTCGCGCTGCGCCTCGCGGCGCTGCAGGGCGGCTACGTGGCAGCCGTCCTCCTCATCGTGTTCCTCGTCCTGCGCCGCACCACCTGACCCCCATGGACGTCACGAACCCGGAGGCCACGCGATGAGCATCGAACCCGCCGACCTGGCCCCGCACGTGGAGACCACGTGGGCCGACGACTTCGTCGTCGAGCTGCGGCTGCGCGACGTCCCCGGCGACGTGATCGGCGACCTGCTGACGGAGGTCGAGTCGCACGTCGTCGACTCCGGCACCCCCGCGCACGAGGCCTTCGGCGACCCGACGCAGTACGCCGCGCAGATCGCCGAGACGGCCGCCAGACCGGATCCGGACGCCCCGGGGGAGCTGGTGCCGATCGCGATCGGGGCGGCCGCGATGGTCGTGGCGGTCGGCGGCGTCGTCGAGTGGTGGCAGGACGGGACGTTCGAGCGGACCGGCGGCACGGTTGCGCTCGTCCTGGGGGTGCTCCTGGCGCCCTTCGTGATCGCGCGGTTCTTCGCACCCCTGGTGCGGTTCGTGCTCACCGCCCCCTGGTGGAAGAGCTGGTTGCTGGCCATGGCGGCCCTGGTCCCCATGGTCGGCCTGGCCGTCCTCGCTCGCCCGTGGCACATCGGCACGCTCCCGGCGCCGCCCGTCGCCGTCGGCGCGCTCGTGCTGCTCGCCGTCGCGATCGTCCTCGAGCTGCGCCACCCCTCCCCCGTCGACCCGCTGCTGGCACCCGGGGCCGACCGTGCGACGGCCGACGAGGCCGCCCGTCGCGACGCCCGGAGGACGACGCTGCTCGTCTGGGCGACCCAGGTCGGCTGGGTCGCCGCCGCCGCGGCGACGGGCATCCTGATCAACCGCCTGGCCGGCTGACGGCCGCCACCCCCAAGAGCTCGGCCGCCAACCCCACCGCTGACGTCATCACCCAGCCCGGAGGCTCCCATGAACAACGAACCCGCCACCTTCGCCCCGCACGTCGAGCCGGCCTGGCGCGACGCGTTCGTCATGGAGCTGCGTCTGCACGACGTGCCGGGTCCGTCGATCGGCGAGGCGCTCGGTGAGGTCGAGGCCTACTGCGCGGACGCGGGCGAGGACGCCCTCAGCGCGTTCGGCGATCCTGCCGCGTACGCCCGCAGCCTCGCGCAGGTGCTGCCGACCCGCCGCCGCACCACCGTGCGCGACGGTGCCGCGGTCGTCGCGCAGACCGCCGGCGTCATGGGGGTCGTGTGGACGGTCCCCCCGTGGCTGCACGGCGAGGACCTGGTGGCCTCGCGCGGTGCGGCGACCACCATCGCGCTCGTCCTGGTGCTGACGGTCGTGCTGTGCCTGGCGCCCACGAGGATCCTGGGCTGGTTCATGCGCGCGCGGTGGTGGCAGGCGGCGCTCGCGGGCGGCGGAGCAGCGGCCACGCTCGCGGCCGTCGGCGCGCTCGTCCCGGACGCGCCGCTGACGGCACCGGCGACGCCCCTCGTCCTGGTCAGCGTGCTGCTCATGGTCGCCGGGGCGGTCGCGCTGCACGTCGGCGGCGCGACCACCGACCTCGTCCGCGACCCGGCCGAGCGCGACAGCCCGCCGACGCGACGGATGCGGCTCACGTCGATCGCGCTGAGCGCGGCGCTCCCCGTGGTGGCGCTGCTCGTCGCCGGCGCCCTCGCCCTGCTGCCCCGCTGACGGACCGTCCCACCGGGACCCCGAGGCGGCCCGCCCACCGAATCGACGACGGCCGGCCGGTCAGCGGCTCCAGCGCCGCACGACCGCGCCCAGGCCGACCGCGAACGTCACGCCCGCGACCGCCAGGTACGGGCCGTAGAAGCGCCGCAGCACCGGGGCCGCGGCACCGGCAGCCGCTCCGACCACGGCACCGACCGCGAGCGAGCGCGCACCCCGTGCCCCGAGCGCGTGCGCGGCCAGGGGCAGGGCGGGCACGTGCGCCGCGCCCGCCTCGGCTGCGTAGACCTTGACCGGCACGCCGTTGAGCGCCTGCCGCCAGATGCCACGGGCACCGGCCGCCGCGAGGTCGGCCGCGGCCCGCGAGCGCATCGCCGGTGTGGTCAGCGGCGCGGGCGGTCGATCGCCGTGGGCCGTCAGCGCCCGCGTGACCAGGACGCCCGCGACCGAGCCGGCCGCGAGGAACGCTGCAGCCGGCACGACGCGGCGCGGGTGGGCGGCGGCGACGAGGACGAGGTACATCTCGGACGTGACGGGCAGGCTCACGGCCTCCGC
Source organism: Cellulomonas xiejunii (assembly GCF_024508315.1). Lineage (NCBI taxonomy): Bacteria > Bacillati > Actinomycetota > Actinomycetes > Micrococcales > Cellulomonadaceae > Cellulomonas > Cellulomonas xiejunii. Next base: position 3,566,837 of record NZ_CP101987.1, read on the forward strand.
GAACCCCCAGCCGAACGCGCCCGCCATGCCGGCAGGCCCGGACATGTGGTTGCGCAGCACCCGCCAGATGCGCGACCGCGACGGCACCGGGGGGCCGGCCGCCAGCATCCCCTCGATCTGCGCCACGAGCGGGGTCATGTCCGTCAGCTCGTGCGGGTTCAGCGGGTGACCGACCCGCACCTCGACGGGGCCCGGCGTCAACCGGCCCTTCTTGGCGAGCAGCTCGCGCGTGCCGACGACGGCCACGGGCAGGATCGGCACGTCGAACTCCTGCGCGATGCGCAGCGCGCCGCTGCGGAACCGGCCCAGGCGGCCGTCGGTCGAGCGGGTGCCCTCGGGGAACACCAGGAGGCTCGACCCGCCGCCGAGCACCTGCGTGGCACCCTCGATGAGGGACTCGTACCCGCCCCCGCCGTGGCGCCGCACCGGCACGGCCCCGATGGCGACCTTGAGGAGCCGAGCCTTCCAGGGGTCGTCGAACCAGTAGTCCCCCGCGGCGACGACCACCGGCTTGTACGGCGCGGGGAACGCCGCGATGAGCGCCGGGGTGTCGGCGTGCGACTGGTGGTTGGCGACGACGACCATCGCCTCGTACGGCGCCGACCCGACGACGCGGAACCCGCCGACGAGGTGGAACACGTTGCGCCACACCACGTGCCGCACGGCACCGGCCAGGTTGAAGCCGGGAGGCATCCCGACGCGTCGGCGCAGCCGGAGGAACGTCTCCGCCGAGGCGTGGGCGTACGGGTGACGGTCGCCGGGCTGCGCGTCGTCGCTCATGCCAGCACCCACGCCAGCGGCAGCACGAAGAGCAGCGAGTCCACCCGGTCGAGCAGCCCGCCGAACCCCGGCAGCCACGTCCCCGCGTCCTTGACGCCCGCCCGCCGTTTCACCATGGACTCCACCAGGTCACCTCCCACACCGCCGAGGACCACCGCCACCACCAGCCCGGCCGAGAACGCACCGAGGACCAGCAGCACGATCGTGCCACCCACGGCGGCACCCACCAGACCACCGACCGTCTTGTTGGGGCTCAGCGGCGACAGCGACCGGCGCGCCCACGCGAACCTCTTGAGGCCCTGCCCGCCGCACCACGCGGCGACGTCGGTCGCGGCCGCCGCGAAGCACAGCAGGAACGCGTCGGACCCGACGAGCACGAGGTGCGCGAGCGACCAGCACAGCCAGATCGACCCGAACGCAGCTCCGGTCGCCCGCTCGACGCCGCGGTCGAGGTCACCGGAGAGCACCGCGGGGACGGCGCACAGCAGCGCGACGAGCGGCACGAGCGCGAGCAGGTCGGGAGCGAGCCACGCCGCCACCGGGTAGGCGACGGCCAGGACCAGCAGGATCACGGTCTCGGGGCGCGGCAGGCCCGTCATGCGGGAGAACTCGCGGACCGCCTGCAGGGCGAGCAGCGCCGCCAGCAACGTCGTCGGCCCGGGGCCCAGCCACAGGGGGATGCCGATGACGGGCAGGATCAGCGCCCACGTCGTCCACCGCCGCCGCAGCTCGGGCTTGCCCGAGGCGAGCACCGGCACCGCGGCGACCGCGAGGATCGCCGCCGTGAGGAGGAAGAGGAAGACGGCCCGCCCGTCCAGGTCGATGTGCCATCCGCCCAGCCGCACGTCCAGGGCGTACGCCGTGCGGTCCAGGCCCGTCCACGCCGCGAGCGGGTCGAGGACCCCGGGGCGCTGCGACGGGTCGAGGGTCACGCGGCGCCCTCGGCAGCGCCCGCAGCGGCCACGGCGGGCGCGGACCTCGACGCGAGCACCCGGTGCACGCGCCGCGCACGCACCACGCCCGTCAGCACCGACCCCACGACGACGACGACGGCCACGCCGGGCAGCAGCGTCGGGACGGCCGTCGCGAGCACCGCGAACGCGCAGCGCTCGGTCTTGCCGAACGGGCCGCCGTTCAGCCGCGGCGCGCCCGCCCCGGCCCCCGCGAGCGACGCGAACGTCGGCAGGGTCGCCGCCGTGGCGGCGAGCAGCACCCACGTCAGGGGCGTCAGACCGGCCACCGCGTCACCGCCGGTGCGCACCGCGAGGACCGCCAGGCCCGCGAACATCAGCAGGTCCGACAGGCGGTCGCCCAGCTCGTTGAGGACGAAGCCCCAGGGCCGTGCGACGCCGCGCGCCCGGGCGACGGCTCCGTCGAGGTTGGCGCCCGCGAGGCGCACCGCGAGCAGCACGAGAGCCGCCGGCCACCAGCCCAGGGCGATCGCGACGCCCGCGAGCGCTGCACCCGCGACACCCACGGCCGTGAACAGGTCGGGTGAGGTCCCCCGCGCCACCGCACCGTCGACGAAGCGGCGCAGCCGCCGGGTGTACCAGGGCTTGAGCGCATACAGCGACGGCATGCGGGCGACTGTACCGACAGGACCACCGCCAGGACCGGCAACCGGCACCCCGTAAGCCAGGTGCCCCGAGCGGCGGGTTCGGGCGGGTGGACGGGTGACGTGTGTGACGTGTGACGGACGATCCCTGGGTGGCACGCCCGCACCCTCTACACTCGGCCCGTGATCTTCAAGGCCGTGGGCGAGGGGCGCCCCTACCCCGACCACGGGCTGACCACGCCCGCGCAGTGGGCGGACGTCCCCCCGCGCCAGGTCCGGCTCGACGTCCTCGTCACGACCAAGCGGACGCTCGACCTCGAGGCGCTGCTGGCCGAGGACTCGACGTTCTACGGTGACCTGTTCGCGCACGTGGTGGAGTACAAGGGGATCATGTACCTGGAGGACGGACTGCACCGTGCCGTGCGGGCGGCCCTGCACCAGCGCGCACTGCTGCACGCACGGGTCCTGGTGCTGACGTGATCGCGGCGCGCCGCAGGCGGGGGAAGGGCAGGACCTCGTGAGCGACCACGACCGGGCGCGCGAGCTGCGTCGCCGGCACATGCACGAGCGGCAGGCCGTGGTCTTCGGCGTGCTGCTCGCCTGCCTCGCGGTGGCCGGCCTCGGCGCTGCAGCCCTGTACACGGACAGCATGTCGCTGCCCTTCCTCGAGCGGGAGTTCTCGGTGAAGCCGACGGTGGTCGCCGGGGCTGTCGACACGTACTGCCCGCCCGAGGGTGCGCTGCCGGTCCCCGCCGACCAGATCACGGTCGACGTCTTCAACGGTGCCAACCTCGGCGGACTCGCGGGACGGACGGCCACGGACCTCAAGGAGCGCGGCTTCGTCATCGGTGTCACCGAGAACGCGCGGGTACAGTTCAGCGGTGTCGCGCGCATCATCTACGGTGCGGCGGGGAGCGCGGCGGCGTACACCCTGAAGGCCCACCTGCCCGAGGCGGTCCTGCAGAACGACCCCCGCACGGACGCACTGGTGGACCTGATCGTGGGCAAGGAGTACACCACCCTGCTGCCCCTCGAGGAGGTCGTGCTCGACCCGGCCGTGCCCCTCGTCGGACCGGAGGGGTGCATGCCGTTCGCGGAGATGACGGCGCCCCCGGAGGACGCTGCGGGCACCGAGGAGCAGCAGCCCGAGGGCTGAGCCCGCCCCGCGCGGGCTGAGCCGGCCCCGCGGGTCGGTCAGCTCGTCACCGGTCGGTCAGCTCATCACGGTCGGCTCGTCCCCGCTCGATCTCGTCGCCTCCGGGGACGGACGCCGGGGTCGCCGGCTCCTCGTGCGTCCCACGCCACCGCGCGACACCCCGCATGAGGTGGTAGAGGCCGATCGCGGCCGCCGTGCCGATCGCGATGCCCTCGAACTTCAGCTCACCGACGTCCCAGGTGAAGTTCGCGACGCCGACGATGAGCGCGACCGCCGCCGGCATGAGGTTCACCGGAGCGGAGAAGTCCACCCGGTTCTGCACCCAGATCCGTGCGCCGAGCAGCCCGATCATGCCGTAGAGGACGGCCGCGGCACCGCCGAGCACGCCGGGCGGGATGGTCGCGACGAGAGCCCCGAACTTGGGGGACAGCGCCAGCACCAGGGCGGTCGCGGCCGCCACCCAGTACGCGGCGGTGGAGTACACGCGGGAGGCGGCCATGACGCCGATGTTCTCGGCGTACGTGGTCGTGCCCGACCCGCCACCGGTGCCGGCGAGCGTGGTGGCCAGGCCGTCGGCCATGAGGGCGCGACCGACCAGGGGGTCGAGGTCCCTGTCGGTCATGGCGGCGACCGACTTCACGTGCCCCACGTTCTCCGCGACGAGCACGAGCACCACCGGCAGGAACAGCCCGAGCACACCGACCTCGAACGTCGGCGCGACGAACGGCGGGAGCCCGACCCAGGCGGCCTCACGGACCACGTCGAGGTCGACCTCGCCCCGCAGCAGAGCGACGCCGTACCCGACGAGCACGCCGACGAGGATCGACAGGCGTCCGAGCAGGCCCCGGAACAGCACGGTGACCAGGACGATCGCGAGCAGCGTCGCCGTCGCGGTGACGGGCGCGGCACGGAACCCCGAGCAGACGCCCGCGTCGTCGCAGGACCCCCACGCCGCCGGCGCGAGGTTGAAGCCGATGAGCGCGACGATCGTGCCCGTCACGACCGGGGGCATGAGCACGTCGATCCAGCGCGTGCCCGCCAGGTGCGCCACGAGCCCCACGACGAACAGCGCGAGACCCGTGACGAGGATGCCGCCGACGGCGACCGACTGGCCGCCGCTCGCCGTGGCCGCCACGACCGGGGCGATGAACGCGAAGCTCGAGCCGAGGTAGCTGGGCAGCCGGTTGCGCGTCACGAGCAGGAACAGCGCCGTGCCCAGCGCGGAGAAGAACAGCGTCGTCTGCGGGGAGAAGTCCGTCAGGAGGGGCACGAGGAACGTCGCGCCGAACATCGCGACGACGTGCTGCATGCCGATGCCGATGGTGCGCCCCCAGGAGAGGCGCTCGTCGGGAGCCACCACCTCACCAGGTCGAACGGTCCGTCCGTCGCCGTGCACGGTCCAGCCCCAGCCGCTCATGTCTGCTCCTCGCGTTGCGTGGTCCTCGCCCGCTCGCGAGGGTAGCGAGCGCGGACCGGTGGCGTCAGGGACGGACGTCCGGTGCACGCCGCCCGCCTCACGAACGACGCGTTTCTCACACCCCCGCCGTGGCTGACGCACGTGGCGGACGCGGCACCGCCGCCGAGCCCGAGGGTTCGCGGCATTCCTCCCGGATCGTCCCTCGCCCGCCCGTCGTCGCGTAACCTGGCGCGGCATCGTCACACCGAGGTAGGGGGCACCCATGTCCGCACCGTCAGGGGCGTCACCTCGCACCGCGCCCGGACGGTTCGCCTGGGCGGTGCCGCCACAGGCGTGGCGCACCCCGCTCGTGTGGCTCGCGTTCATCCTCGCCCACGCGTGGGTCGCCCACGTGGGGCTCGTGGTGTGGGACTGGACGCTCGGCGACCTCGGGATGTACCGCTGGTGGGCGTACATGGCGTTCATCGACGGCCACTGGCCGGTCCTCGACTACGAGTGGGTCTACCCCGCGGGCGCGATCGTGCCCATGCTGGTCGCGGGGTTCGCCGGGCTGGCCGACGGCGGTCAGTACCCGCTCGCGTGGCTGGCGCTCGTCTCGGTCCTCGACGCCGTGGCGGTCGCGCTGCTGCTGCGCCGCCCGCACGGGCGGGTCGCGGCGCTGTGGTTCGTCGCGTTCATCGCCCTGCTGGGCCCGGCGGGCCTGGGACGCCTCGACGGGCTCGTCGCGCCGCTGACCGTCGTCGCCCTGCTCGTGGCGCTCTCCCGCCCGCGGCTCTCCGCGGCGCTGCTCACCGCGGGCGCCTGGATCAAGGTCGCCCCCGGGGCCGCGGTGCTCCCCCTGGTGCTCGCGGTCCGCCGGCCGGTGCGCGACGTCGTCGTGCCCGCCCTCGCCGTGTGCCTGGTCGTCGTCGGGACGGTCGTCGCGCGCGGGGGCGGGGCGAACCTGCTGTCCTTCGTCACCGCGCAGCGCCAGCGCGACCTGCAGATCGAGTCGATCCTCGGGACGCCCTTCATGGTCGCGGGCATCTGGTCCACCCAGGTGGTCCGGGCGTACGACGACCAGATCTTCACGTTCGAGATCAGCGCGCCGGGCGCCCGCGCCGTCGCCGACGCAGCCACACCCGCGCTGCTCGTCGCGGTACTCGCCGTCACCGTGCTGCTGTGGCGGGTGCGCCGCCGCGCGGGCGAGCAGTTCTGGACCGACACCGCGGTGCGCGCCGACTTCGTCGTCCGCGGTGCGTTCGCCCTCACGCTCGTGCTGCTCGTGATCAACAAGGTCGGCAGCCCGCAGTTCGTCGCGTGGCTCGCCCCCGCGACGGCCGTGGCCCTCGCGCTCGGCCTGCCCCGGTGGGGCGTGTCGGCGTGGGGCGTGCTCGCGGTCGCCGGTGCGACGCAGCTCGCCTACCCGTGGATGTACGACAACATCGTCGACGGCGTGCCCGGGCCGACGTTCCTCCTGGCGGGACGCAACCTCGCCGTGGTCGCCCTGCTCGTCGTCGCCGTCCGGCAGCTCGTGCGGCGACCGGCGCCCGCGGAGGACGCCGGGGCGGACGAGGGGGCGTCGGCGGCCGGTGAGGGACCGGCCGCCGACGCGTCAGGCGCCGTGCGCCGCGAGCCAGGCCAGCAGGTAGGCCCGGGAGCTGCCGTCGTCGATCGAGGTGTCGGGTAGCGCGACCGCGTCGTCCCACGCGGCCGCCGCCTCGTCCGGGCCGGCGAGCGCCCGGTACATCAGCAGGTAGTCGCCGAACATGACGTCCGGCCCTGCGGGCGTGGCCTCGTCGACGGCCGCGAGGATCGTGGCGGGCTCCACGTCCACCGCGAGGTAATCGGACACCGGGCCCATGGGGATGAGCAGGATGCCGAGCATCGCGCTGGGCTCGGCGCTGAACCACGTCGCCCAGTCCCGCTTGCCGCCCCAGTTGAGGGCGAAGACGCGGTGCTCGAACCCGTCCGTCACCGGGTGGTCCAGATCGGGGTCCGTCCAGTAGTCCCGCGCCGACGCGGCCTCCGTCGACGCGAGCCACGTGGCCTGCGTCAGCAGGTCGTCCTGCCCGGACGCCTGCGCCCACAGGCCGATGCCGTTCCACGCGTTGACGGCCTCCGACGCGGACTCCTGGTTGTTGCCGTCGGCGAACGGGGACGTGCCCGACGCCCACGCGTGGCCCGCGTACGGGTCGAACGTGCGCAGCTGGGGCAGCTCCTCGGACGGCTGGGCCGCGGCGATGTCGGCGGCGAGCGCGTCCATGACGGGGCGCACGTCGTCGACGAGGGCGGGGTCGTCCGCCCCGAGCAGACCCGCCGCGGACAGCAGGTAGCCGTAGTGGAAGTGGTGGTCGTTGAGCTCGTCGGACCCGAACGACGGCGTGCGGCCCATGACGGACCGTGCGGCGTCGTCGTACACGAAGCAGCGCGCGTCGCGCTCGTCGCAGCCCTCGGGCTCCGCCCACTCGCGCAGCGCGTCGGCGACGCGCGTGCGCAGCTCGGCCACCGTGTCGTCGGCACCGAGCTGCTCCCCGAGCACGACCAGCGTGGCGGCCCGGTACAGGTGCTTGCCGCCGAAGTACGTGTCCGACGCGAACGCCTCCGTGCCGGCGACGTCCTGCTCGAGCTGCGCGAGGACGGCGTCGCGGCGCGCGTCGTCGATGCCCTCGAGGTCGAGCGCACCCGCCGGGTGCAGCGTCGGCGCGTACGACGTGAGCGTCGACCCGGCGCACAGCTCCAGGTCCCCGTACACGCTGCGGTACGTGCCCAGGCCGCACCCGTCCCGCTCCGGCTGGGTGCCGGTGGTGTGGTGCCGCATGAGGACGTGCGCGCTCGGCGTCGCGCCGGCCGTGCGGTAGGTGAGCGTCGTGCGCGCCACGTCGTCGCCGACGCCGTAGGTGACGTCGACGCCCACGACGGGATCCACGGCCGCCGCGGCGAGCACCGCGGCGGCGTCGTCGGACGGGTCGTCGGGCAGCGCGTACCAGCCGGCCGTCGCACCGGCGGGCAAGGTCAGGGTGCCGCCGTCGAGGGCACCGTCGGAGGTCGCCAGACCCCACGTCGTACCCGCCACCTCAGCGGTGGCGACACCGTCCTCGAGCGCACCGAAGCCCTCACCGGCGGCGACCTCGACCTCGGTCGCCGCGGTGAACGACACGAACGGCGAGCCCGCCGCCACCGTGACGTCGCCGAGCGTGGCGCCCGCCGCGTCGAGCAGGCGCGTGGTGACCGCGACGGGGTCCGCCGCGACGACCTGCGCCGACGCCGCACCGACGTCGACGCTCACGGCCGGCACGTGCGGTCCGACGACCGCCTTGGCGCTCGTCACCGGGTCCGGCAGGCCGATCGTGAACCCGCTGGGCGTGAGCGCGAACGACAGCGGCAGCGGGAACACCGGCAGCAGCTCCTCGCCGAAGACGAGACCGGAGTACCAGCGGTTCGACGGCGGCGCGACGCCCTCGGCCAGGCGGACGGGGTCGAGCTTCGCGTCCGCCGCCTGCACGAGCGCACCCGTGAGGGCCGCGGCGTCGACGTCCGGGGGCGTCGCGTCGTCCGGCCCCACGACGGGCGCCGCGGGCGCACCCCCGTTCGAGCCCCCGGGGGCCGACGCGATCGTGCCGGTCGCCCACGGGCGCACCACGAGCAGCGCCACCACCACGAGCGCGGCGACGACGCCGGCGACGAGCGCCCAGCGTGTGCGGGCGGGGCCCGGCAGGGCCATCCGGTTCCCGGTCATCCGAGCACCCCCTCGACGTAGCTGCGGACCTTGCCGGCGAGTGTGGTCACGACGCCGTCGTTCGTCAGGGCGATCTGCACGACCACGGGCGTGCCGGCCGAGACCAGGCCGTTGTCGGCACCGGGGACGAGCTCGTCGCTGGCGACGCGTACGACGGCCTGCGCCTGCCCGTCGGTCGTGGTGACCTCGACCCGGTCGACCTTCCCGGCGAGGACGTCGTCGTTGGGCAGCGTGATGGTCACGTCGGCGCCGTCGGGCAGCCGCGCGTACTCCTTGGCGGTCAGCGTGTACTCGCCCTGCACGTACAGGGTGCCGTCGCGCTGCACGGTCGCGAGCGTCTGGGCGGAGGGCACGAAGGTGCCGCGCTTGGCCGCGAGCTGCGTGATGCGCCCGTCACCGCTCGCGAGCAGGACGAGGCGGCCCTGGTCGTCGAGCCGCGTGAACTCGGGCGGCTCGACGACCAGGCCGTTCGCGAGGTCGTACGTGAGGCCGGAGGAGTCGATGACGAACATCGGGTCGCCCTCCTTGACGACGTCGCCCACGTCGACGAGGTGGTCGGCGACCAGCCCGGCGTAGGGGCTGCCGACGGCGTAGCTCTCGGCGAGGATCTGGGCGGAGTCGCTGGTGGCGCGCCCCTTGGTCTCGTTGAGGTGGTAGGTCGCCAGGGAGGCGAGGACGAGCACGAGGATCGTGCCCGCGAGCAGGCGGATGCGGCTGGCCCAGGTCATGGGGTCACCTCTCGGTCAGCGGGGTGGGTCAGGGATGTCAGGGGTGTCAGCGGGATGCTGACGAGGCGCCGGCGCTGCTGCCGGGGTCGGTCGCGCCGACGGACTCGAGCTCGAGCAGCGCGGCGTCGTCCGCGAGGTCCGCGGCGGCACGCTCGTGGCTGGCCAGGGCCGCCCGGCGCGCACGCGCCTCGGCACGTCCCCGGCGTCCCTCACGCCAGGCCGTGACGATGAAGCCGGCGAGGATGACGGTGTTGGTCGCGTTCCACGCGAGCGCGAGCGTGAAGACGCCCGACGTGTACGTCTTCCACGCGGCCACGGCGGTCGTGATCAGCAGGAACTGGAAGACCAGCACCTGCGGCTGCATGAACGCGAACGGTGAGCGGTAGGCGCCCTTGCGCCCGGTGACGTGCCACGCCTGCTCGCGGCGGAAGACCGCGTTGAGCAGCGCCCGGACGTAGATCGGGAACGACACGGACGAGAGCAGGAGCACCTCCCACCGGAACGACCCGAGGGTGTAGAACGCCAGCAGGATCTGCATGACGTAGAACCCGGCGTAGTACAGCGCCCAGTTCAGGGGCGTCATCGTCAGGTTCATCGGCGACAGGTTGAAGTAGATCTCCAGCGGCGGCACGAGCAGCAGGAGAAGCGGCGCGATGCCCGTGAGGTAGTGCGTGGCCGTCACGAAGTACTGGATGCGCTGGTCCATCGTGAGCTTGCGCTTCCGGGACAGCGGGTTGTGGGTGAGCATGATCTCGAACCCGCCGGTCGCCCAGCGCAGCTGCTGCTTGGTGTACGCCTCGACGGTCTCCGGGGTGTCGCCGACCGCCAGGGTCGTCGGGATGTAGACCGTGCGCCAGCCGCGCTCGTGCAGCATGAGCGACGTCCACACGTCCTCGGACTTCGAGTCCGTGTAGATGCCGCCGATCGCGTCGACCGCCGCGCGGCGGTAGATGACGTTGGTCCCCACGCAGAAGGCCGCGTTGAACCGGTTACGTCCCGGCTGCACGTACCGGTAGAACACCGCCTGCATGTAGCCGGCGCCGCGGCTGATGACGTTGTCGTAGTTGCCGTACGTCTGCGGGGTCTGGACGAACGCGACGTCGTGCGTCGCGAAGAACGGCAGGGTCTCGTGCAGGAACGCCGGCTGCGGGACGAAGTCCGCGTCGAACACCGCGAAGTACTCACCCTTGGCGAGCGACATCGCGTGGTTGATGTTGCCGGCCTTGGCGCCGCCGCTCGACAGGCGGCGGACGTAGCGGGCGCCGAGCTCGGCGGCCAGGTCGCGGACGTCGTCCGAGCGGCCGTCGTCGAGGACCCACGTGTGGTGGCGGCCCTGGATGCGCAGGGCCGCGCTCACGGTCCGGCGGATGGTCTCGAGGTCCTCGCCGTACGTCGTGATGAAGACGTCAGGCGTGACGGGACGGTCCTCGAGGTAGATCTGCCAGCGCCAGGGCTCGTCCTCGGCGCCGTCACGGATGATCTCGGCGAGGTCGTACAGCCGCTCCTGCGCGTGGTGGAAGGCGAAGCCGCGCGGGTTCCAGCCCGCGGACAGCACGGTCCACATCGCCAGCAGCGCGTGCGTGACCAGGATGGTCTCCGCCACGATGACCAGCACGTACGGCAGGAAGTCACCCCGGTTGGCGGGGTTGAGCAGGAAGCCCGAATACATCACGATGCCCGCGGCCGCCAGGAGGACCAGCAGCGTGAGCGAGGGGCTCTGTGACGCCTCGTTCTCAGCCGATCGTGTGCTCTGCGGGCGGTGGCGCGTGTCGTCGGTGCGTCGTGGGTCGAGGATCAGTCGGTCGAATGTGGTGGCCACGGTCGCCCCCCAAGGTGCGTCGGCGTCGGCTCGACGGCAGCCCCCGGGCCGGGGACCGACGTCATGTTCACGACGGCCTCGTTGGCGCCTGGTGCACGAGGGGTCGACTGCCCGGAGCGTCCGGGACCTGTGATGACGTCGTCCCTCGTGGTGTGTCCGAAGGTAGGAGCGGCCCGCGCGGGATGTCATCCGGGACGGGTGTCCGACTCGCCCTCTCCCGCCCTCACAGGCCGCCCGACGACGTGCTGGGAGCGCACCCACCTGCGCCGACGCACGAAAATGACAGTCGTGTGAACATTTCCGGAGCGCTGCACACGTCCCACCATTCGGACATTCCAGGCCCGGCCGCACCGCCGCCGAGCCTGGACGGGTCAGTCCGTGGGCAGGTGCGGGGCCACCTGCTCGGCCACCAGCTGGAGGTGCTCGAGGTCCGCCAGGTCGAGGACCTGCAGGTAGACGCGCTGCACCCCCTGGGCGGCGAGCCACGTGAGGCGCTCGACCGCCTCCGCCGGGGTCCCCGCCACACCGTGCTCGCGCAGCTCGGGCACCTCGCGGCCGATCGCCGCCGCGCGCCGCGCGAGCTCCGCCTCGTCGCGGCCCACGCACAGCACGAGCGCCACGGACTGCACCAGGCTCTGCGGGTCACGGCCCGCCTCGACGCACGCCGCCCGGACGTGCGCGATGCGGCCCGGGACGTCGGCGATCTCGGGGAACGCCTGGTTGTACTCGGCGGCGAAACGTGCGGCCAGGCGCGGCGTGCGCGTCGGACCGCCGCCGCCGACGATCACGGGGACGCCCGCGCGGGACGGGTCCAGCGGCGAGCGCTGCACCGGCTTGGGCAGCGCCGGGGAGTCGGTGAGCGTGTAGTGCTCGCCCGCGTGGTCGAAGGTCGCCCCCACCGGTGTTCCCCACAGGCCGGTGACGATCTCGAGCTGCTCGGTGAGCAGGCCGAACCGCTTGGCCGGGAACGGGATGCCGTACGCGGTGTGCTCCGCCTCGAACCACCCCGCTCCCAGGCCCAGCTCGACGCGCCCGCCGGACATCTGGTCGACCTGGGCGACCTGGATCGCCAGGACACCCGGGTACCGGAACGTCGCGGACGACACGAGCGTGCCGAGGCGGATGCGGCTCGTCTCGCGCGCCAGGCCCGCGAGCGTCGTCCACGCGTCCGTGGGGCCGGGCAGGCCGTCACCACCCATCGCCATGAAGTGGTCGGAGCGGAAGAACGCGTCGAAGCCGAGGTCCTCGGTCGCGCGGGCGACCGCGAGGACGTCGTCGTAGGTGGCGCCCTGCTGGGGCTCGGTGAAGATGCGCAGATCCATGCCCGCCAGCCTCGCACGCACACCGTGCGGGCACCGGGGGTGGCGCACGCACCGCATCCTGCGCCCGGTACGGTCACCGGGTGTGCTGGTGGAAGCCCGGCCGGGGCCCGCGGGCCGTCCGGTGGTCGTCGCTGCTCCTCGTCGTCGTGTGCGGGCTCGTCGTGCTCGTGTGCGTCGGCGCGGCGCTGCGCGGGCGACCCGTCGCCCTCGTCCCCGCCGCCGTCGCCGCCGCGCTCGCGCTGCGCGAGGTGCGCCGCCTGCGTCGCGCACGGCGTCCGGGCTGAGGCCTGCCGGACCCGCTCGACGTGCGCGAGGGCCCCGCTCTTGCGACGGTTGTCGGATGCACGCCGCCACCCCGCTCACCGCCGCGCTGGAGCTCGCGGACTGGCGACGACGCACGGCCGAGACGTACGCGCTCGTGCGGTCGCTCGCCGTCCACGACCCGGCGCAGGCGCACGCCGTGTGGGTGCAGGAGCGCGACGAGCTGTTCGCCTCGCACCCCGCCTCGCCGCTGACGGCCGACGCCCGCGCCGACTTCGCCGGCCTCGACGTCGCCCCGTACGACCCGGCGTACCGGTTCGAGGTCGAAGTCGGGCCCGCCGGCCCGCAGCGGCTCGACCTCGCGACGGACACCGACGGCGTCGTCGGGTTCGACCGCGTCGGCAGCGTCGCGCTCGGCGGGCTGGGCACCCTCACGCTGTGGTCCCTGCGCGGGTACGCGGGCGGGCTGTTCCTCCCCGTGCGCGACGCCCTCGCGGGGCACGGCACGTTCGGCGGCGGCCGGTACCTGCTGGACACGATCAAGGGCGCCGACCTCGGGTGCGACCACGTCGGTCGGCTCGTCGTCGACCTGAACTTCGCGTACAACCCGTCGTGCGCGTACGACCCGACGTGGTCGTGCCCCCTGGCGACGCGCGCGAACACGCTGGCCGCCGAGCTCCCGGTCGGGGAGCTCATGGCACCGGCCGGCTGACCGGCCGGGGTCATGAGAGAAGGAGTTCCCTGCGCGTGACCGCCGTGCGGGTGTCAGCGACCGCCGGCAGCCCCTGACGGTGCCACCTGGCAGGCGGGGCACCGGTACAGCTTGCGCGTGGCCATCTCCTCGACGACCACCGCCGTCCCGCACACCAGGCACGGCAGCCCGCCCCGCTGGTACACCCAGTGCCGCAGGGTCGGGTCGCGACGTGCGGCCTCCCGCCCGGCGTCGTCGAGGTCCTCGCGCGTCAGCATGACGCCCTCGCGGATGCCGTCGTCGAGCAGGACCGCCCAGTCCCGCCAGATCCCGCGGACCAGGTCCGCGGGGACCTGGCGTCCCGGCGTCCAGGGGTCGAGGCGCGCGCGGAACAGCAGCTCGGCGCGGTAGATGTTGCCGATGCCCGCGACGACGGACTGGTCCATCAGCAGCTGGCCCACGGCGACGTTGCGGCGGGTGACCCGGTCGACGACCACCTCGCCCGCGGCGTCGAGGTCGTCGACCGTCTGCGGATCGGGTCCCAGCCGCTCCCGGACGAGAGCCGCCTCGGCGGCCGTGAGGACCTCGCACGCCGTCGGGCCACGCAGGTCCGCCACGACGCTCCCGGAGTCGAGCCGCACGCGGACCTGGCCGATCGGCGGGGGCGGCCACGCCGTGCCGGCGGGGACGGTGCTCTCGGTCTCCCCCTCGCCCATGCGCAGCCGGCGGCTCGACGGCCGGGCATCCGTCGGCGCGCCCGACCGCACCCGCGGGGCACCCAGGCTGCCGCGCGCGCGCTGCCCGGCTCCGAGGGGGCTGACGTCACCGTGCAGGTCCCACGCGCCGTAGAGCCCCAGGTGCACGCGCAGGACGTCGCCCGCGTCGAACGTGCAGAACAGCTGTTTGCCGACGGCGGACGCGGAGGTCATCGTGCGGCCGTCGAGGCGCGCGGCGCCCGCGGCGAACCGCCCCTGCGGGGACGACACGGCCAGGCGGCACCCGACGAGGTCCAGCGTCATCTGGCGTGCGATCCGGTGGACGGTATGACCTTCAGGCACGGCGTCACCCTAACCTCGCCCGTCCTTCCCGGAGCGCGGAACGACAGCGGCGGGCAGGGCGGGTGTGCGAGGGTCCAGGGGTGGACGACGACGTGACACTGCCCCCGCACCCGCCGACGACGCCGACGGGCGAGCCCGCGCCCGACGCGCGCTCGGCCCTGGCGACGGTCGACCCGCACGCGGTCGCGTCCGAGCACCTCGCGAACCTGCGGGACATCGGGGGCCGGGCGACCGCCGACGGCGGTACCGTCCGGCGGGGCGTCGCGTTCCGCTCCGCCGAGCTGCGCGCTCCGACGATCGCGGACGACCCCGTGCTCGCCGGCCTGGGCGTGCGCACCGTCGTCGACCTGCGCACGGCTGCCGAGCGCGCGGCGCTGCCCGACGTGCTGCCCGCGGGCGCGCGTGGCATCCACGCGGACGTCCTGGCGGTCACGCAGGACGCGCCCGCCGCCGACTTCGCCGAGATGCTGCGACGGCCCGACGAGGCGTCACGGGTGCTCGCGGAGCTCGACCCGGCAGCGCAGATGCGGCGCACGTACGTCGACCTCGTCGTCGGGGACCTGGGCCGCGCGGGGTACGCGACGCTGCTGCGGCAGATCATCGACCCGCCGGCGACGCCCGTGCTCTACCACTGCACGGCGGGCAAGGACCGCACCGGGTGGGCGACGACGGTGCTGCTGCTCACCGCGGGCGTCGACGAGGACGGTGTCCGCGAGGAGTACCTCGGCGTGAACGCGGCCGTCGGCGCGATGTACGCGCCGCTGCTGCGGCAGTTCGCGTCCGTCGGCGGGGACCCGGCGCTCCTGGCGCCCCTGCTGCAGGTCCACGAGGAGTACCTGGACGCGGCCCTCGACGCCATGCGCACGCACTTCGGGACCGTCGACGACTACCTGCGCGACGGCCTGCGTCTGACGGACGAGGAGGTGGCGGCGCTGCGTGCGACGCTCGTCGCCTGACAGGGCGGCTCAGGACGCACCTGGCGAGGGCTGCTGACGGGAGCGGGGGGCGGCCCGTCGACGCGTCGACCCGGGCCGAAAGTCTCATCAGCCGGACGCGAGACACAGCCGATCTCGTCACAGGATGGGACGGCCCACGCCCGTCGCCCTCCATCGCCACTGCCCTGACCTGCGAGGACACGTCTCAGGCGTGGCGCCACCCCTCGGACATATCGTCTCACTGAATGAGACCGATGCCGGGTCCCGCGAGACCGCGTGCTTGCATGACGGACATGGCGCTCCACGACACGCACGCGACGCGACCGGCTCCCGCCGTCGCCGTCCGCATGTGTCGTGCCCGAATGTGTCGCTGACCGCGACCCCCCGCGCGCCCCGCGCGCTCCCCTGACCCGCTGCCCTGCACGCCGGGTCGTCCCCCCGCCGCCGACGCACCCCCGGGTCCGTCCCCGCCTCGCGGCGCCACCCTCGAAGGGTCCCCCCGTGATCGAGCTGTCAGGCCTCCGCAAGGTCTACCCGTCCCCGGACGGCGACGTCGTCGCCTTGGACGGCATCGACCTGACCGTCGAGCGCGGCACCGTGCACGGCATCGTCGGGCGCTCCGGCGCCGGCAAGTCGACGCTGATCCGGTGCCTGACGGGCCTCGAGCGGCCCACCGCCGGCACCGTCACCGTCGACGGCGTCACCATCTCCGACCTGCCGGAGCGCCGGCTGCGCACCGCCCGCCGCAAGACGGGCATGGTCTTCCAGCACGTCAACCTGCTCGACTCGCGCACCATCGCCGCGAACGTCGCCTACCCGCTCGAGGTCGCGGGCGTGAAGACCACGCAGCGCGCGGCCCGGGTCGCCGAGCTGCTCGACCTCGTCGGCCTGGGCGACCGGGCCGCCGCGTACCCCGCGCAGCTGTCCGGGGGGCAGAAGCAGCGCGTCGGCATCGCCCGCGCGCTGGCCACCGAGCCCGCCGTGCTGCTGTGCGACGAGCCCACGTCCGCGCTCGACGGCGAGACGACGCGGCAGATCCTCGGGCTCGTGCGGGACCTGCGCGACCGCCTCGGGATCACGGTCGTGTTCATCACCCACGAACCGTCCGTGGTGCGCGAGACGTGCGACGCCGTGACGCTCCTCGAGCACGGACGGGTCGTGCAGTCGGGGGCCCTCGCGCAGGTGGTCACCGAGGTCGGCTCGCCGCTGTCGCGTGCGCTCGTCCCCGTGCCCGACGTGCCGGCGGCAGGGCGGCGGCGCCTCGTCGAGGCGGTCTACTCGACCGGCGCCGTCGCCACGTCCGCCGCCTTCGCAGCGGTTGCCGGCCTGGGTGCCGACGTCGAGGTGGTGTCGGCGACGGTCGAGCCGCTGGGCGGCGTGCGCATCGGGCGCCTCATCCTCGACACGCCCGAGGCCCTCACCGACGACGTCGTGGCACGGCTCAGGGCCGCCGGCCTCGACCCGCTGCCAGGACCCGCCGGCCAGGAGGAGGTGGCCTGATGGGCGAGCTGTGGAACGAGCTGGCGTCCAACCGCGTCATCACCGAGAAGCTGCCGGAGGCGACGCTCGAGACGCTGCAGATGGTCGGGCTCTCCGCGCTGATCACGCTGGTCGTCGGGCTGCCGCTCGGCCTGCTGCTGCGCTCGCTGTCCGCCGACGGCCTGCTGCCGCACCGCACCGCGGCGTCCGTGCTCGGCTTCGTCGTCAACGTGCTGCGCTCGCTGCCGTTCATCATCCTGGCGCTCGCGATCATCCCCGTGACGCGCGCGATCGTGGGCACGTCCCTCGGGTGGGAGGCGGCCGTCGTCCCGCTGAGCATCGGGACGATCCCCTTCTTCGCGCGGCTCGTGGAGACCGCGGTGCGCGACGTCGCCCCGGGCAAGGTCGAGGCCGCGCGGGTCATGGGCTCCACCACGCCGAAGATCCTTCGC
Source organism: Cellulomonas xiejunii (assembly GCF_024508315.1). Classification (NCBI taxonomy): domain Bacteria; kingdom Bacillati; phylum Actinomycetota; class Actinomycetes; order Micrococcales; family Cellulomonadaceae; genus Cellulomonas; species Cellulomonas xiejunii. The sequence goes on from NZ_CP101987.1 coordinate 3,584,208, forward strand.
GCCGTGCTCGTGCGCGAGGCCCTGCCGAGCATCGTCTCGGCGTTCACCGTCACCGTGATCACCCTCATCGGCTTCTCCGCGATGGTCGGCGCGATCGGCGGCGGCGGCCTCGGGTTCCTGGCGATCACCTACGGCTTCCAGCGCTTCGACCCGCCCGTGCTCTACACGTCCATCGTCGTCATCGTCGCGCTCGTCACGGTGGTCCAGCTGGTCGGCGACCTCGTCGCCCGCCGCCTCGACCACCGCTGAGCCGCCCGGCACCTGCGGCACCGTCCCACCCCGCCCCCGGGGGCACCACCCGAGAGGAACCACCATGAGAAGCACCGTCCGCACCGCAGCCGCCCTGACCGCCGCCGCCCTGCTGATGGCCGGCTGCTCGGCCGGCGGCTCCGACGAGGCGGGCGACGGCGGGACGACGCTGGTCGTGGGCGCGAGCCCCGTCCCGCACGCGGAGATCCTGCAGTACGTCGCCGACGAGCTCGCCCCGGACGCCGGGCTGGAGCTGGAGATCCGCGAGTTCACCGACTACGTCCTGCCCAACACGGCGCTGGCCGAGGGCGAGATCGACGCGAACTTCTTCCAGCACCTGCCCTACCTCGAGGCGCAGATCGCGGAGAACGGCTACGACTTCGACCACTTCGACGGCGTGCACATCGAGCCGTACGGGGTCTACTCCGAGTCGCTCGACTCGCTCGACGACATCCCCGAGGGCGGCACGATCGCCCTCACCAACGACCCGGGCAACCAGCCCCGTGCGCTGGACCTGCTGGTCGGGGCCGGGCTCATCGAGCTCGCCGAGACCGACGGCGACGCGACCCTGCTCGACATCGCCGAGAACCCGAGGAACCTTGAGTTCGTCGAGGCGGCGCCGGAGCAGCTCGTCGTGTCCCTGCAGGACGTCGACGCAGCCGTCATCAACGGCAACTACGCGCTGGAGGCAGGGCTCAACCCGGCCGAGGACGCGATCCTCCTCGAGGACGGCGCGGACAACCCGTACGCCAACCTCGTCGCCTTCCGCACCGAGGACGCCGACAGCGAGGCTCTCGCGACGCTCGACCAGCTGCTGCACTCCGACGAGGTGCGGGCCTTCATCGAGGAGCGCTGGCCGTCCGGGGAGATCATCCCCGCCTTCTGACCCGCCCCACCCCCGCCGAGCGCGGTCCGCGCTCGGCGGGGGTGGCGTCAGATCCGGAAGACACGCTCCGCGGTCCGGGCGAGCACGTCGCTCTGCTCGGCGGCCGTCAGCTCGCTCACCGCCGTGCGGTAGGCCTGCACGACGTCGGTGTAGCTCGAGTACAGCCGCTCGACCGGCCAGTTCGTACCCAGGAACACCCGGCGTGAGCCGAACGCCTCGATGCAGGCGAGCACCCACGGCCGTCGCGACCGCGGTGTCCAGCCCGGCTCGACCATGCCCAGGGAGGACACCTTGCACAGCGTGTTCGGCTCGGCGGCGAGCGCCCGGAGCATGCCCGTCCAGGCCGCCCACGTCTGCGGGCTGCGGTCCTGCGGCATCCCGGCCTGGTCGAGGACGAACGTCACCTCGGGGTGCGCGCGCACCAGGTCGAGCGCAAGTCCGGCGTGCTGCCACCCCACGGTGTGGAAGAAGAGCCCGCCCATGCGCCCCAGCGCGGCGTACCCCCGCCGGAACGCCGGGTCCGCGAACCGCGTCGCCGGGCCCATCTCCCGCACGCCGCGGAACACCGCGTGCCGTGCATGGTGCCCCAGCTGCTCCGCCGCGTCACGGGCCGCGAGATCGCACGTGACCACGGCCGCGTTCGGCCAGCCGGTCTCGTCCGCGAGCCGCTGCAGCCACGCGGTCTCGGCCACGGGGTCCGCGGCGTCGAACGCGGCGTTCATGTGCACGACCTTCGTCAGGCCGGCCAGCCGGCCCTCCGCGCGGAGCTCGGGCACGGAGAACCGGGGCGCCCGGACGGCGACGAGGTCCCCGTAGGGGAACCCGTCGCCGTCCAGCCACCCGTACCCGAGGTCCCGGTCGCGCCGGTCCCACAGGTGCACGTGGGTGTCGACGAACATCAGGCAGGCTTGATGTTGAGGTTGACGCCCAGGACGTCCTCGGTGTCGACGACGGTCCACGACCCGCCCGGGTAGAACGCCTCGACCCGGAGCGCGTGGCCGCGGCCCGCCAGCTCGCCGACGACGGCGTCACGCGCATCGCCCACCGCGAAGCCGAGATGGTGCACGCCCTCGCCGTGCTTGTCGAGGAACTCGCGGAAGGTCGACGGGTTGTCGTCGGGCTCCATGAGCTCGATGACGACCGGCTGCCCCGGCACCTCGATGACGGCGAGCTGCATGCCGTAGTTCGCCGGCTCGCCGCGGTAGGTCTCGTCGGCGTTCGGCAGGCCCATCACGCGCACCTCCGGCCGCTCGATGGCGAACAGCTCGCACCAGTGGTCGAGCGCCTTGTCCATGTCCTCGACGACGATCGCGACCTGGATCAGACCGCCGAGCGTGACGGGGTGCTTCATGCCCACGGCTCCCCCTCGACGACGACGTCCTGGTGCGTGCGAGCGGACTCCTCGATCGCGAGGCCGAGCGCGTGGTCCTGGCAGGCCGACGCGAGGGAGTACGGGCCGACGGCCTCGCCGCGCGCCCAGGCGCCGACCGCCACCAGGTGGTCGGCCACGGCCACGTCGTCCTCCGACAGGCGGGTGCCGACCCAGGAGTTGCGCCACAGGATCTTGCCGTCGAACGACGTGTGCACCACCTCGTTGCCCTCGAGGTTCATGTCGACGCCGGTGCGGCGGTACTCGATGCGCGAGGTGATCGGGTCGGCGCCGTCCCAGCGGACGACCGTGTCGTCGACCATCTCACCCAGGGTGCCCCGCACGACGATGCGACGGGACAGCAGCGGGTTCCACCACTGCATGTTGACGAAGTTGTACACGCCGACGCGTCCGTCGCCGAAGTCGAGCGTGGCGTACGTGGAGGCCTGGACCTCGGGCTGCGGCTCCGTGACCCAGCCGTCGAAGGTCAGCGGCAGCGTCATCCTGGTGTCGAAGGTGCGGCCCGACACGACGGTCCGCTCCATGTCGACGTCGAGGAAGGCGCGCATGAGCGACGTCGCGTGGTACAGGTGCGTCGAGGCGATCTCCACCGACTGCGGGACGCCGAGGAGGCCCGCGCCGAGCACCGCGAGTCGCGAGGCGTGCCCCGGCATGAGGACGTACTGCTCGCCCACCTGGACCAGCGACTGGTCCTCGATCGACGTCCACAGGTCGCGCAACCCCGCCAGGTCGGGGGCGGGCGGGGTCTCGCCCATGACCTTGACGCCGCGGGCCGTGAGCTCCTTGAGCAGCCCGGGCATGGCCGGCCACGACACCGCCGCCACGACGAACTCGGGCTCGTAGGCGAGCAGCTCGTCGAGCGACGTCACGGCGGGCACGCCGTACGCGGAGTGGATCATGTCGGCCTGGGCCTGGTCGACCGCCATGACGGCGACGGCCTCGAGCCGCGACGGGTCGGCCGCGGCCACCCGCAGGTGGAACTGGCCGCGCCAGCCGGTGCCGATCACGGCGAAACGGATGGGGTTGCTCATGTGAGCGGTCCTTTCGGTAATGCGTTGACGGAAAACTCAGACCTGGCTCATGCCGCCGTCGACGGTGAGCTCGACGCCCGCGACGAAGCTCGACTCGTCGGACGCGAGGAACGTCACCGCGGCGGCGATCTCCTCGGGCCGGCCGACCCGGCGCAGCGGGATGTGCTCGGTCACGGCGGCCTCGACGTCGGCGGAGCCACCCGTGAACTGCTCGAACAGCGCCGTACGCGTCGGCCCGGGGCTCACGGCGTTGGCGCGGATGCCGCGGTGTCCCAGCTCGGCGGTCAGCGTGCGGGCCAGCGAGCGCACGGCCGCCTTGCTCGCGTTGTAGACGGCGTGACCGGGGCCGCCGTTCGTCCCGGCGATCGAGGAGGTCAGCACGATCGACGCGCCGTCGGCGATCTGCGGCAGGAGCCGCTGGACGGTGAACAGCGCGCCGCGGAACGTGAGCCCCGCGACGGCGTCGAACTTCTCGGGCGTCATGTCGGCGACGTCGGTCGCCTCGACGTCGCGGCCGGCGTTGACGTGCAGCACGTCGATGCGGCGGCCGGTGGCGGCGACGGCCGCCGCGAGCGCGTCCAGGTCGCCCAGGTCGGCGGCGTCGCCGACGACGCCGATGGCCTGGGGCCCGAGCTCCGCGGCCGCGGCCGCGACCTCGTCGGGGAACGGCGAGGTGACGACGACGGTCGCGCCCTCGGCGATGAACCGGGTGGCCACCGCCTTGCCGATGCCGGCGGTGCCGGCGGTGACGACGGCGAGCTTGCCCTCGAGCAGACCCATGCTTCTCTCCTTCGGGACGGTCACTTCAGGGCACCCGCGGCGAGCCCGCGTTCGAAGTACTTCTGCAGTGAGAGGTAGGCGATGACCATGGGCAGCGCCGCGATGACCGCGGCCGCCAGCACGCCGGTCTGGTCGTTCGTGTACTGGCTGATGAAGAACGACGGCAGCAGGGTCAGCACCTGGCGGTCCGGGGAGTTCAGCATGAGCAGCGGGAGCAGGTACGCGTTCCACGCGGAGATCAGCGTGAGCACCACGATGGCGGCGGCGATCGGCTTGGTCAGCGGCAGGATGATCCGCCGGAACACCTGCCAGATGTTGGCGCCGTCGACGCGCGCGGCCTCCATGAGCTCGTTCGGGATGCCGTCGAAGAAGTTGCGGGCCAGCAGCGTCGCGAACGGGATCTGCAGGGCCGCGATCGGCAGGATCACGGCGATGAGCTGGTTGTACATGTCGAACGTGGACGCGGTGACGAACAGGGGCGTCAGGAGCACGGCCTCGGGCATCGTCAGGGCCAGCAGCAGCGCCCAGAACCACAGCTCCTTGCCCACGATGCGCAGCTTGGAGAAGCCGAACGCGGCGAGCATGGCGCAGGCGTAGACGATGAGGATCGCCGACACCGAGACGATGACCGAGTTGAGCAGGTAGGTGCCCAGGACGCCGGTCTCGAAGACCTTGACGTAGTTGCCGAACCCTCGGCCGGCGAGCGACCCGCGGACCATCACGACCAGCGGGACCAGGAAGGGCAGCGCCATCAGCGTCACGACGACCTGGATGACGATCCTCTGCGACTTCGTACGGGCCTCGAACATCAGCTCTTCCCCTCACGACGGTTGCGGATCGACATCGCGACACCGCAGGTCACAGCCAGGACGAGGAGCGCGACGGAGATCGTCGCGGCGTAGCCGAAGTTCTTCTCCTGCATCATCGTCTGGTAGATGTACGTGCCCAGGAACTGGGTCGCCCCGCCCAGGCCCGAGGGCGAGATCAGGTAGGGCCAGTCGAACGTCTTGAGCGCACCGATCAGGCCGAGCGTCGCCAGGGCGAACGTCGTCCCGCGGCACGACGGCCACACGATCGAGAACAGGCTGCGGACGTTGCCGGCGCCGTCCATGCGCGCCGCCTCGAGCATCTCGGGCTCGATCTGCGACATGGCGGCGTAGAAGAGGATGAACGTCAGGCCCGTCCACTGCCAGATCGTCGCCGCCATGACGACGCCGAGCGCGGTGCCGGGGTCCGAGAGCCAGGTGTGCGTCAGCCCGTCCAGCCCGATCGACGACAGGAACGTGTTGACCTCGCCGTTGTTGGCGAACATCGTGCGGAAGACGGGGGCCATCGTCGCGGGCGCGAGCACCGTGGGGACGAAGACGATGACCTTGTACAGCCCGCGGAGCTTGACCGAGGAGTGCATCAGCGCCGCGAAGACGAACCCGATCGTGGTCTGCACCGTGAAGGTCACGACGAAGAAGACGACGGTGTTGGCGAGCGCACGCCGGAACATCGGGTCCCCGGCGAGGGTCTGGAAGTTGCCGGCCCCGATCCACTCGGAGGGGGTGAGGATGAATCCGTTCCACTTCTGGGTCGAGACGAATCCGGTGTAGCCGATCGAGAAGTAGATCAGACCGGCCACCACGATCATGGCCGGGAGGATCCACGGGTAGCCGCTCGCGACGTGCTTCAGGGTTCCGCCGCGACGACGCTGCGCGGAGGTGCGAGTGGGGCCACCGGTGGTCTCGCGTGGTGCGTCGACAGCACTGTCGCTGCGCATCGGGAGTCCTTCTGGTGGGAGTTCCGGGGGGTGGGGTACGCCCGGTCGGGCCGGCCGCGGAGGGTAGGGCACGGCCGGCCCGACGGGAGTCAGCTGTGATCGGTCACTGCGCGTCGATGATCGACTGCAGGTGAGCCTGCGCGTCCGCGATGCTCATGCGTCCCTCGGCGACCTCGCCGAGCGTGTCGCGGAAGCCGGAGTTCAGCTCGGCGGAGACGGTCGCGAACCGCGGCTCGGTGCCCGAGGCGGCCTGCTCCGTGTATGCCGACAGCACCTCGGCCTGGGCCTCGGGGTTGGCCAGCTCGATGTCCTCCCAGACCGGCGTGATGCCGTTGAGCGCCGGGATGTTGTTGAGCGTGTTGGCGACGGCCTGCTGCCCGCTCTGCGAGGTGGCGAGCCAGACGGCGAACGTCGTGGCGGCGGCCTGGTTCTGCGAGCGCGCCGAGACGGCGAGGCCGTAGTCCGCGTCACCGAACATGCTCCCGACGTTGCCGGTGCCGGCGAGGTCCGGAAGGTCGATCGGGATGATCGTCATCGGCTCGGGGTTCGCGACGCCCGCGGCCTCCTGCGCCGCGAGGTTGGAGTCCTTGACGGCGTACTGGGTGTACCAGGAGCCCATCATCACCATGGCGTAGTTGCCGGCGAAGAACTCGTTGTTCGCGTCGGGGTACTGCTGGAGGCCCGTGGCCCCGGGCTGCATGATGCCCTCGTCGAACAGCGACTTCCAGATCTCCATGCCCTGGGCGAACTTGGCGCCCGAGTCGCCGTCGACGTACGAGGCCTCGCCGAGCGACGCCTTCTGGTAGAGGCCGGGCTCGATGTTCTCCATGATCGCCTCGAAGGTGTCCATGTTGAACGCGTGCTGGCCGGCGCCCTGCACGAAGCAGCCCTTGCCGCCCGCCTCGAAGGCCTCGCACACGGACTTCCACTCCTCGAGCGTGGTCGGCGGCTTCTGGCCGAACTCGTCGAAGAGGTCCTGGTTGATCCAGAGGTTGCCGGAGTAGACCGCACCGGCGGACAGGCCGACGAGCTTGCCGTCGACGGTCAGACCGTCGACGCCGATCCCGGCGAGCTGGTCCTTCCATCCGTCCCCGAGGGCCTCCTGGACCGCGGGGGTCAGGTCGATCGCGCCGGCGCCGAAGGTCTGGACGCCACCGTTGGCCGAGCCCGGCGCGACGTTGAACACGTCGGGTCCGTCCGAGGACGTCAGCGCCGGGGAGAGGACCGAGTCGTAGCTGTCGATGGGCCGTGAGACGAAGGTGACCTCGATGTCGGGGTACTCCTCGTTGAACGCCGCGATCAGCTTCTCCGCGTTGGGGGCGTCCGGGGTCCAGCCCCACCACGTCACCGTGCCCTCGGTGGCGCTGCCCTCCGTACCGCCGGCGGCTTCGCCGTCCGTGCCCCCGCATCCCGTGGCGAGGAGGCCGACCGCGACGACTGCCGCGATGATGCCCGCCCTCCGCGTCTGAACCGTCGTCCTTGAGGTTCGCATCGCTGCTCCTTCTGCTCGTCCCCGCCGTTGGGGACTGCTCCGATTTGCGAAAGTTTCTTTAATCCTTTCGCTCACCCGTACGTTAGGGTGCCTCCGCGGCGCCGTCAATGTGATGCGCCGGGCACGACACGAGGAGCAGAGGAGGGCGCCATGGGGCCCGCGTCCCGCAAGGGCTCGAAGGAGCGGCGCGGCGTGACCATCGCCAAGGTGGCGCAGGCAGCCGGCGTCTCCGTGCCGACCGTGTCCAAGGTGCTCAACGGGCGCCCCGGCGTCTCGGCGGCGACCCGCCGGCAGGTGGAGCAGGTACTCGACGAGCAGGGCTACGAACAGCGACGCACCCATCCCGGGTCCGGCAGCGCCCTGGTCGACCTCGTCCTGTACTCGCTCGACACCCAGTGGGCGACCACGCTCCTGCGCGGCGCCCAGGCGGAGGTCGCGCGGCTCGGGCTCGATCTCGTCGTGACGACGACGTCGACGCCCGCGAGCGGGCGCACGTGGCTCGACCATCTGTCGCGCCGCGGCTCGGAAGGCGTCATCCTCGTCGCCGCCCAGGTGCACGACGTCGCCGAGCGCGAGCTCTCGCGACTGCGCATGCCCGTCGTGCTGCTGGACCCCATCGGCGCAGCACTGCCCTCGCTGCCCACCGTCGCCGCCACCAACTGGGCCGGTGGGCGCGACGCCACGGCACACCTCATCGGCCTGGGCCACACGCGGATCGCCTTCATCACCGGGCCGTTGCGTGACGAGTCCCACCGCGACCGTCTCGACGGCTACCGCAGCGCCCTGCAGCGCCACGGCCTGCGGGCCGACCCCACGCTGGTCCGGCACGGCGACTCGCTGGTCAGCGGCGGGATCGAGCACGGCACCGCGCTGCTGAGCCTGCCGGACCGCCCCACCGCGATCGTCTCGGGCTCCGACGAGCAGGCCTACGGCGTCTACCTCGCCGCCGCCGAGCTGGGCCTGAGCGTGCCCCGGGACGTCTCCGTGGTCGGGTTCGACGACGTCGACCTGTGCCAGTGGGTGACGCCGGCGTTGACGACGGTGCGCCAGCCGCTGGTGGAGATGGGGCGCGAGGCCGCCCGCATCGTCATCGAGATGTCCCGGTCCGACCTGCGCCCGGCACCTCGCACCGAGCTGGCGACGTCCTTGGTGGTCCGCAGATCGACCGACGTGCCGCGCGCCTGATTCGGGTCGGCCGACTAGCGCGAAGCGCCTCGGGTATGGAAAGTTTCCTTTATGGACAACGTCGCCCGCATCACTGCCGACCCGCGCTTCGCCCACCGCCACACGCAGAGCACCGTGACCGTCACCGACGCCGCCGGGACTCCCCTGGCCGACCGCGAGGTCGTCGTCGAACAGACCACGCACGCGTTCCTGTTCGGCAACGTCGGCTTCGACTTCGTCGGACTCGCCAACGGCGAGGACACGACGCCGCTCTACTCCCCCTTCGGCGGCGCCTCCGTCGAGGCCGCCCGGCACCTCGAGCCCCTCTGGTTCGACCTCTTCAACCAGGTCACGCTCCCGTTCTACTGGCGGGGCTTCGAGCCCGAGGCAGGCCGTCCCGACACCACGCGCCTGCGGCGCACCGCCGAGTGGTTCGCCGCACGCGGCGCCGCGACCAAGGGCCACCCGCTGCTGTGGCACACCATGGCCCCGACGTGGCTCCTCGGCATGGACGACGCGGAGCTCGAGCGCACCATCCGCGCCCGCATCGCACGCGAGGTCACGCAGCTCGCCGACGTCGTCCCCACCTGGGACGCCATCAACGAGGCCGTCATCCTGCCGGTGTTCGACCGCGAGGAGAACGCCGTGACCCGGCTCGCCCAGCGGCGCGGGCGCGTCGAGATGGTCCGCCTCGCCTTCGAGGCCGCGCGCGAGGCGAACCCCGCCGTGACGCTGCTGCTCAACGACTTCAACCTCTCCCCCGCCTACGAGCGGCTCATCGAGGACGTCCTCGACGCGGGCGTGCAGATCGACGTGCTCGGACTGCAGTCCCACATGCACCAGGGCTACCGCGGCGAGGAGTTCTTCGCGGACGTGCTCACCCGCTTCGAGCGGTTCGGCCTGCCCCTGCACTTCACCGAGAACACGCTGCTCTCGGGGGACGTCATGCCGGCGGAGGTCACCGACCTCAACGACTACGTCGTCGACTCCTGGCCGTCCACGCCGCAGGGTGAGGAGCGCCAGGCCGAGGAGATCGTGCGGCACTACACCCAGCTCGTCGCGCACCCCTCGGTCGAGTGCGTCAACTACTGGGGCATCACGGACGAGGGCGCGTGGCTCGGCGCCCCGTGCGGGCTCGTCCGCGCCGACGGCACCCCCAAGCCCGCTTACGACGCGCTGCGCGGCCTCGTCAAGGGTGCCTGGTGGCTTGCGCCGACGACGGTGCGCACCGACGACGCCGGCCGCGTCGTCGTCGACGCCTTCGCGGGCGACTACCGCCTCACCGTCGCCGGCGCCGCCGTCGACGTGACCCTGCCGGCCGGCGAGCAGGCGCTCACCGTGACCGCCTGACCACCCCGCCACCGTCGAAGGAGACGAGCATGGGCATCATCCACGTCGCCGTGACCGGCGACGACACCCACCGCGGCGACGAGGGCGCGCCGCTGCGCACCATCAACGCCGCCGCCGCGAAGGCGATGCCGGGCGACACCGTGCGCGTGCACGAGGGCGTCTACCGCGAGTGGGTCCGCCCGGTGCGCGGCGGCCTGAGCGACACGCGCCGCATCACGTTCGAGGCCGCGGGCGACCACGTGGTGGTCACGGGCGCCGAGCCCGTGACCGGCTGGACGCGCACGGCGGACGGCACCTGGCGGGTCGAGGTGCCACACGCCCTGTTCGGCGGCTTCAACCCGTTCGCCGAGGAGCTGTGGGGCGACTGGCTCGTCCCGGGGCAGTACGGCGGCAGGCCCACCCGGGGCGACGTGTACCTCGACGGCGTCTCCCTGACCCAGGTGTACGACGTCGAGTCCGTCGCGCACCCCGAGCGGCGCGAGTCCGTCGTCGACGGCTGGACCAGGACCACGCAGGCGGTCGAGGACCCGGCGTGGTCGCAGGCGGTCTGGTACGCCGAGGTGGGCGACGACGTCACCACGATCTGGGCGAACTTCCTCGATGCCGACCCGAACGCCGCGCTGACCGAGGTCAACGTGCGCCCCGCGGTGTTCTACCCCGAGCAGCACCACCTCGACTGGATCACGGTGCGCGGCTTCGAGCTGGCACAGGCGGCGTCGCCCTGGACCCCGCCCACCGCCGACCAGCCCGGCCTCATCGGGCCGAACTGGGCCAAGGGCTGGGTCATCGAGGACAACGTCATCCACGACGCGAAGTGCTCGGGGGTCTCGCTCGGCAAGGAGATCTCCACCGGTCACAACTTCGCGGCGGTCCGCGGTGACAAGCCGGGCTACCAGTACCAGCTCGAGTCGGTGTTCACGGCGCTGGAGCAGGGCTGGTCCAAGGACCGCATCGGCTCGCACGTCGTGCGCCGCAACCACATCTACGACTGCGGGCAGAACGGCGTCGTCGGCCACCTGGGCGCGGTGTTCTCGACCATCGAGGACAACCACATCCATCACATCGGCACCAAGCGCGAGTTCTACGGCTTCGAGATCGCCGGCATCAAGCTGCACGCCGCGATCGACGTGCAGCTCCTCGGCAACCGGATCGACCACTGCACGCTCGGCACCTGGCTCGACTGGCAGACCCAGGGCACCCGCGTGGCCCGCAACGTCTACCACGCCAACACGCGCGACCTCTTCGTCGAGGTCTCGCACGGCCCCTACCTGGTCGACCACAACGTGTTCGCCTCACCTGTCGCGATCGAGAACTTCGCGCAGGGCGGCGCGTACGTGAACAACCTCGTCGGCGGCGTCGTGCGCTGCGGGCAGGTCATCGACCGGGCCACGCAGTACCACCGGCCGCACTCGACGGCGGTGGCCGGGTTCGCGAACATCCTCGGCGGCGACGACCGCTGGATCGGCAACCTGTTCACCGGCGCCGACGTCGCCGGCGCGCTGCTGCCCGGCGCGATCTGGCTCGACGCCGCCCCGGCGGCGTCGGGCACCTCCGCCTACGAGGGGTGCCCCGTCGGCTGGGAGGGCTACCTGGAGGCCGTCAACGCCGCCGAGGGCGACCACGAGCGCTTCGGCACCCAGCGGCAGGGCGTCTACATCCACCACAACGTCTACGCGAACGGCAGCCGGCCGTTCTCGGGCGAGACGGGCGCCCGGACCGTGAGCGGCGCCGTCGAGGCCGCCGTCGTCGAGGACGGCGACGGCGTGTGGCTGGAGACGACGCTCCCCGCCGACCTCACGGACGGCCATGTGGGCCTGGTCACGGCGGCCGACCTGCCCCGCGTCCGCTTCGCCGACGCCGACTTCGAGAATCCCGACGGCACCCCCGTGGCCGCGGACGTCGACCTCCTGGGCGTGTGCAAGGCCTCGGGCATCATGTACCCGGCGGGCCCGCTCGCCGACCTGCCCCTCGGCAGGGCACGCACCAGGCTGCGCTGACGCCACCTCCCCCACCCCCGCCGAGCGCGGTACACACCGGTCGAGCGCGGCGCATACGAGTACCGCGCTCGGCGGCCGAGTACCGCGCTCGGCGTGCGGGGGGTGCGCGGGTCGGCGCGTCAGCGGACCCCGGCGAGGAAGTCCCGCACGGCGCTGAGATACGCGGTGCGGGGCTCCGCGCGGGAGAGCGCGAGGTCGTGGACGCCGCCGTCGACCACCACCTCGCGCACGTCCGCACCGAGGCGGGGTACGAGCGCCGCGATCGTCGTGACGTCGAGCACCGTGTCGGCCGTGTCGAGGTCCGCGCCGTCCACCACGTCGGCGCCCGAGCGTGCGGCCCGGGCGACGAGCACCGGCACCCGGATCCGCAGCCCGCGCGCGACGCGCGCCTGCCCCGCCCGGACGGCCGCGAGCCAGCCCGCACGCGCGGGTACCCCCTGCGGGCGCTTGAGCGACGTGTCGAAGTCCCACCGCTCGGCCATCCGCCCGGCGTACCACGACGGCCGGGAGGCCACGACCTGCATGGGACGCCGCCGTGCGAGGGCCCGCAGCGCGCCGTCCTCCAGCGGCCGCACCCACGAGCGCTCGGACGACAGGAACGGGCTGTCGAGCACCACCGCGTCCGCGCCCCGACGCGCTCGGTGCGCGTGCGCCCACAGCGCGGCGACCAGCCCGCCGGTGGAGTGCGCGTGCACGACGACCGGCAACCCCGGCCACGTCCGGCGCGCGACCGCGACCGCGCGGCTCAGGTCCGACGCCTGCTCGCGCAGGTCACCCTGGTAGTGGGGCAGGTCGCCGGGGCGCAGCGACCGGCCGGCGCGGCGCGCGTCCAGCGCGAGGAACGCCCACCCGGCGTCGACGAACGCGTCGGCCAGGTGCGTCGCGAAGAAGTAGTCGTTGTAGCCGTGCAGGTGCACCACGACGCCCCGCGGCGCCTCCGGGGCCCGGGGCGGCCGCACCAGGGTGAGCAGGGGTGCCGCACCACCGGCCGCGACGGCTCGCGCGGACGGCCCCCCGGGCGCCGGTACCCACCCCGGCAGCGTGCACGACTCGTACCCGGCCAGCAGCGTGTCGGGCGACCAGCCGCGCCGCGTGCCGGGTGACGTCATGCGCCGTCCGCGAGCAGGTCGCGCCGTCCCTCGACGCCGCGGCCGCGCGGGTACCGCACCGGCAGGAAGAGCAGCAGGCCGAGCACCAGCACCGCGACGATCCCGAGGATCCCCCAGTACTGCGCGCCGCCCAGGCCGATCGCGATCGAGAACGCGGCGGGCGCCAGGAACGTCGCCGCGCGCCCGGTCGTGGCGTACAGGCCGAACAGCTCGGTCTCCCGGCCGGGGTCGGCCAGCCGTGCCAGCAGGCCGCGCGACGCGGACTGCGCGGGCCCGACGCACGCCGCGAGCACCAGTCCGCCGACCCAGAAGGCCCGCGCCCCCGCGTCGTGCAGGAGGAAGACGGCCGTGCCGGCGATGACGAGCACCACGAGCGACCACGTGACCAGCAGCCGCGGCCCGTACCGGTCGTCGAGCCAGCCCGCACCGATGGTCGCGGCACCGGCGACGACGTTCGCGGCGATGCCGAACATGATGACGTCGCTCGCGGAGAACCCGAACGACCCGGCCGCGATCACGCCGCCGAACGTGAACACGCCCGTGAGCCCGTCACGGAACACCGCGGACGCGACGAGGAAGCGCAGGGTCGCGCGGCGCTCGCGCCACAGCTCCGCGATGTGTCGGCCGACCGCGACGTACGCGCCCGCGAGGCCGACGCGGGTGGGCGCCGCACCGGCACGGCGGCGGTCCGGCACCATGACGAGCACGGGCACGGCGAAGAGGAGGAACCACGCGCCGGCCACCAGCATCGACACCCGGACGTCCATGCCGGCCTCGGACGTGACGCCGAACCAGCCGACCTCGGGGTCGATGAACCCGAAGAAGAGGATGAGCAGGAGCACGATCCCGCCGACGTACCCGGCGCCCCACCCGATGCCGCTGATCCGCCCGATGGTCCGCGGCGTGCTGATCTGCAGCATCAGCGCGTTGTACGCGACCGACCCGATCTCGAAGGCGATCGTGCCGATGCCGAGCAGGATCACGCCGAGCCGGACGGCGTCGGCCATGCCGCCCTCCTCGGGGCGGACGAACCACAGGGCCAGCACGCACAGCCCGACGATCCCGGACGTGGCCGCCAGGATCGGGCGGCGACGCCCCCCGGCGTCGGCCAGGGCGCCCATCGCCGGCGCGGTCAGCGCGACGAGGATGCCCGCAGCCGCCAGTCCCCAGCCGAGCCACTGGCTGTGCAGGGCGGTGACCGCCACCGTGTCCTGGCCGGGTTCGGCGAACACGCTGCTCGTGAGGTACGTGGTGAAGACGAAGGTCGTGACGACCGCGTTGAACGCCGCCGACCCCCAGTCCCACGACGCCCACGCGGCGATCTGACGGCGGGCGGGTGCGGGCTCGACGACGGTGTCGGCGGGAACCTCGGCTGCGGGGTGACCCATGGCGGCAGCGTAGGCCCCCGCACGGGTGGAGCAGTGGCGTCCGGGTGAACGCCGCGCCGCCCTGCACGCCACGTGCCCGGCCCGGGCCGGTCGGCACCCCCTGGACGGCGCAGCCGGGCGGTCGCTACGGTCGCGCTCATGCCGCCGGCCTCGAGCGCGCCCGCCCCCCGCGACCTGCTGCTGACGGGCGCGCGCGTGTGGTCGGCACCCGATGCCCCCGTCGGGGAGCCGGGTGTCCTGCTGGTGCGCGACGGGGTCGTGCGGCAGGTCGGTGGCGACGTCCCGCCCGACGCCGGCCTGCCCCACGTCGACGTGGGCGGCCGGGTCGTGACCGCCGGGTACACCAACAGCCACATCCACCTGAGCGAGCGGGTGTGGGCCCGCGCCCGCACCGCACCGGCTGCCGCGCTGCAGGCCGAGATCGACGACATGCTGCTGAGCCGCGGGTTCACGACCGCGCTCGACCTCGGTTCGGACCCGCGGCACACGCTGCCCGTCGTCCAGCGCATCGCGTCCGGAGACCTGCGCGGACCGGAGATCCTCGTCACCGGGGCCACGCTCATGCCGCGGCGCGGACTGCCCTTCTACGTCCGGGAGACGATGCCGTGGTACGCGCGCCGCTGGATCCCGACGCCCGCGAGCGCCGCAGCCGCACGTCGCGCCGTCGCCGTGCGGCACCGCCGTGGCGTCGTCCTGACCAAGCTGTTCACCGGTTCGCTCGTCGAGCGGGACCGGGTCCTCGCGATGGACGTGGACATCGCTCGCGCTGCCGTCGAGGAGTCCCACCGCCGAGGCCTGCTGGTCCTGGCCCACCCGACCGATCGGGAGGGCACCGCCGTGGCGCTCCGTGCGGGCGTCGACGCGCTCGCGCACGTCCCCTCGGTGGCCGGCGGCACCGCCGACCTGCTGCGGGAGGCCGCGGACCGGGGGACCCGGCTGATCCCCACGCTGCACATGTTCGCCGCCATGGTCAGCCCGGAGGACGGCTTCATGGAGCCGGTCCGCGACGGGCTGCGCGTGTTCCTCGCCGCGGGGGGCCGCGTCCTGTTCGGCACGGACGTCGGCTACCTCACCGACCGGGACGTCCGCCCGGAGCTCGAGGCGATGGCGGCCTGCGGCATGACGACGGCCGACGTGCTGCGCTCGCTGACCACCGAGCCGGCCGCGTTCCTCGACCGCCCGGACGCGGGCGAGGTGCGGCCCGGTGCGCGGGGCGACCTCACGGTGCTGACGCACACCGTCCCCGACCTGGCCGCAGGCGACCTGGCCGACGTCGACCTCGTCGTGCGCGCGGGACAGGTCGTCCACCAGGCTCCCGCGTTCTGCGACGAGCCCCCGGTCACCGGAGTCCGGTGACCGGGCCCGCATGGCGGAGGGCAAGGGATTCGAACCCTTGAGTACGGGGTCACCGCACCAACGGTTTTCAAGACCGTCGCTTTCGGCCGCTCAGCCAGCCCTCCCGTGCCGACGGACGAGCCGGCGGCGGCGTCGAGTCTCCCACACGGGCGTGGCCGGGGACGATCGCTCCGTCCCCCTCACGCCCCCGCGACGAACTGCTCCCATGTCCCGCCGGTGCGCAGGGCGCCGGGACCGGCGAGGTTGACGCGCTCCCGGCACGCCCGCCCGACGGGCCCGGGCACCGGGACCCGGACGACCGGCACGTCCCGGCCGCGGGCCTGCAGCAGGGTGCGCAGGAGCTGCTCGGCGGAGAGCACCTGCGGCCCGACGACGTCCGGGACCCGCCCCTGCGGCGGCGCGAGCGCGACCTCGACGAGCCGGCGCGCCACCGCCGCGACCTCGACCGGCTCCGCCCACATGGCCCGGGGCGCGGGCACGACGGGCCAGGCCGCGAACCGCCCCAGCGTGCGGAGCACGAAGTCGTGGAACTGCGCCGGGCGCACCACGGTGAACGGGACGCCCGACCGCTGCACGGCGCGCTCGGCGGCAGCCTTGGCGCGGTAGTAGCCGACGGGCAGCCGGTCGGCGCCCGTGACCGACACGAGGACGAGGTGCTCCACGCCTGCTCTCCGCGCCGCGGTGGCCACCTGCGCCGCCGCCCGGTCGTCGCCGCGGCCGCCGGCCATGTGGAGCACGGTCGTGACCCCGGCCGTCGCGGTGTCGAGGCCGTCGCCCGTGACCGTGTCCCCCACGACGTACGCGGCCTGCGCGGTGTCCGTCCGGGCACGTCGGCTGAGGACCCGCGGACGCACCCCGGCGGCGTGCAGCAGCGGCAGCACGTGGCCGCCGAGGTTCCCGGTGCCGCCGGTGACGAGCATGGTCATCGCGCCTCCCGGCAGGATGTGGTGGGCCGACCGCACGACCGACCGTACGCGAGGGCGCGCCGGGCCGGAAGCCGCCCAGGCGCCCGCGGACGCACGCCGGACGACGGACGACGGCCGCCGCGACGCCCACGACCCTTGACACCGACAGCCCGACGGTCGACCTTGGGCGGGTGCCGGCCACCTGTCGCCACCCGGTCTTCGCGCGGGTCTACGCCCGCGCGTCGCGGACGCTCGACGCCCAGGGCGTCGCCGCGCACCGGCGGCGCATCCTCGCGCGGCTGCAGGGCACGGTCGTCGAGGTGGGGGCCGGGGACGGCGCGAACTTCCCGCACTACCCCGCCGGCGTCACGTCGGTGCTGGCGGTCGAGCCGGAGCCCTACCTGCGGGGACGGGCCACGCGCCGGGCCGCGGACGCCGCCGTCCCCGTGCGGGTCGTCGATGCCGTCGCCGAGCGGCTCCCCCTCGCGGACTCGTCGGTGGACGTCGTGGTCGCCTCGCTCGTGCTGTGCTCGGTGCGCGACGTCCCCGCGGCGCTCGGCGAGGCCTTCCGGGTGCTGCGGCCGGGTGGCGAGCTGCGGTTCTACGAGCACGTGGCGGCACACACCCCGACCCTGCGGCGCGTCCAGCGCGTCGTCGACGCGACCCTGTGGCCGTTCCTCAGCGGCGGCTGCCACACCGGGAGGGACACGGTGGGGGCGATCACGTCCGCGGGGTTCGTCGTCGACGACGTCGAGCGGTTCATGTTCCCACCGGGCCGCACGCAGCCGGCGTCCCCGCACGTGCTCGGCCGTGCCACGCGCCCGGCCGGGTGAGCCTGCCCGCCGGGCTCAGTCCGGCGGCACCCGCAGCACGTGCGCCGCGGCGTCCCCGGCCACCTCCACCCGCCAGCGCTGACCAGGCCGCCGGTACACCCGACGCGTCGTGCTGCCGCGGTCCTGCTCGAACGCCTCCAGCAGCGAGCCGTCCACCAGCACCTCCGCGGGCCCGCCCGTCGACCACACGTCCACGACCGCGCCGGCGTCGTCGACCAGCGACACCGCCAGCCCACCGGACGCGGCGACGCGCCACGCGGGCTCGTCCGTCACCAGCAGTCCCTGCTCGACGTCCAGCGCCGGGCCGCGCAGCCCGGCCAGCTCACGTGCCGGACGCATCACCGCCCGGCCGTCCGCCGTCAGCACAAGCTCCCGCGGGCACGTCAGCAGTCCCGCCCATCCCGCGGCCGCGACCTCGTCCGCCGGGCGGGTGCCGTCGCGGGACTCCCAGGACCACCCCCACAGCAGCACCCGGCCGTCGTCGCAGACGTACGCCTGCGGCGCGTACAGGTCCGGGCCGTGGTCGAACGCGCCTGCCACCTCGGGGACGAACCGCGGCGCGGCGCCCGTGAGGTCGAGGCGACCCGTGTACGCCGTCACGCCGAGCCGCTCCGGCCCGTCGCCGCGCTCGAACCACGACACGAGCAGCACCCACCGGTCGCCGACCTGCACCAGCTGTGGGCACTCCCACACGTGGCCGGGCGCTGCCAGGCCCGCGGGGACGTCCCGCGCCCGCAGCACCGTGCCCAGCAGCCGCCATTCGTCGAGGTCGTCGGCGTCGTACACCACGACCGCACCGCCCGCGGGCGTCCCGGCGCCCTGGACGGCCACGCGACGCCCGGCGAGGGTGAGCAGGAACGGGTCGCGCACGTCGACGACCCCGGGCAGGTCCGGGTGCGGGGCCGCGAGCCGGTCGGGCTGCTCCCAGCGACCGTCGGCGGCGCGGCGGGCGACGGCGACGCCCGCCGTACCCGTGTCGGAGGCGTCGCGCACCGCGCTGTAGACCAGGGCCACCTCACCCCCGTCCGGCACGGCCACCCCGCTCCACGCGCCGCCACCGTCCAGCGTGCCCGGTCGCGGCACCAGCGCGACCGGCTCGTGCTCCCAGCGCAGCAGGTCCACCGAGCTCGCGTGCCCCCAGTGGATCGAGCCCCACACCGTGTCGTCGGGGTTCCACTGGTACATCACGTGCCAGCGCCCGCCCCACCGGCCGATGCCGTTGGGGTCGTTCAGCCAGCCCCGCGGGGCGCGGACGTGCCACCGCGGCGCGTGCAGGTCGGGCGTCGCGGTCATGCGGTCAGCGCCACCACGTCGCGGGCCGCCCCGGGCTGACCACGGCGAGCCCGGCGTCCTCCGCGGCGCGGGCGGTCGGTGCGTCGTACGTCGCGATCGCCACCACGTCCACGTGCGCGAGTGCCGCACCGACGTGCAGGGCGGCGAACGGTCCCAGACCGGGCGGCAGCAGGACGGCGCGGCGCAGCGCCTGGTCCGACAGGCGCATCACGGGAAGCCGTGTCAGGGCGTCGAGGACGACGAGGCTCGCGTCGGTCCCGAGCAGCCCGGCAGTGACGCGCGCCTCGAGCACCGAGACGCGCGAGATGACGACGGCCGGCTCGTGCTCGGCCACCCACGCGGCCCACGGGCGGGCCTCAGGCGCGGCGGGCAGGTAGCGGCTCAGGGCCGAGCCGTCGACGTAGACGTCCGCCGCGGGGTCGCGAGCCAGCAGGACCTCGGGACGGGGAACCCTGCGCGGCGCGGGCACGACACCGTCCTGACGCGCACGGGGCACCCGGTCGTGGACGCGCGAGCGGCCGGACCCCAGCGGGGTCCGGCCGCTCACACGTGGTGCGGTGCTCACCGCTGACGCAGGCGCTCCATGGCGAGCTGCACGAGCGCGATGAGCGCCTGCTTCGTCGCCGCCCGCGACCGCGCGTCGGTGTAGAGCACCGGCACGTGGGCGGGGATCGCGAGAGCCTCGCGGACGTCGTCGAGCTGGTGCTTGGCGATCCCGTCGAAGCAGTTGACGCCGACGACGAACGGGATGCCGCGCGACTCGAAGTAGTCGACGGCCGGGAAGCACTGGTCCAGGCGGTCGGTGTCGACGAGCACGACGGCACCGATGGCTCCGCGGACCAGGTCGTCCCACATGAAGAGGAAGCGGTCCTGGCCCGGGGTGCCGAACAGGTACAGCCACAGCGAGCCCGGCAGCGCGATGCGACCGAAGTCCATCGCGACCGTCGTGGTCGTCTTGCGGTCGGACACGCCGCCGGCGTCGTCGACGCCCACGGAGTGCTCGGTCATGGCTGCTTCGGTGTTGAGCGGCTCGATGTCGGAGATCGAGCCGATGAAGGTCGTCTTGCCGACGGCGAAGCCGCCTGCGACGACGATCTTGACGACGGTGGGTGCGACTGCGCCCGCGGTCCCGGCCGGAGCGGCGACGGCGGCGTCAGAGGGCGGAAATGCCATTGAGAACACTCTCCAGCACGCTCAGGGACAGGGCGGGGGACTCACCGGTGTTGACCTCGACCGGTTGCGAGGTGTGCACGCGCACAGAGTTGGCGTCGGTGAGATCGGACACAAGGATCCGGATCACACCGAGCGGCAGATGGAGGAGCGCCGACAGCTCGGCGACCGAGATGTACCCGGCCGACGCGTGCTGGATGATCGCGCGCTTCTCAGGCGTCAGGCCCGTGGTCGCCACGGCGCCCGGCATGACCTCGACCAGTGCCTCGAGAGGCAGGTCGGAGCGTGCCGAACGCACGCGACCACCGGTCACGGCATACGGCCGGACCGTTCGGGCCTCGTACTCGACGTGTTCGCTCATCGCAGCGGTCCTCAGGCGACGGGTGCCCGGGTAGCACCGTCGACGGGCAGCTGGCCGCGCATCTCGGAGATGAGCTGCGGGGTCAGCGTGGCCTCGGTGCGGGACACGAGCATCGCCATCTCGTAGCCGATGAGGCCGACGTCGCACGTCGCCTCGGCCACGACCGCGAGGACGGAGCCGTTCGAGACGCTCATCAGGAAGAGGAACAGATGGTCCATCTCGATGATCGCCTGACGCACCTCCCCCGCACGGAGCTGGCGCGACGCGCCACGGGTGAGGCTCGACATGCCCGAGACGATGGCCGCGAGCTGGTCGCCGCTGGTGCGGTCCAGCTGCTCGGACATTGCCATGAGCAGGCCGTCGGCCGACACCACGAGTGTGTGGCGAGTGCCGGGCACGGTCCGGACGAAGTTGTCCAGGAGCCAGCCGAAGTTGGCTGCCTCGGTGCTGAGCGCGGTCACACTTCCTCCTTCATGGTGCAGTCTGGGCCGACTGCGGGCGGGGTGTCCACGGTGACACACGGGCCACCGAGGTCTCGGGTTCGTAGGATCACGAGTGGTCACCGTCCTGGGGGCCGTGCGCCGCGCGACGACCGCGCGACGTACCGGTCTGGAAGCTGGACAAGCGGGAACGCAGCTGATCGGCGTCTCGCTGGACGGGGCGCTCCTCCACGGGAGCCGGTGCGGCGGGAACCGCGCTCGGCACACGCTTGGCGAGTCGCTCCGAACCGCTCGCTCCGACGGCGCTGGGCCGGTACGCGGACAGCTGGCTGAGCTCCGAGAGAGCCTGCTCCTGGATGTCCGAGCGGAGAGCGAGCATGGCAGCCACCTCGTCGTCGAGCGTGCCGACGCGCGGGGCGGCGGACGGGGGGACGGCGGGGTGGGGAACCGTCGAGGCCGGCGCGGGCTGACGCCCCGCCCACTCCGGCGGCGACCACGAGGGCGCGGGACGCTCTTCGCGGACGATGGGGGTCGCGGCCGACTGCGGCGACGCGGGGGCCGACCACGTGGGCGCCTCCCAGCCACCGGCAGGCGCCGCCTGCTGCGGCGCGGGAGCGGCCTGCGGAGCGTGCGCCACCGGCTCGGCCCTGTCGGGACCCCATGCGGACGAGCGGACGGGCGCCGGTGCCACGAAGGGCGCGGGTGCCACCTCCACCACGTCGTCGTCCTTCTTGCGGCTGAAGAAGCTCCCCCAGCGACGCTTCGGCTTGTCGTCCTGCGACGACGCGACGAGATCCCCGAAGGCGGGACCCGCGGACGGCGTCGGCGCCACGGCCGGCTGCCAGGCCGGGGCCTGCGCGACGGGCGCGGGCGCCGCGGGCGCCGGTGCGGCCTGCCAGGCCGGGGCCTGCGCAGCGGGTGCGGGCTCGGCCGGCACGGCGTCGACGGGCGCGAACATCTCCGTCGGCTGGTCGGCGGCGGCGGACCGCACCCACGTGGGGGTGGACGGGCGCCACTGCTCGGGCGTGGGAGCCGGCTCGGCCACGGGCGCCTGCTGGTCCTGCCACGTCGGCGCCTGCCACCTGCTCGGCGCGGGCGCGGTGTCGACGGCGGGCTGCTGCGTGGCCGCGACGGGCGCCCAGGGAGCAGCGACCTCCTCCTCGGGCTCGGGCTCCTCCTCGACCTCCTCCAGGCGGTAGACCTCGACCGCGGGCTGCGCCTCGGCCGGGGCGGACCATGCGGGCGCCGAGTCACGCGACGGCTCCGGCACCACGGGGAGCGCGCCGGTGTGCCAGGCGCGCGCCTCGTCGAGCGAGCGCTCGAAGGGGACGTACGGGGCCGTGTACTGCAACGCCGGGCTGTCGCTGCTGCCGGCCCAGCCGGAGTAGCCGCTGTACGACGTGAACGTCGGCTCGGGCTCGGGCGCCGGCGCCGGCTGCTCCTCGACGGGCTGCTCGGGGGCGGCCTGCCAGGCTGCGGGCTCCTCGTGGCTCCAGACCTGCGTGTCGTCGCCGGGTGCGGCGACCTCCGCCGCGACCTCGGGCAGCGCCCACGGCGACTGCGGCTGCTCCCACGACGTGACCGGGACCCGCTGCTCCTCCCACGACGCCACCGGAGCCTGCTGCTCCTCCCACGACGCGGCCGGGGTCTCCTGCTCCTCCCACGACGCCACCGGAGCCTGCTGCTCCTCCCACGACGCCACCGGAGCCTGCTGCTCCTCCCACGACGCCACCGGAGCCTGCTGCTCCTCCCACGACGCGGCCGGGGTCTCCTGCTCCTGCCACGGCGCGGCCGGGGTCTCCTGCTGTGCGTCCTCGACGGGCGCGTCCTGCGTCCACGGTGCGGCGTCGGCGGCAGGTGCCCGCCAGGCGTCCTCGGACTGGATCGGCGCCCACGGCTCGCCGTCCGTGCGCGGAGCCGTCCAGGAGTCCGTGTCCGGGGCGCTCCACTGCTCGACGGGGTTCTCGGCCGCGTCGTCGGACGGGGCCGGCGCGGCGCCGCGGCTCGGGAGCCCGCTGCTCAGGTCCTGCCACGACGGGACCTGCGAGTAGCCGCCGGAGGCCGCGGACGCGTCCGTGCTCTCCGGTGCGAGCGAGGGCACGACGAACCCGTTCTGGCTCGGCGCCGGGTCGGGCACGTCCTTGCCGCTGCGGAAACCGGAGAACAGACCGGCACGGGCCGCCGGGTCGGCGGGGGGAGCGACCGGGGTGACCTCGTCCTGCTGCGGGTCGCTGGCCCAGGCCGACGTCGCCGCGCGGGACCTGGTCGGCAGGCCCGCCACCAGCGGCGTGGCTGCGACCGCAGGAGCCCACTCGCCCGTGTCGACCGACAGCTCGGGCGACAGCCGGGTGTCCGGTGCGACCGGCAGGACGATGTTGTCCTCGTCGAACGTCTTGCGGGACCGCGTCGGCAGACCCGAGGGGGCGCTGAGCATCGGCACGGGGATCGAGTCGTCCTCGGTGGCCGAGCCGGCCGCCGCCGCGGGTGCCGCACCGGTGTCGTCGCCACGGCGACGCCTCGGCAGGCCGAGGGACGTCTCGCCGTCGGTGAGCTCGGCGAGGTCGACGGCGCGCACCTCGGGGATCTCGATCTCCGGGAGGCGGGCGGACTGGCTCTGGGCCGGCGCGCCGGGCGGCAGGGAGCCGTAGGAGTTGACCTCGTTGGCCGAGAACAGCGTGCTGGGGAACTGCACGAACACCTCGGTCCCCGTGCCACCGACGCGCTTGCGGAGAGTCACCTCGGCGCCGAGGCGCTGGGCGAGGCGGCCGACCACGAAGAGGCCGAGGCGCTGGGCGCCCAGCGCGTCACCGGCGGAGACCGACGCGATCTTGTAGTTGGCGGCCGCGATCTCCGCGTCCGTCATGCCCAGGCCCTGGTCGGCGACGCGGACGACCACCGAGGCGCCGGACACGCCCGTGCTCACGATGACCGGCGTCTCCGGCTCGGAGAAGACCGTCGCGTTCTCGAGGATCTCGGCGATCAGGTGAGCGGCCGACAGGGCGTTGAACCCGAGCATGTGCGGGTCGACCTGCAGGTCCAGCTGGACGCGGTCGTACTGCTCGATCTCGGACGAGGCGGTGCGGATGACGTCCGACAGCGGCATCGCGTCACGCAGGCGACGGCCGGAGTCGATGCCGGCGAGCACGAGGAGCGACTCGGCGTTGCGGCGCATCCGGGTCGCGAGGTGGTCGAGGCGGAAGAGGTTGGCCAGGGTCCCCGGGTCCTCCTCGGCACGTTCGAGGGAGTCGATGAAGGACAGCTGCCGGTTGAGCAGGACCTGGTCGCGTCGGGCGACGTTGACGAACATCTCCGCGATCGAGCCGCGCAGCGCGGCCTGCTCCTGGGCGACCTGCACGGTCGTGGCGTTGACCGCGTTGAACGCCTGCGCCAGGCGCCCGATCTCGTCCTGGGAGCGCACGGGGATCGGAGCGAGCGTGATCTCCGGGCCCTCGCCGGGCGTCGAGACCTGCTCGACGAGGCGGGGCAGCTGCTCACGGACGTCGCCGGCGGCGCTGGTGAGGCGACGCAGCGGGACGACGATCGAGCGGGAGACGGCGAGCGCGAAGGAGAAGGAGACGATCAGGGCGAGGAGCGCGAGGGCGACCGTGAGGAGCGCACGGTCACGCGCCTGGCTCACACCGTTCGCGGCGACCTCGTCGGCCCCTTCGAGCACGCCGGAGTTCACCGTGCCGAGCATCGTCATCTGATTGGTCGTCTGCTCGGTCCACGCGGCCAGGTCGACCGAGGAGATCGCCTCCAGGGAGCCCTGGGTGAACTGGGCACGCATCGACAGCAGCGGCGGCGTCGGGTCACCCGTGCTGACGATGAGGCCATCGACGCCGAGCGCCGCCACCGTGAGGCGGGCACGCTCGCGCGCGAGCTCGGTCTCCGTCACCCGGTTCTGGAAGCTGCGGGCCAACGCGTTGCTGTCGGCGGTGACGCCCTTGAGCTCGATGCCGGTGATGTACTCGTTGACGAGCGCGTCGCTCAGCCGGGCGAGCTCACGGTTCGCGGTGACGTACTCGGCGAGGTCGCGGTCGCGCAGCGAGTTGGCCACACCCTCCATCACACGGATCTGCCCGCTGAGGATGTCCTGGAACCCGTTGCGCAGGACGACGCGCTGGCCGCTGGCGTCGACACGCTCTCGCAGCTGGGGCAGCGCGGTGCCGTACGCGTTCTGCTGCTGCCGGAAGTCCCGGACCACACCCTCGGGGAACTCCGCGAGGTCGATCTCGCCGGTGACCTTCCGCGCGTCCGCCAGCGCGCTGTCCGTCACCTGGCGGGCGGCCTTGACCTGCTCCTCCGACGCCCCCGTCAGGGACAGGATCCGCTCCTGTTGGAACGCCGCCGTGAGCGGGCTCAGCGCGTCGAGCGTGCGCACCACGGTCTGGGTGGCCCTCGCGTACCGAAGGTCCTGGATCGCGCCGTACGAGATGTACGTACCAGCCACGAGCAGGACGATCATGGGCACGGCGAGGACCGCCAGGACTTTGGCACGGATGCCGAGCCGTCGCAGCATGTCGATCCTTTCCCTTCGCCCGACGTCGGACGCTCGCGCGATACCGCGTGCGTCCGTCGTGCAGCCACCGCAGGTGACTGCCGTCTGCGCTTCATCGGTACCTGGACACCGGACCATTAGCCCGCCGCCCGAGTTTGCCATGGACCTCACCCGTCCCGATACGCCACATAGGGCGCAGATCGGCAGCCGACCGGCCGGGCGGCTCGGCGCGCCTGCGTGCCTTCACCCCGCGGGCGCGCCTAGCGTGCACCCCGTGCGTGCCGTCGTCGTCACCTCGCCCGGCGGTCCCGGTGCGCTCCGGGTCGAGGACGTGCCCGACCCGACCCCCGGCCCCGGCCAGGTGCTCGTCGACGTGGCCGCCGCCGGTGTGAACCGCGCTGACCTGCTGCAACGTGCCGGCCACTACCCGCCGCCGCCCGGCGCGCCCGCGTGGCCCGGCCTGGAGGCCTCCGGGGTCGTCCTGGCTGTGGGCCCGTCAGCGGCCGCACAGGGCGGGGGCGATCCCGCGCTGCAGGGCACGCCGGTGCTGCGCGTCGGCGACCGCGTCGCAGCGCTGCTGACGGGCGGAGGTTACGCCGAACGAGTGATCGCGGAGGCCTCGCTGACGCTCCCGATCCCCCCAGAGGGTGACATCCAGGACGCCGCGGCACTCCCCGAGGCCCTCGCGACCGTCTGGTCGAACCTGCGCGCGGCAGCCCTCGGGCCCGGCCAGACGCTCCTGGTGCACGGCGGGTCGGGCGGCGTCGGGTCGGTCGCGGTGCAGCTCGCGCACGCGCTCGGCCACCGCGTCCTCGCCACCGCCGGCGGTGCGGAGCGCTGCGCGCGCGTGCGGGAGCTCGGGGCGGACGTCGTCGTCGACCACCGGGCGCAGGACGTGACCGCGGCCGTGCTCGACGCGACCGAGGGGCGTGGCGTCGACGTCGTCCTGGACGTGCTGGGCGGGCGCGCGCTGGGCGCCAACGTGCGGCTGCTGGCCGAGGGCGGTCGGCTCGTCGTCATCGGGCTGCAGCAGGGGCGGCGCGGCGAGCTCGACCTGCCGGCGCTCATGGCCCGTCGTGGCTCGGTGATCGCGACGACCCTGCGGGACCGTCCGGCCGAGCAGAAGGCGGCGATCATGGCCGACGTGCGGGCCCACGTGTGGCCGCTGGTGCTCGACGGCCGGGTGCGTCCGGTCGTCCACGCGCGCGTCCCGCTGGCGCAGGCACCGCGCGCGCACGAGATGCTCGAGTCCGGCGAGGTGTTCGGCAAGGTCCTGCTGCTGCCCTGACCCCGCGGGCGCCGCCGTCAGCCGAGCAGGCCGGCCGCGAGCGCCGGTGCCAGGGCAGGGGTGGGCGGGAGCCGCGGGACGAGCGTGGCCTGCACCGCGTGGTAGATGTCCGCCTTGCCGGCCCACACGGTCCGCGAGACGCGGTTGTCGGGACCGAGCTCGTGCCACCACGACCCGCCGACCCGGTCCAGGACATGCTCGGCGACGTAGTCCCACCACGTCGCGTAGAGGTCGTCGTAGCGCGCGTCGCCCGTCACGGCGTGCAGCACGGCGGCCGCGGCGACCGCCTCGGCGGCGACCCAGTGCATGCGTTCGCGGACGACCGGACGCCCCTGCCAGTCGACCGTGTAGACGAACCCGGGGGCCCCGTCGACGGCCCAGCCGTCACGTGCCGAGCCGTCGAACAGCGCGACGGCGTCGTCGAGGAGCCACACGGGCGTCACGTCGCCGCGGGCCAGGAGGGCGGCACGCGTGTGCAGCGTGAGGCGAGCCCACTCGAACCCGTGGCCCACGGTGGCGCCGTACGGCCGGAAGGGGTGCGCCGGGGTGTCCGCGTTGTACTCGAGGTCAGCCCGCCAGGACGCGTCGAAGTGCTCGGGGATGCGCCAGGAGCTGCCGCGCGCGAGGTCGTGCACCACCCGCCCGACCATCCGCAGGGCGCGGTCGAGCCACCGGCGGTCCCCGGTGACGTCGGCCGCCGCGAGGTAGGCCTCGACCGTGTGCATGGCGGCGTTGACGCCGCGGTAGGGGTCGAGGTGCGTGAAGGTGCGGTCCCACTCCTCGACGACCATGCCCGCGCGCTCGTCCCAGAACCAGCGCTCCTGGGCCGCGAGCGCCTCGTCGAGCAGCGTGCGGGCCCCGGCACGCCCGGCCGCCGTCGCGCTCGCCGCCGCCAGCACGACGAACGCGTGCGGGTACGCCGCCTTGGTGGTGTCGCGTGGCGTCCCGTCGACCTCGACCTCGGCGAACCAGCCGCCGTGCTCGTCGTCGTGGAGCAGGCCGGTGAGCGCGGCGAGCCCGTGGTCGACGAGCGCGGCCGAGCCCGGCCTGCCCGCGAGGTGCGCGAGCGCGTACACGTGCGTCATGCGGCACGTGATCCACAGCTCGACGGGGCCGGGCAGCGGACGCCCCGCGTCGTCGAGCCGGGCGAACCCCCCGCTCGCGAGCCGGGACGCGCGCCCGAACTCCCACAGCCGGTCCGTCTCCGCCTCGAGCCAGCGACCGTGCGCCGGGGTGCTGAGCCACGCCATCGGGCCACCCTAGCCAGCGGTGGCACCGCGAGCGCTGCGCGTCGGGGCGGTCTGGACGATGATGGCCAGGTGGACCACGACGAGCAGCGCGACGAGCACACGACGCACGGCGCCCCGGCGGGCGCCGCTCCCGGCGACGCGGCGCGGGGGCCGCGCGTCGTCGTCGTCCCACCCGACCTGCCGGGCGGTGACGCGCAGTCCGGTGACGCGCAGCCCGACCGCGACGAGAACCTGGCCGGCATGGTCGAGCAGCCGGCCAAGGTCATGCGGATCGGCACGATGATCAAGCAGCTGCTCGACGAGGTCCGTTCGGCGCCCCTCGACGACGCCGCCCGCGCGCGCCTCGCGGAGATCCACGAGCGGTCCCTGCACGAGCTCGAGGAGGGCCTGTCCCCCGAGCTGCTGGCCGAGCTGCACCGCATCACCCTGCCGTTCACCGAGGACCAGGCGCCGTCGGACGCCGAGCTGCGGATCGCGCAGGCACAGCTGGTGGGCTGGCTCGAAGGGCTGTTCCACGGCATCCAGACCGCGCTCGTCGCGCAGCAGATGGCTGCGCAGGCCCAGCTCACGCAGATGCGCCGCGCGCTGCCGCCGGGGCACGTGGCCGGTCCCGGCCGCGTGGGCGTGCCGGTGGCCGCGGACCACGGGCCGGACGACCTGCGCCCGTCGACGGGGCAGTACCTCTAGCTCGACACCTCTAGCTCGACGCCGGCGGCGGGGCCGGGGCGTCGCCCTCGTCGCCGCGCGCCGTCAGGGCGATCGCCCCGGACACCAGCACGATCCCGACGAGCTCGAGGCCGTGCGGCCACTGCCGCAGGAGCACGGCACCGACGACGGCCGCGGTGGCGGGCAGCAGCGCGAGCAGGATCGCGAACGTCGCGGTGCTGACGCGCCGCATCACGACCTGCTCCATCACGTACGGGACCAGCGACGAGCACACCGCGATCGCCACGACGACGAGCGCGAGCCGCGCGTCGTGCAGCACCGGGCCCGCGCCACCCACGAGCAGCGGAGCCAGGACCACGGCTCCCGCGGCCATCGCGACGGCCAGGCCCGAGGCCGCCGGCGCGCCGGAGCGCGCGACCCGCCGGCCCAGCACGATGTACGCGCCCCAGCACGCTGCGGCCGCCCCGATCGCGACGAGCCCCGTGACGGCGTCGGGGCCGGTGTCGAGGCTGACACCGGCGAGGAGCACGACGCCCAGGGCCGCGATCCCGATCGCGACGCGG
The DNA here is from genome assembly GCF_024508315.1 of Cellulomonas xiejunii. Classification (NCBI taxonomy): domain Bacteria; kingdom Bacillati; phylum Actinomycetota; class Actinomycetes; order Micrococcales; family Cellulomonadaceae; genus Cellulomonas; species Cellulomonas xiejunii. The sequence continues at coordinate 3,613,432 of NZ_CP101987.1, forward strand.
TCGCGCCACCCGGACCCGGTGACGGCGGCGACCACGACGGGGCCCAGGAACTCCAGCGCCACCGCGGTCCCCAGTGGCAGGTGCTCGATCGCGATGTAGAAGGTGACGTTCATGGTCGCGAGCACGACACCGAACAGCACGGTGACGCGCAGCCGCCGCGGCTCCCACAGGTCGCGCACCCGCCACGGCCTGCGCCAGGCGAGCAGGAGCACCGCCGCCACCGCGACACGCAGCCACGCGACCGTCCCCGCCGGCAGGACCGCGAACAGCCCGACCGCGAGCGCCGCCCCGACGTACTGCGTCAGGCCCGACAGGACGAAGAGCAGCGGAGCGGGCACCGCGTCAGGCTACGACCACGCCCGTCCCACCCTGTCGTGACAGGTCGATCCGGCACCGCACAGCGCACCCCCAGCGCACCCCCCCGACGCGCGAGAGGCCGATCCGGACGGACCGGATCGACCTCGCGCGCGGAGGTGTGGGTCAGCCCTTGACGGACCCCGCGAGCAGACCGCGGACGAAGTAGCGCTGCAGCGCCAGGAACACCGCCGCGGGCACGATGATCGAGACGAACGCGCCCGCCGACAGCAGGAACCACTGCGACCCGCGCGTGCCGGTCAGGTTGAACAGCGCGACCGTCATGGGTGCGACCTGGTTGGACGACCCGGCGAACGTCAGGGCGACCAGCAGGTCGTTCCACACCCACAGGAACTGGTAGATGCCGAACGCGGCGAGGGCGGGCTTGAGCAGCGGCAGCATGAGGCGGAAGAAGACGGTCACGTGCGCGGCCCCGTCGACGCGCGCCGCCTCGACGAGCTCGCCCGGGATCTCGCGCATGAAGTTGTGCAGCAGGAAGACGGCCAGCGGCAGCCCGAACATGGTGTGCGAGATCCACACCGCCCAGAACGTGCCGGCCACCCCGATGTCGGCGTAGATCGTCAGCAACGGGATGAGCGTGACCTGGATGGGCACGACCTGCAGCGCGAACACCGCGACGAACAGCGCGTCACGGCCCCGGAACTGCATCCACGCGAACGAGTACGCCGCGAGCGTCGCCAGGAAGATCGGCAGCACGACCGACGGGATCGTGATGACGACCGAGTTGATGATGAACGGCAGCAGCGACTGCGAGGAGTCGGTGGCCAGCACCACCTCGTAGTTCTCGAGCGTGAAGTTCGGGTTGGTCAGGACCGTCCACCAGCCGGTGGAGTTGATGTCGGCCGCGGGCCGGAACGACGTGACCAGCAGGCCGAAGGTGGGGATCGTCCACACCGTCGCGAGCACGATCGCCGCGACCGTGGCCCACGGGGACGTCAGGCGCCGCTTCGTCGCGCGCAGCGTCGAGGTGACGTCGCCCGTGCCGTTCGCGGGCGGCAGGACGACCTGGATGGGGGGCGGTGTCGTGGTCATCGTGCCTCCGCCTGTCGCAGCTGCCGGACGTTGTAGACGATGATCGGGATCACCAGGACGAACAGCAGGACCGCGAGCGCGGCACCCAGCCCCTGGTTCCCCGCCGTGAAGCTCTGCGTGTAGAACTCGTTGGCCACGACGCTGGTCCCGTACAGCCCGCCGGTCATGGTGCGCACGATGTCGAACACCTTGAGGCAGCCGATCGCGATCGTCGTGAGCACGACGACGAGCGTCGGGCGGATGGCCGGGACGGTGACGTACCGGAACAGCTGGGTGGACGACACGCCGTCGAGCGTCGCAGCCTCCGTGATCTCCATCGGGATGGCCTTGATGGCCGCGGACAGGATCGTCATCGCGAAGCCGGCCTGGATCCAGATCATCACGACGATGAGGAACAGGTTGTTCCACGGCTGGTTGAGCAGGAACTGCTGGGGTTGCAGCCCCAGCCACACCAGGAGCTGGTTCAGCAGCCCGATCTGCTCGGGGTTCACCCGGACGTCCGGGTCGTAGAACCGGTACTCGTAGACGAACTTCCAGATGATCGACGCGCCGACGAACGAGATCGCCATCGGCAGGAAGATCAGCGCCTTGGCGACCGCCTCGCCGCGGGCACCGTTCACCCAGATCGCGTACAGCAGCCCGACGATCGTCGCGACGAACGGCGTGACCAGCACCCACAGCACGGTGTTGCGCAGGACGACCAGCTGGTCGGGTGAGCTGAAGATGGCCGTGTAGTTCGCGATGCCGATGAACGACGAGCCGGCTGCGTCGAACAGCGAGCGCACGACGGTGCGGCCCGCGGGGTAGAGCAGACCGACGATGAGCAGCAGCACCGTCGGGCCGACGAAGAACCAGGCGACGCGGCGGGCACCGCGCCGCTCGAGCAACGAGACGACGAACAGGATCAGACCGATCACGACGGCGAACGCCGCCAGCGCCAGCACCATCGCGACGAGCTTGTCCGCGACGTTCATCGCACCTCCCGGGCACCTACGCGGGTCAGGACGGGCAGAACGGGAGCAGCACCGACCGGATCGCCGTGCCGCGCCCGTGGCGGGTGCGGCACGGCGATCCGGTCAGGCGGCTGTCACGGCCAGGCGGCCTCGATCTTGCTGAGCGTCTCCTCCGTGGACTGGCCCGTGATCCACGCGGTCGACTCGCGCCAGAACGCGCCCGTGCCGACGGCGGCGGGCATCTGGTCGGAGCCGTCGAACCGGAACTCGGACGCCGGGTCCAGCAGGATCTCGGCCGAGAGCAGGTCGATCGGGTTCACCAGGTTGTCGGTGTCCAGGCCGCTGTTCGCGGTGATCCAGCCACCGCCGGTCTCCTCGGACGACGCCGCCGCCTTGAGGTTGGCCCACGTGTCCGTCGACCAGAACTCGAGCAGCGCCTGCACCTCGGGACGGTCCGCGAAGGAGACGACGAACTCACCGGCGCCGAGCACCGGCTTGGTCGAGGTGTCCTCCGACGGCAGGTAGAAGGCGAAGACGTCACCGTCCTCCGCCACGTCGGTGCCCTCGGGGAAGTTCGCGGCGTAGAACGAGGCCATGCGGTGCAGCGAGCACTGCCCGTTGACGATCGGCAGGCCGGCGTCCTGGAACGCGGTCGTCGCGATGGTCGACACGTCCCCGATGCCGCCGTTCACGAAGTCCGGGTTCTTCAGGTACTCGCCCACGGCGTCGAGCGCCTGGGTCGGGACCTCGGAGTTGAACGGGATCTCGTGCGCCACCCACTGGTCGTACACCTCGGGCCCGCCCACGCGGAGCACGAAGTCCTCGACCCAGTCGGTCAGCGGCCAGCCGGTCGCCTCGCCCGACGCGATGCCCGCGCACCACGGCTTGTTGTTGCCGTCGGCCGCGATCTGCTCGGTGAGGGCCATGAGGTCGTCCAGCGTCTCGGGGACCTCGTACCCGTTCTCCTCGAACTGCGCCGGCGAGTACCAGACCAGCGACTTGACGCTCGCACCCGACGGCGCGGCGTAGAACGTGCCGTCGACCGTCCCCAGGTCCTTCCACGCGTCGCCGAAGAACTCGTCGACGTTCGCCGCCACGCCCTCGGGGGCGGGCTGGACCGTGCCCGTCGCCACGAGCTGGGCCAGCAGGCCCGGCTGCGGGACGATGGCGATGTCCGGCGTGTTGCCGGCCTGCGCGCGCACGAGGATCTGCTGCTCGAACTGCTTGTCGGCCTGGTAGTCGACCGTGGCGCCCGTGCACTCCTCGAAGGGCTCGAACGAGGTCATGTACGGCGTGTCCTCCGGCGCCACGATCCCCGCGTAGATGGTGATCGTCTTGCCCTCGAGGTCGCCGTACTGCTCGAAGTCGGCGCAGTCGACCTCGACCTCGTCGACCGTGGCGTCCGCGGTGCCTCCCGGTGTCTCGCCGTCGCCCGTGGTGCAGGCCGTCAGCGCGAGCGCTGCCACGGCCCCGGCCGCCAGCACGCCAGCGCTCTTGCGCATGTGCCTCATCGATCCCCCAACGTCTTCGTCTCGGATACCGGCAAACCTGACCCAACGCCGTCCCGGACGGCGTTGCAAGCCCAATCACCGGACGATCCGGTCACGATTCGGTCACGCGCCCAACGTCGGGCGGGCGGGACGTTTGCCGCGCCCTACCGCAGCACGCGGCGCAGCACCTCGACCACGCCGTCGTCCTCGATCGCGCCCGTGACCTCGTCGGCGGCCGCACGCACGACGTCCGTGGCGTGCCCCATCGCCACCCCGCAGGCCGCCCAGCGGAGCATCTCGACGTCGTTCTCCCCGTCGCCCACCGCGAGCGTCTCGTACGGCTCGACGCCCACGTCGCGGCGCACCTCCTCCAGCGCGGACGCCTTGGAGACGCCGCCGGGGGTCAGGTCCAGCCACGCGCTCCAGCCGACGGCGTACGAGACCTCGTGCAGCCCGACGCGCTCGACGATCTCGTGGAACTCCTCGGGCGTGCTCTGCGGCGCCCGGATCACGACACGGGTCGCCGGTGCGGACGTGAGCTCGTCGAACGGGACGACCGTCACCCGGCCGGACATCTCCCCCGGCGGGAAGTGCGCCGACACGAGGAAGCCCACGCCCAGGTCCTCGACCGCGAACAGCGCGTCCGGGATCTCCATGGCGATCGCCCGCAGCGCAGGACCGGCGTCGAACGTCACGGACCGCGCGACGGCCCACCCGCCCTCGACCTCGGGGTCCAGCCGCGCCGTCACCGCACCGTTGGAGCACACGGCCCAGCCGTGCGTCAGGCCCAGGTCGTGCGCCACGACGACGGCCGAGTGCACCGACCGACCGGTGGCCAGCACGACGTGGACACCCGCGTCGACGAGTGCCGTCACCGCGGTGCGCACGTCGGTGCTGATGACGCCGTCGTACGACATCAGCGTGCCGTCGACGTCCAGGGCGACGAGCCGCGTGCGGCTCACCGGACCGGCTCCAGCACCTCGAGCCCGCCCAGGTAGGGCCGCAGGCCCTCCGGGACGCGCACGGAGCCGTCGGCCTGCTGGTGGTTCTCCAGCAGCGCGACGATCCAGCGCGTCGTGGCGAGCGTGCCGTTGAGGGTGGCGACGGTCCGCATCCCGTCGGCGGTGCGCTCACGCACCCCGAGGCGACGGGCCTGGAACGTCGTGCAGTTGGAGGTCGACGTGAGCTCCAGCCAGCGCTCCTGGCTGGGCAGCCACGCCTCGCAGTCGAACTTGCGCGCGGCGCTCGACCCCAGGTCACCCGCAGCGGTGTCGATGACGCGGTACGGCAGCTCGGCCAGCGCGAGCATCTCCTTCTCCCACGCCAGGATCCGCCGGTGCTCGTCGTACGCGTCCTCGGGCCGCGTCCAGACGAAGGCCTCGACCTTGTGGAACTGGTGGACGCGGATGATGCCGCGGGTGTCCTTGCCGTACGACCCCGCCTCGCGCCGGTAGCAGGCGCTCCAGCCCGCGTACCGCAGCGGGCCGTCCGACAGGTCGAGGATCTCCCCCGAGTGGTACCCGGCGAGCGCGACCTCGCTGGTCCCGACGAGGTACAGGTCGTCCGCCTCGAGCCGGTAGATCTCGTCGGCGTGCGCGCCCAGGAACCCGGTGCCTGCCATGATCTCCGGCTTCACGAGCGTCGGGGTGATCGTCGGCGTGAAGCCGTTGCGCAGCGCGAGGTCCATCGCGGCGTTGAGGAGCGCGAGCTCGAGGCGCGCGCCGATGCCCGTGAGGAAGTAGAACCGTGCGCCGGAGACCTTGGCGCCGCGCGGGGTGTCGATCGCGCGCAGGCCCTCGCCCAGCTCCAGGTGGTCCTTGACGACGAAGTCCGACCCGTACTCGGCCGCGAGGTCGCGGGGGGTGCCGACGTGCTCGAGCACCACGTAGTCGTCCTCGCCGCCGCTGGGGACGCCGTCCTCGATGACGTTGCCGATGCGGCGCGACAGCTCGGTGGCACGGGCCTCGGCCTGCTCGGCGTCGCCCTGCAGGGCCTTGACGCGTGCGGCGAGCTCCTTGGTGTGCGCCAGCAGCGCCTGCTTCTCGTCCCCGGACGCCTGAGCGACCTGCTTGCCGAGGGCCTTCTGCTCGGCGCGCAGCGTCTCGTACTCCGTCAGCGCGGAGCGCCGCAGCGCGTCGGCGTCGAGCACCTCGTCGACGAGGTGGGGGTCCTCGCCGCGCGCCACCTGGCTGGCACGGACGACGTCGGGTTCCTGGCGCAGGAGCTGCAGATCGATCACCCCCCCGAGCCTACCGACCCGGCCCAGCGCATTCCCCCGACGTCGCCGTGGCCACCGCCGAGCACCGAGTGCCCCGCCCGACCTGCGCGAGGGGCTGCTCCCCCGTAGATTGCGCCGCATGTCATGGGTCGAGTGGGTCGCGGTGGTCGCCGGTGCGCTGGCGCTCGTCGCCGTCGGGCTGGGCCTGTGGGTCTGGCGTCAGCAGCGCAGGCTCGGCGCACGCCTCGCGGGGCCCGCACCCGCGCCGCCGGCGGACACGGGCCGACCCGCCGGCCAGCTCGTGGCCTTCGTCGCCAACCCGTCCAAGCCCGACGTCGTCGAGCTGCGCGCGGCCGTCCGCAAGGCCGCCTCCGAGCAGTACCTGCCGGAGCCGATGTGGCTCGAGACGACCGTCGAGGACCCGGGTGTCGGCCAGGCGCGGTCGGCCGTGGAGTCCGGGGCCGACCTGGTGGTCGCCGTCGGCGGTGACGGCACCGTGCGCGCGGTCGCCGAGGCGCTCGCCGGGACGGGCGTGCCGATGGGCCTCATGCCGCTGGGGACGGGCAACCTCCTGGCCCGCAACCTCGACGTGCCGATCAGCGACCCGCTCGCGGCGCTCCAGCTCGCGCTCGACGGCACCGACAAGCCCATCGACGTCGGCTGGCTGCGCGTCGAGCGGTGGGAGTCGCAGATGGACGACGACATCGCCGAGGCCGCCGACGACCTGCCGGACGACACCGACAAGCCGCGCGACCACATCTTCCTCGTCATCGCCGGCCTCGGGTTCGACGCCGCGATGGTGGCCGACACGGACGACGGCCTCAAGGCCAAGGTGGGCTGGATCGCGTACTTCATGGCCGGCGTGCGTCACCTGCACGGCCGACGCCTGCGGGTCCGCCTGACGCTGGACGACAAGCCCGTCCAGCAGCTGCGTGCCCGCAGCCTGCTCGTCGGCAACTGCGGCAAGCTGCCCGGCGGCATCACGCTGCTGCCCGACGCCGTCCTCGACGACGGCGTGCTCGACATCGCCTCGATCGACACGCGCGGCGGGATCGCGGGCTGGGCGCAGCTGTTCGGCGAGGTCGTGCTGCAGGGCGTCGGCGTCCGCAACGAGGCCCCCGGCAAGATCGGACGCATCGACCACACGCGCGCCCGCTCGGCACGCATCGAGGTGGCCGGCGGCGAGCACGTGCAGGTCGACGGCGACATCGTGGGTCGCGCGAGCGTGATCACGGCCCGCGTGGACCCCGGCGCGCTGGTCGTGCGCGTCGCGCGCTGACCCGGCGCCCCGGACCTGCCCGTCCTGGGCTGCGCCCCGGGTCCTCGGCCCGCGTCAGGCCGGGTCGCCGCCGCGCAGCCGGTCGAGCCACGCCCGCGCCTCGACGAAGTCCTGGTCCGACGTCCCCACGTGGACCAGCGGCGCGACCGCGTCGGCCCGCGGGTACGACCCGAGGAACCGCACGTACGGGCACCGGCGGTGCAAGCCCATGAGCACCTCACCCACGCGCTCGTCGGTGACGTGCCCCTCGGCGTCGATGGAGAACGAGTAGCGGCCCAGCGCGTCGCCGATGGGACGCGACTCGATGCGGGAGAGGTTCACGCCCCGCACCGCGAACTGCTCGAGCATCGCGAGCAGCGCCCCGGCCTCGTTGTCCGGCAGGTGCACGACGAGCGTCGTCTTGTCGGCGCCCGTCGCGGCGGGCACCGGCCCCGGCGGGCCGACGACGACGAACCGCGTCAGCGCCGACGGGTTGTCCGCGACCCGCTCGGCCAGCGGCTCGAGCCCGTAGGTCGCCACGGCCGCGGGCGGGACGAGCGCGGCGTCGAACGCGAGCGCCCGCACCGCCGCCGGGTCGCCCGACGCCTCCGCGAGCAGAGCGGCAGGTGCGGTGTTGCTCGTCGCCGGGACGTGCACGACGTCCGGCAGGTGCGCCGCGAGCCAGCGGCGGCACTGCACCCACGCGTGCGGGTGCGCCGCGATCCGCCGGACGTCCGCGAGGCCCACACCGGCAGGGGCGACGAGCGTGAACTGCACCGGCACGAGGACCTCGCCGACGATGACCAGCGGTGACCCCGCCGCCAGCGAGTCGAGCGTCGCGGTCACCCCGCCCTCGACGGTCGACTCGATCGCGACGACCGCACGGTCGGCCGCGCCCGCCCGGACGGCCGCGATCGCGGAACCCACGTCCGTCTGCGGCAGGTACACGGCCTCGTCGGGCGCCGCGACCTGACGCAGCGCCGCCTCCGTGAACGTGCCCGCAGGCCCCAGGTACGCGTAGCGCAGCACGGCGATCGACCCTCCCACCCGCGGGCGCGACGGCCCGTCGTCTCCTGCCCCGCGCGGCACCCGGACAGGTCCAGGGACGCGGTGCGACCGCGCGCGCGGCTCCGCCGAGCCTAGTCGGCGCCCTCTACCCTGGGTGGGTGCCCCGGTCCCTGCGCGCGCTCGCCGCTGCCCTGCTCGCCGCTCTCGCGGTCCTGCTGGGGACGCCGGCGCAGGCACTCGACCCCGCCGTCCCCGAGCCCGTCCCCGGACCCGTGGTGCTCATCGGCGTCACGGGCCTGCGGTGGGACGACGTCGGCTCGCTCACGACGCCCGCGCTGTGGGGGCTGTCGCGCGAGGGCTCGGTGGGCGCCGTCGCCACCCGCTCCGTGCGCGCGCGGAACTGCCCCGCCGACGGGTGGCTCGCCGTCTCCGCCGGCAACCGTGCCGCCGACCTCCTCGCGGACGACAACAAGTGCCGCCTGCTGCGCGACCCGGGCGAGTCGGGCGAGGTCCCCGGCTGGGACGACTACCTCGCGGCGGCGCGGTCCGAGTCGTACGGCGCACGGCCCGGCATGCTGGGCGACCTGCTGGCGCGCACCGGCACCACCGTGACCGGCATCGGACCGGGCGCCGCCGTCGCGCTCGCGGGGTCCGACGGCGTACCCGTCGGCGAGCACCTGCGCGTCCCCTCCGAGCAGCGCGGGCTCGCGCAGGCCGTGCGTGCCGCCGCCGAGAGCTCCGAGCTCCTCGTGGTGGACGCCGGCGTGATCCGCGACCCCGGTCACGCGACCGTCCCCCGCCTGCCGTCCACGACGCCGACCAACGTCCCCGACCCCGACGACGCACCCCCCGGCCTGGGAGGGGCCGACGACGACCTGCCCGGCTCCGCGGCCATCGTCGAGCCGACCCGCGCGCAGCAGGCGGTCAACGTCGACGCCCGCATCGACGCGGTGCTGGAAGGCCTGGCACGTCGCGACGCCACGGTCCTCGTCGTCTCGCTGGCCGACTCCGGCCGCTCCGCCCTGCAGGTCGCGGTCGCCACCGGCCCGCGACCGCTCGGACCGCAGTTCGCCGAGAGCCTGCTGACCTCCGGGTCGACGCGGCAGCCGGGCGTCGTCCAGGTCACCGACGTCACCCCGACGCTGCTGTCGCTGCTGCTGCTCGAGGACGAGGCACCCGCGCTGCCCGGCGCGCAGATCGTGCCGGTCCCCGGGCCTGCGACGGGCGGCGCGCGCGTCGCCCTGCTGCGCGACGTGCAGCGGGAGGCGAGCGCGATCGGGCTGGTCTTCGGCTCGTTCTCGGCACGGCTCGTCCTCGCGCAGGCCGCGCTGTTCGTCGCCGCGGCCATCATCCTGGTCGCGCGCGGCCGCGCCGACCGCGCCCCCCTGCGTCCCGCGCTGCGCGTCCTGAAGATCTCGGCGCTCGCGCTGGCGTCCGCGCCCGTGGCGTCGTTCCTCACCGGCCTCGTGCCGTGGTGGCGCGCGGACCGCCAGGTCGCCGCGTTCTGGGCCGTGCTCCTCGCCTGGATCGCCGTCATCACCGGCGCGGCGATCGCGGGTCCGTGGCGCCGCCACGTGCTCGGGCCGGCAGGCGTCGTCGCGGGCGTCACGGTCCTCACCCTGGCCCTCGACGCCGTGACCGGCTCGACCCTCGTCATCGACTCCCCCATGGGTGCCCACCGGATCCTCGCCGCCCGGTTCTACGGCATGAGCAACCAGGCGTTCGCGCTGATCACGGCCGGGGGCGTGCTGCTCGCCGTCGTGGTCGCCGACACGTTGCTGCGCGCGGGACGGCGTCGGCTCGCCGTCGCGTCGGTCGTCGCCATCGGCGTCGCGCTCGTCGTGGTCGACGGGGCGCCCGCGTGGGGTGCGGACTTCGGCGGTCCGCCCGCGATCATCCTGGCGTTCGCCATGCTCGCGGTCGCCGTCAGCGGACGGCGGGTGTCGTGGCGGCTCGTGCTCGTCGTCGGAGCCGTCGGCGTGGCCGTCGTCCTGGGGTTCGCCCTGCTCGACTGGATGCGTCCCGCCGCGGACCGCACGCACCTCGGCCGTTTCCTCGACACCGTCCTCGACGGCGGCCTGTGGGACGTCGTGTGGCGCAAGCTCTCGGTGAACCTGCGCGTGCTGACGTCGTGGCGCTACCTGGTCCTCGCGATCGGCGGCGTCGCGTTGACGTGGCTCGTGCTCGCGGGGCCGCGCGCGCACCGCGGCGGGCTGCTCGGTGCGGGTTCACCGCTCGCCGGCCTGCAGCGCGAGGTCCCGCTGCTGCGGCCCGCCGTCGCTGCGACGGGCGCCGCGCTCGCGGTCGGCTTCCTCATGAACGACTCGGGGATCGTCGTCCCGGCCACCGGCATCGCACTCGCCGTGCCGTGCCTGGTCGCCGCGTCCGCGCAGTGGCGGCTGGGCGCGCGCGCCGACGACGCGGGTGGGGGCGCGCCCGACGCCGACGGTCCCCCCGAGGGCGGCCCCGGCACGGACGTCAGCGACCGGGGCGCTGCTCCGTCGACGTCATCGTCTGCCTGACGCTCGAGGCTGCGGCACGCGCGCGACGCGCGTTCACCGCGAGCTGCACGTCGCGGTACTGCGCGGCCCGGTGCAGCTGGCCCTTGAGGTCCGTGCCCGACGGCCGGTGCCGCAGCTCGCACGGCACCTCCAGGACCCGGAACCCCAGACGCAGCAGGTCGATCGTCATGCCCGCCTCGACGCCCCAGCCGCGGGCCAGGGGCGTCGCGGCCTCGAACGCCTCCCGCGTGAGGCAGCGCATGCCGGACAGCGGCTGCGTGGGCGTCCACCCCGTCAACGACGCGATCGCGCGACGCGCGGCACCGACGACGATGCCCCGCCCACCGGCGCCCGGCTGGGGCGGCAGCAGGGCGATCGTCAGGTCCGCGATGCCGTCCATGACGGGCGGCACGAGCGGCGCGGTGTTGACGGCCGTGTCGGCCAGGTCGCCGTCGATGAACAGCAGGTGGCGCGGCGGCCGGTCCGGTGCGTCGCGCATCGCGACGACGGCGGCACCCGTCTCCATCGCCGCGGCCTTGCCACGGTTGTGCGAGTGCCGGACGACGACGGCGCCCGCCTCGCGTGCGACGTGCTGCGTGCTGTCCTCCGACCCGTCGTCGACGACGAGCACGAGGTCCACGTGCGGGATGGCGCGCGCCGAGCGCACGGTGGCGGCGATCCGGCGGGACTCGTCCTTGGCCGGGATGATCACCGCGACGCGCTGACGCTGCTTGTGGCTACGGGCCGCGCGCTCGGCACGGTCGTCCGTCGCGACCGACGCGCTCGAGGTGCCTGCGTCCAGGGTGGCGTCCGCCACCTGCTCGACGGCCTCGCTCCCCGTGCGTGTCACAGTGCCCACCCTACCGACCGTCCGGGGCGGATCGCTTCACGACCGCACGCCGCGCGGCGCGTCCGCCGACGGGCAGCACCGGGAGAAGTCCCTGCTCAAACCGCCGCATCCAGGTACGCGCCTTCGGTACGTTTCCCCCGCAGTCGCTGCGAAGGACCGGAGCGCGACATCATCACGAGCACCAGGCGGCAGAGACCTTCGTGCCGGTGCCTTGCTGCTGCGGTTGGCGAGCCTGGCGCTGGTCGTCGCGGCGTTCGTCATCGGCGCGCTCGCGTGGGCCACGCTGTCGAACGTGGTGGAGGACGCCGGCCGCACGGGCCGCAGTGAGACGGATGTCACACGTCCCGTCGGGGCGCTGGGCGCACCGACGGTCGGGGGGTCCGGCGACTAGCGCAGCGTGACCTGCCGCGCCACGAGACCGGCGCGGGCGCGCCGGGCGTTCGCGTCGAGGGGCGTCTCGTCGGCCATCGCGGCCTCGAAGCGCGGGACGAAGTCGGCGAGGGCCTTCTCGATGTCGTCGGCCTCGGTGCCGCGCGCCAGCTCCCACACGGGCACGACGATGCCCGCGGCACGGAAGTAGCCGATGAACTTGGCGTCGTCGAAGCCGGACTCGCGCTTCGCGTGCAGGCGCGCCAGGCCGTCGAGGACGACCTGCTCGTCGGCCGGCTGCGCCCAGCGCAGGTACTCACGGGCACCCATGCGGCACCAGTACGCGGCCTCGGCCGCGGCCAGGCGACGCGTGTCGATGATGCCGGCGTCGGCCTCCTCGAGTGCGGCCTGCAGGTCGGGGGTGACGTCGGTGCTCGGGTCGAGCCAGTAGGCGAAGCTCTCCTGGACCGTCACGTCGAACGGCACGGCCAGGTCGAGGACGTCCTGCAGGCGCGGACCCGGCGTGGGCAGGCCGATGGTCTCGATCGCGGTGCCCGGCTCGGCGTCCAGCGCGAGCAGCAGCGCGGTGGCGACGTCGCGGCTCGCGTCGCCGGAGCTGGTGCCGGTCTGCAGCGCGACGAGCACGACGCCGTCGGTGCGGTGCAGCGCCGCCCAGCTGTTCGGCAGCACGGTGGTGACGACGACGTCGCGTGCGCCGTGCTCGGCGGTGGTGCGGGCGGTCGCGGTCGCCGCGGGCACCAGCTCGCGCAGCGCGACCCAGTCGGGCTCACCGGGGAGCCCCTCGAACGGGCGCAGCACGAAGTCGGGCGTGTTCTTGGCCATGCGTGCACCCTACCGACCCGCGAGACGTCCGGCCGAGCACGTGCGCCGCGGGGGTCGACTGCGGGAGGATCACCCGTATGGATCCGCGCGCCGGCACCCTCGCCCAGCCTTCCGACCTCGTCGACCTCGACGCCCTGCTCTCCGCGTACCACGACCGGGAGCCCGACCTCGACGACCCTGGGCAGCGGGTCGTGTTCGGCACGTCGGGCCACCGCGGCTCCTCGCTCGACGGCGCCTTCAACGAGGCGCACATCGTCGCGATCACCGCCGCGATCGTGGAGTACCGGCGGGGGCAGGGGACGGACGGCCCGCTGTTCATCGGCCGCGACACGCACGCGCTGTCCGAGCCGTCCTTCACCACGGCGCTGGAGGTCCTGGCGGCCGCCGGGGTCGAGGTGCACGTCGACGCCCGCGACTCCTGGACGCCGACGCCCGCGGTGTCGCTCGCGATCCTCACGCACAACGGCGCGGCGACGGGTGCGGGCGTCCGGACGCAGGGCCCCGGCCTGGCCGACGGGATCGTCGTGACCCCGTCGCACAACCCGCCGCGGGACGGCGGCTTCAAGTACAACCCGCCGCACGGCGGCCCCGCGGGATCGGACGCGACGGGCTGGATCGCCGACCGCGCCAACGAGATCCTGCGGACCGGGTGGCGCAACGTGCCGCGGGTGAGCATCCAGCAGGCCCTCGCGGCGGACACGACCCGCCGGCACGACTACCTGACGTCGTACGTCGACGACCTGGCGAACGTCGTGGACCTCGACGCGATCCGCTCGGCGGGCGTGCGCATCGGCGCGGACCCGCTCGGTGGTGCGTCGGTCGAGTACTGGGGTGCGATCGGCGAGCGCTACGGGCTCGACCTGACGGTCGTGAACCCGCACGTCGACCCGCGCTGGGCGTTCATGACGCTCGACTGGGACGGCAAGATCCGCATGGACTGCTCCTCGCCGTACGCGATGGCGTCGCTCCTGGAGCGCATGCAGCCCGGCCCGGACGGGCGCGCACCGTTCGACATCGCGACGGGCAACGACGCCGACGCGGACCGCCACGGCATCGTCACCCCCGACGCAGGGCTGATGAACCCCAACCACTACCTCGCGGTGGCGATCGCGTACCTGTACGGCGGGGCGCGCCCGGGCTGGCCCGCGGGCACGGCGATCGGCAAGACGCTCGTGTCGTCATCGCTGATCGACCGGGTCGCGGCGGCCCTGGACCGCCGGCTGCTGGAGGTGCCGGTCGGCTTCAAGTGGTTCGTGCCCGGGCTCATCGACGGATCCGTCGGGTTCGGCGGCGAGGAGTCCGCCGGGGCGTCGTTCCTGCGCACCGACGGCACGGTGTGGACCACCGACAAGGACGGGATCCTGCCCGCGCTGCTCGCCTCCGAGATCCTGGCGACCACCGGGAAGAGCCCGTCGCAGCACCACGCGGAGCTCGTCGACCGGTTCGGTGAGTCGTTCTACGCCCGCGTCGACGCGGCCGCCACGCGCGAGCAGAAGGCGACCCTCGCGGCGCTGTCGCCGGAGCAGGTCACGGCGACCGAGCTGGCCGGGGAGCCCATCACCGCCAAGCTGACGCGCGCGCCCGGCAACGACGCGTCGATCGGCGGGCTCAAGGTGACCACCGAGAACGCGTGGTTCGCGGCGCGCCCGTCAGGCACCGAGGACGTCTACAAGATCTACGCCGAGTCCTTCATCTCCCCCGAGCACCTGGCCCAGGTCCAGGAGGCGGCCAAGGACGTCGTCTCCCAGGCCCTCCAGCCCTGACCCATCCCCTCGTGAGAGCGCAATCCAGCCACCCACCCCAGTGGTGAGAGCGCAATCCAGCCACCCCCAGCGGTGAGAGTGCAATCCAGTCACTATCACGGCCACGGAGTAGGTGACTGGATTGCACTCTCACGACCCCGGGGGGTGGGGTGCGGACTGGATTGCACTCTCACGACCCCGGGGAGGTGGGGTGCGGACTGGATTGCACTCTCACGACCCCGGGGGGGTGGGTGGGGGCGGTGCCGGGTGCGCACCGGGGGCGGACGATGTCCGTCGCGGATGCGACAGTGGAGCCATGCTCCAGCCCTACCGGGACGTCCTCGCACGCCCTGGCGCACTCGCTTTCTCGGCCACCGGCCTGGTCGCCCGGTTGCCCATGTCGATGGTCGGCATCGGCATCGTCCTCATGGTCTCGGCGCTGTACGACTCGTACGGACTGGCCGGGCGCGTGTCCGCGGCCGTCGTGATCGCCCAGGCCGTCGGCGCGCCCCAGCTCGCGCGGCTCGTCGACCGGCACGGCCAGGCGCGGGTGATGCGTCCCGCGATCGTCGTGTCCGCCGTGAGCCTGGTCGCCCTCGTCGTCGCCGCGTCGCTGCGGGGCCCGACCGTCTGGCTCTACATCACCGCGATGCTCGTCGGGGCGACCATCGGCTCGTTCGGGTCGCTCGTGCGCGCGCGGTGGAACCACGCGCTCGGCGACGACCCCCGACGCGTGCACACCGCGTACTCGTTGGAGTCCGCGGCCGACGAGCTCGTGTTCGTCGTCGGTCCCGTCGCCGCGACGGTGCTGGCCACGAGCGTGTCACCCGTCGCCGGGCTGATCGTGCCGGTCGTCGCGATGGTCGTCGGAGGGCTCGCGTTCCTCTCCCTGCGCGACACCGAGCCGCCCACGGCGCCCGCGGACGAGCCGCGCCCGCGGGGCAGCGTCCTGCGCCGGCCCGCGATGGTCGCCATCGTCCTGGTCTTCGTCGCCATCGGGGCGATCTTCGGGGCCACCGACGTCGCGACCGTCGCGTTCGCCGAGGAGTCGGGACGCAAGGAGCTCGCCGGGGTGATCCTCGCGGTCTTCGCGCTCGGGTCGCTCATCTCCGGGCTGCTCTACGGCGCGCGGCACTGGGTCTCGCCGCTGCACCGCCGGTTCGCGATCGGCGTCGTCGCGCTCGCCCTGGGGGTCTGCGTCTTCTTCCTCGCGCAGTCCCTGTGGGTGCTTGCCGCGGCGATGTTCGTCGTCGGGTTCGCGATCGCGCCGTCCATCATCAACGGCAACGCGCTCGTCGCCGAGGTCGTGCCGCCCGGCCGGCTCACCGAGGGCCTCACCTGGGTCGGGACCGGCCTGAGCATCGGCGTCGCCGCCGGGTCGTCCGTCGCGGGCAGCCGCATCGACGCCGCCGGGTCGCACGCGGGGTTCCTCGTCGTGGTCGTGTCCGGTGCCGCCGCGATGGTCGCGACGCTCGCCGCGCTGCCCGCGCTGCGCAGCCACGCGACTCGACGGGCTGACGCGCCCGCCACGTCGCAGGCCGCGGCCCGTGACGCCCGCTCGCTCGAGGACGAGCCGCCCAGCGCCACCGCGGGCGCCGCCGTCGCGGCGTGCGAGCTCGCGACCGACCGCACCACCGGCTCCCGCGGCGAGAGCTCCGGCTGACGCCGCGGAACGACGTGGCACCTCAGGGCGTCGGGTCCCGCGCGTCGTAGTCCCAGAACGTGCGCTGCGCGCGGACGAGCACCCACAGCAGGACGACGCACGTCACGCCGCCGATCACCGCGGCCCCGCCCTCGCCCACGCGCGTCGACAGCGCACCGAGCACCAGCTCGCCCAGGCGCGGTCCGCCCGCGACGACGACGACGAACACGCCCTGCAGGCGCCCGCGCATGTGGTCGGGGGTCGCGGTCTGCAGGATGGTCTGCCGGAACACCGAGGACACCGCGTCCGACGCGCCGGCCAGGGCGAGCGTCACCACCGCGAGCGCCAGCGCGACGGGCAGCACGCCGTCGGGCGTCGTGCGCCCGGCCGTGACGAGGACGGTTCCGAAGGCGACGATCGACAGGCCCCACGCGGTGATGGCGCCGGCGATGACGCGTCCCTGCCAGCGCACGCGCGCCAGACCGCCGGAGAACAGGCCCGCGAGGATGCCGCCGGCGGCGATCGCCGCGGTCAGCACGCCCGTGGTCGTCTCGCCCCCGCCGAGGTAGAGCACGCCCACGGCGGGGAACAGGACGCGCGGCATGGCGGTCACCATCGCGACGACGTCCACGAGGAACGTCATCCGCACGTTGGGCTGCGTGCCGAGGTAGCGCAGGCCGTCGACGACGGACCCCACGCCGAGGCGTCGGCGGCGGTCGTCGGACCGCTCGGGAGGGACGGGCGGGAGCTGCAGCAGCGCCGCGAGCGCGAACGTGAACAGCACGGCGTCCACGGCGTACGCCCACACGTACCCGATGCCCGCGACGAGGGCGGCCCCGGTCAGCGGGCCCACCGTCAGCGCGACGTTCCAGCCCATCGTCTGCAGCGCGTTGGCCGCGGGCATGAGACGTGGCTCGAGCAGCCGCGGGATGATCGCCGACCGCGCGGGCGAGTTCACGGCGCCCGCCGCCGACTGCACGGCGACCAGCCCGTACAGCACGCCGACGTGCTCGTTGCCGACCGCGGCCTGCGCGACGAGCGCCAGCACGGCCACCCAGGACACGACGGACGCGACGACGGCGACCGTCCGACGGTCGTAGTGGTCGACGAGCGCGCCGCCGTACAGGCCGAACACGATCAGCGGGACGAGCGCGCAGATGCCGAGCACGCCGACGGCCAGCGTGGACGCGGTCAGCGCGTAGACCTGCAGCCCCACCGCGACGACGGTCAGCTGCGACCCCAGGTTCGCGACCGACAGGCCCAGCCACAGGCGGCGGAACGCGGGGCTGACCCGCACCGGGGTCAGGTCGACGAGCAGCGAACGCACCGCAGCACCCTACGTTGCTCCAGGCAACCGCCCTGAGGCGGGAACAGTCTCCAGACCGGGGCCGGTCGGGGCCGTCAGCCGGTCGGGGCCGTCAGCCGAGCGCGGTCACCGCGTCCGCGACGACACGGTCGGCCGGCCCTGCCACGTGGACGACCACGCCGTCCTCGTCCGGACCGAGGGGCTCGAGCGTCGCGAGCTGCGACTCCAGCAGGCTCGGGGGCATCCAGTGACCGCTGCGGAGCGCAACCCGCTCGCGCAGGGCGTCGGCGGGCACGTCGAGCAGCACGAAGCGCACGCGGCCGTGCGCCTGGCTCAGCACGTCGCGGTAGGCGCGACGAAGCGCGGAGCACGCGACCACCGTGGAGGTGCCGGCCGCCGCGTGGGCGCTCATGGCGTCGCGCACGGTCTGCAGCCAGGGCCACCGGTCGTCGTCGTCCAGCGGGGTCCCGGCGGTCATCTTGGCCACGTTGACGTCCGGGTGCAGGTCGTCACCCTCGAGGAACGGGCGGGCGAGCTGCTCGGCCACCGCCTGACCCACGGTCGACTTGCCGGTACCGGACACACCCATGACCACCACGTGCTCGACGTCCACGCGCCTACCCTGCCACGCCCGCACCCCGGGCCGAGCCCGCACCCCGAGCCGACCGGGCCCGGGCGCGTAGGCGCCGGGTCCCGGTCGGCGGGTGCCTCAGGCGTGCCGCGTCTCGGGGTTGGCGTCGTCGGCGTCGACCAGCGGGCCGTCGGTCGGCTCCCACGACGACGTGTCGAACGACCGCTCGCCGTCCGACTCGTCCGACGAGCCGGAGAACCTCGACTTCGCGGTCGACACCGCCTTGTCCTTCAGTGCGCCGCCCTGCGTCTTGGCGAACTCTGTCGCCGCGTGCTCGGCGTCGTGGACGTAGCCCTGGAGGCGGGGGTCGTTCCACGTGTCCGACGCCCAGGTCTTGATCTTCTCGAACTGCTGACGGCCGGCACGGGTACCCATCAGGTAGCCGACCCCGGCGCCGAGCACGAACGTGAGCTTGCCCTTCATGGGTGTCCTCCTTCGCACCGGCCGCTGCGGACCGGTGGTCGTGTGGTCGTACGAGGGCGGGCGGGCGGACCGGTGGGCGACGAGTCGTCGCCCACCGGGCCACGTCGCCGGAGGCACCGAGCGTAGGGCCGCGGCGGCCCGCCCGCGCGGTGAGCGCCGTGGTCGTCGACGCCGCCGGGCTCGACGCGCGGCTTCCGCGCGGCGGCGCGAGACTGACGAGCAGACCGGCCGTCCGGCCGGCTGACCCGGAGGCTGCCATGGTCGCCACCTCGCCCGCCCGGACCCCGGCGCTCAAGCGCTCGGTCGGCCGCCGGATGCTGCTGGTCTTCGTCATCGGCGACATCCTCGGCGCCGGTATCTACGCCCTCACCGGCAAGGTCGCCGGACAGGTCGGCGGGGCCATCTGGATCCCGTTCGTGCTCGCGTTCGGGCTCGCGGCCCTGACAGCCACCGCGTACGCCGAGCTCGTCGGCCGCTACCCTCGCGCGGCCGGGGCCGCGGTGTACGCGCAGCGCGCGTTCGGGCGGCCGTTCGTGACGTTCCTCGTGGCGTTCGCCGTGCTCATGAGTGGCATCACGAGCGCCAGCGCGGCGGCGCGGGCCTTCGGCGGCGACTACCTGGCCGAGCTCGTCACCGTCCCGACGCTCGTCGCCGCATGGGTGTTCGTGCTGGTCATCGCGGTCGTCAACGCCGTCGGCGTCTCGGAGTCCGTCCGCGTGAACCTCGTCCTCACCGCGATCGAGGTCACGGGGCTCGCGGTGATCCTCGTCATCGGCGCCCGCGCGTTCCTGTCCGGCGAGGGCGACCCGGGCCGGGCCATGACGCTCAGCAGCGACGGGCCGGTGTGGATGGCCGTGCTGGGCGGCACCGCCCTGGCCTTCTACGCGCTGCTCGGCTTCGAGGACTCCGTCAACCTGGCGGAGGAGTGCCAGCACCCGCGCAGCGACTTCCCGCGCGCGCTGTTCGGCGGGATCCTCGTCGCCGGCGTGGTCTACCTCGCGGTCGCGTTCACGACGTCGATGCTCGTCGACACCGCGACGCTCGCCGAGTCCACCGGGCCGCTGCTGGAGGTGGTGCGGGTCGCGGGCCTGGTGTTCCCACCGTGGCTGTTCGCGATCATCGCGCTCGTCGCGGTGTCGAACACCGCGCTCATCAACATGATCATGGCGTCCCGCGTGGTCTACGGGATGTCACGCGAGGGCATCGTGCCGGGGTGGCTGGGCCGTGTGGACCGGCGCCGCCGGACACCGTGGGTCGCGATCGCCTTCACGACCGTCATCTCGCTCACCCTCGTCAGCACGGGCGACCTGTCGGGCCTGGCGGACACCACCGTGCTGCTCCTGCTGCTCGTCTTCGCCGTGGTCAACGTCTCGGTGCTCGTGCTGCGGCGACGACCCGAGGACCGCGACGCCCGGATCGACGGCGACGGGCCGCGCGGCTTCCGGGCCCCCACGTGGGCGCCCGTCCTGGGGGCGATCGTCTCGCTCGTCCTCGCGTCCCCGCTGACGGGACGCTCGATCGACGTGTACGCGCGCGCCGGGCTGCTGCTCGGCATCGGCGTCGTGCTGTACGTCGTCAACCGGCTGTTCGTCAGGCCCGCCCGGCAGGCGGAGGCGGTCGACGCCTCCGCCACGACCGACACGCCCTGAGCAGGGCCCTGCCGTGAGGTGACGCATGGACGACCCGGTCGCGCTCGCCGTCCTCGCCGTCCTGGTGATCGTGGCCGTGACGTCGTTCGCCCCCCGCGTCGGGGTCGCCGCGCCGCTGCTGCTCGTACTCATCGGGATGGGTGTGAGCCTGCTGCCGTTCGTGCCGGCGATCGAGGTCGAGCCCGAGCTGATCCTCGCCGTCGTGCTGCCGCCCCTGCTGTACTCGTCGGCCACCAACATTCCGACCATGGACTTCCGGCGGGACTTCCGGACGATCTCCGCGTTCTCCGTCGTGCTGGTGGTGGTCTCCGCAGTCGTCGTCGGGTTCGTCCTGGACCGGCTCGTGCCGGGGATGGGTCTGGCCACCGGCATCGCGGTCGGCGCCGTCGTCAGCCCCACCGACGCGGTCGCGACGTCGGTCGTCCGCAAGGCCGGCGTCTCACCGCGCATCGTCACCGTCCTGGAGGGCGAGTCGCTGCTCAACGACGCGTCCGCGCTGGTGCTGCTGCGCTCCGCCATCGTCGCGACGGCCGGGACCGTGTCGCTGTGGGGCGTCGCCGCGGACTTCGTGTACGCCGCGGTCGTGGCGGTCGTCGTCGGGTACGTCGTGGGACGCCTGCACGTCTGGGCCCGCGGTCACCTGAGCCAGACGACGTCGAACGTCGCGCTGTCGTTCGTCGTGCCGTTCGTGGCGTTCCTGCCTGCGGAGCACCTGGGCGCCTCGGGGCTCGTCGCGGCGGTCACCGCGGGACTGGTCACCGGGCGTGCCGCGCCGCGGGCGCTGCGGGCCCGGGACCGTGTCACCGAGCACGCGGTGTGGCGCACGATCGAGCTGCTGCTCGAGGGTGCGGTGTTCCTCGTCATGGGCCTCGAGGTGTTCGCCCTGGTGGAGGACGTGGAGCAGGTGCACGGCAGCGTGTGGACGGCCCTCGGGCTCGGCGCGGTCACCGCGACGCTCGTCGTCGCGCTGCGGTCCGTGTTCGTCGCGTGGTCCGTGTGGGAGCTGTCGCGTCGGGCCGACCGCAACCCGCAGGTGCGGGACTGGCTGACGCACGCCCAGGCGCGCCTCGACGCGGGCGAGCCGGTCGCACCGCCGCCCGGCAGGGTGCGCGGCCGCCGCGGCCGCACCCCCGCGCAGGGCGCCGAGGCCCGCAGGCGCGTGCGCCGGCGCATCGCCGACATCGACTACCTGACGGCCGAGCGGTTCGGGCCGCGTGAGGGGGTCGTCCTGGTCTGGGCAGGCATGCGTGGCGTCGTGACGCTGGCGGCGGCACAGTCCCTGCCGTCCGACACACCGCAGAGGTCGCTGCTGGTCCTGGTGGCGTTCGTCGTCGCGGCCGGCACGCTGCTCGTCCAAGGCGCCACGCTGCCGTGGGTCGTGCGGCGCCTGGACCTGACGGGCCGCGAGGAGGACGACCGCGAGGCACTCGCCGCGCTGCACGCCGAGCTGCGCCGGGCCGCCGTCGAACGCCTCGACGACCCGCGCCTGCGGCAGGCCGACGGCACGCCCTACCCGCCGTCCGCGATCGAGCAGGTCCGCGATCGCATGATCGCCCTCGACGCCGCGGCCGAGGAGGACGCCGAGCTGGCCGCGCGGGACCGGGCCACCGACCTGCGGCTGCAAGGGCTCGTCCTGCAGGCGCAGCGGGCCGAGCTGCTGCACCAGCGCGAGCTCGGCACGTACCCGTCGGCGGCGCTGCGACGTGCGCTGGCGGAGCTCGACGCCGTGCAGATCGGGCTCGAGCTGCGGTCGTGACCCTGACCGGCCCGGTCAGGTGCCCGGCCGCGGCAGGTCGGCGAACCAGGTCCGCGCGGCCTGCTCGGCACCGTGCAGCAGCTCCACCACCGCCGCCTGCGCGGCCGGGTCCACGTGCAGCAGTCCGGCGACGACACCGGCGGCGGCGGACGTCGTCAGGAGCGCGAGCGCCATGTCCCGGACGACGTGCCCGCGGCGGACCGTGCCGTGCCGTGCCGCGGACGCGGCGCCGCCCGAGCGGGTGTGCTGCGGTGGGCGCACCCACTCGGGGTCACGCGCGTGGTGCGCGGTCGCACGCCGGGGACGACCCTGTCCGCGGCGATCGACGATGGTCGCCATCTGCGCAAACTAGACATCTCGCCCACCGGAGCGCACCCCCTGACGGCGATTCGGCCACAGACTCACCTGGACGAGTGACCTGATCGAGCCCGTCCGCCGGGGCGGCGTCAGGTGCCGACGTACTTCGCCAGGTGCTGCCCCGTGAGCGTGGAGCGGTCCGCGACCAGGGCGCCAGGCGTGCCCTCGAAGACCACGCGCCCGCCGTCGTGCCCGGCGCCGGGCCCGAGGTCGATGATCCAGTCGGCGTGCGCCATGACGGCCTGGTGGTGCTCGATCACGACGACGGACTTGCCCGCGTCGACGAGTCGGTCGAGCAGCCCGAGGAGGTTCTCGACGTCCGCCAGGTGCAGGCCCGTGGTCGGCTCGTCCAGCACGTAGACGCCGCCCTTGTCGCCCAGGTGCGTGGCCAGCTTCAGACGCTGGCGCTCGCCGCCGGACAGCGTCGTGAGCGGCTGGCCGAGCGTGACGTACCCCAGCCCGACGTCGACGAGGCGCTGCAGGATCGCGTGCGCCGCGGGGATGCGCGACTCCCCGGCGGAGAAGAACTCCTCGGCCACGGTCGCGGGCATCGCGAGCACCTCGCTGATGTCCCGCCCGCCCAGGCGGTACTCCAGCACCTCGGCCATGAAGCGGCGACCCTCGCAGACCTCGCAGGTCGTCGAGACCCCGGCCATCATCCCGAGGTCGGTGTAGACGACGCCCGCGCCGTTGCAGACGGGGCACGCGCCCTCGGAGTTGGCGCTGAACAGCGCGGGCTTCACGCCGTTGGCCTTGGCGAACGCCTTGCGGATCGGCTCGAGCAGACCCGTGTACGTCGCCGGGTTGGACCGCCGCGACCCCTTGATGGCGCCCTGGTCGATGGTCACGACCCCGTCGCGCGGGGCCAGCGAGCCGTGGATCAGCGAGCTCTTGCCCGACCCGGCCACGCCCGTGACGACCACCAGCACGCCGAGGGGCACGTCGACGTCGACGTCCTGCAGGTTGTGCGTGGTGGCGCCGCGGATCTCGATCGCACCCGTCGGGGTGCGGACCTCGGGCTTGAGCGAGGCGCGGTCGTCGAGGTGACGGCCGGTCAGGGTGCCGCTGGCCCGCAGCCCGTCGACGGTCCCCTCGTACACGACCTCGCCACCGGCGGTCCCCGCCCCCGGGCCCAGGTCGACCACGTGGTCGGCGATGGCGATGGCCTCGGGCTTGTGCTCGACGACGAGCACGGTGTTGCCCTTGTCCCGCAGCCGCAGCAGGAGGTCGTTCATGCGCGCGATGTCGTGCGGGTGCAGACCGACGGTCGGCTCGTCGAAGACGTACGTGATGTCCGTGAGGGACGACCCGAGGTGCCGGATCATCTTGGTCCGCTGCGCCTCGCCGCCGGACAGCGTGCCGGACGGCCGGTCGAGCGACAGGTACCCCAGACCGATCTCGACGAACGAGTCGAGCGTCTCGCGCAGCACCGTCAGCAGCGGTGCGACGGACGGCTCGCGGAGCCCCCGCACCCAGTCCGCGAGGTCCGTGATCTGCATCGCGCAGACGTCCGCGATGTTCAGCCCGCCGATGCGCGAGGCGCGCGCCCCCTCGTTCAGGCGCGTGCCGCCGCACTCCGGGCACGTCTGGAACGTGATGGCGCGCTCGACGAAGGCGCGGATGTGCGGCTGCATCGCGTCGACGTCCTTGGCGAGGAAGGACTTCTGGATCTTCGGGATCAGCCCTTCGTAGGTGACGTTGATGCCGTCGACCTTGATCCTCGTGGGCTCCCTGTAGAGCAGCGCGTGCAGCTCCTTCTCCGTGAACTCACGGATCGGCTTGCTCGCGTCGAAGAATCCCGAGCCGCGGAAGATGCGCCCGTACCAGCCGTCCATCGTGTAGCCGGGCACGGTCAGCGCGCCCTCCTCGAGCGACCGGGAGTCGTCGTACAGGGCGGTGAGGTCGAAGTCGTTGACCTTGCCCATGCCCTCGCAGCGCGGGCACATGCCCCCGATCTGCTCGAACGACACCTTCTCGGCGCGCTTGTGCCCGCGGTCGACCGAGATCGCCCCGCTGGCGCGGACGGTCGGCACGTTGAACGAGTACGCCTGCGGTGAGCCGATGTGCGGGTCCCCCAGCCGGCTGAACAGGATCCGCAGCATCGCGTTGGCGTCCGTCACGGTGCCGACCGTCGAGCGCGAGTTGGCGCCCATGCGCTCCTGGTCGACGATGATCGCGGTCGTCAGGCCCTCGAGCACGTCCACGTCGGGGCGCGCGAGCGTCGGCATGAAGCCCTGGACGAACGCGCTGTAGGTCTCGTTGATGAGCCGCTGCGACTCCGCCGCGATGGTGCCGAACACCAGCGAGCTCTTGCCGGACCCGGACACGCCCGTGAACACCGTGAGCCGCCGTTTCGGCAGGTCGATGCTGATGTCGCGCAGGTTGTTCTCCCGCGCTCCGTGGACGCGGAGGAGGTCGTGGCTGTCGGCGGGGACGTCGGGCGTCGGGCTCATCAGTCCTCCAGGGCGGGAGCGGGCGCTGCCCAGCGTAGGACCGGCCTCCGACGCCCGGCTTCCTCGTTCCTGACCGGCTGCGCACCCGGCTCCTGCGCGCCGCCTCGCCTCGCCGCCCGCCCTGGTGCGTGGCACGCTCCTGGACGGACGCCCCGGCGTGAGGAGAGCACGTGCACGGACCGACGGACGACACGATCGACGAGCAGGGGCCCCTCGACACGCACGCAGCACGCCTGTCCCTGCTCGACTCGGCGGCGCAGGCGGCCGGGCTCGGCACCTTCCGGTGGGACCTGGCCACGGGCTCCCTGCAGTGGGACGCGACCCTGCTGGAGGCCTTCGGCTACGACGAGGAGTCGTTCAGCGGCACGATCGGGGCCTTCGACGCCCGGCTGCACCCCGGGGACGTCGCGTCGGTGTCCGCCGCGCTCGAGTCCGCCATCTCCGCGTGCGGCGTGTACCAGGCCGAGTTCCGCGTGCTGCAGCCCGACGGCACGGTGCGCTGGCTCGCGGCGCGCGGGCGGGCGCTGGCGGGGCCGTCCGGGCAGGCGGCCCACCTCATCGGCGTCACGACCGACACCACGGTGCTGCGGGAGCGGGACCTGCAGGTCCAGCAGATCCTCGAGGACATGTCGACCGGCTACTTCTGGCTCGACGCGGACTGGCGGTTCGGGTACGTCAACGCGGAGGCCGAGCTCATCCTGGCGAGCACCCGCGCGGACCTGCTGGGCGGTGTGATCTGGGACCTGTTCCCCGCCGCGGTCGGCACCCCGTTCGAGGAGCACTACCGCGGTGCCGCGCGCACCGGGGAGCCGCGGGTGTTCGACGCCTACTACCCCGCCCCGCTCGACGCCTGGTACGAGGTCCGGGCCGACCCCGAACGCGGCGGCGTCGCCGTGTACTTCACCGACGTCACCGAGCGGCACCGGGCTCTCGAGCATGCGGAGCGGGGACGCGCGCGCTCGGACCTCCTCGCGCGGGTCGCCGGTGTGCTGGCCGACGCCGTCGAGCCGGTCCAGGCACTGGACGCCGTCCTGCCGCACCTGGTCCCGGAGGTCGCCGACTTCGCCATCGCGAGTCTCCTGGAGGAGGGGCCGGGTCCGTGGCGCAGCCGCCTGCACGACGTGGCCGCCCGGCACGCGGACCCGGACCAGCAGCCGGTGCTGGACGAGTACCGGGCCCTGCGCGTGCCGGCGCTGTCCCGCACGTCCCTGGTCGCCGAGGTGCTCACGACGTCGCACCCCGCGATGCGCTATGGCGCGCCGTCGCTGGAGGACATCGTGCACCCCGGCCCGGTGCGCGACCTGCTGGGCCGGCTGGCACCCGAGACGCTCATGGTCCTGCCGCTGCGCGGGCGGGGGCACACCCGCGGCGTCGTCACGCTGGCACGCGGCGCCGACCGCGAGGGCTTCACGGACGACGACGTGACCGCGCTGCGCGACGTGACGGCCCAGATGGGTCTCGCGCTCGACAACGCCCACCTGCACACCGCCCGGCGCGACCTCGCCGAGGAGCTGCAGCGCAGCCTGCTCACCGAGCTGCCGGAGCCGGACCACCTCCAGCTCGTGGCGCGCTACGTGCCCGCGTCGACCGGCACGCAGATCGGCGGTGACTGGTACGACGCGTTCCTGCTGCGTGACGGCTGCACGTGCCTGGTGATCGGGGACGTCACGGGCCACGACCTGCAGGCCGCGGTGAAGATGGCGCAGATCCGCAACGTCCTGCGCGGTGGTGCGCACGCCGTCGTGCAGCCGCCCGCGGCGATCCTGTCGGCCTTCGACTGGGCGGCGCAGGACCTGGCGATCGGGGGGTTCAGCACGGCGGTCCTCGCGCGACTCGAGCAGCCCCCGGAGCTGGTCGCGCAGGGCAGCCGCGTCCTGCGGTGGTCGAACGCGGGCCACCTGCCGCCGCTGCTGGTGCAGCCCGACGGCCGCGCGGAGCTGCTGCGCCGCCCGAGCGACCTGCTGCTGGGCCTGCGCAAGCACACCGAGCGGCACGACCACACCGTGGTCGTCGAGCCCGGCGCGACGATCCTGCTGTACACGGACGGCCTCGTCGAGCGTCGTGGCGAGCGCCTCCACGTCAGCCTGGAGCGGCTGCGCACGTGCTGCGAGCGCCTGGCGAACCTGCCGCTGGAGGAGTTCTGCGACGCGGTGGTGGCCGAGCTCGCGCCGTCGCACGACGACGACGTGGCGATGCTGGCCGTGCGTGCCTTCCCGCAGGACGAGCCGCGTCCGCCCGAGGCCGGCCCCGAGCACCTGCCCGGGGAGCAGCCGGAGTGGTGACCCGCGCCCGCGGCGCGTTGGTTGACGGTGCAAGTAATTCCCCGTAGCCTGTGGTTGTCACGACAACTACAGGTCCGGAGACGACGATGACCACGCCGACCGCACGCCCCACCGACGAGGCCGTCCTCGCCCCCACCACCTCGATGGACGCCGTCACGCTGCACGTCGGCGACCTCGAGGGGATGTCGACCTACTACGCGAACGCCATCGCGCTCGAGCCGCTCGAGGAGCGCGCACGCGGCCGTCAGGTCCACCGCGTGCTCGGCCGCGGCACCACGCCCATGCTGCGCCTCGTCCACACCCCCGACCTGCCGGCGGTCGACCCCCGTCAGGCCGGCCTGTTCCACACCGCGTTCCTCTTCGACGACGCCGCGAGCCTGTCCGCGACCGTCTACCGCGCCGCGCAGGACCCGCGCAGCCGGTTCGTCGGGTCGAGCGACCACCTCGTCTCCGAGGCGTTCTACTTCACCGACCCCGAGGGCAACGGCATCGAGCTGTACACCGACCGGGACCGCGACCTGTGGCTGCATCGCGACGGCAACGTCGTCATGGCCACCGAGCACCTCGACCCGAACGCGTACCTGCGCGAGCACCTGTCGCAGGAGGCCGTCGACGCCGGGCCCGCGCTCGCCGGGCGGGTCGGCCACGTGCACCTGCAGGTCGGTGACATCGCGGCGGCGGAGTCGTTCTACCTCGACGCCCTGGGCTTCGAGGCCACCGTGCGCGGCTACCCCGGTGCGCTGTTCGCGTCGGCGGGCGGCTACCACCACCACGTCGCGATGAACACGTGGAACAGCAAGGGCGCGGGCCCGCGCGCCTCGACGCTCGGCCTCGGGGACGTCGCGGTGACGGTCCCGGGACGCGAGGACCTCGACGCGCTCGCGGCCCGCCTGCGTACGCGCGGCCTGGCCTTCGCCGACGACGGCCGCGCGATCACGCTGCGCGACCCGTGGGACACCCAGGTCACGGTCTCGGTGC
Organism: Cellulomonas xiejunii; assembly: GCF_024508315.1. Lineage (NCBI taxonomy): Bacteria > Bacillati > Actinomycetota > Actinomycetes > Micrococcales > Cellulomonadaceae > Cellulomonas > Cellulomonas xiejunii. Next base: position 3,641,548 of record NZ_CP101987.1, read on the forward strand.
CGGGCACGACCACGGCGGACCTGCTCGCCCGCTGACGCCCGCGCCGGACCCGCGCCGGGCCCGCGTCAGTGCCGCTTCGTCACAGCCGCTTCTCCAGCAGGAGGACGTCGAGCCACGTGCCGGCGAGCGGGCCGTGCGCCATGAGCCCCAGCCGCTCGCGCGTGCCGACGACCCGGAAGCCGGCGGCCGCGTGCAGCGCCAGGCTCGCGGCGTTCTGCGGGAAGACGCCGCCCTGCACCGTCCAGATGCCGCCGTCGCGTGCGGAGGCGAGCAACCGCTCGAGCAAGGCGCGCCCGACACCACGGCCGCGGGCGGCGGGCGCGACGTAGACGGAGTGCTCCACGACCCCCGCGTAGACGCGGCGGCGCGACACCGGCGAGACGGCGACCCATCCGACGACGTCGCCGTCGTCCAGCGCGACGAAGCGGTGCTCGGGCAGGTGCCCGGCGTCGAACTCGTCCCAGGTCGGCGGCTGCGGCTCGAACGTCGCGAGGCCGGTGGCGATGCCCGCGGCGAGGACGTCCAGGACCGCGGACGCGTGCGCGGGGCGCATCGGGGCGACGGAGAGCGTCGACGTCACCGGGTGCGGGTCGGGTGGCATGGACCCATGATGCGCGGCCCTCAGCGGCTGCGGACCAGGTCCTCCACGGCGTCGCGCAGCGTCGCCCGGGCGGCGTCGGCGTCGTCGAGGTAGCCCGCGACCATGGCCCCGTCGCGCAGCGCCGTCCAGCGGCGCCCGCCCTCCTGCGGGTCGGGGTGGCCGCCGACGCGCAGGGCGCGCGTGGCCGCGTCCTGGAGCCAGTCCCGGTGCGCGCGCACGACGCGCCGCACAGGGCTGCCGGGGTCGGGGAACTCCGCGGCGGCGTTGATGAACGGGCAGCCGCGGAAGCCGGGCCGGCACAGCTCGTCGGCGACGCGCAGCGTCATGCCCGTGAGCCACCGCGCCGCCGCGGCGGGGTCCTGCGGCACGTCGCCGACGGCCTCGCGCACGGCACGGTCGGTCGCGTCGAGGTACGCGACGACCAGCGCCTCCTTGCCGGGGAAGTGCCGGTAGAAGGTCGCGCGCGTGACGCCGGCCTCGGCGATGACGCGGTCGACGCCGACGGCCCGGACGCCGTCGGCGTAGAAGAGCTCGGACGCGGTGCGCAGCAGCCGCGCGCGGGCGGCGGACGGCCCGCGCGCCCCGACGGGGTCCGGCGTCGCACCGGTGCCCCGACCGTCTGCGGTTGACATCCCGGCCTCCCGGAGGTGAGGTGGAGCGGTAAAGAGAACGAACGTTCTGTCTAGGAGGCTATCCCATGCCCGCTCTGTACACCGCCGTCGCCACCGCCACGGGCGAGGGCCGCGAGGGCCACACCCGCAGCTCCGACGGGCTCGTCGACGTCGACCTCGCCGTCCCGCGCGAGATGGGCGGCCCCGGCGGCGCCACCAACCCCGAGCAGCTGTTCGCCGCCGGGTACGCCGCCTGCTTCCACAGCGCGCTGAAGTCCGTGGCCCGGCGCGACACGGTGACCTTCACCGACTCCGCGGTCACCGCCGAGGTCGACATCGGCCCCACGGACGGCGGTGGCTTCGGGCTCGAGATCACGCTGCGCGTCGAGCTCGGCGGCGTCGACCAGGCGACGGCCGAGCGCCTCGTCGAGGCCGCGCACCAGGTGTGCCCGTACTCGAACGCGACGCGCGGGAACGTGCCCGTCACGCTGGAGACGGTGACCGCCTGACGCACCCGGCAGCCGCCGGACGGCCCGCCGCTCAGCGCGCGTGACCGCCCGGCGGGTCGACCGTCGTGCACGCCGCGCACAGCCCCGACAGCGCGACGTGCGTCGGCTCGACCGTGAACCCGTCGCGCTCCAGCACCGTGCGGGCGACGTCGTCGAGGAGGTCGCCCGGCAGGTCCTGGACCGCACCGCACCGGCGGCACTCGGCGTGCAGGTGCTCGCGCCCCCCGTGCGCCAGGTGGTACGCCGTGCCGGTGCGCCGCACGTGCACGTGCTGGACGACCCCGAGGTCCGCGAGCGCGTCGAGCGTCCGGTAGACCGTGGCGCGGTGCACCCCCGCGTCGAGGGCCGCCACCCGGCCGACGATCTCCTCCGCGCCGAGGTGCTCGCCGTGGCACGCCAGGACCGTCAGCACCGCGCGCCGCGCGCGCGTCATGCGCTCGCCGCGCGCCCGCAGGAGCGCCCCGACGCGCTCGATCGTGGTCGCCGGGTCCACGGCCACCGCGCCTGCGACCCCGTCCCCTGCCGGCCGCCGGACGACCTCGCTCGTCATCGCCCCCGCCCCTCCCGACGACGGACGCCCGCCCGTCCGGTTCACGGTGGTCCACTCTAGGACGGGCGGTCTGCCCGGTGTCACCCGTTCTGGTGCAGTCACGACCGTGTCGCAGTAGCGTGGCAGACGGCGCACGCACGCGATGCCGTCGGGCGCCACGCATCCGGGGGGAGCGCCATGACAGCGACGTCGGGCACGCGCACAGGGACCGTCCGCGGCCGGGGCCGCCTGACCAGGGGCGAGTGGGCGTCGATCTCCGTGATGGGGGCGGTCGTGCTCGCGCTCACGGTCGTCGGCTGGGGCGTGCTCGTCCTGGTCGTCGCGCCCGCGCACTACCAGGTCGACTCGACGACGGTCTTCGGCGTCGGGCTGGGGCTGACCGCCTACACCCTCGGCATGCGGCACGCCTTCGACGCCGACCACATCGCCGCGATCGACAACACCACGCGCAAGCTCATGGCCGACGGGCAGCGGCCCGTGTCCGTCGGGTTCTGGTTCTCGCTCGGGCACTCGAGCATCGTGTTCCTGCTGTGCATCCTGCTGGCGTTCGGCGTGCGCGCGCTGGCCGGGCAGGTCGAGGACGAGTCGTCGACGCTGCAGCAGACCACCGGGATGATCGGCATCTCGGTGTCCGCGGTGTTCCTGCTCGTCATCGGCGTCGTCAACCTCGTCGTGCTCCGCCAGATCCTGCGGGTGTTCCGCGACATGCGCGGCGGCGCGTACGACGAGGCGACGCTCGAGCAGCACCTGGCCAACCGCGGCCTGATGAACCGCATCCTGTCCGGCGCGACCAAGGCCGTCCGCAAGCCGTGGCACATGTACCCCGTGGGCCTGCTCTTCGGCCTGGGGTTCGACACCGCCACCGAGGTCTCGCTGCTCGTGCTCGCGGGCGGCGCCGCGGCGTTCGAGCTGCCCTGGTACGCGATCCTCACACTGCCCGTGCTGTTCGCCGCGGGGATGACCCTGCTCGACTCGATCGACGGCTGCTTCATGAACTTCGCCTACGGGTGGGCGTTCTCGCAGCCCGTGCGCAAGGTCTACTACAACCTCACCGTCACGGGGCTGTCGGTCGCCGTCGCGCTGCTCATCGGGGGCATCGAGGTGATGTCCGTCCTCACCGAGAAGCTGGGCCTGGAGTCCGGTCCCGTCGCGTGGGTCGGTGGTCTCGACCTCGGCTACGTGGGCTTCCTCGTGGTCGGGCTGTTCGTCGGGACGTGGGCCGTCTCGCTCGCGGTGTGGCGCTTCGGGCGCGTCGAGGAGCGCTGGACCGCGCACCTGCGACCCGCACCCGCGACCACCGAGCGCGACTGAGGCACCGCGTCACCCCGCCGTGCCGACCGCACCGTCGGGCTCGAAGCGGTAGCCCATCCCCGCCTCCGTCAGCAGGTGGCGGGGGTGCGCCGGCACGGGCTCGAGCTTCTTGCGCAGCTGCGCGACGTACAGCCGCAGGTAGCCGGTGTCCGTGACGTGCTGCGAACCCCAAATCTCGGTCAGCAGGGTCTGGCGCGTCACGAGCCGGCCGGGGTTGCGCACCAGCCGCTCGAGCACCTGCCACTCGGTCGGGGTCAGGCGCACGTGCGCACCGTCGCGCAGCACGGTCCGGGCCGACAGGTCGACGGTCACGTCACCGAACCGCACGACGGGCGCGGCGGTGCTGTCCTCGTGCGTCGCCCGCCGGGTGAGCGCGCGGATGCGTGCCAGGACCTCCTCGATCGAGAACGGCTTGGTCACGTAGTCGTCGGCGCCGGCGTCGAGCGCCTCGACCTTGTCCGCCGCGCCCGTGCGTCCCGACACGACGAGGATCGGCGCCTCGGACCAGCCCCGCACGGCGTGGATGACGTCGACGCCGTCGAGGCCGGGCATGCCGAGGTCGAGCATGAGGACGTCGGGCCGGTGGTCGATCGCCGCCGTGATGGCCTGCGGGCCCGACGTGGCGGTCACGACGTCGTACCCCTGCACCGCGAGCGTGATCCGCAGCGCCCGCAGGATCTGCGGGTCGTCGTCCGCGACGAGGATCCTCATGCCGCCCCCTCCGTGCCGTCCGTGCCGTCCGTGCCGTCCGTCCCGTCCGTGCCGTCCGCCGCGACCGCGGGCAGCGCCACCACCATCGTCAGGCCGCCACCCGGCGTGTCCTCGGGGGTGAGCGTGCCGCCCATGCCGGTGACGAACCCCTTGGACAGCGCGAGCCCAAGCCCCAGGCCGGTCGAGTTGTCGGTGTCCCCGAGCCGCTGGAACGGCACGAACACGTCGTCGCGCCGCTCGCGCGGGATGCCGGGACCGTGGTCGACGACGCGGATCTGCACGGTGCCGGCGAACGCGCTGGTCGCGACGTGCACCCGCGTGCCGGGTGGCGCGTGGCGCGTCGCGTTGGCGAGCAGGTTCACCACGACGCGTTGCAGCAGCACGGGGTCCCCGACGACGGGCGGCACGTCGAGGTCGAGGTCGAGCCCGACCTCGTCCGGGCCGAGGCCCAGCTCGTCGAGCGCCACCAGGACGACGTCGGCGGTGTCGACGTGCGCCCGCGCGAACGCGAGCACGCCCGCGTCGAGCCGGCTGACGTCGAGGAGGTCCGTCATGAGGGTCGCCAGGGCGCGCAGGCTCTCGTCGGCGGTGTCGAGCAGCTCGGCGTGGTCGGCGGCGCTGAGCCGTGCGCCGCCCGTGCGCAGACCGCCGACCGCCGCCGTCGCGGCGCTCAGCGGGCGGCGCAGGTCGTGGCTGAGGGCCGAGAGCAGCGCGCTGCGCACGCGGTCGGACTCGGTGAGGTGGTCGACCTCGCTGGCCGCCGACGCGAGGTCGCTGTGCTCGAGCGCCGCGCGCAGCTGCACCGCGATGACGTTGAGCAGCCGCCGCTCGGAGGCCGCCAGCGGCGGGCCGTACAGCTCGAGCGCCGCGCGCTCGTCGACGGTCACGGTCGTGGACGGGTCGCCCGACGGGACCTCGCCGTCCGACGCGAGCACCGTGCCGGCCGGGCCGGCGCCCACGACGAGGCGCGCCGCCGTCATGCCGAACGCCTCGCGGGCACGGCCGACGAGTGCCGCGACGGCGTCCTGCCCGCGCAGCACGCTGCCGGCGACCGTGGCCAGCAGCTCGGACTCTGCGGCGGCGCGGTGCGCGGCCTGCGTGGTCCGGGCGGCGCGGTCCACCACGACGCTGACGAGCACGGCGATGACGACGTACAGGACGAGCGTCATCAGCTGCACCGGGTCCGCCACGGTGACGGTCCGGTACGGCTCGACGAAGAAGAAGTCGATGGTCAGGCCCGACAGCACCGCGGCGTACACCGCGGGCCACGCACCGCCGACGAGCGCGACCAGCACGACGAGCAGCTGGTAGGCCAGCACGTCGGTGCTCGCGGTGCCCTCGCCGCGCGTCGCGACGAGCAGCCAGGTCAGCAGCGGCCCGCCGACGACCGCGAGCGCGAACCCGGCCACGCGGCGCCGTAGCGTCAGCGCACCGCCGATGCGCGGCAGCGTCGGCCGCGCGCCGGCGGCGGCGTGGTTGACGACGTGCACGTCGATCTTGCCCGCCTCGCGGGTCACGGTGGCGCCGATGCCCGGGCCGCTGAGCGCGGTGGCGAGCCAGCCGCGGCGGGACACGCCGATGACGAGCTGCGTCGCGTCCACCGCGGTGGCGAACTCGACGAGCGCGCGCGGCACGTCGTCGCCGACGACCTGGTGGTACGTGCCGCCCAGCTGCTCGACGAGCGCCCGCTGGTGCGCGAGCGCGCCGGGCGCCGCACCGCGCAGGCCGTCCTGGCGCGTCACGTGCACGGCCAGCAGCTGCCCGCCCGCCGAGCGCGCGGCGATGCGCGCACCGCGCCGGATCAGCGTCTCCCCCTCCGGGCCGCCCGTGAGCGTGACGACGACCCGCTCGCGCGCCTCCCACGGGCTGTCGATGCCGTGCTCGGTGCGGTACAGGCGCAGCGCGGCGTCGACCTCGTCGGCCAGCCACAGCAGCGCGAGCTCGCGCAGCGCCGTGAGGTTGCCGAGGCGGAAGTAGTTCGACAGGGCGGCGTCGACGCGCTCGGCCGGGTACACGTACCCGCCGGCGAGCCGGTCGCGCAGCGCCTGCGGCGCGAGGTCGACCACCTCGACCTGGTCGGCGGCCCGCAGCACGGCGTCGGGGACCGTCTCGCGCTGGACGACGCCGGTGATCTTCTCCACGACGTCGTTGAGGGACTCGATGTGCTGGATGTTCACCGTCGAGAGCACGTCGATCCCGGCGTCGAGCAGCGCGTCGACGTCCTGCCAGCGCTTGGTGCGTGCCAGGCCGGGGGCGTTGGTGTGCGCGAGCTCGTCGACCAGTGCGACGTCCGGGCGGCGGGCCAGCACGGCGTCGACGTCGAGCTCGGTGAGCTCGACCTCCCGGTGCCGGACCGTGCGGCGCGGCACCACCTCCAGGCCCTCGACCATCGCGGCCGTGTGGGCGCGGCCGTGGGTCTCCACGACCGCGACCACGACGTCACGCCCCTCGTCACGCAGGCGGCGGCCCTCCTCGAGCATCGCGTAGGTCTTGCCCACGCCCGGTGCCGCACCGAGGAGGACGCGGAGCCGCCCACGCGCCATGCTCAGCCCTCCCGGTCGTCGAGGGCGAGGTTGAGCCGCAGCACGTTCACGGTCGGCTCGCCCACGAACCCCAGGCCGCGTCCCCCAGTGTGCCGCGCCACGAGGTCGGCGACGTCCCGCTCCGACATCCCGCGTGCGGCGGCGACGCGCGGCACCTGCAGCGCCGCGTACGCGGGGCTGACGTGCGGGTCCAGGCCGGACGCGGACGCGGTGACGGCGTCGGCGGGCACGTCGGCCGGATCGACCCCCTCCAGGGCCGCGACCTGCGCGCGCCGGTCCTCGATCGCGGCGACCAGGTCCGGGTTCTCCGGCCCCAGGTTGGAGCCGGACGACGCCCCCGCGTCGTACCCGTCGCCCGCGGCCGAGGGCCGGGACTGGAAGTACCGGGCCAGCGGCTCGCCGTCCGCGTCGGTGAACGACTGCCCGATCAGCGCGGACCCGACGACGGTGCCGTCGGGGCCGGTGAGGAGCGAGCCGCGCGCCTGCGCGGGGGCGACCAGCTGCGCGACGCCCGTGACGACGGCGGTGTAGCCGACGCCGAGCAGCAGGGTGAGGACGACCATGGCGCGGACGGCGACGCCCAGGGTGCGGGCGGCGGTGCGGGTGGCGAGGGGCATGCGGGTTCTCCTCGTGCGGGACGGGACGGGGGCGTCAGTAGCCGGGCAGGAGGCGGACGACGAGGTCGATGAGCCAGATGCCGACGAACGGCACGACGACGCCGCCGAGCCCGTAGACCAGGAGGTTGCGCCCGAGGACGGCGGAGGCGTCGAGAGGCCGGTACCGCACGCCGCGCAGCGCGAGCGGGATGAGCGCGACGATGACGAGCGCGTTGAACACGACCGCGGACAGCACCGCGGACGACGGCGAGTGCAGGCCCATGACGTTCAGCACCGCGAGCCCCGGGAACACGCCCATGAACATCGCGGGGATGATCGCGAAGTACTTGGCGACGTCGTTGGCGATCGAGAACGTCGTCAGCGCGCCGCGCGTGATGAGCAGCTGCTTGCCGATCCGCACGACGTCGATGAGCTTGGTCGGGTCCGAGTCGAGGTCGACCATGTTGCCGGCCTCCTTCGCGGCCGACGTGCCGGTGTTCATCGCCATCCCGACGTCGGCCTGCGCGAGCGCCGGGGCGTCGTTGGTGCCGTCGCCCGTCATTGCGACGAGGTGGCCCCCGGCCTGCTCGCGACGGATCAGCGCGAGCTTGTCCTCCGGCGTCGCCTCGGCCAGGACGTCGTCGACGCCCGCCTCGGCCGCGATGGCGTGGGCGGTCACGGGGTTGTCGCCCGTGACCATGACCGTGCGGATGCCCATGGCGCGCAGCTCGGCGAACCGCTGGGCGAGCCCTTCCTTGACGACGTCCTTGAGGTGCACGACGCCGAGCACGCGGCCCGCGCGGCCGGGTCCCGCGACCGCGACGACCAGCGGCGTGCCGCCGGACCGTGCGACGTGCTCGACGGCGGCGTCCAGCTCGGCCCGGACGTCGGGCGCCACGGGCGTCCCCTCCGTCTCGAGCCACGCGACGACCGCCGAACCGGCCCCCTTGCGGATCCGCGTGCCGTCGGGCTCGTCGAGCCCGGACATGCGGGTCTGCGCGGTGAACGGCACGACCTCCCCGGGCACGACCGTGCCCACGTCGGCGCCGCTGCGGCGCGCCAGGTCGACGACCGACGTGCCCTCGGGCGTCGGGTCGGCCAGCGACGCGAGCGCCGCGGCCCGCACGAGCTCCGCCTGCGGGACGTCGCCCAGCGCGACGAACGACACCGCCTGCCGGTTGCCGTAGGTGATCGTGCCGGTCTTGTCGAGCAGCAGCGTCGTCACGTCGCCCGCGGCCTCGACGGCCCGCCCGGACATGGCGAGCACGTTGTGCTGCACCAGCCGGTCCATGCCGGCGATGCCGATGGCGGACAGCAGCGCGCCGATCGTCGTCGGGATCAGGCAGACCAGCAGCGCGACGAGGACGGCGACGCTCACGGGCTCCGCCGCGTACGACGCGATCGGGTTCAGCGTGAGCGCGACGACGACGAACACGACCGACAGCGCCGCCAGCAGGATCGACAGCGCGATCTCGTTGGGGGTCTTCTGCCGGCTCGCCCCCTCCACCAGCGCGATCATCCGGTCGACGAACGTCTCCCCCGGCTTCGAGGTGATGCGCACGACGACCCGGTCGGACAGCACGCGCGTCCCGCCCGTGACGGCCGAGCGGTCACCCCCGGACTCGCGGATGACCGGCGCGGACTCCCCGGTGATCGCCGACTCGTCGACCGACGCGATGCCGTGGACGATCTCTCCGTCCCCGGGCACGAGCTCCCCCGCGCTGATGACGACGACGTCACCGAGCCGCAGGTCCGCCGACGACACCTCGACCAGCGGAGCACGGGTCGCGCCCGGGTCGCCGGCCTCGTCGTAGGCCGCGACCTTGTGGGCCGCCGTCGCCGTGCGGGTGCGTCGCAGGGAGTCCGCCTGCGCCTTGCCGCGCCCCTCGGCGACGGACTCCGCGAGGTTCGCGAACAGGGCCGTGACCCACAGGACCGCCGCGATGACGCCGGTGAACGACGCGGGCACGGTGGTGCCGCCCGACTCGGCGGGCCCGCCGAGGAAGGGCTCCGCGACGGCCAGCACGGTGGTGAGCGCCGCACCGACCCAGACCACGAACATCACGGGGTTGCGCCACATGTGCCGCGGGTCGAGCTTGCGGACCGCACCGGGCAGCGCGTCGCGGACCTGCGCCCACGTGAAGGCGCCGGCGGGGGTGGGCGCCGGGGCGGGCGCGGGAGGGGCGTCGGTGCGTTCGAGCGTGGTGGACATCAGATCAGCCCTTCCGCCAGGGGACCCAGCGCGAGAACGGGGAAGTACGTGAGTGCGGTGAGGACGACGACCACGCCGGCGAGCAGCCCGACGAACTGCGGGCGGTGGGTGGGCAGGGTGCCGACGGTCGAGGGGACCGCGCCCTGCGCGGCCAGGGACCCGGCCAGCGCCAGGACCAGGACCATGGGCACGAAGCGGCCGAGCAGGATCGCCACGCCGAGGGCCGTGTTGAGCCACGGCGTGTTCGCGGTGAGGCCGGCGAACGCCGAGCCGTTGTTGTTCGCGGCCGACGTGAACGCGTACAGCACCTCGGACAGGCCGTGCACGCCGGGGTTCCAGATGGACGTCCCCTCGACGCTGTCCCGCAGCGCCGGCACCCCGAAGCTCAGGGCCGTGCCCGCGAGCACGAGGGTCGGCGTCACGAGGATGTACAGGCTCGCGAGCTTGATCTCGCGCGGGCCGATCTTCTTGCCCAGGTACTCCGGAGTGCGGCCCACCAGCAGGCCGGCGACGAAGACCGCCACGACGGCCAGCACGAGCATCCCGTACAGGCCGGACCCGACACCGCCGGGCGCGACCTCGCCGAGCATCATGTTGAGCATCGGCAGCATGCCGCCGAGCGCCGTGTACGAGTCGTGCATCGAGTTCACCGCGCCCGTCGAGGTGCCCATGCTCGTCGTCGCGAACAGCGCCGACCAGACGATCCCGAAGCGCGCCTCCTTGCCCTCGGTCGCGGCGCCCGCGAGCGCCGGGGCGGCACCGCCGGCGGCGGACTCCAGCGCGACGAGCGCGAGGAACGACGCCGAGAACAGCCCCGCCATGACCCCGGTGATCGCGTACCCCTGCCGGTGGTCGCCGACCATGCGGCCGAAGGTGCGCGGCAGGCTGAACGGGATGACGAGCATGAGGACGATCTCGAGCAGGTTGGTCCACTGCGTGGGGTTCTCGAAGGGGTGCGCCGAGTTGGCGTTGTAGAACCCGCCGCCGTTGGTGCCGAGCAGCTTGATCGCCTCCTGCGAGGCGACGGGCCCGCCGGGGACCGGCTGCGTCCCGCCGGCCAGCGTGGTCACGTCGGTGAAGCCGGCGAGGTTCTGCACGACCCCGCCGATCACCAGCAGCACGGCCGCGAGCAGCGCGGCGGGCAGCAGGATGCGCAGGCAGCCGCGCAGCAGGTCGACCCAGAAGTTGCCGATCGTCGCCGAGCGGCGCGCCGCGAACCCGCGCACGAGTGCGACGGCGACGGCCATGCCGACGGCTGCGGACACGAAGTTCTGCACCACCAGACCGGCGGCCTGCACGGTGTGCCCGAGCGTGAGCTCCGGGGAGTACGACTGCCAGTTGGTGTTGCCGACGAAGGACGCGGCGGTGTTGAACGCCAGGTGCTCCGACGGCGCCCCGAGGCCCAGCGACAGCGGCAGCCACTGCTGCGTGCGCTGCAGCGCGTAGACGAGGACCAGGCCGACGAACGAGACGGCCAGCACGCTGCGCAGGTAGACGGGCCACGTCTGCTGCGAGCGCGGGTCGACGCCCAGCACGCGGTAGACGGCACGCTCGACGCGCCAGTCCGTGCCGGTGGTGTAGACGTGCGCCATGTAGTCACCGAGCGGGCGGTACGCGGCCGCGAGGAGCAGCAGGACCGCGCCGAGGGTGAGGACGGCCAGCAGCCCGGTCATCAGAAGCGCTCCGGTCGGAGGAGCGCGACGAGCAGGTAGACGACCGCGGCGACGCCGAGCCCCGCGGCGAGCAGCTCGAGGACGATCACAGCCGCTCGACCGCCTTGCCGAGGCAGGCGGTCAGCCCGAGCACGGCGGCCGCGACGAGCAGGTAGACGATGTCGAGCACGCGGGTCTCCACGGTCCGGAGGACGGCCCCCGTCGTGGCGGGCGCCGGGCACCCGTCAGGGGCGCCGGCGACGATGCAACACCCGCGTCGGGCGCCGGGCGCCCGTCCTCACGGAACCCATACGGCCTGCCGCCGGGCTCTGACGACTCCCTGACGCCGGGACGTGGCTTCTGGCCCCCAGGGCGTCAGACGGGCTCGGGCGCCGCCTTCGCCAGCCGCCGCGCCAGCACCGCCGTCACGACGATCTGCAGCTGGTGGAACGCGATCACCGGCAGCGCGACGCTCGCCGCCACCGCGGGCGCGAACAGCACGGCCGCCATCGGCAGCCCGGTCGCTGCCGACTTCTTCGACCCGCACATGAGCAGCGCGATGCGGTCGCCACGGTCCAGGCCGAGCGCCGCGCCACCGAACCAGGTGGCCGCGAGCATCACGGCCAGCACGACCGCGCACACCACCAGCAGCACCAGCAGCGCCGTCACCGTCAGGTCGTCCCACGCGCCGGCGGTCTGCGCCTCGCTGACGGACGTGAACACCACCAGCAGGATCGTCGCGCGGTCCGTCACCTTCAGCAGGCCCCCGTGCCGGCGCAGCCACGCCCCGATCCACGGCTGCACCAGCTGCCCCACGACGAACGGCAGCAGCAGCTGCAGCAGGATCCCGCTCACCGCACCGCCGTCGAGCCCCGCACCGGTTGCGCCGAGCAGCACCGCCACCAGCAGCGGGGTGAGCAGGACGCCCAGGACGTTGGAGATCGTCGCGCCGGTGATGGCCCCCGCGATGTTGCCGCGGGCGATCGACGTCATCACCACGGACGACTGGACGGTCGACGGCAGCACCGACAGGTAGAGGAGCCCGCGGCGCAGGTCCGGGTCGAGCACCGCGTCCGGCAGCAGCTGCACCGCGAGGCCGAGCAGCGGGAACAGCACGTACGTCGCCGCCAGCATCGACCCCTGCAGGCGGAACCGCTTGAGGCCGTCGAGCACCTCACCGGTCGGCATCCGCGCGCCGTACAGGAAGAACAGCAGGACGATCGCGCCCGTCCGCACGGTGTCCAGACCCGCGCCGACCCCGTCGGGGACGGGCACGAGCAGCGCCAGGACGAGGACACCGAGGATCATCGCTGTGAGCGGGTCGAGCCACCGCAGCCAGGTGGGGGTCCTCATGCGGAGCGACGGGCGCGGAGGCGGGGGCGGAGGCTCACCGGCACATCCTCGCGCACGCGCACACGTCCGCGGCGCCCTGTCGCGCTACCGCCGGTCGATGAGCGGGCACGCACCACCGCACGCCGGGCCGCCCTGATCCTCGTGCTGCTGCTGGCGCGGCTGGGCGTCCGCAGGCTGCTGGCGTCCACCTGACGAGATGCGTCCGTCGCGAGACCGGGCTCGGGTCGCGCACGGGCACCCGTGCGCCACCTGAGCCCGGTCTCGCGGCGCGGGTGTCCCGGGTCGTGGACGCGGAGCACTCCGTCGACGGCCTAACCTGGGGCGCACCCGAGAAAGGACCCGGGCGGCACCGGCCGCCCGACCCCCCATGACGAAGACCCTGCTGGCCGTCGACGGCAACTCCCTGCTCCACCGCTCGTTCCACGCGCTGGCCGGCTCGCAGCTGCGCACCCGCGACGGGCAGGCCACGTGGGCGGTCAAGGGTGCGCTCTCCCAGATCCTCGGGGCGGTCGACCGGGTCGCCGCCGACGCCGTCGTCATCGGGTTCGACGACGCCGCCGGGAACGTCCGCAAGGTCGCGCACCCGCACTACAAGGCGCACCGCACCGAGAAGCCCGCCGACCTGGTCACCCAGCTCTCGCTCGCGGTGGACGTGTTCTGGTCCGCGGGCCTGCACGTCGTCATCCCGGACGGGCTGGAGGCCGACGACGTCCTGGCCTCGGCCGCCTCCGCCGCGACGGCGGCCGGCTGGCACACCGTGGTCTGCACGTCCGACCGGGACGCGTTCGCCCTGGTGGACGAGACGACGTCGGTGCTGCGGATCATCAACGGGGGCGTCGAGGCCTCCCCCGTGCTGACGCCGGAACGGCTGCGCATCCTGCTCGGCATCGACCCCGGGCAGTACCGCCAGTACGCGGCCATGCGCGGGGACGCGTCGGACAACCTGACAGGCATCCGCGGCATCGGTGAGAAGACGGGGGTCGCCCTGCTCAACGCCTTCGGGTCCGTGGAGGCCGCGTTCGCGGACGTCGACACCAACGGCGGCGCGCGCGTCGCCGAGGTGCTGGGCAAGGCCTGCGTGAAGAAGCTCGCGGACCCCGACGGGCGGGCGGCGTTCTGGGAGAACGTCGAGCTCATGACGATGCGCACGGACCTCGACCTCGAGATGGACCTCGCCGCAGGCACGGGACCCGGGGTGCTGCCGCTGGACGCGCAGGCGCTGCACGAGGCGCTGGCCCGGGTCGAGTTCCACTCCCTGCAGTGGCTGGCGGCGCGCGTGCTGGCCGGCGCCACGCAGGACGCGGCCGCCGACGCACCCGGCGCGGTCGTCGCGCGGGCACCGGAACCCGCACGGGCGCCCGTCGCGGTGACCGCTGCCGCGGTGGACGGCGAGGACGAGGCCGAGGCCGACCTCACGCTGTTCTGACGCCGCGGGCGCGTCAGGAGTCCCGCGGCGGCAGCTGCTGCACCGCCCACCGGTTGCCGTCAGGGTCGGCGAACCCCGTGAACCGTCCCCACGGCAGGTCCTGCACGGCGGGCGCGTCGACCCCGTGCGCCACGAGGAACGCGTGCGCGGCGTCCGCGTCGTCGACGACGACCTGCAGCCCCTGGACCGACCCGGGCGCGGCATCCGTGAGGCCCTGACCGACCGCGATCGAGCAGGCCGACCCCGGGGCCGTGAGCTGCACGAACCGCAGGTCCTCGCTGACGCGCTGGTCGTGGTCGACCACGAACCCGAGCTGCTCCGCGTAGAACGCCTTCGCCCGGTCCACGTCGCTCACCGGGAGGATCACCAGCTCCAGCCTGAAATCCATCGCCGACCCCCTGCCATCGTGCCGTCGGACCGGCGCCGACGGCGGTACCGCCATCGTCCCCCCGGCCACTGACACGGCCACCCGGTATGCACGTGCGCACCGGCGCCCCACGCGGCATCATGGCGCGCTCGGACTCCGCCCTCACCGGCGCGGCCACGTGTCCACACTCCCAGCCGATCGGACGTGCCCCGTGACCCTGCCCGACCACGCCCCCATCGAGGCTCCCCGGACCCCCCGCACCGTCGTCGTCTCCGGCGCCGGGACGGGCATGGGCCGCGCCGTCGCCGAACGCTTCCTCGCCGCCGGTGCGACGGTCGTCGCCCTCGGGCGGCGTGCCGAGCCGCTCGACCGGCTGCGCGACGACCACCCGGCATCCGAGGTCCAGGTCGTGCCGGCGGACCTCACGGACCCCGACGCGGTGCTGCGCGTCGTCGACGCCCTCGACGGCCGCCCGGTCGACGTGCTCGTCAACAACGCCGGCGGTGTCGGCAGCGCCCCGGAACCCGGCCTGCACGGCCTGCTGGAGAGCTACCGACGGACCGTCGACCAGAACCTGCTCTCGGCGATGCTGCTCACCGAGGCGCTGTGGCCGTCCCTCGCGCGGCCCGGCGGGCGCGTGGTCACGATCAGCTCGATCGCTGCGCAGCGCGGCGGCGGCGGCGCGTACGGCGCGGCCAAGGCCGGCCTCGTCGCGTGGGGCGCGGAGCTCGCCGCCCGCGGCGGACCGGACGGCATCACCGTCAACACCGTCTCCCCCGGGTATGTCCAGGACACGGAGTTCTTCAGCACCGAGGGCCGGTCGCGGCGCCACGACGCGCTGGTCGCCCAGACGCTGCTCGGTCGTGCCGGGACACCGTCGGACGTCGCGGGTGCGGTGCACTACCTCGCGTCCGAGGACGCGGGCTGGATCACGGGGCAGGTGCTGAGCGTGAACGGCGGGGCCGTGCTGGGACGCTGACGGCAACCCTGCGGCGCCCATCGCCCTGGATCGCGACGGAGGGTGCAGGATGCAGCATGAAGACTCTCACCCTGCCGGGGACCGACATCGTCGCCCCCAACGTCGTGCTCGGGCTCATGCGGATCGCCGAGAAGTCGGACGACGAGATCTGTGAGCTCGTGCGCACCGCCCGCGACGCGGGCATCGACTTCGTCGACCACGCCGACGTGTACGGCCGCGAGATGCACGAGTGCGAGCGCCGGTTCGCCGACGCCATGGCGCTCACGCCCTCGCAGCGCGACGAGATCACGATCCAGACCAAGTGCGGGATCGTGCGCGAGGGGCCGTACTTCGACTTCTCGTACGAGCACATCACGGCGTCGGTCGAGGCCTCGCTGCAGGCCCTGCGGACCGACCACGTGGACGTCCTGCTGCTGCACCGCCCGGACGCGCTCGTCGAGCCGGACGAGGTGGCGCGGGCGTTCGACGAGCTCGAGGCCGCGGGCAAGGTGCGGGCGTTCGGCGTCTCCAACCACACGCCGCGGCAGATCGAGCTGCTCCAGCGGTCGGTGCGCCAGCCGCTCGTCGCCAACCAGGTGCAGCTGTCGATCACGCACGCCGCGCTGGTCGCCCAGGGCGTCGCCGGGAACATGGTGGCCGAGGACCAGTCCGTCACGCGGGACGGCGGCGGGCTGCTCGACTACTGCCGCCTGAACGACATCACCGTGCAGGCCTGGTCGCCGTTCCAGGCCGGGTTCTTCACGGGCACGTTCCTCGGCTCCCCCGAGTACCCCGAGCTCAACGCCGTGATCGACCGGCTCGCCGCGCAGTACGACGTCCCGCCGATCGCCATCGCGACCGCCTGGATCACGCGCCACCCCGCGCGGATGCAGGTCGTCCTCGGCACGACGACCCCGGAGCGGGTCGCCGGGGCGGCGCTGGGGTCGGACCTGCCGCTCACGCGGGCGCAGTGGTACGACCTGTTCCGCGCAGCGGGGCACATCGTCCCCTGACGCCTCACCGCCCCACGCCCGAGCCCGGGCGGCCCTCGTGCCGTCCGGGCTCGGGCGTGTCCGCGCCCCGTCGCGGGCGGGACGCCCCGTCGGTACCGTCGCCCCGTGGCCGGGATCGTGTGGTGGGAGGTCGTGACCGCGGAGCCCGAGCTCTTCCAGCGGTTCCACGCGGCGCTGTCCGGGTGGACGTTCGCCCCCGCCTTCGCGGACACCGAGCTCGGGGCCGACTACTGGATCGTGCAGCAGGACGGGCGGGGCGTGGGCGGTCTCCAGCGGGGCGCGTCGTCCGACGGGCCGCCCCGGGCCGGGACGCGGGTCTACCTGGGCGTCGACGACCTCGAGGCGACGCTCGCGCGCGTGGCCGCGCTCGGTGGCCGGGTGGAGCGCACGCGGACCGAGCTCGGTGGGGACGACCGGTGGTTCGGGACGTTCCTGGACCCGACGGGCGTCTCGTTCGGGCTCTGGACGCAGCACCCGGCACGCGGCTGACGGGACGTCCTAGCCCGCACCGCCCCGCGTGAAGTGGTCGACCAGCCCGGACCGCACCTGCTCGTAGAGCGAGCGGACCGGAACCGTCTCGCCGCGCTCGGCGCGGCGCGCCCACTCGTCGTACGCCAGGCGCACGGCGGTGCCGATGGCGGTGACGACCGTGCGGGCCCGCAGCTCGTCCGGATGGTCGCCGGCGTGCAGCACGATCGTGGTGAGGTCCTGCACCTGCTCGGCGTCGCGGGCGAGGACACAGGCGAGCAGGTCCGGGTCATGGAGGACGAGCCGACGCACCCGCAGCACGCGGGCGTGGCTCTCGGGCGGCTCGGCGTCGAAGGCGTCGATGTGCGCCAGGTAGGCCTGCTCGATCGCGCGGACGACCGTCGACCCCCGCTGGCCGACGGCACGCACGCTCTCCACGAGCCGCTCCATCGAGTCGTCGTCGACGAACAACGCGTTCTCCTTCGTCCCCGCGTGGCGGTAGAAGGTGCGTGGGGCGATGCCGGCGGCCTCCGCGATGGCCTCGACGGCGGTGGCGTGGACCCCGTGACGCTCGAAGAGGTCGAGCGCGGCGTCGGCGATGGCGCGACGGGTCTCGCGACGGCGGTGCTCGCGCAGGCCACAGTCGGCGTCGAGCACGCCGGCGTCGCCGTCGTGCTGCCGGTCGTCCGCGTCGGGCATCCGCCCATCCTCCCACCCGCGCGGGCGGATGTGGCAGTCACTGCCATACACTCGTCGGCCGGACGTCCGCGGTTCCCAGGAACGCCGTCCGCGCCCCCACCCGCTGACAGAGAGACCTCATGACGCTCGAGCACGACCTCCGGCCCGTCCCGCCCGCAACCCCGCACGGGACGACCGCACCCGGCGCCCGCCCCGTGATCGCGCTGCTCGTGGCCTCCGCGTTCGTCGTCATCCTCAACGAGACGATCATGGGCGTCGCCCTGCCCCGGCTCATGGTCGACCTCGACGTCACCGCCGCGACCGCGCAGTGGCTGACCACCGGCTTCCTGCTGACCATGTCGATCGTCATCCCGTGCACCGGCTACCTGCTGGCCCGGTTCCCGCTGCGGGGACTGTTCTTCACGGCGATGTCGCTGTTCGCCACCGGGACCCTGGTGGCCGCGCTCGCCCCGGGCTTCGAGGTGCTGCTCGCCGGACGCGTCGTCCAGGCGTCCGGCACCGCGATCATGCTGCCCCTGCTGTTCACCACGGTGCTCAACGTCGTCCCGGCCAGCCACCGCGGCCGGATGATGGGCGTCATCTCCATCGTCATCGCCGTCGCCCCGGCGATCGGCCCGACGGTGGCCGGCGCGATCCTGTCCGCGCTCGACTGGCGCTGGATGTTCTGGCTCGTGCTGCCCATCGCGCTGCTCGCCATCGCGCTCGGCGCCGTGTGGGTGCGCAACGTCACCGAGACGTCGCCGGCGACGTTCGACCCGCTCTCCGCGCTGCTCGCCGCGGCCGGGTTCGGCGGACTCATCTACGGCCTCAGCCTCGTCGGGGAGTCGACCTCGGGGCACGCACCCGTGGCGCCCGGGATCCCGGTCGCGGTCGGCGTCGTCGCGCTCGGCGTGTTCGTGCGGCGTCAGCTGACGCTGCAGCGCACGGACGCCGCCTTCCTCGACCTGCGCACCTTCACCTCGCGGGCCTTCAGCCTCGCCGTCGCGCTCGTCGTCGTCGTCATGTCGGCGCTGTTCGGCTCGCTCATCCTGCTGCCGCTGTACCTGCAGCAGGCGCTCGCGCTCGACACCCTGACCGTCGGCCTGATGATGCTGCCGGGCGGCGTCCTCATGGGCGTCATCGCGCCCGTGGTCGGCTCCCTCTTCGACCGCTACGGGCCGCGGCCGCTGGTCCTGCCCGGCATGGTCGTCGCCGCGGCCGCGCTGTGGGGCATGACGACGTTCGGCATGGACACGCAGATCTGGTGGATCGTGGCCGTGCACATGACCCTCAACCTGGGGCTCGGCTTCGTCTTCACGCCGCTGCTGACCTCGGCGCTCGGGTCGCTGCCGCGCGCCCTGTACTCCCACGGCAGCGCGATCACCAGCACCCTGCAGCAGGTCGCCGGCGCCGCCGGCACCGCGCTGTTCGTCACGCTCATGTCCGTCGGGGCCGCCGGTGCGGCAGCCACGGGCGCCGACCCGGCCGAGGCGATGGCGGTGGGCGTCCATCGCGCGTTCGTGGTCGGGGCGGTCATCGCCAGCGTCGCCGTCGTGCTCACGCTGTTCGTCCGCAAGCCTGCGGAGGTCGAGGTGGGGGGCCCGGTGCTCGTCGGGCACTAGAGCCACAGGGCCGCTGACCCTCTGGGACCGCGCTGTCCTCACGAGCGGCTCCCGCCGTCGCCGCAGGCGACACGACGGACCGGCATCGACCCCTTGCTGGAGTGGATGCCGGTCCGTCTCCGCGTTCTCAGGAACCTCAAAGGGTCGACCCACATGCTGCGGACTCCCGATGTTCATCCGCCGGCGCGTCACCGTTCACCGCCGGCCGGACCCACGAGAGGACCGCGCCCGTGCGACGCCTGTACCGACGCGCAGCCGAGACCCCCGGTGCCGGGCCGGACGCGACGGACGACGGTCCGGTCGCGACCGTCGCCAGCGCCGCCCGCACCGACACCGCCAGCCGCCTGCACGCGTTCAACCGGTTCGAGATCAAGTACCTCGTGCCGCAGACCCAGGCCGACGACCTGCGGGCGGAGCTGGGTCGGTACATGGACGAGGACGCCTACTCCGGCGCGACCGGCTACCCGATCACGAGCCTCTACTACGACACCCCGGGCCTGAGGTTCTACTGGGAGAAGATCGAGGGGCTGAGGTTCCGGCGCAAGCTGCGGGTCCGGCACTACGGCACGGCGGACGACCTGACCGCGGACTCGATGGTGTTCGTCGAGATCAAGCAGCGCGTCAACCGGGTCACCCAGAAGCGGCGGGTGCGCCTGCCCTACCGCGCCGCCCTGCGGCTGTGCTCCCCGCAGGGGTATGCGCCGGTCGGCGACGTCAGCAGCCGTGAACGCGCCTTCCTGGACGAGGTGGCCACCCTCGTCGGTGAGCTCGACCTGCGCCCGACCGTGACGACGGGCTACCACCGGGAGGCATGGGTGGGACGGGAAGCCGACCTGGGCCTGCGCATCACGCTCGACCACCGGCTGCGCGGCCGGGACCGCGACTTCCACCTGTCCTCGGAGAGCCTGAACCGCCTCACGCTGCCCCCCGGGCTGTCGATCCTGGAGGTGAAGGCCAACGAGCGCGTCCCGGCGTGGGTCACGGACACGGCAGCCCGGATGAGTCTGGACCTGGTCCGGATCTCCAAGTACTGCCAGAGCGTGCAGGCCTTCGGTCTCGCGCCCCGCTCCCTCATGCACGTCGCCGACGAGGTCGACGAGATCCTGCGCCCCGCCCCGGACCAGGCACCCGGCCGGCTCCACTCCACACCTGCACGCCCGCCCACCCCGACCGGCGTCGACGACGCCCCGACCCGACAAGGCGCACCCACCCGATGAACCTCACCGACCTGAGCGGTACCTTCTCCGTCTTCGACGTCGCGGCGACGCTGGCGCTCTCGTTCGTCCTGTCCGCCGCCATCGGCTGGGTCTATCAGCGGACGCACCGCAACATCTCCTACAGCCAGTCCTACGTCCAGACCCTCGTCGTCATCGGCATGGTCGTCGCCGTCATCATGCTGGTCGTCGGGTCGAACATCGCGCGTGCGTTCGCGCTGGTCGGCGCGCTCTCGGTGATCCGTTTCCGCAACGCGATCAAGGAGACCCGCGACGTCGGGTTCATCTTCCTCGTGATGGCGATCGGGATGGCGGTGGGCACACGCTTCTACCTGCTGGCCGCGGTGGCGACGGCCTTCATCCTGCTGGTCGTCTTCCTCATGCAGCGCTTCGACTGGTTCAAGCTCGACATCCAGCGCCAGGTGGTCAAGGTCCAGGTACCTCCCGAGGCGCGGTACCAGCAGGACGTCGCCGACGTGCTCGTCCGCACGACCCTGGAGTTCGAGCTGGTGAGCGTGGAGACCGTGCGGGGAGGCGCCCTCACCGAGCTCTTCTACTCGGTGCGTCTCAAGCCGGGGGTCACGACCACGGAGATCATCGGCGCGCTGAGCGAGATCAACTCCGGGCAGAAGGTCACCGTCCTGACCGGGTACGACCAGTCGGACATGTGAGGAGGCGGCAGCATGAGTCGCGCAGACCTCCGCAGGCGTCTCCCCGTGCCGCTGCGTCAGCACTGGAAGCCGCTGGCAGCAGGGTTGGCAGGCATCGCCGTCGCCCTCACGGTCTTCGGTGACGTGACGATCCGGCCCTACTCCACGAGCACGGCCGCCGTCCCCGACGAGGAACGCGTCACCGAGGACGTCGCGGGCACGGTCGACCTCTTCGACAACACCGTCCACCACGAGATCGCGTTGTCCTACTCCCAGGACGACTACGACCGGATGCTCGACGCCTACTTCACCGAGGGTGAGAAGGAGTGGATGGCCGCCGACATCACGATCGACGGCACCACGATCGAGTCCGCAGCGGTTCGTCTGAAAGGCAACTCGACCCTCTCGTCGCTGGTCGACGGCCGTGAGGGGTCTGCGACCCAGGGCGAGCGCGCCCCGGGTGGCCTCGGAGGCATGGGCGGCGGTCAGATGCCGGGGGGCGGCGGTCAGATGCCACAGCGGCCGGGCGGTGGCGGTCAGATGCCGCAGCTGCCGGGCGGTGGCGGTCAGATGCCGCAGCTGCCGGGCGGTGGCGGTCAGATGCCGCAGCTGCCGGGCGGTGGGGGCGGAGGTCCGGCCGGCGGCTTCGCCGGCCCGGGGGTCTCGTTGAGCACCCAGGAGCCGGAGGACCTGCCGTTGCTCGTCAGCTTCGACGAGAACCGGCCCGGGCGCGCCTACCAGGGCATGACCGAGCTGGCGATCCGTCCCGCGAGCGCCGCAGCCGCGTCGTCGCTGAACGAGGCGGTCGCGCTGGAGCTGACGAAGCAGTCCGGCCAGCCGACGCAGGACTACGCGTTCACGACCTACGCGGTGAACGACCGCCCGACGACGACACGCCTGGTCGTGCAGAACCCCGACCCGCAGTACGCGGCCGGGCTCGAGGGCGACGGAGTGCTCTACAAGGTGCTGTCCACGAGCTCCTTCACCTACCAGGGCGATGACCAGACCGCGTACGCCGACGACTTCACGCAGGTCAACCTCCGGGGAAGCCAGGACCTGCAGCCGATCGTGTCGTTCCTGGAGTGGCTCGACGGTGCGTCCGACGAGGAGTTCGCCCAGGAGCTGGACCAGTGGGTCGACGTCGAGTCGTTCGCGACCTACCTGGCCACCCAGGACGTGCTCAAGAACATGGACACGATCTCGGGTCCCGGCCGGAACGCCTACCTGTACCTCGACCTGGGCACCGGGCTGATCAGCGTCGTCGCGTGGGACCTCAACCTGGCTCTGGGCGGCATGTCGATGCCGGGCACCACCGGCGGGCCCGGTGGCGGCGACGGCTCGGCCCGGCCGGGCGCACAGGGCGGCGGGAGGGCCCGGGGAGGCATGAGCGGGAACACCCTCGTCACCCGGTTCGAGGCGAGCGCGGACTTCTCGGCTCTCGTCGACGCGGCGCTGGCGGGTCTGCAGGCCGAGTGGCTCGACAGCGGCCAGGCGAGCCTGCTGGTCGAGGAGGTCGCCTCACGGGTGCCGGTCACCGACGCGGTGGACCAGGCGACGATCGACGCCGACGCCCAGGCGGTCGTGTCCCGGCTGGTCGGCGACGATGCTCCCTGACCGGGGCGACGAACCGCTCGGGCTGCGGGAACGCAAGCGGGCCGCGGCCCGGGCGCGGGTCGAGCGGACCGCCGTCGACCTGTGCCTGCAGCACGGCTACGACTCCGTCACCGTCGGCCAGATCTGCGCCGCCGCCGGGATCGCGCAGAGCACCTTCTTCACCTACTTCGGCAGCAAGGACGCCGCGATCCTCGGGCGACCGCCGGTGCCGTCGCCCGAGGCGGTCGAGGCGTTCGTCGAGGCTGACGGGCCTTTGCTCGGCGACCTGCTGACGCTCCTGACCGTGGGCGCCCGCGACGCCGTGGGCGACCTTGCTCTGTTCCGCCGCAGGTTCGAGCTGGTCGACGGCGACGCGCGGCTCAGGACCCGCGAGGCCCGACGCGCCGAGGTGGCGCCGTGGCAGGCGGACGTGGTCGCCCGGCGGCTGCGGCGGCGCGGCGACCTGACCGCGGCAGAGATCGCGGAGCAGGCTCAGATGGCGGCGGCCCTGGCGCTCAGCATCCTGCGGCACACGTTCTGGTCGGTCCAGACCGCACCGGGGACCGAGTGGAACGACCGCCTGCGGCGCAGCCACGCCCTCGCGCGCGCTCTCCTCCAGGGGTCTCCGCAGACGGCACCACGTGGCGCAGCGTCGTCCGGGGTCTCGCGCGCCGGGGCCGGCGCAGGCGCCCGCCCCCGGAGGCGGTGAGACTCGACGACCCGCACGTGCCGTCGGCCGAGGAACCCCAGGGACCCCGGTGCGTCCGCGTCGTACCGTCACCCTCGCTCCGACCGGGACGGGAGTGACCGATCGATCCCGTTCGTCGCTTCCTGCACCTAGAGTCCTGTCGCATCCCAACCCCGACCGTGAGGCCCAGGCAACCGCCATGACGGTGACCACCACCACGCTCGGCCGTGACACGACCGCGACGCGGGCAGCGGTGGCTGACCCCTCGGCCGGGTCGTTGAACGGACGCCCGCGCGTCTTCGTGCTGCACTCGCTCCAGCCGCTCACGACGGACCCGGCGCAGGCGTTCCCGCCCGACCGGTTCGAGGTCGTCGTCCTGACCGACGCCGACCCCGCGACCGTGCTCCGCGAGGACGTCGACACGGCGGTGGAGCAGGTCGTGCACGCCGGGCGGGACGAGTGGGAGTCGATCGTGCGGTCCGCGCCCGGCGCCGAGGTCGTCAGCAACGACGAGTACTGCCTCGTCGAGTGCGCACGGCTGCGGGCGGCGACGGGCCTGCCCGCACGGCACCCCGCGCACCTCGACGGGTACCGCGACAAGGTCCTCATGAAGCGTGGGCTCGAGGCGGCAGGCGTCCCGGTCCCCCGGCACCTGACCTTCGAGCCGGCCGTCACGTCGTCCCGCGCCGTCGCGGACCACGTCGTCGCGAGCGTCGGGCTCCCCGCGGTGGTGAAGCCGCGTCGCGAGGCGAACTCGCGAGGCGTCGAGGTGCTGACCGACGTCGACGCCGTCCTCGGGTGGCTGGCCCGGCACGACGGCGAGGCGGGGTGGCAGGTCGACGAGTTCGTGGACGGGGACCTCGGCCACGTCAACGCGCTCGTGCGCCAGGGTGACGTCCGCCCCGTGCAGGCCGGGCGCTACCTGGGACCCCTGCTCGGGTTCGAGCGCGGCCGGGTGCTCGGCGGGTGGACGCTGCCGGCCGACAGCCCGCAGGCCGTGGCCGCGCACGAGCTGAACGAGCGCGTCGTGGCCGCCCTCGGGTCCGACGGCGACTTCGTCGTCCACACGGAGTTCGCGACGACGCCCGACGGGCGGCTCGTCGTCCTGGAGACCGCCGCGCGTGCTCCCGGCGCCGCCGTCTCCGAGCTCGCACACGTGCACGCCGGCATCCAGCTGGAGGTCGCGCACCTGCGGCTCCAGGCGGGACTGCCCGTCCCGGAACCGGCCTGCACGGCCGGGCACCACGCCGGCTGGCTGTGGCTACCGGTGATGCCGGGTCAGCGCTGGGGCGGCGTCCCCGAGGTCGTCCGGGACCTCGGGAGCGACGTCGAGGTGCACGTGTTCCGGGTGGGACGCGACGGCAACACCGGCGCGGACGTCCGGCTCGGCGCCGCCGCCCTCCTCACGAGCACCGATCCTGGCGCGCTCGCGCACGACGTCGACGTCCTGCGCCGGGCGCCGTGGTTCGGTGCGGCGGAGGCGTGACGACGCCCCGTTCCTGCTGGAACGGGACCTGCACGATCAGGGGCGCGTGCGCGCTCTACACCGCCTCGGTGGAGCGCAGGCGCGTCGCGAGCACGATGCCGCTGCCCGCGGCCAGCTCGGCGACCAGGAAACGCTGATCCTGCCGGATGTCGTCAAGGACGCGCGCGACCGTGCGGCGGTGCTCGTCGCTCGTGTACCGGGAGACGTCCATGTCGTCGAGCACGAGCACGCCGCCCGGTCGAACGGCGTCACGCGTCTGGGCGAAGCCCGTCCACTTCCCGCCCTCCGCATCCGCGAACACGAGATCGAAGGAGCCCAGTCCCGGGAGCGCTTCCCCGATGTCGGCCGCGAGGACCTCGACCGCGTCCGGCACAGCGGCGGAGGACTCGCGGGCGAGGTCGGCGTCCTGCTCGACGGAGATGATCTGCACGTCCCGACCCGCGACACCGTGCGCGAGCCAGGCGGCGCCGGCACCGCAGCCGGTCCCGATCTCGAGCACGCGACCGCCGTCGGGCACGGCACCGGCCAGGACGGCGAGAAGAGGCCCCACCACGCTGTCGCTCGAGGCGACGAAACCTCGTCGACGTGCACGGTCGTGAGCTTCGGCCACCGATGGGGGTGGTGGGGCGGCAGCGTTCATCGGGTGTGCTCCTCGGGTGCCAGAGTCCGTCAGTCCGCGGCGCACGTAGCAGGGCCTCCCGTAGCGGCCAACGGTCGGACACCGTAGCGCAAGCGACCAAGCCGACAAATACCCCGGCCGTACCGTGATCGAAGGGGCGCTGTCAGGCGCGCGGCTCAGTTCGCCTCGCAGCGCCCCTGCCGCCAGTACCCCATGAACGCGACGGCCTTGCGGTCGACGCCGCACTCGCCGACCAGGTGGCGGCGCAGCGTCTTGATGACACCGGCCTCGCCTGCGAGCCACGCGTACAGGTGCGCCTCGGCAGCCAGCGGCGCGCCGGTCGTGTAGTCGATCGGCACCTCCCACAGCATGCCGGCGTCGATGTCGACGTCCTCGAGCTCGGCGTCGGGCGCGGGCGCCTGGCCGGGCAGCAGGCGCGCGGCCGCGGCCTGGACGCCGGGGACCAGCAGCTCGCCGTGGGCGCGGCCGTCGCGACCGAGCCAGTGCACGTGCACGCCCTCGGGGGCGCCGAGGTCCAGGCGGTCGTCGGACCACGGCATCTCGATGAGGACCTCGCCGCGCGCGTCACGCGGCAGACGCTCGACGATGCCGGCGATGGCGGGCAGCGCGGTCTCGTCACCGGCGATCAGGAGACGGTCGGTGCGGGCGGGCGGCACGAAGTCGACGCCGCCGTGCGGGCCGACGTGGTCGGCGTTCGGTCCCATGACGACCAGCTCGTCACCGACCTGCGCGGTCGACGCCCAGCGGGACGCCGGGCCGGTGTCGCCGTGCAGGACGATGTCGACGTCCAGCTCACGCGGGTGCGGGCGCACACCGCGCGCGGTGTAGGTGCGCATGGGGTGGCGACGGTCGTCGGGCAGCGCGCGCCACGAGCCGTACCAGTCGCCCGTGCGCTCCATGTCGATGAGGTCCGCGTACGGCGAGCCGACGACGGGCAGGAAGAACTTGATGCGCTGGTCGAACCCGTTGTCCGCGAAGCGGTCCAGGTCGTCGCCCGTGAAGGTGACGCGCAGGAGGCTGGGACACAGCCGCTGCAGCGCGGCGACGCGCACGTGGAACATGCGGAACGGGGACGCCGCTGGAGCGGTCGTCTCGACTGTCGTCGCGGTGTCGACGGTCACAGGGGCCTCGGTCACAGCCCCAGCATAAGGTGAGGCTTACCTGAATCCGCAAGACCCGTCCCACCTCAGGCCGCGCACACCCCGGGGAGCAGCTCGTCGCCGAGGGGACCGGACCCCGCACCGGCCTCGTCGCCGGGCGCCGTCGGGACGTCGCCGGACCCGCCGTCACCCGCGCCCCCGCCCGTCGCACCACCGGTCGCGCCGCCCGTGTCGCCGCCGGTCCCACCGCCGCCCGTCGCACCGTCCGGTGACCCGCCCGGCTCGGACCCGTCCCCGCCCGCCGCGGCGTCGGGCGGCGGCGTGGCGGCCACGAGGGCCTCGGGCGGGGTGTCGGTCGCGAGCCGCTGCCAGATCTCGTCCGCCGCGGACGTCCACTCCACGCGGTTGACGTCGCTCGACGCCGTCACCACGGGCACGTCCGTGAAGACGACCCGGGAACGGTCCAGGCCGCGCAGCGAGTACCCGAAGGCTGCGAGCCGCACCGGGTCGGCGAGCTGCCCGTCGGCCCGCAGCGCCCCGAGGACGGCCCGCGCCACGCCGTACAGCTCGTCCGCGTCGCCGAGCACGTCCTTGCCGAGCAGCTCGTTGACCGCCGCCTGCACGAACGCCTGCTGCCGCGTGATGCGCGTCAGGTCGCTGCCCATCTCCAGGCCCATGCCCGTGCCCTTGCGCACCCGCAGGAAGCCGATGGCCTGGCGTCCGTCCAGGCGCTGGTCGCCGGCCGCCAGGTGCAGGTTCCCGTACCTCGGGTCCTCGTCGACGGGCTCCGGCAGGCACATGCGCACGCCGTCGAGCGCCTCGACGACGTCGATCACGCCCGTCATCCGCGCCACCAGGTGGTGGGTCACCGGCACGTTCGTCAGCGCCTGGACCGTGCCGATCGTGCACGCGACCGCGTGGTCCATGCTCTGCTGCGCGCCTGCACCGATCGAGAACGCCTCGTTGAACATGGTCAACCGCGGCCGCGACCTGCCACCGTCGGGCAGCAGGCACTCGGGGACCTGGACAAGCGAGTCGCGCGGGATCGACACGACCTCGGCCCACGTCCGGTCACCCGACACGTGCACGAGCATCGTCGAGTCCGAGCGCATGCCGTCGGCGTCCCCCGCGAGCGCCGCGTTCTCCTCGTCACGCAGGTCGGTGCCCATGACGAGGATGTTCATGGCCGCGCCCGCGAAGGGGTCGTCGGGCGCGTGGGCCGTGGCGACGGGCGAGGGCGCGGAGATCACCAGCTCCTCGGCGCTGCTCACGTCCATCTGGCCGCGCAGGTCGAGGTAGACGGCCCCCGCGGTGGACACGAACGTCGTCAGCGCGACGGTCAGGACGATCGCGGGACCCCGGGCGGCGGTGACGGGCACGCGTGCATGACGTGGTCCGGGGCGTGCGCTGCTGGTCACGGACGTGACGCTAGGGCGCGCGAGCCCACCGCGCTGGCTCGTCGTGCGGTGGGTGCGTGAAGGTGTCGCGGAGGCGGTGCGCCTGGCCGGGTCAGTCCTCCCAGGGCGGCGTCTCGTCGAGCTTCGCGTAGTACTTGGCGAGGTGGCTGCGCACGCGGGCACGGTCCTTGTCGGGCAGGTCGACGCCCCCGCGCGAGCCCTGCATGACGGCGGCGGCGGCGAACACCCCGCGCGGCACCGCGACGAGGTCACCGTCCACCACGTCCGCGATCAGCAGCTTGTACGCCGTGAAGTTGTCCTTCTTCTCCGCGTCGTACCAGACGTGCGCGTCGCGGTACCGCTCGTTGGGCTCGTCCTGCGCGTCGGCCCACTTCCGCACACGTCGTTCGGCCGCCGCGCCGTCCCACTCGCGGTCGCGGTCGGCGAGGTCGAGGTCCTGGAAGGCAGTCACAGCCATGCTCGCTCCTCCTCGTGTCGTCGTCCGTCCTGCCGGTACTCCTGCGCCGCTCAGTCGCTCGGCGCCGCCGCCCGCAGCCGCTCCAGCAGCGGCCCGGCGGCCTCGTCGAGGAAGCGCTGCTGCAGCGCGTCGCCCACCTGCACGACCGCGACGTCCGTGAACCCGGCCTCCCAGTACGCGCTCACGGCCTGGACGATCGCGTCGAGGTCCGGGCCGCACGGGATCGACTCCGCGACGTCCTCGGGCCGGACGAACTGGCTCGCGGCGGCGAACGACTCGGTGGTGGGCAGGTCGGCGTTGACCTTCCAGCCGCCGCCGAACCACCGGAACTGCTCGTGGGCCCGGGCGACGGCCTCGTCGCGGTCCGGCCCCCAGGAGATGGGGATCTGGCCGATCTTGCGCGACGGCCCGATCACCTTGATCGTCGGCTCCAGACCTTCGCGCGCCTCGTCCCAGCGCCGCACCAGGTCCGCGTCCGGCTCGACGGCGATCAGGTGGTCCGCGAGCGCGGAGAAGCGCGACACCGACTGCGCACCGGACACCGCGACCCCGATCGGCACGGGCACCTCCGGCACGTCCCACAGCCGCGCCGAGTCGACGCGGAAGTGCGCGCCGTCGTAGGTGACCCGGTCCCCCGTGAGCAGCTGGTGGATGATCTCCAGCGCCTCCTCGAGCATGTCGTGCCGCTCTCCCACCGCGGGCCAGCGCTCACCGACGACGTGCTCGTTGAGGTTCTCGCCCGCACCGACCCCGAGCATGAAGCGGTTCTGCGACAGCAGCCCCATGGTCGCGGCCTTCTGCGCGACGACCGCCGGGTGGTACCGGATGGTCGGGCACGTCACGTACGTCATGAGCTGGAGGTGCTCCGTGGCCTGTGCGACGGCCCCGAGCACGCTCCACGCGTACGGCGAGTGGCCCTGCTCCTCGAGCCACGGGAAGAAGTGGTCCGACGACACGGCGAAGTCGAAGCCCAGCCGGTCCGCCTGCTGCGCGTACCCGACGAGCTCGCGCGGGCCGGACTGCTCGGTCATGAGGGTGTACCCGAATCGCGTCACCCTCCGAGCCTCACCCGAGCCGGCGGATCCGGCATCCGGAAGACGTCAGAGGGTCGACGCCCCGAAGGCGAGGCCCAGGAGGTACGTGACGGCCGCGGCGCCGTACCCGATGGCGAGCTGCCGCAGCGCCCGCCGCACCGGCGACGCCCCGGACAGCAGCCCCACGACGGACCCCGTGCCGAGCAGCGCGACGCCCACCAGGCCGGCGGACCACGCGACGGCAGCCGTGCCCGACGCCCCGAGCAGGTACGGCACGACGGGGATCAGGGCGCCGGACGCGAAGAAGCAGAAGCTCGCCATCGCCGCACCCCATGCGGTGCCCACGGACTCGTGCTCGTCACGCTCGGGCGCGGGCGGCGCGGGCGGGGCCCCGGCGGCCGGGCCGTCCTCGTCGGCGTCCCCGGGGGGCAGCGCGGTGGTCGTGCGCAGGAGCGACGCGTCGACCGCCTGCTGCGCCTCGTACTGCGCGAGCGACGCGAGGACGACGTCGGCGCGGGCGTGCGCGTCGGCCGCGCTCATGCCCCGCGCGCGGTAGACGAGCGCGAGCTCGTTGGCGGCGACGTCGAGGTGCGCGAGCGCCGTGGCCGCATCGGCGTCGGGCCGGGACGCCTCGAGCAGCTCGCGCTGCGAGCGCACGGACACGTACTCCCCGGCGGCCATGGACAACGCACCGGCGAGCAGGCCGGCCAGGCCCGTGAGCAGCACGGTCCCGGTCGCGACGCCGCTCGCGCCGATCCCCAGGACGAGCGCCAGGTTGGAGACCAGCCCGTCGTTCGCCCCGAAGACCGCGGCGCGGAACGTGCCCGAGATCTGCTGGCGCCCGCGCATCGCCAGGCCGCGGACCACCTCCTCGTGGATCTGCTCGTCGGCGGCCATGCGCGGGGTCGCCTCGGCGTCCTGCGCGTACACCGACCGCGCCTCGGCCCGCTGCGCGAGCGCGTACACCCACACGGAGCCGAACCGGCGCGCCAGCCACCCGAGCACCCGTGTGCGCCAGTCGCCGCGCACCGGGCGCCCGACGTCGTCGCCGAGCAGGTCGAGCCAGTGCGCCTCGTGGCGGCGCTCCGCCTCGGCGAGCGCGAGCAGGATCTCGCGCTCCTCACCCGTACGACGCGACGCGAGGTCCCGGTAGACGGCGGCCTCGGCACGCTCGTCGGCCAGGTTGCGGCGCCAGCGGCGCAGCGCCGCCGGCGAGGGACGCCGGCGCCCGTCCGGGCCGCCGGGTGCGGCAGAGGGCTGGGACATCGGACTCCAGGGACGTCGTGACGGGGTGCAGCGGCACGCTAGCGGGCCCGCGCGGGTTGCGAGGACGGCCCGTGCGGGAGTGCCGCGGCCCGCAACCACGCGTTCCGGCGCACCGAACCGCGCGGCTTCACCCTGGACAGGTGAGCACGACGACACCAATCCCCTGATAATGACGTGGATGACGACCGAGGTGCCGGCGCCGGGGGGTCCTGCGCGCAGCACGGGGGCGGTGGGGGCGTCGGCGCAGACGCACCCGCGGACGTCCGCGAGCGCCGTGGTACGCCCACGCCTGCTGGCGCGTCTGGACCGCATCGAGAGGGTGGCGGTCGTGCGCGCCGCGAGCGGCTACGGACGCACCACGCTGGTCTCGCAGTGGGCCGACGCCCAGCGCGCCGCTGGTCACCTGGTCGCGTGGACGGCCCGACCGTGGGACGACGACCCGTGGGTGGTCGTGCGTGACGCCCTCACGGCGGGGCTGCGAGCGCACGGCGTCGAGGTCGTCGACGGGGCGTCGCCCCGGTCGCTGGCGGCGGCGATCGACGCGGTCGCCGCGCCCGTGCTCCTCGTGCTGGACGACGCGGACGAGCTGGACGACCCGGACGCGGTGACGACCCTGGCCGAGCTGGTCGCGTCGTCACCCGCGCTGCGCGTGGTGCTCGTCACCGGCCCCCGGTACCCGCTGCTCCCGAGCGGCCCGCAGCACCCCGTGCTCACGGCCGTCGGGCGCCCGCTGCCCCTGGTGGCCCTCAACGCGCGCGACCTGACGTTCACTGCCGAGGAGCTGCGCGCCGCTGCCGCGTCCTGGGGCCACGAGGTCGACGACGCACGCCTGGAGTACCTGATGACGCTCGTCGGCGGCTGGGCGGGGCTCGCGCGCGTGGTCCTCGACGACACCCGGCCCGACGACGACCAGCTCGCGACCGCGTCCGCCTACGCCTTCGCGCGGGACGTGACCCTGCCGTCCGTCGGCGACGCGGACCTCCTGCGGATCGCGATGCTCGTTGCCACCGCCGGTGACCCGACGCCCGAGACGGTGCGCGTGGTGCTCGGCGTCGCCGGCATCGAGGCGCCCGGGGACGTCCCCGTCGACGTGCTCCTCCGGCTGGAGGCCGTCGGTGTGCTGGTGCGCCTCCGCGAGGTCGGGGCCGCGACCGTCCCCACCCGTTGGCGCACGCCGGCGCTGCTCCAGGAGGTCCTGCGCCGGGAGCTCGAGCGGCGTGACCCCGAGCTCGCGGTCACGGTGCACCGCACCCTGTGCCGTGCCGCGCTGCGTGCCCACCCCCCGGACCCGCGACGTGCCGTCGAGCACGCCGCCCGGGCCCGTGACTGGACGCTGCTGGAGACGTGCTGGCTGGACTTCGGCACGTACCTGGTCGCCACCGGCGGCCCGGGCGTCGACGCCGTGTACGCGGCCATCCCCGACGAGGTCGCCAGCACCTCCACCGTGCTCGCGATGGCGCGCGCGACGGCGCGCCGCAACCGCGAGGAGCCGTCCGACGCGCGCGAGCTGGTCCTGGGGCTCATGACGCAGCTCGGCAGGCTCGCGCTCGACGGCGCCTGGCGCAGCCGGACCGCCGCGGGCCGGTGGACGGGTGCCGCGGCCGCGCTGGTGGCGGCGCGCGCGCAGGGCGACCTGCGGCGGTCGATGACCATCGTGCGGGACACGGAGGTCGCGGCCGCCCGGGCGGGTGTCCGCGGCGGCACGGTCGGGCGGTCGTACTGGTGGTTCCTCGTGCAGGCGGGCCGCACGGCGCTGCTCGAGGGCGACCTGGGCGCCGCCCTCGAGATGCCCGTGCGCGCGTACGAGCTCGCGGACCCGTACCGCGCGCCCGACGTGCGGGCGTCCGCGGCCGGGCACGTCGCGCTCGTGCACTCCGTCGACGGGATGCTCGTCGATGCGCAGCGGTGGCTCGTGCGGCACGCGGAGACGCTCGACCCGGAGTGGGAGGAGATCGTGCGCGACAGCGCCGCCGACGTGGCGGAGGCCTTGGTCGCGACCGGCCGGCTCGACCTCGCCGCCGCTGACACCGCGCTGTCCCGGCTCGACGTGGACGTGCGGGCACCCGACGTGACCTGGCCCTTCGTCATGCGTGCGCGGGTGCGCCGGGCCGTGCTGTACGGCGACGCCGAGGGCGGGCTGGCCCAGCTCGAGCAGATCGAGCGGACCCGGCACGCCTGGCTGGAGCACGCCGACACGGTGCGCAAGGACGTCCTGCGGATGCGCGCGGAGCTGCTGCTCGCGCTCGGGGAGTACCACCGTGTCGCGGACCTCCTGGCCGAGTCCGACGTCGTGGGCTCCTGGAGCGACGTCCCGCGCGCCCGCTGGCACCTGCTGACCGGTGACCCGCACGCGGCGCTGCGTGCCGCGGTGGTGGGTGGCCGCCGCCGCCGGGTCAACCTGGCGGACCGCACCGACCTGCTGGTGCTCGAGGCCTGGGCGGCTCACGAGGTGCGGCAGCCGGCGCTCGCCACCCGGGCGTTCCGCACGGCGCGCCGCCTCGCCGACGAGCAGGGTGCCCTGCGGAGCTTCGCCCACCTGCCACCGGAGGTCCGCGACACGCTCTGCGAGCTGTCCGGCCTGCGGTTCGACGACGACGAGCTGGCCCGGCTGACCGCCACGGGTCGCGTCATCCCGGACCCTGCCCCGCTGGTCCCGCTGACCCCGCGCGAGCGGACGGTCCTGACGATGCTCGACGAGCACGACACGACCCGGGACGTCGCCGAGGCGCTGACGGTGTCCGTCAACACCGTGCGCAAGCAGGTGCTGAGCATCTACGCGAAGCTGGGCGTGCACGACCGCGAGGCCGCGCTGCGCCGGGCGCACGAGCTGGGGATCCTCAGGCCGCAGGAGCCGCCGCGTTGAGCCACCGGTGCGGCGCGCGGCGCGGCTAGGGTCGACGCCGACGAGGAGGTCCGTGTGGTGCAGCAGCAGCCGACCCGCTTCGGGGTCGTGGGGTCCGGGTGGCGCGCCGAGTTCTTCGTGCGGGTCGCACGGCTGATGCCGGACCGGTTCCGGTGCGTGGGCGTCGTGACGCGCACGGCCGAGCGCGGGGCGTGGGTCGAGGCGCACTGGGGTGTGCCGACGGTGCGCACGGTCGAGGAGCTGGTCACCGGCGCGCTGCCGGGTGCGGGTGCCGCGCCCGACCGGCCGGAGGTCGTCGTGGTCGCGACGCCGTGGCCCGTCACCCCGGACGTGGTGCGGGAGGTCGTGGACGCGGCCGTCCCGGTGCTCGCCGAGACGCCGCCGGCACCCGACGTCGCCGGGCTGCGCGCCCTGTGGTCCGACGTGGGCGCGACCGGGCTCGTGCAGGTCGCGGAGCACTCGCCGTCGATGCCCGCGCACCGGGCCCGGCGTGCGGTCGTCGCGGCGGGGACGATCGGCGAGCCGACGAGCGTCCAGATCTCCTCGACGCACCTGTACCACGCGGTCGGTCTGGGCCGGTACCTGCTGGGCGTCGGACGCGGGCCGGTGACGGTGCGCGCGCAGGCGTTCACGGCGCCGCTGCTGGAGCCGGTGGGGCGCGACGGGTGGACGGGCGCGACGTCACCGGAGCCGGTGCGCTCGATCCTCGCGACGCTCGACCTGGGTGACGGCCGCACGATCCTCTACGACTTCACGGACAACCAGTGGTACAACCCGCTGCGCACCAACCGGGTCGTGGTGCGCGGGTCGCACGGCGAGATCGTCGACGACGCGGTCACGCGGTGGGTCGACGAGCGGACGGTGCTGACGTCGTCGATCGTGCGGCGGCAGGCCGGCATCGAGCAGAACCTGGACGGCTTCGACCTCGAGCACCTGTCGGTGGACGGGCGCGTGCTGTACCGCAACCCCTTCGCCGGTGCGCGGCTGGCCGACGACGACCTGGCAGTCGCACACCTGCTCGACGACACCGGCGCGTGGCTGCGCGGCGACGCGCCGCCGCCGTACCCGCTGGCCGACGGCTGCCAGGACCACCTGCTCGGCCTGGCAATCGAGGAGTCGGCCCGCACGGGCGACCCGGTGACGACGTCCGCGGAGGCCTGGGCCGACGCCGTGTGACCCTCAGGACGTGCGGTCCGTGACCTGGCCCGCGTCCGCCGGAACCTCGTCGTCGTCGCCGTCCGCCGCGTCCGCGAACACCTGCCACACGGGCCCGGCGACGAACCAGATGCCCATGACGAGCGTCGCCCGTCCAGCCCAGCCGAGCAGGATCTCGCGCTGCGCGGGGTCGTCGGCGATGAGCAGCAGCACGCCGAGCACGGCGACCGCGACGACCCACGCGAGGAGCACCCGCAGCCACAGCCGCCACTCGTGCACGACCTTGGCGCGACCACCCGACGGCACGCGCGGCGGGCGGGGCCCGTCGAAGAACCGCCAGGCGACCCACCCGTCCACCTTGTGCACGGTGTACCGGCCGAAGCCGACGGTGAAGCCCAGGTATAGGGCCGCCAGGCCGTGCGTCCACGTCGCCTCGGCGCCGCGCAGCAGGTCCGTGACGGTCGCGACCAGCAGCACGACCTCGATGAGCGGCTCGCACAGCAGCAGGACGGTGGACAGCCGACGGCGGCGGAAGACGTAGCGCGCGACGACGGCCGCCGCGAGGAACACCCAGAACGCGACCTCGCACGCGATCACCAGCGCGGCGACGGGGTGGTCACGGACCCACTCGATGATCTCCATGCCCTGACGGTGCCGCGTGCACAGGTGCGCGCGCGTCCGGCGGACGGACCGACCCGCGCGCACCGTCTCCTCCGTCCGGACGAGAGCCGCAGGTCACGGACGTGCTGGGATGGGTCCATGACCACACGCCTCGCCGCCCTCGCGCGGTGGGTGCGCACGCCGCCGCGCGGGCCGGCGGCGGACCGCGCGTACTCGGTGGCGCTGCTCGTCGTGGGATTGGTGCTGCTCGCGCTCGACCTGCGGATGATCGGCGCGGACGAGCCGTACGTCGACGTGCCGGGCGGCACGCGGCCGTGGCAGGTGGGCATCCTGTTGCTCGGGACGACCGCGCTGCTGCTCAAGCGGCGGCGGCCGGTGCTGGTCCTCGTGGTCGTCACGCTGCTGGTGGCCGCGGACGTGGTGCTCGGCGGCAGCCTGGGCATGTACCTCGTGCTGTTCGACGCGCTGTTCACGGTCGCGCGGGCCGCGGCACCGCGCGCCCGGGCGGTCGTGCTCGGGGTGCTGGTGACTCTCGTGCTCGCGGTCCTCGTCACCACGGTCGTCGCCGGGCTCTCGGCGCGGGACGTCGCCCAGCTCACGCTCGTCGCCGGGTCGCTGCTGCTGCCGCCGTGGTGGTGGGGCTCGGACGTGCGCCGCTCCGAGCTGCTGGCGGCCGAGCAGTCCCGCCGCGCCGACGCCGAGCGGGCGCGGGCCGACCTGGCGCGCGCCCACGCCGACGACGTCGCCCGCATCGCCGCGCTCGACCGGGACCGGGCGGTGCAGGACGAGCGCGCCCGCATGGCCCGTGACCTGCACGACGTCGTCGCGGGGCACCTGTCGGCCGTCGCCATCCACGCCGAGGCCGCGCTCGCCGCCCCGCCCGACGAGTCGCGGGACCGCGCGGCTCTGGCCGCCGCACGCGCCGGGTCGCTCGACGCGCTGGGCGAGATGCGGTCGATGATCCTGGTGCTGCGCGAGGGTGCGGACGCCGATGCGACGACGGCCCCGGCGGGTCTCGCGCGGGTCACCGACCTCGACGTGGACGTCGTCGGGGACGTGCCCGCCGGGCTGTCCGCCGCGGTGGACCACGCGGCGTTCCGCATCCTGCAGGAGGCGGCGACCAACGCGCACAAGCACGGCTCGGGGCGCGCCTCGGTCCGGTTCACCGCCGACGGGGACACCCTCGACGTCGTCGTCGAGAACGGGCTGCGCACGGACGCCGCCCCCGTCGACCCCGCGCTGACGTCGTCCACGGGCCTGGGAACGATGCGCGAGCGCGCGACCGCCCTGGGCGGGACCCTGACGGCGGCACCCACCGGGGCGACGTGGCGTGTGCACGCCCGCCTCCCCCTGCGACCAGGAGACGAGACACGTTGACGGAGCCGAACGGGACCACCGCCGCCACCACCCCGGTCCGGGTGCTGCTGGCCGACGACCACGCGGCGATCCGCGCCGGGCTGCGGATCATGCTCGAGCAGTCGGGTCGGGTCGAGGTCGTCGGGGAGGCCGCTGACGGTGACGTCGCCGTGCGGCAGGCGCGCGCGCTGCGCCCCGACGTCGTGCTCATGGACGTGCGGATGCCGGGGACGGACGGCATCGCCGCGACGGCCGCGATCGTCGGTGAGCGGCTGGCCGAGGTCGTGGCGCTGACGACGTTCGACCTCGACGAGTACGTGCTCGGCATGGTGCGGGCGGGGGCCGCCGGGTTCCTGCTCAAGACCGTCGGCGCGCACGAGCTCGTCGACGCCGTGTGCCGGGTGGCCGCCGGCGAGGGCGTCCTCGCGCCCGAGGTCACGCGCCGCCTGCTCGACGCGGTCGCGTTTCACGTCCCCGCCGCTGCGCCCGCCCCGGCCGACGACCGACTCGCGAGCCTGACCGCGCGCGAGCGCGACGTCCTCGACGCGTTGGGCGACGGGCTGTCCAACGCCGACATCGCGGTCCGGCTCGTGGTGTCGGAGACGACGGTGAAGTCGCACGTCAGCCACGTGCTCGCCAAGCTGGGCGTGCGGACGCGGCTGCAGGCGGGGGTGCTGGCGCGGGACGTCCGCGGACCGGGCTGACCATCAGGCACTGCCGTGGCAGAACGACGTCAGACGATCACGAGCGCTGTCCCTGCCTGACGACGTTCGCTCGGAGGCGGCGTGGCCGGTCGGTCTCCAAGATGGACGTCGATCCCGCGCATGCGCTCAAAGCACCCGCGCGCGGCGCGGTCTCGCTCCGCGCCCGGGCCGGACGACCCAGCTCATGACGCGAGAGACACGGCGACCCTGCCACCAGCGTTGTCACCGACCGTCTTGGGTGTCACGGAGGACCTCGCCCGTCCGCGAGACGCGGATCGTATTCCCCGGATAGATCGAGTCCCGAGAAACCGAACGGCCGGTCCTCTCCACACTTGATGACGAGATCATCACCGTAGGCAGGTCTGGCCCCAATCGTAAAGCAAACCACTTTTCCTTTGTGGCCTCATCCTCGGAGATTCCGAGGATAACGGCCTCCGTTCCCTTCAGACCCAGGGAGCGAGACTCCTCTGTGTCCACGATTTTTACGACATCAAAGATCTTTGGATCGTCATTTTTCATCAGTGCGTCACCCATCCACCGAGACTCACGTTGACGTGGGATCGATCGCGTGAGAGCCGGCCGATCATAGTCCGGCCGCGATCGGATAGCTGGACATCCCATTCGAAGGGCTCTCCCGACGTTCGCGAAGGGCCCTTTACCCACTCGTTTTGGAAGCGGTCAATATATCCGTTGGATGGGCCTCGCGGCAACGGCGTACCCGCTCGGTGATTGGTCGGCGGCACGTAGCGTATAGAACCGCGCTTGGGAAGCCCCGCGCTCTTGATTCTTGCTGATGTCGACCAGGCGCCGACGGCGCCGGTGTCGTCAAGAGCGTAGCCGCGCAGATGTTGCGCGAGCGTCCCGTCTCCGACACGTGCCGTGCCGGCGGCTCGGCCAATTGCCCATCCGCTGAGGGCTCCGAATGCGCATCCGGGTACCGCGCACGATGGAACGTCAGACCCGCACCATCGAACTGACGGCCCGTGAACCCCAGATCCGCACCACGGGCATCACCGCTGACCGAGGCCACCCCGAACGGGTCGAACGACCACTGCGCCGACACCGACCCGTCCGCACCACCCAGACCCACCGGCGAACCCAGCAGATCCGTCAGCACCGCGTCCGTCCCACCGGCATGCGTCCGGGCGAACCACTGATCCATCCCCCCGGACAACAACCCCGCGACGGCCTGCCCCTGACCATCGAGCTCGACCGCCGGATTGGCCCCCACGTCCACGAAGCCCGAAGCCGACCCCCCGGGCACCCCGCGACCAGCGACGTCCACCGACACCAGACGCCCCAGCGCACCCACTCCTCAGCGAGCGATCTGCCGCCACCAGGACTGATCGCGCGAAGAAGTCTCCAGCATGTCAATCATCGACAAGACATGTTCGACGAATACAGGGAGCAAGCGAA
The DNA here is from genome assembly GCF_024508315.1 of Cellulomonas xiejunii. Taxonomy (NCBI): domain Bacteria; kingdom Bacillati; phylum Actinomycetota; class Actinomycetes; order Micrococcales; family Cellulomonadaceae; genus Cellulomonas; species Cellulomonas xiejunii. The sequence goes on from NZ_CP101987.1 coordinate 3,680,390, forward strand.
CTGCGTGTTCCGATACGTAATGCGCGAGGCCATCGGGCCAAACATAGATGCCATCACTGAGTTCAAGACAGCCGTTGTCTCGCCCGCATAAACGGCAGAGTGAGTATCCCATGTAGGCGCGAGAAACAAACCCACGCCTCAGGTACTCGGCAACCACTTCTCGCTCGTCCGTGTCCCAAGAAGTGTCTACGAAGCTCGCCGGGCTGGGCCAGCCATCCGCAGGTTCGGTCGCCCAGTACCCGATCAGAATGAGCGGGGGTCGAACCACAGCTGCTCACCCCCGTCAAAGAACGTCAGCGTCTTTCCACTCGCACTCGCGCCGATATCGGTAGTTGGAGCCATGACCCTCACGCCAAGCTCATCCGCGAGATCCTGAGCAAAGCGTCCTGTTGGGCAGCCCGTCCGACAGGAGAGCAGTCGGATGTCCTGACCTGCCCTAAACCTGGCCACGTCCAGCGGCGCCACTACTCCAGCACCAGACACGGGCGCGTCACGATACCAACACCCAAATCTCGTCAGGCTCATCCGCATCATTCGTCCAGACAGCTACTGTTGCGGCCTCATTCGCTGGCATTTCGAGAAGGATCTCATTGTAGACGTTGACGAGCCCCATTCGCCCTGATGTGCCAACAGTCCCCTCCCAACGAAGCATGAGGTTCTCACGGCGCGGCAGTTCGGACGGTTCATCGAGATGGACCGTGGTCTTCCCGTCGAACTCGTTGAGCGTGCCGATCGCGACACAGGTTGAAGAGGCAGCAACAGAACGCCTCCCGAGCGAGGTTGGCATCTCGCCGGTGTCGGGATCCATGAGGAGGATAAGACTGTTCGGTACTGCGATCTCGACCGACTGGCTCACTTGGCCCCTCCTCGGCGGACTATGGGTTGGAAACGACCTCCGCTCCAGCCGCTTTGATAAGCCAGCGGAGCGCGCCTATCGGCGTCGGCCAACCATCTGCCTCGACAGTAATCGTCGCCGATGTCGGCGACGTCAGAGCGGCGTCCCACCAGGCCCACGCCCGCTCTCCGGGCGTCATCCAGTACAGCCAGTCGGGTAACGTCCATCCTTTCGCCTCTTCTGCGCCAGCGCGCGCGTCGTTGCCCAGACTCCGCCACCATGCCAGCCAGTTCGCGACCTCTTCCTCAGTCTGCTCCGGCGCAAAGCTCACAACGAGCCACGACGGGAGGCGCTTCGGACGGGAAGCCTCCTCCTCGATCTCCGAGGTCGACAGGTGCACGATCGAAAGGATCGCATCACGGACGCGCTCAAGGACGCCAGTTGGATCGCTAGCCGTGAACGCGACGTTGAACAGCATTTCGGGTGTCGGGCTGCCGCTCAGGTCGCCCTCCAGCCTGCGAATCTCTTCCTCAGCACTCAGCATCGCCCGCTCCCTGGGATGATCGCGCACACGAGATCGGAGAACTCTGATGCTCGAAGACCGAAAGACGAGCCGGTCCTTGATGCGTCAACGTTTATGACCGCAGAACCGCGGGCCTGATTCTCTGGCACGGCACGCGCCAGCAGTCCTTCGTAGTATTCGCGCGTTACGCCAAACCTCTTGATCGCTGTGTGCGTAAACCCTTGCTCTAGCCGTTTGGCGAGAAATTCCTTTGCGCGAAGCTCGTCGCCAAAGTTGAGGAACCGCATCTTGTCACCGTGGATAGACACGCTTCCTCCACCATCAAACCGATGCGACCATTTCCGGGACCCTCGACTCGAAAGACCGTCACCGTATCAGTGGAACCGGAGGTCCGCGCCGCTCCTGCGGCACCCTTGAAAGCCCACCCGCCGAGCGCTCCGAGAGCACACCCGAGTGCCGCCGCGCCGCCGACGGTCCCCCAGTTGACCTTCCGCCCCGACAGCCGCTCCACGATGTACGCCGCCCCACCGTCGAACGCCGCCCCCGCGACACACCCGATCAGCATCGGGTTGTGCCCCGTCGGGTCCGTGAACACCGTCGGAGCATTCGCCCCGTACGCGTACAGGTTCGACCTACCGGCGAACCCGATCGGGTCCTCCGAGATGAACCGCCCCAACCCCGCGTCGTAGTACCGCGCACGATGGAACGTCAGACCCGCTCGGTGATGCGAGACGCACCGAGCGGTGTGCTGGCCCCACCCGCCGACCGGCGGCGTCGACGAACACCCTCGAGGTGCGCCCGGCAGCGTCCGTGACGGACGTGAGGTCACCGTCGGCGTACGCGAAAGTCGTCGTGCTGCCGGACGCGTCGGTGACGGTGAGCGGCAGCCCGGCGTCGTCGTAGGTCGCCCTGCTCGATCGCCCTGTCGGGTCCACGACCTCGACGAGGTTGCCGGCGACCGTCCATGACTCGACGTCAAGGGATCTCCACCCCTCGGGCAGCCGCGCTCCCACCTCTTCACCGAGCGGGACAAGCGTCCAGCCGGTAGGAAGGTGGCCCATGGTGCGCGTCGGATTCCACAACTCACACGAGCAGGTCCACCCGTCCGCGTTGCTCGCGGCGACCCAGCTGGCGGAGCAGCGCGGCTTCGACGCCGCGATGTGCTCGGACCACTGGGCACCGTGGCAGTCGACGCAGGGGCACTCCGGGTTCGCCTGGACGTGGCTGGGGTCGGCCCTGGCGACGACCAGCCTGCCGTTCGGCGTGGTGAACGCGCCGGGCCAGCGGTACCACCCGGCGATCATCGCGCAGGCGGCGGCGACGCTGGCCGCGATGTACCCGGGCCGGTTCTGGGTCGCGCTCGGCTCGGGCGAGAACATGAACGAGCACATCACCGGCGACGGGTGGCTGCCCAAGCCGGTGCGTGACGCCCGGCTGGTCGAGTGCGTGGAGATCATCCGTGCGCTCCTCGACGGCGAGGAGGTCACGCACGACGGCCTCGTCAAGGTCGACCGCGCCAAGCTGTGGACGCTCCCGGACGTCAAGCCGCTGCTCATCGGCCCGGCGGTGTCCGTCGCGACGGCCCGCAACCACGCCCGCTGGGCGGACGGCCTCGTCACGGTCAACCAGCCGCAGGACAAGCTGCGCCAGGTCGTCGACGCGTACCGCGACGCGGGCGGCCGCGGCGAGATCGCGCTGCAGGTCCACGTCTCCTTCGCCACCACCGACGCCGACGCGCTGCGCCTCGCGCGCGAGCAGTGGGCCGGCAACGCGATCGGCCCGCCCGTCGCGTGGGACCTGGACACCCCCGAGGCGTTCGACCAGATCGCCGACAAGGTCAGCGACGACCTGCTGCGCGGCTCGGTGCTCGTCGAGCACGACCCGCAGCGCCTCGCCGACCGGCTCGTCGAGCTCGCGGAGATCGGCTTCGACGCCGTCTACCTGCACCAGATCGCGACCGACGTCGTCCCGTCCGACGACAAGCACCCCGACGCCGCCGACACGGCCACGCAGCCGTCGTCGTCACTGGAGGCGTTCATCGACATGGCGGCCGAGCACGTGCTCCCCGCCCTGAAGGAGGCCCACGCGTGAGGATCCGCGACACCGGTGACCTGTGGTGGAAGTCCGCCGTCATCTACTGCCTCGACGTCGAGACCTACATGGACTGGAACGACGACGGCATCGGCGACCTGCCCGGGCTCGTCCAGCGCATCGACCACCTCGCCGAGCTCGGCGTGACGTGCCTGTGGCTCATGCCCTTCTACCCGACGGCCGACCGCGACGACGGCTACGACATCACGGACTACCTCGGCGTCGACCCGCGCCTCGGTGACGCGGGCGACCTCGTCGAGCTGATCCGCACAGCCAACGACCGCGGCATCCGCGTCATCGCCGACCTCGTCGTCAACCACACGTCGGACCGGCACCCGTGGTTCAAGTCCGCGCGCCGCTCGAAGGACAGCCCGTACCGCGACTGGTACGTGTGGCGCGAGGATCCGCCGCCGGACACGTCGAAGGAGGTCGTCTTCCCCGACAAGGAAGACGGCATCTGGACGTACGACGAGCAGGCGGAGGCCTGGTACCGGCACCGGTTCTACAAGCACCAGCCGGACCTCAACACCGCGAACCCGAAGGTCCGCGACGCGATCGCGAAGACCGTGGGCTACTGGGCGCAGATGGGCCTGGACGGCTTCCGCGTGGACGCCGTGCCGTTCTTCCTCGCCGACACGGCGAAGACCGAGGGCGACGACATCGACCACCCGCACGAGTTCCTGCAGCAGCTGCGCGCGTTCCTGTCGCGGCGCACGGGCGACTCGATCCTCATGGGCGAGGTCAACCTGCCGTACGACCAGCAGCGCCAGTTCTTCGGGGACCACTCCGGCGACGGGGAGGACGAGGGCAAGGAGCTGAACCTGCAGTTCGACTTCGTGCTCATGCAGCAGATGTACCTGGCCCTGGCCCGGCAGGACGCGCGCCCGATCGCCGCCACGCTGGAGTCCCGCCCGGAGATCCCGTCGGACGCGCAGTGGGCGACGTTCGTGCGCAACCACGACGAGCTCACGCTCGACAAGCTCACCGACGACGAGCGGCGGGAGGTCTTCGAGGCGTTCGGCCCGGAGCCGGAGCACCAGCTCTTCGACCGCGGCCTGCGCCGCCGCCTGCCCCCGATGCTCGACGGCGACCCGCGCCGCGTGCGGATGGTCTACTCGCTGCTGTTCAGCCTGCCGGGCACGCCCGTGCTGTTCTACGGCGAGGAGATCGGCATGGGCGAGAACCTCGCCGCCGAGGGCCGGCTCGCCGTCCGCACGCCGATGCAGTGGACGTCGGGCAAGAACGGCGGGTTCTCGGCTGCGGCGCCCTCGCGCCTGGCCGGGCCAGTGACGGAGGGCGCGTACTCCCCCGCGCACGTCAACGTGTCCGACCAGCGCCGCGACCCGGACTCGCTGCTGAACTTCGTGCAGCAGCTCGCGCGCCGGTACCGCGAGTGCCCGGAGCTGGGGTGGACGACCCGCGTCGAGATCCTCGACCAGCCGCACCCCGGCGTCCTCGCGCACCGCTCGACCTGGCAGGACGCGTCGATGGTGGCGCTGCACAACCTGGGCTCCGAGGCCGTGCGCGTGCCGCTGCACCTGCCGGACACCGACGAGGACTGGCGGCTCGTCGACCTGCTGGCCGACGAGCAGAACACGCCGGACGCCAAGGGCCGGGTCGACATCGAGCTCGACGGGTACGGCTTCCGCTGGCTGCGCGTCGTGCAGCCCGGGTCGCGTCGCCTGCTGTGACGTAGCGCCGCGGGCCGTCTGCTGAAGCGTTTCGGCCCGCGGCCGTCCCAGCGAACCCTCAGGAACGTCGCGTACCGTGCCACAGTCCGTCCACCGTTCCAGGGCGGTCTCCCACGATCCGGAGGACCTTGTCGTGCGACGTCCTGCCCCCCGCACCGCGCTGCGCGCCGCCGCAGCAGCGCTGGCGCTCAGCCTCGCCCTCGCCGCCTGCTCGGGCGACGACGCGAGCGACGACCCGACCACGCCGGCCGCCGAGGCGTCCGCCACCCCCGGTGGCGCACCCACGCCGACCGCCGAGGACATCGCGGCGCTGGAGGCCGTGACCGTCGAGGGCGCCCCCGGCGCCGAGCCCACGGCCACCCTGCCCAGCACCCCGTTCACGGTGTCGGCGGCGGTCGCCCGCCTGCTCGACGAGGGCACGGGCGAGGTGATCGCCGACGGCGACATCGTCGACCTGCACTCCGTGTGGATCAACGGCCAGGACGGCTCCACGGAGCTGTCGTCGTGGCAGAACGGCGCACCCGAGCAGGTCGTCGTGAGCGCAGCGGGCCTGTCCGCCGTGCTGACCGACATCCTCGTCGGCGGCAAGGTGGGCACGCGCTTCGTGTACGCGTTCCCGTCCGGTGAGGACACCGCGAGCGTCGCGGTCGCCGAGGTCGTGGCCAAGCGCCCCGGCCGCGCCGACGGCACCGCGGTCGCCCCGGCCGAGGGCCTGCCCACGGTGACCCTCGCCGAGAACGGCGCACCCTCGCTCACCCCGGCCACGGGTGACGCGCCCACGACCCTGACCGTGCAGCCGCTCATCGAGGGCACCGGCCCCGAGGTCGCCGCCGGCCAGACCGCCCTCGTGCACTACACCGGGTGGCTCTGGGACGGCTCGCAGTTCGACTCCTCGTGGGAGAGCGGCACGCCGTTCCCCGTCGCGAACGTCGGCCAGGCCGGCGTCATCGCCGGCTGGAACGAGGGCCTCGTCGGTCAGAAGGTCGGCAGCCAGGTCATGCTCGTCGTCCCGCCCGACAAGGGCTACGGCGACGAGGAGAAGCCCGGCATCCCGCCCGGCTCCACGCTGGTGTTCGTCGTCGACATCCTCGCCGCGAGCTGACGCGCCCCACCTGATCCACGGCTGACGCACGGGCCGGACCCCCTCCCGCACCACGAGGGGGCCCGGCCCGTCGTCGTCCCCGGCGCGCAGCACGGCCACAGCACCGCGCCGCGCCCGGCCACCAGGGACCCTTGTCCTGTCGTCGCGGTGCGCCTCGTCCTACGCTGACCAGAAGATCAACTCCAGCGTGGGAGGGTCTCCATGGACCAGGCAGCTCCATCCAGAGTCCGCACCGTCGCGCTGCTCGGCGCGTCGGGATCCGGCAAGACCACCCTCACCGAGGCCCTGCTGCTGCGAGCCGGGGCGATCCCCCGGGCCGGGCGGGTCGAGGACGGGACCACGGTCAGCGACCACGAGCCGGAGGAGATCGCCCGCGGCATCTCCCTCGGGCTCGGCGTCGCACCGTTGCGATGGCGCGCCGGCGACGGCGAGACGTACGACGTCACGCTGCTCGACACCCCCGGGTTCCTCGACTTCGCCGGAGCGGTCGACGCCGCGCTGAGCGCCGCCGACCTCGCGGTGGTCGTCGTCAGCGCCGTCGACGGCGTCCAGGCCGGGACGCACCTCGCGTGGCGGGCCGCCGGCGAGGCGGGCGTCCCCCGGGTCGTCGTCGTGACCAAGGAGGACAGGACGCGGGCCGACTTCCACCGGGTCCTGTCCGAGCTGCGCGACGCGTTCGGTGACGTCATCGTCCCGCTCGAGCTGCCGTTCGGCGACGAGGCCGCGTTCACCGGCGTCGCCGACGTCCTGTCGGAGGAGGGCCACGGCTACGACCCCGACGGAAGCCACCACGCCGCACCCGTGCCGCCGGAACTCATCGCCGAGGAGCACCGACTGCACGACGAGGTGACCGAGGACATCGTCGCGCACGACGACGAGCAGCTGGAGCGGTACCTGTCCGGGGACGTGCCGTCGGTCGCGGACCTCGGGCGGACCCTCGCGCACGAGGTCTGCGCCGGCGAGGCGGTGCCCGTGCTCGTCGCGTCGGGGACGACCGGCGTCGGGGTCGACCGCCTGGCCGACCTGCTGTGCGAGCTGTGCCCCGCACCCGAGAGCCGGACGCGGAGCGTGCGCGCGGGCGACGTCACCGTCGAGGTCGCCCCCGACCCGGCCGGTCCGACGTTGCTGCACGCGTTCCGCACCACGGCCGACCCCTTCGTCGGGCAGGTCACGCTGTTCCGGGTGCTGTCCGGCACCGTGCGCGCCGGCGACCGGCTCGTCAACACCACGACCCGCGCCGAGGAGCGGGTCCCCGCGCTGTTCCGGCTGCGCGGCAAGGAGCACCTGCCCGTGGACGTCGTCGTCGCCGGGCAGGTCGCGGCCGTCGCCAAGCTCACGGGCACACCGGCGGGCTCGCTGCTGGCGGCCAAGGGCACCCCGGGCACGTCGATGACGGCGCCGCCCCTGCCCGAGCGGCCGGGCGTGTACGCACTCGTGCTCGACCCCGTCACGCAGTCCGACGACGACCGGCTGTCCGCCGCCCTCGCCCGGCTCGTCGCCGAGGACCCGACGCTCACGATCGAGCGCGCGGGCGACCGCACGGTGCTGCGCGGTCTGGGCGACACGCACCTGGCGGTGGCGCTGGAACGCCTCGCGCGCGTGTTCGGCGTCCACGTGACCACCTCGCCCGTTCCCGTCGGGTACCGCGAGACGATCGCGCGGACCGTCGAGGCGGAGGGCAAGGTCAAGAAGCAGTCGGGCGGCCACGGGCAGTACGCGGTCGTGCAGCTGCGGGTCTCACCGCTGCCCGCGGGCGCGGGGTTCGAGTTCGTCGACTCGGTCGTCGGGGGCGCGATCCCGCGGTCCTACCTTCCGGCCGTCGAGCGGGGCGTGCGGGAGGCGATGGCCGCGGGCGGCCCGCACGGGTACCCGGTCGTCGACGTGCGCGTCGAGGTGTACGACGGCAAGTCGCACTCCGTGGACTCCTCGGACATGGCGTTCCGCACCGCCGCCGCCGTCGGCCTCAAGGAGGCGCTCGCCGCAGCCGGGACCGTCGTCCTCGAGCCGGTGTGCCGCGTCCAGATCACCGTGCCGACGACCGCGCAGGGCGACGTCATGAGCGACCTGTCCGCCCGGCGCGGGCGTATCACCGACACCGTGTCGCTCGACGGTGGGGAGGTCGTCGTCGAGGCGACCGTCCCGGAGGCCGAGCTGCGCCGCTACGTCCTGGACCTGCGCTCGCTCACCGGCGGCCGCGGCGGCCTGACCGTCCTGCCGGACCACTACGCCCCCTGCCCGGAGCACCTCGCCCCCGCCTGACCACCACCCGCCCCCCGTCACCCCTCCCCCGCGCGCGGCACCTGACCGTCGGGTACCGCGCGCGGGACGGGGGGCGGATGATGGGCGGCATGGCGGAGATCGCGGAGCTGACGGCGGCGGTGCGGGAGTTCTCGCAGGAGCGGGACTGGGAGCAGTTCCACGACCCCAAGTCCCTGGTCCTCGCGCTGGTCGGCGAGGTCGGGGAGCTCGCCGAGCTGTTCCAGTGGGTGCCGGCCGCCGAAGCCGCCGAGCGGTTCTCCGCACCGGAACGGCGCGCCCGCGCTGCCGAGGAGATGGCCGACGTGCTCGTCTACCTGGTCAGGCTCGCCGACGTCCTGGGCGTCGACCTCGGCGCCGCGGCACGCGCCAAGCTCGCCGACTCCCACCGCCGCTTCCCGGCAGCCGCCCACCACGGCGTCGCCCCCCACAAGGCCTGACCCCCACCCACCGAGCGCGGCACTCACCCGCCGAGCGCGGGTGAAACGAGTACCGCGCTCGGGCCGGGAGTACCGCGCTCGGGGTGCGGCCGGTGGGCGGGCGGGTCAGTCGGGCGTCGCGATCGCGTCCAGGACCCGCATGCGTGCCGCGCGCCCGCCCGGCCACACCGCGGCCAGCACGCCGACGACGAGCGCGAGCACGACCATCAGCGCCAGCCCGCCCCACGGGACGACGAGCCGGTCCAAGCCCTCCTCCGCGTAGACGCGCGGCAGCACCGACGCCAACCCCACCCCGACGGCCAGGCCGACGAGCGTCCCGAAGACCGCCGTCAGGACGGACTCGACGGTGATCACGCCCGCGAGCTGCAGCCTCCCCAGGCCCACGGCCCGCAGCAGCCCGATCTCCTGGGTGCGCTCGATCACCGACAGCGCGAGCGTGTTGACGATGCCCAGCACCGCGATGACCAGGGACAGACCCAGCAGCGCGTACAGGATCACCAGGAGCTGGTCGACCTGCGCGGCCATCTGGTCGACGAACTGGTCGCGGTCCTGCACCGACACCACGACGTACGGCGAGACGGCGGTCGTCACCGCGGCGCGCAGCTCGTCGGCACCCACGCCGGGGGCCGCGTCGATGAACACGGTGTCGCTGGTCTGCGCCGGTCCCGGCGCGAGCTCGTCGAGCACGTCCTTCGTGACGAACACCGACCCCGAGGTGAGCCGCGTGTCGACGACCGCCGCCACCTCGAGCGTGCGCTCGCCCGCAGCCGTGCTGACGGTCAGCTCGTCACCGACCGCCCAGCCCTCCCCGGCCACGGCCTGGTTGACCACGGCGTGGGTGTCGTCGAGGTCGTCGACGTCCCCCTCGAGCACCTCGACGACGAGCGCGTCGCCGAGCACGCCCGGGCGCAGACCCAGGACGGACGCACCGTCGGACGGACCCGGGGTCGCGCCCGGCTCCGGGGACACGCCGCCGTACGTGAAGGCCAGCGACTCGGCACGGCCGACCTCCGGCAGCGCGCTGACGTCCGCGAACGCACCGTCGGGGATCGCGGACGTCGCCGAGCGCAGCACCAGGTCCGCGTCCGTCGAGCTCTCGACCACGCGCACGAGCGAGGCCTGCCCGGTGGCGGCGATCACGGACACGGCACCGACGAGGGCCATGCCGATGATCAGCGCCCCGGCCGTCGACGCGGTCCGTCGGGGGTTGCGCACGACGTTGCCCTGCGCGAGGCGGCCCAGGGGCGGCAGCGCGTGCACGAACGGCACGGCCAGCACCCGCAGGACGGAACGGGCCAGCGACGGCGACGCGACGAGCACGCCGACGAGGACGGCTGCGGCACCGGCCCCGAGCGCCGGCTCGGCGCCGCTGGAGTCGGGTCGCAGTGCGGCGAACAGCACGCCGGCGGCACCCAGCGCGACGAGCGCCGCACCGATGAGCCCGCGCACGCGCAGCGACCGCTCGGGCACCGTGACCTCGCCACGCATCGCCTCGACGGGCGCGACGAGCGCAGCGCGACGCGCGGGGACGGCCGCCGCGACGGCCGACACGGCCGTGCCGAGCGCCAGGCACGTCAACACGCCCGTGGTCTCCAGCGGGATGTCACCGACGAGGTCCATGCCCATCGCCTCGAACACCACGCGCAGCATGCTCACGAGCCCGAGCCCGCCGACCACACCCAGCCCGGACCCGACGAGGCCCACGACGGCGGCCTGCCCCACGACGACACCGAACACCTGCGCGGGCGACGCCCCGACGGCCCGCAGCAGCGCGAACTCGCGCACCCGCTGCCGCACGGCCATCGCGAAGGTGTTGGAGATGAGGAACCCACCGACGAACAGCGAGACCACCGCGAAGATCAGCAGGAACGACGTGACGAACCCGAGCGTCGTGTCGATGTCCGCGCGCAGCTCGGCGCGCAGGGAGTCGCCCGTGACGGCCTCGGCCCCGGTGATGCCCGCGTCGTCCAGCGCGGCGGTGACGCGGTCGACGACGGTCTGCTCGTCGGCGTCGTCCGAGGCGTAGACGGAGATGCGCGGCGTGGTCCCCTCGGCGGCGTACGCGGTCCGGGCCACGTCGACGGGCAGGTACACGAGCGTCGCGCCCGCGAGCGGCCCGCCCGCGTCGACCTTGCCGACCACGGTCACGTCGCGCACCTCGCCGGCCACCACGACCTTCGTGCGGTCGCCCACGTCCAGCCCGGCCGACGCGAGGGACACCGACTCGACGGCCACCTCGTCCGCGGCCTGCGGCGCACGGCCCTCGACCAGGTCCAGCCCGGGGTCGCGCTCGTCGAACGCGAGGCCGTACGACGGCGCCTGCGTGGACTGCACCGCGGTGCCGTCGGCACCGACGAGGACGATCAGGCCGGCGAGGTCGGGCAGCGCCGCGTCCACGCCCTCGACTGCCCCCACCTCGTCGGCGAGGGCGAGCGGCACGGGCGTGCGCTGCCCGCCCAGCGACAGGCCGCCGCCGGTGTCGCCGCCGGGCAGCACCGAGTCGCCCTGCACGTAGGCGTCCGCGGGCGCCTGCGCGTCGACGATGCCGTGGAACGTGTCGGACAGCATGGTGCGCAGCGCGAACGTGCCGGCGATGAACGCGACACCGAGCGCCACCGCCAGCACGGACAGGGCGAACCGCACCGCGTGCGCGCGCACGCTGCGCAGCGTGACCCGCAGCATCAGCGGACCTCGGCAGGTGCAGCGGCTGCCTCGGCAGCGGCAGCCTGCGCGCGGCGCGTCAGCGCACCGAGCCGCTCGAGCACGGCGTCGGCCGTCGGGTCGGCGAGCTCGTCGACGATGCGGCCGTCCGCGAGGAACAGGACGCGGTCGGCGTACGACGCGGCGCTCGGGTCGTGCGTCACCATGACGACGGACTGCCCGAGCTCGTCGACGCTGTGCCGCAGGAACGACAGGACCTCGTGCGCGGACGCCGAGTCGAGGTTGCCCGTCGGCTCGTCGGCGAACACCACGGCCGGGCGCGTGACCAGTGCCCGGGCGCAGGCCACGCGCTGCTGCTGCCCGCCGGACAGCTCGCCCGGCTTGTGGTTCAGGCGGTCGGCGAGGCCCACGGCCTGCACGACGGCGTCGAGGTGGGCGCGGTCGACGGGTCGGCGCGCGATGTCGAAGGGCAGGGTGATGTTCTCGAGCGCGGTGAGCGTCGGGACCAGGTTGAACGCCTGGAAGACGAAGCCGATGCGGTCGCGTCGCAGCCGGGTCAGCTGGCGCTCCGACATCGCGGACACCTCCTCGCCGTCGACCACGACGGTGCCCGCGGTCGGGCGGTCGAGCCCGGCCAGGCAGTGCATCAGCGTCGACTTGCCGGACCCCGACGGGCCCATGGTGGCGGTGAGCCGCCCACGCTCGATGTCGAGGTCGACGCCCGCGAGGGCGTGCACGGCCGTGGGGCCGGAACCGTACGTGCGGACGAGGCCGCGAGCGGTGGCGATGGGCCCGCCGGAGCGGGTGCTGTCGTTGAGGGTCACGAGACGATCGTCCCGCGCTGACGACGGGGGCGACATCCGGGCGCGCCCGGAGGTGACCCTGAACGCGGGCGGCTCACCACTCAGGGTGCCCCTGGGTGACGAAAGGCCTGGTCAATGGCCTTGGTCGGGGGTTCTGCGCCGCACCCGCACGCCCGACCCTGGGAGCCGGGGGGCGTGCATCCCGGGACGAACCGGGGCTCGCCCCGGATCCGTCGGGACCAGCCGGACCGCCAGGCTGGTCCCGACGGGGCCGCGCCGGCGGCCCGCCGACCGGAGGTCCTCCCCATGCTCGCGCTCCAGCGCACCGCACGCGTCCTCGGCGCCGTCGCCCTCGGCGCGGGCCTCGCGTACGCCGCGCACCCGGCGCTGCTCACGGACCTGGCCCGCCCGCTGCTCGCCGCGGTGCTCGGGACCGGCGGTTGAGCCCGGCCTACGCTGGTCGCATGGCCCGGTACTTCGACGTCCACCCGACGGACCCGCAGCCTCGCGCGATCTCGCAGGTCGTCGCGATGCTGCGCGACGACGCCGTCATCGCCTACCCGACGGACTCCATGTACGCGCTGGGCACCCGCCTGGGCAACCACGACGGCGCGGACCGGATCCGCCGCATCCGCCACCTCGACGACCGGCACCACTTCACGCTGGTGTGCTCCGACTTCGCGCAGCTGGGGCAGCTGGTGCACCTGGACAACAGCGCGTTCCGTGCGATCAAGTCGGCGACGCCCGGCCCGTACACGTTCATCCTGCTCGCGACGCCGGAGGTGCCGCGGCGCCTCGCGCACGCCAAGAAGCGGTCGGTCGGCGTGCGCATCCCGGACGACCCGGTGGCCCTGGCGATCCTGCGGGAGCTGGGCGAGCCGCTGCTCTCGTCGTCCCTGCTGATGCCGGGGCACGACTGGCCGATGACCGAGGGCTGGCAGATCAAGGAGGAGCTCGACGACGTGCTCGACGCGGTCGTCGACGCCGGTGACCGCGGCAGCGAGCCGACCACGGTCGTCGACTGGACGTCCGGTGCGCCGGAGGTCGTCCGCGAGGGCGCGGGCGACGCGTCGCGGTTCTGAGCGGGCACGTCGTGGACCCGGTGGCCGTCGACGCGCCGCCGCCCCCCGACGTCCCCACGTCGCCCGCGGACGTGGTGCGCGCGGCCGCCGCCGCGCCGGATCTCGCCGCTCTCGCCGCCGTGTCCACGACCTGCCGCGCATGCCCCCGCCTCGTCGCGTGGCGCGAGGCCACGGCGGCGGACCCGCCGGCGCGGTACCGCGGGCAGGCGTACTGGGCCGCCCCCGTCCCGGGGTTCGGCGACCCGGACGCGCGCGTCGTCGTCGTGGGCCTGGCGCCCGCGGCGCACGGCGCGAACCGCACCGGACGCATGTTCACGGGTGACCGGTCCGGGGACTTCCTGTTCGCGGCGATGCACCGCGTCGGCATGGCGTCTCAGCCCACGTCGACGTCCGCGGACGACGGCCTGACGCTGCACGACGTACGCGTGACGGCCCCGGTGCGGTGCGCTCCCCCGGCCAACGCGCCGACGCCCGCGGAGCGCCGCACGTGCGGCCCGTGGCTGGCGCGCGAGCTCGAGCTCGTCGAGCCGCGCGTCGCCGTGGTGCTCGGCGGGTTCGGGTGGCAGGCGCTGCTGACGACGTTGGTCGAGCAGGGCTGGGTGGTGCCGCGGCCGCGGCCGGTGTTCGGCCACGGCGCGGAGGTCACGCTGCGGCACGCCACGACCCCGCGCGAGCTGACGCTGCTCGGCTGCTACCACGTGAGCCAGCAGAACACCTTCACCGGGCGGCTGACCCCCGCGATGCTCGACGCCGTGCTGCGCCGCGCCCGGCAGGTCGTGGACTGACGCACGTCACACGATCGGGGCACAACCTTCCGGCGCCCTGGGACGTCTTTCTCTCACAGGGGCACGTCCGCCGGCCGGGCACGCCCGGCCACGACGGCAGGGGGACAGGTGGGGGCGGTCACGACGAGGCGGGCGGCGGCCGAGGACGCCGATGCGCGCGGCGGCGCGCCGTCCGGGTGGGCGATCGCGGGTGTCCTCACCGGTCTGGTGGTGGCGGCGACGATGGTCGGCCTGCTGCTGGTGCGCACCCGGAACCGGCTGGACGGGCGGCTCGACGGGTCGCCGTGGCTCGACCGGGTGCTGGAGTACGACGTCGACTGGTACCTCGGGTCCCTGCGACGGCTCTCCGCGCACGTGCCCGCAGGACCGTGGGCCGGCGTCCTGGTGGGTGTGGCCGTGCTCGCCCTGGTGACCGCCCTGGCGACGGCGGTCGTCAGGCGCCGGCGCGCGTGAGGGCCTCCGCGATCGGCACGTCACCGGAGACCAGCTCCCACTGACGGCCGATCGTCGCGTCCTCGAGCAGGACGGCGGCGACGACCGCCGCGACGTCGGCGCGCGGGACCTGGCCACGCTCGACGTGCTCGCCCAGCGTCACGCGCCCGGTGCCCTCGTCGTCAGTCAGCCCGCCGGGGCGCAGGATCGTCCAGTCCAGGTCCGTGCCGCGCAGCGCCTCGTCGGCGTCGCGCTTGGCGACGACGTACGCGGCCCACACCGCCGGCATGTCGTCCGTGATCGGCGCGTCGACCCCGATCGCGGACACCTGCACGAACCGGCGGACCCCCGCGAGACGCGCCCCCTCCTGCGACTTCAGCGACCCCTCGAGGTCGACGCTGCGCTTGCGCCCCGCGTTGCCGTCGGGGCCGGCGCCGGCCGCGAACACGACGGCGTCGGCTCCCGCGAAGGCGGTCGCGAAGTCCTGCTCGTCGGACTCCTCGATGTCCAGCAGCACGGGCTGCGTGCCGAGCGCCGCCAGCTCGTCGGCGTGCTCGGGCCGCCGGACCAGCGGCACAACCTCGTCGCCGCGGGCGACCAGCAACGGTGCCAGCAGCCGCGCGACCTTGCCATGGCCGCCCACGACGACGACGCGCATCAGGACCGCCCGCCGGTGACCAGGATGCGGTCGCCGGTGACGTACGACGACTCCTGCGACGCGAGGAACACGTACGCCGGTGCGAGCTCGGCGGGCTGCCCCGCGCGGCCGAGCGGAGTGTCGGAGCCGAAGTCCTCGACCTTCTCGGCGTTCATCGTCGCGGGGATCAGCGGCGTCCAGATCGGCCCGGGGCAGACCGCGTTGACGCGGATGCCGTCCTCGGCGAGCTGCTGCGCGAGGCCCTTCGAGAAGTTGTAGATCGCGGCCTTCGTCGACGCGTAGTCCAGCAGCGGCGGGCTCGGGTCGAACGCCTGGATCGAGGAGGTGTTGATGATCGACGCACCCTTCCCGAGGTGCGGCAGCGCGGCCTGCGTGATCCAGAACATCGCGTAGATGTTGGTCTTGAGGACGCGGTCGAGCTGCTCGGTCGTGATGTCCGCCAGCCCGCCGGTCTGCGCCATCTGGTAGGCGGCGTTGTTGACGAGGACGTCGAGACCGCCGAACGCATCGACGACCTTGCCGGGCAGCGAGCGCGCGTGCTCCTCGTCGCGGATGTCGCCGGGCAGCAGCAGGCCGCGCCGGCCCGCCCGCTCGATCCACGCGAGGGTCTCGCGCGCGTCGTCCTCCTCCTCCGGCAGGTAGGAGATGGCCACGTCGGCGCCCTCGCGGGCGAACGCGATCGCGACCGCGCGGCCGATGCCGGAGTCGCCGCCCGTGACGAGCGCGCGCCGGCCGTCGAGGCGCCCGGAGCCGCGGTACGACTCCTCGCCGTGGTCCGGCTCCTGCTGCATGTCCTCGGTGTGCCCCGGGTGCGCGATCTGCTCGGCGGACTGCGCCTCGGGCTTCGGGTGCTGGGTCGTGGGGTCCTGGGGTGTCGTCTGGTCTGCCATCGGTCCATCGTCGTCGGGGAGGACCCGCCCGG
Organism: Cellulomonas xiejunii; assembly: GCF_024508315.1. NCBI lineage: Bacteria > Bacillati > Actinomycetota > Actinomycetes > Micrococcales > Cellulomonadaceae > Cellulomonas > Cellulomonas xiejunii. The sequence continues at coordinate 3,696,671 of NZ_CP101987.1, forward strand.
CATCCCGAGACGCCCGCCCGGCGCGGCGCCCGCCGCGCCGGGGCGGACGGGCACGTCAGTCCTGCGCCGGTGCCTCGGAGATCTCCGCCAGAGCGGACCGCGGGTCGAGCTCGGCGGCGAGGTCGCCGATGCTGAGGACGCCGACCGCCAGACCGCCCTCGACGACCGGCACGCGGCGCACCGCCTGCTCGCGCATGATGCGCACGACGTCGGCGACGTCGTCGTCGGGCCCGACCGTCACCAGCTCGTCGGTCGCCAGCTGGCCGACGGGGGCGTCGAGGCCGATGCCCTCGGCGAGGCCTCGCACGACCAGGTCGCGGTCGGTGACGATGCCGACGACCGTGCCGTCCTTGGCGACGACGAGCGAGCCGAGGTCCTGCGCCGCCATCGTCTGCGCGACGGAGCGCAGCGTGTCGGTGACCTCGACGACCGTCGGGTGGGGCGTCATGAGCTCGGAGACCGTGCGGGTCATGTCCGTCCTCCTCGTGCTGGGTGTGCGGTCGGCGGGGGCCTCCCGCGGGTGGCGGGGGCGCCGCCCGGCGTCCACGGTCCGTCACCGGGCGCCCACCCGCATCTCGAGGACGGCTCGCCCCGGCAGAGGACGCGCCGCTGGTCGCGGCTCGTCAGGGGTGTCGGTGGGCCGCCGTAACCTGCCGGTGTGATCCTGCTCGACGACGGCACCCTGACCTACTCCGCGAGCGACCTGACGTCCGCGGCACAGTGCGAGCACGCGGTCCTGCGCGCGCTCGACGCGCGACTCGGACGGGGCCCCGCGGTGGAGCCGGACGCCGACGTCGTCCTCGCGCGCGTGTCGCACCTCGGTGACGAGCACGAGCAGCGCGTGCTGCGCGCGATGGTCGCGCGCTACGGGGTCTGGCAGCCGGGCGCGCACGGCGGCCTCGCGCAGGTGCCGGGGACGCGGGACCCCGCGTCACGTGCGCACCTCGAGGCCGCGCACGCGGCCACGCTCGACCGGCTCGCGTCGGCGCAGGTCGTGCACCAGGCCGCGTTCTTCGACGGACGCTTCGTGGGGCGTGCCGACTTCGTGGTGCGCGAGGACGACGGCACGTGGTCCGTCCGTGACGCCAAGCTCGCGCGCAACGCCCAGCCGACGGCGCTGCTGCAGGTGGCCGCGTACGCGGACCAGCTCGATCGCGCCGGGCTGCCGGTGGCCCGGGAGGTGCAGCTCGTCCTGGGTGACGGCGTGGTCACGCGGCACGCCGTGGCCGACCTCGTCCCCGTGTACCTGGACCGGCGCGCACGGCTGCAGCACGTGCTCGACACGCACCGCGCGCAGGACGGCCCGGTCACCTGGGGCGACGAGCGGTGGTCGGCGTGCGGCCGCTGCTCGGTGTGCACGGCCGAGCTCGAGGCGCGGCGTGACGTCACACTCGTCGCCGGCGTCTACGAGCGGCAGCGGGCGGCACTCGTGGCCGCCGGCATCACGACGATCGACGCGCTCGCGGCCGCACCCGACGGTCTCGAGGTCGAGGGCCTGAGCCCCGCAGTCGTCGAGAAGGCCCGGCTCCAGGCACGGCTGCAGGTCGAGCAGGAGGCCCGCAACCCCGACCCCACGCACCCGACGGACGTCCCGTGGGCCGTGACGCACCCCGAGCGGATCGCCGAGCTGCTGCCGCCGGCCGACCCCGGGGACATCTTCTTCGACTTCGAGGGCGACCCCCTGTGGTACGACGCCGCGCTGGCCGGTGAGCCCGACGCCTGGGGGCTGGAGTACCTGTTCGGCGTGGTCGAGAACCCGCCGTCGCCCGACGCCGAGGCGCCGTTCGTCGCGTTCTGGGCGCACGACCGCGCCGCCGAGCGCGTCGCCCTGCGCGACTTCCTCGCCTACCTCGCCGAGCGCCGCGAGCGGTTCCCCGCCATGCACGTCTACCACTACGCCGCGTACGAGAAGTCGACGCTGCGGCGGCTCGCCGGGCGGCACGGCGAGGGCGAGACGCAGGTCGACGCGCTGCTGCGCGAGGGTCTGCTCGTCGACCTGTACGCCGCGGTCAAGGCGGGCGTGCGCACCGGGCAGCGGTCGTACTCGCTGAAGAAGCTCGAGCCGCTGTACATGGCCACCGGCCGCGGCGACGGCGTGACGAACGCCGCCGACTCGATCGTCGAGTACGCCGAGGCCGTCGCGGCCCGCGACGCCGGCCGGCTCGACGACTGGAACGAGCGCATCAAGGCCATCGAGGTCTACAACCACTACGACTGCGACTCCACGCGAGGGCTGCGCGACTGGCTGCTCGCGCGGCTCGCCGAGGTCGGCGTGTCGCCCTCCCGGCCCGTCGTGCTCGACCCCGAGGCCGAGGCCCGGGCAGCCGAGCTCGGTGCACCCGACCCGCTCGAGGACGAGCTGCTCGCGATCGCCGGGCCGGGACCCGGTGAGGGCGTCGTGCGGACCCCAGCGCGGCAGGCCGTCGCGCTCGTGGGCGCGGCACTGCGCTACCACCAGCGCGAGGACAAGCCGTACTGGTGGGGCCACTTCGACCGGCTCGCCGCGCACCCCTCGGACTGGACCGAGCGGCGCAACGTGCTGCTCGTCGACCGGCCGGGCGCGGTCGAGGTCGTGACGGACTGGCACGTCCCGCCCGGCAAGAAGGTCGAGCGGCGGGTGCTGCGCATGACCGGGCGTCTCGAGCCCGGCAGCGACCTGCGGGCCGGGGCGCAGGCGGTCGGCCTGTACGACCCGCCCCTGCCCGAGTGCGTGAAGACGTCCGTGGACGGCCCGCGCGGCTGGTGCGAGCGCATGACGGTGCTCGACGTGACGGCCGAGCTCGACGGTGCCAGGCCGCGCGACGTGCTGCTGGTCGAGGAGACCCGCCCGCGGGGGTCGGCGTCCTTCGGCGAGGTGCCGATGGCCCTCGCACCCGCCGGGCCGATCGCCACCGGTCCCCTGCGCACCGCGATCCGCGGGCTCGCGGAGCGAGTGCTCGATGCGGTGTCGCGGGACGGGGTGTCGCGGGACGGGGTGTCACGAGACGGTGGGTCGAGGGACGGGGTGTCACGAGACGCGGCGTCGACGGACGCGCCCGACGTCGTGCTGCCGCGCGCCGCCGTACTCGACCTGGCCCTGCGCCGCCCGCCGCGTACCCGCTCGGGCCGGCCGCTGCCGACGGGCGACGACCTCGTGGACGTGCTCACACGCGCGGTGCTCGACCTCGACGACTCCTACCTCGCGGTCCAGGGGCCGCCCGGGACGGGCAAGACCTACACGGGTGCGCGGGTGATCGCGGCGCTCGTGGCGCGCGGCTGGCGGGTCGGCGTCGTCGCGCAGTCGCACGCCGTGGTCGAGAACATGCTGCGTGGCGTCGCGAGCGCGGGCGTGCCGTCCGAGATGATCGCGAAGAAGGCTCCGGGCTCGTCCGACGGCCGCTCCGCCGACCCTGCCGCGCCGTGGACGTGGGTCCCCGACGCGGGGTTCGGGGCGTTCTGGGCTGCGCACCCCGGCGGGTCGTCGGGCACGGGCGCGGTGCTGGGCGGCACGGCGTGGGACCTGGTCAACGCCAAGCGGCTGCCGTCCGCGCCGCTCGACCTGCTGGTCGTCGACGAGGCAGGGCAGTTCGCGCTCGCGAACACGTTCGCCGTGGCGGGCTCGGCCCGCAACCTGCTGCTCCTGGGCGACCCGCAGCAGCTGCCGCAGGTCAGCCAGGGCACGCACCCCGAGCCGGTCGACCGCAGCGCGCTGGGGTGGCTGACCGACGGGCACGACACCCTGCCCGCGGACCTCGGCTACTTCCTGCCCGTGAGCCACCGCATGCACCCCGCGCTGTGCGGCGCGGTCTCGACGCTCGCCTACGAGGACCGCCTGGTCTCGGCGCCCCGCGCGGCGGCACGCTCGCTGGACGGTGTGCCGCCCGGGGTCCACGGCGTGCTCGTCGACCACCACGGCAACGCCGTGTCGTCCCCCGAGGAGGCCGAGGTGGTCGTGCGGTTCGTCAGGGACCTCGTCGGACGCACCTGGCGCGACCCGCACGCCGCACCGGCCGAGCGTCCGCTGACGCCCGAGGACGTGCTGGTCGTCGCCGCGTACAACGCCCAGGTGTGGACCGTGCGCCGGGCTCTCGACGCCGCCGGGTTCACCGGCACGCGCGTGGGGACGGTCGACCGGTTCCAGGGTCAGGAGGCGCCCGTGGTGCTCGTGACCACGGCGGCGTCGTCCCCCGACCAGGTCCCCCGGGGCCTGGACTTCCTGCTCGACCGCAACCGGCTCAATGTCGCGGTGTCCCGCGGGCAGTGGGCGGCGTTCGTGGTCCGCTCGGCGCACCTGACGCGGACCCTGCCACGCCGGCCGGAGTCGCTCGAGCGGCTGGGCGCGTTCGTCGGCCTGACCACCCGCTCGGTCGTGGAGCCGCCCGCGGGGCCGTAACGTCGGGCCCGGGCGGTGCGCGAGCAGGTCGGCGCGCGGCAGAGGCATGCACGGTAGAGGTACGCACGGGACTCGGAGGAACCATGGGCGTGGACGAGGAGTTCGAGCGGGTGCGCACGGCGCTGCGCGTCGAGGAGCAGGCGCTCGCGCGGGAGTTCGAGCAGATCGACGCGGAGGCGCGGGCCGCCGTGGACGCGAGCGTCGCGCACGTGCGCGAGCAGCTCGCGACGCAGGCCGACCGCATCCGCGAGGCGATCGCGCAGCAGCGCGAGGAGGTCGCGGCCCACAGCGAGGAGCTCCGCGCGGAGGTCGAGGGCGACGGGGAGGACCTGCCCGGGCCGCCCGCGACGGACGAGACCGAGCCCGCGCACGAGCAGGACCCGACGCACGAGCAGGACCTGACGCACGAGCAGGACCCGACGCACGAGCAGGACCCGACGCACGAGCAGGACCCGACCGGCGACCCTCACTCGCTCCAGCAGCCGGACGGCACGAGCGTCGACCAGGTCACCCCAGGCGGCGACGAGCCGGACGAGCGGATCGGCGACGTGGAGCGCGGCGACTGACCACAGCGTGTCCTGACGCGGCGGTCCCGACGTCACAGGCCACACCGCGGCTCGTCGCAGCGCACGAGCATGCTGTCGTCGCGCTGGTTCACGACGACGTACGGCCGAGCGTCGCCGTCGACCGCGAAGAACGGGCCGACCCGCCCGTCGTCCCAGGGTGACGCCGGACGCTGACCCGTCATGAGGCCGGTGCGCATCGTCGTGCACGCGTGGTCGTCACACGCGTGCAGCTGCACACCGGCGCTCACGGTGGCCACCAGCGGACGTCCGGTGCTGTCGACGGCGATCTCCGCGTCGTCGTGCAGGCCCCCGGGCACGGTCGACGTGGTGGTGCCCACGCACCGGTCGTCGGCGCACGCCAGCACCCGCAGCCCTCCGTCCTCGGGCGCGCGGTAGAGCACGACAGGACGGCCGTCGTCCGGCACCGCGAGGTCCAGGAGCGGTCCGTACCGCATCTCGTCCGTGCGGTACGTGAGTGCGTCGCGGTCCTCCCCGAGCACGAGCACCTGCACGTCGGTCACCTGGGTCGCACCGGGCTCGGCCCGAGCCAGACGCAGGATCCCGTCCTCGAGACGCGCCACCCACAGGACGCCGTCCGCAGCGAACCCCGCGTGCACGATGTCGTCGCCCCATACCGGCCCGAGTGCGAGCGGCGCCGGGTCGGTGCACGACGCCGTCCAGCACACGGCCGCTACGAGCGACGTCGTGTCTGCCCCCATCACGGGGTACACCGCAGCGAACGCGCCGTCACGGGCGGCCACGGCGTGCATCGGCCGGGGGTCGCTGGACCACCACCACTCCTCGGGCACCCAGGGCCCCAGCTGGGCAGACGCCCGGCGCGCCGGGTCGGTGCAGTCGGTCTCGCACCTGACGACCTCGTAGCGGACCGGGTGCTCGTCGGTCGTCCCCACCGCTGCGAGGACCACCATCGCGGACGTGCCGGGGTCCACAGCGACCGCGACGGAGGAGAATGCGCCCTCGTCGCGCTGGTCGACCACGCACGATCCGCGCGGGCCGCAGATCGCGACCGAGAACGCGTGACGCACGAGGCCGTCGTCGGACCAGGCGATCAGGGGGCCGGCGGACCAGCCCGGCACGATCCTGGCACCGTCCGGCCCGCCGACGACCGTCGGTGCGGCCACGTCCGTCAAGGTCTCGGTCGAGGGCGCGAGCGCAGGTGTCGGGTTCAGAGCGGCGGGGCCCCAGGCGACCAGGGGCACCAGCAGCCACGTCCCGACGACCGCGGTCCACCCCGTCAGGGCGGTGCGTCGTGCGGGGCGCGCGTGCCCGGCGGCCGGTTCCTCGACAGCGACCGGTCGCATGGCACGCCGCACGCCGACCCAGGCGAGCGGCTCCTCCCCCAGGCGCTCGGCGGCGGAGGTGGCGCGCACGTGCAGCCACGTCAGGGCGACGACCGACACCGTGAGCACCAGGGAGCCGGCCACCGCCTGCGCGCCCTGCAGCACCACCTCCACCCACAGCCGCGGCTCCGGCGCACCCCGTGCCCACGCGGAGTCGATCCGCCACGCCTCGGCCCGCGCGATGCGCTGGAGCACGACCATGATCCCGACGGCGAGCACGACGACACCCAGCACCAGCATCGGCGCCCGTCGCAGCTCCTCCCTCGCCACCGGCCAGCGGCGCAGGTCGGCGACTCGGCGCCGGGCCGCACGCAGCCCGAACCCGTGCAGCAGCGCGCAGACGAAGAGCTGTGCCACGGCGACGGCACCCGCCACCAGGAACGCCGTGAGGAGCAGGGTCATGAGGCTGGCCGCGAGCCCTCCGACGACGAGCGCCAGGGTGTACAGCAGCACGTACGGCACCACGCCGGCCAGCAGCAGCCCGACGAGCGACGCGAGCACCAGCGCCCACCTGCGGCCGACCTCTCTCAGCGTCGCCGCAGCGCCGGCCCGCACGTCCAGCACCTGGGCACCGGCGAGCAGGACGACGACCGCCTGCAACGCCACGCCCGCCACGGAGCTCAGGACGGCGCCGACCACCGCGGTGACGTCCGCCGCGGGCGCCTCCGCCGTGAAGACGAAGCCGCTCTCGTGCAGCATCGTCGGCACCGACCACGCGTGCACCAGGGTCACGGCTGCCGACCCCAGCGCGGTCAGCACGAAGGTGAGGGCCACGGGCAGCAGGAGCCAGGGCCGGCGTCGGATCTCCTCGAGCGCCTCGCTCACCGGTGACCCGAAGACGATGCGCGGGGTGACGGGCGGTGAGGCCGCCGGCCCGGCAGCCGAGGCAGGTTCCGTCACGGCGGGACCATCGGGGACGGGCAGCGTCGGGGACATCGGGTCCTTCCGGGGTCGGCGGTACGCGCGGTCGCGGTGGGTCAGACCAGGACGAAACCACCGGATCGCGCAGCGGTGCCGAGCGTAGGGACCGGCGTCGGGCACGCGCAGGCGTCATCCACAGGTGGCCGGTCGACGGGCAGCACGTCGCCGCGACGCCGTGACGCCGTGACACAGACCGTCGGGGCGCGGCGGGCGGGTGCCAGGAGCGCAGAATGGCCGGGGCGCCGACCCTCGGCTCCGCGACACGGATGGAGGACCCATGGGTCTCGACGACCTCGTGAAGAAGGCGAAGGGCGCGCTCGACGGCCGCGAGGAGCAGGCCAAGGACGCACTCGACAAGGCGGCCGACGCGATCAAGGCGCGCACGGACACGGGTACGGACGCGACGATCGACAAGGTCGTCGACGCCGCGAAGGACCAGCTGGACAAGCAGAAGAAGGCCTGACCCGCACCACCCGCCGAGCGCGGCAACCCACCGCCGAGCGCGACACTCAACCGCCGAGCGCGGCACTCAACCGCCGGGCGCGGCACTCAACCGCCGAGCGTGGCACCCCACCGCCGAGCGCGGCACTCAACCGCCGAGCGCGGCACTCGTTGGTGCCGCGCTCGCGTGCGATGTGCCGCGCTCGCGTGGGATGTGCCGCGCTCGCGTGCGATGTGCCGCGCTCGACGGGAGGCGGGCGTGCGTCAGGTCAGGGACTCGCCCGTGTGGTCCGGCAGGGCGAGCGCGCCCAGTGCCGCGACGACGAAGACCGCGGCGAAGACCGTGAACAGCAGACCGGTGCCACCCACCTCGCGCAGCTGCGGCACGGCGAGCGGCGCCAGGATCGAGGCGGTGCGCCCGACGCCGGCAGCCCACCCGGCGCCGGTGGTCCGTACGCGGGTCGGGTACAGCTCCGGGGTCACCGCGTACAACGCGCCCCACGCGCCGAGGTTGAAGAACGACAGCAGCAGCCCTGCGCCGATGATCTGCGCGTCGCCCGACGCGGCGGCGAACGCCCCGGCTGCGACGGCGGACCCGACGAGGAAGGCTGCGAGCGTCTGTCGCCGCCCCCACCTCTCGACGAGGACGGCCGCCGCGGCGTACCCGGGCAGCTGGCCGAGGGTGATGATCAGCGTGTACCCGAACGACCGCACGAGCGTGTGCCCGTCCGCCGCGAGCAGCGACGGCAGCCAGATGAACGCGCCGTAGTAGGAGAAGTTCACGGCGAACCAGACGACCCACAGCGCGGTCGTGCGGCGGCGTAGCGACGGCACCCAGAGCGCCGCGAGCCGCGGCGCCAGCCCGTCGACCGCGGACCCGTCGACCCGGGACGCGTCGGCGGCAGTCCCGTCGCGCCCCTCTCCGTCGGCGGCCGACCCGTCGATTCCCGACCCGTCGATTCCCGGCCCGTCGGCCCCGGACCGGTCGACGGCCGACGACGCTGCCGACGCGTCGCGCACCTGCGCGCCCGTCATCCCCCGGTGCCCCACGGCCGGCGACGCCTCGAGGTCCGCGACGACCTGCTCCGCCTCGGCGTGCCTGCCGCGCGCCTGCAGGAAGCGCACGGACTCCGGGAGCCCGCGGCGCACCACGACGGAGTAGATCGCGGGCAGCGCGCCCAGGGCGAGCGCCCACCGCCAGCCGTCGTCGCCGGAGGGCACGACGAGGTAGCCGATGAGGGCGGCGAGGATCCACCCCACGGCCCAGAAGGACTCGAGCACCACGACGGCCCGGCCGCGGATGCGCGGCGGCGCGAACTCGCTGACCAGCGTCGAGGCGACGGGCAGCTCGGCCCCGAGCCCGAGCCCCACGACGAACCGCAGCACCATCAGCACGGCCACCCCGCCGGCGAGCGCCGACGCGCCCGTCGCGACGCCGTAGATCAGCAGCGTCAGGGCGAACACCTGCCGGCGCCCGATCCGGTCGGCGAGCAGCCCGCCGACCGCGGCACCGACCGCCATGCCCGCGAACCCGGCCGACGCGACCCACCCGAGGGTCGTCGCGTCGGTGCCCCACACGACCGCGAGCTGCGCGATGACGAACGAGATGAGCCCGACGTCCATCGCGTCGAACGTCCACCCGACCCCCGACCCGACGAGCAGCCGGACGTGGCGGCGCGTGACGGGCAGGGCGTCGAGGCGTTGCGCCGGGTCGGTCGCGGTTTGCCCGGCGGCGTCGGCCGGGGTGGGAGCGTCCGGGTCGCGGGGGACGTCCGAGGTGGTCACGGGCTCTCCTGGGTGCCGCTGGGAGCGGTCGATGGCGACCGCGGTGCCGGGCGGCGTCGTCGTCGCACCGCTGCGCATCGTCGCCCACCGCGGCCCGGTCCGCCAGGGCACAACGGGCCACACCCGCGCCCTGCGCACCGCCCGTGTCCCGCGCGTCCGCAGGCCGCGTCGCCCGCGTCCCGAGCTTCTCCCGCGCCCGCAGGGCCCTCGCGTTCCGGCGTGCCGCGGGTCGCCCGCGTCCCGCGCCTCGTCCCCTACGACGCGCCCGCCGGCTCCACCCGGAAGACGGGGTGGTCCCCGGAGACGGCCTCGAAGGCCTCGACGGGCTCGCGCCAGTCGACCCGCACGTGCGGGCGGGTGCCCGGCGCCACCTGGACGATCCGGCGGATGACGGGGGCGCGCTCCTCGACCGGAACCTCGACCAGCAGGACCTCCCGCGCCCGGCCGTGACGCAGCACCGCGCGACCGCCGGCGGCGCGCACGTTCCACACCCACGCGCACTCGCCGAGCATCGACACCAGGTACCAGCGCCCGTCCACGTCGGCCATGCCGAGCGGGAACCGCGCGATGTTGCCGGTACGTCGTCCGGGGACCTCGAGCGTCACCCAGCGACGCGGCGTGAGCCACGTGCCGTGCAGCGCGGCGTAGAGGCGCGCGGCCCGACGCGCGAACGCGTCACCGCGTCCGCCTGCGTAGTGGCGCCGCAGACGCGCCGCCTGCCACTGGACGAACCGTCCCATCGGAGCCCCCTGCCCGTGTCGACGAGCCGATGGTGGCGTGCGTCGGGCCGTGGGGCCAGCGCGGAAGGTCCTGCCCCGTGCCGGACGGTCAGATCTCGCCGTTGAAGGGCCGTGCGGGGACCCCGGGCAGCTCGCCCTTGCGGTCCGCGGCGCCGGAGGCGTCCTCCTGGTCGTCGCCGACCGCGTCCTCCGGTGCGGGCGGGGCGTGCGGCGCGGTCGCGGTGACGGGGTCCGGGACCTCGTCGGGGGTCGGGGTGACGGTGTCGTCGGGGACGGACATCGGTGGCCTCCCTGTCATCGGTAGGCTCGATGGTGGCACGACGCGCCTGCGCCCGCGCGCCGGGCGACCGGTGCCCGCGAGCGGCCGACCACTGCCCGTCGTCAGGCGAGCAGGCGCGCGATCACACGGGCTCCCGCCGCGGGCGTGATGTGCTCCGGCCCCAGGAGCCGGGCCCCGAGCGGGGCGACGTTCAGCAGCGCGACGACACCGAGCGTCGTGTCGCGGTCGTCCTGCGTGGTGCCGGGGGCCGACTCGCGTCCCTCGCGGGCGTCGCGGGCACGGCGCAGGTCGGCGACGTGCTCGACGAGCGCGTCGAAGGCGCGCGCGTAGAACCCGCCGAGCTCGTCGGCGTCCTCGGGGTGGCGCAATGCGTACGCGAGCAGCTCGACGGCGAGCAGCAGGCGCGGGTCGTCGGAGGACAGCGCGAGCGCGTCGGTGAGGGCGCCGACGTCGACGCCGGCGGGGCCGACGCCGGGCACCGTGTGCTGCGACGGGTCACCCTCCTCACCGAGGCGGGCCCGGGCGACGGCGAGGAAGAGCTCGCGCTTGGACCCGAAGTGCGCGTAGACCGCGCCCTTGGTGTACCCGGCCTCGGCGGCGACATCGTCGACGGACGCGCCCTCGAAGCCGCGGGCCGCGAACACGCGCGCCGCGGCGTCGAGCAGGTCGGCCCGCGTGCGGTCGACCTTGCGCCGCCGGCGCTGCTCCCGCGTGCGGGCGTCGTCGGCGATCGACCCGGTGGCGTCCGCCAGCTCCCGGGCGGCCTCGCGCAGCCCCTCGGCGACGGCGTCGGTCACCTCCGGCAGCAGACGTTCCGCCTGCGTGCCGAGGGCACGCGTGAGCTGCGCTGCCGCGTCGGCGAGGGCGCGGCTCGCGGCGCTGATGCGGTCACGGTCGTCGGCCATCCCCTCACGATACGCGGAGCCCATACCGAAGGGTTGATACCGACGGGTATATCTGCGTACTGTTCAGCATGTACCGATCGGTATCTGACTGGAGGACGAGATGACCGGGCAAGACGTGCTGACGGTCCGCGGGCTGCGCAAGCGGTACCGCGGGCGCCGCGGTGTGCAGGCGAACGACGGCATCGACCTGGACGTGTCCGCCGGTCAGGTGGTGGGGCTGCTCGGCCACAACGGCGCGGGCAAGACGACGCTCGTGCACCAGGTCGTCGGGCTCGTGCGGCCGGACGAGGGCACCATCACCGTCACCGGCCTCGACGCGGTGGCCCACCCCGAGCACGCGCGTCGCCTCGTCTCCATCCAGGCGCAGGCCAACGTGCCGATCAGCGGCCTGACGCCACGGCGCGCCATCGAGCTCGTCGGCCGGATCCGCGGCGCGTCGCCCGCCGACGTGCGCCGCCGCGCCACGGACCTGCTCGACGCCCTCGACCTCGGCGCCTGGGCCGACACCCCGGCCGAGAAGGTGTCGGGCGGCGTCGCGCGGCTCACCGCGTTCGCCATGACCACGGTGGTCCCCGGGCGGCTGGTCGTCCTCGACGAGCCCACCAACGACGTCGACCCGGTGCGGCGCCGGCTGCTCTGGCAGCAGATCCGCGGCCTGGCCGACGCCGGTCACGGCGTCCTGCTCGTCACGCACAACGTCCGCGAGGCGGAGCGCGTCGTCGACCACCTCGCGATCCTCGACCGCGGTGTCGTCCTGGCCGCCGACACCCCGAGCGGCCTCACCGCGCGCCTGCGCGGCACCCTCACCCTCGAGGTCGACACCGTGCCCGGCGTGCCCGTGCGCTGGCACGCCGCCGCCCGTGACGCCGCCTCCGGCCACCTGCGCGCGACAGCGAGCGTCCCGTCCGACGCGGCCGCCGACGTCGTGCGCTGGGCGCAGGACGAGGTCGAGGCCGGACGGCTCGAGCGCTACGCGCTGACCCCCGCGTCCCTCGAGGACGTGTACGTGCAGCTCGTCGGCGAGCCCGTCGACGTCACCGAGGAGGTCCCGGCAGCATGACGACGCTCACCGCACCCGCGCCGACGCGCACCGACGGCCTGCGGCAGACCCTGCTGCTCGCGCAGTGGCAGCTGCGTCGGCAGTCGCAGTACCTGCCGCTCATGGTCGTCGTCCAGGTCTTCATGGCCGTCGCCACCGTCGTCGGCTACGGGCTGCTCGTCGGCGACCCCGACCCCGTCACCGCGCTGTTCCTGGCCACGGGCGCGCCGACCATCACGCTCATCACCGTCGGGCTCGTGATGGTGCCGCAGATGGTCGGGCAGTCGCGCATCGAGGGGTCCCTCGACTGGATGCGGACCCTGCCCGTGCCGCGCATCGCGTTCCTGCTGTCCGACTTGCTGGTGTGGACGCTCATCGCTCTGCCCGGCATGGCCCTCGGCGTGCTCGCGGGGGTGCTGCGGTTCGACGTCGACCTGTCGATCGCGCCGTGGTTCCTGCCCGCGACCGTGCTCGTCTCGCTCACGGCCTCGGCCGTCGGCTACGCGATGGCGACGGTCCTGCCACCGCAGCTCGCGATGCTGCTCACGCAGGCCCTCGTCTTCATCGTCCTGCTGTTCTCCCCCGTGTCCTACCCCGCCGAGCGCATGCCCGCGTGGCTGCAGACCGCCCACGAGTGGCTGCCGATCGAGCCGATGGCCCAGCTCGTGCGCGCAGGACTCGCGCAGCACACGTTCGCGATGCCGACCCGCTCGCTCGTCGTGCTGCTCGTGTGGGCCGCCGCCTCGCTCGCGGGCGCTGCGATCGCCCTGCGGCGCCGCGCCTGACACCGACGACGGTGGCGCCCAGGCGGGCGCCACCGTCGAGCCCGAGCCGTCGAGCCCGAGCCGTCGAGCCGGAGCTGCGAGCCGGTGCCGTCAGGCCGGAGTCGTCCAGGCCGGAGTCGTCAGGCGACCCCGGTGCTGGCTCGGTTGCCGGGGACGGGCAGGATCGTCCCCTGGTCAGCGGGCTGCCGGGTCGCGTCCTGGTCCTCGTCCGGTGCGGGCTCCGCCTGAGGCGCCGTGCTCGTGACGGGGTCGGGGACCCCGTCCGGTGTCGGGACGGCTGTGTCGTCGGGCGTGGGAACCGCGGTGTCGTCGGGCGTCGGGGTGGTGCTGTCGTCGGGGACCGACATCGGAGACCTCCCTCTCGTTGGTGCCCACGAGCGTCACACACCGCACTCCCCCTGTCGCGCGGAACCCCTCTGCCCCACGCGACCGAGGAATCCGGCAGTCCCACACCCACCTTCCACTGCCTCGCGACACCGAGTGATCCGGTGTTCGCAGGCCCCGAATCCTCTGGCTCGTGAGCCAGAGGGGGACGGGGGTCATCCCTGCGGCGTATGCCACCGGCCTGCACAGATGCGTCTCACGGGCGTCCCGGTGGCACCCGGTCCCTCCGTACGTTCGAGTCACACCCGAACGAGGAGGACGCATGATCGAGGCCAACGGTCTGACCAAGCGGTACGGCGACAAGACGGTCGTCGACCACATGGACTTCACGGTCCAGCCGGGCAAGGTCACGGGCTTCCTGGGCCCCAACGGCGCCGGCAAGTCGACGACGATGCGCATGGTCGTCGGGCTCGACCGGCCCAGCGCCGGCAGCGTCACCGTCAACGGCAAGCCCTACGCGCAGCACCGCGCGCCGCTCGGCGAGGTGGGCATGCTGCTCGACGCCAAGGCCGTGCACGGCGGGCGGTCGGCGCGCGAGCACCTGCTGGCGCAGGCCACGACGCACGGCATCGGCAAGCGCCGCGTCGAGGAGGTCATGGAGCTCACGGGCCTCACGTCGGTCGCCCGCCAGCGCGCCGGACGCTTCTCGCTCGGCATGGGGCAGCGCCTGGGCATCGCCGCGGCGCTGCTGGGCGACCCGCAGACGCTGATCCTCGACGAGCCGGTCAACGGGCTGGACCCCGAGGGCGTCCTGTGGGTGCGCACGCTGCTGCGCGGCCTGGCCACCGAGGGACGCACCGTCTTCCTGTCGTCGCACCTGATGTCGGAGATGGCGCTCACGGCCGACCACCTCATCGTCATCGGGCGGGGTCGGATCGTCGCGGACGCCCCCGTCGCCGACGTCGTCGCGCTGGCCGGCAAGCCCGCCGTGCGCGTCCGCACGCCCGACGTCCGCCGCCTCGCCGCGCTGCTCGCCACGCAGCCCGGCATCGAGCTCGCGTCCACCGGCCCGGACGTCCTCGACGTCACCGGCACCACTGCCCCGGAGGTCGCCGCGCTCGCCGCGAGCGCCGGGATCGTCCTCCACGAGCTCGCCCCCGTGCAGGCCTCCCTCGAGGACGCGTACCTGCAGCTCACCGGCGACTCCGTCGAGTACCGCTCGACGGCCGCCGACGCCACCACCCGCCCCGTCGCAGGAGCCCACCGATGACCACCGCCACGCCCTCCACGTCCCTGCCCGCCAGCCGCACGCGGCCCCGCACCGTCGTGCAGCCCGTGACCTTCGGCCGCCTCGTCGCGTCCGAGTGGGTCAAGATCCGCTCGCTGCGCTCGACGTGGTGGACGGCCCTGCTCGCCGTCGCGTTCTTCCCCCTGATGGGAGCCATGCGCGCCTCGAGCGTCTCCGGCATCGCGGAGGACGCCCCGGACGACTGGTTCGTCGGGCCCGTGTACGCGATCTCCGGGCTCACGCTCGCGCAGCTGGTGCTGTCCGGGCTCGCGGTCGTCGTCATCACCGCCGAGTACCGCACGGGGCAGATCCGCTCGACCCTCGCGGCCGCACCGGCCCGCGTGCCGGTGCTGCTCGCCAAGCTCGTCGTCGTCGTCGGGCTCGTGCTCGCCACGGGCCTCGTCGGGTCCCTCGCCGGGTGGGCGTCCGTCGTGCCGTGGTTCGAGAAGCTGCAGATGACGGTCGACCTCACCGACCCCGAGCACCTGCGGATCATGCTGGGCGTGCCGCTGTACCTAGCCGCCATGGCGGCCCTCGCGTACGGGATCGGCGCGGTCCTGCGCAGCTCCGCGGCCGGCATCGCGACGGTCCTGGGCCTCGTCTTCGTCATCGAGCCCACGATCTCCTACATCCCGTGGAAGCCCGTCCAGGACCTCGCGTCGCTCCTGCCGTCGGCCGCGGGTGGTCGGCTCATCACCAACGACGTCACCGGCTCCGTGATCTCGGGCTCGCAGAGCACGGCGCTGGGCCCCTGGGAGGGCTACGGCGTGCTTGTCGCCTGGGCCGTCGCCGCGGTCGTCGTCGCGGCCGTGCTGCTGCGCCGTCGGGACGCCTGAGCCGTGACCTGGGAGGATGCGCAGGTGACTGACGCGACGCCCCCCGAGGGCCGGGCCGCAGGGCTCGGCCCTCGCGGGTCGGCCACGGCCGCCGCGGACGATCGCTCGCCGCGCCCCGTCGGGCGCGTCCGGGCCCGGCTGCGGGCGATGACCAGCGCCTCGGCACGGACGTGGTGGCGGGCGCTGGCGTCCATGGTGCTCGTCGCCGCGTTCGTCGCGTGGGGCGCCATGATGGCGGTCGGCGCCGAGTCGATGTACACGCTCAGCCGGTACGTCGGCCAGCAGCAGACCGACACCATGGCCTACGGGTCGGCGCTGCTCACCCTGGTGGGCGCGGGCGTGCTGCTCGCGCGGCACCGCTGGCCGGAGCTGGTCGCGGCCGTCCTGGCGGCGCTCGCGATCGCGACGCTCGTCGTCGCCGGCGCGACCAACGGGTACGAGCTGGCGCTCGCGGCCGCGCTGTTCGCCGTCGCGGCCGCCCGCCCGCCCCGCACGACGTGGCTCGTGGCCCTGGCCGTCCTGGCGCCGGTGCTCGTCGCCGCACGGCTCGCGCCGCGCGTGGGGCTCGTCGGGTCCCTCGCCGCGGGCGGCGCACCCGGCGAGGTCGACGCGGTCTCGCGGTTCCGGCTGCCCTGGATCCTCGCGGACGTGCTGCCGCCCTCGTGGGTCATCACCGCCCTGCCCGTGGTCGTGCTCGCGCTGTTCGGCATCGCGTTCGGCACCCTCGTGCGCACCGCCCGGCTCCGGGCCGCCGACCTCGCGGAGGTCGCCGCGGCGCGCGCCGCCGAGGAGGAGCACCGTGCCCGCGTCACGCAGGCCGACGAGCGCGCCCGCGTGGCGCGCGAGATGCACGACGTCATCGCGCACTCCATCACCGTGATGATCGCGCTGGGCGGTGGCGCCGCCGCGGCGATCGACCGGTCGCCCGACCAGGCCCGGCGCGCGCTCGACGAGCTCGTCGACACCGGGCGCGGTGCGCTCGGTGACGTGCGACGCATCCTCGGCCTGCTGCACGCGCCGGACGACACGCACGCTGCCGACCGTCCGGAACGCGCCGTCGCCGGTGCGACCGCACACCCGGCCGGCTCGGCGGCGGGCGACGACGCGTCGTCCGGCGACGTGCCGATGGCCCCGCAGCCCGGTGTCGAGGACCTCGACCGCCTGGTCGAGCGGTTCCGCACCGCCGGCCTGCCCGTGCGCACCGCGGGACTCGCCGTGGCCGGGCTCGAGGGCCTGGACGCCACCGTCCAGCTCGCCGTGTTCCGCGTCGTGCAGGAGTCCCTCACCAACACGCTGCGTCACGCGCCCGGCACGGCGTCCGTCGACGTCGCCGTGCGGCGGCTGGCCGACGCGGTCGAGGTCGTCGTCGCCGACCGCGGCCCGGGCAACGAGGACCGCGCCGCCACTGCGCCGGTCCCGGGGTCGGGGCGCGGAATCGCAGGCATGACCGGACGCGTCGCCGCCTTCGGTGGGACGCTCGAGGCCGGCCCGCACCTCGGCGGGTGGCGCGTGCGCGCGGTCCTGCCGCAGCCCGGCGGCACGACCGGCGCGACGACGGGCGCGACCCCCCGCGTCGAGCAGGCCGTGCCGGCGACGAACGAAGGAGAGGCATGATCCGCGTCCTGCTGGTCGACGACCAGGCACTCATCCGCATGGGCTTCCGGCTGCTGATCGACAGCACCGAGGACCTCGAGGTCGTCGGGGAGGCGCAGGACGGGCAGTCCGCGATCGAGCAGGTCGCCGCGCTGCGTCCCGACGTCGTCCTCATGGACGTGCGCATGCCGGGGGTCAACGGCATCGACGCGACCGCGCGCATCGTCGAGACGCACCCCGAGACGCGCGTGCTCGTCCTGACGACGTTCGACCTCGACGAGTACGCGTTCGCGGCGCTGCGCGCCGGGGCCAGCGGGTTCCTGCTCAAGGACGCCGCCCCGGCCGAGCTGTCCGCCGCCGTGCGGACCGTCGCGTCCGGCGAGGCCGTGGTGTCCGCGCGCATCACGCGCCGCATGCTCGAGCTGTTCGCGGGGCACCTGCCCGCGGGTGCGTCCGTCGCCGACCCGAACGCCCCGCACCCCCGCCTCGCCGACCTCACGCCCCGCGAGGTCGAGGTGCTGCGGGAGGTCGCCGAGGGGCTGTCCAACGCGGAGATCGCCGGGCGCCTGTTCCTGTCGGAGGCGACCGTGAAGACGCACGTCGGACGCATCCTCGCCAAGCTCGGGGTGCGGGACCGGGTGCAGGCCGTCGTGGTGGCGTACGAGACGGGGCTGGTGCGGGTGGGGGGGTGAGGCACGCGGCCCGTCGGGTCGTCGGTGCGCAGGTGCGCGACGAACGGCGCCGGGTCGTGTACCCACCACACGGAGGCCTCGCCGAGGCCGTCCGTGAGCGTGATGCGGTGCGGGCCGACGCGGGTCAGCCGCCCGCGGCTCCGGACGGGGCCTACCTCAAGGCCGACCGCCGGTACCGAAGGGCGTCACCGCATGCGCTCGGCGTCCGCCGACCAGGTCGGCGTGAGCTCACTCCTCGTCGAGCGGAGGGATCGGCACGGCGCGGTCGAAGCGCGCACCCGCCGGGTTGCTCGGCAGCAGCATGAACACGATGCCGACGAGCACGAGCCCGGGGACGAGGCACATCAGGAGCAACCAGCCGGACAGGTTCGCGTCGTGCATGCGGCGGACCGCCAGGGCGAGGCCGGGGATGAGGAGCAGGAGCCAGGCCAGGGCGGCCAGGCCGAGCACGATCCCCATCACCCAGCCGAAGGCGGTCGAGTCGTCGCCGACGATGCTGCCGGTCACGCCCGCGACCACCGCCCCGACGACGCCGAAACCCACCTCGACCAGCAGGTAGAACAACGCGGCCCACCAGTACTCGCTGCGGCTCGCCCGACCGCTGAACACCGTGTAGCGACGCAACAGGCGGCGGACCGCCTGGGGGAACGTCGCGCCCGGGAGCGGCGAGTCGTCGAAGAGGTCGTCGGGCAGGTCCGTCGTCACCGCTGCGTAGTTCTCCGTCACGGTCCGTGAGCCTAGGGCGCGAGCGTGCGCCCCGTCCTCGATTTCCACAGGATGCCCCCGGACGGCCCCTCCTGATGCGCGGCACCTCGCACCTGTGGATGACGTCGCCGTGTGTCCGGATTGATCCGATACGTTCCCCTGCTATGGGGCACCTGCGGCTGAGCACCGACGAGCTGATCGCCGTCGGCACCGACCTGCGCACCGTGGCGCGCGAGTTCGAGGACGCCAACGCGACCAGCGACGCCGTCGCCGAGGCCGTCGGGCACGCGGGCCTGGCCGCCAAGGTCCGGGACTTCGCGCACGGCTGGGACGGCCACCGTGCCGAGATGCTCGAGGAGATCGCCCGACTGGCCGACGCGTGCACCGGCATCGGCGACAACTTCGAGCGCATCGACACCGAGTTCGCCGCGGCCCTGCGCGGTCACGTGTGAGCCGGCCGTACTCCTGGTACCCGTTGGCGACCAGCGACCCCGTCCCCGGCGACCCTGCCGTCGTCCGCGCCGGTGGCGACCACTACCGCCAGGTCGCCACCGCCATCGGCGATGCCGAGCGCGTCCTGCGCGCACTGGTCGACGCCCAGGACGCGGTCTCGGAAGCGGTCGACGCGATCCGGGACCGCACGCACGCCGTCGCCGACCGCATCCGCAGAGCGCACGCCAGGTACGACGCCGCCGGTGACGCCCTTGTGCGGTACTCCCTCCAGCTCGACCTCGCCCAGACCCAGTCCCTCGACGCCCTGCACACAGCCCAGTCGGCCCAGCACTCCTTGGACCTCGCCGAGGACGCCGTCCGCCGCTCGCGGATCCTGCTCGAGGACGCCATCGACCTCGGCGAGGACACCACGACCCAGCAGCACGCCCTCACCACGGCCCGCTCCGGACGCTCCGACGCCGAGATCGACCTCGCGCGCGCCCGGCTCGCCCTCGCCGAAGCCGTCGAACGCCGCGACACCGCCGCGCCACGTGCCATGGACGAGCTCGACACCGGCATGGACGACACCCTCCACGACGGATGGTGGGAGGACTGGGGCGCAGACGTCGCGCAGACGGTGTCGACGTGGGCGGGGAACATCAGCGCCGGCCTCGGCGTCGCCTCGCTGCTGCTCGGCTGGGTTCCCGTCCTCGGCCAGGTGCTCGTCGTCGCCGCCCTCGTCACAGCGGGTGCGGCACTGATCGCCGACACAGCACTCGCACTCAAGAGCGGCGATGGAGCCGACTGGTTCAACGTCGGCATGGGCGTGCTCGGATTCCTCTCGTTCGGAGCGAGCAGGTACCTGACCAAGGCGCTCGACGCCTTCCAGGTCGAGGCGTCATCGGTCTCGGCGCTGGCGCAGCGGCTCGCGAGCCGCAGGCTGCCGGGGCCGACGCGGGCGGCCACGTCAGGTCCCCGCCCCATCGGTGCGCCGGCGGAACGCCCCTCGCTCGCCACGACAGCAGACCGCACCACGCCCTGGAGGAACCAGGTGCGAGCGGCATGGGACAAGGTGCGCGCTCTGCACGGGAGTGACCGCGTACTGGCGCTCGCCGGCCACGGGGACGTCGCCCTGACGAACAACGCACTCCAGGCACAGCTGCTCGACTCGTTCCCCTCACGGCCCCTGTCCGCCATGGTCCTGGTCTGCCCGACGATCAAGGGCGCGGCGCTGGAGGCGGGTGCCGTCGTCCTCTACGCAGGTGATGTGGCCATGGCGTACACGTCTGTCAGCAAGGCGGTCGTCGAGGCGGCAATCGGCCCGCGACCATCTCCCGCGGCGCGTCTGGGCCTCTGACATGCACCGCGATCTCGAAAGGACATGACGTGACCCAGCGGCGGATCCACTCGCTCACGTGGCGACCTCCCGACGACTGGTTGTCGTGGAGCCTCGACGCCGTCGTCGAGGCCCGCACGGACGCCGCAACGCTCGCCGACGGCCGCACCCTCGATGCGCTCATGGCAGCAGTCGCAGAGTTTCAGACGATCGTCACGCAGGAGGTGCCCGGAACCGCCGCGGCAGCGTTGTGGGTACCCGATCCACAGACCCGCGAACCGTTGGCGACAGCGGCCTTACGGGTCACCTCCCCGGGGCCGGAGGGGCGCTGGGACCTGGAGGAGACGCTGGACTTCGCGCGGTCGACGGTCAGGGTCCCAACCGGCGTGAAGCTGCTCGACGTCGCCGCGCTCCCGACGACCACACCGGCAGGTGACGCCGTCATCCAGATCGTCGACAGCCGTCCGCGTTTCGGCCGTCGCGTCAACCGGGAGTGGGTCTGGTTCATCCTGCCTCCCAGCACCCAGGAGACCTTGCTCCTTCAGGTCCAGTGCGACCTCGTGCGGTTCTTCGACGAGGTCTCCGACCTGACGGCGGAGATCGCCGACACGGTCGCCGTCGAGCTGGAACCGGCGTGAGTACGGGACGCGACGACCAGCGCCCGGCGCTGCGTGCGCCGCTCGGGCCCGAGTCGCCATGAGCGGGGTCGTCGACGGGACCGTCGCCGTCCTCCTCCCCGACGACTGGGCCGTCCTCGACCTCGATGACGACACCGCACGCACCGCCTGCGTCGAGGACCTGGTCCAGCGCCGGCTGGGCGGGGTACCGGACCTCGCACCGTTGCAGGCCGCCATGCGGCAGGAGCTGCTGCGGAGCACCGAACGGGCCGCGCGAGCGGGCGGTGTGCTGATGGCGCTCGCCGTCGGCACCGGCGGCGCCCCGCCCGTGCCCGCGTCCCTCACGGTCTACCGGGTCCCGGGGAGTCTCGACGCCCGGGGACGCGCCGCCATGACCAGCGTGCTCGCGAGCGACGAGCCAGGGCACACGCTCGACCTCGGTGAGGGTCCGGCCGGCACGGTGCTGCGGCGGGTGCGGCCGACCGGTGCGTCGTCCGGCCTCACGGGCGATAGCGAGGTCCCCGCGCTCGTCGCCGACTACTGGGTCGAGCCGACGCCCGGCGCCCAGCTCGTCCACCTCGTCTTCTCCAGCCCGCTCGTCGATCTGCGCGACGAGCTCCTCGGACTGTTCGACACCGTCGTGTCGTCGGTCCGCGTGCTCCAGCCCGCCACACCCCGCACCCCCCAGGAGGACATGTGAACCGGCAGTCGAGCGCCCGCACCCTGCAGGTGATGGGCGTGCTCGTGTTCGCGGTCCTGTCGTGGCGCCGTGCCGTGTCGTCCGACGTGCCGTGGTGGCCGTCGGTCCTCGCTGCCGTCGCGCTCGTCGCCGCCATCGCGGCGGGGGTGTGGTGGTGGTCCCGCCGCGACGACGGGAAACGGCGGCGCACCGTCACCGCGCGGCCCGGGTGGCACACGCAGGCGGTGTGGGCGGAGGAGACGCTCGGGGCGTCGCTGGCCCAGCTCGGTGCGTCAGCCCGCAAGGTGCGAGGCGGCACGCGGTTGACGTTCGCTTGGTCGGCGTCCGGCGTCGAGGTCTGGCGCGGCGACGACGTGCTGCTGAGCCGGCCGTGGTCGCAGGTGTGGACGATCACGGCCACGACCGGGCGCGCGGCGTCCACCGGCAACCCGGCGGTCGAGCTCGTGACGCGGGAGTCCGTCCGGATCGTGCTCGTGCCGACACGGCGGCCCGACGGCGGGATGCTGCCCGCGAGCGCGAGCCAGGTCGACGCCCTGGTCGGGGAGCTGCGCGCGGCGCGGGAGGCGGCCGGGTCGGCGGTGACGCCCTCCCATGACGGGACGTCGTGACGGTCGCGCACGTCGCCGAGGGACGGTCGGCAGGACCGCGGGCGGGGTGGCGTGGTCGAATAGTGCAGGATCCTTCGGATGCGGCGACCCCTCCCACTGGCGCCGCCGACCTCAACACGTCCACCCGACCTGCCGATCGGTGAACACATGAGCATGCCCCCGGACGACCTGCCGCGCTCCCCCACGGGACGGCTGCCGCGGTGGGTCCCCGAGGAGGCCGCGGACAGCCAGGAGCCGCCCCCGCCGCCGCCCGCGGAGTGGGGCGGGTACGCGCCCGCGAGCCCACCGCCCGCGGAGTGGAGCGGGTCGGCTTACGCGAGCCCGCCGCCTGCGGACTGGAGCAGTTCCGCGTCCGAGGCCCCGCCGCCCGCGGAGTGGAGCGGGTCCGCGTACGCCGGCCCGCCGCCCGGCCGCAGCCGGCGCAGCCTCGTGACGCGTCTCGCGGTGGTCGTCGCGGTCGCGGTGCTCGGCTTGTGGCTGGCCACCACGGTGCTGCCCGCGTTCCTGCGGGATGCCGACGCGCCCTTCCTCGACGGCGTCGTCGCCGGGCGCGTCCCGGAGCCCGCACCCGAGGTCGCCGCGCTCGCGGACGAGATGTACCTCACGCAGGAGGGGCGCGACCTGCTGTACATGGCGGAGCCGGAGCTGCTGGGTGCCGAGGAGTTCGCCGGTCGGTGCGACCGTGGCGACTCCGGTGCGTCCGGCGGCGGGAGCGCCGTCGGCTGTTACCACAGCACCGCCGGCGGCATCGAGACCGGCGGCCGCATCGTCATCTACACGCCCACCGACCCGCGGCTGCGTGGCTTCGTCATCGAGACCGCCGCGCACGAGCTGCTGCACGCCGCCTGGAACGAGCTCACGAGCGACGAGCGGGACGCGGCGGCGACGTCCCTGGCGACGGTCCTGGCCGGCATCGACCCCGCCGACGACATCCACACCCAGATCGCCGGGTCCGTCGGCACCGAGCCGGCCAACCGGCCGACCGAGCTGTTCTCCTACATCGGCACGCAGGTCTGGCAGGAGGGCGGGCTGGACCCCGCCCTCGAGGCGCTGTACGCGCGGTTCATCGCCGATCGGGCGGCGCTGGTGGGCGTCCACACGGCGTTCGAGGGGCAGATCGACACGATGACCGCCGAGGTCACGTCAGCGCAGCAGGCGCTCGCGCAACGGCAGTACGACCAGTCGCTCGCCGCCGCGCAGCTCGAGGCCGACATCGCCAGCCTCGCGCAGTACCGCGCCACGATCGAGCAGGAGGAGGCGCGGCTCGCCGCCCTGCCCGCGTCCGAACGGGCTCGTTCACTGCTCTCGTGGACGTGGCGTGACGGCACCGCCCTGCCCGAGGCTCCGGCCGCCGACCTCATCGCCGACGCCCGTGCGCTGCTGGCGCGCGACGAGGCGGAGATCGCCACGCGCGGGGCCGCGATCCAGGCCACCGCCGCGGAGGTCGCGGCCGAGCAGACCCGGGTCGAGACGATGAAGACGGAGCTGGAGGCGCTGTTCGCGCAGCTGAACCCGACGGGGAGCTGAGGCCCGGCGGCGCGGTGGCCGTGGCTCGGCGCCGGGTCGGCCGGCTCGTCGGACCTCCCCGCTACAGTCCGGAGGGCCTCGGTGGTGCCCTTCAGGACGGGCCGATGCGTACCGACATGGAGATGTTGGGCTGCGGACGCGCCCGACGGCCGAGAGGACGCCTGTGAACGACCCGGACCACCACGGCGACGTGGGCGAGGCGGCCGGCGCGACGATCTCGGTCACCGCGCTGCCCGTCCTCGGCTACGCGATGGCCCACAGCCGCATCGGCGTCATCGACGAGGTCACGGTGACCGGAGTCGCTGCCGACTCGCGCGGCGCGTCGCTCGAGGTCGACGTCGTGTGCGCGAGCGGGTCCCTCGGCGGACCCAAGGTGCACCTCCTCGACCTGGCCGCGGGACAGCCGACCATGCTGCGGGCGGTCGACCTGGTCCTGGACCCGGCGCGCATGCTCGCGGTCGACGAGCAGCAGCCCGGCCAGATCCGCACGGTGCTGCGCGACGCGGCCGGCGCGGTGCTCGCCACCGGGTCCGTCGGCGTGCAGGTGCTCGCGTCGCACCAGTGGATGGCCCGGCCCGCGCACCTCGCGCTCGAGATGCTCGCCGCGCACGTCCAGCCGAACGCGGCCGCGATCGCGCCGCTCCTGGTCGAGGCGTCGGACCTGCTGCGCGCGTCCACGGGACGCTCCGCGCTCGACGGCTACCAGTCGGAGGACCCCGAGCGCGTCGACGCGATCGCCGCGGCCGTCTACGACGCGATCCGGGCGCGCGACGTGCGGTACGCGGAGCCGCCCGCGTCGTGGGGCGACGTGGGCCAGAAGGTCCGGACGCCGGCCGAGGTGCTCGAGGGGCGCCTCGGCACCTGCCTCGACACGACGGTGACGTACGCGGCGGCGCTCGAGCAGGCGGGGATCAACCCGACGCTGTGGCTCTTCGCGGGGCACGTGGTCGTCGGGTACTGGCGGCAGGACACGACCCTCGGCATGGTTGCGACGTCCGAGGTCGCGGACCTGGTCAACCTCGTGGACCTGGGCCTCGTCGGGCTGGTCGAGACGACGGTGCTGACGGGAGGCGTCGAGTCCCAGCCGTTCGAGGTGGCGCGGCGGGCCGGGCGGAGCAAGCTCGCGCGGGACCTCGCCGACGCCGTGGGCGTGACGGACGTCCGCCAGGCGCGCCTCGCGGGGATCTTCCCGCTGCCCAGCCGTTCGGTGGGGGCCGACGGGCAGGTGGTCGTCCACGAGTACTCGCCCGGCGCCGGGCCTACCATCGAGGCGTACCGCGGGTCCCCGTCGGAGCGCGCCGCGGACGACCGCCGCGACGTTCCCGCGCGCGTCGGCCGGTGGAAGAACTCCCTGCTCGACCTGAGCCTGCGCAACCGGCTCATCCACTACACGGACCGGGCGGGCTTCCGCCTCGAGGTCCCGGGCGAGGCGCTCGGGCGGCTCGAGGACCAGATCAGCGCCAACGTGCCGATCCGGCTCGTGGCCTCCGACGTCGTCGCGGAGGTCGACGCCGCGCGCGGCATCCGCTACGGCCGGGACCTGCCCGAGGAGACGCGCGAGCTCCTCCTGGCGGACAAGCGCTCCGCGTACATCGACATCACGTCCGCGTCGTACACGAGCAAGCTGCGGTACCTGACGTACAAGGCGAGGACGATCGTCCAGGAGACGGGGTCGAACAACCTCTACCTCGCGTTCGGCATGCTCAGCTGGCGGTTCAACGACCGGGACCTGCGCTCGCCGCTCGTGCTGGTGCCGGTGCACCTATCGACGACGAGCCGCGGGCAGGCGTACCGCATCCGCGTCG
Organism: Cellulomonas xiejunii; assembly: GCF_024508315.1. Lineage (NCBI taxonomy): Bacteria > Bacillati > Actinomycetota > Actinomycetes > Micrococcales > Cellulomonadaceae > Cellulomonas > Cellulomonas xiejunii. The sequence continues at coordinate 3,722,329 of NZ_CP101987.1, forward strand.
ACGAGGCGGGCGCGTCGACGCCCAACTACTGCCTGCTGGAGAAGCTGCGCGTCTCGTTCGGGCTGGAGATCCCGGGGCTGGCCGAGCCGGGTGAGGACGCGTCGGGCATCGACCTGGCGGCGGCGTTCGACGCGGTGCGGCGCGCGATCGCGGTGGCGGGCCTGCCGTTCCGCGTCGAGGAGACGGTGGACCTCGCGATCCTGCAGTTCGCGAAGTTCCCCCTGTGGAAGGACCTCGACCAGCACTGGGAGACGCTCACGCAGAACCCGCTGGTGCGGCACCTCGTGCACACGCCGCTCGACGCGTTCGCCGACCCGACGCCCCCGCCCCAGGACGTCGACCTCGACCTGCTGGACGCGGCGGTCCCCGTGCCGGCGGACAGCTCGCAGCTCGAGGCCGTCGCCGACGCCGTCGCGGGCCGCACGTTCGTGCTCGAGGGCCCACCGGGGACGGGCAAGTCGCAGACGATCACCAACCTCCTGGCGCGTTCGCTGGCCGAGGGGCGGCGCGTGCTGTTCGTCGCCGAGAAGCGCGCGGCGCTCGACGTCGTCAAGACGCGGCTCGAGGCCGTCGGCCTGGGGCACCTGTCGCTGGACCTGCACGACAAGGGCGCGCGCCCGGCGGCCGTCCGCGCGCAGCTCCGCGACGCGCTGGCGCTGCACGCGACGCCGGACCTCGACGCGCTGCGGGCCGGCTCGGAGACCGCGTCCGCCGCCCGCCGACGCCTCGCCACGTACGCGGCCCGGCTGCACGAGCAGAACGCAGCCGGGCACTCCCTGTACTCGGCGCGCAGCTTCGAGCTCGCGTCCGACCCGGCCATCACGCCGCTGGACGTGCCCGCCTCGCTCGTCGCCGGCGGGAGACCGGAACAGCTCGCGGAGATCCGGGGCGTCCTGCGTGAGCTGCCCGACGTCGCCGACCTTGCCCGGCCCCGCCCGCGGCACCCGTGGCGGTTCGTGGACGTGCGGCCGGACGTCCCGTTCGACGTGGGTCGCGCGCACGCCGCGGCGCAGCGTCTCGACGCGGCGATCGCCGGTGCGCAGGCGCACGGTCTGGACCTTCCCCGGCTCGGCCGGCTGCGCTCGGCGCAGGACGCGGCGACGTGGGCCCGGCTCGCCGACGCCCCCCGGTACCCGCTCGCGACCCTCGCCACGCTGCTCGACACGACGTGGCGCCCGCACCTGCAGCGCGTGCGCGCGGCGGCGGACGCGCTGGCCGGCGGAGGCGAGGAGTGGCGGCAGGTCGTCGCGCCCGTCGTCATGCTGCGCGACGTCGCCGCCGTGCACGCGGCGGCGCTCGCGGCAGACGCGTCGGGGTTCTTCGGACGCAAGAAGCGGCGTCGGGCGGTGCTCGCACAGCTCCTGGACGCGCTGGTCGTGCCGCCGTCGCAGGTGCCGCTCAAGCAGCTGTCGACCCTGACCGGGGACCTGGCCGCGACGTACGCCAAGGTCACCGAGCTGCGCGCGCTCGCGGCGCAGACCCCCCTGCCCTTCGCCGCCGACGGCTGGAACCCCGGTGACCCGCAGGCCGCGGCGTGGCTGCGCGACAGCGTCGACGTGCTGATGTGGCTGGGTGAGGTGCTGGCCGTCGACGGGACGGCCCGGGGGGACGACCTGCGCGCGTTCTACTCGGGAACCCCGCAGGGTCACGCGCTGGCGCCGCTGACGGAGCTGGCGGAGAGCTGGTCCGGCCTGGACGCCGCCATCGCCACCGACGGATCGGCGCGGGAAAGGTGGGCCGGCGACGACGGCTTCCTCACCGCGTGGTGGACGACGCGCACGGACCGCCGCCTGGAGTCCACCGCAACCCTCGACCACTGGGTGGGGCTCGTGCAGCACCTCGAGCCGCTGCGGCGCAGCGGCATGGACGTCGCCCGCCGCGCGATCCTCGACGGCCGCGTCCCACCCGACGAGGCGGTCCTCGCGTTCGACCGCGGCGCCGCACGCACGTCGCTGGCCGAGCGTGCCGAGGCGACCGCGCTGGGCGACTTCGACGTCGCGGCGCACAACCGCACGATCGAGCGCTTCACGCAGGCGACGCGCGCCGTGCGGGCCGAGCTGCCGCAGGCGATCCCCGAGCAGGTGCTGGCGCTGCGCCGGTTCGACGTGACGTCGGGCGCCGGGCAGATCGGCGGGCTGGTCCGCCAGCTCAAGCGCGAGCGCGGCGGCATGACGGTGCGCGCGCTCATGGAGCACTACGGCGAGCTGATCACGCAGATCATGCCCTGCACGCTCATGAGCCCCGAGTCGGTCGCGCGGTTCTTCCCCGCCCGGCCCGGGCTGTTCGACGTCGTCGTGTTCGACGAGGCCTCGCAGATCCGCGTCGCCGACGCGATCGGCGCGATGGGCCGGGCGTCGTCCGTGGTCGTCGTCGGCGACAGCAAGCAGATGCCGCCCACGCAGGTCGCGGAGACCAACGCGACCGCCGAGGACGACGAGGAGGTCACGGTCGAGACCGTCGTCGACGAGGAGTCGATCCTCTCGGAGTGCGTGCAGGCGCGGGTGCCGAGCCGGTGGCTGTCGTGGCACTACCGCAGCCAGGACGAGTCGCTCATCGCGTTCAGCAACCGGCTGTACTACGAGGACAGGCTCTCGTCGTTCCCCGCGCCGCTGCCGGGCGACACCCGGGCGCACCCCGCGGGGTACGGGATCTCGCTGGTCCGCGTCGACGGGACGTTCCAGCGGTCGGGTCGCGGGAAGGCGCTCCGTACGAACCCCGTCGAGGCGGACGCGATCGTCGCGGACGTGCGCGCCCGCTTCGCCGCGTCGCCGGGGCGCGCACCGTCGCTCGGGATCATCACGTTCAACGCCCAGCAGCGCGACCTCATCGACAACCTGCTGCGTGACAGCGGCGACGAGCGCATCGTCGCCGCGCTGGACGAGGCCGACGGGCTCTTCGTCAAGAACCTCGAGAACGTCCAGGGCGACGAGCGCGACTGCATCCTGTTCTCCGTCGCGTTCAGCGCGAACGACCGCGGCGTCGTGCCGCTGAACTTCGGGCCGCTGTCCAAGCCCGGTGGCGAGCGGCGGCTCAACGTCGCCGTGACGCGCGCCCGGCGGCAGGTGGTGCTGTACGCGAGCTTCGCGCCCGAGGCGCTGCGGGCCGAGGAATCGACGCAGGTGGGGACCAAGCACCTGCGCGCGTACCTGGAGCTGGCGGCGCACGGCGTCGAGGTCGCGGCGGCGGACGGGCGACGACGCAGCATCGTGGACCACCACCGCGACGACCTGGCTGCCGAGCTGCGGCTGGCCGGGTACGCCGTGCGGACCGACGTTGGGTTGTCGGACTTCCGCGTGGACGTGTCGATCGCGGCCGCGGACGACCCCGACCAGCCGCTGGTCGCCGTGCTGCTCGACGGCCCGACGTGGCACGCGCGGCGGACCGTCGGCGACCGCGACGGGCTGCCGGTGGAGGTCCTGCAGGGGCTCATGCGGTGGCCCGGGGTCGAGCGGGTGTGGCTGCCGGAGTGGGTGCAGCAGCGCGAGGAGACGCTGGCGCGGTTGGCGGCGGCGGTGGAGCGGGCGCGGGAGGTGCTGCGGGAGGCTGCGCGGGAGGCGGAGCGTGCCGCGGTGGTTGATGAGGTTGCCGACGCCGCGGGGGCGAGGGCTGCGGGGGCGACGGCATCGGACTACGGGTCGCCGGCGGTCGAGGCGCTGCGGTTCGTCGGGGAGGGTGACGCGCTCGCGTGGGACGTGGTGGATGAGGTCGTCGAGGACGGGGTCGCCGACGTCGATGCCGTCGAGGGCGGGATGCTCGCCGTCGCCGGCGGCTCGGTTGTGCTCCCCGCGAGCGAGGCGCACGCCGGGTCACGGGCCTCCGTGCTGGACCTTCCCGCTGTGCCCGTGCGTCGGCACCCTGCGGTCCGGGACTACGAGGAGTGGTCCCCGGGCGTCCTGGGCACGGTCTCGACGCTCAACCGGTTGCCCGATGCGCGCGCGGCCGCGGAGGTGCGTGCGGCGGTCGTCGACGCGATCACCACCGAGGGCCCGATCCACCCCGACCGCCTCGCCAAGATCGTGGCGGGCGCGTACGGGCTGGGGCGCGTCGGTGAGGAGCGCAAGGCGGCGATCAGGCGGCTCGTGCCGGCGGAGAACCAACCGGCGGGTGACGACTTCTACTGGCCCGCGGGCGTGGAGCCGCGGACGTGGTTCGAGGTACGGCGTGCGGCCGACGGGACGAGCCGGCCGGTCGACGAGGTGTCGCTCGTGGAGATCGCGAACGCCCTGCGCGTGGCCGCCGAGGAGACGGGGGGTGCGTCGGCGGACGAGCTCACGCGTCGGGCGCTGCAGATGTTCGGCGGGCGGCGCGTCACCGAGTCGATCGGGAAGCGGCTGGACGCGGGGCTCGCGCTCGCGCTGGCGTGGGGACGCGTGCGGGTGCGGGGTGTGGGGACGTACGTGAGCGGGGGGTGAGACCGCGCGGCCGGCGATGCGCTGTCCTCGTAGCGCCTGACCGCGCGCTCCCGCAACCCGTCGCGCGTCGAGGTCACGGTCGATCCCACGCTCATCCGCCAGGCCATCACCTGATCCCCGCTCACGAGGAGACCCACGGTGCGAACAGCATCACCCGACCAGATCAGCGACCTGCTGCGCGCCTTCGGAGCCGTCACATGGCCGACCGGGCGGCAGACCGCGCTCGACCTCGCCGCCGCGCGCGGGTGGTCCGTGGAGCTCGAGACGAAGAACTCCGTCAGCTTCATCACGAACCTCGGCACCAACGACGACAGCGCCCGCGCGCTCGTGCTGTCGGACGAGGCCACCGGCGGACTCCTCGACAAGCTCACCGTCAACGTCTCGGACGCCGAGGCGGCGACGCCGGCAGAGCTGAGGAAGGCCTACACCGACCTCTGCGCGGTCGTCGAGAAGACGCTCGGCGCACCGGTCCACGTGGAGCGAGGGTCGACCCCGCGGATGTTCTGGGACCTGAACAGCGGCGGGCGGGTCGGCTTTCAGCGGCTCGACGACATCGTGATCATGATCCTGATCTCGCACGACGCCGCCGACCTCCTCCGCGAGGACAAGCGCCTGGGCCTCGACCCGAACCGCATCGCCGGGGCGGGGCACGGGGCGTCGGGACGTACGTGAACGGGGCAGAGGGCGCGGCGTCGTCCCGGCGTCGACGTCGGGTGTGGACAGCCGATTCGCCCCACGGCCACGACCCGCTACGGTGCTCCGCGTCCGTTTCGTCCCGTTCGTGAGGTGCTGCCGTGGCACACGCCGCCCCCCTGGTGCAGCCCACCGAGGCCGCCCCCCCACGTGAGTGGTGGCAGGTCTGGGCGCAGCGTCGCGCCGCCTGGTGGGCCGCACGGCCCGTCCTCGCGCTGCGGTGGGCCAGGATCCGGGCCGTCGGGCTCTGGGTCGGGCTCGTCTGGCTGCTGGGGCTACTCGTCCTCGTGCCGGACGTACGCCTGTCGGTGCGGGCGTGGCTGGGTTGCGCCTGGGTCGTCATCGCGTGGTTCTTCCTCGCCCGGACGAAGACCCTGACGTGGAGCGCGTACCTGCGGTTCTTCACCGCGTGCATCCCGTGGTCGATCGGCATCGGGGTGCTCTCGACGTGGCTGGCCGCCACGGTCCTCGACGTGCGCGTGGGCAGCAGCGGGCCCATGGTCGGGATCGCGTCCGTCACCGAGGAGACCCTCAAGCTGGTGCCCGTGGCGCTGGTCGCGCTGCTGGCCCCGCGACGCGCCTCACGGTTCGCGACGACCGACTGGCTGCTGCTCGGCCTGGCCTCGGGGACGGCGTTCCTCCTGGCCGAGGAGACGCTGCGTCGCCTGCGACTGTCGGGCGGCGGGCTGGTCGGGCTCCTGGAGCGGCTGCTGAACGGCGGGAGGCTGCCGGACAGCTGGATCCGGTTCGGCACGTGGCCCGTGCCGAGCGACTGGGACCAGTCCGGGGCAGGCTTCGGCGGGCACGGCGTGGTCACCGCCATCGTCGCCGGCCTGGTCGGGCTCGCACTCGTGGCCGCGCGGCACGTGCGCGGCCGGGTCGACCGTACGGCCCTGCTCGTGCGGGTCGGTGCGGTCGTCGTGCCCGTGATGGCGCTGGTCGTCGCGATCGCCGACCACGCCGCGTACAACGGCACGTACAACGGCGGCGGCTCCATCGGGGGTGGCGCAACGCCGTACTGGCTGGACCCCGCGACGACCAACGTGCCGTGGTGGATCCGCGCCACGTGGTCGGCGTTCGGGCACGGCCACCACCGGCCCGCCTTCTTCGTGCTGCTCGCGGTCGTCGCCCTCCTCGTCGACGGCGCCCGCCTCGCGCGCGTGCCGAGCGCGGCACTGGTCGAGACCCCGCGCCCGGACTGGGTCGACCAGGCGATCGTCCGCTGCAACATCGCCACCGCTACCTGGCCGGCCGCGTTGCGCCGCGCGCCCGCCGTCGTCACGCTGGCGGTCCTCGGCACCGCGTGGGTGGTGGTGCGCGATTGGACGACGGCCGTGGCGGCGTTCGCGGCCGAGCCGGGCGAGTCCCGGCGCGTCGCCGCCCAGCGCGGGCTGACGGCGGTGACCGCGCAGCGCGCCGCGCGCGAGCTCGGCTACGAGCGCCTCGCCGGGCCCGTCGACATCACCGTGCGCCGCGGGGTGGCGGCGGGAGCCATCGTCGTCCTGCTGCTCGGGGCCCTCGTCCTCGCGCCGGTCACGGCCGCCGGGCTCGACACCCTGTACGACCACCCGAGCTGGCTCGCCGGCGTCATGGACGCCATCGGGCGGTGGTGGCACAGCCAGTCGCTCGGCACGCAGATCCTCGTCGGTGCGGGCGTCGTCGCGCTCGTCGCCCTCTCGGGCGGCTCGCTCGGCGTGGCCCTCGGCGCCTCGGGTGTCCTGACGTGGGGCCTCGACAAGAGCCACGGCATCGCCACGTGGCTCCGCGACCCCCGCCAGGCGACCCGCGACTACCTCCTCACCGCCACGCCCTTCCAGATGGTGATGGACGGCGTCGCGATCGCCACGACGTTCGCGCCCGGCAGCTTCATCCGGTCACGGGGTGCCGCCGCCGTGCGTGGTGCGGTGGACGATGTCGTCGAGGACCCGGGACTGTGGCTGGCGCAGAAGCGCAGCACGGTGCAGAACGCACCGATCCAGAACCCGGTGCGGGCGGGTGCGTCCCATCAGGTCTCGAAGAAGAGCATCACGGACCAGGTGACATTCCAGGCGAACGAGCACACGCAGGCGCTGACGCAGCGCCAGGCGGCCGCCGCCACGCACTCTGCCAACCGGGCAGCGGTCACTCGGGAGCTGGATGTCCTCAGAGACGCGGGGCTCCCCGTCACGCGGTCGGATCTGGTCGACCGGCGGTTCGACGAGACCGTGCGAAGGCTCGAGGACGCCATCGAGACGGACCCGTCGCTCAGTCCTGAGCGTGCAGCAGAGCTTCTCGGGCGCGTGGACGGTCTCGAGCAGGTCCTGCGGGCGGAGCGCGACAGCCTGACTGCGCTGAGCCGCGCATCCGCGGACCTGGGCGAGGCGGCAGGCCGCGACGCTCTCCGTTCGCAGGGCGCCGACATCGTCGTCGACGGTGCCGGTGCCGGGCGGGACACGATCGACATCGTCGGACTCACGAGGGAGCGGGACCAGCTGCTCTTCGTCGAGGCCAAGGGTGGGGGCAGCCAGCTGAGCAGCTCTGGCCGCGTCCTGCCCGACATGACCAGGGCCCCTCAGGGGTCACCCGCGTACCTGGCCGACGTCGTCCGCGTGGACAAGGCACTGCAGCAGTGGCTGCGTGCCAACCCCGACATCGCACAGGGCCTGGTGGACGGCACCGTGACCCCGCGCTATCAGCTCGTCCAGGCCGCAGCGAACGGTACGGTGCGGATCTTCGAGCTCACGGTCGACCGTTCGCTCATCCTCAAGGCCATCCCCTGACCCCGTTCATGAGGAGAACCACGATGCGAACAGCATCACCCGACCAGATCAGTGACCTCCTGCAGGCTTTCGGCGCCCTCACGTGGCCGACCGGACGGCAGACCGCGCTCGACCTCGCCGCCGCTCGCGGGTGGTCCGTGCGGCTCGAGACACGGAACGCCGTGCGGTTCACCACGAACCTGGGCACCAACGACGACCGCGCGCGGGCGTTCGTGCTGTCGGACGAGGCCACCGGCGGAACCCTCGACAAGCTCACCGTGAACGTCTCCGACGCCGCCAAGGAGGCACCGGCAGAGCTGAAGAACGCCTACACCGACCTCTGCGCGCTCGTCGGGACGACGCTCGGCACGCCGGTCCAGGTGGACCGCGGGTCACTCCCGCGGACGTTCTGGGACCTCGAGAACGGTGGGCGGGTCGGCGTCCAGCAGCTCAGCGACATCGTGATCCTGATCCTGCTGTCCCGCGACGCCGCCGCCCTCGCACGCGAGGAGAAGCGGCTGGGGATCGACCCGGATCGAGTTCCCGGGACGGGGCACGAGGACCTGTGACGATCCGCGTCGCAGGTCGGACGTCTCGGGACATTCCGCGCGGGCCCGGCGCGCCCTAGAGTGCACGCAGCCGCGCTCATCGCCACGGGAGGTGCACGGACATGCGCTCCCCCGTCGTCCCGCTGGCCACCGCGGTGGCCATGATGCTGCTCGTCTCGACCGCGGCCTGTACCGGGCCGGCGACCGGTGGCGTCGTGGCGAGCTCCGCGCCGACCACCCCGCCGGCCCCGAGCCCCGAACCGCCATCGTGGGAGAGGGTCTTCGCCGCCTGGAGCACGGGCGTCGCGCGCGTGGCGTCGACGAGCTGCGACGGCACCTCCGCCGGCTCGGGCTGGCTCGTCGCGCCGGACACCCTCGTCACCGCGCACCACGTCGTCGAGGGCGCGACCGCGATCTCGCTGCGTTTCGGTGCAGACGTCGTGTCGGGGCAGACGGTGGCCGTGGACGTCGAGGCCGACCTGGCAGCCGTCTGCCTCTCCGAGGACGTGCCCGCACGCGCGCTGACCCTCGCTGACGAGCCCGCAGCCGTCGGTACCGCCGTTGCAGCACTCGGCGACCCCCACGGCGCGCCGCTGGGGATGACGCAGGGCGCGGTCGCCGCGACGAACCTGCGGGTCAACGTCGAGGACGAGGACCGCTACGGCCTGTTCCGCACGGACGCCGCCCTCAACCCCGGCAACAGCGGCGGACCGATCCTCACGGTCGACGGGGACGTCGTCGGCGTCGCGGTCGCGGGAACCTCCGGACCCGGGGACGGCTACGCCGTCGGCCTGGAGACGCTGCAGAAGTTCCTGCGGGCGAAGGACGCCGGCACGGCGGCCACGCCGACGCCCGTGACGTGCGAGACCGCCTGGGACTGGACACGATCACCGCCACCACGGTCCTCCCGACGGTGTCGAGCGAGCACCCAGACGCCCCGTCGATCGCCCAGACCATGCAGAAGTGCGCCGAGTCGATCAACACCGGGTCCACCGGCACCGTCTGGAGCCTGCTGACGCCGCGGATGCAGGAGCGCGTCGGCGGTATCGAGGCCTACGCTGAGGGCCTGGCGAGCTCCACCTGGCATTGGTTCGACGTCGAGAAGGTCGAGGCCGTCGACACGACGACGGACCGGGCGGTCGTGTCCTTCCGAACGTGGCAGGACGCCAAGCACGGCCCCGGCGGCGCGACCTGCAGCTTCTGGCGCGTGACGTACACGCTCGCGCTGGATGCCGGGTTCTGGCAGATCGACGCGGCCGCGCTCACGGACGGGGCGCCCGCGGTGTCGTGCGAGGACGAGGAGTTCTACGGGGACTGAGGCGCCGCGCGGTCAGCGGGCATGCGCCACGCGGTCGAACCGCGCACCTCCGGCTTTGCTCGGCACGACCGGCAACCCGTGAGCGACATTGGAGCGCCTTCCATGCGAACAGCAGCACCCGAGCAGATCACCGCGATGCTCGTCGTCTTCGAGACAGTGCCGTGGCCCGCGGGAAAGGACGTCGCCGGCGCCCTGGCGGACGCGCTCGGCTGGACGGTGAGAGCCGACCTGCCGAACGGCGTGCACTACGTGACCGCCCTGGAGACGAACGACAGGCGGGCCGACGTCCTCATCGAACCGGACGGCGCAGGCGGCGGGACGATCGTCGCCCTGACCGTCCAGGTGTCCGACCGCGTCGCCGACGCACCCGCCGACCTCGATCAGGCGTACCGGTCCGTCGTCGCGACGGTCGAGGACAGGCTCGGCACGCCGGTCCGCGCCGACAGCTGGACCAATCCGCGCACCGTGTGGGACCTCGCGACAGGTGGGCGGATCGCCGTGCAGCGCCTCAACGCCGGCGTGTCGCTCGTCCTTCTCTCGCAGCGGGGCGCGGACCTCGAGCGCGAGGAAGACCGGCTCGGGATCGACCCGAACCGTGTCCCTGGGACGGGGCACGAAGGACTCTGACGGTGTGTCCGCCGTCAGACCGCCCCGGCAGAAGTGGACGCTGGATCAGACCGACCTGGTGCGCGATCTGGCTCGCGCCGAGGGGTCGAGCTACGCCAACCACTTCGACCTCTCGATCGCCCGCAAGCGCACCCCTCGCCATGACGTGAGCATCCAACCGGGCACTTCGACCCGGATGAGACCCGATGACTCATCCGGCCTGCTTTACGACGTGGCCGACGGACTGGGGGACGGCGGCGGGACGACATCGTCCCGGTCCTTCTCGGCCAGTGCCGCTAGGTCCGGGGCAGGGTCGAACACAGCCCGAGGAATGGGGACGGTGTCGCAGTACTCCGCCGTCAGCTCGGTGCCATCGGCGAGCAGGAAGGGCTCGAGAGGCGGGCCGGCGCCCCGCACTCGGCGGTGACCGTCCTCCATCAGCTCGACCATGTAGATCGCGTCGTTCGGCCATCGGTTGCCGTCGTTCTCGGGCGGCAAGGTCTCCCGTTGGCTGACACATGCGGCCACCTCGGCGCTCTTCCCGTCGTCGGCTACACGCACTGCGACCGGTGCGAGAGGACGGGGCCCTGGGTACACCTTGGGCGTCCCGTACAGAAGGTCCCCCTCCACCCTGTTGACGAACCCGCCGATACGGAAGTACGTCCAGGAGTCGACGAGATCCGGGCGCGAGAAGTCCGCGACGTTCGACGCTCGAGCGAACGCCAGCTCGGCGGCCCGCACCGCTCGGACCCAAGGGTCCGACTCGAGAGGCCCTGTCGGCTCCCCGTCCACCCACACCAGGACCGGGTCGGCCGCAGGCTCGGGGTCAGCACACGCCGCCACCATCACGGCTGTGAGCGACACGACGACGACTAGACCGAGTCGGGACGGCGAACCCCATACGGTGGACGTCGCCAGCGAACTTGCGTTACGTGCCATCACGCCCCCTCAGCCAGGGTCAGATCGAGCCCGGTCGGCACCAGAGAGGTGTTCCGCAGCGCGTCCTGGACGATGCCCGACCCGAGCGCCTGACGGGTGGCGGCGCGCTCCGCACCCACGAAGCCGGCATGAGCCTGAACGGCGCTGGCGAACCACGCGACAGCGGCGGCATCGACCCTCAGATCAGCCATGCCCTCGCCCTTCTGCGTAAGGCGGATCGATCACGCGGGCACCTCTCGACTGCTGAACGTCTCACTCGGGCGGCGATCCCCGCCGGTTTCACGACGCCGCCGAAGGGTCGCTCGAGGCCGGCGGCACGACGCCGTCCGGCCCCTTGGCCGACAACGCGTCGAGATCCGGCGGCGGATCGAAGGTCGCTCGCGGGATCGGCACGCCGTCGCAGTACTCGGGCGTGAGCTCTGCACCGTTAGGGAGGACGAAGGGCAGGGTGGGCGTATGCCCGCCGGTGACGAAGCGACCACCATCGTCGGCGAGCTCCAGCAGGTAGAACTCGACGTCGGGCCACCGGTTGCCGTCATCGCGCGGCGGGTGCGCCTGAGGGGCGCCCACGCATGCTGCCACGACCGCCCCTCCATGGTCCTCATCGACCTGCACTGCCACCGGTGCGACAGGGCGGGGGCCGAGGTAGACGTGGGGTGTCTCATGCAGGAGGTCGCCCCGGACGGCCGCCTCCAGACTGCGCACCGCGAAGTCGTCCCATGTGGAGGTCAGCGCCGGGAGCGAGAAGTCAGCTGCATTGGACGCCCATGCGTATGCGAACTCGGCCTCTCGTACGACGCGGACCCACTCGTTGGACTCGAGGGGGCCGTCTGGCGGCCCGCCGATCCAGACGAGTTCCGGCTTCGCCGGCGGTACCTCTTCGGCCGGGCCGCAGGCGCTCAGACCACCGAGCACCAGTGCGCCGGCAGCTGCAGCACAGCACCTTCGCCGCCGTCGGCCACCCGGGGCGCTCTCAGGGTTCCCTTTCTTCGTCATGCACCGACCTCCTTCGCGTCGTTGGCCGCGCTTTCGGTGATGGCCAGGCGCATGGCACCGGACACGTCGTCATAGGTCTGCTTGAAGACTGCGCCGTCCGTCAGCGACGTCGACTGGACAGCGGAGTCCTCACGCAGTGCGGGCCCATCCCACAGGTCAGCGCTCCGAAAGGTGTGGGAGGCCCTGGCGAAGTACTGCTGGATCGGCTCTGCGTCAGGCATGCGGACAAACACCGGGGGGAGTTCATCGGGGGTCAAGAGCTTGATTGCCGTCTCTTCGATGTGGCCGACCGCGGCGTCGAGCCCGAGAGCGACGATCGGGTGCGGGACCAGAGCAAGCGCCGCGTCGACTGGGACACCCGCGAGACCGACAGCGCTGCGCACCTGGTCCGAAGCTCGTTGGTGCTCGGCTTGCATCGCTCCGTTGATAGCACCATCCGCGACTCCCCACACAGCCGCGAGACGCTTCATCACGAGGCTTGGCGAAGCCGTGCCCTCGGTCGCAGCGTTGAGCGCTGCCGCTTCATACGCGAGGAGAGCATCACGAGTGTGGGCGTAGCCCGCAGTCTGGCTGGTGGCGGCCGCGAGAACCCGAACCAACTCGTGACGGGTGACGGTGGCTGTCACGACACCTCCCGCCGCGAACGGAGTCGCCACCCGTTCCCATGCCACCGCCGGTGACTCCGGCCCACGGATGACCCCGACCTCGATGAGGCCGGGAAGCTGCGCCTCGATGGCTTGCGCCAGCCGGAGGGAACCGGCCTCACTGATGTTCTCCGTGCGCAGAAGCGCAGCATTCACCTGAAGCTGCTCGAAGACCAGGGTGTTGATGGCCGCTGCCTGCTGCGCTAGCAGCGGCGCCTCCGCACTCTGGATACCTGCCCAGAGCGCTCCGAGTCCAGCGAATCCGTCGGACGCCACAGTCGACCAGTCCCGCTGTCCGAACCAGTACTCGATACGGTCTCGATCGAATCGGGGCCGATCGAGTGACCAGTCGACGGTTCCGCCGGTCAACCAGTCGCGGGCGGCCTGCGGATACGCCCCGAGGGTTGCCAGCACGTGCGCCGCCGGGTCGTGGACGGCAAGGCCCAACGTGATCGCTCCCGGGTCCGTCAGACCCTGACCGACGGAGCTCGGTCCATCCCGCCACGCCTCGCCACGACCTCGTTCCACGGCATCGAGCTGGTCGGCCATCGCCACCGTGAACGACTCGCTCATACGGGCCCCGGAGGAGTCGGCGAACAGGTACCCGATCACGCTGCGAACATCGCTGCTCGTGGTGGCGAGGCTCACCATGCCCGCAGCGAACGCCTGCGCCATCGCAGGCGTCCACGCAGACGATCCGGTAGCCAGACCAGAGCGGATTGCAGCAGCCGACGCCACGACCGCAGCGTTGCGCTGGTCCGCCTCGTGAACCCGCGAGTACCCGAGGGCCGTCAGCAGACGCACCGTCCGGGCCCCACCCAGGGCCAGGAACACCGCTGACATCACCCCCGCATCGCCACTCCACGCCTCGACGAATCCGGTGAGCGAGCCCACCGCGGCACTGTCCTGCGGGTCGTCCACCACCGCATCCACGGTCTCCGCGAACCACCGCGCCAGGAACGCCCGCTGCTCCGCCGTCACCGTCCCCGCCGAGCTCGCCGCCAACGCCTGCACCAACGGCACGTCGACGACCGCGTCGACCCCGGTTCCCGGCGCGTACGCCCCCATGACCTCGACCCCGACCAACCGCGCCGCGGTCTGGCGGTCCAGGTCCTCCCGCTCGTCACAGCACGCGACGAACGCCCGCAACCCCGCCGCGGCGTCCCCCACCGCTGCACGCCACACCCGCAGCTCGTCCGCCGCTTCCGGCACCGGCGCGAACGCCGGCACATCCGTCCACGACCACGGCACGGCACCCACCCCGCCGGCCAACGCCGCCACCGCGTACCGCTCCCGCGCGGCCACCGCGCGCACCCGCGCCGTCTCCACCTCGTCCCGGGCCGCCATCACCCGACGCTCCAGCCCCCGCAACGCCGCGCCGTACCCGGCCAGCACCTCGGCCACCTGCCGGCACCCGTCGGCGGCATCGTCCCACCCGGACGCCAACCGCACCGACCGCTCCCCCAACGCCGACGCCCACTCCCCGACGGACGCCCCCACCAACCCGTCCCCAGCCGCCCGCACACTCACCGCACGAGTCGCGAACCGCTCCGCACGCGCGAGGTAGCCCGCGACCAACCCGTCGACAGCCTCGACATCACCGGCCTCCGGCGAGCGCTCCAGCACCCCGAGATCCACGCGCACTCCCTGTGACAACCGGACGAACCGGGCACACCGTACCGATCTCGCGCGGTCCCGCGAACGCGTCATCCACAGCCGCTGGAGACGGCATGCCCTCCGCAGCCGCACCCGAGCGACCAGCGGAGACTCAGCAGTCCGGTGGCTGGGGCCGGTCGGTGCACAGGTCGGCAACGAGCCGCGACGTGCGCTCCTCAGCCGTGAACGGCGCCGATGCCGTCGACGTCGTCGCGGACCCGGTGACCTCTCGCCACGTCGGGTCACCGTCGACGCGGTAACGACCCGCCCACTCAGTGGTCAGGGTGATCGCGTACGTCCCGGGCGCCTCGTACTCGTGGAACGTGTCGTGGCCGGGGTGTGCGTGCCCTGGCGACCGCGTCACCAGCTGGTGCCCGTCACCGAAGTCGTACGTGAACAACCGCGGCATCGCCTCGACGTCGATCCCGAACCCTCCGAGGGTGGTGCGCAACGGGACCGGCGTCGGGTCGGTCATGACGATCGTCTCGATGTTCACCAGCACCCAGCCGCGGTCCGGCTGCAACCGGAGCGCCGGCGCGGGGATGGGGAGGGAACGGAAGTCCTCGACGGTGAGGACGGGGAGAACGGGGCCACACGATCCTTCGTCGAGGCGCTCCCAGGGACCCACTCGCCCATCGGGATACGTCAGCTGCCGCCACGTGGGCTCGATGGGCACCTCGTCGCACTCCAAGGTGCCCGTCGTGGGGATGCCCGACTGGCACCACCCACCCGCTGGTGCGGGCACCTCGCCCCCCTGCCCGTCGAAGCAGATGAGGCGATTCTGGTACGTGGGGACGGGTTGAGGTTCGGCCGCGGGCCGACTCCCTGACCGAGGTCGTGCTCCAGCCGTTGAGGCGGCCCACCCCTTCCAGAGGTTGACGGCGCCGTTGCCCATGTCCGCGGCGCTGGGGAGCTTGTCGATGTCATCGGCGTTTCCGCCTGCAGCTGCGGGCCCTTCGATAGCGAGAACCGCCGCGAGCCCGACGACGACAGTGAAGACGGTGCTCCACTGTCGCCTCATCCCACGGCCTCGGAGCTCTCCTCGAGAGGCAGCACGCCCATCTCGTCGACCCGCCATCCATCTGACCAGCTGAGCGCGAACACTGCTCGATGCTCACCGCCCGTGCCGCTGCCGACGGGCTCTCCACTTGCGCCGAACCGCTGAGACGGACTCTGGATGATCGTCAGGTCGACGGAGAACCACTGGTCCTCAGAGATCTCGACCGACTTCGACGATGTCACCGTGAAGGTCGAGCCTGAGCTGGTCTCTCCTGCATCGACCATCCCGTTCACCGACGTCGTCACCTCGGTGCAGAACCCGCACGTGTCCAGCGCCATCGCGCGCCAGGGTGCTGTGTCCCGCGTCGCGAACGTATAGCCGTACAGGTCGAGCACGTACGTCGCCGCCGCGATCGCACCGTCGGTCGTGGGCTCCGCCATCGCGGCGGGCTTCTCGGGCAACTGCGTCAGGTCCGCAGTGGCCGACGGCGTCGGGGTAGGCGTCTCCTCAGCCGTCGGCGTCGTCGGCACGTCCGCCGGTTCGGCGCCGACGCACCCGCCCACGGCCAGCAGCGTCGTCAACGCCAATGTCGTCGCCGCGCGCCGCCAGGCCCACCCCGTCTTCGGCATGGCGGACAACCTAGCCCGAACCGGACACAGCGAGTCGGGGTTTCACCGCCTGTGGACAACCCGCCACGTCCTCGGCCTCAGGGCCACCGTCACTGCACAGGCCAGGTCGACAGCACCGTGGGAGATGCGCGCGGAAGCCTCGACGTCAGCACTCGATCACGGGTCGAGCGGCGCCCCGAGCAAGCTGCGGGCTCTGGCGTACTTCGCGACGAGCCGCTGACGGGTGCCCTCGTCGAGCAGCGCCAGGCGCGCCGGGTCGGTGTTGTCGGCCAGGTCGGCGGACTTCACGGCGACCGCGATCGGGTCACGGTTCACCGCGGCGAAGTAGTCCTCGACGCTCTGCCCGGGCACCTTGCTCAGCGCGACGACCGCCGCGACCACGTCGGCGGGGATACCCGCCGCGCGCAGGTCGTCGGGCGTGACGTCGGTGTCCTCGACGACGTCGTGCAGCCACGCCGCCGCGACGACCCGCTCGTCACCGCCGGCGGCGGCCGCGTGCCCGGCGACGCGAGCCGGGTGGCCGATGTACGGGGCACCGGCCTTGTCGACCTGGCCGCGATGGGCGTCCGTCGCGAGCTGGCGGGCCGTGGTGACGAGGTCGGTCATGAGGTCCTCCCAAGGGGATGCATCCGGGCAACAGTGCCAGGCGGCTTCGGTCCTCATGGCAGTCTGCGGTCGGTCCACAGCCCCGGGCGTCGTCACACGGAGCTCTCAACACCCGCCTTGGCCACGACCACGGCGAGCTGCACCCGGCTGGTCATGCCGAGCTTGTCCAGCGCACGCGCCAGGTGGGTCTTGACGGTGGCCTCCGACACGAACAGCTGACGCGCGATCTCCGCGTTCGAGGTGCCCTCGGTGACGGCACGCGCGATCTCGACCTCCCGATCGGTCAGCAGCTCGAGCCGCTGCTGCGCCTCACGGCTGGCAGCGGCGACCGGATGGGCGTTGAGCTGGGCCATCACGGTGCGGGCGGCGCGGGCGGAGAGCCAGCCGTCGCCGAGAGCCACCGCACGGACGGCGGCGACGATGTCCTCGGGCGACGAGTCCTTCGCGAGGAAGCCGTCAGCACCGGCATGCACGGCGTCGAGGATCGCCGACTCCGTGTCGAACGACGTCATCGCGATCACGCCGGGAGGCGAGGGCAACGCACGCAGCAGCGTCGTGGCACGGATGCCGTCGACGCGCGGCATGCGCAGGTCCATCAGCACGACGTCCGGGTGGTGCGCCTGCGTCTGCGTGACAGCGTCGTCACCGTCACCCGCCTCGGCGACGACGTCGATGTCGTCGGGACGCAGGATGGTGCGCAGCAGACGACGCACCATGGGGTCGTCGTCGACGACGAGTACGCGGATCACGTCGCAGACGCTATCGGCCACCACCGACAGCGAGGGCACCGTCCTGCGTGCGGGAGCTCAGGGCGATACGGGTGCGGGCACCGGTGCCGGCCACGGCAGGTGGACACGCACCACGAAGCGCCCGTCGTCGGGACCGGCGTCGAACCGACCACCGAGCGCCGCGGCCCTCTCCCCCATGCCCACCAGCCCGGCACCCCCGGCCGTTGCCGACACGTCGGCGACCAGCGGGTTGCTGACGACCACGTCGACGCCGTCGCCGGGCCGTGCGCGCAGGTCGACGTCGACGCGCACCCCCGGGGCGTGCTTCATGGCGTTGGTGAGCGACTCCTGGACGACGCGGTACACGCCCCTGGTCAAGGCCGGTGGTGCGTCGTCGCCGCCGTCGACGAACACGGTGGCGCCGATGTCCACACCGGCGTGGCGCGCCTCGTCCAGCAGCGTCACCAGGTCGGCGAGGCGCGGCGCCGGGCCGCCGTACCGCTCGGCGCTGTCCGCACCGACCGTGCGCAGGCTGGAGATGAGCGTGCGCATCTCGTCGAGCGCCCGGTGCGCCGAGGACCGCATGGAGCGCGCCGCCTCGGGGACGTCCGTACCGGGATCGTCGGCCGCGACCTCGAGTGCCGCCGCGTGCAGCGACACGAGCGAGAGCTGGTGCGCCACGGTGTCGTGCATCTCCCGCGCGATCAGCTCGCGCTCCTCCTGGCGCGTGAGCTCGGTGCGCAGGTCCGCGGCCTGCGCGCGCAGCGTCGCGGCCTGACGTTCGCTCTCGTCCGCCGCACGGCGGGCGCTGCGCGCGGCCGCACGGAAGCGCCGGACGAGCCCGACGACGACGGCCACGGCGAGCACGCCGGCGCCGAAGCCGACGTACCCGGCCCCCGTCAGGTACGTCCGCTCGCCGCCGGCGTTCTCTGCGGCCCACATCACGGCGTCGCCCTCGCGCCTCCAGTCCCTGGCCATCGCCGCGACGACCGCCGCGCCGGTGGCGGCGGTGCACCAGGCGGCCGTGCGCCTGCCGGCCGTCGCGAGCACCCACGGCAGCGCGATCAGCGGCGCGAGCGCGCCCACCGGCAGGAGGACGGCGGCGGCCGCCGTGCCGAGGCACACCGGGACCGGGAGCCGGCGTCGCCAGATCAGCGCAGCCCCAGCAGCGACGGCGACGAGCATCAGCAGTAAGCCGAGCAGCGCGTACGTCGGCGCGACGTCCGGGCCGGACGGCACGCCGAACGCCACCTCTGCCATCCCCAGGAACCCGGCGGTCAGCACCGCCACGGCGGTGCCCGGGGTGTCGGCCCACCTGCGCCACCAGGGCGCGGCGCGGCGGTCGGGGGCTGCGGCCGCCGGGGACGTGGACATGGCAGGAGCGTAGGTGCGACCACCGACGTCGGACGTCCGTCGAACGGTCAGCGACGGCCGGCCGGACGTCGTCCGACCGGTCAGCCAGGTCGAGCCGATCAGCCGACCCGGACCGGACCCGCTGCGCCGAAGGATCGGGGCACACCAGCACCGACCCGCACCAGCACCCGAGGAGCTCCGATGAGCCAGCCCGTCCCCACCGACCCGACCAGCACCCCCGCCGAGCCCTCCGCCGCACCCCGACGTTCCTGGTTCGCGCGGCACAAGGTCCTGACGACCCTCGGCGCGATGGTCGCGCTCGTGGTCGTCGTCGGCGCCCTGGGCGGCGGTGGCGACGACACACCCACCGCCGCGCCCGCTCCCGCCGGCACCGTCGAGGCGGACACCGCGGCCGCTCCCGCAGCCGAGGAGCCGGCCGCCGAGCCCGCCGAGGAACCCGCGACGCAGACCGCGAGCATCGGCACCCCCGTGCGCGACGGCAAGTTCGAGTTCACGGTGACGTCCATCGAGGCAGGCGTCGCGCACGTCGGCGACGACATGTTCGGCAAGGACGCCCAGGGCCAGTTCACGCTCGTCCACATGACGGTGACGAACATCGGCGACGAGGCCCAGTACTTCGACGGCTCCAGCCAGAAGCTCGTGGACGCCCAGGGCCGAACCCACTCGGCCGACGGCTCGGCCGCCATCTACCTCGGTGACGCCGAGTCGTTCCTCAACCAGATCAACCCCGGCAACAGCGTGCAGGGCACGGTGGTCTTCGACATCCCGGCCGACGCGACGCCCGCGAGCCTGGAGCTGCACGACTCGATGTTCTCGGGCGGGGTGACGGTCAGCGTCGGCTGAGTCGACGCGGGCCGGTGATGGCGCGCCCCGGATCACCGGACCCGGGGCGCGTCAACCGGCGTGCTCGTCAGCCCGCAGCGCCGGGACGAGCGGAGAGGTTGGCTGCTCCGCGTCCGAGCGCGCGTACCGCCAGGTCGGCCAACCCGTCCGCGTCGAGTCCGGGCCACCCGTGGAGCTTCTCGCGCCACTCTTCCGGGACCACGGCGGCTCCGTGCGCCGCACCCGCGAGCGCACCCGCAATCGCCGCCACCGTGTCGGTGTCCCGCCCTCCGCGCACCGCACGCTCGAGGACGTCGACGAGCCCGGTGCCGTGGTGGATCGCCGACCACGCGCCCTGCAGCGCCTGCACGACCCAGCCGTTCTTGTCGAAGTCGGCGGGCTGCGACGCCTCCGCCTCGGCGATGAGCGCCGCCCACCGGTCACGGCGTTCCGCCGGCAGCCACACGAGCTGCGCGTCCAGGTCCATGACACCGTCGCGGACCGCGTGCCGGACGGCCGTCGACCACAGGACGCAGGCGTCGCCCGCGTCCGGGTCCGCGTGCGTGAGGTCGGAGACCGCACGAGCGGCCGACGCCAGCGCCTCCTCCTGCCCGTCGCCGAGGTAGCCGAGCGCGACGGGCCCGGTGCGCATGAGGGTGCCGTTCCCACCGGCCCCGCGCGGGTTCGCTGCGTAGTACGCGGCCGCCGACTCGCGCGCCGCCGCGGCGGTGGGCGTCGGCAGCGCAGAGAGCAGGTTGCGGGTCTGCACGCCGACGTCCTTCGCGGTCCGCGCCCAACCGACCCAGGCTGCGACGACGCGGTCCAGCGACGTCTCGTCGTCCAGCGAGCCGCCGTCCGCCAGCACCTGGGCGATCGGCACCGCCATCGACGTGTCATCCGTCCACTCCCCCGGCGCCCAGCCGAAGCTGCCGCCGCCGGCCATGTGGACGGGCTGGCCATCGGGCAGCGGCGGGCCGAACTCGTAGCCGGCGCCGAGTGCGTCACCTGCCGCGGAGCCGAGGAGTGCGCCGATGGCACGGTCGAGGTGGGCGGATGTCATGGGTCTCCGGACTCGAGAGGGGATCGCAGGTGCCGCCGATCTCCCAGACCGCGCGGGTCGGACAGAAGCCGACGGGTTCCTTGACGCAGGCGGATGAAGATCCTCGGCAGTCATTGCTAGTGCAACACAAAGCTGGTGAGCTCCACGTCGTGAGTGCTGCGACGAAGCGACGGATCGCCCCCGCTGTTAGCCGACCAGCACGCACCCACTGCGCGCGCCTTGAGGGCCCGGTCCCGTGCTAGCCGGCCTTCTGGACCACGTCCTCGACGAGTACGACGCGAGGAACACCCCCATCGTCGGCGACCACGTCGTTGTCGCTCGTGGTCGGCGGTACGACGCCGACAAGCTCGAAGCCGCTCTGCAGGCCGCAACATCGGCCTCCGAACGCCCGCTCCGCCCCAGCAGTCGGCTCCCCCTGCTTGAGGCGGCTGGATTCCGCGTGCTCTCGCTGCAGGCGTGGTCGGCAGACGACGAGCTGCTGTGGCGCATGAGCGTCTGGCACGAGATCCAGCAGCACGACGGGCTGGTCGCGCCCCAGTGGCTGCGTGCCCGTGGCGTGTACGGCGGCGGTCAGGGCATCTACGTCGACAAGCAACGAACCCGGGTCCTGACGCCGACCGGGCTCGCCGTCAGCGTCTTGTCGACGGGCCGGCACTACTCCGACCAGTCCGGCGTTGAGCGCATGATCTACAGCTTCCCGATGACGCGACGCCCTGCGGGACGCGACCGTGCAGAGATCGACGCAGTGACGGCGCTACTCGCCGCTCGGATGCCGCTGTTCGTCATCGAGAACGTCGGGGCGCTTCGACGAGTCCGCCTCGCGTGGGTGACCGCTTCCGCAGGCCCCGCACAGAGCTTCCTGTTCGAGTTTGCTCCTCAGCCACCCCCACCACTGGTCGTCGGGCCGGATCCCCAGCGGCCGTTCGAGCGCGACACACCGCGGCACCGCAGAGCGGTGACGACCAACCGGGCCGAGCGGGACGCGCACTTCACCTACCGCGTCCTGCACCGTTATGAGGCGCGCTGCGCGATCAGTGGAGTCCCGGTGAAGGAGGTGCTCGACGCAGCCCACGTCATCCCGGTCGCCGAGGGCGGCCCGGATGACGAGCGCAATGGAATCCTCCTGACCGCGACCCTGCACCGCGCCTTCGATGCGGGACTGTGGGCACTCAACCCGGCGAGCGGGACGATCGAGCTCGACCCTCGTGTGCAACCGGCTGACCTTCGACTGACGACCCTGCGGCTCCGTCACGGAGCGCCGTACCCGCACGCCGAGGCGATGGCGTGGCGGTACTCCAAGTTTCGGCATCGGGCCCAGAGCCAGGCATAGCTCGCGCAGCGACGGCGTAGGCGCTATCCCCATCACACGATCAGCCGTTGCGGTTGTATGTGAAAGCGACTTACAGTTGCGACTGTCACACTACGTGACGGGAAGTTGGCGGAGTCAGCGCGCCACAGAGCCTTATGGCTGAGGGAGACATCATGGCGACGCGTGTTGCCGCACGACGAGACCTGCTCATCGACGACCACGACTCCAAGCTCGCCGAGAACGTCCTGCAGTCCCTCGAAGGCCCGGAGGGCTTCCTCTCGGTCGCGCGGACGGACGCCGCAGCCGAGCCGCTCCCCCGCGACATCGGCGTCCTCCTCCAGGAGGTCCTACGGGCGGTCGCATCCGGTTCCACAGTGACAGTGACGACCACACCGCAGGAAGTGACGACGTCCACCGCGGCCGCGATGCTCGGGATCTCCCGACCCACGCTCATGAAGATGGTCAAGGACGGGACGATCCCCGCGCACAAGGTCGGGACCCACACCCGCCTGCGGGCGGAGGACGTGCTGGCGGCGAAGCGTGCGCGGCGCGAACGTGAGCGCGCCGCATTCGCTGCGCTGCTCGAGCTCGAGGGCGACGAGGAGTGATCGTGCGAGGTGCCGTCCGACACCGCCGGTGCCTCGCTCGGGTCACGGTCATCGATCGCTAGTGTCCGCGCATGCAGGGGACCGGACAGTACAGCGCCTTCGTCGACGCCAACGTGTGGTTCTCACGGACGCTGCGCGACTGGCTCGGCATGCTCTATACGGCTCCCGAGTCTCCTCCGTTCGTCGTCCACTGGACCGAGGACGTCCTGGCGGAGCTGATCTACCACTGCGCAAGAGCAACCCGAGCTGGCCAGGTGATCGCATCACGGGCATCCGCGACCAGCTCGC
This sequence comes from Cellulomonas xiejunii, assembly GCF_024508315.1. Lineage (NCBI taxonomy): Bacteria > Bacillati > Actinomycetota > Actinomycetes > Micrococcales > Cellulomonadaceae > Cellulomonas > Cellulomonas xiejunii. The sequence continues at coordinate 3,745,303 of NZ_CP101987.1, forward strand.
GGGCACGTTCGAAGCGGGTCGCGTCGAGCGGTTCGAGGTCGACGCGACATACCGCGGGCGCGACAGCGGCGACGCACACGTCCACGCTGCCGCGATGGCGTGCCGCGCGGACGTGCTCATCACCTGTAACGCCGCTGAGTTCACGTGGGACGAGAACACCTCGCGCTACGAGGTCATGCATCCGGACGACTTCCTCGTCTTCGTCGACGACTCATCGCCCGAGCTCGTCGCCAATGTCGTCAGCCAGATGTGCGCCTAATGGGTCAGGCGCCGCGGGGAAGCCGACCTGACGGCCTCGCTGCGTGGGGCGGGCTGCCCACAGTTCGCCGATCGGGTGCTGGCGCACCTGCATCGGCAGATGTGAAAACGATCGAGCTAACGCCGCCAGGACATCACAACCCCAGCGCCCGCTCCAGCTCCTCCTGCGTCACCTCCTGCGGCACCACCACCGCGTCCCTGAGCGCCACCTTGGAGCGCAGCAGCCGGTCGAGGTTGATGTCGAACGACTCGACGTCGGGGTGCAGCGCGATCGGGTAGTGCACGTGCACCTCCCGGGTCTGCCCGATGCGGTGGATGCGGTCCGTGGCCTGCGCCTCCTTGGCGGGGTTCCAGTGCCGTTCGAGGTGGATGGCGTGGTTCGCGCCCACGACGGTCAGACCCACACCGACTGCGAGGGGTGACAGGACGATGACGTTGAACCCGGGCACTGCTTCGAAGGCGCGGATCTTCGTCAGGCGGGTGTCGCCGGTGCCGGTGGCAGGGGTGTCACCGTTGACGATGTCGACGCGCAGCCCGTAGATCTCCCGCAGCCACAGCGCGAGGGCCCGCTGGACGTCCTTCGTCTTGGCGAAGACGATCGCCTTCTCTCCTGCGTCGCGGACCGTGTCGAGCACGCCGCGGACCGCGACGAGGGTCCGCGCGGAGTCGTCGACACGACGCGGGTCACCGTCGAGCGTGCCGTTGAGCAGGCCCGGGTGCAGCGAGGCGGCGCTCAGCTCGTGGAGCGTCTTGAGTGCGGCACCCTTGGCCCCGGCTCGCGCACGGTGGCCGGCCAGTACGTCGTCGTAGACCGCGACCTGCGCCGCCGGCATCGCCTGCGGGTACTCGTGGATCCGCTTGGGCGGCAGGTTCTCGAGGTGGTCCTCCTTGATGCGCCGCAGCATGAACGGGCCGACGGCCTCGCGCAGCTCCCGCCCGAGCTGCTCGTGCTCCGGCCCGCTCGCCGCCTTCATGGGCTTGACCCAGGTCTCCTGGAAGTCGGCCCAGGTGCCGAGGAGTCCGGGCTGCGCCGTGTCGACGAGCGACCAGAAGTCACGCAGCGAGTTCTCGACCGGAGTACCCGTCGCCAGCAGTTTGAACCGCGCCTTGAGGCCCTTGGCTGCGCGCGTCGCCAGGATCTCCGGGTTCTTCGTGGCCTGCGCCTCGTCGAGGACGACGACGCCCCAGTCGACGACGCCGAGGGACACCTGGTAGCGGCGCAGCGTCTCGTAGGTGGTGAGCACGAGGACGCCGGGACGGTCCAACCGCGCCTCCTTCCACCCCTCGCCGACGCGCAGCGCGACGTGGATGCGGTCCTCGCGCACCATGCCGTGCTCGTCGAGGTCGTCGGCAGAGGCAGCGGTCTCGCGGGTGGCGCCGTGCAGCCGGTAGTCGCCCAGGCCGGCGCCCTGGAGCACGACGACGTCGTCGAACGGGCCGTGCCGCGTGCCGAACGTCGACTCGATCTCCTGCAGCCAGTTCTCCAGCAGTGCCACCGGCATGACGGCCAGGGTGGCCGGGACCTCTCGTCCCTGCTCGCGCAGTGGACGGTACGCCTCGGCGAGCGCGGCGAGCGTCATGAAGGTCTTGCCCAGGCCCATGTCGTCGGCCAGGAGCGCCCCTTGGACGCGCGTGGTGTCGTGCGGCCCCGCGAGGAGCGCATCCTGCATGAGCCCGGTCATCCACTCGATCCCGGTGCGCTGGTGCGGGAACGGGCTGCGCCGCAGGGCCGCCTCGTCGAGCGGCTGCAGCGGCCTGGCTGCGAGAGCACGTTCCCGGAGGCGGTCCGTGGCGTCCGTCGCATCGAGGATGTGCATCCCGACGGTGACGACCGGACCGGTCCGCTCGTCCGACGGCTCGACCGGTGACGCGGCGGGCTCGGTGACCCCGAGCGCGTCGATGCGCCGACGGGACGCGTCGAGCGCCTCCTGCACGAGGGAGCGGTCGGAGACGTCGACCAGCTGGTCCCCCACCGGGACGACCGACTCCCCGCTGTCCCAGGCGGCGGTGACGGCCCGTTCGATGGACTCCTGCTGCTGGGCGTCGCGCGCGGCGGTCTCGAGCAATGCCGGCGGGCTGAGGGACGTCTGCTCCCCGAACCACGCGATGCCGCTGGCGGCGGCCTCGTTGAACGTGACGGGGGCGATCACGCCCAGGCCCGCGACGCGGGCGCTGAAGCGGATGTCGACGTCGACGACAGCGGGGTCGTAGAAGGATCCGGGCGCCTCGAACAGCCGACGAGCCTGGTCGGCGGGGATGCGGGGGCGTCGGCGCACCTCGCGCACACCGGCCACGTGCTCGGGCTCGAGGAGGACCAGCGTGTTGTCGGCGCGGAGCACGGCCGCCTGCGGGGGCGTCCCCTCGTCCGTGTCGCCGGCGGCGACGTGGTCCAGGTGGTGCCACCGCTTCGCGACCAGCGAGCGGTCGATCTCGGGGCCGAGGTCCGGCTCCACCATCAAGGAGCCGTCCGGCTGCGGCTCGACGAGGATGCCGACCGACCGCGGGGTCACCGTGGTGAACCTGTCGAGCGCGCCGAGCGACACCCGGAAGTGGTCGTCGCGGACGTTGCGGTCGCCGCTCGTCGCCAGGCGCTGCGCCTGCTGGAGCTCGGCGACCAGCCGTACGTTCGCCGTCTCCGTCCGGGCGTCGGGAGGCAGCGCCGCGTGGTCCTCGACGGCCCGCAGTGCGCGCAGCAGCGGCAGGCTCGTGCGGTGCAACCGGCCGCCGGCGCGGACGACGGGGCCGCGGCGGCGCGGCGCCTCCGGGTACGGCCCCACCTGCAGATCCAGGTCGATCCCGAAGTCCGCGTGGTCGGTCCAGCGTCGGACGTCGGCGTGGATCCCACCGGTGAACCGTGGTGGCAGGTCGAGGACCGCGGCGTCGTCGTCCTGCAGGAGTGCGAGCTCCTCGGCCGGGACCGCGAAGCCGTCGGGAAGGTGGGCGGCCCTGCCCTCGTCGACGAGCGCGTCGAGCACGTAGTACTGCTCCTGGGCGGTGCGCTGGGCGCGCCCATCTCCCATGAGCGCGAACGTCTCGGCGTCGGTGACGAAGCGCGTCTCATCGCCGTAGTCGATCCGGAAGCCCGGCGTCGGGGAGAACTCGTCGTCGGGGGTGGTGCTGCGGCGCTTGCGGATGCGGTCGATGAGGCCCACGGTCAGCGCCATCCTGCTCGGCGTCGCGCCAGGTCGGCGTAGTCGTTGGGCGTCATGAGCGCCCGCTCGTCCAGCACGACGCCCCGGGACCGCAGGAAGTCGAGCGCCGTGCGGATCCACTCGGTGCCCTGATGAGTCACCGCGAGGTACATGTGCCCGCCGTGGTTTCGGAAGTGTCGCTCGGGGTACACCTCACGCAGGTACGCGACGTCGAACTCGGTGGCGCTTCGGTCTTCGATCGCCGGAACACCACCACCGACGTAGAGGTGGAGCTTGAAGTTGTGTGATCCCTCGACCAGGGAGAAGCTCCCACAGTCGATGTAGACCATCGCCGTGTCACCGGAGATCGACCCGCGCAGTACCGCAGCGTCCGTGGCCACCGTCGACGTCCGGGCGATCCACCTGCGGATGCCGTCACCCAGGATGAGGCGCACGTCCTGCGCGAGGTCCTGCTCGTACAGCCCCAGGAGGAAGCGTCGACGCCGCTCGAGCATGCGTTGCATGCCCTCGTTCCCGGTCTCCCGCGCGTACGCCTCGACCCCGTCGAGGAACGCCCGCAGGTTGAGACCCTGCATCCAGCGGACAGCCCGCTGGACCGCCTCCGGTGAGACACGTGCCCACCACGTCCGCCACTGGTTCGTCTCCTGCGCCCGGGGGTCACCACCGATGGCGAGGACAGCCTCGAGCCAGGTGGTGCTCGGGTGGTGGGTCGGCTTGGCGGTGAGCGCCTCCAGCACGAGGTGGCCGAAGTACCGGCCGTCGGCATCCGTCGTCTCGGTGCGTTGCCGGGCCACCACCTCGTCCGTGATGGACGTGAGGTACGGCTGGTCGTTCCGGGCTGCGTCGGCGGCCGCGATCCAGGCGAGGAAGTACGCGTCCCGGGCGACCCGCCCGAAGCGTGAGTCGAGGTGCGCCGAGAGCCCGTGACTCCGCAGCCAGGTGACCGGGTCGATGTCCTGCGTGATGAGCCAGGCTGCAAGCCGCTGCGGCCCGTCAGGGACGAACATCACCGCGGCGTTGACACGGAGCGACTCGACGACGTCGCGCTCCCCCCGCGTTGGCGCCGTCCGCACGGCCTCCCGCACCAGACGGGCGAGCGCGTCGAAGGTGCCCGGGCGCCACTCGTCGAGGAGGTCGAAGTGCTCGAGCAGCAGGGACACCGCGGTGATCGTCGTCAGACGGGAGAACACGCCCGCGATGCTCAGCGACTGCAGCAGACCGGGGGTCATCGTGGCCCGCGCGAGCGCCTCGTCGTCGGCCCACACGGTGATCACGGCCCGCAGGAAACGGCGGTCCCGCGACCGCCTGAGCACAGCGTCGTGCTCACCCGCCGTGAGTAGCGATCGCGCCTCCGCGACGAGCGCGTCGAAGTTGCGCCCGGTGCCGGCGCGCTCCGTGATCGCTCCCGCCGCTTCCGCCCGTTCCTGCCAGGCTGCAGTGACGCTCGGCTGCCACGCGGGCAGTCCGACGGTCCAGGCGGGCAGCTCGACGAGCGTCGTCCTCATGCGGTGTCCGCCCCGGCCGCATCGCGGATCGCCGCCAGCTCGTCCTGCGAGAACCGGTGCTCCGTGAACCGGATGTCGATACGCCGGTTCGCCGCTCGGTCGGCGTCGGTGACCTGGGTGGCGTTGACCGGACGGGTCTCGGCGTAGCCGGAGACGGAGAACAGTCGCTCGCCCGCGTGCCCGGTGAGCCCGCCGAGGTCTGCCGGGAGCCGTCCCTCCCACAAGCGCCACAGCGAGATCGCACGGTTGGACGACAGGCCCCAGTTGCCCCCGTACAGGCTGTCCATCGGGACGTCGTCGGTGTGACCCTCGACGAAGACGGTGTCGAGCTGCCGGTAGCGCTCGTCCTTGACCAGCGCATCCGCGATGACCGTGCCGATGGTCAGTGCACTCGCCTCGTTCTGGGGGCGGATGTCCGACGAGCCGCTGTCGAAGCCCAGGAGCTCGACGGGCACACGGATGACCGTGTGCGCGGCGTCCACCTCGACGCCGATGCCCTGCGCGGCGAGCGTGTCGCGGATCTCCGCGACCATCTCGGCCCGGACCTGCTCGCTCGTGCTCAAGCTGTTGAGCACGTCGTCGAACCGGTCGCCCCGCGCCTTCGCTTCTTCGGCCTCGGCGCGGACCTGTGTCAGCGCGTCCTGCTCCTGCGTCAGCGAGAACACGAGCGCCACGGCTGCCAGCATGAAGACGGTGAGCAGGGCCGTCATGAGGTCGGAGAAGGAGATCCAGACGGTCTCCTCGGCACTCTCCGCAGCGCGTCGACGGCGCAGGATCCGGGTGCTCATGCCCCCACGCTCGCGTCAGCGACAGGACGCGGCACGCTGAGCTCGTCCACCGCGTCCGAGAGCGCACTGGTCGCCCGGATCATGTTGCTCGTGAAGGTTTCGGTCTGGCTGTTCCAGGTGTCCATCCGCTGCGCCGTCTGCGCCTCGACCTTGCTGCCGTAGTCCGCCAGCCACCCCGCCATCGCCGCCGAGTGGCGGGTGAGCTGCTTGTCGAGGTCCTCGAGGAACGCGCCCTGCGTGGTGCGCATCGCGTCGAATCCGCCGTGCAGCGTGCGCGACGCCTCGGCGAGACGGTCCGCCGCAGCGGTCGAGCGCTCGGCCAGGTTCGTGACGACCTCCCGCTGACCGTCGAGAGCACGCGCGACCTCGACCGTCCGGCTCGCCATCTCGTCGAGGGTGCCGACGCTCGCCGCGAGGGTCGAACCGAGCGTCGTGCTGACCTCGCCGAGGCCGCCGGCCACGCGCTCGAGGTTGGCGGTCGACGTCTCCATCCCGCTCGCAGCCTCCCCGACCAGGCCCGCGGCCCGGTCGAGGTTCGCGACCACCTTCGGCAGCGCCTCGTCGAGCAGCTCGACCTGGCGAGACGCGGCCTCCGTGATCGCCTGGATCTGCGCAGACGTCGTGCGCTGCATCTCGGCCATGTGGGCGAGGTGCTGGTCGGCCTGAAGCGCGAGCTGCGTGCCCATGTACTCGAGCGTGCTGCGCATCGACTCCGAGGACGTCCGCAGCTCCGTGGCCAACGTCGTGCCGATGTCGTGGAAGGACGCGGTGAGCTGGCCCGAGATCTCCTTGAAGACGTCGGCCGACTGGTTGGCGGCGCGGTTGGCCAGGTCCTGCATGATCGGTGCGAGCGACTCCTGGATGGCCGCGCTGACCGCCTCGCTCGTGTTCGCGGTCATGGTGCGCACCGACTCCTGCAAGGAGGAGCCGATCTTCTCGTGGAGGTGGGCCAGTGCCTCCTTCGAGTCTGCGGTGGAGGACGCGATCTCCGAGAGGGACTGCTCGGGAGAACGCATCTGGAACAGGTCGTCGATGCGCGCCTGCAGCGCGCGCGCCCTCTTGATGACGCGTCGCTCCTGGTACCGCTCGGAGACGTTCGTCACCAGGCTCATGAACACGCCCCAGAGCGAGGCTGTGAACCCGAGCGAAGCACCGTGGACGAGCCCCTGGATGCCGACGCGCAGCTCGTCTGCCGTCGAGCCGAGATCGAGGCCCCGCAGACCCACGGTGAGGCCGATGAACGTGCCCAGCAGCCCCAGCATCGTCAGAGCCGTCGGAGCGGCGTGCACCAGGCGGTTGTCGACGAGGCGCGGCGCGAACCGGTGCTCGTTGAAGAACTCTGCGGCCTCGACGGTGTTGAAGAGCTGGCGACCATCGCTCACCAGCGTCTCGTTGAACTCCCGCCACGCGTGCGCCACCGGGTCGGACTGCGCCTCAGCACGTTCGACGATCTCCGACCGGCGTGCCCACAGGTCGCCCTGCACGACACCGTCGAGCGGCCGCGCCGACTCCTTGAGCAGCGCCACCGCGCGCCTGGCCTCACGCGTCGCGAAGAGGACGACCCAGAGGGACAGCCCCCAGATGACGAGCACCAGGATCGGCGTCACCGCCTCCACGGTGCCGCTGAAGAGCATGCCGAAGTCGGGGAACACGTTCATGGGTCAGGTCACTTCCGTCAGGATCCTGGGTGAGACGCAGCGCGAGAACGCACGGCCCTGTGACCCGATCGGCCGATCGGGGGACATGCTTGAGGTGGGCTCGACAACGGGTGTGCGTTGTGCGCCACGGACGGTGGCCATGCATGGACGACATCTCCTGGAGGGCAGCGCCGCTGCGCGAAGCACCTCTTGCCGATCGGTCTCGCGAGCATCAGGCTGCCGCCATGACTCTCTGGACAGGCCCTCGAGGCCCCGGACCATCCCGAGAATGACGGCTCGGGGCAGTGGCTCTACGAGTTCCGCGTGGACAACCCCGGGGGGCTGCCGATCGACAGCGTCGAGGCGACGGTGCATCTCCCCGTGTCGGTGCGTCGGGTGAGATACAGCGGCCGCCTCGGCGACCCGACTCTCACGCTGAAGCTTCACGCGCCAGTGATTGGCGCACACGCCGACCGACGATGGAAACGACGCCTGATCCTCCCTTTCGAGGAGAGGAGCAAGCTGAGGAGCATCTACGCAGAGGTCGCGTTCTCGTCCATCACAGCGGGGCGTCGGGTCAACCGGTGGCCCAGGCAGGCGAACAGTCCCGACGTGTAGGACCAACGATCACCTCAAGGACGACGACACCGCAACTACCCCCACGGCGGGTACTGCGTCGACATCGCAAGGATCTCGTTGGACCAAGAACCGGCGGCCCGGCGACATCCGAACCGTCGAGCCGTGCCTGATTCCCGCATCATGGTCCAGCACCCAGCTGACCGGCGAAGCCCCCATCACGCCAGATCGAAGAAACGTTCGAAGAACGCAGCGAGCTTGTCGATGACCGTCTGCTTCTTGGCTCCGTGGTTCGAGCCCTTCGCGAACCGGGAGACCGGAGGCAAGATCTGGGTGATGGCGGTGCCCGTGCCGCGTACCTGTCCGTCGCGGAAGGCGGTGTCGACGAAGGCGCGGGTCTGCTCGGGCCGCAGGTTCTCCTCAATGATGATCCGGGCGAGCTCCGCCTCGCGCTTGGCCGCCACGTAGGCGCGCCACTCCTCGGCGACCTCCTCGTCGACGGACAGCCGGTCGACGAACTCCTCGATGAGGTCCTTCTTGTTGCGCAGCGACGGGCTGGAGTCGACCGCGCGGTCGATCGTGGCCTTGATCTCCTTGTCCTCGCCATCGCCCTTGGCTGCCCGGTACTTCTCGACGAGCATGAGGATGTAGTCGACGTTGATCTCGACCTGCTTGATCAGCTCGATCTCGAAGACGACGTCGTCGTTGATCGATTCCCGGTCGGCCCGATCCGTGCGGCGGAAGACCTGGTAGAGGTCCAGGTAGACCGACTGGTAGTCCTGCAGGTCCCGGTCCGACAGGATCTGGCCGCCGGCGAAGTCGTCGAACGACACCAGGATGTTGCGCAGCCGCAGCAGCGCCCCGAACAGGGCGATGAAGTCCTTCTGCGCCTGCTTCCCGATGATCTGCTGCCCGAGGGGGAACCGCTCGCGTAACTCGGTCACCTTCTCGGCGTACTCGTCGAAGTACTCGCCGTAGGGCTTGAGCAGCACGATGCCGGCGGCGTCCTTGTTGCCGAACAGCGCGATCGCGTCGTTGGTCTGGGTCTCCAGGTCCCGGAAGGAGACGACGTTGCCGTAGGTCTTGACCGAGTTGAGGATCCGGTTGGTCCGCGAGAACGCCTGGATCAGGCCGTGGGCGCGCAGGTTCTTGTCCACCCACAGCGTGTTCAGCGTGGTCGCATCGAACCCGGTGAGGAACATGTTGACGACGATGACCAGGTCGACCTCGCGGTTCTTCATCCGCAGGGACAGGTCCTGGTAGTAGTTCTGGAAGCCGTCCGCGCCCGTGTCGTACGAGGTGCCGAACATGTCGTTGTAGTCCTGGATGGCGTCCTCGAGGAAGTCGCGCGACGAGCGGTCCAGGAGATCGGTCTCGAACTCCTCCTCGCCGAGCAGCCCTGCGCCGGTCTCGTCCTCGGCCTCGTTGGGTGCGTAGGAGTAGATGAGCGCGACCTTGAGCCGCTTCGCCTCCGGCAGGTCGGCCTGGAGGCGGCCGAACATGTTGTAGTAGATCTTCGCTGCCTCGATGGACGCCGTCGCGAACAAGGCGTTGAAGCCGGCTACGCGACGGTCCTTGAGGGCGTAGGTCTGGTTGCGCTTGGTCTTCTGGTCGAAGTGGTCGATCACGTACTGCGTGACCTGCCGCACGCGGGAGGTGTCGAGCAGCGCACGCTCGGTGTCGATCGCAGAGACCTGCTTGTCGACGACCGCGCCGACCTTGACGGTGTTGACGTAGTCGATGCGGAAGGGCAGGACGTTCTTGTCGCTGATTGCGTCGACGATCGTGTACGTGTGCAGCTTGTCGCCGAACGCCTGGGCCGTGGTCCGCAACGCCGGGTTCCCGCCCGTGCCGGCATTGCCGGCGAAGATCGGCGTCCCGGTGAATCCGAACAGGTGGTACCGCTTGAACGCCTTGGTGATGGCGGTGTGCATGTCACCGAACTGCGACCGGTGGCACTCGTCGAAGATGATGACGACGTGCCCGTCGTAGACAGCGTGGCCCCTGTTCTTGGCGATGAAGGTCGACAGCTTCTGGATCGTCGTGATGATGATCCGTGCTGAGGGGTTCTCGAGCTGCTGCTTCAGGACTGCCGTCGACTTGTTGGAGTTGACCGCGCCCTTCTGGAACCGCTCGTACTCGAGTTTGGTCTGGTAGTCCAGGTCCTTGCGGTCGACGACGAACAGCACCTTGTCGACATCACCGAGCCTGGACGCGAGCTGCGCCGCCTTGAAGGACGTGAGGGTCTTGCCGGACCCGGTCGTGTGCCAGATGTATCCCCCTGCCGCAGGGGTGCCGAGCTGCTTGAGGTTCGTGGAGGTCTCGATGCGGTTGAGGATCCGTTCCGTCGCCGCGATCTGGTATGGGCGCATGACGAGCAGCATCCGGTCGTGGGTGAGCACGCAGTACCGCGTGAGCACGTTGAGCAGCGAGTGCTTGGCGAAGAAGGTCCGGGTGAACCCGACGAGGTCGGTGATCGGCTTGTTGGTGGCGTCCGCCCACCAGGACGTGAACTCGAAGGAGTTCGAGGTCTTGCGGCCGCGCTTGCCCTTGCTCTGCTCGTCGAGGTGCTGCGCACGGGTCGTGTTCGAGTAGTACTTCGTCAGCGTCCCGTTGGAGATGACAAAGAGTTGGACGTACTCGAACAGGCGTGAGCCGGACCAGAACGAGTCGCGCTGGTAGCGGTTGATCTGGTTGAACGCCTCCCGGATGTCGACCCCCCGCCGCTTGAGCTCGACGTGCACCAGCGGCAGCCCGTTGACGAGGATCGTCACGTCGTAGCGGTTCGCTCGCTGCGCCGGGACGTCTGCCCCCGCGTCCGCTCCGGGCACCTCGTACTGGTTGATCACTTGCAGCCGGTTGTTGTGGATGTGGGTCTTGTCCAGCAGGGTGATGTTCTTCGACGACCCGTCGTCGCGCCTGAGCAGCTGGACGTGGTCCTCCTGGATGCGGACCGTCTTCTCGACGATGCCGTCCCGCTCCCCCGAGATCTTCTCGGTGAAGAACCGCTGCCACTCGCCGTCGGTGAAGGTGATCCGGTTGAGCGCCTCGAGCTGGGTGCGGAGGTTCGCGATCAGATCGGCCTCCGCGGTGATCGGCAGGTAGTCGTACGCCTGCTCCCGCAGCAGCCTGACGAGTTCGGCCTCGAGCTCGGCCTCCGACTGGTAGCGCGTCGCCTCCGCCGGATCGGCCGCGAACTCCGCGACGACCGTCGACTCCGACGACACAGCGATCGGTTCGAACCGCGCAACCGCCCCATCGCTCACGCAACAACCTCCTTGAACGACAGCAGCCGATCGCGGTAGTACGCGTACTGCTGGCGACGCGCCTCGATCTCCGCAGGCAGGCCCGACGACAGGTCGTTCACAAGGGCATCGAAACCGTCGAGCAGGTCCACAACCCGCTGCTGTTGCTCGAGCGGCGGGACAGGAACGAGCACCGTCTTCAGCGAGTTCGCGTTGAACTGAGGCTGGGCACCCCCACCCACGAGGCGATTCGCCTGACTCCAGTACAGCTGACTCTGCGCAAAATGCCAGTAATAGGAAGGAAGAAGCGTCCTCTCGCCGAACCGGATCCGGATTAGGAATGAGGCATACACGGCCGGGGCGATCTCGCCGATCAGGACTGTCTTGCCGTACGTCGCCCCCGTGCGCGCCATGAGAACGTCACCCGGCTTTACGAGGTACTGGTCGGTGTCATGCGACATATCGACAAACTTTGCACCATTCGGAAGCAGCTTGCCCTGAGGGTTGATGTCGGTAATCCGAATGAACCGGTAGTCACCCTCCATCTTCGCCGTAGCGGTGTAGCCGTACTTGAACGCCGCAATCCTCCCTAGCGGCACCCAGTCGACGTCTCGATCAGCGAGAAGGAGCGAGTCACGGTAGTGGGCGTACTGCTGCGTGCGCACCTCCAGCTCCGCCTCCAGCTCCGCCTCCAGCTCCGCCTCCAGCTCCGTGAAGGCATCCAAGACCCTCACGATCTCCCGCTGCACCTCGAGATGCGGTACCGGAATCCGGATCCTTGCCAGTCGGTCACCCGAGATCCTGCGAACCTTGGTTCCCGTGATCCCGCTCTGCTTCTGATCCTTGAACGCCTCGGACTGGAAGAAGTAGGCCACATATTTCGGATCGAGGCCGTGCCGGTAGATATGCGCATCCCCGCTGACGGCAACCTCGGTCCCGCCAAGCCAAGCCGTGGCCTTCGCTACCGCACCGTCATCCTCACTTGTCGTCGCAATGATGAGGTTCCCTGGCTCGGCCCTACGTAGGCGCGCAGCAAACTCCGGCTCGACGCAGGAGACCGCCTTCTCAGTCCATACGCCATAGACCGTGTGGATCTGGCCATAGTGGATCGCAGGAACCCCCGTATCCCGCAAGTCCGTCTTCTGCAACCCGTTCCCACGGACGAATTCACCAACATCGCCGAGGGTCCTGTACTCGACTCCGTCAGGCGCGTAGCGCTCGATCAGCTCATCGATGCGGCTCACGCGTCCACACCTTCGAGACCCGCGACGATGGCGTCGATCTGCTTACGCAGTGAGGCCTGGCGTTCAACGATGCCCGCGATGCGGGCGTTGAGCTCGGTGATGTTGACGACCTCCCGGGTGTCCTCAGCTTCCACCCAGGACGACACGGAGATGTTGTAGCCGTTCTCACCGATTGCCTCGTTCTCGACGAGGCGCGCGAAGTGAGCGACGTCCTCCCGGGCCGTGAACGCCTCCAGGATCCTGGCCTGGTTCGCCTCCGTGAGCTTGTTCTTGTTCCCGCCGCGCACGAACTCGGCAGACGCGTCGATGAACAGCACCGCATTGTCGGTCTTGGACTTCTTGAGCACGATGACGCAGGTCGCAATCGTCGTCCCGAAGAACAAGTCCGGCGGGAGCTGGATGACGGCGTCGACGTAGTTGTTGTCGATGAGGTACTTGCGGATCTTCTGTTCCGCACCGCCGCGGTAGAGCACGCCGGGGAACTCGACGATCGCCGCGGTGCCGTTGACGGCGAGCCACGACAGCATGTGCATCGTGAAGGCCAGGTCCGCCTTGGACTTGGGGGCGAGCACACCGGCCGCCGCAAAACGCGGGTCGTTGATGAGCAGCGGGTTGGCGTCGCCCTCCCACTTGATCGAGTAGGGCGGGTTGGACACGATCGCCTCGAACGGCTCGTCGTCCCAGTGGGCCGGGTCGATGAGGGTGTCGCCATGGGCGATGTCGAAGTGCTCGTAGTTCACGTCGTGCAGGAACATGTTGATGCGGCACAGGTTGTACGTGGTGAGGTTGATCTCCTGGCCGTAGTACCCCTGGCGCACGCCATCCTTGCCGAGGACCTTGCGGTACTTCAGCAGCAGTGACCCTGACCCGCACGCCGGGTCGTACACCTTGTTCACGCTCGTCTTGCCGACCACGGTGATGCGGGCGAGCAGCTCGGAGACCTCCTGCGGGGTGTAGTACTCCCCGCCGGACTTGCCGGCGGACGAGGCGTACATCTGCATGAGGTACTCGTACGCGTCGCCGAACGCGTCGATCTTGTTCTCGGTGAACGGCCCGTTGCCGAGGTTCAGCTCCCCGATCGCGTCGAGCAGCTTGACGAGCCGCTCGTTGCGCTTGGCCACCGTGGGCCCGAGCTTGTTCGAGTTGACGTCCATGTCGTCGAACAGGCCCTTGAGGTCGTTCTCGGCGACCGTACCGACAGCGGACCCCTCGATATTGCGGAAGGCCCGCTCCAGCGTCTCGTTGAGGTTCTGGTCACGGAGTGCTCGTGCGCGGACGTTCGCGAAGAGCTCCGAGGGGCGGATGAAGAATCCCTTCTCCGCCACGATCTCCCGGACGAGGTCGGGGTCCTCGACGTCGCGGTTGGGAACCTTGACGTAGTCGAAGTCCGGATTGCCCGACGCGTGCTCGTGGGAGTTCAGGTAGTCGGTGAGGTTCTCCGAGATGTACCGGTAGAAGAGGAACCCGAGCACGTACTGCTTGAAGTCCCAGCCGTCGACGCTGCCACGGAGGTCGTTCGCGATCCTCCAGATGGTCTTGTGGAGCTCTGCCCTCTGGGTCTCGCGGTTCATGCGGGTGACATTAGCCCCGCTCGCCGACACACCGGCTCCAACGACGCCGGTAGCGCTACGGTGACGCGAGCTCGTTCACCGATGAGAGCCCGGAGGCACACGTGGTCAAGGCGACGGAGACCAGCTTCGCGGGGGTCCTCGAGGGCAAGAAGCAGTACCAGGTGCCGCTGTACCAGCGGACATACTCCTGGGGCACGAAGCAGCTCGACCAGCTCTGGGACGACGTCGTCGAGCTGGCGGCCGCCCGACGCACCGCGCCGGCGACGAGCCACTTCATCGGCTCGCTCGTCCTGGCCACTAGTCCCGACTTCAACGCGGTCGGGGTGTCGAAGCTGCTCGTCGTCGACGGTCAGCAACGCCTGACGACACTCACGATCCTGCTCGCGGCCCTGCGCGACCACCTCGCCGAGACCGGGGACACCGAGGGCGCTGAGGGCATCCACGCCCAGTACCTGGCGAACGTCTACGACAAGGGCAAGCCCCCCAAGGTGGTTCCCACGCAGGCCGACCGCGAGGCGTACAAGGCGGTACTGACGTCCTCGCCGGATGCCGGCGGCTCCGATCGCATCGGCGTCGCCTACAACCACTTCCGGGCCAAGATCGCGGCAGTGGACGACCCCGACGACCCGCACGACCTCGAGGAGATCGAGAACGCCGTCGTCCACGGGCTGGCCGTCGTCGTGGTGACGGCCGAACCCGGTGACAACGCGCACCGCATCTTCGAGTCGCTCAACAACACCGGTCTCCAGCTCAACCAGTCGGACCTGCTCAAGAACTACCTGTTCATGCGCCTCGGCGGGCGCGCGGAGGACGTCTACGACGCCGTCTGGCTGCCGCTGGAGAGGAAGCTCACCTCGGACGAGCTCGAGCTGCTGTTCTGGCTGGACCTGGCCCAGCGTGACGAGCGCGCCAAGCAGTCGGACACCTACGCGGGTCAGCAGAAGCGCCTGGAGAAGCTCACCACCCCGGAGCAGATCGAGTCCGAGGTACGCCGCATCGCCGCTCTCGGCGACCTCCTCGCCACGATCCTCGACCCGTCACGGGAGTTCGACCCGGTGATCCGCCGTCGACTGGAACGCATCCGGGCGTGGGGCTCGACCACCGCCTACCCGGTCGTCATGACGCTCCTTGCCCGCCGGGCCGCGGGCACCGCGACGCCGACTCAGGTGGCCAGCGCCCTGCTGACGTTGGAGTCGTACTTCGTGCGGCGCATCGTGCTCGGCCGTGCGACCGCCGGCCTCAACCGGAGCCTCCTCCAGGCCGTCGCCGCGGTCGCCGACGCCTCCGCCGTCGACGTCGCGCTGCGCGACTACTTGTCTCGAGGACGCCGGCACTTCGCCACCGACAAGCAGATCCGCGGAGCCGTCGGCGTGGTGCCCTTCTACTGGCAGGGCCGCGCGGCACAGAAGAAGCTCATCCTGCAGTGGATCGAGGAGTCCTACGGGTCCAAGGAAGCGGTGGATCCCGCGCACCTCACCATCGAGCACGTCCTGCCCCAGACACTGACCGAGACCGCCCGCCGGGAGTTCGCGGCAGGGCTGCCCGAGGACGCGGACGTCAGAACCGAGCACGAACGCGTCGTCCACACATTGGGGAACCTCACGCTCACCGGCTACAACAGCGAGCTGAGCAACCGCCCGTTCTCCGTAAAGCGGGCCATGCTGGCCGAGTCCGGCCTGCGCTTGAACCATGAGATCGCGGCAGGCCAGACCTGGAGCGTGCACGAGATCGACGCGCGCGGGGCGGCGCTGGCCGAGCGGATCGTCGACCTCTGGCCGGGACCGAACGAGGCCCTCACGGGCGGGAGCGACGAGCAGCCCTCGGAGACCCGTCGGCTGGTCGCCTCGATCGTCGCCGAGATCCCCGCCGGGCGGTGGACGTCCTACGGCGAGGTCGCGCTCGTCGCAGGGTCCTACCCTCAGCCCGTTGCAGCGATCATCACGACGCATCTCATGCAGGGCGCGTGGCGCGTCCTGCAGACCGGCGGGACCATCTCCCCCGGCTTCCGTTGGCTCGACCCGGCGCGCACCGAGGAGCCCCGCGCCTACCTGGCGGCTGAAGGGCTGAGGTTCGACGGTGATGGGCGCGCCGACGCCGAGCAGTTCATCGATGCCCGCGAGCTCGCCTCGCTCGTCGGGCTCGAGGTGCCGGAGGAAGCACCCGCGTGGCGGTCCGCCGGCACCAGGCCGCTGCTCGCACAGCGGCAGGCGTTCTTCCAGACGGTGCGGGACCTCGGCGAGTCGACCGGGGCGATCGTCCGGTCCTGGCCCAAGCCCACGACGCAGGACGCCGTGGACGTCAACATCGGCGTCCCAGGCTGCATCGTCGTGCTGTCGCTCTCCGCCCGGGAGCCGGCGGGCGTCCACTGCTCGTTCTACGTCCGGAACGACAAGGCGCTCTTTGCGCAGCTGCACGCACGTCGCCAGGAGATCGAGGAAGCACTCGGTGCCACCCTCGAGTGGCATGACAACCCCGAGCACAAGTCCAGCAAGGTGATGCTGCGGCATGACGGGGACTGGCGGGACGAGAACCTCGCGCCCGGCCTCGCACAGTGGCTCGTGAGCATGACCGAGGTCTTCGCCACGACCTTCATGAAGTACGCGAGCGAGATGAGAGGTCTCGGCTGAGGTGGTTCGACGAGGCGTGATGGCCCCCGCCTCGAGCGGCGTCACGCCAGTCCCGACATGACGTGCGATGGCAGGAGCCGAGCAGGCACGGTCTCACCGTTTCGGCAGGCGCCACTCTCTTTTCAGCCGCGCGGGCTCGGCCGCCACGCGGCACGCAGCCGCCCCAGCAGTGAGGTGCGTGGGTGGTAGCGGTACAGCAGCACTTCAGCTGTCACCGCTTCCAGGGTCGTCATGTCCACGTACGACAACTGCTCTGAGGCGATGAAGACCACCGACCCGGTGCTGACGTCGACCGGGTCCAACACCTGCCAGACCCGCGGACGACGGAACGAGTACGCGGGGCGCAGGATGAGGAACGTCCCGTCGTCGTCGACCCACTGGTCGACGACGATCCACGCGTCACCGTTGGTCTGACCGTAGGAGGCATCCCCGTGCCGTCGGTCAGCTCGCTGGGCTAGCGCGAGTCGTTCCTGACCCTCGCCGATGGGGTAGAGCACTGGCACTACCTGCGTACGCCCGGCGCGCGCCGACTGGGAGACGTCCGGCTGCGTGCACGGGTGCTTCGGCCAGGGTGGGCCCATCTCGTCGAAGTAGACCCTGCTCCCGTGCTCGTTCGAGTAGAAGTAGACGGCGGCTCTGCACACAGGGCAGAAGGCGTTGGGACTGGCCCATCGAGTCGACTTCGGGCCACTTGGGGCGGGCGGGAGGGAGGTCGAGCGAACGCTCGAGGATCCGTAGGTTCGCCAGGTGTAGGACGTCCGCCCACGGCCGCCGGCACGGGTCACCGTGTGCGGCGACACCCAGTGCTTGCGCCCGCCGCGGCCTCGGCGGTAGTGCCCTCGCCGTCGGTACGTCGTCACGAAAAGTGGTAGGTCGTCATGAAAAGTGTGCCCCTCCGAGACTGGGGGCGCTCTGACCAGAACCGTCCCACCGTCAATGGTCAGAGTATTCCTCAATGCAGCGGGCACTGATGCCCGTCGGGGCGTTCCCTGCCGCAGGTGATCCAGCTGATGAGCTCAGATTTGTGGACACGGCCGTCGAGTCGACCCTTCGCCTGCGGATCATCGCTTGGGCGTGCTCCGCTACGCGTACCGGACCGGGAACCCGTTCGCGGGAGACAACCGCAAAATGCGAAACAGAGACGGGCTTAGGGGTTATTCGCCTGTTTCATCCGACCCGCGCGTCGCTGCACTCACGGGGCGCTCGGTCCCGCATCCTGCGGGCGCTCGGACTGCGGGGCGCTGAGGTGAGACAGGAACTGCTTGACCACCGAAGCCATCTGGTCGGCGTCCGCGAGCTCCATGTCCCCGGTGACGACGCGTTCGGACACCGCGCGCCAGCCCTCGCCCATCACGCCGGTGATCGTCGCGGCGACGCTGCCGGAGATAAGACTTCCGACCCCCGGGATCAGCTTCGCCAGACTGCCGACGGCCGCGCGACCACCGGCGCCGGCGGCGCTGGTCACAGCGCCCACGATCGCCGCTGTGTGCTCTTTGGGGATGTCGTAGATCGCGGAGATCTTCGCCATCAGCGCTGCCTGCGCAGGCACGAGGACCGCCGCGTCGGCGAGTGGGATGGGGGTGGCACCGACACCGCCGGCGAAAGCCACGGCGCCGGCGATCCACGACCTGGCGTACCGCGCCTTGATCGCAAGGTCGATCTTCTGTGCCGCAGCCACCGCGACCCGCTGTGCCTCGGGCACCGCACGGTATGTCGCATCGAGCAGCGCTTCCAAGCCGTGACGCTCCGTGCCGACGAAGTCGTTGGAGAGCGCCGCAGTCAGGACTGGTCGGCCACCAACGATCGGGAGGTCCATCGCCGCGATCGCTTCCGCGAACTCGACGGCGGCGGGGTCGGCGGCGCCCGCCTTGGCGTCCACCTTGGTGAGGACGAGAACCACCGGGATACCGAGGTCCGCGACCTTGCGGATGGCCTGGGCCTGCGACGGCTCAAGGCGGGCCGTCGCAGAGTTCACGCAGTACCAGGCGATGTGGATGAGCCCGTTGCCCGGCCGGCGGCTCTTCTTGATCCGGCCCAGCAGGTCCTTGGCGAGGTTGCCCTGGCCGAGCTCGAAGCCGGCGCCGTCGTAGATGGCGAGCGTGCCCGCCGGGTTGACGTACTGGGCGGTTCCGGAGGTGACCGGGCTTCCCACTCCCGTCGCGGCGACGTCGGCACCGAAGACCGCGTTGAGGAGGGACGACTTGCCCGCACCGGTGGCTCCGAAGATCGCGATGTTGACCCTGCCGACGGCAGATTCCGCTTCCGCCTCGACCGCGAGGACGAGATCGTCGGCGGCGTCGGTCGTGTGGTTCATCTCGGTGCCTTTCTCCGGGGTGGCCGAGGGCCTGGTCGCATCAGGGTCCGGCGCCGACCCAGCCTGTCGCCACGCAAGGGGCTGCGCCACGCGACAGCTGCTGAAATCTAGTTCTCGGGTACGTACCCGCTGCCGACCATCCACGCGAGCACGTCGAACACCCGCAGCACCGACACCTCCGACCCGAGACCGGCCGCGGAACGAAGCTCCTCGAGCCGTCGGTGGCCGGCGCACTCGTCCGCGGTGAGCCATGCGTGCAACGGCACCCAGTAGCGGCCCTTCACGACGGACAGCTCGGCGGTGACGACGGCGTCGAGGATCGGGACGAGATGCGGCCGCTTGCGCGCCAGCAGCTTGGTGGCGGTCGTCTCGCCGATCCCGGGAATCGCCAGGAGCTCTCGGTAGACGTCCCGCACGGGCCAGGCTCCGCCCACCTCGTCGGCCGTGATCTCGGCGAGTGCCACATCGGTGGGGATCTTGGCGAGCAGGCCGCCCAACTCGGGTCCACGCGCCTCGAGGAGCTGCAGCACTGCGGACGCGGGGACAGTCACCGAGAGCATCGACACGGCCACGATGTCGTCGGACGTGAAGGTGTCGGCAACGTCAGGCCGGTCACCGCCGCCTCCGAGCCGCTCGAAGTACGCACCGGTGAAGCCGCCCGCCGGCAGCGGCGCGAAGTAGCGCTGGAGCGCCGCCACCGCCATGTGCTCACCCGCCGGCACCAGGAGAGCCTCGAGTCGTTCGCTGATCTGCACGTCGTCTCCTCGTCGTCGAGCGCAACGCGCTGGGTGCGCGGTTCCCACACGTGCGGCTGACCCGCGCTGCCAAGCCCGACGTGTGCCGCGCCGCCCGCCGTGCCCGAAGTGTCGCAGAGGCACGACCGGCGGACAGGAAGTTCAGGAAGTTGCGCTCCGGTGCGGTCGAACCTCACCCGGTCGTGTCGACCGAAGATGCGAGCACCCACTCCCACGCATCCCCCAACCGCTTCCGCACCGCCTCCCCACCCACGTCCTCCACGTACCCCCGCGGCCCCACGACCACGAGCAGCACCCGCGCCCGCGACAGCCCTGTGTAGAGCATCGTCCGCGCCCGCGCCGCGTCCCGGATCCCGTTGACGGCCAGCACGACGACCGTCCGCTCGAGCCCTTTGAACCCGAGAACGTGCCCGTAGAACACGTCCTCGCCAGCGAAGAACCCGTCCCAGTACTCCTGGTAGCCGGCCAACCCGACGGTCTCGACCTGCATCGGATGCCGCCGCCCGGTGGTGAGCAACGCAATCTGCCCGGGCTCCCAGCCCTCGTCGAGCAGGGCCTCGACGACGTCGTCCGCGGCACCGACGGCCTCCTCGGCGGGGACGTCGACGACGCGCACCGGCGCGCCCGGCCACCCCCGTGGTCGGGTGACGCCCTCGTGCAGTGCGCCGCAGAGCTGGGCGATCTGCTTGGTGGAGCGCAGGTTCTCGTCGAGCTCGATAACGGTCAGCTCGACGGGCGCGGTGCCGGAGCGGGGGAACACCCGCTGGCCGTCGTCGGAGAACACCGCGAGGCGGCCGCCGGCGTGGTCGCGCAGGCAGCGCAGCAGCGCCGGCCACCACTCGTCGCCGAAGTCCTGCGCCTCGTCGACGACGACGGCGTCGAACAGGTCCGCCTCGGGGCGCTGCGCGGCGAGGTCGCCGAGCTCGCGCGGCAGGCGCTCCTCCCAGTCCGCCGGGTCGGCGTCGTCGCCCGGCGCCGCGCCCCACCGCACCGGCAGCTCGTGGAACAGCCCGACGTACGCGGGCCGTTCCCGCACCGGCCACGTCACGGTCGTCCGCTCGAGGTACCGCGCCAGGCCGCGGGAGTAGCACATGAGCGCGACGCGCTCCCCCGCCCGGGCACGGCGGCGCGCGTGCTCGAGTGCGAGCCACGTCTTGCCCGTCCCCGCCCCTCCGACGACGTGCACCCGCGGCACCGCGTCGAGGAACCGCATGGCGTGCGCCTGCTCGCGCGTCAGCCGGTCGAGGTGGTCCTCGTACTCGGCAGCGACGGCGAGGGTCTCAGCCTGTGACGGGAACCCGCCGGTCAGCCACTCGACGAGCGCTTCAGCGACCGGCTCGTCGAGCGGCGCGTGACCGGCCCCGTGCTCGGCGATCGCCCGGCGCACGAGGTGGACGGCGCGCCCGCCGTCAGCGACGTCCCCCCGGTCGAGCAGCATGGTCCTCGGCAGCTCCGGCGCGTCCCAGTCCCCCGGCACGTAGGTGTGCGGCAGGGCGACGAGGTGCGCCGTGCGGGTCCGCGCCGCCGCGAGGCCGTGCCGGGCCAGCAGCGCCAGGAGGGTGTGCTTGGCGTCCTGCACCTGCCCGACGGGGTCGATGGGGTGACGCCCCGCACCGGACCCTTGCCACCACTGCCCGTCGGCGCGGACGACGTGCCCGCCCTTCACCTCGATCGCCGCGACACCCAGCCCCGGCCACACGACGAGCAGGTCGATCTCACGTTCCTTGGGACCGTCCTGCAGCGCGGTGCCCGCGAGGAGCACGGCGTCGTCCGGCAGGTGGTCGCGCAGCGCTTCCCAGACGGTCTGCTCGGCACCGCCGTCCTCGGGGAACGCGGGGTGCTCGGGGTAGGTGCGCGCCACTGTCGTGACCTCCTCGGGTGGGTGTCCCGTCTTCCGTATCGACACCGCACGGTGCGTGCTGGAGGGCTCGTTCGATCGACGTCCCGACGTCGGTCGTCAGCGGCGCCCGGGCCGCGCTGCCACCTCCGTCAGTCCGGGCCATCCGCCCGGGTCAGCTTCTCGGCCCGCCGCTCCGCGGCATCCGCCTCGTCGGTCCGTCCGAGGGCTCGGAGGCTGCTTGCGAGCTGTGACAGTACCCGGGCCCGGAAGCTCGTGAGGGGCGGATCCTGCGTGCCCGCAGTGAGGTCGGCCACCATGTCGGCGACGTTGACGGCGCCTCGGTGACACTCCACGGCATCCTCCGGACGCCCGGCCATGTGGTGAAGAGATCCCAGGAGGAGGAGGGCGTCCGCCAGCCCCAGCTGCGCGTCACGGTCGCCCGGATCCTTGAGGGTTGCCTCACGCCAAAGGTCTACGGTCCGGCGCTGCGTCGCTGTCGCCTGGTCTGTCCGCCCGAGCGCTGCCTGCACGTGCGCGAGCGACGTCAGCGCCTGGGCGAGGCTGCGCCGCGTCCCGGCGTCGCCGGGATCGCGGCCGACGAGGTCGTGCCACGCGCCCAGGGCGTCGACGAGCCACCGCTCCGCCTCGTCGAACCGCTCCTGGTCCCGCATCACATCACCCAGCGAGGTCTGCGCCTGTGCCAGCCCGCGAAGCACCTCGACGGACCCCGGTTCGGCCTCGAGCTCCGCCATCCGGATCGCCACCAGGCGACTGAAGAGGTACGCGGCGTCGTCGTGACGATCCAGTGCGCGACTCAGCTGCCCCATGTCCTGGAGGTGTGCGGCAAGGTCATGGCGCAGCTGTTCGTCGGAGTGCTCGGGCTCCGGCAGCTCCCGAGTCACCTGCACGGCACGGGTCTGAGCGTCGCGGGCGTCGTCCCGCCGGCCCAGGCCGAGGCACGCCGTCGAGACGGTTGCCAGCGCCAGCGCCAGCTGGCGACGCACGCCGATGTCGTCCGGGGAGAGCTCGCTCAGCATCCGGTAGACGTCCGCCGCCTCGGTCGCGGAGTGCAGCGCGTCGTCGATGCGCCTGTCGCGCAGCTGTGCCCCCGCGCGCTGGATCAGAGCGGAGGCCACTGCCGCCTCGCGGCCGCGCAGCTCACGCGGTTGGAGGCGAAGGAAGTCGACGAGCTCGGTGTAGATGCCCACCGCGTCCCCGAACCGTTGGGCACCTATCGCGCCCAAGCCGGCCGCCTGCAGGGAACCGCTGACGACGGCGTCGGTCGCCACGGCACGACGGGCCTGCGCCCCATCATCCTCGTCCGCACCGTCCTCGTCCGGCCGCGCACGGGCCTGCAGCGCATGCGAGAGCACCTGCTCCGCGTCCTCCGACCGACCGAGGTGCGCGAGCAGGCCGGCCAGCACGACGAGGTCCTCGACGCACACACCCGCGCGTTCGATGACGTGCGGCAACGTCTCGACGGCGTCCGCCCACCTCCCCGCTGCCGCCTGAAGACGTACGAGCGCTCTGAGCTCGACGACGCTCAGGTCCGTGTGCCCTTCCGCCGTGACCTCGGCCGTGAGGTCGCCCAGGAGCGGCGCCAGCTGGTCGTCCAGGCCGAGACGTTGCATGCGTTCCGCGACCGGAAGGACGGCGGCGATGTCGTCTCGCGGGTGGCCCTCCACCATGCGCGGGACACGTTCTGCGATGCGTCGGAGGAGATCCGCCCGCGCGGCATGGTCACCGAGTGCAGTCTGCAGCTCCACGAGCGTGACCAGGTCGTCGAGCGAACTGCCGAAGTCCGGGACGCGCGCGTAGACGGTCAACGCCTCCGAGAGACGCTGCCGCGCCTCCACGTCGCGCCCCAGCCTCGCGAGGACCTCCCCGGCACGCTGGAGCTCGATCGCTCTCTTCTCGTCGTCTGCGGAGGGCCGGGCCAGGACCCGTTCGTAGAGGGCCGCCGCCTCCTCGTACGCCGAGTGGGCCTCTGCCGCCAGCCCCGCATGCTCGGCGGTGTCCGCCAGCGACGCGAGCTGCCAGGCCATAATCGCCTCTCCGGTCGCCCCACCTCGTCGGAGGTACGACGCGATCACTGCCTTCACGTCACGCTGCGACGTGTACGAGCGGACCGCCTCCCGCGCGACGCTCAGCAGCACCTGCGCGGTCCGGTGGGCGGCGCTCCCCGGGACCGCGCGGGAGACGAGCGGTTCGAGGTTCCGACGTAGTCCTGCCCTGACGGCCTGGTCACCGGTGGCCAGCCGCAGCAGCCACTGGTTCGTGAGCACGGCCGCGGCGTCCGCGATGTCCGTCGGGTCGGCGACCTCGAGGACCGCTCGTGCGGCGAGAGGGTGGATCGCGAGTGCCCCCTTCTTCCAGGAGGGGCCTCGCATCTCGAGAACACCATGCCCGACGAGGCGCTTGACGGCCTCGGGCATGCGGTGCGGGACGACCTCCGAGGGCTCGCCCAGGACCCAGGTGAGGACTGCCGGGCACGACCAGATCCAGGACGGGTGCCCCTCGGGCGCCTGGAGCGCCGCGACCGTGGCCGCCCGTTCGACCACACCTGGCCGCAGGCCGGCGGACGCGCGGTCGAGCGCGATGCGCCAGGTGGCGCCCACGAGGTGCCGGTAACCACCGGGGTCGGGTTCGTCGGCGGCGGTGTCCATCGTCGCGGCCGCGTCGAACTCGGTGATCCAGTCGTGGACCTCCATGGCGTTGGCGGTGATGGTCGCAGCGGCGACGGACAGCGCGAGCGGGTGGTGCCCGACCGCCGCGGCGAGCGCGGCTGTGTCCGTGGTGGAGGCGTGGGCGAGCGCCGCCGCCCCGCCGCTGCCCGGGTCGACCTGGCTGCGCAGCACGGCCTCGGACTCCGATTGCGTGAAGACGTCGACGCCGACGACGTGCCCGTGCGACGGGACGCGGGCGTCGCGCGCCCGTGTCGTCAGGAGGACCCTCCCGAGCGGGTTGGTGCCAGGCGGGAGGAGTCCCGCGTCGATGAGCCCCGTGGCGTCGGCGTCGTCCAGCACGACCAACCACCGCCAGTCGGAGACCACGAGTGCCTCGAGCACCGTGCGGGCCCGTGCATCGAGCGCATCCGGTCCGTCGACCGGCACGGCTCCCAGCCCGGGAACCCGGTCGAGCACCGCCGAGAACGCATCGCGGACGGCGTCCGGGCCGGCGGAGTCGACCCAGACGAGGAGCACCTCCGCGTCGTCACCCTCCCACGCGAGCGCGTCCTGCATGACGCGTCGTGCGACGAACGACTTGCCGTGGCCCGGTCCGCCACGCAGCCACACCCTGCGGTCACCGTCCGACGCCCAGAGCCGCTCGATCTCGTCGTCGACGGCCCGCCGGACGTACGCGGCGCCCACGGTGGCGACGGGCCCGACGACGATGCGACCGTGAGGACGCCACGGTTCCGCGGGCGTCGGCCGCCGGACGTCGCTTGCCGGACCCGGCGCACCGGGGGCCGCCGCGTCGATGCTCGAGACCTTGACCTGCCGCCGCCCGCGAGCGTCGACGACGATCATGAGCGCCATCGAGGCGCTCGGCAGCGGCGAGGGTGCGTCCCGGAGGAGCTCCTCGGCGACGAGGACCGCCAACCGCGCGCCCTTCGTGCGGAAGGCCTGCCCTGAGGTGGCGTCGGCCGTTCCCTCACCCAGCCCTGTCAGCCTCGTTCGTGTGCGCTCGGTGAGCAGCTCCGCCGCGAGGTCCCGGTTGCCGTCGGAGGACGCGATGGCCGCACTCGTGCGCCGTCCTCCGACAGTGATCTCCTGGCCGCTCCGGATCGGCAGCTTGGGTCGCTGCTCGTTCTGCTCGAGGTTCCAGTACACCTGCGCGATCTTCCGGAAGCCCACCTCGCTCACGGGCGCGCTCCTGTTGAGGAACGCCCGCGCTGCGGGCTCGTCGGAGAGTCGGACGACCACCTCGTACAGGCGACCGCGCAGCGCGTCGGCGTCCTGCTCGATCTCCGGGACGCAGGCCCGGAGAAGGGCCATGGCCCGGGACGGCGGGGCGACGTCGTCGAACTGGCTGGTGGACAGGTCACGGTGCTCGGACAGCCCGTACCTCTTCGCGAGTTCGTTGACGTACGCGGCCACGACGACGAGCGGATCGGCCGGCACGGGCTGGTCCGCCGGGGGCCCGTGAAGGACGCGGTAGAGCTCCGCGCGCTCCGGTCGTTGCTCAGCACGGCTCGTGAGCGCCGCGAGGAGATCGCCGTCGACCTTCAGCTCCGGTTTCACCGTCACGACCAGAGCCTGGCAGTGCCGAGGGGTCGCGGAGAACCTCCTTTCGGGGGGCCACCCGGGCACTGACCGGGGCATACGGAGGAATTCCTGGTCTGGATGCCCCTTCTGCGTCCCGCCATCGTCGTGCCATCACCTCACCGACGCAGACCCGAAGGAGCGCACCATGGCACGCACCGCACGCATCGACTCCGAGCTCACGAGCGCATACCGTGCCGACGGCCGGCGCCGAGCACACCGTCTCCCCGTGTGTCCCGCGACCGGCCTGGCGCGGTACCGCGACCGGCACCAGGCCCGCGACGGGGCGAAGGGTGCGACCGCGGGCTCGTCGAGGCTGACCATCAGCCCGTTCGCCTGCCCGGACTGCCGCGGGTTCCACCTCGACACGCAGCCGGACCGGACCGCACGTCCGGTCCACGGGCGCGGGCAGTCGGCACCGAGCCCCCGCACGGAGCCGGCCGGCACCCGGCGTTACGTCCTCGTCGACATCGAGAACGTCACGCACGGCGCGAAGGACGCACCCACCGAGGTCGCTGCGCTCTGGCAGCGCCTCGAGCACGCCGCGCGGATCTCCGAGGGCGACCACGTCGTCGTCGGAGCGGCGCGCAAGGTCGCGCGCCGCTACCGGCACGCCGTCCACGGGGACGGGATCCGGTGGGTCGTGGGCGCCGACGCACCGGACGGTGCCGACCATGCCCTGCTCGCCGCCATCGACCTGCACCGTGTCGCGAAGCGCTACGACGAGCTGGTCATCGTCTCCGGGGACCACTGCTTCGAGCCGCTCGCCCGCCGCGCGAAGGCGCACGGTCTCACCGTCCGGGTGGTCACGGCCGAGAACGCCGACCCGCGGTGCGGCCGGACGCTCTCGCGCCGGCTCGCCAGCGCCGCGGACACCTGCACCCGGGTGCACCGCCGGACGCGGGCGCACGAGCGCGCCATCACGGCCATGAGGACGGTCGCCCGCTGCAGTGCACGGCCCGCCGTGGCTGGGGCCCCCGCGAGCGTGACCGCGTGACCCGGCGTGCTCCTGCCCGCGATCCCGAGCGCGCGCCGTCGCCGGTCAACCCGGTGCCCCCTCGTGCTTCCGTCGACGGCGGCGCGCCCGCGCCGCACCCCACCCGACCCATCGAGAGGAGGTGATCGACATGCCCAAGTACTCCACGTCCAGGCAGTCTGCTGCGCGTAGCGTCAGCTCGGCCCGGCTCCAGCAGCCGTCCGGCCGGAGCCACGCCTTCGGTGGCTACGCCAAGGTCAGCTACGGCAACGGGACCTACCGCATGCGACCGAGCTCGCGGTAGCACCCACGACGGAGTCCCGTCGCCTCGCCCACAGCGCGGCGACGGGACTTCGCCGGTCCCGCGCCTCCCACGGCGACTGAGTCTGCGCCTCGCCGTGGACCGGGTCCGACCTCCTCAGTCGTCCTCCCGCCGACGCCGGACAGCCCCCGTCCCCGTCGGCTCCGTCTCCGTCGCGCCCGCGCCCGTCACGTCCTTGCTCAGCCGCTCCCCGCCCGTCCGGGCCGGGCACCGCGCCCGGCCCGGACGGAGGTCGTCACTGGTCGCCGATCTTCTTGTCCGCCGCCGACTGCGCCTTGTCGAGCTGCTCGTCGTGCTTGCCGCCCGTGGCGGACGACGCCGCGTCGGACCCCTTCTCCAGGGCCGCGTCGCTCCCCTGCTCGCCCTTCTCGCCCTGCGCCGCGTCGGACGCCTTGCCCTTGAGGTCGTCGATGCCCATGCGTGTCCCCCTCGTCGATCACTACGGAAGGTCTGCCCGGCGCACGGGGCGACGAGCGGGCCGCACCGGGCGGCCCCGGCGCCGTTCCATCCTGCGTCGACCCCTGGACACCCGCACCCGCACCGCGGGATCGGGGCGGCACTGCGCCCGCCGAGGGCCCGACCCGATCGGCACATCGCGTCGCTGTGACCAGCGGGAAGTCACGCTCCCGAGTCGGCGGCCGTCAGCAGTCGCCCGCTGGGGGCAGAGCGATCTCGTAACCGAGTCCCTGCAGGGCTCGGACGTGATCGATCCCGTCGTCGTGGCTGCCCGGCAGGTCCCAGGGCGACACGAGCCGGCCCGTCGCGTCGGCCTCGTAGATCACCGTGATTCCTCGACCGTCGCGCTGGTAGGCCAGGACGAGCACCCAGTCGATCGGGGCGTTCGCGAGCCGGCCCAGCTGGTAGGGCGGATCGAGGTGGTAGAGCGTGGCCGTGTGCGGGGGGACGAGGTCAGCGCCCTCGGCGTCCGCCCGCGGCTGCAGCATGGCGACGAGCCACGCCACCTGCGTGCCCGGCCGACGCGTCGTCACTCGCGCGCAGGGGGTCCAGTGCTCGCGGGACGTGACGGCGACGTACCGTCCGCCGACGCGCACGACCCCGAAGTCGTACACCCACACCGTCGGGTCGGCGGTACGGAGGTGCTGCACGAATGGCTTGAAATCGTGCAGCCACCAGCTCGCCCGCTCACCCGAGGGACCGACGAGCTCGATGCGATGCGGACCGACCCGCGTCAGCCGCCACGGGGTGCCGTCAGCCCGGACGGCGCGGGCGACGAGGTCGGGCTGGACGACGTGACCGGGAGCGTCGGAGATGCACGCGAGGTGGGTGGGGTCGTCGAGGTGCAGATCAAGCACGGGGTACTCCGTCAGGTCGAGCAGCTTCCCGTACCGGCGGCACGGGCGGATCTTCCTCCGGGGGCACCGTGCGCTCTGCGCGGTTGCCAGTCGGCCAGCCGGAGGGCTTGAGGCCGAGCTTCGTGATCGGGAGACACCCTAGGACCCGCGGCTGACATGGGGGTGGTCGGCGTCATCGGCGTGGCGCGGGAGACCGACCGCTCTGGCTGCTGGCACGTGCGCGCTTGGCTGGCTCCTTCCTGGTGGGCGGGCGTCAGGAGAACCTCGTCACCGACCGACACCAGAGCCCGACGCCCTGAGGCACGGGGCCTCAGTCGACGCACGACACGTCGCGCCACGGCATCGCGCCCCTCCGTCCGGTCCGTCAGCGGCCGTCCTCACCACGCGACGGGACCGGCCGATCGCGACGCCGCGGCGAAGTTGTCCCCAGATGCGGGACGACCTCACCGCCGAACCGCTTCGAACCAGTACCTTCCGGACATGCAGATGCGTGCACAGGTCGCCGTCGTGGTCGTTGCCATTGCGTTGGCGACCTCCGGCTGCGCCACTGATGCCGACCCCACGGACGACGCCACGTCGCAGCCGCCTGTGACGGCGACGGCGACGCCCACCCTGTCGCCGACGCCCTCACCAACGGTGGACGTCACCGTCCCACCAGTACGACCCGAGGCGATGGCGACACCGAGCGCCGACGGCGCCGCGGCTGCCGCGAGCTACTTCATCTCGCTGTACCCATACATCAACGCGACTGGTGACCTAGCGGAGTGGAACGCGCTGTCATCGCCCGAGTGCAGCTTCTGCTCAGGAATCACGGCGAACGTGACTGATCTGCATAGTCGTGGACACCGAAACGTTGGGGGCGCGGAGATCCTCGCTGCGTCAGGCACCGAGGTGGATGCCGGACGGTGGTACTCCGCACGCCTTCACGTGCGGATTGATGCGTCCGTGGACCTGGACGCCGAAGGGCGAGTCCTCGAGGACCACCCTCTAGAGGACCGTGAGATCGACATTGTCATGACCTGGTCCGATGGGTGGACGATCGACGAGGTCGGCCCGGCCGCGGCACCGGCGTCATGATCAAGAGCCATGTTCGGAGCATCACTTGCCGGACGGCGATTCTCCTCATCGCGACCACTCCATTCGTGACAGTCCTTGCCATTCCGGCTGCGGCCGAAGGAGAGCCGCGGTTCGGCAGCGAGCTCTCGGAGGATGTCGTACGCGTCGCGGTCGATCGCTCCGAGCAGCTCGCTCGCGAGAACCGGGTGATCCCGCCCGAGCTGCAGCTCTTCCGCTACGAACGCGCCCCGCAGTGCCGTGAGGTCGCCGGGATCTGGACCAAGGGCTCGGCGGACGGCACCTGCCCCGAGCTCGCCGACCTCGCCGGAGCGATCCAGCAGTGCGAAGACGGCGACACCATGGTCCTGCCGATGTGGCGCCAGGCCCGCACCACACCCGCGGCGGCTTGGGGACCCTGGCAGCAGATCGACGCCGGCGGCTGCGGAGTCGACCTGCTGCCCGTCCTGACCGAGGCCGACTTCCGCCTGCTGCCGATCCCCGCCCCGACCCTCACCCTGCAACCGGACCGCGGCTGGGTCCTGATCAACATCGAGACCATCGCCTCCACCGACCCCACACCGGTCACCCTGCGCACCGAGCTGCTCGGCTACGGCATCAC
The DNA here is from genome assembly GCF_024508315.1 of Cellulomonas xiejunii. Classification (NCBI taxonomy): domain Bacteria; kingdom Bacillati; phylum Actinomycetota; class Actinomycetes; order Micrococcales; family Cellulomonadaceae; genus Cellulomonas; species Cellulomonas xiejunii. Next base: position 3,775,366 of record NZ_CP101987.1, read on the forward strand.
CGTCGAAGCCACCCCCACCCGCTGGACCTACGACTTCGGCGACGGCCACACCCTGACCACCCGCTCCCCCGGACACCCCTACCCCGACCACGACGTCTTCCACGAGTACGAGAACCCCGGCACCACCACCATCACCCTGCAAGCCGAATGGACCGGCCGCTACCAGATCGACGGCAACCCCACCTGGCGCGACATCACCGGCACCGCCATCACCACCACCACCTCCCCACCCTTCACCATCGAAGAACGCACCAGCCGCCTCGTCGCCGACCTGTGCACCGACAAACCCAAGCCACCCGACTGCTGAGAGCCCGTCAGCATGCGACTTCATCGAACCCCGAACCCGGCGCCGACACGCTGCTGAGGACGCCCCACGCCTCAGCCGCGCGCTGCGGACCTGTACTTCGATGCGATGTACTCGTCGACCCATGCTCGACTGCTGCGCCACTGCCCGTTCTCGGCACGCTGCGCCTTGAGCCGGCCTCGTTGCGCAGCGTTGCGCAGGGCCAGGTGGCTGACCTCGGGTGTCGCGAGTGATGCGAGCGGGACCAGGCGCTCGGCTCCCGCCAGGGCAGGGACCATGAAGCGCAGGATGTTGTCCAGCACCGCACGGGCGATCTGCTCGGCAAGCGGCCCGTAGTTACCGGCATCCGCCTGACGCAGTGCGCGCAGGTAACGCTCGCGCTCCCTCTTCTGGATGATCGCCGGCGCATACCCCAAACGGCACAGGATCAGGTTCATCAGCAGCCGCCCGGTCCGCCCGTTCCCGTCGATGAACGGGTGGACCTGCTCGAAACCCGCATGGATGGCAGCGATCGCCTCCATCGGGTGCGCCGCCGACGCACGCACCGCCTCGACGCTGTCGAGCCAGTCCCTCAGTCGCGGCTCGACCAGAGCATGCGACGGTGGCTTCATCCCGCCGGGGAACGAGTGGATGTCATGCCGCCGAAAGCTGCCCGGCCCCTCGTGAGGTCCGGCGTCCGGGTTCGGCGCGACGTCCCACACCGGCGTCATCGCCATCCGGTGCACGTACCGCACGTCGGTGAGCGTCAGCAGCTCACCGCCGCCGACAAGGTCCGGCACGACGGCCTGGGCGTACACCCACTGTGCGGCATCGGCGTAACCCTTCACCTCCATGTACTCGGCGAGCTGCCGGTCACCGACCGCGCGCCCTTCATGAAGGAGCTGCTCGACCTCACGCAGCACCAACGTGTTGCCTTCGAGGGCCGTCGAGTTGTGGGCGTCGTGCACCCACAGCTCGTCCCAGATGGCGCGGGCCTCTGCGGGCGACGGCAGGCCCCCGAGCTGGTCCCGGACCTCCGAGATCGCCTCGTCGAGGGAGCGATACACGGCTTGGCGGCTCATCCGACCGGGTCCACCACGACGGACGGCCATGAGACTCCTCAGTTGCTACGGTCGGGCCCTTGGAATCAAACCATTGCAACCGAGCGGTTTGCAACGCTTGGCTTCGGACAATGAGACCGCAGCAACGACGTTGGCGGATCCGGATGAGGGGGAGCCGGCGCCCGTCGGCGGACAGGACTTCGTGCGAGGACCTCCACCGCGGCCCCACGGCTCGTGTCCACAGATCTGGCCGACCATCACCTCGCCGTGCGCAGAACCGGTACTTTCCCGACATGCCCACACGTGGAACGGGACGACGCGCGCTCTCATTGCTGGCGTTGACGCTGGCACTGGGGATGGCACTGGCGGGGTGCACGAACGGCGGCAACGCCCCGCCTACGCCAACAGCCACTCCGGCGGCGACTGCGAGCCCGACGCCCACGCCAAGCCCGGCGCCGGAGCCGCCATCGCCTCCGGTGCGCCCCGAGGCGATGGCAACCCCCAATGCCGACGGCGCGACGGCGGCGTCTCGCTACTTCATGGAGCTCTACACGTACTCGAGGCTGACGGGTGATCCGTCCTTGCTGGTCGAGCTGTCCAGCTCAGAGTGCTCGACCTGCTCCGCGATCGTCGACCAGGTGAGCGCCACCCGTGACGAAGGGAAGACGTCGGAAGGCTACGCAGTCTCAGTTCACGAAGCGACGCCTACGGAACTCGTCAGCGGAGAGTCCTTCACGGTCGAACTGCGGTTGACCGAAGGTGCCGGCACCACCCGCGACCGGGCCGGCGTTGTGGTCTCTGAGACAGCCGCGGCGGAGCGCATCCTCCGCTTCGGGCTGCGGTGGAACGGCGGATGGACGGTCGAGGCGCTCGGCGTGGAGACCACGGGATGAGTCAGCGCGTCAGTTCATTCGCTCTGACCGCATTGCTGATCCTGGGGGCCGCCGTTCCCGGCGACGACCTCGGAACAGCAGGCAAGGCTGGCGAGGGCCAGTTCGAGTTTTTTGCCGCTCGCGAGGCGGAACGCGCTGCCCGAGCAACCCGGTCACTCCCTCCGGAACTTCGGCTGTTCAACTACGAACGCGCCCCGCAGTGCCGTGAGGTCGCCGGGATCTGGACCAAGGGCTCGGCGGACGGCACCTGCCCCGAGCTCGCCGACCTCGCCGGAGCGATCCAGCAGTGCGAAGACGGCGACACCATGGTCCTCCCGATGTGGCGCCAGGCCCGCACCACACCCGCGGCGGCTTGGGGACCCTGGCAGCAGATCGACGCCGGCGGCTGCGGAGTCGACCTGCTACCCGTCCTCACCGAGGCCGACTTCCGCCTGCTGCCGATCCCCGCCCCGACCCTCACCCTGCAACCGGACCGCGGCTGGGTCCTGATCAACATCGAGACCATCGTCACCACCGACCCCACACCCGTCACCCTGCGCACCGAGCTGCTCGGCTACGGCATCACCGTCGAAGCCACCCCCACCCGCTGGACCTACGACTTCGGCGACGGCCACACCCTGACCACCCGCTCCCCCGGACACCCCTACCCCGACCACGACGTCTTCCACGAGTACGAGAACCCCGGCACCACCACCATCACCCTGCAAGCCGAATGGACCGGCCGCTACCAGATCGACGGCAACCCCACCTGGCGCGACATCACCGGCACCGCCATCACCACCACCACCTCCCCACCCTTCACCATCGAAGAACGCACCAGCCGCCTCGTCGCCGACCTCTGCACCGACAGACCCAAGCCACCCGACTGCTGACGAGATCGCCGCACGTCGGGAGCATTCGCTCAACTCGGGCCGGACCACCGCCGATACGAGGGCATGGCCCGTCGTCCGGACGCACCCATACGCCAGCACCCGGCGTTCGCCACGTCGACGGTGACGGCCCGACGCGCCCCTCGCCGGCGCCGGACCCGCGCACGACCGCTGCTGCTGGCCGCCGTGATGGCAGTCGGCGCGTGGTTCGCACTGGGCCAGCCGACCTCACTGACCGACGTCGACCGCCCGGGCACCTCCGACGGAGACATCGGCAGCGTCTCCGCCGGGTCACCCACCCCCGACCTCGTCACCCCGCCCGCCGACGCCGAGGGGCCGTTCCCTGTCGTGCGGGTCGTCGACGGTGACACGTTGATCGTGGCTCGCCCCGAGGGCGAGACACGCGTACGGGTGATCGGCATCGACACCCCGGAGTCCGTCGCCCCGGACCAGCCCGTCGAGTGCTTCGGTCCCGAGGCGGCCCAGCGCGCGGAGCAGCTGCTCGCCGGCACGTCGGTCATGCTGCGCGGCGACCCGACGCAGGACCGTGTCGACCGGTACGGCCGCGAGCTCGACTACGTCTGGCTGCCCGACGGGCGCCTGTTCAACCACGTCATGCTCACCGAGGGTTACGCACTCGAGTACACGTTCGCCGCTCCCTACGCCTACCAGTCCGACTTCCGCGACGCCGAGCAGCTGGCGGCTCAGGGCGCGGCGGGGCTGTGGTCCCCGACCACGTGTGGTGGAGACGTCGCCGCCTGAACCGGCCCGTGGGCCTGACGCCACGAGGGACACACGTCAGACCGCGCGCATCGCGATTCCGGTATCGGCCGAGCTCCACGCCTGCCCGCTCGAACGGGCATCACGCGCAAGCGCACCCGCCCCCTCAGCCAACGCCTGATCGAGCACGGTCAGCACCAGAGAGACGTTCCCCAACGCGTCCTGGACGAGGCCCGACCCGAGCGCCTGACCGGTGGCGGCGCACTCCGCACCCACGAGCCCGGCATGAGCCTCAACCGCGCTGGCGAACGTCGCGACAGCGGCGTCGTCGACCCTCAGATCAGCCACGACCTCGCCCTTCTACGTCAGGCGGATCCGTCACGTGGGCACCGCTCGCCTGCGAAGGTCGGACTCGGGTGACGATCTCTGCCGGTCTCACGGCGCCACCGAAGGGTCGCTCGGGGCCGGCGGCACGACGTCATCCCGCCCCTTCTTCGACAACGTCTCGAGATCCGGCGGGGGATCGAAGGTCGCTCGCGGGATCGGCACCCCGTCGCAGTAGTCCGGCGTCAGTTCGGCCCCGTCCGGGAGAACGAACTGTTCGGGGGGCCGCTCGGCACCCACGATGCGACGCTGACCGTCGCCAGTGAGCTCCACGAAGTAGATCAACGGGGTGGGCCACCGACTGCCATCGGCCGGCTCGCGTGGCAACGTGTCGTAATCGTCGATACAGGCTGCGACACGAGCGGACGTCCCCCCCTCTTCCACCTCGACCGCCAACGGCGCGAAGGGAAGTGGCCCGAGGTAGACCTTGGCGTTGCCGCGCAGGAGCTCCCCCTGAGCCCTTGTCACGAACTGGTCAACCTCCGTTGGCCTCCACGTGCGGGTCAGATCCGGGTCAGAGAAGTCAGCGGCGTTCGCCGCCAACCCGAATGCAAGATGTCCGGCACGGATGGTGCTCACCCATGGGTCCGATTCGAGGGGCCCATCGGGTTCAGCGCCGTTCCACACGAGGTCCGGGGCCACCGCAGGTGGCTCTTCTGCCGCACACGACGCCAGGCTGACGGTGACGACTGCGGCCATCATCAAGACCACGGGTCGGGTGACCTCCGGCACGACCCGGCCGAGCTCGTGCGGCTCGTGCATCAACTCTCCGTCCCAGCGGCGACCCTGATGGCTTCTTGTCCCTGTTCGACGACATTGACCCGCATAGCGGTAGACGTGCTCTTGTAGGTCGCGACGTAGCGCTGCGCGTGCGCGGCGGTGTGGTTCTCCACCACGGAGTCGGCCCGCACCCTCGGCTGGTCCCACAGGCCCGCCTCTCCGTAGACGCGCACGACGTCCGTGAAGTAGTCGCTCATCTCGGTCCCACTGCGGCGTCCCACGAGTTCGGGCACCACACCGTCCGGAGTGAGTTGAGCCATCGCCAGGTTCTCCAGGTAGTCAGCGGCAGCGTCTAGCCCGGTGGCGACAATCGGGTTGGGCACGAGCGCGAGCGCCGTGTCGACAGGCACGCGCACCAGTCCCAGGGCGTCACGCACCTGGTCGGAGGCTCTCTGAAGCTCCGCCTCCGTCGCGCCGGTGATCGCGCCGTCCGCGACACGCTCCAGCACCCCAAGATCCACGCGCACCCCTTGCAACAACCGGACGAAACCGGGCACACCGTACCGATCTCGCCCGGTCCCGCGAACAGGCCATCCACAGGCGCCGCCCGCGCCCCACACCCGGACACCACCACGCACCGACACGAGCAACACCCCCACTCACGAGTTGTTTACTGTTACAGTGAACAACTATGGAGCCGTCATCCCGCGCCCGCGACGCGCTCCTCCGCGCCCTCCGCGCCTCCGGGGCCCGAGGAGTCGACGTCCACTCCACACCCGCAGGCGTCGACCTCCGCCACCACCACACGACCCACCGGCTCCACCCCGTCTGGGCCGGCGAGGGGTTCCCCGCGGACGTTCGCCTGGCCTTGAGCACCATGGCCGACGGGGCCTCCGACGCCACCCCGGTGATCGTCGCCCGCCGGCTCTCCCCCGGCAGCCGCGCCCTCCTGGCGGAGCGCGGCATCTCCTGGGCAGACGACGCGGGAGGGCTCGACCTGGCAGCCGGCCCGGTCCTCATCCGTATCCCGACACCGGCCGCCCCACCGGAGACGACACCGGTCCGGTTCACCGCAGCTGCCGGCGCGGTCGCCGAGCACCTCCTCCAGCGGGCCGCGACCGGCGAGACGCTCGTCCCCCCGGTGGCCGACCTGGCCGCGGCGGTCGGTGCGTCGCCCGGAGCCGCCTCGCGAGCCCTCACCTACTTCGACACCCAGGGGTGGACAGCACCGACCGGTCCGCGACGCGGGCCGACGTCCCGCCGTGACATCGTCGAGCGCGGTGCGATGCTCGACGGGTGGGCGACCTGGTACGCGTCCCGGCAGGACGACGTCGTCGCAGCCCATGCGCTGTTCCGTGACCCCGACACCTGGCTCGCCGACGTGCTCGCACCGGCCTGGCCGCGCGGCGCCTGGGCAGTGACGGGGCTGGTCGCACTGCAGCGTCGCGCCCCGCTCACGACGGCGACCAACCCTGTGGACCTGTACCTCGACGGCGGGGCGTTCGACCACGATCTCCGCGACCTGCTGGCCGCAGCCGAGCTCACACCGACGGACACCGGGGTGCGGGTCCGCGTCGTGCGCGCCGACCGGTACACGGTCCCCCTGCTGGGCCCGGCAGCAGGGGGCGCGTCGGACGACGACGTGCCGCTGGTGAGCGACGTCCGTCTCTACGGCGACCTGCTGCGCCGCGGCGGCGTGCGCGCCGACGAGTACGCGACGTACCTGCGCGAGCAGCGGATCGGCTTCTGATGCGCACACGCCGCACCCGCGCCATCGCCGAGGCCGCCCTGGCCAGCCTGGTCGCGCAGCTCGACGGCCGGACCGACGGGCTCGTCGTGGTCGGCGGCCTCAACCCGGAGCTCCTCGCCCCGGTGCCGGAGGCCCCGCACCAGGGCACGGCCGACATCGACCTCGTCGTGCAGCTCGGGTTCGTCTACGACAGGGACGAGCTGGACCTCGGCTGGCTCGAGGCCGCGCTCGACGCGACGGGCTTCGTGCCCGTGGGCGAGTCCCGGGCCTGGCAGTGGGTGATGACGCTCGAGGACACCCCCGTGCGCATCGACCTGCTCACCGACGTGCTCGACCACCGCGGGCAGCAGCTCACCGTGCCGGGCTGCACCCGCATGACCGTCCAGAACGTCGCCGGCCCCGCGCCGGCGCTGCGCGACCCCGTGATCCGGCGGTTGGCCGTCCCGTCCGGCGACCTCACGACCTGGGTCGACGTGCCGTTCGCCAACCTCGGCGGGTACCTGCTCGCCAAGGCTGCGGCCGTGCTCGGACGTCGTGCCGACCGCGACCCGTACGACTTGGCGTTCGTCGTCCAGCACAACACCGCAGGGGGCCCTCGCGCTGCCGCACGTGCCGCGCGAGCGGCGCTGCCAGCCGGCCGGGAGCAGGAGTTCGACGGTGTCCTGCGGGCCGCGCTCGCCCAGCTCACCGACCCTCGCGGACGTGCCGCCCGGCTCTACGCCACGCAACGCGTCGCCGACGGCGATCCGTTGCCCGCCGATGTGCTGGCCGCCGACGCGGCAGCCGCGGCACGGCAGTGCCTCGCCGAGCTCGATCTGTCACCGACGACGCCGCCCCGCCCTCTGGCCGGTTGACCCACCCCCTCAGTCCAGCGGCGCCGACCACCGCAGCAGCGCCCCGCGCCCCGACGCGGGCCGCAGCAGCGCGAACGACCCACCCGACTCCTCGGCGCGCTGCGCGAGGTTCCGCGTGCCCGACGAGCGCGTGCGCGCCGGTGGCACGCCGACCCCGTCGTCCTCGACCTCGACGACCACCTGCCCGGCCTCGCCGGTCGTCACGGACAGCCGCACGGACACCGCGTGCGAGCGCGCGTGGCGCGCCACGTTCGACAACCCCTCCCGCACGACCGCGACGACGTTGTTGGCGCGGCCGGGTGCGACGACCTCGTCGATGCCGCCGGTCACCACCCGGTCCCCGGCGATGGGGTCCACGGACACGCCGTCGACGTGGACTCCGTGGCCCGCCGCAACACGGGACACCCCCGTCAGACCGCGCGCATCGCGATGCCGGTGTCGGCCGACCTCCACGCCTGCCCGCTCGAGCGCGCATCACGCGCCAGCGCACCCGCCCCCTCAGCCAACGCCTGGTCGAGCACGGTCAGCACCAGGGAGACGTTCCCCAACGCGTCCTGGACGACGCCCGATCCCAGCACCTGACCGGTGGCGGTGCACTCGGCGCCCACGAGCCCGGCGTGGGCGTGGACTGCGGCGGCGAACGACGCCACGGCAGCGTCGTCGACCATCAGGTCAACCACGAGCGCCCTCTTCGCCAGGAGGTGCGTCGGTCACCTGAACGCCTCGACCGAGAGCCTCGGACTCTGACGACCTCCGACTCATGAGGTAGCCGACGGGCTGGGCGAGGGAGGCGGGACGACGTCCCCACGGTCCTTCTCCCCCAACGCCGCCAGGTCCGGGACGGGCTCGAACACGGCCCGGTGGATTGGCACGGTGTCGCAGTACTCCGCCGTCAACTCGGTGCCATCCGCGAGCCGGAAGGGCTCAGGAGGCGGCCCGACGGCCCTCACTCGTCGGAGACCGTCGTCCATCAGATCGACCCAGAAGACAACGGCGTTTGGCCATCGGTTGCCGTCGTACTGGGAGGGCAGGATCTCCTGGTTGTCGATACACGCGGCCACCTCAGCGCTCTTCCCGTCATCAGCGACCCGGACCTCTACCGGTGCGAAGGGAAGGGGCCCTGTGTAGACCTTCGGCGTCCCGTACAAGAGGTCCCCTCGGACCGCGCCTGCGAAGTCGGCGACGCGGAAGTACGTCCAGGAATTGAGCAACTCGGGGCGCGAGAAGTCCGCGACGTTCGACGCCAGAGCGAATTCTGTCTCGGCCACCCGCGCTGCTCGAACCCAGGGGTCCGATTCGAGAGGCCCCCCCGGCTCCCCGTCCACCCACACGAGAACTGGATCGGGCACGGGCTCGGAGTCAGCGCACGCTGTCACCGTCACGGCCGTGAGCACCGCAGCGATGACCAGACCGAGCGGGCGTGGCGATCTGCGGACAGCGGATCTCGCCAGCGGACCCGCATTTCCTACCATCATGCTCCCTCACCGCTTCTCCCACCGGACTCTGAGCTCGACTCCTGCAAAGCGGAATGCACTGCGAGCGAGACGTCCTGGTACATCTGGACGTACTCGAGCCCCTCAGCGCCGGCCAACTCCTCGGCAGAGTCCGAGCGCAGAGCGGGCTGGTCCCACAACCCCGCATCCCGGTATGTCTGCACCGCATCCGTGAAGAACAGCGAGATCGGGTCAGCACCGGCCGAGCGGACCGACGCAGGCTCTGGCTGCCCCGGCGTCCAGTGCTCGACAGCGAGCTTCTCCAGGTAGTCGACCGCTGCATCGAGACCGATGGCGACGATGGGGTTCGGGACGAATGCGAGTGCGACATCGACGGGTACCCGCGCGAGACCGAGCGACACGCGGACCTCGTCCGAGACTCGCTGCAGCTCCGCCTGCGTCGCTCCGTTGACTGCGCCATCGGCGACCGCCCAGACGACGGCGAGCCGCTCGAGGACCCGGTCCACCGACGCCGTACCGTCCGCTGCGAGCGCCAGCGCATCCACCTCGTAGCCGAGAAGCGCTCTCTGAACGGCGAGTCGCCCCTCAGGCTCGCTCGTCGCCGCCGCGAGGATACGGACGAGCTCAACGCGCGTCACTGTCGCTGCGACCGCCTTGTCCGGATCGAACGGGGTAGGAACGAGCTCCCAGGCGGCCCGGTCGTTTATCGGTCCGCGCATGCCGCCGACCTCCACGAGCGTCACGATCTGGGAGGCGACGACTTGGGCAAGGCGCAGCGACGCCGGGGGGCTGATGTTCTCGGTGAGCAGGAGAGCTGCGTTGCGTGAGAACCGGGCGAAGATTGCGTCATTGAGAGCTGCTCTCTGCCACACCTCCTGAGGTGAACCCATGGCGGATTGCACCCCTAGCCACAACGTCGCCACGCCGGCGAACCCGTCGGAGATACCCAGAGGCCAGGCGCGTTCCTCGAACCAGTAGTCCACGCGTGCGCGGTCGTACACGGCGGCGTCGTTCGACCAGTCCACATCGACGCCCGTGAGCCAGTCGCGCGCGACCTGCGGGTACGCGCCGAGCGTGGCCAGCACGCCCGCGGCAGGATCGAGCACCGCTCGCGGGTCACTCCCCGGCACAGCCGCGGACGCCAGCCAGTACCCCGGCTGGTCCCCGCCCGGCGGGAGCCGCCCGTGCTCCCGCTCCCACCCGTCGATCCGATCGGCCACTGCGACCGTGAGCGCCGCACTCATCAGCGCGCGGTCCGGGTCGGCGAACAGGTACCCGACGACGCTCGCGCCGTCGAAGAACACCATCTGGCGGAACATCTCGTCAGCGAAGGACTCCACCTGAGCCTTCGACCACCCGCGTGACCCGACCGCGAGCCCGGCGCGCACCTGTGTTCCCAGAGCGGAGAGCGTGTTGGGGTGGTGATGTTGGGCGAACGGCACGGCATTGCCCAGTGCGGTCAGGAGTCGCATCGTCCGTTCGCCGCCCATCGCCGCGAAGACCGCCGCCATGACGCCCGTGTCCGAGCCCCACGCATCCAGGAAACTCGTCAGCTCGTCGACCGCGACCTCGTCCGCGGCGCTCGAGAACCATCGCGCCAGCAGAGACCGCTCCTCCGAGGTCATCGTCCCCGCAGCCACTGACGCCAACGCCTGCGCCAACGGCACGTCGACGATCGCGTCGACCCCCGTCCCCGGCGCGTACGCGCCCATCACCTCGACCCCGACGAGCCGTGCGGCGGTCTGCCGGTCCAGGTCCTCACGTTCGTCGCAGCACGCCGCGAACGCCCGCAACCCCTCTGCTGCGTCGCGCACCGCCGACCGCCAGACCCCCAGCTCGGCAGCAGCCTGCGGCACGGCCGCGAACGCCGGCGCATCCGTCCACGACCACGGCACCGTCACCACGCCACCGGCAAGCGCCGCCGCGTACCGCTCCCTCGCCGCCACCGCGCGGACCCGCGCCGTCTCCACCTCGTGCCGGGCGGTCATCACCCGACGCTCCAACCCTCGCAATGCAGCGCCGTACCCGGCCAGCACCTCGGCCACCTGCCGGCACCCGCCGGCGGCATCGTCCAGCCCGGACGCCAGCCGCACCGACCGCTCCCCCAACGCCGACGCCCACTCCCCGACAGACGCCGAGACCAACCCGTCCCCGGCAGACCGCATACTCACCGCCCGGGTCGCGAACCGCTCCGCGCGCGCGACGTAGCCGGCGACCAACCCGTCGACGGCCTCGACGTCACCGGCCTCCGGCGTGCGCTCCAGCACCGCGAGATCCACGCGCACCCCCTTGGCCAGCACCGGACGAACCGGGCACACCGTAGCGATCGGGAGCGGTCCGTCGCCCGGGTCGTCCACAGGGCCTCACCCGGGCGCGACGGACCACCCACGGCGCTTGCGGGCGCGCCCGGGCACCATCGAGCAGCTCACGGCACCCTCGACCACACAGCGGCACCCACCTTCAGTCCAGCGGCGCCGACCACCGCAGCAGCGCCCCGCGCCCGGACGCGGGCCGCAGCAGCGCGAACGACCCACCCGACTCCTCGGCGCGCTGCGCGAGGTTCCGCGTGCCCGACGAGCGCGTGCGCGCCGGTGGCACGCCGACCCCGTCGTCCTCGACCTCGACGACCACCTGCCCGGGGTCCCCGGTGGTCACGGACAGCCGCACGGACACCGCGTGCGAGCGCGCGTGGCGCGCGACGTTCGACAGCCCTTCCCGCACGACCGCGACGACGTTGTTGGCGCGGCCTGGCGCGACGACCTCGTCGATGCCGCCGGTCACCACCCGGTCCCCGGCGATGGGGTCCACGGACACGCCGTCGACGTGGACGCTGAGGTGCGGGGCGAAGCCGAGGGACGAGCGTGCGAGCTCGACCTCGGCGACGACGCGCTCGACGAGCGGGATGGTGGCGCCGGGGTCGTCGAGGGTCCGCACGATGACGCGGATCTGCCGGATGCCGGCGTCGACGTGCCCGACGACCTGCTCCAGCACCTGTGCCGCCTCCGCCGAGACGGGCCCCGACGGGTCGGTGCGCAGCGCCTCGACCTGCATCCCGGCGGCGAAGAGCTGCTGGATGGCGAGGTCGTGCAGGTCCCGCGCGATGCGCGTGCGCTCGTCGCGCACGGCGGCGTGACCGCGCAGCCGCTGCGCCTCACCCAGCACGAACGCGAGGGCGGCCTGCCGCGCGAAGGACTGCGCGAGGTGGAGGTCCTCCTCGGTGAAGGGCGCGGCGCCCGCTCGCCGCAGGAGCACGAGCACCCCCATCCCCTCGCCGTGGGCGTGCAGGGGCGCGAAGAGCGACGGCCCGTACCCGACGAGCGCCGGGGAGTCCACGGTGTCGGCGACGAGGCACCCGGTGCCGTCGTCGAAGGCGGCGCGCACGCGCCCCTCGGTGCTCATGTCCGCTCCCAGCAGGGACCTGCCCGCGGGGGTGACGATCTCCACGAGCAGCTCGTCGTCGGCTCCCGGCAGGACGATCGCGGCGACGTCGGCGTCGGCGACCTGCGCCGCGGCGGCGGCGACGCGCTCGAGGACGTCCTCGGCGTCGGCGCCCTCGAGCAGCATGGTGGCGATCTCCTGCGCGGCGGTCAGCCACTGGTGGCGGCGGACCTCCAGCGCGTACGACTGGGAGTTGCGCACGGCCACGGCGGCAGCGGCGGCCAGCGACAGGACGACCGCCTCGTCGTCCGGGCCGAACCCGCCCTCCTTCTCCGAGAGGTACAGGGTCCCGAAGCGTTCGCCGCGCACGCGCACGGCGGCGCCGAGGAACGAGCCCATCGGCGGGTGCCCCGGCGGCAGACCGCGGAAGGCGGGGTGCTGGGTGAGGTCGTCGAGCCGCAGGACGCCCTCGTCGGGGATCACGCCCAGCACGCCCCACGCGTGCGGCGGGTGCCCGAGCAGGCCGACGACGGAGTCGGTGATGCCGCTCTGCACGAACTCGACGGACGCCCCGTTCGCGTCGACGATGTTGATCGCGCCGTACCGCGCGCCGGTCAGGCCGGTGCTCGCGGCGACGAACCGCTCCAGCAGGCTGCGGGCGTCGAGGTCACCCGCCATGTCGAGGATCGCCGAGAGCAGCGCTGACGCGACGTCGTCCTGCGGTCGGGAGCCGGCAGCTGCCTGCCTCACGGACACCTCCTGGTGCGGCACGCGCCTCAGGATAGGGAGTCGCGGGACCAGGGTCCCCATCCGGGGTGGTGCCGACGCCGTCCCGCGCAACCTCGCCCACGCCAGGAGCGGACGGGTGCCGACATCGGCTCTGGCGCAGACCCGAAGGCGGGGGTCACCCGATAAGTACCACTTCTCCCCATCTGTGGATAAACCTGTGCTTAAAGGGTGAATACGTACCCGCCGCGGCACGGCGTCAGGCCCGACAGATCACGCCAGCAGGCCGAGCAGTGCGCGCCGCCCCCGGGTCGTCGACCGACCCGGGGGCACGCGATGTGTCATCGTCCTGCTCTCGACCCCCGCGGCGAGAAGGCGTAGGAGGCCGAGATCAGGACCGTCACGACGACCGCCGGCCAGATCGAGCCACCCCTGCCCAGGGTGTCTGCCGCGCACACCGCGAGAGCGGCCAGTCCGCACAGCGCTGCGGCCGTACGCCAGGCCCACGTCCGTGAGCGGACCGCCTTCTGGGCCAGGGCCGCGCAGACGAGCCCCGCGACAGCAGCGAAGAGCATCACGACATCCTCCTCATCACCGGCAGTACCTGCCGGCCTCAGACCCGCCATAGGCTGCCAGACGTTTCCGACCACACCGTGCCCGTAGTGGACGAACTTCAGGCACGTGCCCGTGGAATGGATCCAGCCGGCGTACGCCAGGCCCCGGGTCCCGTTCCCGCACCGAGGTGCGCCGACCCTCTCGTCAGACGTCGATCACCCGGTGGTCCGGCTTGTCGCCATCGGTGGACAACCCTGTGGCCGACGGTGAGGGTCGGGCCCCCTCACGCAGCACGGCGTGCGCGAGCAGCGTCGCCCCGGCGACCGCTGCGGGCATCGTCACCACGGCCCCTCCCGGCACCAGGAAGCACAGCTGCGTCGCCGCCCCGAACCCGATCGCCCGGCGCCGGTGCGCCCGCAGCAGCCGGTTGCGCTCGCGCCGCGGCACGCCGCGGGACACGAGTGCGCGGGACGTCAGCTCGTGCGCCAGCACCCACCCGGTGAGCACGAGCCCGCCGACCCACCCGAGCGCGGTCCCGACGACCGGCACGATCCCCACGACCCCGGCGAGCACCGCGACGACGAGCCCGCGTCCCATGAGCGCGAGCCCGTCCTCCGCGCCGCGCCAGAACCCGGTGTCACCGGTCGGCACCGCTCCGGTCTCGGTCGCCTCCACGGCCCGCCAGATCCGGTCGTAGAACGGCTCGCCGACGGTGAGGGTCAGCGCGGTGAACGTGACGACGACGAGGACGACCGCACCCGCGAGCACCACCGCCTGCGCGGCGACCTCGGCGGTCCGCTCCCACGTGGGCGACCAGTCGTCGGCGAACGGCGTGAGCCACTCCGCGACGGTCGCGAGGTGCATGACGAGCAGGACGATCGCAGTGAGCACGACGAGGCCGACCACCGCCGCCGGCACCAGACCCAGCGCCATGACACGCGGCTGCCGCCGCCAGTACCCCCACCCGCGCAGCAGCAGCCGGGCACCGTCGAGCACCTCACGCATCGCGCACCTCACGCATGGTGTCGCAGCGTAGGCCCCTCACCCCTCCGCGGTCCCCCGCGCCACCGCCGACGCCCGCGACGACTTGCGCGTCACCAGGTGCAGCAGGACCCCCACGACCATCAGCACCCCGGCGAGCGCCCAGTGCTGCGGCTCCTGCCGCGTGAGCAGGACGAGGCAGGAGATCACGGCGAGCACGGGCACGAACGTCGGCGCCCGGAAGTGCGCGTGCTCCACGTGGTCGCGCCGCAGCACGAGCACCGCGATGTTCGTCGACAGGAACACGAACAGCAGCAGCAGGACGACGGTCGACGCGAGGTCCACGAGCTCGCCCGTGACGGCCAGCAGGATCGCGACGAGCGTCGTGACGACGATCGCGATGCCGGGCGTGCGGCGCTTGGACAGCACGCGCGCGAGCGGACCGGGCAGCAGCCCGCGCTCGGCCATGCCGTACGAGAGGCGGCTCGCCATGATCATGGTCAGCAGCGCGCCGTTGGCCACGGCGATGAGTGCGACGACGGCGAACACCCCCGGCGGGACGAGACCCGCGACCCGCACCACCTCGAGCAGCGGGCCCGTGGACTCCGCGAGGCGGTCCGGCGCGACGACGGCCGGCGCGACGAACCCCAGCAGCAGGTACACGACGCCCGCGGTGAGCAGCGACCCGAACAGCGCGCGGGGGTAGACGCGCGAGACGTCCGTGATCTCCTCGGCCAGGTTCGCCGACGTCTCGAACCCGACGAACGAGTAGTACGCGATGAGCGCGGAGGCGAGCACCGCGGTGGCCACGCCGGTCTCGGCGGGCGGCGCGAACGCCCCGCTCAGGTCGGCGTCGCCGCGGCCGATGACCCAGGCGCCCAGCAGGATGACGACGACGAGGCCGGTGGTCTCGATCAGGGTCATGACGATGTTGGCGCGCAGCGACTCCTTGATGCCCCACGCGTTGATCAGCGCGACGAGCACGAGGAACACCACGGCCGCGGGCACCTGCGGGACGTCGACGAACGCGGTGAGGTACTCCCCGGTGAACGCGAGCGACAGCCCCGCGGCGCTGACGACACCCGCGGAGAGCATGCAGAACCCGACGAGGAACGCGACGAGCGGGCTGCGGTACGCCTTCTCCGCGAAGACCGCGGACCCGCCGGCCTTCGGGTACTTGGTGACGAGCTCGGCGTAGGAGAACGCGGTGAGCAGCGCCATGACCAGCGCGATCCCGAACGCGAGCCACACCAGCCCGCCCGCCTCGCCGGCCATCTCGCCGATCAGCGCGTACACCCCGGCGCCCAGCACGTCCCCGAGGATGAACAGGAACAGCAGGGGGCCCGTGATCGCCCGGCGCAGCGTGGGAGCGCCTGTGGTCGTCTCGTCCGTCGTGTCGCCGGTCACGCGCCCGATTCTGCGGCAGCCCCTCCGGTCGCGCGCGTCGAGCGCCGCCGCAGAACCTGCGACACGGCGTAGATCCCCACCACCACCGCCACGAGCCCGGCCGTCGCGGCGAGCTGCGCGCGCGCCGCGTCGTCGGTCAGCATCAGCACGACGACCCCGCCCAGCGCCGCCAGCGTCGCCCACGTCAGCCACGGGTAGCCCCACATGCGCAGCGGCAGCCCCTCGGGGCCTGCGGCGGCGACCAGCCGGGGCCGCAGCCGCAGCTGCGACACGGCGACCAGCACCCACACCACCAGCAGCGACGATCCCGCGGCGTTCAGCAGGATGCCGAGCAGCGCGTCGGGCAGCAGCCAGTTCAGCGCGACGGCGACGAGCCCGAGGACGACCGACACCAGCACGGCGACCCACGGCACGTCGCGCCCCGACACCCGGCGCAGCACGCGCGGACCGTCGCCGCGCCCGGCCAGGGAGAAGGCCATGCGGGACGTCGCGTAGATGTTGGCGTTGAACGCGGACAGCAGCGCCAGGACGACGACGACCTCCATGAGCCGCGCCGCGCCCGGCAGCCCGGCCAGCTCCAGGACGGCGACGAACGGCCCGTCGACGAGCTGCGGGGCGTCCCACGGCAGCACGAGCACCATGACGGCGACGGCCCCGACGTAGAACAGCAGGATGCGCCACACGATCGACCGGGTGGCGCGCGCGACGGCCCGCTGCGGGTCGCGCGCCTCGGCCGACGCGATGGTGACGATCTCGATGCCCCCGAACGCGAAGACCACGACGAGCAGCCCGGCGGCGATCCCGCCCAGTCCCGTCGGCGCGAAGCCGCCGTGCCCCAGCAGGTTCGACGTCCCGACGGGCTCGGTCCCGGGCAGCCACCCGAAGGCCAGCGCGACGCCGACGACGAGGAACCCGACGATCGCGACGACCTTGATGAGCGCGAACCAGAACTCGAACTCGCCGAACTGCCGTACCCCGACGAGGTTGACGACCGCGAACACCGCGACGGCCGCGAGCGCGACGCCCCACTGCGGCACCCCCGGCAGCCACCCGGTGACGATCCGCGCGACCCCGGTGATCTCCACGCCGAGCACCATGATGAGCGTGAACCAGTAGACCCACCCGAGGGTGAACCCGGCCCAGCGGCCCAGCGCACGCTCGGCGTAGACGGAGAACGAGCCGCTCGCCGGCACGGCCGCGGCCATCTCGGCCAGCATCCGCATGACGAGCACGACGAGCAGCCCCGCGACGGCGTACGACACGAGCACGGCCGGCCCGGCCACCGCGATCCCGACGCCGCTGCCGAGGAAGAGCCCCGCGCCGATCGCCGACCCCAGGCCCATCATCGTCAGGTGCCGCGCCCGCAGGCCGTGCCCGAGGGCGGCGGCGGGGGCGGCGACGGACGGCGCGGCAGGGGCGACGACGGAGGGCGCGGCGGGTGCACCGACGGGACCCGCGGCGTCGGGTCGTGGAGACATGACGGGGCCTGGCTTCTCTCGCGTGGGTGACGCGGCCGTCCGGCCGCGTCCCCCACGGTAGCCCCGTGGGCGGGGCTCCCCGTCAGCCGGCGCTGCGCTGCGCCTCGACGAGCCACGTGCGCGCGACGTCGTTCTACCGCTGGGCCCCCGGTGCGCCCGTCCCGGCCTCGACCCGTCGAGGCTCGGGCACGGCCGGCGGCGGGACGGGGCCGCGCGGTGCGAGCGGCGAGGGCTCGACCCGCAGCACGCGCGCCGCCCACACCGGCAGCCACCAGTTCCAGCGGCCCATCATGACGACGGTCGCGGGCACGAGCACCGAACGCACGACCGTCGCGTCCAGCAGGATGCCGAGCGCGATGCCGGAGGCGAAGATCGCGACGTCGAGCTCCCCGCCGGACGCCATGGACGCGAACGAGAAGAACAGGATGAGCGCCGCGTACGTCACGAGGCGCCCCGTCCGGGCCACACCGCGCACCACGGCCAGGCGCGTGTCGCTGGTGCGGTCGTACTCCTCGCGGACGCGGGACAGGATGAACACCTCGTAGTCCATCGTCAGACCGAAGAGGAACGCGAACAGCGTCACGGGCACGAACGTGCCGATCGCGCCGTCCGCCTGGATGCCCAGCAGCTCCTGCGTGCCCCAGCCCCACTGCCACACGAGCACCATGGCGCCCAGCACGGCCGCGAACGACAGCAGGTTCATGACGATCGCCTTGAGCGGGAGCAGCAGCGAACGGAACGCGCGGGCCAGCAGGACGTAGCTGATGAGCGCGACGAGGCCGAGCATCCACAGGAACGTGGCGTACGTGACGTCCACGTAGCCGATCTGCTGGGTCGCGTTGCCGCCGACGAGGACGCCGTCGGGCACGGCGTCGACGACCGCGTCGAGGGTCGCGCGCCCGCCGGGCGTCCCGCTCTCCTCGACGGGCAGCACCGTGATCACGGCCGAGCCGTCGCGGCGCCACGCGTCGTCGTCGGGCGCGGCCACGCCGTGGACGCCGGGCAGCGCGCGCAGGTCGTCCGCGAGCGCGTCGGGGTCCGTACCCGCGGGCACGTACACGTCGAAGGACGTGAGCGTGCCGGTGGGCACCCCGGCGCCGGTGAGGGCGTCGAGGCCGTCCCGGCCCGGGCCCGCGGACGCGAGGTCGTCGGACGCGGGCACGTCGAGGTTGAGGTTGACCGCGACGCCGCCGAGCAGCACGAGCAGGGTGGTCGCGGCGATCGCCGCGGGCCAGCGCCGGTGGACGACCCCCTCGACCCAGCGGGTCCACTGGCGGCTGCCGTCGCGGTCGAGGCGGCTGGGGCGGACGGACGCGCCGTGCGTGCGGCGGCCCACCCACGACAGCACGAGCGGCAGCATCGTGACGGCCACGAGCGCGGACGTCGCGGTGACGATGGTGCCGCCGATGCCGAGGCTGCGCAGCAGCGGGATGGGCAGCACGACCATGGTCAGCAGGCCGATCGCGACGGCTCCGGAGGAGAACGCGACGGCGTGCCCGGCGGTGCGCATGGCCGCGTGGACGGCCTCGTCGCCGAGGGCGCCCCGGGCCCGTTCCTCGCGCCACCGCGCGACGACGAGCAGCGCGTAGTCGATCGCGATGCCGATGCCGAGCAGCGGCAGCATGATGACGGTCGTCTCGTGGACGGTGACGAGCGGGCTGACCAGCAGCAACCCGATGTACGAGATCGGGATCGCGGTGAACGCGGTGAGCAGCGGCACGAGCGCGAGCCACGAGCGGAACGCCCACGCGAGCACGACGAGCGCGGCGAGGACCGTGAGGGCGAGCTTGACGGGCACGTCGAGCCCGCCGGCGTCGGTCCCGGTGGCGAGCGGGTCGAGCCCCGTGACGTGCAGGGTCGCACCGGGCGGCAGCTCTGGGGTCATCGCGGCGACGATCACGTCGGTGAGCTGACCGCCCTCGCCGAGCGCGCTGCCGGGTAGCCCGCCCCGCTCGACCGGTCCGCCGAACACCAGGCCGAACGTGGTGCGGCCGTCGTCGCCGACGAACGCCGGGTCGCCGGTGTCGGCCCACGACACGACGCGCGCCCCGGCGGCGGTGCCCGCGGCGGCGAACGCGTCACCGAGCGCGTCGCGCACGCCCGGGTCGTCGACGTCGGTGCCGGGCGGCAGCGTCACGACGGGGACGAACGGGCGCTCGTACCCGCCGGTGCCGTACGTCTCGAGGACCTGCTGGTTGGCCTCGTAGGCGGGCAGGCCGGGGTACTGGTTCGCCTCGGTCATGTTCGGCAGGAGCAGCGCGATCGCACCGCCGCTGGCGAGGAACAGCAGCACGAGCACCAGGCGCACGGTGCGCCGGTGCCCCAGGACGTATCTCGAGAGTCTCTCCATGCGACCAGGGCACCAGAGCGGTCTTCCGTGGCCGTGCGGGAGATCTGGGGAAAGTCTGAGAACCGGCGCGGGCACCTCGCGGCGCAAGGACGGACCGGGGCAGACTGCCCAGATGGCCGCCACCGCACCCCGCGTGCTCGTCGTCGACGACGAGGCGTTCCTCGCCGACTTCGTGGCGACGGCGCTGCGCTACGAGGGGTTCGAGACGCGCACCGCGGGCACGTCGGCGCAGGCGGTCGAGAGCGCGCAGAGCTTCGACCCGGACCTCGTGGTGCTCGACGTGATGCTCCCGGACCGCTCGGGCCTCGACACCTGCCGCGAGCTGCGGCGCCTGGGCCTCGACGCCCCCGTCGTGTTCCTCACGGCCCGTGACGCGCAGGCCGACCGCATCGCGGGCCTGACGGTCGGGGGTGACGACTACGTCACCAAGCCGTTCAGCCTCGACGAGCTCGTGCTGCGCGTGCGCGCGGTGCTGCGCCGCACGGGCGTCCCGACTCCCGACGCCGACACGGACGTCCTGCGCTTCGCGGACCTCGAGGTCGACGTGGCCGCGCACGCGGCGCGCCGCGCGGGCGAGCTCATCGACCTCACCCCCACCGAGTTCAAGCTGCTGCGCTACCTGACGACGAACGCCGGGCGCGTGCTGTCGAAGCGGCAGATCCTCGACCACGTGTGGGAGTACGACTTCAACGGCAACGACGGTGTCGTGCAGACGTACGTGTCCTACCTGCGGCGCAAGGTCGACGTGTACTCCCCCGCCCTCATCCACACGATCCCGCGCGTCGGCTACGTCATGCGCACGCAGGCGGGCATGCGCCGGCGCGGCGGGTGAGCGGGCCGGAAGCACGGCACGCGCGGTCCCTGCGCGTGCGGCTGACGGTGCTCGTGACGAGCCTGCTCGCGCTCGGGCTGCTCGCGGCGCTGGGCGGCACGCTCGCGGCGGTGAACGACTGGCGCGGCGACGCGGGGTCGCTCGGGGAGCTGCAGCAGCGGGTGCGGGCCGCCGCGCTGACGTCCGCGGGTGTCGCGCTGGTGGCGGTCGCGCTGCTGTCCTGGCGCGGGGTGCGCCGCGCGCTGCGGCCGCTGGACGGGATCGCGCGCGCCGCCGAGGAGATCGGCGCCGCACCGGACCGGGTGACCGGCCGGCGCGTGGCGTCGGGCGACCAGCCCGCGGAGGTGGCGCGCGTCGCGGTGTCGCTCGACGCGATGCTCGACCAGCTCGACGCCGCCCTGGCGTCGCGCGCCGAGTCCGAGCAGCGGCTGCGGACGTTCGTGGCGGACGCCGCGCACGAGCTGCGGACCCCGGTGACGACGATCCGCGGGTACGCGGAGCTGTTCGAGCGCGGCGCGCGCGACGACCCGCAGGAGCTGGCGAAGGTGCTCAGCCGGATCCGGTCCGAGGCCGAGCGGATGGGTGACCTCGTGGACGACCTCGTGCTGCTGGCCCGGCTCGACGAGCAGCGCGAGCTCGAGCGCGGCCCGGTCGACCTGACGGTGCTCGCGCACGACGCCGCGATGGACGCGCGCGCGGCGGACGGTGAGCGCACGGTCGTCGTCGACGAGGACGGGCCGGTGGTGGTCGTCGGTGACGAGCCCGCGCTGCGTCAGGTGCTCGCGAACCTGCTGACGAACGTCACGCGGCACACCCCGTCGGGCACGCGTGCGACCGTGCGGGTGCGCACCGACGGGCCGCACGCCGTGCTGCAGGTGGCCGACGACGGCCCGGGTCTGGCGGCGGAGCACCGCGAGCGGGTGTTCGAGCGGTTCTACCGGGCCGACGCGGGGCGTGCGCGCGCCACCGGCGGAGCGGGGCTCGGGCTGTCGATCGTCGCCGCGATCGCCCACGCGCACGGCGCGTCGACCGCCGCCGACGTCACCCCCGGCGGCGGCACGACCGTCACCCTGCGTCTCCCCCGCTGACCGGCTGCCCTCGCCGGCCGGTGACGCCCCGAGGTCGGCGTCCACGGCGACCACCTGGGCACCGCGAGTGCGCCACCCCGAACGTCCGAGCCCCCTAGTGTGGCAAGCGTCACCCCCGGGGGCGGGGTGCGGCGCCGGGGGGCGGATGCATGACCAGCACGCAGGAGACCGTCGCGCCGGCTGCCGCGCCGACGAAGATGTCGCTGCCCACGCTCACCGCCATGGTCGTCGGCGGCATGGTGGGCGCGGGGGTGTTCTCGCTCCCCGCGCGGTTCGGCGTCGCGACCGGCGCGCTCGGGGCGCTCATCGCGTGGGCCATCGCGGGCGCCGGCATGCTCATGCTCGCGTTCGTCTTCCAGAACCTCGCGGTGCGCAAGCCGGACCTGGACTCGGGCGTCTTCATCTACGCCAAGGCGGGGTTCGGGGACTACGTCGGCTTCAACTCGGCGATCGGGTTCTGGGCGTCGACCGTCGCGGGCAACACCTTCTACTGGGTGTTCATCACCGCGACGCTCGGCGCGTTCTTCGACGCGTTCGGCGACGGCGACACGCTGCTGGCCGTCGCCGTGTCGACCGTCGGCGTGTGGCTGTTCCACTACCTCATCGCGCGCGGCGTGCGCGACGCGACCGTCATCAACCGCATCGTCACGGTCTTCAAGGTCCTGCCGATCCTCACGTTCGTCGTCGTGCTCCTCTTCGCCTTCGACGCCGGGGTCTTCGGGGACAACTTCTTCGCGTACGACGACCTCGGCACGATGGGCGAGCAGGTCAAGAACACGATGATCATCACGACCTTCGTGTTCCTCGGCATCGAGGGCGCCAGCGTGTACTCGCGGTACGCCAAGCGGCGCGAGGACGTGGGCCGCGCGACCGTCCTGGGCTTCCTGTCCGTGCTGTCGATCTTCGCGCTCGTCACGCTGTCGTCGTACGCGGTGCTGCCCCGCGCGGAGATCGCCGCCACGCGCCAGCCGTCGATGATCGGGGTCTTCGAGTCCGTCGTGGGCCCGTGGGGCGCGACGTTCATCTCCGTCGCCGTCGTCGTGTCCGTGCTGGGCGCGTACCTGGCGTGGACGCTCATGGCCGCCGAGGTCATGTACCACCCGGCGCGCAACGACGACCTGCCCGAGCTGCTCGGCCGCGAGAACCGTGTCGGCACGCCCATCATGGCGCTCGTC
Source organism: Cellulomonas xiejunii (assembly GCF_024508315.1). Lineage (NCBI taxonomy): Bacteria > Bacillati > Actinomycetota > Actinomycetes > Micrococcales > Cellulomonadaceae > Cellulomonas > Cellulomonas xiejunii. The sequence continues at coordinate 3,798,324 of NZ_CP101987.1, forward strand.
GCGACGTCGATCGCGGTGCAGGCGCTGCTGCTGCTCACGCTGCTCGTGTCCGACGCCCTGAACTTCATGCTCGACCTGTGCACGAGCCTCGCGCTCATCCCGTACTTCCTCGCGGCGGCGTACGCGCTGAAGATCGCCATGACCGGTGAGGGCTACGAGGGCGTCGACCCGCGCACGCAGCGCAGGCACGCGGTCGTCGCGGGCGTCGCGACCGGCTACACGCTGTTCCTGTTCGTCGCCGCGGGGCTGGAGTTCCTGCTGCTGTCGACCGTGATCCTCGCGCCGCTGACCCTGCTGTACGTCAGGGCGCGCCGCGAGCACCGGCGGCGGCTGTTCACGCCCGCCGAGGCGGTGCTGTGCGCCGTGGTCGTCGCCGGGGCCGTCGTCGGCGTCCTCGGCCTGGCGACGGGCCGGATCGAGCTGTGAGGCGCACGTGACCCCACCCGACGGAAGGACGAGCATGAGCCAGACCGTGTCCGCAGGCTACGGCGTCCACTCGGAGGTCGGCCGGCTCCGCAAGGTGATGGTCTGCCGCCCGGGGCTCGCGCACCGCCGGCTCACGCCGACCAACAGCGACGAGCTGCTGTTCGACGACGTCCTGTGGGTGGAGAACGCTCAGCGCGACCACGCGGACTTCGTCAACAAGCTGACGACCCGCGGCGTGGACGTCGTCGAGCTGCACGACGTGCTCGCGCAGACCCTGCAGGTCCCCGGCGCTCGGGACTGGCTGCTGGACCGCAAGATCGTGCCCAACCGGGTCGGTCTGGGCCTGGTCGACAGCACCCGCGCCTACCTGGAGGAGCTGCCGCCCGTGCGCCTGGCGGAGCTGCTGATCGGCGGCCTGGCGACCATCGACCTGCCGGCGGAGCACCGCCCGCCCGCGATCGGCCTGGCCCGGGAGTCCACCGGCGCCCGCGAGTACCTCATGCCGCCGCTGCCCAACACCCTCTACACGCGCGACACCACGTGCTGGCTGTACGGCGGCTTGACGCTCAACCCCCTGTACTGGCCGGCGCGGCACGACGAGACGCTCATCTACCAGGCGATCTACCTGCACCACCCGGACTACGTCGGCTCGCGCATCTGGTGGGGCGACCCCGGTGAGGAGTGGGGGCAGGCGACGTTCGAGGGCGGCGACATCATGCCCGTCGGCAACGGCGTGGTCCTCATGGGCATGAGCGAGCGGACGTCCCGTCAGGCGATCACGCAGGTCGGCGCGGCGCTCTTCGCGCAGGGGGCGGCCGAGCGGGTCGTGGTGGCCGGCATGCCGAAGCTGCGCGCGGCGATGCACCTCGACACGGTGTTCACGTTCGTCGACCGCGACGTCGTCACGCTGTACCCGACGATCATGGACGCGGTGCACACGTTCACGCTGCTGCCGTCGGACGCGCGCCCGGGCTTCGACGTCGTCGACGAGGGGTCGGCGGCGTTCACCGACGTGGTGGCCCGCGCCATGGGCCTGGACTCGCTGCGGACCATCGACACCGGCGGCGACGTCTACGAGTCGGAGCGTCAGCAGTGGGACTCCGGCAACAACGCCGTCGCCCTCGAGCCCGGCGTCGTGTTCACCTACGACCGCAACACCCTGACCAACACGCTGCTGCGCAAGGCGGGCATCGAGGTCATCACGATCGTCGGCGCGGAGCTGGGCCGCGGGCGCGGCGGTGGCCACTGCATGACGTGCCCGATCGTGCGGGACCCGGTGGAGTGGTGAGCGGGACCGGGCACCGTGCCGGGCGATGAGCGCTGCATGCAATCTGCATGCAGGAGCAGTACGATGACAGCATGAGCGTCTCCCTGACCGTCCGGGACGTGCCCGACGACGTCCGCGACGAGCTCGCCGCGCGCGCCGCGCGCAGCGGCCGGTCCCTCCAGGAGTACCTCCGCGCGACGCTGACCGAGCTCGCGGCCCGGCCCACGGCGGCCGATGCCGTGGCGCAGGCACGTGGCCGCGCGCTCGCCTACCCCGACGTGAGCGCCCAGCAGATCGTCGACGACCTCGACGCCGGTCGGCGGTGACAGTTCCCCTGGTCGTGGACGCGTCAGCCGTCCTGGCGGTGCTCATCGACCCGGGACCTCGGGGTGAGCAGGCCGCGGCCCACATGGCGCGCGCGCAGCTCGCCGCGCCGGACCTGCTCGGCTACGAGGTCCTGAACGTCCTGCGCCGCCGTCGGGCGGCGGGCCACCTCACCGAGAACCAGGCGACGCTCGCCGTGCGCACGTGGTCGGAGCTGCCGGTCGACCTCTGGCCCCTCGCCCCGCTGCAGCCGGACGTCTGGCGGCTCACGCACAACCTCTCCGCCTACGACGCCGCCTACGTCGCCCTCGCCGCGCACCTCGACGCACCGCTGCTCACCGGCGACCGCCGGCTCGCCGGCGCACCGGGTGTGACCTGCGAGGTCGTCACGATCTGACGCGGCCGGCCGACGGTGCGACGTGCGGTGCGGTCGTCAGGGCGTCGGGTCGTCGCCCGTCGGGTCCGACGGGTACAGGCGGCGCGTGCCCGTGTCCTGGTTGTCGCCGGGCGGCGGCTGCGTGTCCGGGCCGGTGGCGCCGGGCAGCGGCTGGTTCTCCGCGTCCTGCGTCTCGGGTCGCTGCGATGCCGGGTGGACCGTCTCCTCGCTCATGGGTCCACCCTGCGGCCGTCGTCCGGGCCCCGCCACCCGAGGGCGGGGGCCCGGCGACGTGCCTGCGGGTCTGCGACGCCGCGCCGCGGGTCAGCCGCCGACGACCCCGCACGCGATGCGGTCGCCGGAGTCACCGGTCTTGAGCGTGTCCGCGTCCGGGCCGTTCGGCGCGTACCGCTCGGGGATGTTGGCGAAGTTGTCCGGGCCGGCGTGCACCATGACCGCCGTGCCGTCGTCGTCCATGAGCTCCTCGATCGTCACGGCGTCTGTGCTCGCGGTCAGGCGCCCCGAACCCGTGGAGTCGACGAGCAGGGACGGCAGGTCGCCCTGGTGCGCGGCGTGGTCCGCCGCGTCGGCGCCGAGGTGACCGCCGGCGGACAGGAAGTCCCCGACCTTCGCCGGGTCCGTCGGGTCCGGGCTGTCCGGCTCGCAGACGCCGATCGTGTGCAGGTGGAAGCCGTGGAAGCCGGGCGGCAGGTCGCCCGCCGCGACCTCGATCTCGAGCGCGCCGTCGTCGTCGTCGAGCCAGACCGTGCCGACCTCGCCGCCGTCCGGGTCGACGAGCATCACCTCGGTGCCGTCGTCGTCCTCGTCGCCCATCGCAGGCGTGGTCGCCTCCTGCTGGTTCATCACCGGGTCGTCCTGCTCCTCCCCGGACGCGCTGCACGCCGTGACTGCTGCCGCTGCGGTGATGGCGACCAGCGTCGCCCTGAGAGTGCCTCGCATCGTGCCCCCCTGCCGTCGGTGCTCGGAACGTCCTCCACCGTACGAAAGGCACGCGCGGGTCGCGCGACGAGGGCGGGCGCCGGTGGCGGGCCGCATGTCGGTGCGCGGGAGTAGGTTCCGCGGTATGGCCGCCGCACAGCCCGATCCCGCCTCGACGTTCCTCGACCTGGTCGCGCCGCTCACCGCGGTGAGCGACCGGGTGCCCGCCACGGCGTGGGACCAGCCGTCTCCCTGCGAGGGCTGGACGGCTCGCGACGTGCTGAAGCACGTCGTCGACAGCCAGCGCGGGTTCCTCGCCGCGCAGGGCGTCACACTCCCGGAGGTGGACCTGTGGCTCGACCCCGCGGCCGGGTGGCGGACGCACGCCGCGGCGCTGCACCAGGTCCTCGGCGACCCGACCGTGGCGGGACGCGAGTACGACGGGTTCTTCGGCCGGACGACGGTGGGCGAGACGCTCCTCGGCTTCTTCGGGCTCGACCTCGTCGTCCACCGCTGGGACCTCGCGAGCGCAGCGGGGATCGACGAGCGGCTCAGCGACGACGAGCTGACGTTCGTCGAGGGCCGGGCCGACAGCCTCGGCGATGCGCTGTACTCCGAGGGCGTGTGCCAGGCCGGCGTCGAGCCGCCGGCGGACGCGGACCGTCAGGCGCGGCTGCTCGCACGGCTGGGGCGTCGCGCCGCAGGCTGAGGCACCGGCGCACGGAAGGCACCACCATGCCGTCACCTGCCGACGAGGTCCCGATCACCCCGGACCTCGTCACCGCGCTGCTCGCCGGGCAGCACCCCGACCTGGCGCACCTGCCGCTGGGCCGCCGCTACGCGGGCTGGGACATGGCGATGTACCGGCTGGGCGACGACCTGGCGGTGCGGCTGCCACGACGCGCGGCGTCCGTCGGCTCCATGACCACCGAGCTGCGGTGGGTGCGGGAGCTGGGGGCGGCGTGGACGTTCCCGACGCAGCGGGTCGTGCGGGCCGGTGAGCCCTCAGCCGCGTACCCGTGGCCGTGGGCCGTCGTGACGTGGCTGCCGGGCGTGACCGCCGCCGAGGTGCCGCTGGACGCGTCCGCCGGTCCCGACCTGGGGCGCGCGCTCGCGCAGGTCCACGTGCCGGCCGCGCCGGACGCGCCTCACAACGACGAGCAGTCGATCCCGCTGTCCGCGCGCGTCCACGTGGTGCTGCGGTCGCTCGCGCACGTCGAGGAGCACGCACCGGCCCGGGGCCTGCGCCTGGACCGCGAGCGCGCCGAGCGCCTGTGGGCCGACGCGCTCGCGGCGCCCGTCGACGTGCCGCGCACGTGGATCCACGCGGACCTGCACCCGCACAACCTGCTGAGCGCCGAGGGTCGGTTCGCCGGCGTCCTCGACTGGGCGGACATCGCCGAGGGCGACCCCGCCACGGACCTGGGGTTCCTGTGGCTGGCGCTGCCGGCGGCCGGGGTGCGTGCGGCGTTCGACGCGTACCGGGCGGTAGCGACCGGCGGCCTGTCGGACGCGACGGCGACCCGCGCGCACGGCACGGGTCTCGCCCTGGCCGCGGGTTGGGTCCAGTGGGACGAGGCGACGACACGCGAGATCGGCTGGCGCGCGCTGACGGAGCTGGACGTCCTCCGCCCGCTCTGACGACGCTGGATCGCACTCTCACGACCAGGGGTGACTGGATCGCCCTCTCACCACGGAGGGGCCTCCCCCAGGGGTGACTGGATCGCACTCTCACCACCGGAAGGGCCTCCCCCAGGGGTGACTGGATCGCACTCTCACCACGGAGGGGACTCCCCCAGGGCGTGAGAGAGCAATCCAGTCACGCACACCCGCCCCGCCTCGGGCGCGAGAGAGCAATCCAGTCACCCCACCCCATCCCCGGGAGCGGCCGGTACAGACGTCAAAGGACTCGAACCGGGCCAGGACGTGGTGCCAGGATCAGGCCTGTGACCTCCGACGACTGCGTCTTCTGCGGGATCGTCGAGCGCCGGCTCGACGCCTCGGTCGTGCACGAGTCCGCGAACGTCCTGGCGATCATGGACATCGACCCGGTGACGCCGGGCCACGTCCTCGTCCTGCCGCGGGCGCACCTGCCCGAGCTGGCCGACCTCGACGACGACCTCGCGGCCGAGATGTTCGCCGTCGCGCGGTCGGTCGCCGCGGCGCTGCGGCGCTCGCCGCTGCGGTCCGAGGGCGTGAACCTGTTCTACGCCGACGGCGAGGCCGCGTTCCAGGAGGTCTTCCACTCCCACCTGCACGTGTTCCCGCGGTTCGCCGACGACGGCTTCACCATCGGCGCACGGTGGGGCTCGAACCCCTCGCGCGCGGAGCTCGACGCGAACGCCGCGACCCTGCGTGCCGAGCTGCGGCCGCCCGGCCCGGCCGAAGCGTGACCTGCCCGCAACACGCCTGACACAACCGCCTCGTAACGTCACCGCACCGCACCCGTGGACACGGCGGGCGTCCCGCGCGACGCTGGGTCCACCCGGCTCACGAGGCCGCGCGATTCGCCGCACCGACAGCGCACGGCAGGACGGACGCACGCGAGGAGGCCGGGATGTTCGACCACGTCGACCCGTTCATCGGCACCGACGCGACCGACCTGCCCGCGCCCAGCGGCCTGGCGGCCACGTGGTGGTCACCCAAGCCGCAGGTGGGCAACACGCACCCGGGAGCGACGTACCCGTTCGGCATGGTGTCGGCGTGCGCGTACTCGGCGGCGTACCCGACGGGTTACGGCCGGTACGACCTGTCGACCGAGGGCCTGCCGCCCGTGCTGCACGACCGGCTCGTGGCCAGCGGGTTCACGCACTTCCAGCAGTCCGGCACGGGCGCGATCCGCAAGTACTACAACTACTTCCGGGTCACGCCCATGCTGTCGCCGCTCGACGACCTCGGGCGGACCTGGGAGATCGTCGAGGAGGAGGCGCAGCCCGGGTACTACGCGGCGACGCTGGAGTCCGGCATCCGCGCCGAGATCACCGTCGGGCCGAAGTCCGCGGTCCACCGGTACACGTTCCCCGCGCACCACGACGCGCGGCTCGTCATCGACTTCTCCCTCGGCGGGCTCGACATCCCCTACGGGCGGACCATCCCGCTGCGCGCGCACCTCGGCTCGGTGAGCCCCGGGTGCGCCGAGGGGGAGATCGTCGTCGAGGGCGCGCCGCTGGCCGTGCGCGTCGAGTGCGACGCGCAGCACTGGCGGCAGCTGCTCTGGTACGACCGTCGCCTGATGCCCGGCGGCACACGCCTCGACTTCGACCGCATCCGGCCCACGACGCTGCGGCCGTTCGGCCTGATGTGGGCGGGGCCGACCGAGCCCGGGCAGGTCGTCGAGCTGCGGTTCGGGTTCTCGCTGCGGGGCGTCGAGCAGGCCGCGCAGACGCTGGACCGCGAGTGCGGCCCGGACCCGCGGCGGTCGTTCGAGCGGCGGCGCGCGACGACCGAGGGCGTGTGGCGCGAGCACCTCGGCAAGGTCCAGGTCGACACGCCGTCCACGGAGAAGGCCACGGTCTTCGGCACCGCGCTGTACCACTCGCTGATCAAGCCGTGCCTCGCACCCGACGAGTCCCCGTTCTGGCCCACGCCCGGCCCGTTCGCGTTCGACCTGTCGACCATGTGGGACATCTACCGCACGCACCTGCCGCTGATGACGGCGCTGTTCCCCGACCGCTCCGTCGAGCTGGCGAACGCCCTGCTGCAGATCGCCGAGGAGGAGGGCAACCTGCCCATCGGCTACCGCATGGCGCGCGGCGCCGACCGCTTCAGCCGGCAGGGGTCGGCCCTGGCGCACACGTTCCTCGCGGACCTGTGCGCACTGGGCCTGCCGGGGGTCGACTGGGACTGGGCGCTCGTCCACATGAACGACGACCTGCGCCGCACGTACGGCGAGGAGTTCCTGCTGCACGGCCGCACGCACCCCATCAGCCACACGCTGGACCTGGCATTCGGGTACTGGTGCTCGGCGATCGTCGCCGGGCGGGTCGGGGACCTGGCGCTGGTCGACCAGTTCGGGCCCCTGGCCGCGCGGTGGCGCAACGCGTACGACCCCGACACCGGCCTGCTCGTCGACTCGACGTACTACGAGGGCGGCCGGTGGAACTACTCGTTCCGGCTGATGCACGACATGGCGTCACGCATCGCGCTCGCCGGCGGCGACGACGCGTTCACGACGATGCTCGACCGGTTCTTCGGCTTCGGCGCCGACCCCGTCAAGCAGCCGGGTCTGCACCCCGACGTCGAGGAGATGGCCGCCGGCTACGCCCTCAACCGGTTCGAGGGCCTGAACAACGAGCCGGACATGGAGGCCCCCTGGGCGTACATGTACGCGGGCCGCCCCGACCGCACGGCGCAGGTGGTGCACGACGTCGTGCAGCAGCAGTTCGGGACGGGCCGCGGCGGCCTGCCCGGCAACGACGACTCCGGCGGGCTGTCGTCCTGGTACGTGTGGGCGAGCCTGGGGCTCTTCCCCGTCGCGGGGCAGAACCTGTTCCTGCTCAACGCGCCCGCGTGGCGCGAGGCACGCGTCGACGTGGGCGGCCGGCTGCTCACGGTGGAGACGACCGGCTACACCGAGCCCGAGCCCGACGGCCCGGCCCAGCACGTGCAGTCGGTCCACCTCGACGGCGTCCCGCTCGACCGTCCGTTCCTCACGGGCGGCGAGCTGCACACCGGCGGCCGGCTGCTCATCGGCCTCGGCCCGGAGCCGTCCGGGTGGGGCACCCAGCACCGACCACCCAGCGCGCCGGCGCCGCACGTCGACGTCCCGCTCCCCCGCCTCTCCAGACCCTGACGTGACTGGATTGCACTCTCACACCAGGGAGGGGCCTCCCTCCCCCCGTGAGAGTGCAATCCAGCACAGCCGCACCGCCTTCCGTGACCGGGCGACCCAGCCCTGACCCGACCGAGAGGACGACGCCGTGGACCCCACCGCCGCACGCCCCGACCGCCGCCTCGTCATCGTGGTGCGCGCCGACCCCGTCATCTGCGGCCACTCCGGCGAGGCCCGCAACCTCGCCGAGGCCGCGCTGCAGCGGGGCTTCGACGAGGTCCGGATCGTCACGTGGCCGATCGAGCGGCTCCAGGAGGCGGGCCTGCCGCTCAAGCCCCTGGACGGCGTCATGCCGTACTCCCCGGGGATCGCCGTGGAGCGCCCCGAGCCCGTCGGCGACTACAAGGTCCCCGACGGCCGGTACCTCGCCGGGCTGACGGGCCGGCTCGTCGAGCTGTTCACCGACGGCGTCCCGACGGTCGCGATGTCGCTGTACCTCTCGCCGCACGCCACCGCCGTGGCCGACGCGGTCGCGGTCGCGCGCCGCACGGGCCTGCCCGTGGACGTCGTCACGGTCGCCGAAGCCGTGGGCTCCGACGTCACCAACGTCGTGCGCGCGTGCGTGCAGGAGGACCGCTTCGGGGCCGCGGCCCACGTGCTCGCGCAGTACCTGTCGCACGACGTGGTCCTCGCGGTCTCGCAGTACACGCGCGACCTGGTGGTCGCCGAGGCCGCCGCGATCGACGCCCGCCACGGCACCCGGTTCGCCGAGCAGTGCCGCGAGCGCGTCGCCGTCTCCTACCCCGCGATCGACGTCGGCACGTACCTCGCACGGGACGAGGACGAGACTGACCGGGTGCTCGCCGACCGCGGCCTGACCCGTGACGGCTACGTGCTGTTCCTGTCACGCCTCGCGCACGCCAAGGGCGTCGACGACCTCATCGACGGCTACGCCCGCTCGGGCGCGCCCGTCGCCGGGCGCCGTCTCGTCATCGCCGGCAACGGGCCGCAGGCCGCCGAGCTGCGCGCACACGCCGCCCGCACGCCCGTGGCCGACCTCATCACCTTCCTCGACGACGTCCCCGACGACGAGAAGGGCCATCTCATGGCCGGCTGCACCGCGTTCGTGCTGCCGTCCAAGCCGCGCCCCGAGTTCGTCGAGACGTTCGGCATCGCCCTGGTCGAGAAGATGCTGTCCGGCGGCGGACCCGTCATCACGACGGTCACCGGCGGCATCGGCGAGGCCGTCGGCGACACCGCGCTCATCGTCCCGGTCGACGCCCCCGACGCCATCGCCGCCGCGATCGACGACGTCCTCGCGATGGACCGCGCCGACCGCGCCGCCTGGGCCGAGCGGGCGCGGGAGTACGCGCTGCGGTTCGACCGTGGCGTCGTCCTGGACCGGATCCTCGACCAGGTCACGGCGCTGACGTGGGCTGCCGTGCCCGCCTGAGGCGGGGAACCGCGCTCACGACCGGCCGCGGTCGCCCCGATCAGGCACGGGTCGCACGCGTCCGTCCACAGGGTCCGCATCCGTGCGGGGCGCGTCGTGCGCGCGTCGCTGTGCGGATCGCGGCAGTGACCAGGTCAGGACGCTGCCAGCACCTCGCGCTCCTCGTCCGGCGTCAGGCCCGAGCGTCGCGGGCGGTCCACGCCGCGAGCGACCTCGTCCGCCAGGACGCGGGCGATCGTGTCGCGCAGCGGGCGCCGTCCGGCACGTCCCCCGAGGTGCCGCGCGCGAGGCAGACGACCTCCGCCCCGTCCGCGAGCGCCGCCCGCACGACGGCGGCCCCGAGCCACCCCGTCCCGCCGAGCACCAGCACGCGTCGCACGCGCCCAGTCAACAGGGCCGGGCGAGGTGGCGTGCGCGACCGGCGGGTGACGTGCCGCGTCGTGGTCAGCGCACGCGCGCCAGCGACTCCAGCGCCGCGACGGGGTCCGGACCGGCGGGGAACAGCACGCACGTGGTGGCACCCGCCGCACCGCGCGCGGCGACGCGCTCGCGGACGTCGGCGGGCGTCCCGGCCAGCGCGACCTCGCGCACCCAGGCGTCCGGCAGCGCGGCCGCGAACTCCTCGGGCGACGCGCAGCGGGCGCGCAGGTCGGCCAGGTCGGCGGCGAACGGCAGCGGCGCCACGTGCGGCGCCCAGTCGGGCTCACCGATCCACGTGAGCCCGGCGCGGGCGGTGCGCAGCGCGCGGGCCTCGTCGTCGTCGACGCACGCGACGTCGTACGTCACGACGCGCGACGGCCCGGTCGCGGCGACCTGCTCGACGGCCGCCCGCACGTACGCGGGCGCGCACGGCTCGGCCAGCACCACGCCCTGGGCCACCCGCCCGGCCGCCGCCAGCGAGCGCGGGCCGCGCACGCCCAGCAGCACGTCGGGCACGACGTCGGGCACCGACGACGGGTCGAGCGCGACGGCGTCGAGCACGACCGCCGCACCGGGCGCGGTCGTCACCGTCTCGCCGCGCAGCAGCGCCCGCAGCGCGGCCGTGTACTCCTGGAGGTAGGTCAGCGGGCGCGCCGGCCACCGGCCGACCGACCGCATCCAGTCCGGCATGCCGTGCCCGACGCCGAACGTCACGCGCCCCGGGAACAGGCGCGCGAGCGTCGCGGCGTCCATCGCGGCGAAGGCGACGTCCCGCGCGGCGGCGGGCACGATGCCGATCCCGACGTGGATGTGCTCGGTCGCCGCCAGGACGGCGGCCGCCTGCGCGGCGCCGCCGCGGAAGCCCAGGTCCTCGACCACCCACAGCTCGTCGAAGCCGAGGGCCTCGGCGCGGCGGGCGTGCTCCAGCACGCGGTCGGCGGGCAGGTCACGCGGCAGGAGCACCCCGAGGGACGGCGTCGTCATGGGGCCATCCTCGCCCGCCGGGCCGCGAGCGTGGGGCAGGCCCGCGGGTCAGGCTTCAGCAGGAAGGTGACGCCCAGGACAAAGTCGATGACGATGCACGCCTCGGCGAACCAGCGCCACGTGACGCGGCCCGTCCGGTGCACGGCGACGTCCCACCCGCACCGTGCCGGCCTGCCGCGTCGTGGTACTCACCGGCCGCGGCCGTGAGCTCGAGGTGCTGCGGCTCGCGTCGTACGACCCGCCCGCCGCGGTCATCGCGCGGCGCGCGCACCTGGCGCCCGGCACCGTGCGCAACTACCTGCTCGCCGCACAGACCAAGCTCGGCGCCGCGACCCGGGCGGAGGCTGCGGCGACGGCCGAGCGTTCGGGTGGCTGTAGCGGGGCACGTCAGGGGCCGCCCGTCCCACGCCGACCCGACGGGTGAAGATCTCCGAACCACCCTCCTGGGCAGGACGGAACCCCTACGGTCCTCTCGAGGGCCCGAGGGCCCACCTGGGGGCCCAGATGCAGCGCGTGGACGTCGACGTCGACGAGATGAGCCGTGCTGCCTGGGGAAAGTCGTGGCCCTACGCCACGCCACCGACCCACTGGGCGCCCCTCTGGCGCCACCTCGACGAGACCGCCGACGTCGCGGGACTCCTCGTCGACGAGTGGCTGGCCGACGACATCCGTCGGCTGCTCACCGACGCCACCGGGGCGGACCTCGCGGACGCCCGGCGGTTGGTGCGGTTCCTCGCGGGGGTTCACGACGTCGGCAAGGCGAGCCCGGCCTTCGCGTGCCAGGTCGCGCTGCTGAGCGACCGGATGCGGGCCGTGGGTCTGCGCACGAGCCCGGCGACGCTGAACGAGCGCACCGCTCTGCGCCACGAGATCGCGGGGGCGGCGGCGCTCGAACGCTGGCTCGCGACCCGCACGAGCCTTGCGCCCAGGATGCGGCGCCGGCTGACTGCCGTGGTCGCCGGGCACCACGGCGCGTACGCGTCGTTCAGTGCGGTGCGGGACGCGCCGAACCGTGACCATCTCATCGGTGACGCGCCGTGGCTCGCGCTGCAGGACGCGCTGGTCGACCGTGCTGCGGCGCGCGCGGGGATCACACCCGCCTGGCCGGGGTGGGACCTGCTGCGACTGCCCGGGCCGGCGGCGATGCTGCTGACGGGCGTCGTCGTGATGGCCGACTGGATCGCGTCGGCCGACACCTCCTTCCCCCTCGACCCTGTCGACGTCGTCGCCGAGCCTGCCCCGGTGACGACGTCACCGTCGCCGCGGTCGCTGCGGGCCTGGCGCAGACTGCAGCTCAGCCCGCGGTGGACGGCGCCGGCGTCCCACGACGACCCCGCGGCCACCTTTGCCGCACGGTTCCCCGGCGTGGCCGGTGCGCTGCACCCGGTCCAGCGGGCCGTGGTCGACACCGCGCGGACGATGCCCGCGCCCGGGCTGCTCGTGGTCGAGGCGCCGATGGGGTCCGGGAAGACGGAGGCCGCGCTGCTCGCCGCGGAGGTGCTCGCGCACCGCACCGGCGCCGGCGGGGTGTTCGTCGCCCTCCCCACTCAGGCGACGACGGACGCGATGTACGGCCGGGTGCGCGACTGGCTGACACGCGTGCCCGCGGGCGACGCGGCCCAGCACTCACTGGCACTCGTGCACGGCAAGGCCGCCCTGAACGACGACGCGACGGGGCTGCCGCCGCTGCGGGTCGTCAACCTGCACGACAAGCCCGAGGGGAGCGACGGTCGGTACGTGGTCCCGGCGGCCGACCTGTGGATGCGAGGACGGAAGCGGACCGCACTCGCGTCTTTCGTCGTCGGGACGATCGACCAGGTGCTGTTCGCCTCGCTCATGGCCCGGCACGTGATGATGCGCCAGCTCGCGCTCGCCTCGAAGGTGGTCGTCATCGACGAGGTTCACGCTGCGGACACCTACATGGGCACCTACCTGGAGCGCGCCGTCGAGTGGCTGGGCGCCTGCGGGACACCGGTCGTGCTGCTCTCGGCGACGCTGCCTGCCGCACGCCGGGCCGAGCTGTACGGGGCGTACGAGACGGGGCGCCGGTTGCGCCTAGGGCTGGACGTCGACGACGTGGACACCTCCGCGCTCGACGGAGACATCGGCTACCCGGCCGTGGTCGCGACCGGCGCGGACGGGCCGTGCGTGGTCCGGTTCGCGGACGTCCCGACGACCGCCCAGGTGCAGGTCAGCAGGCTCGACGATGATCTGGACGCGCTCGGAGACCTGCTCGCGGAGGCGCTGCGCGACGGCGGGTGCGCCGCGGTCATCCGCAACACCGTGGCGCGCGCGCAGGAGGCCGCGCGGTACCTGGAGACCCGGTTCGGTCCTGACGTCGTCACGGTCGCGCACGCGCAGTTCCTCGCGACGGACAGGCGCGCGAACGACCTGCGGCTGCTGGCCGAGCTCGGCAGGGACGGCGCACGGCCGGCGCTACGGATCGTGGTCGGCACGCAGGTACTGGAGCAGTCGCTCGACATCGACGTCGACCTGATGGTGACGGACCTGGCGCCGGTCGACCTCGTGCTGCAGCGCGTCGGTCGGCTGCACCGGCACCGACGGCCTGACCGCCCGGCTCCCGTGGCGGCGCCGCGGTGCTACGTCACCGGCGCGGACTGGACGCGGCACGTGCCCCAACCCGTGCGAGGCAGCGTGTTCGTCTACGGCCGGTACGCGCTGCTGGCCTCGGCAGCGGTGCTCGGCCCACACCTCGACGGTGAGCCGGTCCGGCTGCCGCACGACATCGCACGCCTCGTCCAGGCGGCGTATGCCCCGGGTACGCCCGCGCCGACCGGCTGGGAGGAGGCGTGGGCCACCGCCGCCGTCCAGGCGGAGCACGACGAGGCCGGACGCCGGAAGCGGGCCGGTGACTTCCTCCTGAGTCCACCCAGCGGCAACGACCTCTACGGCGCGTCCGTCGCCGGGGTAGGTGACGTCGACGAGGACTCGCCCCAGGGGCAGGCGTGCGTGCGCGAGGGGACCGACAGCATCGAGGTCGTCGTCGTGCAACGCTCCGCCGGCGGCGCCGACCGTGTCCCCGACTGGGCACCGGGCGGCGGTACGGCCCTCCCGTTCCCGCACGTCCCGCTCGAGGACGACGTCGCGCGACTGCTGGGCCGCTGCACGCTGCGCCTGCCTGCACGGATGACCCTGCGCGCCGGGTCGTTCGACCGTGTGGTGCGTCAGCTGGAGGACGAGCGCTTCGACGGCTGGGACGCGAGCCCGCTGCTCAAGGGCCAGCTCGGCCTCGTTCTCGACGACAGCCGCTGCGCCCGGCTCGACGGGTTCGACCTGCACTACGACCAGCAGTACGGGCTCACGGCGACGCCGGTGGAGGCGTCGCCGTGAGCCCGCAGGACCGACGACCGACGACAGTCCAGGGGACGGAGCGAGCCGATGCATGACGGGTTCTCGTTGCTCGACGAGCCGTGGGTGCTCGTGCTCACGGAGGACGGCACCACCGACGGGGTGTCGCTGCTGGACCTGTTCCGGCGCGCGCCGCGGATCCGGGAGATCGTCGGGGACATTCCGACGCAGGGGTTCGCGATCCTGCGGATCGCGCTCGCGGTGCTGGCGCGTGCGGTTGACGGGCCGCGTGACGTCGACGCGGGGGAGCGGCTCTGGAACGCACCCGAGCCGCCGATCGGCAAGATCGAGGCGTACCTCGAGCAGCACCGCGAGCGCTTCGACCTGTTCCATCCCGCGACCCCGTTCTTCCAGGTGGCGGATCTGCACACCGCGAAGCACGAGTTCTCCCGGCTGGAGAAGCTCATCGCCGACGTCCCCGCGGGGCACCAGTACTTCACGACACGAGCCGGCCGCGGGCTCGCGCGGATCAGCCCGGCCGAGGCGGCGCGCTGGCTCGTGCACGTGCACGCGTTCGACGCGTCGGGCATCAAGTCGGGGGCGGTGGGAGACGACCGGGTGAAGGGAGGCAAGGGCTACCCCATCGGTACCGGCGCGGCCGGTGCGCTCGGCGGTCTGTACGTCGACGGCGGCGACCTGTGGCGCACCCTGCTGCTCAACACGATCCCTCTCGACGACCGAGGGGTCCAGCGGGACCGCCGCGACCGTCCGGCGTGGGAGGCCGACCCGTCCGGTCCTGCCGAGGCCGACGACCTCACCGCCCGCCCGTACGGCCCGCTCGACCTGTTCACGTGGCAGAGCCGCCGCGTCCGCCTCGTCGGCGACCGCGACGGGGTCACGGGTGTCCTCGTGGCCAACGGCGACAAGCTCACACCGCAGAACCGTCACCGGCAGGAGCCGATGTCCGCGTGGCGCCGCAGCGAGCCGCAGCAGAAGAAGCTCGGTCTGCCCGTCGTATACATGCCCCGCGAGCACGCCGCCGGGCGGGCCCTCTGGCGCGGGTTGGGCGCCCTGCTGCCGCTCGTCGCACCGCGAGGCAAAGCGGACGGCGGCCAGCCCTTCGTCACGGCGGCGGTGATCGAGTGGGCGAGCGACGTGCTCGACGGCACCGCACGCGTGACGTTGCGGACGTCCGGCATGACGTACGGGACGCAGAACGCGTCGGTGGAGGACGTCATCGACGATCGTCTCGTCATCCCCGTCGCCGTGCTCTCCGCAGAGCACCCGCGGCACGCGCAGGCCGCGGTCGACGCCGTCGCGGCAACCGAGTCCGCCGTCCGGTCGCTGGGCTACCTCGCCCAGGACCTCGCCCGTGCGGGCGGCGCCCGCGAGCCGAAGCTGCTGGAGGGCGCGCGCGACGACGCCCAGCGCCAGGCGTACGCGCTGCTCGACGCCCCCTACCGCGCCTGGCTGGCCGGCCTGACCGCCGACACCGACCCGCTGGCGGCGCGTGAGCGTTGGCACGGGGTGGCGAAGGACCTGCTGAGCGGCATCGCCCGTGCCCTCGTCGAGGACTGCGGACCTGACGCCTGGGTCGGCCGGGACGTCGCCGTCGGCAGCGGCACGCGGCACGTTTCCACCCCCGAGGCAGACGGCCGGTTCCGGTACGCCCTCGCCGACGCACTTCCCGTCCCGCTCACGAGCACCGAGGAGCCTGCGGCATGACCGACACCAGCACCGACGCGGCGACGACCGACGTCCCCGACCACCCGTCCGACGAGCAGCTCTCGACCCGTCAGTTCGTCGCCCGCCAGGTCGGCACCCTGCAGCGTCAGTACCTCCCGCCCGACCAGACGCCCTGGTCGCGTGCCGCGCTGGCCGAGCTGCGCCGCCACCTCGGCCGGCCGCTCGGTGCCTCACCCCAGGTGCTCGCGCTCATCGTCAACCCGACGGCCCGGGTGTACGGCGACGCCGAGACGGCCGACGAGCGGGCCATCGCCACGGCGCTCGGCCTGTACGCCGTCCACCAGCAGTCGCAGTCCGTGCCGATGCACGTGCTCAGCACGTCGTTCGGTGCCGCCGTCGGTGCCATCCGGTTCCGCGACGGCGACGAGGTCCGTGGCGTGACCCGCCGCTTCCAGGCGTTCGGCACCGCGCAGGCCTGGGACGAGCTCGTGCACCACGCCCGCGGGCTGGTGCAGCTCTTGCGCGACCGCCGCCAGGGCTTCGACTACGCCCGCTTCGCCGAGGACCTCGCCCTGTACCAGCATCCCGCGCACCAGGACGCCGTCCGCCTGCGCTGGGGCCGCGCCTTCTACCGCGTCACCGCGACACCGACCAGCCCGACCACCGCCAGCGCCGAGGAGCAGTGATGTCCCGCACGATCATCGAGGTCCACGCCCTGCAGACCGTCCCCCCGAGCAACGTCAACCGCGACGACACGGGTAGCCCCAAGACCGCGGTGTTCGGAGGGGTGCGCCGCGCCCGGGTGTCGTCGCAGGCGTGGAAGCGTGCGACGCGCCTGTCGTTCAACACCCTGCTCGACCGAGCCGACCTCGGGGTCCGCACCAAGCGGGTCGTCGACCTCGTCGCGGACCGCATCGTCGAGCAGCGGTCCGACCTCGCGGAGTCCGCGACGACGCTCGCCGAGGGCGTCGTCGCCGCGACCGGGCTGAAGCTGGAGAAGGCCAAGCGTGCCAAGTCCGGTGGCGAGTCCAGCGAGCACCAGGAAACCGGCTATCTCGTGTTCGTATCCCGCCGGCAGGTCGACCTGCTCGCCGCGAAGGCCATCGAGCTCGCAAGCGCCGACGACGTCACCGCCGCCCTCAAGGCGTTCAAGGGCAAGGGTCTGCTCGACACCGAGCACTCCGTCGACGTCTCCCTGTTCGGCCGGATGGTCGCCGATGTCGCCGACCTCAACGTCGACGCCGCCGCACAGGTGGCGCACGCGATCTCCGTGCACGCGGTCGACAACGAGTACGACTACTTCACGGCCGTCGACGACGTGAAGCACGAGGCCACCGACGAGGACGCCGGCGCGGGCATGATCGGCACGGTCGAGTTCAACTCCTCCACGCTGTACCGGTACGCGGCCGTCGACGTCGACCGTCTGCGGGACAACCTCGGCGACACCGAGGCGGCGCGACGTGCCGTGCGCGCGTTCGTGCAGGCATTCGTCGAGTCGATGCCGACCGGCAAGCAGAACACGTTCGCCAACCGGACCCTTCCGGAGGCGGTCGTCGTCACCGTGCGCGACAGCCAGTCGGTGAACCTCGTGGGCGCGTTCGAGGAAGCGGTCACAGCGGACACCCGACCCGGGCGGGAGGCCAGCCGCATGGAGGTCGCGGCACGGCGCCTGGGCGAGCGCGCCGGCGAGATCTCCGAGGTGCTGGGTCAGCGGCCGGTCGCGACGTGGGTCGTCGCCATCGGCGACGCCCGCACGGGACTCGACGCGTCGTGGAAGGACGCCGAGCGCACGACGTTGCCGGGCCTGTACGACGCCGTCGGCGCGGTCGTCGGCGACCGGCTCGGGGCGCCCGCGTGACCGTCCTCGTCCTCACCCTCGCCGGGCCGTTGCAGGCGTGGGGCAGCTCGAGCCGCTTCACGACGCGCGCGACTGACGACGCCCCGACCAAGTCCGGCGTCGTCGGACTGCTCGCCGCCGCGCAGGGCAGACGTCGCACCGACGCGCTGGAGGACTACGTCGGGCTGCGCCTGGGTGTGCGGATCGACCAGCCGGGTCGGCTGCTGCGGGACTTCCAGACGGCCCGGTCGCTCGACGGTACGGACACGATGCCGCTGTCGTACCGCTACTACCGCGAGGACGCGCGCTACGTGGCGGTCGTCGAGGCCGACCCGTCGCTGCTGGAGGCGTTCGACGACGCGCTGCGCCGCCCCGTTTTCCCGCTCTACCTGGGACGGCGCTCCTGCCCGCCGGCCGAGCCGCTGGTCCCGCGGCTCGCGGACACGGCGCTCGGCTCGGTGCTCCTCGACGAGCCGTGGCGCGCTGCGCCCTGGTGGCGCAAGCAGCACGGCGACTCACCGCCGATGCTCGAGTACCGCGTCGACCGCGGCGCCGCACCCGAGCTAGCCGAGCACCGGCTCGGGGAGACCGTGCAGCGCGACGAGCCGATCTCGTTCGACCCCGCGCATCGGCAGTACGGGTGGCGGACCGTCGAGTTCGGGCACGTGCCCGTACCGGGCGCTCCCCGCCCGGCGCCCACAGGCCCGCCGAGCCACGACCCGATGGAGGTGCTCTGAGGTGTACCTGTCGCGCATCCAGCTCAACCCGCAGCGTCGCGACGCACGGCGCCTTCTGGGCAGCCCGCAGCGCCTGCACGCCGCCGTGCTCGCGTCGTACCCGGACCCACCGACCGGCGACCGTGGCGGTGACGCCCGCGTGCTGTGGCGGCTCGACACCGAACCCGACGGGCGCGTGCTGCTGTACGTCGTCAGCCCCGACCGGCCCGACTTCGCGCACCTCGCCGAGCAGGCCGGGTGGCCGTCCACGGAACGTGGCACCAGCAAGGAGTACGCGCCGTTGCTCGACCGGCTCGCCAACGGGCAGCGGTGGGCGTTCCGGCTGACCGCGAACCCGACGAGCTACCTGGCCGCGAAGGACGGTGGACGCGCCAAGCGCGTCGCGCACGTCTCGGTCATGCACCAGGAGAAGTGGCTGACCGAGCGAGCTGAGCCCGCCGGGTTCCGGATCGCGACGGTGCCCGTCGGCGGGCCCGACGGGGAGGTGCCCACGCCGGCGCTCACCGTGACACGACGATCGGTGCAGCAGTTCGACCGACGTGGCTCCGACCGGCCCGTGACGATTGCCGTCGCGCAGTTCGACGGGCTCCTCGAGGTCGTCGACGCCGATGCGCTCCGCCGTGTGCTCGTCACCGGCATAGGGCCGGCCAAGGCGTACGGCTGCGGCCTGCTCACACTCGCGTCGGCGACATGACGTGGGCGGTGTTCCCGGGGTCCGGCCCCCCGACCTGTCGGAGCTGACCCGCGCCCAGGACCGCATGACGTTCCTCTACCTCGAACGTTGCGTCATCCACCGCGACGCCAACGCGATCACCGCCACCGACGACCGCGGGACCGTGCACATCCCCGCGGCGTCGCTGGGCGCACTGCTGCTGGGACCGGGAACGAACGTGAGCCACGCAGCGATGACACTGCTCGCCGAGTCCGGGTCGACAGCCGTCTGGGTCGGCGAGCACGCGGTGCGCTACTACGCGCACGGCCGCTCGCTCGCCCGGTCGTCACGCCTGCTGCTCGCCCAGGCCGAGCTCGTCACCAACCAGTCCTCACGGCTGCGTGTCGCCCGTGAGATGTACGCCATGCGGTTCCCAGGTGAGGACACGTCAGCGTTGACGATGCAGCAGCTTCGCGGCCGCGAGGGTGCCCGCGTCCGACGGTGCTACCGCGACCAGGCCGCACTGCACGGCATCGCGTGGGACAAGCGCCGCTACGACCCGGACGACTTCAGCTCCGGCGACCCGGTCAACCAGGCGCTGTCTGCCGCGACCACCGCGCTGTACGGCCTCGTGCACGCGGTCGTGGTCGCCCTCGGCTGCTCGCCTGGCCTGGGCTTCGTTCACACGGGACACGTGAGGTCGTTCGTCTTCGACATCGCTGACCTCTACAAGGCCGAGCACGCCATCCCATGCGCCTTCGAGACGGCAGCGGCCGGCTACGCCGACATCGGCGCCGAGACCCGACGCGCCAT
Source organism: Cellulomonas xiejunii (assembly GCF_024508315.1). Classification (NCBI taxonomy): domain Bacteria; kingdom Bacillati; phylum Actinomycetota; class Actinomycetes; order Micrococcales; family Cellulomonadaceae; genus Cellulomonas; species Cellulomonas xiejunii. The sequence goes on from NZ_CP101987.1 coordinate 3,818,318, forward strand.
GCGAGAACGGTTCCGCGACGGCCGGCTGCTAGAACGGTGCAGCCACGACATCCACCGCCTCCTCGGCCCAGAGACCGCCCACGGGGTCGACGACGACGTCGAACCGCAGGTCGTGCGCCTCTGGGACGGCGGGACCAAGACGGTCGCAGGTGGCACGTCCTGGGACGGCGAGGTCGACTGGTGATCGTCCTCGTCCTCACCGCCTGCCCCGACGGGCTGCGCGGCCACCTCACCCGCTGGCTCCTGGAGGTCTCCGCCGGCGTCTTCGTCGGCCACGCCACGAACCGCGTGCGCGACGAGCTCTGGGACCGCACGGTGGAGCTCGTCGGGCGGGGGCGCGCCCTGATGGTCGTCACGGCGCCCACCGAGCAGCGGTTCGAGATCCGCAGCCACGGACACCACTGGACACCCGAGGACATGGAAGGGCTCACGCTCATGCGCCGTGCACCGCCCGCCACCGGCAAGGATGATGGACGCGGACACGGATGGAGCAATGCCGCGCGTCGACGGCGGCGATAGGTGCTGCGAAAGTGAAGTCAGTGAGTGCTGCTTCATGGTGAGTGCGCTAGTCAGGAAGAGTCCGCTCCCCGCGTGCGGGGATGAGCCGTCGGACAGTTGTTCACCCGATGCAGTGACTGCGTCCGCTCCCCGCGTGCGGGGATGAGCCCATCAGGTACAGGCCAGCAGCGAAAGCCACGTAGTCCGCTCCCCGCGTGCGGGGATGAGCCCCCAGCCGGTCCCAGCCGGGTGGGCGAAAGGTTGTCCGCTCCCCGCGTGCGGGGATGAGCCGGTCCGCCGCGCACTGGCCCGCGTCCTGCGGCCGTCCGCTCCCCGCGTGCGGGGATGAGCCCGCCACGACCGGCGTCGAGGTGCCCGACTCCCGGTCCGCTCCCCGCGTGCGGGGATGAGCCCACCACGGACACCGCCTCGCCTGCCGAGACGCTGTCCGCTCCCCGCGTGCGGGGATGAGCCCGCATCGAAGAACGCGCCGACGTCGATCACACCGTCCGCTCCCCGCGTGCGGGGATGAGCCCACCGCGAGGCCGGCCCCTGCGCCGGTCACCCAGTCCGCTCCCCGCGTGCGGGGATGAGCCCGTGGTCCGCTGTCCGAGGCGGCCGGGCTCGTGGTCCGCTCCCCGCGTGCGGGGATGAGCCCGGCGGCGCCCGGTGACCGGCCGCCACGTGGCAGTCCGCTCCCCGCGTGCGGGGATGAGCCGGACTTGACGTCGTCAACGATGCTGATCTTGATGTCCGCTCCCCGCGTGCGGGGATGAGCCGGCACCCCCATGCCCGGAGCGCTCGACCCCAACGTCCGCTCCCCGCGTGCGGGGATGAGCCCGGGCTGATCAGCGGCGCCGGCAGTCTGCTGAGGTCCGCTCCCCGCGTGCGGGGATGAGCCCCGCCTGGCGGACGAGCTCGGGCTGATCCCGTCGTCCGCTCCCCGCGTGCGGGGATGAGCCGTCGACCGCGGCACTCTCGCCGGCGGCCTCGACGTCCGCTCCCCGCGTGCGGGGATGAGCCGTCCGACGACGGCGCCACGGCCGTCTACACCGGGTCCGCTCCCCGCGTGCGGGGATGAGCCCACGCTCAAGCGTCACCACGTCGCGCCGGTGGAGTCCGCTCCCCGCGTGCGGGGATGAGCCGGTGCCGCCGACCAGGCCCACGCCCCAGCGGACGTCCGCTCCCCGCGTGCGGGGATGAGCCCAGACCGTGCTGTCTCTGGCCGGCGACGGTAACGTCCGCTCCCCGCGTGCGGGGATGAGCCCGCGGCCGGCGCTTTCAACGCGAGCGTGACGCAGTCCGCTCCCCGCGTGCGGGGATGAGCCCACGCTGGGGTACTCGGCGCCCGTGTTCGTGCGGTCCGCTCCCCGCGTGCGGGGATGAGCCCAGGCCGAGGGCACCGCCGAGCCCGGCCGTGTTGTCCGCTCCCCGCGTGCGGGGATGAGCCCACCTCAGCACCTCCGCCACCTTTCCGCCACGGGTCCGCTCCCCGCGTGCGGGGATGAGCCCTCGAACGACAGCGGCACCGAGACGACGTGTCGGTCCGCTCCCCGCGTGCGGGGATGAGCCCCCCTCACAGGGCCTAGTCCCGAATGTCCGGTTGTCCGCTCCCCGCGTGCGGGGATGAGCCCGTGGCGCGTTCGGCGTCCGTCCACGACACGAGGTCCGCTCCCCGCGTGCGGGGATGAGCCGTCGCCGGGCCCCGTCAGGAGTTTGTGCAGGCGGTCCGCTCCCCGCGTGCGGGGATGAGCCGAGCTGGACGACGTCGGGCTGACCGGCGAGGCCGTCCGCTCCCCGCGTGCGGGGATGAGCCGGAGGTCCTTCGAGCGAAGGAGTTCCAGGACTAGTCCGCTCCCCGCGTGCGGGGATGAGCCCTGGGCGAACTTCGCGACGGAGAGGGCAGCGAAGTCCGCTCCCCGCGTGCGGGGATGAGCCCGAATGGGCAGCTGTCGGCGCGGGCTCATCGCGCGTCCGCTCCCCGCGTGCGGGGATGAGCCCCAGGGGCAGACGGTGGCCGTCACGCTGCGCCCGTCCGCTCCCCGCGTGCGGGGATGAGCCCTGGCCGCTCGTCGTCGGGATCATCACCGGGCCGTCCGCTCCCCGCGTGCGGGGATGAGCCGGCAGTCGTCCGCCTCACGGATCGCACCGGCCCGTCCGCTCCCCGCGTGCGGGGATGAGCCCTCCTCACCCAGCACGGTGGCGACCGGGGCGTCGTCCGCTCCCCGCGTGCGGGGATGAGCCCCCGTTTTACGTGGCTCACCGCTGCGGCGGAGGGTCCGCTCCCCGCGTGCGGGGATGAGCCGGCCCACAAGTCGACCGCGCGGTAGAACATCAGGTCCGCTCCCCGCGTGCGGGGATGAGCCCGCGGTAGCGACGTGGCGGCGGTGACCGACCGTGTCCGCTCCCCGCGTGCGGGGATGAGCCTCAGGTCGTTGGCCTTGCCGGCCTCGACCACCCGTCCGCTCCCCGCGTGCGGGGATGAGCCCCGGCCGGCCATGGTCACCGTGGAGTACACGCAGTCCGCTCCCCGCGTGCGGGGATGAGCCGGTCTCGACGTGCCCGAGCGGCCCGGTCCGGACGTCCGCTCCCCGCGTGCGGGGATGAGCCCGATGCAGACGACCAGGGATCGTTTCCTGGCGGGTCCGCTCCCCGCGTGCGGGGATGAGCCGGCGATCGAGGTGTCCGTCTGGCGGTGCGCCACGTCCGCTCCCCGCGTGCGGGGATGAGCCGTTGTTCGGCAACGGCGACCCGCGCTCGGCGATGTCCGCTCCCCGCGTGCGGGGATGAGCCCACCGTCCGCAGCATGAAGCCCACGAACGTGCGGTCCGCTCCCCGCGTGCGGGGATGAGCCCCTGATCCAGCCGGCCCTGTCGCGTGCGCTGGAGTCCGCTCCCCGCGTGCGGGGATGAGCCGTGATCCCGCCGGCGGGCATCCCCGCGGCGCGCGTCCGCTCCCCGCGTGCGGGGATGAGCCGCGCACGCGCGGCGCCGATGCGGGCGTGGGTGGGTCCGCTCCCCGCGTGCGGGGATGAGCCGTCGACGTTGCCGGCGGCGAGGTTCGTGACGAAGTCCGCTCCCCGCGTGCGGGGATGAGCCCGCCTCGACACCCTCACCCCCGCCGACGTGCGAGTCCGCTCCCCGCGTGCGGGGATGAGCCCACGATGAGGTTGTTGGTCAGACCCAGCAGGGTGTCCGCTCCCCGCGTGCGGGGATGAGCCCCGCGTGAAGCCGGACTACGCGGACGCCGGCGGGTCCGCTCCCCGCGTGCGGGGATGAGCCGTCGTCGAACACCCGCGAGGCGTCCGTCTCCACGTCCGCTCCCCGCGTGCGGGGATGAGCCGACCGACGGGTCAGCGCCCAGCATCCAGAACTCGTCCGCTCCCCGCGTGCGGGGATGAGCCGCCCACCCGGCCCTAGGGCCCCGACACCCGTAGGTCCGCTCCCCGCGTGCGGGGATGAGCCCATGGCAGCAGCGATCATCGAGGGCCGCGTCCTGTCCGCTCCCCGCGTGCGGGGATGAGCCGGACTTCTCGAGCTGGCCGACCGAGTCCACGGCGTCCGCTCCCCGCGTGCGGGGATGAGCCGTCCGGCAAGCCGCGGTGCCCGATGTGCCGGCGGTCCGCTCCCCGCGTGCGGGGATGAGCCCAGCTCGCTGCCGGTCTCTAGGACAGCCCTGTCGTCCGCTCCCCGCGTGCGGGGATGAGCCGTCGGCAGCGTTCGCCTCGATCTCCTGCCCCACGTCCGCTCCCCGCGTGCGGGGATGAGCCCGACGTGCCCGCGTCCGAACCGACGAGCCCCGCGTCCGCTCCCCGCGTGCGGGGATGAGCCGACACCGTGGTCCTCTCCGCCCTTGGCGATGTCGTCCGCTCCCCGCGTGCGGGGATGAGCCGTACCACGTGGCCGACGTGCGCGGGGAGGCCAGGTCCGCTCCCCGCGTGCGGGGATGAGCCCTCCATTTGGTCGGCGAGCGGGGTGGCGGGGAAGTCCGCTCCCCGCGTGCGGGGATGAGCCCAGGCTGCGAACCTCGGGTTTCTGCTTCTCGCGGTCCGCTCCCCGCGTGCGGGGATGAGCCCCGCGCACAGTCGGCTGCTGAGGTGTGGGACGCGTCCGCTCCCCGCGTGCGGGGATGAGCCGATCAGCGTGCCGTCGTCGGCCCTCACGGGTGGGTCCGCTCCCCGCGTGCGGGGATGAGCCCGGTCAGATCCCCCCCGCGGCGTTGGCGACGATGTCCGCTCCCCGCGTGCGGGGATGAGCCCCGCATCATCGGCGAGCGTGTCGCACGCGCGAAGTCCGCTCCCCGCGTGCGGGGATGAGCCGTTCAGGACGCCCTCGTGGGGGCCGTCGATCCGGTCCGCTCCCCGCGTGCGGGGATGAGCCGTCGTTCTCGGTCTACCTGTTCGGCGCCACCGCGTCCGCTCCCCGCGTGCGGGGATGAGCCGCCCTGGGGCAGGTCGTCGTCCAGGGAGGGCGAGTCCGCTCCCCGCGTGCGGGGATGAGCCGCGACGCACGAGCGGGCACCTTCCAGGTCGTCAGTCCGCTCCCCGCGTGCGGGGATGAGCCCCGCGGCGCCGGCGGGGTGGGCGTCATCGCCTGGTCCGCTCCCCGCGTGCGGGGATGAGCCCGCTTGCCCCTCGGGTGTCACGACCCACAGCCGGTCCGCTCCCCGCGTGCGAGGATGAGCCGGCCGGCGTCGTGGTGTCGTCCGGCGGTGTGCTCGGTCCGCTCCCCGCGTGCGGGGATGAGCCGAAGAGCTCGGGATCGGTCTGTGAGCACAGGCCGTCCGCTCCCCGCGTGCGGGGATGAGCCCGCCACGCCGGCGTCGGCGTCACCGGCGAACGCGTCCGCTCCCCGCGTGCGGGGATGAGCCGTCCGGGCAGCACGCCGGCGAGGTCGGCTGGTCGTCCGCTCCCCGCGTGCGGGGATGAGCCGGGCCGGGTCGTGCACCCCGCGGCCCGCCAGCTGTCCGCTCCCCGCGTGCGGGGATGAGCCGGGCGAGACCGCAAGCATGGGCGTCGTCAAGACGTCCGCTCCCCGCGTGCGGGGATGAGCCGTACGGGGCGTGCTCGGCGGCGACGAGACGGGCGTCCGCTCCCCGCGTGCGGGGATGAGCCCCACGACGGGGCCGGCGAGGCCGGGGGAGAGCACGGGATCGCGTCCGCTCCCCGCGTGCGGGGATGAGCCCCGCACCACGTCGACCTCCAACGCGTCAACGCGATGACGACGTGCCTGTTCAGCACCGAGCCACCGCGCGCAGGCACGTCCGCGCCCTCCTCGCCAGACTTGATTCTGCCGCCGGACGACGAGGCGGACCGCCACGTCATCGGCGGAGCTGCGGTTCCTGGCGCACCCAGCGTCAGGGCTGAGCGGCCTGGCCCCTCAGCGCCCCGGCGCGTCCGGCGCCTTCACCGCCAGCACGGGGCACTGCGCGCCGAGCAGGATGCGCTGCGCGGTCGACCCGAGCAGGAGCTTGCCGACGGGTGAGCGGTGCCGGATGCCGATGACGAGCAGGCTCGCGCCGACCTCGTCGGCGATCGCGACCAGCTCCTCGGCGATGTCCCGTGCGACGGCCTGACGGATCTGCGCCTCGACCCCGAGAGACTCCAGCATCGCTTGCACCTCGCTGACGTCGGCGGAGGAGGCGAACCGGTCGTCGACGGCCGCGGTGCCGGTCGTCGCGTTGACCACGAGCAGGTCCTCGCGGTGCGCGAGCGCCTCGCGAGCGCTCCGCACGAGGGCCGCGTGACCCCGGGCGTCGGGCGTCCAGCCCACGACGACGGTCATCGCCTCACCTCTTCCTCGAGCGCGTCGACCGCGTCCGCGAGCCGTTCCGGTCCCTGCCGGCCGGGGATCAGCCGCAGCACGAGCGGCCACAGGAGCAGGGCCGCGACGACGACGTAGACGATCACCGCGACGGGCTCGCTCCACAGCGCGGACACGTCCCCGCGCGACAGCTGCAGCGCCTGGCCGAGCTGCTCCTCCAGGCGCGGCTCGAGGATCACCCCGACGATGAGCGGCAGCACCGGCACCCCGAACCGCCGCATCGCGAACCCGAGCACGCCGAACAGGACGAGCAGCGCGACGTCGAACCACTGGAAGTTCACGCTGTACGCGCCGAGCACCGCGAAGAACAGGATGCCCGCGTACAGGTACGGCCGCGGTGTGCGCAGCAGCCGCGCCCACAGCGGCGCGAGCGGCAGGTTGATGACGAGCAGCAGCGTGTTGGCGACGAACAGGCTGGCCAGCAGCGTCCACACCAGCTCGGGCTCGGCCTCGAAGAGCTGGGGGCCGGGCTGGAGCCCGTAGCCCTGCATGGCGGCGAGGATGACGGCCGCGGTCGCGGTGGTCGGCAGGCCGATGGCCAGCAGCGGCACGAGGGTGCCGGCGGCCGACGCGTTGTTCGCGGCCTCGGGGCCGGCGACGCCCTCGATCGCGCCCTTGCCGAACTCGTCGCGGTGCTTGCCTGCCAGCCGCCGCTCGGTGACGTACGACAGGAAGGTCGGCATCTCGGCGCCGCCCGCGGGCAGCGCGCCGAACGGGAAGCCCCACGCGGTGCCCCGCAGCCACGGCTTCCACGACCGCCCCCAGTCCGCACGGTCCATCCACGGGCGCCCCACGGGGATGATCTCGAGCGGGCGTCGGCGCAGGTGGGCGGCGACCCACAGGGCCTCCCCGACGGCGAAGATCGCGACCGCGACGACGACGATGTCGATCCCGTCGGCCAGCAGCGGGTTGCCGAACGTGAGGCGCGGCTGCCCGGTGGCGGTGCCGACGAGCCCGATCGTCAGCCCCAGCGCCAGCGCGATGAACCCGCGCAGCCGCGAGCTGCCCAGCACGGTCGTCACCGCCAGGAGCGCGAGGACCATCAGCGCGAAGTACGACGGCGCACCGAGGACGACGACCCACTCGGCGACGGTCGGTGCGAGCGCGACCAGCAGGATCGTGCCGATGGTCCCCGCGACGAACGAGCCGATCGCCGCGGTCGCGAGCGCCTGCGCCGCACGTCCCGTCTTGGCCATCTTGTTGCCCTCGAGCGCGGTGATGACCGACGACGACTCCCCCGGCGTGTTCAGCAGGATCGACGTCGTCGACCCGCCGTACATGCCGCCGTAGTAGATGCCCGCGAACAGGATGAGCGCGGCGCTGGGCTCGACGTTGTACGTGACCGGCAGCAGCAGCGCGACGGTCATGGCGGGGCCGATGCCCGGCAGCACGCCCACGGCGGTGCCGAGCATCACGCCGAGCACCGCGTACAGCAGGTTCTCCGGGGTGACGGCCAGGCTCAGGCCCGTGAGCAGCGCGTCCATCACAGGACCCCGTCCATCACAGGATCCCGTCCAGCACGCCCGCCGGGATGGGGATGCCCAGCCCGACGTAGAACCCGTACCAGGACCCCACCGACATGACCGCCCCGATCAGCAGGTTGCGCACCCAGTGCCGGTTGCCGAGCACCGTCGCGGCGGCGGCGAACAGCAGCGCCCCGACGATCGCCCACCCGAGCACGTCGATCAGCGCGATGGTCGCGACGAGCACGCCCGCCAGCCCGGCCAGGGTGCGCCAGTCCGTGCCCTGGTCGAGGTCGACGTCCTCCCCTGCCTCGCCCTCGGCACGGTCGCCGCGGGCCGTCGCGACCGCGAGCAGCACCGCGAGCACGACCAGGGCGGACCCGATGACGTACCCGAACGCGGCCGGCCGGACGACCTGGTCGGCGAACCCGGGACCCATGCCCGCGGAGTCGACGACCGTCCACACCCCGACGACGGCGAGCACGGCGGCCAGGCCGTACTGCGCGCGGTCCACGGTCGGCGCCGGGGCGTCCTCACCGGGCGCCGTGGCGGCGCGGCCCGCGTCGTCGGCCGCGCTCACAGCAGGCCCAGGTCGTCGAGGGTGGTGGCCACGCGCTCGTCCTGCTCGACCAGGAACTGCTCGAACTCGTCGCCGGTGACGAACGCGTCGACCCAGCCGTTGGCCTCCAGGGTCTCCTGCCAGGCGTCGGTCGCGTGCATCTGCTCGAGCAGCGCGATGTGGGCGTCGCGGACCTCGTCGGGGATGCCGGGCGGTGCCAGCACCCCGCGCCAGTTGGTGAAGACGAGGTCGATGCCGGACTCCACGAGCGTGGGGGCGTCGACGCCCGCGAGCCGCTCCTCGCCCGAGACGGCGAGCACGCGCAGCGACCCGTCGGCGATCTGCCCCTCGAACTCCGCCAGGCCCGAGGTGCCGACGTCGATCTTGCTCCCCAGCAGCGCCGTGGTCAGAGGACCGCCGCCGTCGTAGGAGATGTAGTTGACCTGCGTCGGGTCCACCCCGACGGCCGCAGCAAGCTGCATGGGGAACAGGTGGTCAGGCCCGCCAGGGCTGGACCCACCGCCGACCCGCACGCTGCCGGGGTCCGCGAGCCACGCCGTGACCAGGTCCTCGACCGTCTCGAACGGCGAGTCGGCCGGGACCAGCAGCCCCTCCTGCTCCTCGACGAGCTGCGCGATGGGCGTCGCGCCGCTGACGCGCGCGTCGGACCCGTTGGTGTACGTCGCGCCCACCACGCCCAGGCCCATCGTCATGAGCAGGTCCTGCGCGCCGCGCTCGTTGACGAGCCGCTGCATCGCGACCGTCCCGCTCGCACCGGTCACGTTGCTGACCTCGAACCGGCCCGTCAGGTCGGCGGTCTCCATGACGCGCGTCGCGGCGCGGCCCGTCTGGTCGTACCCGCCGCCGGGCGCGTTGGGGATCATCATCCGCAGCCGGCGGTTCTCGCCGCCGTCGTCACCGCGCGTGACGCCGCAGCCGGCGAGCACCAGCACCGCGACCATGACCGCCGCGAGCACCGCCACCCCGCGCCCGACCGGCCCCGGCCGGTCCGTGACGACCCCCATGCAGAACACCCCCTCGTGCCTGGGTCGATCCTCATCCCTGCGGGGCGGACCGGCACGTCGAGGAGGCGGGCTCCGCCTCAGCCGTCGAGTCGCGGCACCGTGAACGTCCACCCGTCCGCCCGCAGGCGCGGGATCACGCGCCGGACGGCCTCGACCGTCGCACTGCGGTCGCCGCCGCCGTCGTGCAGCAGGACGACGCCACCGGGCTCGATGCCACCGAGCCGCTCGACGAGCACGTCGGCGGGCGGCGCCGGGTCCCAGTCCTCGACGGCGAGCTGCCAGTCGAGCGTGCGCATGCCCAGCTCGGCGGCGACGACGATCGCGTGCCCGTAGTGCCCGAACGGCGCGCGGAAGAACGGGACGGGCGCGTCGGGGACGACCGCGTGGATCGCGTCGAGCGTGCGCTGCAGGTCGGCGCGGACGGCGTCGGGCGGCAGCTCGCCGAGGTCGTCGTGGCGCCACGAGTGGTTGGCCAGCACGTGCCCGTCGTCGACGATGCGCCGCACGAGGTCCGGGTGCGCCTGCACCTGCACGCCGACCAGGCAGAACACCGCCGGCACCTGCTCGCGCGCGAGCAGGTCGAGCAGGTCGACCGTGTCCGGCGGGTTGGGACCGTCGTCGAAGGTGAGCGCCACGGTCGGCGCCACGGGGTCGGTGGGGGCGTACCGGATGACGTCGCCGAGGCCGGGAGAGTCCACGGCTTCATCCTTCCCCACCGCGCGACCCCGCAGTGCCCGCCGACGCGGGTGTCCGGCAGGTGGGCACGCGCGCCCGCGACCCCGGGCGCAGGGACGTCATGCATGCCATCAGCGACGCCAGCCCGGTCTCGCGACCGGCGCGTCCCGGTGGGTGGGACTGCTGAGGGTCAGGCCGTCAGGTAACCGTCCGTCAGCACGACCCGCTCGCCGTCGTCGCCCGTCGCGCGGACCTCGAACGAGCCGTCGGCCACGTCGAAGGTGAGGGTCGCGCGCGCGTCGCCCGCGGACCGCACGAACGTGCCGCGCGTGCCGTCGAGGTCCCACTCGAAGTCGCCGTCGAACGCCGGGTGCGACGAGCGCAGGCGCAGCCCGGCGAGCTGCCCGCGGACGGCCGGGTGCACCAGCGCCGCCTCGATCTCGTCGGCCGTGTAGTGGTGCCGGTTGACGTCGCGCCCGACGCCGGTGGCCGCGAGCAGGTCCATGTCGTTGGACCCGGCAAGCAGGCCCACGTAGTAGACCTGCGGGATTCCCGGCACGAACAGCTGCAGCAGCCGGGCCAGCACGTAGCGCCGGTCGTCGCGCGCCAGTGCGTCGTAGAACGTGCAGTTGACCTGGTAGAGGTCGAGGTTCGACGCGGCCGCACCGGTCGCCTGGCGCGACGTGCCGCCGGAGTTGTCGTGGATCCGCTCGACGAGCGCGTCGATCTTCTCCGGTGCCAGCAGGCCCGGCTCGCCCGGACGCAGGTCGGACGGGCCGACGTCGACGATCCCGATGCCGTCGTGCGTGTCGAGCACGGTGACCGCGTTGGCGGGCCGGATCGCCAGCCACCCGGCCAGCGGCTCCAGGTCGCCCGCGGTCAGCGCGTGCAGGACCAGCGGCGGCAGCGCGAAGTCGTAGACCAGGTCGACCTTGCGGGCGATCTCGATCTGCTGCGTGTGGTGCCCGTGCACCTCGACGAGCACCTCGACGCCCCGCGCCCGCGCCTGCTCGACGATGCGCTCGGTGTACTCGTCGGTCGCGGGCGTCATGAAGCAGTCGGTGCCCGCCTCCTTACCGGTGTACCCGACGGCGTCCAGCCGCAGCATCGTCACGCCGCCCGCCGTGAGCGCGTCGACGACCGAGGTCAGGTACTCCCACGCCTGCGGGGTGCGCAGGTCGATGTCGACCTGGTCGGGCGTGAACGTCGTCCACACCAGGCGCCGCTGCCCACCGAGCGTCATGACCGTGAACGGCAGGCCGGGGCGCGGGCGGTAGATGCGGGCGAGGTCGTCCTCGGACGCGCCGTCCGGGAAGACCGACCCGAGGGTGAGGAACATCGGTGCGTGCGGGGACGCGTCACCACGCTCGCGCACGTCCTGGAACCGCGCGGACTGCGCCGACACGTGGTTGACGATCACGTCGGCCATGACGTCGCGGCCCTGCGACAGCGCCCGCACGTCCTGCCACGTGCCCAGACGCGGGTCGACCTGCGTGTGGTCGCGCGGGTCGAAGCCCGCATCGACGCCGTCGAACGGCGTGTAGAAGGGCAGCACGTGCACGCCGTCGAAGGCACCTGCGAGCGGCCCGTCGAGCAGTGCCCGCAGGCCGGGAAGGTCCCCGGCGAGGCGGTCGGCGTAGGTGATCAGCTGGGGGCCACGGTGGGTCACGGTGAGGCTCCGTCGTCGGTGCGGTCGCGCGGGCCGGCAGGTGCCGGGCCGGGAGGTGGAGGCCGCGCCGCCCTCGGCAGGGGCAGCAGGGGGCGACGCGGCGGTCAGGGGCCGGCGGACGTCATGTCCGGTGCCGGGGTGAGGCGGTCGAGCAGCCGGGCGAGCCAGCGTGCGCGGGCGTGGCGGGCGTCGCGCGACACCGGCGCGTCGGGCACGAGCCCGTCGAACCCGTGGCAGCCGCCGGGCCACACGTGCAGCTCGGCGTCGCCGCCGTCCGTCCAGATGCGCGCGGCGTACTGCACGCACTCGTCGCGGAACGTCTCCGCGGAGCCGACGTCGACGTACGCCGGCGGCAGCCCGCCCAGCGACGTGGCCCGTGCGGCCGACGCGTACGGCGGCGTGGCCGGGCCGCCGGCCGCCTCGCCGAGGTACGCGGCCCAGGCCGTCGCGTTCGCCGTGCGGTCCCACGTGCCGACGCCGGCCATCTGGTGTCCCGACGCGCTGTCGTTGCGGTCGTCGAGCATCGGGCACACGAGCAGCTGTCCCGCCGGCGCCGGGCCGCCGCGGTCGCGCGCCAGCAGCGCGAGCGCCGCCGCGAGCCCGCCGCCGGCGCTGATGCCGGTCACGACGACGCGCTCGGCGTCGAGGCCCAGGGCCGCGGCGTGGTCCGTGAGCCACACGAGCGCCGCGTACGCGTCCTCGACCGCCGCGGGGTACGGGTGCTCCGGGGCGAGCCGGTAGTCGACCGACGCGACGGCCCAGCCAGGTCCCGCCTGCGCGGCGGCCGCGACGTCGTCGGACACCGTCCCCGCGATGAGCCCGCCGCCGTGCAGGTGCAACAGGACGGGCACCGCGCCCTCGACGTCGGGGCGCAGCAGAGCGACGCGCACGTCGCCGTCCGGGCCCGGGGCGGCGTGCCACGTGAGCGTCCGGCGGGCACCGGCGGCGACGTCCTCGAGGACGGGCGGAACGGCCCGCGCCCGCAGCCCGGCGATCTGGTCCGGTGCGAGCGTCGTCACGACGTCGTCCGGCCGTGCCGCCAGGGCTGCGCCGACCGCCGCGTCGAACGGCGGGTGGGTGGGCGGCGTCATCCCTTCAGTGCCCCCTGCATGAGCGCCGAGACGAACTGCCGCTGGAACGCGAGGAACACCAGGAGCGTCGGCGTGAGGATCAGCAGCGAGCCCGCGCACAGCAGCGGGATGTCGGTGCCCCACTGCCCCTGGAACGCGCCGAGCGCGCCGGCCATCGTGCGGTTCTTCGGGTCGTCCACCAGCACGACCGCGAGCAGGAACTGGTTCCACGTCCACAGGAACATGAGGATGCCGAGCGACGACAGCGCGGGCCGCGACAGCGGCACGTGCACGCGCGTGAACAGCTTCCACGTGCTCGCGCCGTCGATGCGGGCGGCCTCCGAGAGGTCCGGCGGCATCGTGACGAAGTGCGCGCGCATCCACATGACGGCGAACGGCATGTACAGGCCCAGCAGCGGCAGGATGATCGCCCACCGGGTGTTGAGCAGCTGCATGTCCCGCATCTGGTAGTACAGCGGGACGATGATCGCCTGGAACGGCAGCGTCAGACCGAGCACGAACGTCAGGAAGATCCACCGGTGGCCCGGCGGGCGCAGGTGTCCCAGCGAGAACCCGGCGAGCGTCGCGATGAGCAGCGCTGCGGGCACGACGCCGAGCTCGATGAGGAAGCTCGACCACAGCAGCGCCCACATGTCGGCGGCCTGGAAGGCGTCGACGAAGTTGGACCAGTACGGGGTCTCGGGCCACGACATGCCCGACGGGTACGTCCCGGGCTTGTGCAGCGCGGTGACGAACAGGCTGATGAAGGGGACGACCGTCACGGCCATCAGCAGGATCAGCAGGGCGCGGCCCAGCCACGCCTCACGGCGGGAGACGATCATCAGTCCTCCTCCTTCGTCAGACGCTGGATCGGCAGCACGACGGCCAGCACGAGCGCCATGAAGACCACGGCCAGCGCCGAGGCCTGACCGACCTCGCGGGAGAAGAACCCGAGGTAGTAGATCTCCAGGCCGGGGACGAGCGTCGAGTTGGCGGGCCCGCCCTGCGTGGAGATGTAGACGATGTCGAACGCGGCGAGCGCCGCGATGACGGTCACGGTGACGCACACGCCGATCTCCTGGCGCACGCTCGGCAGCGTGATCGCGAAGAACTCGCGGATCGCACCGGCACCGTCGATGCGCGCGGCCTCGAACAGGGCCGGGTCGATCTTCGTCATGCCGGACAGCAGCAGCAGCAGGCACAGGCCCAGGGCGACCCAGGCACCGATGACGCCGACGGCACCGAGCGCGGTGCTGGTGTCACCCAGCCAGGCGCGCGTGATCGAGCCCAGGCCGACGGCGCGCATCAGCTCGTTGACCACGCCGTCCGTGGCGAGCATCCACGTCCACATGATGCCCGCCGCGACGAGCGGGATGACCTGCGGCAGGAAGAGCACGGTGCGGGAGACCATCGCGAGCCGGCTCGCCGCGAACTTGCGGATCGTGGCCGCGGTGAGCAGGCCGAGGATCACCGGGACGAAGCTGAAGTAGATGATCAGCTCGAGGGCGTTGACGATCGACGCGAGCAGCTCGGGCTTCTCGACCAGGCGGGTGTAGTTCTCCGCCCCGACGAAGGTCGAGGCGCCGACGCCGTTCCAGTCGTAGAAGGAGTACTGCACCGTCAGGACCAGCGGGCGCAGCACGAAGAGCACGTAGAAGAAGGCGGCCGGGACCACGAGGCCGAGTGCGGCCCAGCCCCGGCGCAGGCGCCGCGCCTTGAGGGCGCGGCGCCTGGCCTCGAGGCTGGTCGACGCAGTCGCGACGACCTCGCGGCGACCGGGTGCAGCGGTCGTCCGCGTCTCGTTCATCAGCCGTTGACGTCGTTCTCGTAGTCGGCCTGGACGGCGGTGAGGAGACCCTCGGCCGTCTGCTCGCCGGCAACGAGCTTCTGCAGGTTCGGCGTCCAGCTCTTGGCGTAGATCGCGCCGGTCGCGTTGGCGATGAACTCCATCGCGCCGTTGTCCTCGGCGATGGTGGCGCCGGCGGACAGGGTCTGGCCGGTCACGGAGTCGGCGTCGACCTCAGGCATGAAGGCGTCGGCCGGGCCCATGGGGTGCGAGCCACCGATCTCGACGGCGAGCGTGCGGGCGTCGTCGTTCGTGGCGATCCAGTCGAAGAAGAACGCGGCGCACTCCGGGTTCGCAGCCTTGGACGAGATGCCGAACGTCAGCGGGGCCGACATGGCGCCGACCTTGCCACCCTCCTCGAGCGGGGGCATGAGGAAGAAGCCGACCTTGCCCGCCATCTGGGTGTCGAGGTTGCCCGACTCCCAGTCGCCGTTGAAGGTGAACAGGCTCTTGCCCTCGATGAACTGGCCCATCATCTGCGAGTAGTCGAGCGAGTTGATGTCGTCGGCGAAGTAGCCGGCGTCGATCCACTTCTTGAGGTGCTCGGCCGCCTTGATGTTGCTCTCGGTGTCGATGCGCGCGCCCGGCTTCTGGAAGGTCCAGTCGTTGATCGGGTCGACCGAGCCGTAGGACGCCATGAGGAGCTGCAGCGGGAACGCCAGGCCACCGGTGGCGCCACCGTTGAACTGGTTGGACGGGGTGATGCCGGCGTCCTTGGCCTTCTGCATCCACTCGTCGAGCTCGGCGAGCGTCTTGGGCGCCTCGGTCATGCCGATCTGGGCGGCGAGCTCGGTGTTGTAGAAGACACCGGTCATCGAGTAGTTCTTGCCCATGGCGTACAGGGGGCCGTTGCCACGGCGGCCCTCCTCGTCGACCCGCATCTGCGCGAGCTGCGAGGCGGGCCACTCGTCCCAGCCGAAGTGCGCCGCGGCCTCGTCGAGGTTGTAGAGCAGGCCGTCGCCGACGAGGTCGGACATCTGCGGCAGGCGCATGAGGTCCGGCGGGTTGTCGGCCAGGACGCGGGGGGCGTTCTGCGTGATGACGGCGAACTGGTCCTCGCGGACGTCGAACGTGACGTTCGGGTACTGCTTCTCGAACTCCTCGAACAGCGCCGCGGAGAGCGGGAAGCCGGTCTCCAGGTACGCGTCGATCGTGACGTCGTCCTCGCCGCAGGTCCAGTCACCTGCGGCGGTGGGGGCGGCGGCGTCCGGGGTCGCGTCGTCGTCCGTGGTGCTGCCGGGGGCGCTGCAGGCCGTGAGGGCGAGGATGCTCGCCAGGAAAACGGACGAGGCCGCCGCTACGTTGCGGGACCTTCCAGTCGATCGAGACACCAGTGTCTCCTTCTCGTCGATCCGGGGCCCGGGGGGCTCGGGCCCGTTGCTAAATCGTCTTAGCACCGTCATGCTCGCCACTGGCAACCCCGAATGTCAAGGCAGGTCAGGTCACGAAAACGTGACGACGCGATAACGACGGAGGACGACTCGGACAGATGTCCAGGAACGGCCCGGCGGGTACACGCCCGCTGGCCGGACGCCCCTAGGATGCGCAACGACGGAAGGACCGATGGTGACCCGACGTGTGACGCTCGCTGACGTGGCCCGCGCCGCCGGGGTCTCGTCGACGACCGCCTCGCTGGTGCTGTCCGGCCGCGGCTCCGAGCTGCGGATTTCGCAGGCCGTGCAGGAGCGCGTCCGTGACGCGTCGGCCGAGCTGGGGTACCGGCCCAACATCGTGTCCGTCGGGCTGCGCAAGGGCACCACGCGCACCCTCGGCCTCGTGTCCGACACGGTCGCGACGGGCCAGATGGCCGGTGACATGGTCAAGGGCGCCATCGAGACCGCGCGCGACCACGGCTTCATGCTCTTCATCGGCGAGACCGAGGGGGACCCCGACATCGAGAGGACCCTCATCGACGCCATGCAGGACCGGCGCGTCGACGGGATCATGCTCACCTCGATGTTCACCCGCACGCGCGAGGTGCCCCCCGCCCTCGAGCGCGTCCCCACCGTGCTGCTCAACACGCTGCCCGCGGGTCCCACACGCGCACCCGCCGTGGTGCCCGACGAGGTCGAGGCCGGACGCGCCGCCGCCCGCCTGCTGCTCGACGCGGGCCACCGCGACATCCACCTCGTCGGCGCGGGCCCCGATGCCGGCGACGTGCCGCCCGACACGGTCGCGGGCGTCGAGCGCCTCGCCGGCATCCGCGAGGTGCTGCACGCGGCGGGCCTCGAGCCCGCGTCGAGCCACCTGTGCGACGACTGGACGCCGCCGCAGGGCTGGGCCGCGACCCACGACCTGCTCGCGCACCACCCGCGGCCGCGCGCGGTCATCTGCTTCAACGACCGCCTCGCGTTCGGCACGTACCAGGCCCTGCAGGAGAGCGGCCTGCGCATCCCGGACGACGTGTCGGTCGTGTCCTTCGACAACTACCCGATGGCCGACTGGCTGCGACCGGGCGTCTCGTCGTTCGCGATCCCGCACGAGCAGCTCGGCCGACGCGCCGTCGAGCTGCTGCTGGCGGAGATCGCGGGTGCCGGCGACGGGCCCGCCGTGCACCGCCTTCCCCTTCCGCTGCACACCCGAGGGTCGGTCGCGCCGGTCTGAGGCCGTGCCGCACGGGCCGACGCTGGGGCGTCAGGCGACCTGTCGACGTGCCCGCGCGCGCACGACCCACCACACGACGCCGGCGACGAGCGCGCCGAGCCCCGCGCCCCCGAGCCCGATCACGACGAAGACCCCCAGCACCGTGCCGCCGATCGCGCCGAAGAACGGGGCGAACGGCCGGTCCGGGGCCAGCGCCACCCAGGCGCCGTCGACGCCCGCCGGCGGGACGACCATCTGGTACGTGCCGGTCTGCGGGGCGAGGAACGCGCCGACGGTCCCGGCGCGCAGGTCCCCCATGCCCTCGTTCATGGTCACGCCCGGGGAGTCGTCCGCGCGGATCACCTCACCCGACGGAGCCTCGAGCAGGACGTCCTCCTCCAGGCTCGGCGACTCGCCGTCCCGGAGGGAGTCGCGCGGCACGACGAGGTAGACGGCGTAGCGCTCACCGGCGGTGAGCTCGACGCTCGCCGCCCCCGGCGCGGGCGCCGACGCGAGCACCGCCGCACCGGGCTGCCCGTCGAGCGTCAGCACGTCGGACCGCACCGCGCCGAGGAAGACCCCGGCGGTGACGACGGCCGCGATCAGCGTCCCGACCAGCAGGACCACACCGGCGCCCGTCAGGACCACCGGCCCCACCAGGGAGGTCTTTCGCGCCGGCGGCTGCGGGGGGACGGGCTGCTGCCACGGTGCGCTCACGACGCCGAACGTACCCCTACCGGGTTCCGTGCGTGGGACCGGCGCGTCAGATCGACGCCACCCACAGCCCGTCGCGCGCCCGCGTCATCGCGACGTACAGCTCGCGCATCCGGAAGTCACGACGCTCGCGGTCCACGTCGTCGAGCTCGTCGATCTTCTCCATGACCCACGACGCGTACAGGTCGACGACGAGGACCTGCTTGAACTCCAGGCCCTTGGCACGCTTGATGGTGCCGACCTTCACGCGGTTGACGGGCACGCCGTCGTACTTCTCAAGGTTCACGACGGGCACGCCCGCCTTCTTGAGCGCCTCGGTCGCCGCCTCCATGCCGCGGCGCGAGAGCGACAGCACGCCGACGTCGCCGAAGTTGGTGCCCACCTCCGCGACCACCTCGTGCACGCGCTGGACCATGCGGCGCTGCCGGTCGGCCTCACCCGCGCAGCGCACGTACACCGGCTTGGGCCCGGTGCGCGGCACCTGCGTGGGCCGGTCGCCGCGCGCGCTGGCACCCTCGATGTCCGCGAACACGTCGTCCTTGACCAGCAGGGATGCGAACTGCAGGATCTCCCGGGTGTTGCGGTAGTTGACGTCGAGGACCGTCCCACGGCCCGCGACGGACACCCCCGCCTCGGCGAGCGTGAACCCGCCCGGGTAGATCGTCTGCTGGCCGTCGCCGATGAGCGTCAGGCCGTCGGGGACGTCACCGACGAACGCGTGCAGCATCCGGATCATCATGCACGTGAGGTCCTGCGCCTCGTCGACGACGACCGCGGTGTACCGGTCGGTCGACGGCTCGCGCCGCAGCTCGGCCTCCGCCAGGGCGATCTGGTCGGCGAAGTCGTGCACGCCGCGGTCCCGCAGCTCCGCCTCGTACGCCTCGTACAGGTTCCACACGACGCGCCGCTGCTGCGGCCCGAGCCGGTGGCGGCGGCCGAGGCGCGGCAGGTCGGCGTACTGCTCCCAGCGCGTCAGGCCCCGGCCCTTGATGACGTAGCTGACCTCGTCGTGCCAGTACTCCTGCTCGTGGCGGTCCGTGTCGATGATGCTGCCGCCCGCGACCTTGCCCCACGCGGCCGTCCACGCCGACGCGATCTGCCGGCCGTCGATCCGGTGGCTGACGCCCCGCTCGTCGAGGATGCGCTTGGCGGTCTCGTGCACCCCGGCGAACTCGACACGGTCGACGACGTCGGGCGCGAGGCGCGTCAGGAGCTGGCGCAGGACGTCGGGCAGGGTGCGGATGTACGTCGTGACCAGGACCTTGCCCTGCCGGGTGCGCGCCAGGTACGCGGCGCGGTGCAGCCCGACGACCGTCTTGCCGGTGCCCGCGGCGCCGCGGATCCGCGCCGGCCCGTTGTACGACCGACGCACGATCCGGGCCTGCGCGGGGTGCAGGAAGGCCATCCACTCCTCGACGGGCTCGGCCATGAGGCCCTCGAGCATCGCCTGCTGCACCTCGGCGTCGCTGAGCAGCGGCACCGGGCCGCGCGGCGCCGGCAGGACCGGCTCGGGCAGCGTCGTGCTGACGGGCGCGGGGGCACCCACGTGGGTGAACCACTCGAGGCACCGCGCGAGCACCGCGTCGACCTGGCGGGGTCCCAGCCGCGAGCCGCGGCGCGCGATCTGCCGCAGCACGTCCCGGTCGCCCATGACGTGCACGGGCCCGACGCGCTCGTCGACGCCGGAGCGTCCGGCCAGGACCGCCACGGCGTGCACCTCGCCGGGCGCCAGCCCGACCTCCGCGAGCTCGGCCTCGGTGCGGTACGCGAGGTCGGCGAGCGTCATGAGGTCGTCGGTGACGTCCTCCTGACCACGGTGGATGCGGTCCCCGGCGATGGTGACGTCCGCCCAGGCCTTGGTGTCGACGATGAACACGCCCCCGGGCCCGACGACGACCATGTCGACCTGCGCGCGTCGGCTGCCCGGCCACTGCCGGTCGGCGAGCAGGTGGTAGCCGGCGGCGGCGAGCGGTGCGAGCGCGGCAGCGGTGCGCTGCTCGGTCGCGGACGCGACGCCGTAGCGCGACGCCGTCGCCCGCGCGTCGACCGCGGCCTTCTCGTGCGCGGCGGCGAGCGCGAGCTGTCTGCTCGCCTCCTGCGCCGCGGAATCCCCTGCAGCCATGCGTCGTCGTTCCTCCCGCTGTCGGACTCCCCTCTATCGGTCGGGCGGTGACCCGCCATGAGGTCACGGCCGACGGACCACCCTGACGTGTCGGGAGCGTGCGTCAGGGGGTCGCGGACGTGCGTGCCGGCGCGCGGACGGCCAGCCGCGGCACGATCGCCATGGCCGGCACCAGCATGAGCGCGGGCACGAGGAAGGCCGGGCCCAGCCCGGTCACCTCGGACAGCAGGCCGATCACGACGGCGCCGAGCAGCGCGCCCGCGTAGTTGAAGAGGTTGATGCGGGCGACGACGTCGTCGAGCCGCGCGGGCGCGAGCTCGCCCGCCGCCGAGAACGCGAGCGGCACGAGCGTCCCCGCGCCGATGCCCGCGAGCGCGAACCCGACCACGGCAGCGCCCGGGCTGGGCACGAGCGCGACCACGAACAGCCCGACGGCGGCGACGGCACCCGTGGGTGCCGCGACGCGCACGCGGCCGTAGCGCCGGACCAGCGGGTCGCCCGCGAGACGCGCGAGGAGCACCGCGCCCTGGTAGGCGGCGTAGCCGAGGGGCGCGACGGTCCCCGACGCGAGGAGCTCGTCGTGCAGGTAGATCGTGCTCCAGCTGCTGACGGCGGAGTCGACGACGAACGCGACCGCGACCAGCGCGCCGAAGAGCCAGATGCCCGCGCGCGGCAGGGGGGTGCGCGCGGGGACGGCCGGGGCGTCGGGCGGGGCGACGCCCGTGCGCGCGCCGGGCGCGATGCCCTCGACGTGGTGCGGCGCGGCCTCGACGCCGTCGTGCACGCCGGCCGAGGGCGCGTGGGGCGTCGTGCTGGGCAGGAGCGAGGGCCGCACGGTGAGCGCCACCGCGGCCGCGACGACCACCGCGACCACGAGCGCCGTCACCGGACCGGTCGTCGCGCCGAACCGCGCGAGGCCCGACTGCGTGAGGGCCGCGAGGATCGCCGCGACGGTCAGGCACGCGAAGAGCGTGGAGAGGATGGAGCGACCGACGCGGTGCTGCAGCGCCACGCCCTGCATGTTGGACGACGCGTCCACCATCCCGAGCCCGAGCGCGAACACCACGAACGACGCGACGAGCGGTGGCACCGACGTCGCGGCGGCGACGGACGCCAGGCCGACCGCCTGGGCCAGCAGCCCGACGACGACGCCCGTGCGGCTCGACCAGCGACGCGCGACCCGTTCCGCGGTCACCGAGCCCGCGGCGGCCAGCAGGGCGCCCATCAGCAGGACCAGCGCGATCGTGTCGTCCTCGATCCCCGTGCGGGCCTTGAGGCCCGGCAGCGCGGTGACGACGGTCGCGTACCCGAAGCCCTGCGCCGCGTAGGCGGCGCCCACCGCCACCTGCGCACGTCTGACGGCAGCATCCTGCATCGGTCCCCCTTGTCCCGGGTGCCTGCCTACGGCACGGACGTGACCCTATGGCGTGCGCGCGTCCGGCGCGCGCGATTCGACGACCGCATGTGGCCCGGCGTGGACCGCCCGGCCGGAACCTCAGGTCGGACGGCGGACGGGCCGATACCGAGGCATGAGGTCGAGGTGAGCACCGGCAACGAGCCGACCGCCACGCGTCACGGGTCGTCCGTGGCGCGGACGGGCGCGCGCCGCGGCCTGCCGTCGTGGGCGCGGCAGCGGGCCCTGACCGACGCGCTCGCGGCCGACGC
The DNA here is from genome assembly GCF_024508315.1 of Cellulomonas xiejunii. Taxonomy (NCBI): domain Bacteria; kingdom Bacillati; phylum Actinomycetota; class Actinomycetes; order Micrococcales; family Cellulomonadaceae; genus Cellulomonas; species Cellulomonas xiejunii. Next base: position 3,840,029 of record NZ_CP101987.1, read on the forward strand.
CGTGGCTGCGGTCCTGCGCGACCTCGCACCGGACGGCTGGACGATGCCCGACGACGTGCACGGCCTGGTCCCGGCACGGGACGGGCCGGACCACGTCGTGGTCGGACCAGCCGGGATCGTGGGCGTGGGGCCCGGCGGGGTCGTCGTCGTGGCGGTGCGGTCGCAAGCGGGCGCCCAGGAGGCTTCCGACACGACCCGCCGCGCGGTGGCCGCGCACGCGGCGGACGCCGCGGAGGCCGCCGCGGAGGTCGCGACCCTCCTCGCGCCGCGTCACCGCACGGCCGTGCGGGCGCTGGTGTGCCTCACGGACCACGCGCCGTCGGCGGCCGACGGGGTCGGCGCGGTCGACGTGGTCGGCGCAGTCGGCGCAGTCGACGTGGTGCAGGGTGTCGCCGTCGTCGGGATCGGCGACCTCGCGGCGCACCTGCGGGCGCTGCCACCGCGCCTGCACCCCGCCGACGTGGCGGGCCTCGCGCAGCACCTGACCGTCCTCCCCGGTGGGCCGCGACCCCCCGACGTCCTGACGACGGCGGCGCTCGAGACGGACGCCCGTGTCGCGCGCCGCCGCGTGGTGCGCCCGGTCGTGTCCGGTCGCCCGGCCGAGGCACCGGGGCACCACCGCGCCGAGCACCCGCGCACGGACCGCCCGCGCAGCGACCTCAGCGGTCGCCGGCTCGGCCCCGCCGGGCTCGCGCTGCGGGCGGGGGGCGTCGCGACCGTGGCGTGGCTCGCCTGGGTGCTCACCACGGCGCCGCTCGGCCTGGTCTGACCCGCCACGCCGCGACGGGCGGGCGGTCGCGCGTGCTCAGTGCTTGGCGCGTGCTCAGTGCGTGGCGCGCTCGCGGAGCCCGGGCCGGGCGTCGTCGAGCCCGTCCGGCTCCGCCCGGTGCTGCGGCACGACGGCGTCGACGACCATGGAGCCCTCGGACGGCCCCCCGATCGCGACCGGGTCCGGGGTGGCCTCGACCCGTGCCATCGGCGCGATGGGCTCGAGCGCCAAGCGGCGGTGCGCCCGGACGTACGCCGGGATGAGCCCGGCGACGGCTCCGAGCCACGCCAGCGGGTTGCCCCACACCACGCCCTCGTACCCGTACGCGGCCCCCAGCACGACCGCCGCGCCGACCCGCATGACGAGCTCGACGATCCCGGTGACGGTCGGCACCACCGTGTGCCCGAGGCCCTGCAGCGCACCGCGCAGCACCATCAGCACGCCGAGCACCACGTACAGCGCGCCGTTGACGACGAGCAGGTACGTGGCCAGCTCCACGACGTGCTGCTCGCCGTCGCCGACGAAGAGCCCGACCAGGTGGCTCCCGAACGCGATCAGCACGGCACCGAGCACGACCGAGGCGGCGACCGCCATCCACACGCCCTGCACGACACCGGCCCGGATGCGGTCGGGACGGCCGCCGCCCAGGTTCTGCGCGACGAACATCGACATGGCCAGGCCCAGCGACGAGAGCAGCGTGACGGCGAGCTGGTCGACCCGCCCGGCCGTGGTGTAGGCGGCGACGGCCTCCGGGCCGAGCGCGTTGAGGCGGACCTGCACGGCGAGCGCACCGATCGCGATGATCGACGCCTGGAAGCCCATCGGCAGGCCGAGCTGCAGGTGGCGGCTGACGTCGGCGCGCGACACCCGCCAGTCCTCACGCCGCACGTGCAGCACGGGCAGGCGGCGCCACACGTACAGCATGCACAGCGCGACGGCGATGGCCTGGGACGCGACGGTCGCCAGGGCGGCGCCGCCGACACCCGTGCCGAGGCCGCCGACGAGGCCGACGACGAGGCCGATGTTGATGACGCAGCTGACGGTGAGGAACACCAGGGGCGTGCGGGAGTCACCGATCGCGCGGATCACCGAGGACAGGAAGTTGAAGAACATGGTCGCCGCAGCACCGAGGAAGCTGATGACGGCGAAGGTCGTCGCCTCGGGCAGCAGCTCCTCCGGGGTGCGCAACAGGCGCAGCGCGGGCTCCGCGAGCAGCGGCGCACCGACGGACAGCACCACGGTGATGAGCCCGGTGAGGATGGCACCGGTGGCCACCGAGCGGCGTACGGCCGCGTGGTCGCCGGCGCCGAAGGCCTGGGCCGTCGGGATCGCGAAGCCGGAGGTGGTGCCCCAGGCGAACCCGATGAGCAGGAACAGCAGGCTGCCGGTGGCGCCGACGGCCGCGAGGGAGTTGATGCCCAGGACGCGCCCGACGACGATCGCGTCGACGAAGTGGTAGAGCTGCTGGACGACGTTGCCGATGAGCAGCGGCACCGCGAACGTCGCGATGACGCGCCACGGGCGACCGGTGGTGAGGGCTTTCGACATGACGGTGGAACTCCGCGCTGGTGGGGCTGGGTGAAGGGGCGCGGTGGTCAGTGCCGTGTCGCGTCAGGGCCCTATCGTATCGATACGATCGCGCGTGACCAGGGGTAAATCGACGTGCGTTGCGTCTCCGTGAACGTCGCGCCACGGCACCGGTGGGGCCGCGCGGCACGACCGCCCCACGCGGACCCCAAGAGCACGCCGGGGCTTGATGGGCGCCTGTCCAAGGGCGCGCCTCGAGCGCCCCTGCTGCGGACCGCGCCCGGCCCGCAGCAGGGGCCCCCTTGACCGATGTGACCTGCGACGCGTCACGCGCGGACGAGCGAGCCCTCCGACGTGATCTCGTCGGCGTCCGCGTCGTCGAACCAGCGGCCGTGCGTCCCGAGGTACCGGAACCGCACGGTCGAGCCGGCGGGCACGACGACCGACGCGCTCGCCGTGCCGTTGGACCGGCGACGCAGCGGGTGGACGCCCGGCGTCCAGTCGTTGAACGTCCCGACGACGCTGACGGGACCGTCCAGCACGGTCGACGGCAGCGCGAACGTCAGGGTGCAGGTCGCGGACTTCACGGAACGGGACTTCTTCAACACAGGGGGGATCCACTTCACTCGACCGGGTGACACCGACAGGTTCATGGTCGCGCGGCCGTGTTTCCGGGACGGTCGCGACACGGTGACCTGCGTGTCACAGGTCGGTGTCGGTCGGCGTGTCCGGCCGGCGCCGGCGCGGTCGAGGCGTCGGACGTCAGGGCGAGGCGTACGACGTGAACGTCGTCCCGGGCGGCAGCTCCTGGAAGAACGTCGCGTCGAACGCGGCCTCGCCGCCCGCCCGCAGCTGCTCGGCGTACCCACGCGCCGCCGCCACGATCCGGCCGTCACCCGCGGTCGCCACCACGACGACCCTCACGGCGTCCACGTCCTCCTCGAGCGTGCTCGACACGGTCCCCTCGACGGTCACCCCACCCCAGGACTCGACGCGCGACGTGAGCTCCCCGACGGTGAGCACGCCGGCCCCGGGCGAGTGCGCGACCCGCTGCACCAGGGGCAGCCGGACGTCGACCCGGTCCGGCGCCATGTCCCCCAGGTCCCGGAACCGGCCCGTCACGGCGACCTCGCCCGGCACCGCGGTGACGTACTGCCAGTCCGCCGCGATGAGCGTCCCGTCGGCGCCCAGCGCCTCGACCGACAGCTGCGCGGAGTCGAACCTGTGCTCGGGGTTCGGGTTGTCGATCACGGCGACGTACCACCAGGTGCCCGGCTCGTCGGGCTCCGCACCGAAGGCCACCTCGCCGACCGTCAGCGGCTCCCAGGGCGGCACGACTGCGTCACCGTCGACCGCACCGCCGTCGACCGTGCCGTCGTCGACCGTGCCGCCGTCGACCGTGCCGTCGGCCGCGCCGTCCTCGGCCGCACCGCCGAACGGCCCGTCGACCACGACCTCGCTGCCGCGACCCTCGCTCGTCGTCGTGCCGACCACGGCGTACGACGCCTGCGCCACGACGGCGACGAGGACCGCGACGACCCCGAGGGCGATGCCCCCGGTCGCGCGCCCGGACGACGACGGCACCGGGCTGCGTCGACCACGGGAACCCGCGCGGGCACCCGACACGATCGTCGCGATGCCCAGCGGCAGCGCGATGACGCCGACGAACGGCACCCACGCCAGGACCAACGCGACGAGCCCGAGGACGAGGGCGGCCGTCCCGCGGTGTGTCACGGGCCAGGCCCCCGGACCACCCGGCATCGGGGAAGGCCCGGCGGTGGGCGCACCGTACGGCGACGGTGCGCCGTGGGGCGACGGCGTCGCGTACGGCGAGGACGTCCCGTACGGCGGAGGCGTCCCGTAGGGGGACGGCCCGGAGGGCGGCTGCGACCCACCTGGCGCGTCCGCGTCGTGGTGACGGGCGGCGTCGTCCACGCCGTCGTCGGCACCTCGCACCGCGAACGGATCGGCGAACCCCTGCCCCGCCGTGTCCCTCGCGGCCGCGCTCGTGCCGTACAGCGGCGCGGCGCCGCCGTGGCTGCCCGGCAGCGTGCCGACGGGCGCCTGCGGGACGGTCGGCGGCACGAACGGCTCCACCGGTCGCGGCTCGTCCGCCGGCGGGGGCGGTGGCGGCGGGACCGGGCCGGGCGCCGTCGGGTCACCGGTGCTCATGCTGATCCTCCCGTGCGTGGCGCGTCCTGGTCCGCCAGCCGGCTCAGCATCGCGTTGTACTCGTCCATCTCGTCGTCGCCGTCCCGATCCACCCGGCGGTCCCGATGACGCGCGGTCCGCTCGTCATCGCGGGTCCACTGCACGGCCACGACGATCGCCAGCGCGAGCGTCGGGATCTCCCCGATGCCCCACGCGATCGACCCGCCGAGCTGCTGGTCCCGGATGGCCGACGGCCCCCACGGCCGGCCCGTCAGGCCGAACCAGTCCGCCACGAGCAGCCCTTCACCGCCGACCAGCGCCACGCCGAAGAAGGCGTGGAACGCCATGGTCGCGAACAGCAGCAGCAGCCGCATCGGGTACGGCGGGCGCGTCGGGCCCGGGTCGACACCCGCGAGCGCGTTGACGAACAGGTACCCCGCGAGCGTGAAGTGCACGACCATCGCCAGGTGCCCCACCTGGGTCCGCAGCGACCACTCGAACAGGCCGGAGTAGTAGAACAGCACCATCGACCCGGCGAAGTTCACGGCTGCGACCAGCGGGTTCGCGAAGAACCGGCCGACGTGGCTGTGCACGAGCGTCAGAACCCACTCACGTGGACCCCGCGACGCGTCCCCTCGCAGCGTCGTGGCGCGCGCCGGCACCGCACGCAGCAGCAGCGTCACGGGTGCCGAGAGCGCGAGGAACAGCGGCACCACCATGACGAGCACCATGTGCTGGATCATGTGCGCGCTGAACAGGAGGTGGCCGTAGACGGACGGCCCGCCGGACGTCGTCCAGGCGAACAGCAGCATGCCGACGACCCAGGACGCCGTGCGCAGCCAGGGCCACGCGTCGCCGCGGCGCCGCAGCCGCCGCACCCAGCGCAGGTAGACGACGATGCCCGCGGCCGCCGCGCACGCGAGGAGCACGTCCCAGCGCCACTCGGTGAGCCAGCGCAGCGTCGTCGGCTCGGGCGGCAGGGGGTGCCCGGTCAGGATGTAGGCGGGGGACGTGTCCGCCGCTGCGGCCTCCGGCACCGGCGGGGGTGACGAGCCGAGCGCGACGGCGACACCCGAGACGGCCCCCATGACCGCGAGCTCGACGAGCACCACGCGCCAGAACAGCACCCCGCCGCGCGGCCCCGACAGTCGCGGGATGGTCGCGCGCCGGTGCGCCAGGCCCAGCAGGGCGAGGGCGCCGAACAGCAGGATCTTGACGACGAGCAGCACGCCGTAGCGCGTCTGCAGGCCGTCCCACCCGCCGAGCCGCACCACGCTGTTGACGACGCCGCTGATCGCGACGCCGGCGACGCACCACCCCGCTAGCACGGAGTACCGCGCGACCGCGGGCACGACGTCGGTGCCGAGCCGACCCACCAGCACCGCGAGCGCTCCGAGCGCACCGATCCACACCGCCGCGCTCACCAGGTGCAGCACCATCGCGGACGTCGCGAGGTCGTGGCTCGCCGCACCGGCCGCGTGGCCCGTCTGCCCGAGCTGCCACAGCGCGACGAGCGACAGCGCCGCGGTCCACGCGGCGCCCGTCGGGGTCGCGACGACGAGCGCGAGGGCCGTGACGACCGCGGCCACCGTCGTCACGGACAGCAGCGTGCGCCCGAGGTCGATCTGCGTGACGAACACCGCGAGCTCGTCACCGAAGGACGGTGACGTCGGCGACGCACCGGCGACGGACGCGTACGCCAGGACGAGGTGCACGACGGACAGCACCGTCCACGCGCCGGCGGCGACACCCGCCAGGACGAGGCTGCGGGGGTACGCCGAGCCGTCGACGGCGGGGGTCCGGCCGGTCGCGAGGACCGGGGTGCCCGCCGCCTTCCCGGTGTCGGACGTGGGGGCGGTGTCCGACGCGCCCACGCGGGCCGGTGCGACGCGTGCGGGTGCCCGACGCGGCAGCACGCACACGGCGAGCAGCAGCGCGCCCACCGTCAACGACGCGGCGAGCTCGGTGAGCGTCTCGACAGCCGGCAGACCCCACCGCACGAGCGCCCCGGGGTCGCCGATCGCGACCGCGGCGCTCACCCCGGTGAACGCCACGCCGACGAGGACCGCGACGGTCCCCGTCGCGGCGAGCACGCCGAGCGCACCACGCCGCACCAGGGTCACGGACTCGTCCACGCGGGACAGCCTAGGCGTGCGTCACGCGCCGGTGGACGGCCCGTCACCCGACGGAGCCGCCGGGGGCCCACCGGCGGCGGTACCGCCCAGCCCGGTGCGTCGGCGGGCGGCCAGCAGGGCGACAGTGGCTCCGGCGGCGAGCGTCGCCACCGCCAGGACGACCCACACCCACGGGGAGGTGCCCTCCTCGTCGAGGGGGCCGTCGACGCCGGTCGTCGTCGTGACGTCCGTCGGTGCGGCCTCGTCCGTCGGCGCGTCCGACGCCGGGGCGGCCTCGGGTGCGTCGGTCGGCTCGGCGGTCTCGGCGGGCTCGGTGGGTGCGGCCTGCTCGGCGACGCCGACGGCCGCGGTCGCGGTGAACGTGAGGCTCCCGGTCAGCGGGTGGCCGTCGGCCGACGTGACGCGCCAGTCCACGGTGTACGCCCCGGCGGGCAGCGTGGTGACGAGCGGCTGCACCACCGACACGTCGAGGAGCTGCACGGGCCCGTCGCTGACGACGGCACCGTCCGGGCCGGTGACGACGACCTGCGACCCGAGCTCGAGCGCCGGCTGGTCGAACGTCAACGTGACCTGGGCGGGCGCCGTCTCGACCGTCGCCCCGTCGGCCGGGTCCGTCGCCCGCAGGCTGTTGTGCGCCGCGGCGGGGGGCGCAGCCAGGACGGCGACGAGCAGCACGAGTGCGGCGAGGGCTCCGCTCCGGCGCGCGACGCGCGCGCGGACCCTCGGGACGACGCGGGACACGAGGACCACCTTCCAGCAGGGACGACAGCGCCCCGATCCCATCACGCAGGTGCGGGCAGGGACGAATCGGAGACGCGACCGCTCACGCGACGCGCGGCCACGTGCGGGCTCCGTGAGGGGGCCGGACGAGACTCGCGGACCTCATGCCAGGGCCACCGCGCGCCGACCGCGGTGGCGACGGCGCACGGGCAGGGCGAGCGTCGTCGCGGCCAGCGCAGCGGTGAGCAGCAGGGTGACCGCGACGGCGACCCGACCGTCCGCGAGCGGCGCGGGGTCCTCGGCAGCAGCACGGTCAGCCGCAGCGCCGTCAGCAGCGTCACCGTCAACAGCGCCACCGTCAGCAGCGTCACCGTCAACAGCGCCACCGTCAGCAGCGCCACCGTCAGCAGCGCCACCGTCAGCAGCGGCCGCTGCTGCCGCCGCTGCGCGGTCCGCCGCCGCGACGAGGGACGCGACGGTGTGCGGAGCGTGCGGGTCGGCCGGGTCCAGGCCCGCCGCCTCGAGCGTCGCGGCGTCGAGGCCCGCTGCGACGAGCGCGTCGAGGTCGGACCCCGCGGCGCGCACGGCGTCCAGGTCGATCCCCGCCGCCCGGAGCGGGGCGAGGTCGACGGCGGACGCGCCCTCACCCGCTCCGTCCTGCGTCGCACCGGCGCCCGTGCCCGCATCGGCTCCCGCGCCGCCGCCTGCGCCCGCAGCCTCCTGCGCCGGTGCCGTGCCGTGCGTCGCGTGGGCGTCGACGGGCACGGCACCGGGCGGGACCGCGAGCATCGCCAGGACGGGGTGCAGGGCGACCGCCAGCACGGCAGCCGCGAGGATCGCCACGGCACGGGTGCTGATCCCGTCGGAGGTGCGCGCGCCGAGCACCCCGGCGACCAGCACGAGCGCGGCGATCGCGCCGAGCACCGCAGGCCCGGGCACGTGACCGCCCGCGAGGCAGTGGCCGACGACGGCGCCCGTGAGCACGGCTGCGGTCAGGCCGACCCCGCGCGCGAGCACCGTCGGGGTCCGGCCCGCGAGGGTCGTCCCGTCGGCCGGCATCAGCAGAACATCACCCGGGTCGCGGCACGGGTCCAGGCACCGAATCGCTTCAGTCACCCGAGCGCGCGCCATCGCACCACCGAGAGGACCCCTGCCCGAGCCGGTGGCACGCCCGCGACCCCGCCCTCGACAGGCCCCCGGCCCGGACACCGACCCGACACCGCACCGCACCGCGACCCCGGCCGATCGCCGCCGTCGTAGCAGTCCGTGGACGGAGGCTGTCCGATCAGTGGGATCGGGCGACCGCGAGACCGGGCTGAGTCGTCGTCCGGCACCGGGTAAGGCACCCCGGCCCGGTCTCGCGGAGCCCTCGTCCCATCGTCCGGACGGTGGCGACCCTCAGCTCCAGACGAGCGCCTGCGACGGGTCCGCGAGCACCGCGGCGACGTCGGCCAGGACCCGGCTGCCGAGCTCGCCGTCGACGAGCCGGTGGTCGAAGCTCAGGGCGAGCTGCGTGACGTAGCGCGCCTTCACCTTGCCCTTGTGGACCCACGGCTGCTGCCGGATCGCCCCGAACGCGAGGATCGCGGCCTCCCCCGGGTTGAGGATCGGCGTGCCCGTGTCGATGCCGAACACCCCGACGTTGGTGATCGTGATCGTGCCGTCGGACATGTCGGCCGGCGACGTGCGGCCCGCGCGGGCCGTCGACGTGAGCTCGCCGAGCCCGCGCGCGAGACCCAGCAGGTCCAGACGGTGCGCGTCCTTGATGTTGGGGACCACGAGCCCACGCGGGGTCGCCGCGGCGATGCCGAGGTTCACGTAGTGCTTGTAGACGATCTCCTGCGTCGTCTCGTCCCACGACGCGTTGATCTCGGGTCGCCTGTTGACGGCCATGAGCAGCGCCTTGGCCGCGACGAGCAGCGGCGTGACGCGCACGTCCGCGAACTCCCGGTCGGCACGCAGCCGCTCGACGAGCTTCATCGTCCGCGTCACGTCGAGCGTGTGGAACACCGTGACGTGCGGCGCGCTGAACGCGCTGGAGACCATCGCCTCGGCCGTCCGCTTGCGCACCGACTTCACGGGGACGCGTGTCTGGCGCCCGTCGGGGCTGACGACGCCACCGGCGGCCCACGGCCGGTCGTCGCCGGGGTACGTCGCCAGCTCGCGACCCTCGGCGCGGACCGAGTGCGCGAGGACGTCCTCGCGCGTGACGATCGCGCCCGGGCCGGTGGGGGTGACGGCGTCGAGGTCGACGCCGAGGTCCCGCGCGAGCTTGCGGACGGGCGGCTTCGCGAGCGCGTGCGCGGTGCCGTCGGGCCGCGTCGCCGACGCGTCGGCGCTCGACGAGGCGCGCACCGCCCCAGCGCGCGGCCGACGCGCCGCTCCCCCGTCGGCCACCCCGTACCCCACGAGCACCGCCCCGGAGCCACCACCGGAGCCGCCCGACGCCTCGGCCACCGCGGCGTGCACCTCGTCGCGCGCCGCGTCCACCTCGTCCGCGCCGCCGGGCTCGGCCGACGACCGGCTGGGGTGCGGGTGCCGGGCGCGCACGCCTGCCGCGGCGCCGCCACCGGACGGCGCGTCACCCGCGGCGCCGTCCGGGTCGACGTCCACCTCGATGATGGGCGTGCCGACCTCGACGGTCGTGCCGACGTCGACGAGCAGCCGTGTCACGACACCCGTCCACGGGCACGGCAGGTCGACGAGCGACTTGGCCGTCTCGATCTCGACGATCGTCTGGTTGACCTCGACACGGTCACCGACGGCGACGTGCCACGTGACGATCTCCGCCTCGGTGAGGCCTTCGCCGGCATCGGGCAGGGGGAACTGCTGGTACGTGGGCACGCGGGGTCTCCGGAGGCGCGATGGGTCGGAACGCGAAAGTTCAGAACGCGAGGGTGCGGTCGACTGCCTCGAGCAGCCGGTCGAGCCCGGGCAGGTAGTCGTGCTCGATCTTCGAGACCGGGTACGGGGTGTGGAAACCCCCCACCCGCAGCACGGGCGCCTGCAGGTGGTAGAAGCACTCCTCGGTGATGCGTGCCGCGACCTCGGCGCCCGACCCGTACAGCACGGGCGCCTCGTGGGTGACGACGCACCGGCCCGTGCGCCGCACGGACGCGACGATCGTCGCGGTGTCGAGCGGCGAGATCGTGCGCAGGTCGATGACCTCGATGCTCGTGCCCTCGGCGGCTGCGGCGTCGGCGACCTTGAGCGCGGTGGCGACCGTCGGGCCGTACGCGACGATCGTGACGTCGGTGCCGGAGCGTACGACGCGCGCGTGGTCGAGGTCCGACGGGCTGCCGTGCGGTGCCGGGAGCGGCGCGTCGAGGTCGACGTGGCCCTTCTCCCAGTACCGGCCCTTTGGCTCGAGGAAGATCACGGGGTCCGGCGACGCGATCGCCTGCTGGATCATCGTGAAGGCGTCGGACGCGTTGGACGGGGACACGACGCGCAGGCCCGGGGTGTGCGCGAACAGCGCCTCGGGCGACTCGCTGTGGTGCTCGATGGCGCCGATGCCGCCGCCGTAGGGGATCCGGATGACGACGGGCATCCGCAGCCGTCCCTGCGAGCGGTAGTGCATGCGCGACAGCTGCGTCGTGATCTGGTCGAAGGCGGGGAACACGAACCCGTCGAACTGGATCTCGCACACCGGCCGGTACCCGCGCAGCGCGAGCCCGATCGCGGTGCCCACGATGCCCGACTCGGCGAGGGGCGTGTCGACGACGCGGTCGTCGCCGAACTCCGCGAAGAGCCCGTCGGTCACCCGGAAGACGCCCCCGAGCCGCCCGATGTCCTCGCCCATGAGCAGCGTGCGCGGGTCGTTGGCCAGCGCACGGCGCAGGCCGAGGTTGAGGGCCTTGGCCATGGGCAGCAGCTGCGTGCCCGTCGGGAAGGGGGCCGGCGCCGGCGCCGGGGGCAGGTCGGTGAGGCGTGCGCGGTCGCTGGTGACGGTCATCGGTGACCTCCTGCCGTCTGGCGGCCGTCGTGGTCGACGAAGGACTGCTCGTACTGCGTGAACCACGCGCGCTCGGCGTCGACGACGGCGTTGGGCGTGGCGTAGACGTGGTCGAACATGGTGTGCGCCGCCGGGTGGCCCATCGCGCGGACCGTCGTGCGGATGTGCTCGCCGAACGCGTCCGACTCGGCGGCGAGCTGTGCCTGGAAGACCTCGGGCAGCTCGCCCGTGCGCTCGAGGTGCACGCGCAGCCGCTCGATCGGGTCGCGGCGGCGCCAGTGCTCCTCCTGCTCCGACGTGCGGTAGCGGGTGGGGTCGTCCGACGTCGTGTGCGCGCCCATGCGGTAGGTGAAGGCCTCGATGAACGTGGGGCCACCGCCGCTGCGCGCGCGCTCGAGCGCCTGGCGCGTGACCGCGTACGACGCGACGACGTCGTTGCCGTCGACGCGCACGGACGGGATGCCGAACCCGGGTGCGCGGGCCGCGAGGGGTACGCGTGCCTGGCGCGTCGTCGGCTCGGAGATCGCGAACTGGTTGTTCTGGCAGAACAGCACGACGGGCGCCTGGTTGACGGACGCGAACACCAGCGCCTCGCTGACGTCGCCCTGCGCGGTCGCGCCGTCACCGAAGTACGTGACGACGGCGGTGTCGCGCGTCGGGTCCCCCGTGCCGACGAGCCCGTCGCGCTGCACGCCCATCGCGTAGCCGGTCGCGTGCAGCGTGTGCGAGCCGATGACGAGCGTGAACAGGTGGAAGCCGTGCTCGGCCGGGTCCCAGCCGCCGTGGTCGACGCCGCGGAACAGCCGCAGCATGTCGGTCATCTCCAGGCCGCGGACGTGCGCGACGCCGTGCTCGCGGTAGGAGGGGAACACGTGGTCCTGGGGGCGCAGCGCGTGGCCGGAGCCGACCGCCGCGGCCTCCTGCCCGAGCGACTGCGCCCACAGGCCCAGCTCGCCCTGGCGCTGCAGCGACGTGGCCTCGGAGTCGAACCGGCGCGTCAGCACCATGTCGCGGTACATCGCGCGCAGCCGGTCGGCGTCGAGGTCCTCGGCCCAGGTGTCGTACTCGGGGTGGGAGACGCGTTCGCCCGCTGGGGTGAGCAGCTGGACGAGACCGTCGTCGGTCAGGGGGCCGTCGGCCGCGGGTGCGGACGTGCTCACGCGGTTCTCCTCTACCTGGGGTGCGAACCTACGTCAGCGTAGGCTACGCATCCGTAGGTTAGAAGGGTCCGAGACCGACAAAGCCCGCGGCACCGCTCTTGTCGGGATCCCACACCTCACGACCGAGTGATGGCGGCACGACGTCGGTCCGGCCGCCCCCTGCGGTGGCACACGGCCCCCAGCTGCGGCACCCTCGGCACAGCCGTCCTTCGTGGAGGAGCCGTGACCGCCGACGCCCCGCCCCTGCCCGTCCCCCGCCGGTCCGCCGGTGCGGCCGCGCTGGTCGGTGCCGGGGTCATGGCGGCGGTCGACGAGATCGTGTTCCACCAGATCCTCGCGTGGCACCACTTCTACGACCGTGGAACGCCCGACGTGGCGCTGCTGTCCGACGGCCTGCTCCACGCGGCCGAGCTGGTCGCCGTGGTCGCCGGCTTGTTCCTCCTGCTCGACCAGCGCCGCCGCGGCGTCCTGGCGGTGCGCGCGGCGTGGGCCGGGTTCCTGCTCGGTGCCGGGGCCTTTCAGCTCTTCGACGCCCTCGTCGACCACAAGCTGCTGCGCGTGCACCAGATCCGGTACGGCGTGGACCTGCTGCCGTACGACGTCGCGTGGACCGCGAGCGCGGTCGTGCTGCTCGCGGCCGGTGCCGCGCTGTGGCCGCGCGCACGGCGGCAGACGGCGCGGGAGGCGGCGCAGGACGCGTCGACATGACGGCGGCGGTGGCGGTGGCGCACGCCGGTCACGGCGCGGCCACGACGGCGTGGCCCCCGGGGGTCGTCGTACCCGTCGCCCTCGCCGTGACGGTCGCGCTGACGTACGTCGCCGCGACCGCCGCCTACCGTCGCCGCCGCATGCGGCCGTGGCGACCGGCCCGCACGGCCGCCTGGCTCACCGGGTGCGCGCTGGTCGTCGCCGCGCTGTCCCCCGCGACCGCCGTCGCCCCGGACGACGCGAGCCGGCACATGCTCCAGCACCTGCTGCTCGGCATGCTCGCGCCGCTGGCGCTCGTGCTGGCCGCGCCGGTCACGCTGCTGCTGGGCGTCGCGCCGCCGGGCACGCGCCGGGCCGTCGGCCGGGTGCTGCGAGCGCGGCCCGTGCACGTGCTGACGCACCCGGTCACGGCGGCGTTCCTGCACGTCGGCGGCATGGTCGTGCTCTACCTGACGCCGCTGTACGCCCTGACGACACGCTCACCGCTCGCGCACGGGGCCGTCCACGTGCACTTCCTGCTCGCGGGCTACCTGTTCGCGTGGTCCCTGGCCGGGCCCGACCCGGCGCCACGGCGGCCCGGGACCGCGACGCGGCTCGTGGTGCTCGTGGCCGCCGGCGGAGCCCACGCGGCGCTCGCCAAGCTGCTGTACGCGCACGCCGACCGGCTGCCGCCGGGCGCGGAACACGCGGCGGCGGACGTCGAGGTCGCCGCGCAGTGGATGTACTACGGCGGGGACGTCGCCGAGGTGCTGCTGGCGGTCGCGGTGCTGGGCGGCTGGTACCGCCGACGCGCGCGCCGGGGGACCGGTCGGGCACCCGCACCGCGGCCCGTGGCCGCCGGCCGCTGAGCGGCCCGGCGGTCCCTCAGCGGCCGACCGGCTCCAGCGCGTCGACCTGCGCCAGCACCTCCTCGAACGACGGCCCGCCCTCGTGCTCGACCCACTGCAGCGTCCCGAGGACCGCGTCGAACATCGCGACGACCGCGAGCACCGCCGGGTCCTCCAGGTCGCCGTCGGTCAGCACCGTGAAGGTGGCCAGGGCCCACACGCCCGGCACCTCGGGGTGGCTGATGTAGTACGCGACGCGCCACGACGGGTGCGCCCGTCCCAGCCGCCGGCTGTCCACGACCGACCGGATGCGGACGGCCGGCGCCCCGCCGACGTCGAGCAGCAACCCGTCCTCCCCCGCGTCGGCGAGCAGCTCAGCCAGCAGGTCGCTCGCCACGACCTGCGGGTCGTCCTCCAGCACGGACACGAGCAGGGTGCCGGGCAGCCGCAGCCCGCCGTACTGGGCCAGCGGCATGATGACGCAGCGGGCCCCACCGGCCGTCGCCTCGTCGAGGGCCCTACGCATCTCCTTGCGGAGCTCACGGCGCCACGGCGTCGCCCTGTCCCGTGGCAGGTGCTCGGGCACGAAGTGCTGGACGACGGACGTGACGACCCGCGCCTGGAGCTTCTCGGTCCCCGGGGACGTGGGCACGTGCAGCCACCCCTCCGGCAGCAGCATCTCGGCGTCGATCACGGTGCGCTCCTGGGGTTCGGTGACGAGACGGGACCGGTGCCCGTGAGAGCCGGCGCGTCGGCGACGACGCGGTGCAGCAGCGTGTCCACGCCCCGCCCGACCGTCCCGAACAGCGCGAGGTCGGCGACACGTGTGGCCACCAGGACGTCCACCGGTCCGCGTGCGTCCGTCGCGTCCAGGCGCAGCGCCGCGTCCACGCGCACGTGTGCGGCGCCGCTCGGCTCACGGCCCAGTGCGCTGACCCGCACGCCGTCGCCGCCGTCGGTCGTCACGTAGTCCACGAGCGGCCGGCGGGCGTCGTCGGGCCGTCCGGACGCTCCGACGAGGTCCATGAGGTACGCGGGGTCGTCGTCCGTCGGCTCACGCAGCTCGACGAGGGCGACGACCGGGCCCCAGCGTGGACGGTCGGGCGTGAGGAACGCGGCGCCCCACGCGACGTACGTCGAGGGAGGCTGGCCCAGCGCACGGCTGCGCAGCCACACCGCGACCTCCTGGCCGACGCTCCGCGCGTCGAGTCCCTCACGCAGCTCGG
This sequence comes from Cellulomonas xiejunii, assembly GCF_024508315.1. Lineage (NCBI taxonomy): Bacteria > Bacillati > Actinomycetota > Actinomycetes > Micrococcales > Cellulomonadaceae > Cellulomonas > Cellulomonas xiejunii. The sequence continues at coordinate 3,855,207 of NZ_CP101987.1, forward strand.
GTGGCAGGGACGACGCGACACCGCGGACGCCGTCGTCCAGCCACTCGGCGAAGAGGGTGGCGGTCGCGCTCTGCCACCGGTGCCCGTCCGCCTCGTCGTGGTCGGCGGCCGGGACCCACCACCACTCCCACTCGACGGTCGGCACGGTGAGTCCGGGTGCGCTCACTTCTCGCCACCCCCCTTCGGGTAGTGGGGCCCGACCGTGTCGTTGTAGCGCAGGCCACCCCAGATGATGGAGAAGAGGCCGCTGGCTACCGTCCCGCCGCCCCACCAGGACCACGCGCTCGACGCGGACTGCTGCATCTGGTCGAGAACCTGCACGCGGGCGGCGTAACCGCTCCACCCGCCGTTCGTCCCGAGCCAGGTCTTGATCGTCCCGGAGAAGTCGCCCGGCAGCCCGCTCCACATGTCCCACGCGGCCCAGAACTGGCTCTTCGACGACGCCCAGAACCCCACTTCGGGGCGCAGGAGCGGATTGACCCTGCCCAGCAGGTTGTTGACGACGCGGCTGCTGTTGTAGAAGTCCGCCTCGTTGCGCCACAGCAGGGGCCTCAGCTCCTCGACCCGACGCAGGTCGTCGAGCTCGAACGAGCCACCGCGGCGGACCCCTCCACCCGGCAGGACCGACTTCAACCACTTCACGGCATTGGCGACGCCCACCGGGATCCCGGACTCGAACGCCCTCCCGCCGGCGGCCATCACCTTGCCCCCGAACGACACGACGGCACCGATCCCGAAGGTCAGCACACCGACGATCGCCAGGACCAGGTCGACGAGGCCCTCCTCGCCGTTGGCGTACAGGACCCCCGTGACCGCGACGGACACGAGTGCCACCGTGAACGCGGCCAGCACGAGCGCCGCCACACCGGGGAAGATGATGCACAGGCCCGCCAGGATCATGGCGATCACGGACAGGACCTTGGCGATCACCTTGAGGACCTTGAGGAACCTGTCCCACGTGGAGTCGGTGAGCCCGTCGCGCTTGAACTTGCGGGCCGTCACCGCGTCGCCGAGACGCGTACCGGCTTCCTGCAGGTTGTCGTGCGCCTTCTGCACGCGCCGCTTCGCCTCCGCGAGCGCGCTGTCGGCCGCGGTGACCTCCTGCCGCTTGTGCAGCGTCTTCTGGGCCTCCTCGGGCGGCACGGTCCCGTCCTCGCCGGCCTCGGCCTCGGGCAGCCCCTCCGCTGCGGTGAGCTTGGTGGCCGCGGCCTGGGCCTCGACGAGGCCCTCCCGGGTCTCCTTGATGGCCGTGGCGAGCTCGGGCTCGTACGTCGCGACGGCCTTGACGACGGCCGCGTAGCGGTCCTTCACCTTCTCCAACCGGTCGAGCACCTTCGCGGTGTCCTCGCGGAGCGCCTCGACGTACTCCCCCTTCAACCCCTCGCTGCCGCGCGCCACGACAGTCATCAGGTTCGCCACGGCACTCTCGATCGTGTTGGCGATCTTCTTGTACCGCTCCCGGGTCAGCTCCACCTCGTCCGCGTCGCCGCCCGCCACGGGGTCCTGGTGAAAGCCGACGACCTGCCACTCGGTGCTCACGGGTACGGGCAGCTGCACGCCGTGCGTCACGGTGCTCACAGGTCCGGCCTGTCCCGCGACAGGCTCGACGTGAGCTCCGCGTCCACGCTGCCCCAGCTCTCGGCGACCGACCGCACGGTGTCCCGGAGCTTCTCCATGTCGGCGACCAGCTCGTCGCGGTTGGAGGTCCAGTTGTCGGCGAAGTCACCCATGGACAGGTTCGCGTTGCGCTGCCCCCAGATGTCGTCGGACCTGTCCTCCAGGTCCAGGGCTCCCTTGAACTCCCCGACGAGGTAGTCGAGCTGCCCGACGAGCTCGGTGAGCACGTCGGTGACGACGAGGTCGGCCATCAGACCATCTCCTTCCGTGGTGCGACAGGCGCCAGCGGCACCTGCGTGGTCACGTACGTCCCGTCGCCCAGGTGCACCAGGGCGGTGCCGGGCACGACGCGTGCGGCGAGCTGCGAGCGGGACAGCCGTGCGCCGACGAGGTCCCCGTCGGCGAGCCCCTGCGGCGAGAGCAGCGCGCCGCGCCGGTTCTTCTTGACGTCGGCCTGCCAGCCGGTGAACCCGGCGCCGACGCTGCCGATCTCGCCGCCGATGACGACGCCGCGGCCGTCGCTCGAGGCCCGCCGCACGAGGCGGCGCAGCCACTCGCGCGCGGGTGCGTCGCGCCACGTCTCGGCGTCGTCCACGAGCAGCACGACCGGCCCGTCGCCGTCGTCGACGAGCGGCGCGAGCGTCGCCTCGTCGGGGGCGTCGTCGAGCAGCACGGCCCGGACGCCCGGGCGTCCCGCCAGGTCCCGCAGGGGCGAGCGCAGCGGTGCGCCGACGACGAGCTCGACCCCGGCGCGCAGCAGCGACTCCGCCATCACGGCCAGCAGGGTGCTGCGCCCCGAGCGGCCCGGGCCTGCGACGAGGAACGTCGGCGCGTCCGCCGCGAGGTCCGCACCGACGGGCTCGAGCTCGTCGCCGCCGACGCCGAGCAGCGCCCACAACGGCCGTGGCTCGACCGCGGGCCACGCGTCCTCGAACGTCAGGCGCGTCGGCATGGCCGCGATGCGCGGCGGGCGGACGGCGCGCGGTGCGCCCGCCTCGCGCGCGGTCAGCCGGTCCGCGAGCGCGTGCAGGGCGGCGACCTGCGCGGGACCCGACGGGTCGTCCGCGAGCAGCGCGACCTGCGTCTCGACGCCGCCCGGAACGCGGAGGCCGCGCCCGGGCGGCAGGTTCTCCGGGAACGATCGCGCGTTGAGGCCCGCGAGGGTCGCGTCGGTGCGGTCCGCGAGACGCAGCACGAGCTTGTCCTCGCAGAGCGAGGCGATGCGACCGCCGAGCAGCGTGTGGTCGCCCGCCACGATGACGTGCACCCCCGCGCTCGCGCCCTCGCGCAGCAGCGCGTGCACGATCTCGGTGAGCGACCCGCCGTCGTGCTCGCCGAGCGTCGTCGTGAAGCCCTCCCACCGGTCGATCAGCAGCAGCACGTGCGCCAGGCGCTCGGCCGGCGCGGCGGCCGCGCGCTGCTCGGAGACGTTCGCGAAGCCGCCCTCGCCGAGCAGCCGCTGCCGGCGCTGCACCTCCGCCTGCAGGCGGGTCAGCAGGCGCGTCGCGCGCTCGGTCTCGGTGCGCTGGACGACCGCGCCGCAGTGCGGCAGCCGGGTCAGCGCGAGCAGCGCCCCGTTGCCGCAGTCGATGCCGTACAGGTGCAGGTCGCCGACGGGGGCGGCGGCGCACGCCGCGGCCGCGATCGTGCGCAGCGTCTGCGAGCGCCCGGACCGCGGCGCACCGGCGACGTGCAGGTGCCCGAACGTCGCGAGGTCCGTCACGACGTCCTCCTGGCGCTGGGAGCGCGGCAGGTCGCAGCGTCCCCAGGCGAACCGTGGGTCTGCTGTCGCCGCCGGTGCGTCGGTGAGCTGCGCGACGTGCGTCGTCGGCAGCGACGGCAGCCAGGGACGGCGCTGCGGCGGGACGCCCAGCATGTCCGCGGCCAGCCCGATCGCCCGGACCAGCACGGACAGGTCCGTCACCTCGTCCTGCGACTGCTCGCCGCGCGGCCGCTGCGGCACCGGCCGCCCCAGGTCCGACCAGGACACGGGACGCAGGAACGGCGCCGGCACGTGCGCCCGTGCCAGGGGACGCCGTCCCCCCACGCGCGCCGCCTGGAACGGGATGAGCGCGCTGTGCCCGAGGCGCGCGAACGCGCGGCCCGGCTGGCTGGGCGCGATGCCCGCCGCCTCGCGCGAGTCGATGACGTCGGTGCTGTCGCCCGCGTCGGTCACCCGCAGGGCGATCCGCAGGTTGGTGTTGGCGCGGATCTCCGCCGAGACCACGCCCGACGGCCGCTGCGTCGCGAGCAGCAGGTGGATGCCCAGCGAGCGCCCGCGCTGGGCGATGTTCACGAGTCCGGAGACGAAGTCCGGCAGCTCGCGCGCGACCGACGCGAACTCGTCGATGACGATGAGCAGCCGCGGCAGCGGGGCGAGCAACCCGCGGCGCGCGCGGGCCTCCAGGTAGTCGTCGAGGTCCTTCACGCCGGCGGCCGCCAGGATGCGCTCGCGGTGCGCGAGCTCGGCACCCAGGGAGGTCAGCGCACGCTCGACCAGGTGCGGGTCGAGGTCCGTGACCATGCCGACCGTGTGGCACAGGTCGACGCAGTCCTTGAACGCGGCCCCGCCCTTGTAGTCGACGAGCACGAAGTTCATCGCGTCCGGCCGGTTGGCCACCGCCAGGGACGCCACGACGGTCTGCAGCAGCTCGGACTTGCCCGAGCCGGTGGTCCCCGCGATCAGACCGTGCGGCCCGTGCTCGGCCAGGTCGAGCTCGAACGGCCCGTCGAGCGAGACCCCGACGACCGCGCGCGTCGTGCTGCCCCCGCCGCTCCACCGCGCCGCGACCGCCGCGGGCCCCGGCTCGGTGAGGTCGAGGATCTCCAGCAGCCGCGCGGCCGACGGCAGGGCGGCCTCCCCGACGGCCTTGCTCGTGTCCCGCAGGGGCGCGAGGCTGCGACCGACGCCCGCGTACCAGGCGTCGGCGACCTCGTCGACGCGGATGCGGTCGACCTGCGCGGCCCGCTGCTGGCGCAGGGACGCGCGGCGTCCCGGCCCGCCGACGACGACGGCCGTGCACTCCTCGGGCAGCGTGCGCTCGTCGGCGTCGACGCACACGCAGTGCACCCCGACGGCCGGCCCCTCCTGGAGGATCGTCACGACGCCCGGCAGCGCCCGCAGCCGCAGGGCCCCGTCGAGCACGACCACGACGTCCGGGTCGGGCAGCGCCACGCGCGAGCCGGCGGCCAGCCGCGCACGCTGCCGGCCCTGCACCAGGTCCAGCAGCTCGGCCACCCGCCGGGCCAGGGTCTCGGCGTCGGAGCCGACGAGCGCGAGCGACTGCTGCCCGAGCACGGGACGCACGTGCGGCAGCCACGTCGCCCACCCCCACCAGCGCTCGCCCTCGGGGTCCGTCAGGACGTACAGCTGCACGTCCCGCGGGCTCTGCAGCACGGCGAGCTGGGCGACGAACCACCGCGCGAGGCGGCGCGGCCAGTCGTCGGGCCCAGCCAGGCCGACGACGCCGGCCTGCGCGATCGACAGCGCGGCCGGGACGTCGGCGGACGTGCGCGGTTCCTGCTTGCGGTGCAGGCCCTCGCCCTGCGTGACGACGAGCGTGCTGGGCAGGTCGGCCGTGCCGACGCGGACCAGCAGGTGGTCGGGGTCGGTGCGCCGCCGCTCCCACAGGCGCGCCCGCGGCGACGTGGCGACCAGCAGCAGCTCGGCCGCGTCCGGGCTCGCGGAGCGGCGGTCGGCGCGCTCGGTCTCGAGGGCGTCGAGCACCTCCTGCTCGACGCGCGCCAGCTCCTGCGCGTGCTCCGCGAGGCGGCGCCGGTACCCGATCCGCCCGCCGCGCCGGTTCGACAGCCAGCTGCCCAGCACCATGAGCGGCGACATCGCCGCGAACATCAGGAACATCGGGTTGCGCATGACCAGCGCGATCGCGGTGGCGCCGACCGCCGGCAGCAGCGCCGTGATCCACGGCAGCACCGCGGGCGGCTGCGCCTTGGGCTCGGGTGGCAGCTGGAACTCGGTGCGCCGCTGCGGCGGCAGCAACCGCGGCGGACGGTTGTAGTCGAGGTGCTCGCCGTCGGACGAGGGCTCGACCACCGCGTCGGGAACGGCCGCGGGGTGCACCTCGAGGAGCCGCTCGCCGACGTGCAGGAGCGCAGACTCGCGCCACGCCGTGCCCCCGTCGGGCACGGGCTCGCCGTCGAGCAGCGCGCGCTGCACGGGTGAGCCGGGCACCACGTCCCACGGCTCGAGGCGCACGCGCGCGTCCAACGTGACCAGCACCGTCACCAGCACGAACGGGGCCAGGTCGAGCACCACCCCGCCCGACGCGTCGACGCCCACGTCGTGCGACCCGGCGCCGAGGTGCCACACCCGCCCTGCATCGGGCCCGGCGACCACGCGCAGCGTCACGAGCGCCGAGGCCGGCTCCGGGGTCGGGTCGGGCCCGCCCAGCCACAGCACCGCACCGTCGCGGACACCGCTGCCGGCCAGCGGCCCGGCGGCGTCCACGACGGTGCGGCCCACGTGCAGCATCGTCAGGTCCAGCCCGTCGCACGGGTGGCGCGACGGGTCGAGCCCGTCGACGGCGTTCTTCACGACGTCCCGGACGCAGGTCAGCGGGTCGGCGTCCACGACGACGTCGGTCGCCCAGGCACCGGGCCGGGCGAGCGTGATCATGAGGCGCATCGAGGCTCTCCTGCGCAGGGGGACGGCGCGTGCGGGTGGCGGGGCTGGTCAGCCGGCGCGCAGGGAGCTGGCCATCTGCGTGTCGACGTCCTGCAGGGACGCGACGGCCTGGTCGAGCCAGCTCGACAGGGTCTCGAGGTTCGTCATCAGCTCGTTGGCCGCGGCGACGAACTGCGTGTTGACCTCGTCGAACCGGACGGACGCCTGGTCGGTGACGAAGCCCGACGCCACGAGGGTGTTGACGAGCGACTTGGTGTCCGACAGGCGCGCGTCGATCTCCGCCTTGTTGGTGCGCAGCCTGCCCGCGCTGTCGCTCATGTCGGCGTAGGTGATGTTCAGGTTCGGCATCGGTGGTCCCTTCGGGTCGAGCCGGACGCCCGGTCGGGCGGCGGCGCGGTGCCAGCGCCCACGACGCTAGGAACGCGTCGGGACGGCGGTCCACCGTCCCGACGCGGTGCTGGGCCCGCGGGCCCAGGACGGGTTTGTCCCGATCCGGCGCAGGCCCCGACGATCGGCACGAGGCTCGGCGCGGCACGCGTCGTCGGCCGGTCGTGACCACCGAGGAGGACGCATGGGACAGCCGGACCGGCACGGACGGTGCCGCGGCGGGCGCGCCGCACGCGCGACGCTCGGCGCGCTGGCCGTCGTGCTCCCCCTGCTCGCGACCGGGCCCGGCGCTGCGGCGCACGCGGGCGACGTGCGGTCGGACGTCGCGGTGGTCGACGAGCAGACCGGCGACGTCACGTACTACGTCGTGCAGGACTCGTGGGAGGGCCAGCCGGAGTTCCTCTTCTCGATCGCCGAGCGCCTGCTGGGCACCGGCGACCGGGCGCTGGAGATCTTCGAGCTCAACGAGGGCCGCGCGCAGCCCGGCGGGATGACCGTCAGCGACCCCAACGTCATCCGCCCCGGCTGGGTGCTGATCCTCCCGCCCGACGCGGCGGGCGACGGCGTGCAGGTGGGCCCGCTGCCGACGCTCCCGCCCGTGGCGGTCCGGGCGACGCCCACGCCGAGCGCGGCGGCGCAGGACACGGCCGACGAGCGGTCCGCCGCCGGTACCGCCGACACCTCGGACGACGCACCCGCCACGGCCACCGACGACGCGACCGGCCTGGCGGCGCCCTCCCTGACCACGGGTCTGACCATCGCGTTGGTCGCCAGCACGGGCATCGCGGCACTCGTCCTGCTGGTCGGCGGCGGCGTGGTCGTCGTCCGGCGCCTGCGCGCCCGGCGCGAGACCCCGCCGACCCCCGTCGTGCGCCGCGAGGACCCGGGCGCCTGGACGATCGACCGCACCACCCGCGCCCTGGCCCGCGCCTGCGCCGCAGCCGGGCGGCCGGTGCCGCGCGTGCACGCGCTGATCCTGTCCGACGACGAGGTCCGCCTGCGCCTGCGCACCCCGGACGCCCGCCCGCCGGCGGGCTGGTCGGCGGTCGACGACGGCCGGACGTGGACGTCGCCCATGCGCCCGCTGCAGGACGTCGCGCTCGACGAGCACGTGGTCGCACCGTTCACCGGCCTGGTGACCCTGGGCGACGACGCGCACGGGCGCGTGCTCGTCGACCTCACCCAGGCGGGACCGGGCATCTGCCTGGACGGCGACGCGGGCCAGGCGACACAGCTCGCCGAGCGGTGGCTGCACGAGCTCGCGACCAGCCCTTGGTCCCGGCACCTGCCGGTCGTGGCGGTCGGCGTCGGGACGTCGGCGTACGACCGACTCGACGACGCGGGACCGGCCGTCGAGGCGGCGGCAGGCGGGGTGGTGGTCGTCGCCGGCGCCCGGGGCCGCGACGCGGACCTGCTCGCAGGGCTGGCCGAGGACCCGCGGTGGGCCGTGGTCGTCGTCGGGCCCGCGGGGCGGGGATGGGCCCGGTGGCGGCTGACGCTCGACGCGGACGGTGTCGCCACGGGCGGCCCGCTGGACACCGACGTGCACGTGCAGACCACCAAGCGGGGACTGGAGCTGGTCTGACCGTGTGGCTCACGGCGGCGAGGACGCGGGCGGGCGCACGCCTGCAGGGCGTCTGGAGCCGTCGTCGAGACGCTCTGGAGCGCACCGCCGCAGGATCGTCCCATGACTACCCCCACGCCCACGGCCGGCTACCGGATGCGGATCGCGATCTCGAGCCCCGAGATCGAGGCGCGGATCCGCGGCGTCTTCGCGAGCCGAGGGCTCGACGTGCTCCTCGACGACGCCCCGCCGACGTTCGAGGTCACCGTCGTGCCCGGCGCGGGCGCGCGCCCGGCGCCGACAGCCGTGGGCGACGCCCTGCACCACCTGGTCGGTGCCGTACCCGCCCGCCGGACGACCGCACCGAGCGCGCGCTACCGGTTGACGCTCGCGGCAGCGACACGGGACGCCGAGCCCGCACGGACGCGGACCGACTGCGCGGGGGTCGCGGACCTGTCCGAGCGCGAGTCCCAGGTGATGGCGTGCGTGGCGCGGGGCCTGCGCAACACGGAGATCGCCGCCGAGCTCGGGGTCACCGTCAAGACGGTGAAGAACCACGTCAACCGGATCTTCGGCAAGCTCGGCGCGGCCGGCCGGGTCGACGCGGTCCTCATCTGGCAGTCGTCGCGTGCCCGGTCCGGGCTGCGTGCGGTGCCGCCGGGCGCGCCGTCGTCGAGCGCGCGGTCCGCGCCCACGTCTCCCGCGCTGGCCGGGTAGCCCTAGCGGTGGACGTCGACCCGCGCGTCGTCGTCCGCGTCGACCCACAGCCGCGCGAGGAAGTCCTGCACGGCACCCGCCTCCTCCGCGCCCAGCTCGCGGAACCGCTCCAGGGCGCGCTCCGCGTCGCGACGAGCCCCCGGTGCGCCCGCCGGTCCGTCGCGGGCGGCCCGCACACGCGCGAGGCCGAACAGTGCCAACGCCTCGTGGTACCGGTCCCCCATGCCCGCGCACAGCTCCAGGACCCGCGCGAAACGCCGCTGGGCGGTGTCGTGGTCGCCCAGCCCGTCGGCCGCCAGACCCAGGTTGACCAGCAGGTTCGCCTCGAGCACGCGGTGCCTGTCGGCCCTCGCGAGCGCGAGCGCGGGCTCGCCGTGCCGGACGGCGGGCCCCCACTGCCCGAGCTCGGCGTACAGCTCGCACAGCACGTCGCCCGACGCGACCTGGTAGTAGCCGTCGCCCAGGTCGACGGCCGCGGCGTGCGCCTCGTGGGCGGCCGCGAGCGCGGCGTCGTACTCGCGGGCCTCCCGCAGCGTCGACGCGAGGTTGCTGACGACGCTGACGCGGTACCACCAGCGGTCACCGTCGAGCAGCCGCAGCGCCTCGCGCAGGCGCGCGACCGACGCGTCGTTGCGGCCGAGTCGCGAGCAGGCGACGCTCTCGTGGTTGAGCAGCACCGCCTGCGCGCGGGTGTCGCCCAACGCCCGGGCCGAGCGCGACCCGGTGCGCAGCACGTCGAGCCACTCGGTCGCCCCCGCGGCCGCGTAGTAGGTCTCGAACAGGAGCACGACCAGCTGCCACACGAGCCGGTGGTGGCCGTGCGCGTGGCCCTCCCGCAGCAGCGCCGTGATGTTCGCGAGCTCCGCGAGCGTCCAGCGCAGCAGCTCGGAGCCGTCGTCGACGAGCACGGGGACCTCGTGCCGGGTCGCCGGCGGGTCGAACTGCAGGAGCCGGTGGCGCATGTTGGCGACGAGCGTGCACACGTACCAGGTGAGCAGTCGGTCGCGCGCGGCCGCGCGCTCGTCGTCGGACAGCGCGTCCGCGAGCTCGGCGGCGTGCGCACGCGTCAGGTCGTGCATGACGTAGCGGCCGTCGCTGAGGTCCAGGAGGTGGTGCTCACGCAGCTCGCCCAGCAGCTGCGCGGCACGCGGCGGGTCGACGTCGACGAGTGCCGCGCTCGCGAGCACCGACGTGCTCTGGCAGGGCAGCGCCGCGAGGAGGCAGAGCATGCGCTGCTGCGCATCGTCGAGCGCCGCGGTCGACGTCGCCAGGACGCCACGCACGGACGCCGACGGCCCGTCGTCCAGGTCGAGCACGTCCAGGCGGTGCCGCGAGTCCTCGAGCCGCGCGACCATCGCCCCGATCGACGCGCCGGGACCGGTGTCGACCTGCTCGGCGGCGATGCGCAGCGCGAACGGCAGGGCGTCGCACAGCTCGACGAGGCGCCGCGTCGCGTCGGGCTCCCCCGCGACGACGTCGGCCCCGAGCGTGCCCTCCAGCAGCTCACGCGCCTCGGCCGGGTCGAAGCGCGTGAGCGGCAGGCACCGGGCGCCGTGCCGGACGGCCAGGCCACCGAGCCGGTCGCGGCTCGTCACCAGGACGAAGCACGAGGCGGACCCGGGCAGCAGGTCCTCGACCTGCTCGGTCGACGCCGCGTTGTCCAGGACGACGAGCAGACGACGGTCGGCGACCATGCTGCGCCACAGGGCGACGAGCTGCTCGTGCTGCTGGGGGGCGGACAGCACCCCGAGTGCCGCGAGCAGCTGGCGGAGCGCGGCCGACGGCGTGACGGGCGGGTGCCGGGGGTCGAACCCGCGCAGGTTCACGTAGAGCTGGCCGTCGGTGAAGCGGTCGCGCAGCATGTGCCCGGCCCGCACGGCGAGCGACGTCTTGCCGACACCGCCGACCCCGACGACCGTGACGACGCGCGCACCGTCGGGGGTCCCCGCCAGACGCAGCACCTCGAGCAGCTCGCGCGAGCGGCCGACGAACGTCGCCAGCGTGGACGGCAGCTGGGCGGGCGGCATGCCGGTGCCGGTCGACTGCGTACCCGCCACGGCGGCGGAGGCTGCCGGTGCGGCGCCCGGGGCGACCGCCACCGAGGTCGTCCCGGCGGCGCGGACAGGGGCCGCACGGGTGGGCATCCGCTGGTCCGCCAGCAGCCGCGCGTGCAGGTCCTGCGCCCCGGCGCCGGGGTCGATGCCCAGATCGGCGGCGAGCGTGCGACGCAGGTCCTCGTACTGCTCGAGCGCCGCTGCGGTGCGTCCGCTGCCGTGCAGCGCCGACATCAGCGCGCACCGCAGCCGCTCGTCGTACGGGTGGGCCGCGACCTCGGAGGCCAGCCGGTCGGCCGCGTCCGCGAGCGACGCGGCGTCCGTGCCCGTCGCGACCACCACCTCGGTGCGCTCCACCAGGAGCCGCACGCGCAGCTGGGCGAGGCGGGTGCGCTGCCGGGCCGCGAACGGGCCGGGCACGCCCGCGAGCGCGTCACCCTGGCGCCACAGGGCGAGCGCCGCGTCGAGCGCGGCCAGCGCCGCGGGCAGGTCCGGCGCGTCGCGGGCCTCGCGTGCGTGGCGCTCGGCCCGCAGGGCGTCGACCGCGTCGGGCGGCAGGTCCAGCACGTACCCGGTGGCCCGACGGCGCACCACGTCCGCACCGAGCGCCCGGCGCAGTCCCGAGACGTACGTGTGCACGCTCCCCCGCGCGCTCGCGGGTGCCCGCTCGCCCCACGTCGCGTCGATCAGGACGTCATGCCCGACGTGCTCGCCCGCGTGCAAGGCGAGCACCGCGAGCACCGCGCGCTGCTTGGGCGCCCCGAGGTCGACCTCCCGGCCGTCGACCGCGGCGTGGAGCGCACCGAGCACGCTGACGCGGGTGGACGCGGGCGGACCGGGCACGAGACTCCTCAGGGGCACCCCGGCGGCGGGTCCGCGGGGACGGCTGAGTTCTACTCGGGCCGCCGCCCGTGCGTCAACGTGGGGTCTGACTCATTTCACACCCGCGAGTGAAGGGCCTGTGACGGACGGTGCCCTGGGCCGTCAGTAGCGCCCCGAACCCCGCAGCCGCTCGTTCTCCTTCAGCACGGGCCACGTGCTGAACGCGAACACCAGGAACATCACGAGGTTGAGCACGGGCACGAGGCCCACCAGCACCCACCACCCGGAGTAGCCGGCCTTCTGGATGATGCGCACGTACGCGATGAGCATGATCACGTACGCGCCGATGAGGACGGCCAGCCCGATGCCCCCGGCCAGCCAGTCGGTCCACTGCGTGGCCGTCTCGGCGCCCTCGGAGGGGTCGACGAGCGCCGGAAGACGCATCAGCACGGTGTCCATGACTTCATGGTGCTCCCGGCCGTCCGTCCCGGCGAGGCGAACCGGGCAAGGGCGGACCGGACGTGCGGCCAGGTCAGCGCGGTGCGTTCGCCGCCGCGACCTCGAGGAAGATGTCCGTGGCCTCACGCTCGCCCACGCTGACCCGGACGCCGTCACCCGCGAACGGCCGCACGATCGCCCCGGCCTGACCGCAGCGCTCCGCGAAGGTCGCCGCCCGGTCCCCGAGCGGCAGCCACACGAAGTTCGCCTGGCTGTCCGGCACGTCCCAGCCCTGGGCACGCAGCCCGGCGAGCATGCGGGTGCGCTCCGTGACGATCGCGTCGACGCGCGCGAGCAGCTCGCCCTCCGCGCGCAGCGACGCGAGCGCGGCCAGCTGCGCGACGTGCGAGACGCCGAACGGTGTCGACGCCGTCCGGATGCCCGCCGCCAGCCGGGGCCGCGCGACCGCGTAGCCGACCCGCAGCCCCGCCAGCCCGTACGCCTTGGAGAAGGTGCGCAGGACCACGACGTTGGGGTGCGCCGCCAGCAGGGCGAGCGCATCCGGCGCGTCGGGGTCGCGGACGAACTCGACGTACGCCTCGTCGAGCACGACGAGCACGTCGCGTGGCACGGCCTCCAGGAACGCCCGCAGCTCGGCGTCGCGCACGGCCGGACCGGTCGGGTTGTTGGGCGTGCAGACGAGGACGACGCGGGTGCGCTCGGTGACCGCGGCGGCCATCGCCGGCAGGTCGAGACGCCCGTCCGGCCCGACGGGGACGCGGACCTGCTGGGCGTGCGCGAGGGTGACGGCGATCGGGTACGCCTCGAACGACCGCCACGGCAGCACGACCTCGTCGCCCGCCTCGCACACCGCGGTCAGCACGTGCCCGAGCACGGCGACCGACCCGGTGCCCGCGACCACGGACTCCGCGGCGACCCCCAGGCGCTGGGCGATCGCCTCGGTCAGCTCGGTGGCGTACATGTCCGGGTAGCGGTTGACGTCCACGGCCGCGTCGGCGATCGCCGCGACCACCGACGGCAGCGGCGGGTACGGGTTCTCGTTGGACGACAGCTTGTACGCGGCGGCCCCGACGGCGGCACGCGCACCCGGCACGTAGGCGGGCAGGTCGGCGAAGGCACGACGGAGAGGGACGCGGCTCACGGCGGTCAGCATGCCACCGCCCCACCCCCGACGCCCCCACCGTCCACCCCACCCCCCCACCCACCCCCCACCAGGCCGTGAGATGTCAATCCAGTTCCGCCGGCGGCGAGGACTGAGCGGGACCCCTCGGACGCGGCACCTTTCCCTCCGCGCGGGGGGCGTGAGCACCCTCTCGCCGGGGTGAAGATGACCCGCAGGACTCGCCCGGAACGTGCCGGACCTGCGCGATCGGTCCCCGACAGGGCAGGATCAGGTCATGGGATTCGTCGTGCGAGTTCTCGTCAGCGGGGTCGCCATCTGGCTGGCGTCGCTGATCCTGCCCGGTCTGGAGATCATCGGCGGGCAGACTACAGCAGGCAGGATCGGCGTGATCCTGCTCATCGCGCTGGTGTTCGGCATCGTCAACGCCATCGTCAAGCCGGTCGTCGCGCTCCTGTCGATCCCGCTGTACATCCTCACGCTCGGTCTGTTCACGCTGGTCGTCAACGCGCTGATGCTGATGCTGACGTCGTGGATCACGGAGCAGACCGACTGGGGCCTGCGGATCGACAACTTCGGTACAGCGGTGATCGGTGCGCTCATCGTGTCGATCGTCAGCTTCGTGCTGTCGTCGGCGATGTCGGACGACTGAGGCGACGGCTCATCGGGCCCACGGCACCCGGGGCTCCGGGGGCCACGGCGCTCGCGCCCCGAGTGGCAGGACGACCGGCGGCGGGACGACCGACGGCGCGACCTCGCGCGGGCGGACCACGACCGGCGCGCCCGGCTCCGGTGCGACCAGCGGGGCCGCCGTCACGGTGGTCTGCGTCGTCGTCGCACCCGCGGGCGTCCGGCCCAGCACGTCGGTGAGCGCGCGACGCACCGGGTCGTCCGCGGGCAGGTCGCCGAGCGCGTCGTCGACCATCGCGCCGGTCCGCACGTAACCGGCCACGGCGTGCGCCTCGCTGAACGACGGGCGCGCGGGGCCACCCGTCGCCGCGAGGTCGCGGACCACCGACAGCGCGCCCTGCCCTCCGCGCTCACCGACCTTGCCGTCCAGGAGCGTGACCGCGTCCTCACGGTGGCGCAGCGTGACGGTCGCGACGCCGGGCGGTGGTGCCGCCGGGACGTCGGGAGACCCCACGGTCACGACCAGCCGCACCGCGTACGTCCCGACCGCGGCAGCGGCGACGTTGGCCGCGACCATGCCGCCCTGGCTGTGCCCCACGAGCGCGACGGGCTCGTCGGCCCCGATCCCCGCCTCTGCCATCGCGGCGAGCACCGCGCGTGACATGACGTCGGGCACGCCGCCCTCGAGCGCGAGGTTGGTGCCGTTGTCCGTCGGCACGTCGCCCGTGAGCCCGGCGGCCCGGGTGCCGGGCACGGCGACCACCCACGAGCGCGTGCCGTCGGCGTGGTCGAGGCGCTGCACGGTGACCGTCGCCAGCGGCGTGCCGGGCTCCCCGGTGGCCGTGTCCTCGTCGTAGGTGCGGGCGACGAGGTCCACGAGGCCCTCGACACCGCGCGGCGCGGGCAGGTCCGGCGGGTCGGCGCGCGGAACGAGCCGCACCTCACGCGCCGGGAGCAGGCCCGCGACGTGCGCCGAGAACCGACGCACCGGGTCCAGCTCCGGTGCGAACGCCCCGGTCATGGACCCGAGCGCGGCGGCGAGCAGCTGCAGCACCAGGGCACCGCGCCCGTCGGCGACCACGCGCTGCGGCACGGCGGCGAGCCGCTCCAGGTCCTCCGGCAGCCCCGCCGGTGACATCGCACCCCACGGGTCGACGGCGAGCTGCCGCGCCTCGTCGAGCAGCAGGTCCCCCACCGCGACCCCGAACGCCGCGCTGCTGAGCACCGCGGCCCCGACCGGCCCGGCCCCGAGCACGAGCCCCAGCCCGCCGACCACGCGCGTCCACCGCGCCTGCGCGTCGGTCTCCGCGAGGTCGTAGGCACCGGCCGCGTCACGTGTCCGCGTGGCGAGGTCGGCCACGTCCCGCGCCAGGCGCGCCGGCCCCCACGCGGCGCGCCGCAGCGCGTCGAGCGCGTCGGCCAGGGGCCGCACCTGCGGCACGTCGGTCGCGAGCGTCGCCGCGTGCCACGCCGCAGCGCGCAGCCGCGCGTCCGCCACGTCGAGGCCGTCACCCGCCCCGCGCAGGCGCTGCGCCGCGACGCCCAGCTCGGCCGCGTCGATGAGCACGCGGCCACCGCTCCCCAGGGTGAGGGACCGACCCTCCCTCACGCCCACGCCGCCACCCCCGCGTGTACCAGCGGCCGGGGCGGGAGGCACTGCTGCTCGGCCCGACGCGCGACCTCCGCGAGCCGGTCCGCCGCGTCCAGCGCGTCGAGGCAGCGCCGCAGGTCGGTCAGGACCTCCTGCCGGTGGACCGCTGCGGCGTCGGCGGCACCCCCGGTCCACGTGGCCGCGCCCGCCCGCACGACGGCGACCTGCGCGGCCCACACCTGGGCGCGCACGTCCGCGAGCGCTGCTGTGATGACGGTCGACATGCCGGCGACGCTAGGTCCCGCACACCGACCACGGCCGGGGCGGTGGCGGATCTGGGGACGGGCCTGCCGACCGCAAGGGCTGGGGTCGGCTCAGGTCACGGGCCGGGCCGGGCGCGCCACCACGGCCGCGCGGGCCGCGTGAGCGCCAGCACCGACAGGCCCAGCACGGCGACCAGCCCGGCCACCCGCCACACGTCGTCGTCGGCCGCTGCCGCCCCACCGGCCACCAGCGCGAGCACCTGCGCACCGCCCTGGGCGGCGAGCGCCGCGCGCCAGTCGTCGGTCAGCACGGCGAGCTCGACGCGCGTGCGCCACGTCGTGCGCGCCGCCACGGCCGCCAGCCGCAGCACCGCGTGCAGCAGCAGCACCAGCGCTGCCAGGACCAGCGGCGACGCCGGGTCCGCGACCAGCACCCGCGCGCCCACGACCAGCAGGAGCACGGCCGTCACGGGCCACCGCGGCACCACCGCGGGCAGCAGGGCAACGCCCACCATGAGCGCCAGCACCTCCACCGGCGCGACGCGCCC
The DNA here is from genome assembly GCF_024508315.1 of Cellulomonas xiejunii. Classification (NCBI taxonomy): domain Bacteria; kingdom Bacillati; phylum Actinomycetota; class Actinomycetes; order Micrococcales; family Cellulomonadaceae; genus Cellulomonas; species Cellulomonas xiejunii. Next base: position 3,871,624 of record NZ_CP101987.1, read on the forward strand.
GGGCATCGTGGCGGCGACGAGCACGGCCGCGACCCCCGCCAGGGCGAGCGCGAGCCGCAGGGTCACCGCCGACACGGTCGGGCCGGTGCGCACGTCGACCTCGGTGGGCTCGCCGCGGCGCCGCGGCGTACGCGCGCCCGGGACGCGGTCCAGGACCCACGCCCCGAATCCCTCGGAACCGAACCTCAGGCTCATCGCGGCACCCCCGCCCCGGCGTGCCGCTGGGCGCGCCGCGCGAGCACGCGCAGCGTGACCGCGGGCTCGTCGCGCCACGTCACGAGCTCGACGTCCTGGTCGGCGAGCTCGGCCATGCGGTCCTCCCGTGTCAGCGTCATCATCCGCAGTGCGAGCCGCTCCCGGTCGTACAGGCCCGAGACGCGCAGCCGCGGCAGCACGTCGACGGCCACGACGCGGTGCCCGGCGTTGCGCCAGCGTGCGGCGACGGCCGCCGACTCGTCGTCGAGGAACGTCGAGAACACGACCACCAGCGCGCCCGACGGCAGCCGCGGGGGCCGCAGCCGCGCGGCGGGCTGACCCTCCGGTGCCGTGAGCGCGAGCGTGTGCCGGATGCGGTCGAGCTGCCGGCGCCCCCCGCCGGGCGGCACCGGGCGGCGCCGCACGCCCAGGTCGTCCAGGCCGACGCGGTCCCCGCCCTCGAGGTACGCGCGGGCCAGCGACGCGGCGGCCTGCCGGGCGCGGTCCAGCGACGTGGCGTCCTGCGGGCGCGGCGCGACGGACCCGCGCCACGTGCGCGGGTCGGGACCGACGTCGTCGCGGGAGTCCACGACGAGCACGACGACCGCCTCGGCCTGCGCGTGCTCGCGGCGCACGTACAGCTCGGACAGGTCCGGGGAGCGGCGGGCGGTGACGCGCCAGTCGATGCGCCGCAGCCGGTCCCCGGGGACCCAGGGGTGCACGTCGCGCAGCCCGCCGCCCTCACCGGGACGGCGCGACTCGTGCGGCCCGGTCAGGCCGCGCAGCCGTCGGGGCAACGGCAGGTCGAGCAGCGGGGTCGTGGCGGGCAGCACGACGGTCGAGCGGGTCACGGCCGGGGTCGGCTCGGCGACGGACACACCGTCCGGCCCGACGCCCTGCACGTCGGCCGTCGCGACCTCCTGCGGCCCGGTGCGCACGGTGCGCGCGACGACGGGGAGCCGACGCGGCCCGACGGCGTGCACGAGCACGTCGGCGCCCGGTCGGCCCTGGCGGGTGGTCGTGACCGCCGCCCACCGCCCGGGCCCGTCGACGACGAGCGTCGCCTGGAGACGTCCGGCGCGACCCCGCACGTCCAGGTCGTCCTCGTCGTCGCCCGCCTCGAACCTCACGTCCACCGCACCTGTGGGACGCGCGCGCAGCGCCCGCACCGCGAGCACCAGCGGCGCGGCGCCCAGGACCGCGACGTCCGGCCGCGCCGCCAGCACGCCGACCACCACGAGGACCAGGCACGCGGCCGACGCGCACGTCACGGACAGCGCGGGCGTCCACGGCCCGGCGGCCACGCCCGCCGCCACGTCGGGACGCCGGTCGGGCTCCCACGTGGGCGGGCGCGCCGGGGGCGGCTCGGGGACGCTCACGCGCGACGTGCCGTCGTCGGCCCGGCGACCTGCGCGAGCACCTCCCGCACGACCGCCTCGGGTGCCAGGCCCGCGGCCCACGCCTGCGGCGTCAGGGACAGCCGGTGCGCGAGCGCGGGCGCGGCGACGGCCTTGACGTCCTCCGGGGCCACGAAGTCGCGCCCGTCGAGCACCGCGAGCGCCCGGGCGACGAGGACGAGGGCCTGCGACCCGCGCGGCGACGCCCCGACCTCCACGGCGCGGTGCGCGCGCGTCGCCGCGGCGAGGTCCACGCAGTACGCGAGCACGTCACCGTCGACGGCGACGGCCTCGACGCCCGCCTGCATCGCCAGCAGCGTCTGCGCGTCCACGACCTGCCGCACGGACGCGCCCTCCTGCCGCCGCGCGAGACGCCGTGCCAGCACGTCGACCTCCGACGCGCGCTCGGGGTACCCCACGGCCAGGCGCACCATGAAGCGGTCGAGCTGCGCCTCGGGCAGCGGGTACGTGCCCTCGTACTCCACAGGGTTCGAGGTGGCGACGACGTGGAACGGCGCGGGCAGCAGGTGCGTGGTCCCGTCGACGCTGACCTGCCGCTCGGCCATGGCCTCGAGCAGCGCGGACTGCGTCTTGGGGGCGGTGCGGTTGATCTCGTCGGCGAGCAGCAGGCCCGTGAAGACGGGACCGGGTCGGAAGTCGAACGTGGAGGTCGTGGGGTCGAACACGCTGGAGCCCGTGACGTCCGACGGCAGCAGGTCCGGCGTGCACTGGATGCGCCGGAAGTCCAGGCCCAGCGCCGTGGCCAGGCTGCGCGCGGCGAGCGTCTTGCCCAGCCCGGGCACGTCCTCGAACAGCACGTGCCCGCCGGCCAGCAGCGCCGCGAGCGCGATCCGCAGGGGTTCCGCCATGCCGACGACCGCCGTGGCGACCTCGTCGAGCACGGCACGGCCGCTGCGCTGGACCTCGGCGACGGGCAGCGTCTCGGGGGTCGTCGTCATCGGGTGCTCCTCGGGTCGGGGTCGGGGTCGGGCGTCGCGGGGCGCGTGCGGGTCGCGCCCAGGCGTTCCAGGACGCCCAGGGTGTGCACGAGGTCGGCGACGCTCGGCAGCGGGTGGCTGCGTCGCGTGAGCGTCGCGTGGGCGCGCGCGCCCAGGAGGTCCCGCAGTGCGTCGGTGTGCTCGGGGTCCGTCAGGTCCAGGCCGTGCCGGGCGACGCGACGGGCGCCGGCCTCCCGCAGGCGGCGCAGCGCGCGCTCACCGGCTCGCCCGTCGCGGCCGACCATGGTCCACGCCAGCTCCATCACCTCGCCGCGGGCGCCGTCGCTGGTGTCGTGGTGGCGACGGACCGGGCGGGGCTCGGCGGTGGCGTCGACGCGCTGCAGGACGGCGACCAGGGTGGCGGCCGCGAGCGCGACGACGGCCGCCGACGACGGCTTCATCCCGAGCGCCCAGACCACGATGCCGACCGCCGCACCGCCCACGAGCGGACGCCACACGAGCGCCCACACGGCTCGCGCCACCGGTCGGACGCGGGTCACGACGCGCTCCCGTCGTCGGCGCCGGGCGTCCCGCCGTCCCGGTCGGCGTCGGCCGCAGGTGCGTCGGCCGCGCCCGCGTCGGTGCGTGGCACGAGCCCGTGTGCGACGACCGTCAGCAGGTCGCGCGCCAGCCGGACGTCGTCGGCGTCGACGCCGCGTGTACCGAACCGGGCCCCGAGGTACAGGGCCAGCAGCTCGCGGGTCGCCGACGGGTCGGCGCGCGTGGCGCCGAGCACCCGCACGGCGAGCTCGCTGGCCGTCTCCGCCGGGTCGCGGACGACGCCCGTGCGTGCCGCCGCGCGCTCCACCGCGACCCAGGCCGCGATCACGGCGTCCCCCGGGGGGACGTCGTCCTCCAGCGCGCGCGTCGCGGCGCGGACGCCCTCGCGCAGGACGGCGACCGCCGTGTCGCTCAGCTCGTCGCCCGTCTCGTCACCGGGCGGCACGTCGTCCTCGCGGTCGTCGCGGCGGTCGCCGCGCCAGCCGCGGGCCGCGTGGCGCAGCAGCAGCGCGAGCGCCGTCAGGACGGCGAGCACGACGAGCACCTGCACCACCCGCACGAGCCAGACGGCCCAGGGCGGGATCGGCGGCAGCTCCCCCGGCTCCCCCTCGGACGGGGGGACGGTCTGGGACGTGGTGATGGTCGGCGCGGGCGGTGCGGTCCACGTCGGCAGGTCGTCCGGTCGCGCCTCGAGGGACACCGGCCCGCTCAGCGCCGCGGCGAGCACGCCCACCACCACCAGCAGGGCGGCCAGGACCGTGGCCACGCTGGTACGGCGTGCCGGCACAGGACTCCTCGGGGCGATCGGCGGCGATCGGACGGGTCGTCAGGCTACCGGGCGAGCGGTCGGCAGGCCTGTCCCGCCGCGCACCACTGGTGCGCGACGTCGATGACGACCCGCCCCTCCCCGGCGAGCACGAACGCGCAGAACGGCAGACGTGCTCGCACCGAGCCCGACGGTGCTGACGACCTTGCCCGTTGGGGCAACCTCGCGCCGGTGGGCGTGATGCCCAGGACGGTCAGATCCCACACTGTGCGCCATGGGACGACGCAGAGGGACGACAGTGACGCTGGTGGGGCTCGCGCTCGCCGTGACGACCGTGTGCGCGGGCGGGGGCGCTGCCGCTGCGCCCGCGACGGGAGCGACGTCGGCCCTCGCGGCCGCAGCGGCCGTGCCGGACGGGCACGCCCACCCGCGCCCGCCGCGTCCCCGTCCTCACCCGCCCAAGCCCCCCAAGCCGCCGAAGCCGCCCGCGTACCGGGCGACCGTCTCCCCCATCACGCCACGCCTCGCCGAGCGCATGGCGGCGTCGTGGCGCCCGGGCTGCCCGGTGCCGCTGGAGGACCTGCGCTACGTGCGCGTCAGCCACCACGACATGCGCGGCAAGGTCGTGCAGGGCGAGCTCGTCGTGCACGCGGACGTCGCCGACGGCATCGTCGAGGTCTTCCGCGACCTGTTCGACGCGCGGTTCCCGATCGCCTCGATGCGACTCGTCGACGACTTCGGCGCCGACGACGACGCGTCGATGGCCGCGGACAACACCTCGGCCTTCAACTGCCGCGCGGTCACGGGCGGCACGGGCTGGTCCGAGCACTCCTACGGGCGCGCGATCGACGTCAACCCGATCGAGAACCCGTACGTCCGGGACAGCCTGGTGCTGCCGCCCGCGGGGGTCGCGTTCGTCGACCGCCCCGACGCCCCGGGCGTCATCCACGACGGGGACGTCGTCGTCACCGCCTTCGCGGAGCAGGGCTGGTACTGGGGCGGCTACTGGACCCGCCCGATCGACTACCAGCACTTCTCGACGACGAACCGCTGAGGTCCGTCCGCCTCACCAGCGGTTGTGCACGTCCTCCGCCCACCCGACGACGTCCCGCACCGGCACCCACGTGCCGGTCGAGTCCCGCACGCGGCCCTCCCAGTGCCCGAAGCACTGCGACGTGCGCGCCGCGAAGACCGTGAGGTCGGTGACCGACTGCTTGAGGTGGAACGGCGTGAGCGTGAGCTCGACGTCGGTGCCGGTCACGTGCCACGGCGCGAGCCAGTCGTCGCGGTCGTACTCCCAGACCAGCTCCTCGCTGATCTTCGTCAGGCGCCCGTCGACCACGAGGGAGTTCTCGACCGACCCCGTGCCGTCCGTCCACTGCCCGCCGACCTGCAGGCCGATGACGCGTCCGTCGGTGCGTCCCGACCCGGCGCCCCAGTTCCAGCGCACGTCGTAGGGCCAGCGGCCGCGGCCGTGGTCGAGCGTCGCCCACGACTCGCCCGCGGGCACGTCGGACGCGACGCCGTCGACCCACACCGTGCCGGTCGCAGGGCGGGCCACGTCCTTCACCGTGTACTGGAACAGCGTGTCGGTCCACGGCACGACGACCCCGAGGGACTCGTGCCCGTCGGGCCGGTGCGCGACGACGTCGACCCGCACGCGCTCGCCGCGGGCCCGCAGCCGCGTGCCGCCGGGCACCTCGTCGATCGCGATCTTCACGGCGCGCGTGCTCGCGCGGACCTTGCCGCCCCCAAGGGTGCCGGGCAGCGTCGCGGATCCGGTGAGCACGCCGATCGCGTCGTGCGCGACCGCCTGCCTGGTCGTGCGGTCGAGCACCCAGATGCCGTGCACGGCCGCGTAGTCGATCGCGGAGACGACGAGGGCGACGACGTGCGTCGGCGTGGTGACCGCCCAGTACTCCCACCGCTTGTTGCGTCCGAGCCCGCGGGCGCCGCGGCCGATGCCGTCGGTGGTGACCAGCGGGGTGCGGGTCCAGCCGACCGCGTCGGGGTTGAGGCGGCCGTCGGGCAGCGTGAGGCTCACCGGTGCGGTGATCTCGCGCTCGGTCACGGCCAGCGGCGCCGCGGCACGGACGCCGGCGGCCGCGTCGTGCCGGGCGCGCAGCCGCCGGTTCGAGGTGCGGACGGCGTCGGCGTCGAGCTTCACGATCCGCCGGTCGTACGTCTGCAGGCCGTTGGTCTCCTCCTCGACGTCCGCGAGCTGGGTGTACACGAACGCCGCGAGCCCGTCGTCGACGGCCGGGCCGACCTGCGCGTGCTGCAGCCGCAGGAACGCGCGCTCGAAGGCCCCGCGGTCGCGGTAGCGCCGGTACCCGAACTCCTGCTCGGACCACGTGTGCCCGGCCACGCGGTGCGAGTAGCCGCCGTACTCCGACAGGACGGCGGCGCGCGCGTCGGCGGCGTCGGTGCGTGACAGCCGGTAGGGCCGGAAGTAGACGTGCCGGCTGACGAGGTCGCCCGCGCCCTGGTCGTGCCAGCCGGACGCGTGGTCGACGGGCCGCGTCGGGTCGAGCGCGGTGACGCGGGCCGCGACGGCGGCGGCGTCGAACTGCCCCCAGCCCTCGTTGAACGGCACCCACACCGCGACGGACGGCACGCTGCGCAGCAGCTCGACGGTCGCGTCGGCCTCCGCGAGGAACTCCTCGCGACCCTCGACGTCCTGCCGGGCGAACACGCGGTACCGGGAGTCGTCGAGGCGCAGCGGTGTGACGACGGGCGCGGTGACGACGGCCGGGTGGTAGGTCCGGCCGCCGTTGACCATGTCCTGCCACACCAGCATGCCGAGGCGGTCGCAGTGGTGGTACCAGCGCAGCGGCTCGATCTTGATGTGCTTGCGCAGCATCGTGAAGCCGAGGTCCTTGGCGGTCCGGATGTCGTGGACCATCGCCTCGTCGGACGGCGGGGTGTACAGGCCGTCGGGCCAGTACCCCTGGTCGAGCAGCCCGGCGTGCAGGTACGGCTCGCCGTTGAGCAGCAGGCGCGTGCGGCCGTGCGCGTCGGGGCCGACGCCGAACGAGCGCATCCCGACGTAGCTGATCACGCGGTCGTCGCCGAGGCGCACCTCGACGTCGTACAGGTAGGGGTCGTCGGGGCTCCACGGGCGGACGTCGCCCATCGGCAGCCGCGTCGGCACGTCCGTCGGGACCGTGCGGCGCACGACCTCGCGCCCGTCGGCGGACACGACGACCTCCGCCTCCCCCGCGCCGCCGCCCGCGACGACCGTCACCTCGACCTCGCGCTCCGCGAGGTGCGGCGTCAGGACGAGCCTGTCGACCCACAGCGCCGGCACCGACTCCAACCACACCGTCTGCCAGATGCCCGACTGCGCGGTGTACCAGATGCCGCCGGGCGCGAGCTTCTGCTTGCCGCGGCTGCGGTACGAGGTGTCCGTGACGTCGCGGACGCGCACCACGACCTCGTGCTCGTCGCCGACCAGGGCGTCCGTCACGTCGAGCGTGAACGGCAGGTACCCGCCGCGGTGCCCGCCGACGTCGCTGCCGTCGACCGACACCTGCGCGTCCTGGTCGACCGCGCCGAGGTGGAGCAGGACGCGGTCGCGCACGAACCCCGCGGGGAGGGTGACGGTGCGCCGGTACCACAGCGCCTCGTCCGGCTGCAGCGTGCGGCCGACGCCCGACAGCGGCGCCTCGGGCGAGAACGGCACGACGATCGGGCCGCCCCAGCGGTCGGGGGCGGGCGCGTCGGCGGACGTGAACGCGTGGTCCCACCGGCCGTTGAGGGTGACGTACGAGTCGCGCACGAGCTGCGGGCGCGGGTGCTCCGGCAGCGGGGCGTCGACGTCCAGGGCGTCGCCCCAGGGGGTGATCACGGCACGACCTCCACGTCCTGCGTCCGGTCGGCGCGGGCGAGGCGCCGCGCCGGGATCACGACGAACGCCACGACGACGGCCGCCGCGAGGAACACCCACGGCGTCGGGACCTGCTTGACCACGCCCAGGTCGACGTACGTCTCGTCCGCGCCCGTGATGACGGCCGCACCCAGGAACGGGCCGACGACCATGGGGATCAGCACCGCCGCCACCATGCGCAGGCCCTGCACCTGGCCCGCGCGGTCCGGCGGCGTCAGGTTGCGCACGGTCGCGGAGATCGCGGCGACGCCCAGCATGAAGCCCGACATCATGACGATCCCCGCGCCGATGACGGCGAGCATGCCGCGCGCCGGGAACATCAGCAGCAGCCCCGCCGCGTACACCCCGACGACGGGCAGGATCGCGCGGTGCGGGCCGACGCGGTCGAGCACGCGGCCGCCGAGGACGCTGACGACCGCGGCACCCAGCAGCACCGACGCCAGCACCACCGCGTACCCGTCGATCTGGAGGTACCGCTGCACGTAGATGATGAGGAACGGCATGAACACCTGCGTGCTGGTCCCGAGCACCGCCCACGCCGCCAGCGCGACGTACAGCCGGGGGTGCGCGCGCACCGTGCCGGGCCGCAGCCCGTGCACGACCGACGCCAGGTACGTGCCCCCGGGGCGCGGCACCCGCGGCGCCCGCAGCCCGAACCACGCCACGACGCCGACCACCGCCGTCACGCCGCCGACCACCGCGAAGAACACGGACCAGCGACCGTCGCGCGTCAGCGGGTCGAGCGCCCCGAAGACCAGCAGCATCGCCAGCAGCGGCAGGGTGGCCAGCACGCCGTCGACGCGCCCCCGGTTGGTCTCGTCGGTCGAGTCGGTGACCCACGCGTTGAACGCCGCGTCGTTGGCCGTCGCGCCGAGCACGCTCATGACGCAGTCCAGCAGGACGATCGCGACGACCGCGACCACCACGGCGTCGAGCGCCGGCGCCAGGGAGGCGGCCGTGTCGACGCCCACGACCCCGAACGCCGCCGTGCACGCGCCCCACAGCACGTACCCGCCCGCGATGAGCTCGCGCCGCCGGCCCGTGCGGTCCGAGTACGCGCCCGCGAGCAGCGTCGCGAGCGTGGCCGCGACCGCGCTCGTCGCGACGATGACCGCCAGCACCGTCGCCGAGCCGGTGATCGTGTCGTGGACGAAGACGTTGAGGTACATGTTCTCGACCGTCCACGCCAGCTGTCCGGTCAGCCCCAGCAGGACCACCCAGACCCACAGGCGACGGTCCACGTGGCTCCGTTGCACGGCGCGACTGTAGCCACGCGCACGGCCGGGCGGGCGCTGCGGCGCGAGGGCGGGGCGATACGTCCGCATCGGGCGCCCGCGCGGGCGTCTCAGCGTTCGCGGCCCCGTTGCTAGCCTCGACCGGGTGACCCGATCCCGGTGCCTGCGATGAGCGACGTCCTCGACGACCTTCGTCGGTACCCCGACGTCGAGGCGCCGAACCTCTACGCCGTGGACGCGACGGACCGGCTGGTCCTCGACGAAGCAGCGGCGGCGCTCGCGGACGCCGCGGACGGGACCGTCGTCGTGATCGGCGACCGGTACGGCGCGCTGACCCTCGGCGCGGTCGCCCGCCACGGCGTCACGGGCGTCCGCGTGCACCAGGACCGGCTGACCGGCGAGCGGGCGCTGCACGCGAACGCCGAGCGGCTCGGGCTCGGTGGGTTCACGTCGCACGGGATGACCCCCGAGCTGGTCGCCGGTGCGCGCCTCGTGCTGCTGCAGCTGCCGCGCTCGCTCGACGCGCTCGACGAGGTCGCAGGGCTGGTCGCGGAGCACGCCGACCCGGCGGTCGTCGTCGTGGCGGGTGGGCGCGTCAAGCACATGACGACCGCGATGAACGACGTCCTCGGCCGGCACCTCGCGGTCGTCGAGGCGCGGCTCGCGCGGCAGAAGTCACGCGTGCTCGTCGCGTCGTCGCCGCGCCCGGCCTCCGAGCGGCCCGCGCGCCGCTGGCCCGAGTGCGCGACCCACGGCGACCTCGTGGTGTGCGCGCACGGCGGCGCGTTCGCCGGCACCGGCATCGACATCGGCACGCGCGAGCTGCTGGCCCACCTCGACGAGGTCCCGCAGACCACCGGCACGGCCGTGGACCTCGGGTGCGGCACGGGCGTGCTGGCCGTCGCGGTCGCCCGGCTGCGCCCCGGGATGGCCGTGGTCGCGACCGACGAGTCCGCCGTCGCCGTCGCGTCGGCGCGCGCGACCGTCGAGGCGAACGGCGTGGCCGACCGGGTGACCGTGACGCGCGCCGACGGTGCGGGCGACCTGCCCGACGCGAGCGTCGACCTCGTGCTGCTCAACCCCCCGTTCCACGTCGGGGCGGCGGTGGTCCCCGCGGCGGCGCGCGCGCTGTTCGCCGACGCCGCACGCGTCCTGCGGCCGGGCGGCGAGCTGTGGACGGTGTGGAACTCCCACCTGCACTACCGGCCGGCGCTCGAGCAGGTCGTCGGGCCGACGCGGCAGGTCGGGCGGGACCCGAAGTTCACGGTGACGGTGTCGACGCGGAGCTGAGCGGTCGTTGGTCGCGCACCCGAGTCGTAGAGTCATTACAGGGTTGACCTCCTCACGCCGGGGTCAGTACCGTACAAAGGCGTCGAATCCAGGCTGCAATTTCCGCACATCAAGCAGGGGGACAAAGCGAGGCTCTCACGACTCGTCAGATTCTCTGCCGCTTCGGTGGCAGGAATGTCCATGGTCGTCTGCATGGGCGCGACCGCCCAGGCCGCTCCACCGCTCATCTCCGAGCAGAAGATCGTCGCGCGCGTTGACCAGAGTGTTTTCGGTGCGCGGGGGCAGACCGAGCAGCTCCTGACCTTGTTCGCCTCCATCCCGGACTCGGTGCTCGGGGGAGCCGCGGCAGCACTCGGCGCGGCGATTCTCGGCATCACGGCCGTCAAGGAAGCCTGGACGTGAGGATGTGGTATTCACGATGAAGAAGTACGCACCGATCATTGCGATCATCGGCCTGGCAGCGCTGGCATGGGTCGCATATCTTGTGACCGACAACGTGCTGGTCGCAGCGTTCCTCGCCACTCTGGCCGTCGTCGTGTGGGGATTCTCTCCCTCGGGCCTGGGCCGCGCACCGGGACGCAAGCCCGAGGTCAGCCCTGCTGAACTCAAGCAGTACCGCCGGGACCACCCGGGCTCGACGATCGGTGACGCGATCGATCACGCCCGCCGGTGATCGAGGAGCCACGGCGGTGAGGATTCCTGGCCGGTCGCCCGGCGAGTGCGCGGATATCCGCGCATCCGGTCGATGGGCTGATATCCCCTCACTGGCGTGATGAGTCGATTTCAGCGCATCGAAAGGCCGGCCGTGAACGAGCAGAGCGAACCGGCATGGGCTGCGGTGAACAGCGCGCTCGCGGACGAGCTCGGCGTCGACCGCCGCTACGTCTACCAGATGGAGTCCGGAGTCCCCACGCTCTACACGCGCCGGCTGTTCGCCATGCTGCGACTGCTCGACGTGCGCATGGAGGTCCACGCGCGATGACCGTGCGCGCCCTGGACGCCTGGCTCTACGGAACCCTCGTCGCGCACGTCGAGCGGGACGGCGACGACCGCGTCCGGCTGCGGTTCACCGGCGACGCGGTCACCCGATGGGGCCACGGTTCCGCCGTGGTGTCCGCGCTGCTGCCCCTCTCCCACCGCACCCCCGCTCCCGCCGCGGCGGCAGCCACCTGGTTGCGCGGCCTCATGCCGAGGCGTACCCGGGGGTCGGCCAGACGGCGTGGGCGTGCGTGGAGCAGCGCGTCGAGAGCCTGGTGGTCGGGCTCACCGGCGGGACGTGAGGTGGAGGCACGTCACCGCACAGATCTCGGAGGATCCGGCGCCCTCCCACCCCGCGGAAACCCCGCGACGCGTGGCCCCTCGAGTCTCCCCACACCCCACCTCTCACGGGCGTGCGGCGGCACGGTGGTGGATCCGCAGCCTCTCCGCGGCGATGTTCCGGATCTTGCGCGTCCGTCCGTCGCGGGCCAGCTCCTCGAGGACGTCGGGAACGGTCGACTGCTCGGCCGACGCGCGCTGCAGCCAGTGCGTCCACGCAGTGACGTCCGGGACGTCGGTGAGCGAACCGTCGCGCACCCCTTCCAGGACGGCCAGGTCGTCGGCCCGACGCGCGACGAACGCCCGCCGGTCCGCCGGCAGCGCGTCGACCCACCAGGCCCGGTGCTCCCGCACGGGATCCCGGTCGAACGCCAGCAGCACCACGCTGGTCGCGACGCCCTCGTCGGGCTCCGACGCGAGCGCCTCCCGCAGCGACGGGCCCAGTGCGCACAGCGCGACCGCCGCCTGGTAGACGTGCCAGCGGTCGTGCTCGTCGGCCCAGCCCGGCACACGGGCGCACCCCGTGGCGTCGGCCATGTGGTCGAGCAGCTGCCGCAGGCGCGCGCTGGGCAGCCCGTCGGTCGCGCTCACGGACAGCCCGCCCCCTCGTCGCCCTCGCGTCGGACGTCGAACCACAGGGTCCGGGCGAACGACCACCCGTTCGCGCGCTCGGCCTCGTCTCGCCAGCAGCTGTACGACGCCTCGACCCGCAGGCCGTCGCCCAGGTCCCGGACGACGCGGTCGTAGCCCACGCGGTACTCCTCCCACCCTCCCGTCAGGTGCTCCAGGTTCCGGCGGACGACGTACAGGCCCGGCGGGTGGAAGGTGTCGTGCAGCGTCTCGACGTCGTCGAGCGCGGGTGCCCGCGCGTCGAGGGTCGGCGACTCCGCGAGCGGCACCGCCAGTCGCGGCGCGACGTCCGGCACGTCGGCGAGCGTCGCGTGCGCGGCCGCGAGGACCTCCAGACCGGTCGGGACGGCGGTCCGCACGTCGTAAGCGGTGCCGAGCAGGTCGTCCAGGTCGATCTGGTCGACGTACGACGTGCCCGCGCGGAGGGCGGCGACCGCGTCGGCGACCCACCGCCGCACCGGGTCCTCGACCGTCACGGCCGGTCCTCTCATGCCCCTACCCTGCCTGGCCGAGCCGCCACCTCGTCCGCGCGCCTCGTGTCCCCCTGCGCGACCTCCTCGCCCGGCGCGGTCGGCCCGCGTCGAGCTGCCGCACCATCATCTCACCGCCCCGTCACGCAGAGCGCCCGCCACCATCGGGGCGAGCGGCAGACGCGGGATCAGGGTGCACTGCAGCGCGTGTGGACGTCGGGCCTGCCGGGCCACACCGTGGCCGCCGGGCGGTTGGCCGTGTCGAGCTCGTGGTGCCAGGCCGACCGGCCCTCGCGGACACGACGGACGCACCCCCGCCACGCTCTGAAACACTGACCCCATGCCGCTCGACGACGCCTCCCCCGCCCGCGTCCCCCTCGCCGACGTCACCCCCGCCATCGCGCTCGGGCCGCTCGACGGGCGCTACCGCCCGACGGTCGCGCCGCTGGTGGACCACCTGTCGGAGGCGGCGCTCAACCGGGCGCGCATCGAGGTCGAGGTCGAGTGGGTCATCCACCTGACGTCGCACGCGGTGGTGCCGGGCGCCCCCGAGCTGGCCCCGGACGAGGAGCAGTACCTGCGGGACGTCGTCGCCACGTTCGGCGCCGACGAGATCGCCGAGCTCGCCGAGATCGAGCGCACGACGGTGCACGACGTGAAGGCCGTCGAGTACTTCATCAAGCGCCGCATCGCCGCCGCGCCCGACGCGCTGCGCGCCGACACCGTGCTCCCCCAGGTCAACGAGCTCGTGCACTTCGCGCTGACGAGCGAGGACGTCAACAACCTGTCGTACGCGCTCATGGTGCGCGGTGCCGTGCGCGAGGTCTGGTTCCCCGCCGCGGTCGCGCTGACGGACGAGGTCGCGGCGCTCGCCGCGCAGCACGCGTCCGTGCCGATGCTCGCCCTGACGCACGGCCAGCCGGCGACCCCGACGACGCTCGGCAAGGAGCTCGCGGTCCTCGCGCACCGCCTGCGCCGCCAGCTGCGCCGCATCGAGGGCGACGAGTACCTCGGCAAGCTCAACGGCGCGACGGGCACGTACGGCGCGCACCTCGCGGCCGTCCCCGACGCCGACTGGCAGATGGTGTCGCGCACGTTCGTCGAGCACCTGGGCCTGACGTGGAACCCCCTGACGACGCAGATCGAGTCGCACGACTGGCAGGCGGAGCTGTACGCGGACGTCGCGCGGTTCAACCGGGTGCTGCACAACCTGGCCACCGACGTGTGGACGTACATCAGCCGGGGCGTGTTCACGCAGATCCCCGTGGCGGGAGCGACGGGCTCGTCGACGATGCCGCACAAGGTCAACCCCATCCGCTTCGAGAACGCGGAGGCCAACCTCGAGATCTCGAGCGCGCTGCTCGACACGCTCGCCTCGACGCTCGTCACGAGCCGGCTGCAGCGCGACCTCACCGACTCCACGACGCAGCGCAACATCGGCCCCGCGTTCGGGCACTCGCTGCTCGCGATGGACAACGTGCGCCGCGGTCTGCGCGGGCTCGCGGTGGACGAGGCGATGCTCGCGCGCGAGCTCGACGGCAACTGGGAGGTGCTGGGCGAGGCCGTCCAGTCGGCCATGCGGGCGGCCGCCGTGGCAGGTGTGCCCGGTATGGAGAACCCCTACGAGCGGCTGAAGGAGCTGACCCGCGGGCACCGCCTGACGGCGCAGGACATGCGCGTCTTCGTCGACTCGCTCGGACTCCCGGCCGATGTCACGGAACGATTGCGAAACCTCTCGCCGGGCTCGTACACCGGTCTGGCGGCCTCGCTCGTCGCCCACCTGGAGTAACCTGCTGTCCGGTTCGTCCGTATCGGGGGCACAACGTCCCCCGTCTGCGTCACCCGTTCGGCCTAATTGCGCGCTCCGGAGTGGGAGCGGTCCCCGTCGATACGTTTCGACTCCTGGACATGCGCCCGGGATCAGGTGAGAATCGTCGGCGTCGTCGGAATCCTCCCCCTCCGTCCGATCCGGCAAGGAAGCCCAACGTGACACTGATGCAGAAGGCGATCACCCCGTCGCTGGCGCACGCTCACCTCACGCAGGGTCACGACCGCATCGCCGGTTACGTGGTCCGCGCAGAGGACGTCGCCTTCGCGACCACCCCCGCCCAGCTCTTCGAGGTGCACGGCCTGGGCTACCCCGGCTCGCCGTTCAGCCCGTACGACCGCTCCATCGACATCCTGCGGTTCGAGTCCTCGCCCCAGCTGCAGTACCGCGACGTCCCCGGCTACATCGTCCCGCTGTGGTGGCTGCGCCACTCGCGCATCCCCCCGGGCGCCGAGCTGATCCGCGTGCACGACGACGGCACGTCGACGCTCCTCGCCCGCTACGGCGACGTCGGCACCGGCTGGACGGTCACCCAGCTCGGCGCACCGCGACCGGCGCTCGCCTCGCTGTCGCGGTGCGTCGGACCCGTCGCCAAGTGGCACGGCGCCTACCTCGAGGCGGACGTGGTCGACGGTGGGCATACGGTCGTGCTCGCGCTGGCCAACCCGCCGCTCGCGGAGACCGGGTTCCACCAGTCGCCGTCGGGCCGCTGGTACCGGCGCGTGGCCCGCGAGGACGTCACCGAGCTGTTCGAGCTGGACCTGACGGCCCGCTGGAACGGGCTGTCGGTCCGCGTGGTCGACCAGTGGCAGGACGCGCAGCGGTACGTCGTGGCGCGCATCTCGCACCTGGGCGACGACATCGAGCGGGCCGAGCGGCTGCACCTCGACCGCGTCGAGGCCGGCGTCTACGAGGCGATCGTGTACGCCGCCGAGCTGACCGACATCGAGACCAACCAGGTCGTCCCGCACACATGGGCTCCCGGCCCGGCTGCACAAGAGCGACACTGGGCACATTCGTGACAATCTGACCGGTGAAACTTCACCCACAGGACGCCACCTTCGCGTAGCATCCCTAGACATACCGGCACGAAAGACATACCAGCACGAACCCGAGCGGCACTCCACGGAGAGCCCCGGTCACCCGGTCGGCCCCCACGGGGCGTCGGCCCACAGACCGCACCGGGCCTGGTCCTCCCCCCCGACCAGGCCCGGTGCGCTTTTTCCTGCACCCACCACGGCGGACGAACGCCGGCTACCGGGCCGGGCGCCCGGTCACGCCAGCGACAGGAAGAGCTTCTCGAGCTTCGCGACGTCGAGGGTCGGCGCCTCGTCCGACGACTCCGGCTGCGTGAGGCACTGCCGCATCCCCGACGCGATGATCGCGAACCCGGCCCTGTCGAGCGCGCGTGACACGGCGGACAGCTGCGTGACGACGTCCTCGCAGCTGCTGCCCTCGTCGAGCATGCGGATGACGGCCGTGAGCTGCCCCTGTGCCCGCTTGAGCCGGTTGCTCACCTTGGTCATCTCGCCGGGGTCAAGCTCCACGGTGTCCTCCTCGGGTCGTCGGCCCACCGTTGGCGAGCGCCGTGTCGTGGGTGGGGTGCGTCCACGTGTGTGGTGTCAGGGGCAGGTGCAATGCTGGTCCTTGGGCACGTCGGCCATCACGGCGTCGACGTGCATGCCGCAGCCGGTCCAGGTGACCTTGCCGCACCTGCTGCAACGGATGGGGCTGCACATGGTGGTGCTCCTCGGGGTTTCTCGTGTCGGGTGTGTCGGGTCGGTGCTGGGAGTCTGCGGGCGCGGGACGGTCTAGCGGCGGGTGAGGTCGGGGCGGGTGAGGTCGGGGCGGGTGAGGTCGGGGCGAGCAGCGACGAGGCTGAGCCAGCCGCCCGAGAGGTTCCGCGCGTCCATACCGTCCTGGAGCAGGACGCGGGTGGCGATGTAGGAGCGGACGCCGCTGGCGCAGTGCACGGCGACCGGTCGGCCGGCGGCGGCGTCCCGGACCTCGTCGAGCCGGTCGCGGAGCTCGGTGTGCGGGATGTTCAGGGCGCCCGGGAGGTGACCGCGCGCGAACTCGCCGCGCGAGCGGACGTCGAGGACGAGGCTCGTCGCCAGGACGTCGTCGAGGTCCCGCGCGTGCCACTGCGGCATGGTGCCGTCGAGGACGTTCTGCGCGACGAAGCCGAGCATGTTCACCGGGTCCTTCGCGGAACCGTACGGCGGGGCGTAGGCGAGCTCGAGCTCCGCGAGGTCGTCGGCGGTCATGCCGGCGCGCAGCGCGGTGGCCAGCACGTCGATGCGCTTGTCGACGCCCTCGCACCCCACGGCCTGGGCACCGAGCAGACGCCCGTCCGGCGCGAAGGTCGCCACGACGTGGACCTGCTGGGCGCCCGGGAAGTAGCCGGCGTGGTGCCCGGCGTGGATGCGGACGACCTCGTGCGCGATCCCGGCACGATCGAGCGCGGCCTGGCTCGCACCGGTCACAGCGGCGGTGAGGCCGAAGACGCGGACGATCGCGGTGCCCAGCACGGTCGCCTGGGGCGTCGTGCGGCGGCCGAGCATCGCGTCGGCGGCACGTCGGCCCTGACGGTTCGCCGGCCCGGCCAGCGGGACGGGCCCGGTGACGCCGGTGACGGCCTGCGTCACCTCGACGGCGTCGCCCACGGCCCAGATGTGCGGGTCGGACGTGCGCTGGTCGGCGTCGACCCGGATCGCGCCACGGGCACCGAGCTCGAGGCCGGCGTCGCGGGCGAGGTCGCTCGCGGGTCGGACCCCGACGTTGACCACGACGACGTCCGCGACGACCTGCGTGCCGTCGGAGAGCGCGACGCGCGCGGCACCGCCGTCGTCCGTGATGCTGCGCGCCGAGACGCCGAGGTGCAGGCCGACCCCGTGGGACCGGAGCTCGTCGGCGAGCAAGGGCGCGAGCTCCGCGTCGAGCGGGGGCAGCACGTGGTCGGCGAGCTCGACGAGGTCCACCTGCAGGCCGCGGGCCGCGAGCGCCTCGACGGCCTCCAGGCCGATGAACCCGGCGCCGACGACGACGGCCCGTCGGGGGCCGTCCACCGGGAGCTGGGCCACGCGGGCGGTGAGCGAGTCCAGGTCAGGGACCGTGCGCAGCGAGTACACGGCCGGGTGGTCGAGGCCCTCGATCGGCGGCGTCACGGCGACGGCACCGGGTGCGAGCAGCAGGGCGTCGTACCCGAGCTGGTAGGTGCCGTCGGCCGTCGCGACCGTGACGGTGCGCGCGTCGCGGTCGACGGCGGTCACGCGGCTGCCGGTGCGGACGTCGAGCGCGAGCGCGGCACGCAGCGACTCGGGCGTGTGGAGCAGCAGGGCGTCGCGGCTCTCGATCTCGCCGGACAGGTGGTACGGCAGGCCGCAGTTGGCGAAGGAGACGTACTGCGACTGCTCGAGGACGACGATGGAGGCGGACTCGTCGAGGCGGCGGGCGCGCGCGGCGGCGCTCATGCCACCGGCTACCCCGCCGACGACGACGATGCGCCGGGGCGCGGGGGCGTCGGGAGCTGGTGTCGTGGGCATGTCACCACCATACCCCCGGGGGTATCCAGACACGGGCGGACGACGGTGTGGCCGTCGTCACCGCCTCGAGCGGCACGAGCAGAACCGGTCGCGTAGCGTCGACAGCGACCAGCGCCTCCCGCACCGAGGAGTGAGATGGCCAACCGCCTCGCCGCCAGCACCAGCCCCTACCTGCTGCAGCACGCGGACAACCCCGTCGACTGGTGGGAGTGGGGCGACGAGGCCTTCGCCGAGGCCGCGCGCCGCGACGTCCCCGTCCTGCTCTCGGTCGGCTACGCCGCGTGCCACTGGTGCCACGTCATGGCGCACGAGTCGTTCGAGGACGCTGCCACCGCCGCCTTCATGAACGAGCACTTCGTGTGCGTGAAGGTCGACCGCGAGGAGCGCCCCGACGTCGACGCCGTCTACATGACGGCCACCCAGGCGATGACGGGCAGCGGCGGCTGGCCGATGACGGTGGTCACCACACCGGACGGCCGCCCCTTCTTCTGCGGCACCTACTTCCCGCCCCGGCGCGTGCAGCAGATGCCCTCGTTCCCCGAGGTGCTGGCCGCGCTCGCCGCCGCCTGGACCACGCGCCGCGAGGAGGTCCTGAGCAACGCGGGCACGATCGCGGACGCCCTCGGGCGGCCGGTCGTCGGCTCCGACGGGCCCACGGGCAGCGACCTCGTCGACGAGCGCGTCGTCGCCCGTGCGCTCGGCGCGCTGGGCGCGTCGTTCGACGAGCGCGACGGCGGCTTCGGCGGCGCGCCGAAGTTCCCGCCGTCGATGGTGCTGGAGTGGCTGCTGCGCCACCACGCCCGCACGGGCGACGCCGACACGCTCGCCATGGCGCGGGCCACGCTCGACGCCATGGCCCGCGGGGGCGTGTACGACCAGCTCGCGGGCGGGTTCGCGCGGTACTCCGTCGACGCGACCTGGACCGTGCCGCACTTCGAGAAGATGCTCTACGACAACGCGCTGCTGCTGCGCGTGTACCTGCACGCGTGGCGGTCGACGGGCGGCCCGCTGCACCGGCGCGTCGCCGAGGAGACCGCCGACTGGCTGCTGGCGGACCTGCGCACGCGCGAGGGCGGGTTCGCGTCGGCGCTCGACGCCGACAGCGAGGGCCGCGAGGGGGCTTTCTACGCGTGGACGCCCGGGCAGCTGCGCGACGTGCTCGGCGACGACGACGGCACCTGGGCCGCCGAGGTCCTCGGGGTCACGGACGAGGGGACGTTCGAGCACGGCGCGTCGGTCCTGCAGCGACGGCACGACCCCGACGACGACGCGCGGTTCGCCGCGGTGCGCGACCGGCTGCGCGAGGCGCGGGCGGCGCGCCCGCACCCGGCCCGGGACGACAAGGTCGTCTCGGCGTGGAACGGGTTGGCGATCGCCGCCCTGGCCGAGGCGGGTGCGCTGCTCGACCGGCCCGACCTCCTCGACGCGGCCCGTGCGTGCGCCCGGCTGCTCGCGGACCTGCACACCCGTACCGGCCCGGACGACGGCGACCGGCTGGTGCGGACGTCGCGCGACGGCGTCGCCGGGAACGCGCCGGGGGTGCTGGAGGACTACGCCGACGTCGCCGAGGGCTACCTCGCCCTGGCCGCGGCGACCGGCGAGCACGAGTGGACGGCCCGGGCCCAGCGGCTGCTGACGACCGTGCGCGCGCACTTCGGTGACGAGGACGGCGGCCTGTTCGACACCGCGGACGACGAGACGGACCCCGTCCTGGGCACGCTGCGCCGACCGCAGGACCCGGCCGACGGGCCCACGCCCGCCGGACCGCCGGCCGCCGCCGCGGCGCTCGTCACGCTCGGCGCCCTGACCGGTGATCTCACCCTGCGCGAGGCCGCCCTCGCCGCCCTGCGCGCGCCGCTGCAGATCGCCGCCCGCTACCCCCGCGCGGCGGGGTGGGCTCTCGCGACCGTGGAGGCGCTGCTCGACGGGCCGCGCGAGGTCGCCGTCGTCGGCGCGCGGGACGACCCGGCCACGCGCACGCTGCACCGGACGGCGCTCGCGTCACCCGCGGCGGGCGTCGTCGTGGCCGTCGGCGACCCGGACGACCCCGGCGCCGACACCCCGGCCCTGCTGCGCGACCGCCCGCTGGTGGACGGCCGACCCGCGGCCTACGTGTGCCGAGGCTTCGCCTGCGACCGCCCGACGACCGACCCCGACACCCTCACCCAGCAGCTGCGCTGACGTGGGGGGGCGTGCCCTGCGCCGGCCCCCGTCCCCGTCTCAGCGCTCACGGGGGCCCTCGTCGTCCTGAGCCGCGACGACCCGAGGCAGGTCGACCTCGTCCGGCGCGGGGGGAGCGTTCTGGTCCACGACCACGTGGTGCCGCTCCTTCTCCTCCTGGTAGTGGGAGTAGCTCGGCTGGAACACCTCGATGAGCGGGCCGAGCGCCGCCGAACCACCGCCGGGCGGACGCTTGGTGCCGAGGTAGATCCACCCCTTGTGCGAGGCCCACGCCGCGGCCGCGCCGACCACGCCCGCGGCCACCGCGACGATCCACCACTCCATGTCGGTCGCACCTCCTGTTGCACGCGCCGCCCGGCCGCGGTTCTGCCGATCAGTCGAAGCAGGCCGGACCCGTCTCGTCGATGAAGCGGAGCACCTCGACGTCGAGGTCCCGCTCCGGGACATCGCCGACGACGATCGCGGGGTCGAGGAGATGGAGGAGCACCCGCATCAGCATCATCGCGGACAGGTCGCCGTCGAGCGCGGGTCGTCCACGGCCAACACCCCGCCCAGCCGTGAGAGGTCGATCCAGTACCCGGCGCCGTCCGTGTGCGACGGCCGCCAACGGAGGCGAGGGTGCTGGATCGACCTCTCACGCGCTGATGGGGGGCTGGATCGACGTCTCACGCGCTGATGGAGGGCTGGATTGACGTCTCACGGCCTGAGGGGAGGGGTCGACCCGGACGGCGCGTCAGGTCGTCGGGTGGCCGCCGTGGACGGTGCCGCGCCAGGCACCCGTCTCGGTGCGGCGGCCCTCGATGAACTCCTTGAAGCGGTGCAGGTCCTTCTTGACCTGGCGGTCGTCGGCCCCGATCGCGGCACCGACCTTCTCGCGGATGCCCTCGGGCTCCCACTCGATGTGCGTCGTGATCCGCGTCGAGGTGGGCCCGAGCGGCTCGAACGTCACGCGGCCGGCGTGCGTCGTGCCGTCGACGCTCGCCCACGCGACGACCATGTCGGGCTGCTGCTCGAGGATCGCGGCGTCGAACTCGCGGTCGATGCCCGCGATGCTGGTCGTCCAGCGCGTCAGCGTGTCGCTGATCTGCTTGATCTCCTCGACGCCGTTCATGAAGTGCGGGAACTCCTCGAACTGTGTCCACTGGTCGTACGCGGTGCGGACCGGGACGTCGACGTCGATGGTCTCGTCGATCGTGGCCATGGTGTCGCCTCCGTAGCGTTCGGGGATGTGTGCCCGCTCGACGCTACGTCCGTCCCGGCGGGCGCGCGCGTCGAGGCGGCGACGCCCCGGGGCCGCCTCAGGCCGGGGTGGGGCCGACGTCCGGGACGTCGATCGCGGCCAGCTCCGCGAGCGCCCGGGCGTAGCCCGCGGCGTTCCCGTCCCGCGCCGCGGCGCGGGCCGCGACCGTCGGCCCGTGCAGCAGAGCCCGGGTGCGCCGCCGCAGCGACCGGGCGCGCGTCTCGTCCCGCTCCGACGGCGGCAGGGCGTCCAGCGCCACCTCGAGACCACCGAGCACCCGGGTCCGCTCGGCGACGACCGCGGGGTCCCACTCGCGCACCCGCCGGTCGCCCTCGAAGTCCTCGGCCGCCCGCAGCACCACCTCGCGCGCGCGTCCCAGCGCGGCGTGCTCGGCCGGGGCGTGCTCCGCCACGGACTGCAGCGAGACCAGCGTGACGCCCGGCAGGGACCGGACGTCGGGGTCGACGTCGTGCCGCAGCGCGAGGTCGACGACGGTGAGCGGCTGGGGTTCCCCGCGGCGCGCGGCGGCGAGCGCCTCGACACCCAGCACGGCGCCGGCGGCGCCCGAGCACGCGACGACCAGGTCGGTGTGCGCGACCTCCGCGAGCAGGTCCGCGCCCGCGGGCAGTGCCGTCACGCCCCGCGCCGACGCGAACGGTCCGGCGCGCCCGCTGGGCGAGAACACGCGCACGTCGCGGACGCCCCGCGCCTTCAGCGCCGCGAGGCTCGCGCCGGCGTACGAGCCCGTCCCCACGAGCACGCACCGCACCGACGCCCAGTCCGCGACGCCGTCGACCTGCGGGAGCGTGCGCGACGCGAGGTCGAGTGCGACACCGACCACGGAGCGGCCGGTCGAC
This sequence comes from Cellulomonas xiejunii, assembly GCF_024508315.1. Lineage (NCBI taxonomy): Bacteria > Bacillati > Actinomycetota > Actinomycetes > Micrococcales > Cellulomonadaceae > Cellulomonas > Cellulomonas xiejunii. The sequence continues at coordinate 3,893,963 of NZ_CP101987.1, forward strand.
CCGAGCCCCGTCGACTTCTCGACGGCGCGCGACGCCCGGGACGCGGCCTGGAAGAGGGCCTCGAGCGTCGACGTCGTCGTGCCGTCGCGGCGTGCGGTGGTCAGGGCACGTCGCACCTGCCCGGCGATCTCCCGCTCCCCCACGACCATCGACTCGAGCCCCGAGGCGACGGCGAACAGGTGCTCGCTGGCGTCGGCGCCGACGAGCGGGTGCAGGTGCTCGGCGACGTCGTCGGGGCTGTAGCCGGAGCGGGCCGCGACGGCCTGTGCGACGGCCCGGCGGGCGCGGGGCGTGTGGGCGGTGTCGTCGACGTCCAGGTACAGCTCGAACCGGTTGCACGTCGCGAGGACGACGGCACCGGTCACGGCGTTCGTCGCGGCGACGAGCTCCCTGCCCACGGCGTGGACGTCCGACTGCAGACGTTCCAGCACGGTCAGGTCGAGGGAGTGGTGACTCGCGACGAGAGACAGGAGCACCACGGGACCCGATTGAATCATCCCCAGAAATGTCCGGCACAATCCAGGGTGTGAGTCTTCCCCCACACCATCCGCTCCTTGACGGCCGCACCGGCGATTCCGCGCTCGTGACGGCGTATTCCGGGACGCGTCCCGAGCGCCTCCCGGTCTGGTTCATGCGCCAGGCCGGACGTTCGCTCCCCGAGTACCGGGCGTCGCGTGCGGGCACCGCCATGCTCGACGCGTGCCTCGACCCGGACCTGGCCTCCGAGATCACGCTGCAGCCGGTGCGTCGCCATGGTGTGGACGCCGCGGTGTTCTTCTCGGACATCGTCGTGCCGCTCACGCTCGTGGGCGTCGACGTCGAGATCGTGCCCGGCACGGGCCCCGTCATCGCGTCGCCCGTGCGCACGGGCGACGACGTCGCGCGGCTGCGGGACCTGGGCCCGCTGGACGCCGCCCGTCTCGCGCCCGTCGCCGCGGGGGTGGAGCGCACCGTCGCGCAGCTGGGCAGCACGCCGCTCGTCGGCTTCGCGGGCGCACCGTTCACGCTGGCCGCCTACCTCGTCGAGGGCGGGCCGTCGCGCGACCACCTCGCCGCGCGCCGCCTCATGCACGCCGACCCGGCCGCGTGGTCGGCGCTCATGGACTGGACCGCCGAGGTGACCGGCGCGTTCCTCGAGGCGCAGGTCACGGCAGGTGCGAGCGCCGCGCAGCTCTTCGACTCGTGGGCCGGCGCGCTGTCGCTCGCGGACTACGCGGCGCACTGCGCGCCCGCGTCGGCCCGGGTGCTGGCGCGGGCGCGGGCGCTCGGGGTGCGGACCGTGCACTTCGGCGTGGCGACGGGCGAGCTGCTCGTCGCGATGCGCGACGCGGGTGCCGACGTCATGGGGGTCGACTACCGCGTGCCGCTCGACGAGGCGTCCGCACGCCTCGGGGGCGGCACCCCGCTGCAGGGCAACGTCGACCCGGCGCTGCTGTCGGCGCCGTGGGACGTCCTCGAGGCGCACGTCCGCGACGTCGTGCGACGCGGCGCGGCGGCGCCCGGGCACGTCGTCAACCTGGGCCACGGCGTGCCCCCCGAGACGGACCCGACCGTCCTGACGCGGCTCGTGCAGCTCGTCCACTCGCTGTGAGCGGGGACGTCGCGCTCGGCCTGGGGGGCCCCGACCTCGACACGCCGGGGTGGGAGGCGGTCGTCGTGGGGGCGGGCGTCGCCGGGCTCGTCGCGGCACGGGAGCTGGCGCGGGCGGGCCTGCGGACCCTCGTCCTCGACGAGCGCGACTCCCCGGGCGGCGCGGTCCGCGGGCACGACGTCGCCGGGTTGCGGCTCGACGCGGGCGCCGACTCCTACGCGACGCGCAACGGCTCGGTGGCCGCGCTGCTGACCGAGCTGGGCATGGCCGACGACGTCGTCGCCCCTGAGCCGCGTGGTGCCTGGACGCACCTGACCAGCGGCGACGGCCCGCTACCGCGCACCGGGCTGCTCGGCATCCCGGCCTACCCGCTGGCGCCGGACGTGCGGCGCACCCTCGGCACCGCGGGGGCGCTACGGGCGGCGCTGGACCTGGTGCTGCCGGCGCGCGTGGGTGCTGACGCGCCGACGCTGGGCGCCCTGGTGCGCGCCCGCATGGGTGACGCCGTCGTGACGCGGCTGGTGCACCCGGTGGTGGGTGGCGTGCACGCGGCCGACCCGGACGACCTCGCCGTCGACGCGGCCGCACCCGGGCTGCGCGAGGCGCTGGCCGCCAGCGGTGGATCGCTCGCCCGGGCGGTGCGCCGGCTGCGTGCGTCGGCGCCGGCCGGCACCGCGGTCGAGGGCGTCGCGGGCGGCGTGCACCGGCTGGTCGACGCGCTCGTCGCCGACATCACCGCGCACGGCGGCGTCCTGCTGACGCGCACGCGCGCGGAGTCGGTGACACGGACGGCGGACGGGACCCTCGCGCTCGGCACGCAGGACCGCCACGACCCCCCGCGCCCGTCGCGTGACCTGCGCACGCAGCGCCTCGTCGTGGCCACGCCGGGTGCTGCGGACCTGCTCGACGGGCTCGACGGCGCGGACCTGCGGGACGTGCGCCTCGACGACGGGGCGCCGGTCACGCTCGTCACCCTGGTGCTCGACGAGCCGGCGCTGGACGTCGCGCCGCGCGGCACGGGCGTCCTCGTCGGGCCGGGTGCCGTCGACGTGCGCGCGAAGGCCCTGACGCACGCCAGCGCGAAGTGGCGCTGGGTCGCGCAGTCCGCGGGCACCGGGCGGCACGTCGTGCGGCTGTCGTACGGGCGCGCGGGCGGTGAGCCGGTGCCGGACGCCCTGCCGACGGGTGAGGACCTCGTGGACCTCGCGCTGCGGGACGCCGCGACGCTGCTCGGGCTGCCGCTGGGCCGCGGGGTGCTGCGCGGGTCGGCCGTCGTGCGGTGGACGCAGTCGCTGCCCCGCCCGAGCGCCGCCCACCGGGCCGCCGTGGCCGCGGTGCGGCAGGCCGTCGGCCCGATGCCCGGGGTCGCGGTGTGCGGGGCGTGGGCCGCGGGCAACGGGCTGGCCTCGGTCGTCCCGGACGCCCGGGCGGCCGCGGCGGCCGTGCTCGCCGACGTCGGGCCGGACGGGTCCTGAGCCGGCGTCGACGCCGCGCTCCGCATCGAGATGACGAGACGTCATCAATACCGTTGAAAGTGACGTGGATCACATTCTGCGCAGGGCAGTGTCGGTCATTCTGACAATGCGTCACATCGATGCCCGGCGCGCATTTCGCCGTCACCTGCCGCGATCAGGCACCCTGCCGCCGGTTTCGACATCCGCGGACTCGGGCACGACACTGGGCGCATGCCTCAGCAGGTGCGTATCGGCACGCGCGCGAGCGCCCTGGCCCTCACCCAGACCGGCCACGTCGCCGACGCGCTGGCAGCGTTCGCCGACGTGGCGGTCGAGACCGTGCGCGTGCGCACGCAGGGCGACCGGGTCCGCGCGTCCCTGGCGACCCTCGGCGGCACGGGGGTCTTCGTCACCGCCCTGCGCGACGCCCTGCTCGACGGCCGCTGCGACGTCGCGGTCCACTCGCTCAAGGACCTTCCGACCGGCCCTGCCGAGGGTCTGGTCGTCGCGGCCGTCCCGCCCCGCGCGGACGCACGCGACGCCTTGTGCGCGCGCGACGGGTTGACGCTCGTGACCCTGCCGGCCGGGGCGCGCGTCGGCACGGGGTCCCCCCGGCGGGCCGCACAGCTACGGGCGCTGCGTCCCGACCTCGACGTCGTGGACATCCGCGGCAACGTCGGCACCCGCCTGGGCCGCGTGCGCGGCCTCGACCCGACGACGGTCGCGGAAGGCGCCCACGTCGGCCCGGATGCCCCGCACCCCGGGGTCGCCACCGACGCCCCGCGCGGCGACCTCGACGCCGTCGTGCTCGCGGCCGCAGGCCTGGGCCGGCTGGGTCGGCTCGACGCCGTCAGCGAGTGGTTCGAGCCCGACGTCCTCGCGCCGGCCCCCGGGCAGGGTGCGCTGGCGGTCGAGGTCCGCACCGCCGACGCCGCCGCGGACACCCCGCTGGCCGACGCGCTGCGCGCGCTCGACCACGCCCCGACGCGGCGGGCGGTCGTGGCCGAGCGTGCCGTGCTCGCCCGGCTGGAGGCCGGGTGCGCGGCACCCATCGGCGCGTGGGGTCGGCTCGACGACGCGACGGGGACGCTCGTCCTCGACGCGGTGGTCGCCGCGGTGGACGGCTCGCGCGTGCTGCGCCTCGCCGCACGCGGGCAGGTCGGTGACGACGAGGAGGCCGACGCCCTCGGCCGACGCCTCGCCGAGGACCTGCTCGCGGCCGGCGCCGCCGACCTCGCCCCCCTGGGACCACGCCCGTGACCGGCGACGCCCCGAACCCCGGAGCCGCCCCGGTGTCCACCGGCCCGCTGACGGGGTCCACCGGCCCGCTGACGGGCTGGCGCGTCCTGGTCCCCCGCCCTCCCCTCGACCCCGATCCGGCCACCCCCCCACCCCCCCACCTGGCCGTGAGAGAGCAATCCAGTCACCCCGACGGCACCCCGGCGGCAACTGGATCGCACTCTCACGCGCCGGAGGGGGTTGCTGGATCGCACTCTCACGTGCCGGAGGGGGTTGCTGGATCGCACTCTCACGCGCGGGAGGGGGTTGCTGGATCGCACTCGCACGCGCGGGAGGGGGTTGCTGGATCGCACTCTCACGCCTGGGGGGGAGGGGGTGGAGGGGGCGCGGTGAGCCCGGCGGCGGTGGCGCTGGTCGCGGCGGGCGCCGAGCCCGTCGTCGTGCCGCTGGTCCGGACGGTCCCGCTCGACGACCTCACGACGCTCGACGACGCGCTGCTCGCCCTCGGGTCCGGCTGGTACGAGTGGCTCACAGTGACCAGCCAGGCGGCCGTGGCCGTCCTGGCCGAGCGCGCCGCGACCCACGACGACGGGCTCGCCGCCCTCCTGGGGCGCGCGGACGTGCGGGTCGCGGCCGTCGGACCGGGCACGGCGCGCGCGCTCGAGGCGCTCGGCGTCCGGGTGGACGTCGTGCCGCCGGTCCGCTCGACGGCCGTGGACCTCGTCGCCGCCCTGGTCGCGACCGGGCCGACCGGTCCGACCGGTCCGACCGCCCGGGGTGCGGCGGTCGCGAGCGGCCCACGCGCGCTGTTCCCCCGGGGCGACCTCGCCGCCACCACGCTCGCCGACGGGCTGACAGCGGCGGGCTGGGCGGTGGACGACCTGGTCCTCTACCGCACGGTTCCCGCCGGGCCCCCCGACCCGCGGGTCGGGCACGCCTGGGCGACCGGCGACGTCCATGCTGCCCTGCTCACCTCGGCCAGCACCGTGCGCGCGCTGCTCGACCACCTGGGGCCCCCGCCCCCGGCGACGCGCGTCGTCGTCATCGGTCCCAGCACGCAGGCCGAGGCCGAGCGCCTGGGCCTGCGGGTCGACGCGGTCGCCGACCGCCAGACCCTCGCCGGGCTCGTCGACGCCCTGGCGGACCACGTCGCACGCACGGGCGCCACCCCCGGCACGCCCCCCACCACCACGGAGGACTCCCCGTGACCGTCCCCACCCCCGGCCGTATCCGCCCCCGCCGCCTGCGCCGCACCCCCGCGATGCGCCGCCTGGCCGCGCAGACCCGCCTGCACCCCGCGGACCTCGTGCTGCCCGTCTTCGTGCGCGAGGGGCTCGACGCATCGCGCCCGCTGACGTCGATGCCGGGCGTCCTGCAGCACACCCGTGACTCGCTGCGCCAGGAGGCCGCGCGCGCGGCCGAGGCCGGCATCGGCGGCATCATGCTGTTCGGCGTGCCGGCGCACCGCGACGCGGTCGGGTCGGGGGCCACGGACCCCGACGGCATCCTCAACGTCGCGCTCGGGGACGTCGTCGCGGAGGTCGGCGACGCGCTCGTCGTGCAGGCCGACCTGTGCCTCGACGAGTTCACCGACCACGGGCACTGCGGCGTGCTCACCGCCGACGGCGTCGTCGACAACGATGCGACCCTCGAGCGGTACGCGGCGATGGCCGTCGCCCAGGCCGAGGCCGGGGCGCACCTCGTGGGCCTCAGCGGCATGATGGACGGCCAGACGGGCGTCGTGCGGGACGCGCTCGACGCCGCCGGCCACCACGAGGTCGCCGTCCTGGCCTATGCCGCCAAGTACGCGTCGGCGTTCTACGGGCCGTTCCGCGAGGCGGTGGAGTCGCGGCTCGACGGCGACCGGCGCACCTACCAGATGGACCCGGCCAACCGCCGCGAGGCCGCGCGCGAGGTCGCGATCGACGTGGCCGAGGGCGCCGACGTCGTCATGGTGAAACCCGCGATGTCGTACCTCGACGTGCTCGCCGACGTGGCCGCGTCCTCAACCGTGCCCGTCTGGGCGTACCAGGTGTCCGGTGAGTACGCCATGATCGAGGCGGCGTCCGCGCGGGGGTGGATCGGCCGTCGGAGTGCAGTCACCGAGTCGGTGCTCAGCATCCGTCGTGCCGGTGCCGATGCCATCCTGACGTACTGGGCGACGGAGCTGGCCGGATGGCTCGCGGAGGAGCAGTGATGACACAGGTGGAGGACGACACCGTCGCACCGGGGAACGCGTTGGCCTGGACGGCCACGAGCGAGGAGGCCTTCGCCCACGCGACGGCCGTGATCCCCGGCGGCGTCAACTCACCCGTGCGGGCGTACCGCTCGGTCGGCGGCACGCCGCGGTTCCTGGAGTCGGCGCTCGGCGCGTACGTGCGCGACGTCGAGGGTCGCGACTACGTCGACCTCGTCGGGTCGTGGGGCCCCGCGTTGCTCGGGCACGCGCACCCGCAGGTCGTCGAGGCCGTGCAGCAGGCGGCCGCGCGCGGGCTGGGCTTCGGCGCGCCGACGACGACGGAGGTCGAGCTCGTCGACGAGATCCGCGACCGCGTCCCGGTGGCCGAGCGCGTGCGCCTGGTGTCGACCGGCACGGAGGCCGTGATGACGGCCCTGCGGCTGGCCCGCGCCTGGACCGGCCGCGACAAGATCGTGAAGTTCGCCGGCTGCTACCACGGGCACTCCGACTCGCTGCTCGCCGAGGCCGGTTCGGGCATCGCGACGCTCGCGCTGCCCGGGTCGGCGGGCGTCACCGCGGCCGTCGCCGCCGAGACCATCGTCGTCCCCTACAACGACGTCGCCGCGCTGCAGGCCGTGTTCGACGAGCACGGCGCGTCGATCGCCGCCGTGATCACCGAGGCCGCGCCGGCCAACATGGGCGTCGTGCCGCCGCTGCCGGGCTTCAACCGCGAGCTGCGCCGCATCACGCAGCACCACGACGCCGTGCTGATCCAGGACGAGGTGCTCACGGGCTTCCGCGTCGGCCGCGCCGGCTGGTGGGGCCTGGAGGGGGCGTCGGAGCAGTGGGCGCCGGACCTGCTGACGTTCGGCAAGGTCATCGGCGGCGGGCTGCCCGTCGCCGCGGTCGCCGGGCGTGCGGACATCATGGAGCAGCTCGCGCCGGTCGGGCCCGTCTACCAGGCCGGCACCCTGTCGGGGAACCCGGTGGCCACGGCCGCAGGGCTGGCGACGCTGCGGCTCGCCGACGCCGAGGCGTACGCGCGGGTCGACGCGGCAGCGGTGCACCTGCGCCGTGCGGTCACCGGTGCGCTCGCCGAGGCGGGTGTGCCGCACGCGCTGCAGTGGGCGGGCAGCCTGTTCAGCGTGGTGTTCGGTGAGCAGGCCGCGGCGGAGGGTGCGCGCGACTACGCGTGCGTCCAGGCCTCGGAACACTGGCGGTACGGGCCGTTCTTCCACGCCCTGCTCGAGGCGGGCGTGCTCGCGCCCCCGTCGCCGTTCGAGGCGTGGTTCGTCTCGGCCGCGCACGACGAGACGGTGCTCGACCAGGTCATCGAGGCGCTGCCGGCCGCGGCGCAGGCGGCTGCGGAGGCCCGGGCGCCGGAGTGACCGGACCGCGGTGACGGGCAGCTGACGACACGACGGCGGGCCACCCGGTACGGGTGGCCCGCCGTTCGTCGTCCGGCGCCGTTGCGTCAGCGGGTCGGTCGCTCGTCGACGGCCGCCACGAGCTCCGGCTCGTCGTCCGGCGCGGAGTCGCCGGGCGCCGACGGGCCGTGACCCACGGCGGCGACGTCACCGCGACCCGTCGCGAGGTCCTGGCGGTAGGCGCGGACCGACCACGTGATCGCCGCGACCCAGACGAGCGCGATGGCACCGAGCACGTAGCCCTCGGTCGCGGTGTCGCCGACGGCCACCCAGTCGGAGCGCAGGATCGTGCGGGTGTTGGTCAGGACGATGACGCCGCCGACCGCGGAGCCCAGGACGCGGCCCGGGACCTTGCGGACGAGCCACGCCGCGATCGGGGCGGCGATGAGCCCGCCGATGAGCAGGGCCAGGACCCACGTGAAGTTGATGCCCTGCGAGCCGAGCGCGAACAGGAAGCCCAGGCTGGCGGCGATCGCGACGAGGAACTCGGACGTGTCGATGGACCCGACCACCTTGCGGGGCTCGAGCCGACCGCTGGCCAGCAGCGCGGGGGTGCCGACCGGGCCCCAGCCGCCGCCGCCGGTCGCGTCGACGAAGCCGGCGACCAGGCCGAGCGGGGCGAGGAACCGCTTGCGCAACGGGAGGTTCTGCCGGTCGGTGCGCAGCCCCTTGAGCGTGAACCGGACCAGCAGGTACAGGCCGAGCGCCAGCAGGATCAGCGACATGACGGGCTTGGCCGCGTCCGTCGAGAGGTTCGCCAGGAACGTCGCACCGGCGAAGGCCCCGATCGCACCGGGCACGCCGATGCGCAGGACGACCTTCCAGTCGACGTTGCCGAACTTCCAGTGGGCGGCGCCCGACGCGAGCGTCGTCCCGATCTCGGCGAGGTGGACGGTGGCCGACGCGGCGGCGGGGTTGGTGCCGATCGCCAGCAGCAGCGTCGTCGAGGTCACGCCGTAGGCCATGCCCAGGCTCCCGTCGACGAGCTGCGCGGCGAGGCCGACGAGAGCGAGCAGGACGATCGTGGGCACGGGGACCACCTCGGGAGCGGCCCGGCACGGGGGCCGGGCGATCGGATCGGGACGAGCGGGTGCGGACGGTCATCCGCACCACCCTGATAATTCCGATCCGACTGCTCGGGTTACAAGAGTCTCCCGCATCGTGAGACGTCGTCCCACGACTCAGACACCCGCGGACCCGTCACGGGTTCTCCCACGCGTCCTCGCGCGCCGCCAGGACGCGCACCGACTCCGGGAGGTCCCGCGCCACCACGTCGGCCAGCGTGACCACGTCGAGCACGTCGCGCACCGACGCGCGCAGCGCCACCCACACGTCGAGCAGCGCCGTCGCGGACCCCTCGTAGGTCAGCCCGGGCGGCCGCACGTCCCGGACGGTCACCAGCGGTCCGTCGACCGCGCGGATCACGTCGGCCACGCTGATCTCGTCCGCCCCCCGCGCCAGGAGGTACCCGCCGGAGCGGCCCCGCACGCTCGTCACGACGCCGCCGCGCCGCAGGTCGCCCATGATCCGCTCGAGGAAGCTGGTCGGGATGCCCTGGCCGGCCGCCAGCACGTCGCTCGGGACGGACTCACCCCCCGGCCTGCTCGCCAGCTCGGCACACGCCCGCACCGCATAGTCCGCCTTCGCCGAGACACGCATGCGCCGATTCTCCCCTGCCGCACGTGCTGCGAGGTGCAGGCGAGCGCCCGCGCCCGGGTGAGCGTCGGAATACCCCCTGGGGGTACCTTGTTCGGATGAGCGTGACGCCAGCACCCTCGCACCCCGCCGTCGACGACCACGTGTCGCACGACGACGCACCCGACGCACCCGTCCACGGCTACACGCCCGCCAAGGACGAGTACCTGCGCCGGCTGCGCCGCGTCGAGGGGCAGGTGCGCGGCATCGCGCGCATGGTCGACGAGGACGTCTACTGCATCGACGTCCTCACCCAGATCGCCGCCGTCACCAAGGCCCTGCAGGCCGTGGGCATCGGCCTCGTGGAGGACCACCTCGGCCACTGCGTCGTCGACGCGGCCCGCCAGTCCCCCGAGGCCGGCGCCGAGAAGGTCCGCGAGGCCTCGGCAGCCATCGCCCGACTCGTCCGGAGCTGAACCGGGCGGTTCCCACCCCCACGAGGGGAGCCGCCCCCCACCCCTCCCGGTCGCACCGGCCGCCTGTCGCGCACCGCGCCGGCCCCCGCCGCACCGGACCACCGAGAACCGAAGGAGCACCCCCCATGAGCACCACCACCTTCCGCGTCGACGGCATGACCTGCGGCCACTGCGTGAACGCCGTGACCGAGGAGCTGTCGGCACTGCCCGGCGTCACGGACGTCGCCGTGGAGCTCGTGACGGGGGGCTCGTCGCCCGTCACCGTTACCTCCGACGCGGCACTGGACGCCGACGCCGTCGCGGCCGCCGTCGCCGAGGCGGGGTACGCCGTGACGCCCGAGAGGTCGCTGCTGTGAGCGCCGAGGCGACCCAGCGGTCCCCGGACGGCGTGGCCGCCGCGGGCATCGACCTGGCCATCGAGGGCATGACGTGCGCGTCGTGCGTCGCCCGCGTCGAGAAGAAGCTCAACCGGGTGCCCGGCGCGCAGGCCACCGTGAACCTCGCCCTGGAGACCGCGCACGTCGAGGTCTCCCCCACCGACGACGCCCCCGCGCCCACGGTGGACGCGCTCGTCGCCGCCGTGCGGTCCGCGGGGTACGACGCGCACCCGCTGACGCGACCCGGCCAGTCCGGCGGCCGCCCGCCCCACGACCCGCAGGGCGCGACCGCCACCGACGCGCAGCACGACGGATCCGGTCACCACGGGGCCGGCCCCGGCGCCCCCGACTCCGCCCCCGACTCCGACTCCGCGCACCACACGGGGCATGACGACGTCGCGCACGCGCTGTCCGGCATGCAGCACGCCGGCATGGAGCACGACCCCTCCGAGGACACATCGGCGCCCGACGACACCCGCGGCGCGGACCTGCGGCGCCGCCTGCGTGTCGCGGCGGTGCTCACCGTGCCGGTGCTCGTGCTGAGCATGGTCCCGGCGACCCAGTTCCGCGGCTGGCAGTGGCTCGTCGCGGCGCTCGCGCTGCCCGTCGCGACGTGGGCGGCGTGGCCGTTCCACCGGGCTGCGTACCGCGCGGCCCGGCACGGCGCGTCGACGATGGACACGCTCGTCTCGATCGGCGTCGTCGCGGCGACCGCCTGGTCGCTGTGGGCGCTGCTGCTGGGCGGCGCGGGCGAGCTCGGCATGCGCATGACACCGACCCTCTTCCCCGCCGCCGTCGCCGGCCACGGCCCGGCCATGCCGGAGCTGTACTTCGAGGTCGCTGCCGTCGTCACGACGTTCCTGCTGGCCGGGCGCTACGCCGAGCACCGCTCGCGCCGCCGCGCCGGCGACGCGTTGCGCGCCCTGCTCGACCTGGGCGCGAAGGACGTGGCCCTGCTGGTGACGGGGCCGGACGGGCGGCGCGTCGAGCGGCGCGTACCCGTGGACCGGCTCGCGGTCGGCGACGAGTTCGCCGTGCGGCCGGGCGAGAAGATCGCCACCGACGGGGTCGTGGTGTCGGGGACCAGCGCCGTCGACACGTCGCTGCTGACGGGCGAGCCCGTGCCCGTCGACGTCGGGCCCGGTGACGAGGTCACGGGTGCGACGCTGAACACCGCCGGGCACCTCGTCGTGCGTGCGTCGCGCGTCGGCGAGGAGACGCGTCTGGCGCAGATCGGCCGGCTCGTCGCCCGTGCGCAGACCGGCAAGGCGCCCGTGCAGCGGCTCGCCGACCGGATCTCCGCGGTCTTCGTGCCCGTCGTGCTGGTCATCGCTCTCGGCACGCTCGTCGTGTGGCTCGCCACGGGCGGCGGCGTGCAGGCCGCGTTCACGGCGGCCGTCGCGGTGCTGATCATCGCGTGCCCCTGCGCCCTGGGCCTGGCGACGCCGACCGCACTGCTGGTCGGCACGGGACGCGGCGCGCAGCTCGGCATCCTCATCAAGGGCCCGGAGATCCTCGAGGAGACCCGGCGCGTCGACACCGTCGTGCTCGACAAGACCGGGACGGTCACGGCCGGGCGCATGGCGCTGGTCGACGTCGTCCCCGCCGCCGGTGAGGACGCGGACGAGGTGCATCGCCTGGCCGCAGCCGTCGAGCAGCTCTCGGAGCACCCGATCGCCCGCGCCATCGCCACCCCCCCAGCCGTGACAGTGCAATCCAGTCACCCCACCCCCACCCCCTCAGGCACCCCCACAGGCGTGACAGTGCAATCCAGTCACGCTGCAGGAGGGCGCGGCGTCGACGTGGCGGTCGGGGCGGACGGTGTCGCGATCGGAGCCGACGAGGTGCGGGAGTTCCGCGCCGACGCCGGTCGGGGTGTCAGCGGCGTGGTCCGCACCGCCCACAGCGGCGTCGGGCTGGCCCGGCGCGTGCTCGTCGGCCGGCTCGGCTGGCTCGACGAGCAGGGCGTGCGCACCGACGAGGTCGCCACCGCGGTCGCCGCCGCGGAGGCGGACGGTGCGACGGCGGTCGTCGCCGCGTGGGACGGCCGGGCGCGCGGCGTCCTCGTCCTGCGGGACCCGGTGAAGCCGACGTCGACGGACGCGATCCGCGAGCTGCGTGCGCTCGGGCTACGGCCCGTGCTGCTCACGGGCGACAACCGGGGCGCCGCCCTGGCGACGGCCCGCGCGGTCGGCATCGCGGACGAGGACGTCGTCGCCCAGGTCATGCCGGACGAGAAGGTCGCGGCCGTCGAGCGGCTGCAGGCCGGTGGCGCGCGCGTCGCGATGGTCGGCGACGGCGTGAACGACGCCGCGGCGCTCGCGACGGCCGACCTCGGCCTGGCGATGGGCACCGGGACGGACGTCGCGATCGAGGCGGCCGACCTGACCCTCGTCCGCGGGGACCTCGCCTCGGCGCCGCAGGCCATCCGGCTGTCGCGGCGCACGCTCGCAGTGATCCGGCAGAACCTGTTCTGGGCGTTCGCGTACAACGTCGCGGCGATCCCGCTCGCGGCGCTGGGGCTGCTGAACCCGATGATCGCGGGTGCTGCGATGGCGTTCTCGTCGGTGCTGGTGGTGACCAACAGCCTCCGGCTGCGCCGGTTCGCCTGACGCCCCCGGACACCCTCCTCCCGCCGAGCGCGGTACTCAACCGCCGAGCGCGGTACCTACGAGTACCGCGCTCGGCAGTTGTATGCCGCGCTCGGTGGTGACGCGAGACGGGCAGGGGCGGGCGGCAGCGCGGACCCGTGGGTCAGGAGTGCTAAAGTGCTATCACATTGATAGCGCGCGAGCGCCCGTCTCCCCCGGAGGTCACCATGCCCGACACCGTCCCACCGCAGGAGTCCGTCGGCGGCGACCCCAGCGGACGTCCCGTCGGCCACGCCGGCGCGCGCGTCGACGTCGCCGAGCGTGACGCCTGGGCGACGGGCGCCGGCGGCGGTCTCGTCGCCGTGCTCCTCGCGCTCGGGGCGATCGGCGGCTCGATCGCACTGTTCGTCCACGCCGAGACGACGGGCGCGGACGCGTGGGGCTTCGTCGGCGTCGGCCTGATGGTGCTGGCCGTCGTCATGTTCACCGGCGTGGCCGTGATCAGCCCCGGTCAGACGCGCGTCGTGCAGTTCTTCGGCCGCTACATCGGCACCATCCGCCGCACCGGCCTGGTCCTGACGGTCCCCCTCACGACGCGCAAGAACGTCTCCGTGCGCGTCCGCAACTTCGAGACCAGTGAGCTGAAGGTCAACGACGCCGACGGCAACCCCATCAACATCGCGTCGATCGTCGTGTGGCAGGTCGCGGACACCGCCAAGGCGACGTTCGCGGTCGAGGACTACGCCGACTTCGTGCGCGTGCAGTCGGAGTCGGCGCTGCGGCACGTCGCGATGTCGCACCCGTACGACCACGCCGACGACGGCGAGAACTCGCTGCGCGGAGCGACCGACGTGGTGTCCGCGGAGATCGCCGCCGAGGTGGCGGCGCGCGTCGTCATCGCCGGGATCGAGGTCATCGAGGCCCGCATCTCCAACCTCGCGTACGCCCCCGAGATCGCCCAGGCGATGCTGCAGCGCCAGCAGGCCGGCGCGATCATCGCCGCGCGCGAGCGGATCGTCGAGGGCGCCGTGTCCATGGTCGAGGGAGCGCTGGGCCGTCTCGAGGCCGACGGCATCGTCACGCTCGACGACGAGCGTCGCGCCACGATGGTGTCGAACCTGCTCGTCGTCCTGTGCGGGGAGTCCCGCGCGACACCCGTCATCAACACCGGCAGCCTGTACGGGTGACGGACGGGCCGGTGGACGCGGGGCACGAGGACCCGGACGGCGCGCGAGGTGCCGCGCCGCCCGGGGCGGTGCCCGCGCAGGGGGACGTCAGGGACACCGGATCGCACTCTCACGAGGGAGGTGGGAGTGCTGGATCGCACTCTCACGCCCAAGGTGGGGTGACTGGATCGCACTCTCACGCGGGGGGTGGGACGGCTGGGGCCGGCGGCCGCACGCAGGAGGGCGATGCGGACGGTGGCGAGGTGCGGCCGGCGCGGCGCGAGCGGCGGCAGGTGCTGCTGCGCCTCGACCCGGCGGTGCACGACGCCGTCGCGCGGTGGGCGGCCGACGACCTGCGCAGCGTCAACGCCCAGATCGACCTGCTGCTGCGCCGGGCACTGAAGGACGCGGGACGCATGCCGTCGACGGCGGCCGCGCCACCGCGTCGGGGCCGTCCGCGCACGGCCCCCTGACCCGCGCAGCTCCCGCGAGCGCGGCACACGCACGTCGAGCGCGGCACACGCACGTCGAGCGCGGTACCCATGAGTACCGCGCTCGACGGCGGAGTGCCGCGCTCGACGGGCGGGAGGTGCCGTCAGCGGAAGCGGCGGCCCTCGTCACGGCGGACCGCCCAGACCGCGAGGGCCGCGAACACGGCGGTCCACACGAGCAGGACCGGCAGCGCGAGCGCGTTCGCCTCGACTCCCGTGCTGACCTGCACGACCAGGTCGCGGGCCGCGCGCGACGGCAGGGCCTGGGAGATCGTGTCGAGCCAGCCCGGGAAGGCCTCGGGCGGCATGAACAGCCCACCGGCGAACGCGAGCGGGAACAGCACGCACTGCACGACCGCGAGCGCGGCCTTGGTGGACATCGCGAAGCCGATCGCCATGCCGAGCAGCGTGAACGGCACGGCGACGCCCGCCACCATCGCGAACGCCCCGAGCGCCTGCGACCACGTCAGCGACGCGGCCGTCAGCGTGGCCCCGATGATGACGGGCGGCACGAGCGCGAGGTACGCCCACATCAGGCCGTTGACGACGCGTCCGGCGAGCCGCGGCCCGGGCCGCGCGGGCAGCGTGCGGACGAACGTGTCAAACGGGTGCGCGCGGTCCTCGGCGACGCCCGCACCGTGCGTGAACATGCAGGCCGACATGATCGCGAACGTGCCGAGCTGCGCGACCGCGGCGGTGGACGCGATCGGGTCCGACGTGATCGCGCTCTGCGGCACGACGAAGAACACGAGCGCGAGCGCGGGGAACAGCAGGTTGCCGATCACGGCGAGCGGCACGCGGACGGTCTCGAGGAACTGGTAGCGGGTGTGCAGCCACGCGAGGGAGCCCCACGGGCGCAGGGCCGGTCGGGGCGCGGTGGTGGTGGTCATCGGGTCACCTCGGGGACGGCCGTCGGGGCGGGGGGTGCGTCGTGCGACGTCAGGGACAGGAACGCCTCCTCCAGCGAGGCGCCGCGCACCTCGAGGTCGGTGAACGGCACGGCCCGCTCGACGAGCGCCCGCACGGCCGCGTCGGCGTCGGACGCGACGAGCGTGACGCGGGTGCGGCCGGGGACCGGCCCGGGGGCGTCGGTCGCCTCGACGACGTCCTGCACGCCGGGCAGGGCCAGCAGGTCCGCAGGCCGGCCGGCGCCGAGCGTGAGCGTCATCCGCCGCACGGCGACGAGGTCGAGGACGCGGGCGAGGGTGTCGTCGGCGAGCACGCGCCCCTCGCCGACGACCACGACGCGTTCGGCGAGCGCCTCGATCTCCTCCAGGTAGTGGCTGGTCACGATGACGGTCGCGCCGTCGCCGTGGTAGTCGCGCAGCGCCTGCCACAGGATGTGTCGGGCCTCGACGTCGAGACCCGTCGTCGGCTCGTCGAGCAGCACGAGGCGGGGGCGGCCGACGAGCGAGAGGCCGACCGCGAGGCGGCGCTTCTGGCCACCGGACAGCGCGCCGGTCTGCCTCTCGGCCATGTCGGTGAGCCCGAACCGTGCCAGCACCTCGTCGCGCGGCATGGGCTGGGCGAAGTGCCCGGCGACGAAGTCGACGACCTCCCGCACCTTGAGGGTGTCGGGCAGGCCCGTCTCCTGGGGCGTCGTGCCGAGCGACGTGCGCGACGCGGGGTCGCGCGGGTTGCCGCCGAAGACGCGGACGGTGCCCGCGTCGGGTGTGCGCAGGCCCGTGACGAGCGAGAGCAGTGTCGTCTTGCCGGCCCCGTTGGGTCCGAGCAGCCCGACGAGCTCACCGGGCTCGACGCGCAGGCTGACGTCGTCGAGCGCGGTGACAGCGCCGAAGCGGCGCGTGACGTGCTCGACGAGCACGGGCGGTGCGGTGGCGGTCATTCCTGTGCTCCCTTGAGCAGCTCGGTGAGGGTGAGGGTGTAGCGCTCGAACGCGGCGCGTCCGGCGGTGCTGAGCTCGACGTACGTGACCGGCGTGCGGCCGACGTGCGTCTTGGTCTGCGTGACGTACCCGGCGTCCTCGAGGCGCCGCAGGTGCGTGGACAGGTTGCCGGCCGTCATGTCGAGCAGCTTCTGCAGCCGGGGGAAGGACACGCGGTCACCGCGCTCGAGGGCGGCCAGGGTGGCGACGACCCGCAGCCGGGACGCGGAGTGGATGACCGGGTCGAGGTCGACCTCGCTCACACGCGCCTCCGGTGCAGCGCGGCGAGCAGGCAGGCGACGAGCATGCCGCCACCCCCGGCCAGGGACATGACGAGGTAGCCGTCGGGCATCGCGACGAGGCTCGCGGCCGCGGCGGTCGCGATCATCCAGGCACCGATGAGGAACAGCGAGAGCTGCTGCCACAGCGCACCGCCTGCCATGTAGAGCAGTCCGACGACGAGGCAGGCCGCACCGTTGGCGACGATCGCGATGATCTCGGCGCTCGCGCCGGCGCCGACGACGCCCGCGACGATGAGCCCCTGCCCGAAGAACCCGATGCTCCACGCCCAGCCGTACATCATGCCGACCTGCCTGCTGGTGCCGGCGACGCCGTGGGTCGCACGGGCGATGTGCACGAGCGTGACGACGAGCGCCGCGACGGCGACGGCCGCGAAGACGAGTCCGCCCTGACCGGTGGCGGTCCGGGTGGGTGACGCGGTCGCGGTCCACCACTGAGCGGCGTACCCGACGAGCCAGGCGACGCCCCACACGCCGAACAGCAGGCGGTCGTCGACGTCGGAGTCGCGCACGCGGCGCTGCTGGGCGGCGACGATCGCGAGGCCGGTGCGGGGGTCCGGTGGGGCTTCGTCGAGGTCCGCGAGAGGTGCGCCGTCGTCGGGGACGCCGCGCGGGTCGGTCCGGTCCATGGCGTCCTCCTCGGCTTGGAACTTTGCGTTACAAAGCACTTTGTCACTGCGAGACCAGGGCGTCAAGACCCCGGACGAGGCGCCAGCCCGGACCCGGCCCGTAACCTGCGAGGGTGGGACGAACCGCCGACGCGCCCGAGGACGACGCCACCCAGGGATCCGGTGTGCGCGGACCCCTCCCGCCGGGAGCTCCGGCGCCGGACCAGCGGGCGGTCTCCCGACGGTTGACCGCCGAGATCTGGATCGTCCTGGGCCTGTCGCTGGGGAAGTCGGCCGTGTACGCCGTCGTCTCCCTCATCGCCAAGCTGACCGCGGGCCCCCCGCTCGCCGAGCAGACGACCACGCTCAACCCGAGCCAGTCGCCACGGCCGTACCTGGACCTGACGTACCAGCTGCTGTCGATCGGGTTCGCCCTCCTGCCCGTCGCGCTCGCGCTGTACCTGCTGTCGGCGAACGGCCGCTCGGCGGTACGGCGCATCGGCCTCGACGGCGCCCGCCCGTGGCGCGACCTGGGGATCGGCATGGGCCTCGCGGCCGTCATCGGGATCCCCGGCCTGGGCCTGTACGTCGCCGGGCGGGCCCTCGGCATCACGGTCGAGGTCCAGGCCTCGGCGCTGAACGCCGCGTGGTGGACGATCCCGGTGCTCATCCTCGCGGCGTTGCAGAACGCGCTGCTCGAGGAGGTCGTCGCCGTCGGCTACCTCATGGAACGGCTGCGCGACCTGCGCTGGAGCACGCCGGCGATCATCGCGGCGAGCGCCCTGCTGCGCGGCTCGTACCACCTGTACCAGGGGTGGGGCCCGTTCTTCGGCAACGTGGTCATGGGCGTCGTGTTCGCGGAGTACTACCGGCGACGGCGGCGCGTCATGCCGCTCGTCGTCGCCCACACCGCGCTCGACGTCGTCGCCTTCGTCGGCTACGCGACCCTGCCGGACGCCTGGCTGGAGGCGCTCGGCATCATGTGACGCGCGTCAGGCCAACGGATCGCTCGCCAGGTCCCGCACCACCTGCCGCACCGCGAACCCGCTGACGACGTTGATCGCACCGCCGACGAACGCGAACAGTCCCAGCACCACACCGAAGAAGGCCAGCGCCTCCTGCGGGCGCGCGATGAGCAGCACGGCGAAGAGCGTGCACACCAGGCCGAAGGTGAGCGGCCAGTGCCACCCCCCGAGGCGCGCCCGCGACTGCGCGACGGCCGCCAGGATCGACACGACCCCGAGCACCAGCAGCCACGCCGCCAGCAGGAAGAACAGCACGCGGACGGTCGGCTCGGGCCACAGCACCACGACCGCACCGACGACGATCCCGGCGAGGCCCTCGATGACCCACCACCCCCACCCGGGCGACCCGCGGTCCGTCAGGCCCAGCACGACCGCGACGACGCCGTCGACGACCGCGAAGATCCCGAACAGCCACACGATCGCCTGCACCGACGCGGCCGGCTGGGCCATCAGCAGGAGCCCGAGGACCAGCAGCAGCAGGCCTCGCAGCACGGGCAGCCACCACACCTTGCTCAACGTCCGTGACATCTGGGCGGTCATGTCGTCGACCATCGTGTCCCCTCTCGGCGAGCCGTCCGACCCGCAGGAGGTGGCGCGGCCTGGCCGCGCACCGGCACCCCTGAGCAGAACGTAGCGCGCACCGCCGCGACCGGCGCGCCGAGCCATCCCCTCCCACCCCACCCCGGGCCCCCGCCCCGGGCCGCGCCACCCCAGGCCGCCCCAGGCCGCCCCAGGCCGTGAGAGTGCAATCCAGCTCCCGGACTGGATTGCACTCTCACCACCGGGTGGCGGTCAGGTCTCGCGGCGGCGGCCGCCGTACTTGCGGTGCACGGCCTGCTTGCTGACGCCGAGCATCGTGGCGATCGCGGCCCACGGGACACCGGCGGCGCGGGCGCGGCGGACGGCGACGGCCTCGCGGCGGTCCACCTCGGTGCGCAGGCGGTGCAGCGCGAGCAGTGCGCCGAGCGGGTCGTCGTCCTCCGCGCGGGCGACCAGAGCAGTCATGTCGACCTCTTCCTGCGTCATCGGTGCTCCTCGATCGACATCGGGGCGTCAACACAGATTGACACTCCGACCGGGCCTCGTCAACAGATGTTGACCCCAGGGATTGAGGCGAATCGAACCGGAAGGTGGAGTCGTCACCTCGCACGACCCACCGTGAGGAGGACGAGCCGGGAGCGCCTGCCTGCCTAGACTCGCCATCATGCCCATGTCGACGCCCGCGCCGCACGGTGCCGGTGTCGACCCCGAGGACGACGCGCCGCCGGACCCTGCGGCGACCACGACGGCCGACGACCTGACCCCGACCGCTGCGGTGCGCGCCGTGCGCTCCCGCGTGGACGTCCAGGACGTCCGCCCCCCGCGCGTGCACCGCCCCAGCGACCTGCTCGGCGTGACCCTGACGGCGCTCCTCGCCGTGCTCGTGGTCATCCTCGCGACGTACGCCCAGAACACGACCACCGGCGTCGCCGAGGACGTGCAGGGCTTCGCGACGCTGCTCCGCCGGATCCTGTTCGTCCCGGTCAACGTGCTCGTCGGGTTCACCACCGTCGTCGTGCCGATCGCCGTGCTCACCGAGCTCGCGCTGCGGCGGCTCGGACGCCAGCTGCTGCAGTCCGTCATCGCGGCCGTCGTCGCGATGCTGGCGGTCGCCGCGCTGCACTGGACGTTCTCCACCTTCGGCTCCGAGGACCTCGTCAGCGGCCTGTCGGTACGCCTCGGCGGCGTGTGGGCGCTCACGATCCCCGAGTACATCGCCATGCTGACCGCGCTGCTCACCGTCTCGGGGCCGCGCGGCCGGCGGCGCAGCGTCGCGTGGTCGTGGAACCTGCTGTGGCTCACCACGGGCGTGGTCATCATCACCGCCGGCGTGTCGCTGCCCGGCCTGGGCCTGTCGCTGCTGGTGGGCAGGCTCGCCGGCCTGGCCGTCCGGTACCTCGGCGGCGTCGACCCGGAGCGCGCCTACGGTGACGCGCTGCTGGCCGGGATCCGCCGCGCCGGCGTCGAGCCCGCGACCGTCGTGCGCGTGCCCGACCCCACCATCGAGGCCGACCGCACCCCGGCCACCACCGGTGCGCTCGCCCTGCTGCCGGAGGGCACGCCCGCGCAGCGCGCCCTCGTCCGCGCGTCGGGCGACCGGCTCTACGACGTCGCCACCGACGACGGCCGCCACCTCGACCTCATCGTCTTCGACGGCGACCGGCAGGTGGTCGGCATGCTGACGCGGCTGTGGCGCAGCCTGCGGCTGCGGGGCCTCGAGGGCCGCTCGGCCCTGTCCCTGCGCCAGGCCACGGAACGGGCCGCCCTGCTGTCGTACGCCGCGCGCGCCGCCGGGGTCCGCACGCCCCAGCTGCTGAGCCTGGCCGAGGCCGAGGACTCGATGCTCCTGCTGCAGGAGAAGACGGGCGCCGCGGTGCCGCTGTCCGACATGGACAGCGACGACGTCGACGACGGCGTCCTCGACGCGATCTGGGAGCAGCTGAGCCTCGCGCACGCGGCAGGGATCGCGCACCGGGCGCTCACGTCCGACGTGATCCTCGTCGAGTGCCGGCCCTCCGCGCCGCGCGTGTGGATCACCGCCTGGGAGCAGGGTGACGTCGCGTCGTCCGAGCTCGCGCGCCGCATGGACACCATGCAGCTCATCGCCCTGCTCGCGCTGCGCGTGGGTGCGGCGCGGGCCGTCGCGTCGGCGGCGCGGACGCTGCCGGCGGCCGACATCGAGTCGATCG
Organism: Cellulomonas xiejunii; assembly: GCF_024508315.1. NCBI lineage: Bacteria > Bacillati > Actinomycetota > Actinomycetes > Micrococcales > Cellulomonadaceae > Cellulomonas > Cellulomonas xiejunii. The sequence goes on from NZ_CP101987.1 coordinate 3,915,135, forward strand.
GTCCGCTCCTGCAGACCGTCGCCCTGCCGCGTCGCACCCGCGAGGAGATGCGCGCCCACAAGGAGGTCCTCGCCGAGCTGCGCTCCGCGCTGGTCGCGCGCCTCCCCGAGGCGGACGTGCAGCCGGAGCAGCTCGTGCGCTTCGGTGCCCGCACGCTGCTGACCATCGTGCTGACGGTCGTCGCCGTCTTCGCCGTGCTCGCGTCCGTCAACGTCGCGCAGATCGGTCCCGTGCTCGCCGCCAGCGACTGGCGCTACTCCGTGCTGGTGTTCGCCCTCGGGCTCGTCACCCTGGTGGGCGCGGCGCTGGCGTTCGTCGCCTTCTCCCCCGTGCGCCTGCCCGTCTGGCGCGCAACGCTCGTGCAGACCGCCGCGACGTTCGTCTCGCTCGCCGCCCCCGCCGGCATCGGGCCGGCGGCGCTCAACCTGCGGATGCTCACGCGGCGCGGCGTCAACGCGTCCCTCGCGGGTGCCACCGTCGCGCTCGTCCAGGTCAGCCAGTTCGTCACCACCCTGCTGCTGCTCCTGGTACTGACCGTGACGTCGGGCGTGCAGTCACCGGCCCCGTTCTCGGTCCCGCCCTCCGTGCTGGTCGTGCTCGCGGTGGTCGCCGCGGCCATCGGGGGCGCCCTGCTCTTCCCCGGCGTGCGGACGTGGGCACAGCGCACGGTCGGCCCCACGTTCCGTCAGACCCTGCCCCGACTCATCGAGCTCCTCGGTCAGCCGTGGCGGCTCGCGCTCGCGCTCGGCGGCAACGTGCTCATGACCATGGGGTACGTGCTCGCGTTCGACGCCGCGCTCATGGCGCTCGGGCAGGACGCGTCGCTCGTGGAGGTCGCGCTCGTGCACCTCACCGGCAACGCGGCCGGGTCCGTCATCCCGACACCGGGTGGCATCGGGACGGTCGACATCTCGCTCACCGTCGGGTTGACCACGATCGCCGGCGTGAATCCCGGTGTCGCCGCCGCGGTGGCGCTGCTGTTCCGCGTGCTGACGTTCTGGCTGCGGATCCCGCTCGGCTGGATCGCGATGCGCTACCTGACGCGGGTCGGCGAGCTCTAGCCCCAGGCGTCACCGAGCCCCGGTCCGAGCGGCCGTCGCGTCGTCACGACGGGCCGAGCGGGTGGGACTGGAGGTGTGCGGACCTGGTCTCAGGCGGCGAACGCGTCGCGCTGCGAGGGGACGTTGGCCGAGGCCTCGAGGCGGGCGGCGATGGCGGCCCAGCGGCCGAGGGGGATGACCTGCGGGCGAACCTCGTGCGGCTCTGCTGCCGAGTTGCGCTGGTCCATGACGAACCCCTTCGTTCGGTAGCCCGGCTGACCCCGTGGGTCCCGTGGCTTTGCGTCCCCCCCTTGCGGAGGGTTTGCCGTTTCGCTGACAAGTCAGACATTAGACGGCTCTCACGTGGAACGGAAGCCATACGGGACACGCGTCCTGGACAGGAGCCCAATTCACCCGGTCGGTGGACGCCTGCGGGCCCGATCGGGCGGCGTGTCGGCGCACGGAGCAGCGCAGACGCGTCCGTTCGGGTGAGCCGGACCGGCCCGGACGACAGGACGCCCCCGCACCGACGTCGGTGCGGGGGCGTCCGAGGTGCCGTCGGCACCCTCGTTCACGGCACGGTCAGCGGAAGGCGTCCTTGACGTTCTCGCCGGCCTGCTTGAGGTTCGCCGACGACTGGTCGGCCTTGCCCTCTGCCTCGCGCTCCTCGTCGCCGGTGGCCTTGCCAAGGGCTTCCTTGGCCTTGCCGCCCGTCTCCTGCGCGCTGTTCCGGATCTTGTCGTCCAGGCCCATGAGAGCTCCCTTCGTCGATGACGGGACGACGCTAGGCCTGGTCGGACGACCCCGCATCCGCAACGCCCTCGTCGCGCAGCCTCGGCTCGGTCCGGCGTGCCGGGACGAAGCCCGACTTGTCGGCGTAGAACGCGCGCACGACGTCCATGTCGGCACGCACGTCACCGGTCAGGGTCAGCGTCGGCCCCAGGCCCGCCGTCATCGTCGTGCGGTCCACGTACCCCAGGGTCACCGTCAGGCCCACAGCCCGCGCGATGCGGTAGAAGCCCGACTTCCAGCCGGAGCCGGACCGGCTGCCCTCGGGGGTGACGACGAGGTAGAACTGCTCACCCGCGGCCATGCGCGCCACCATGTCGTCCACGAGCCCCGCGGGGTTCCGCCGGTCCACGGGGATCCCACCCAGCGCGCGCATCAGCGGCCCGGCCGGCCCCTGGAACAGGGTGTGCTTGCCCAGCCACTTGAACGTCAGCTCGGCCTCCCACGCGATCGCGAGCATCAGGACGAAGTCCCAGTTCGACGTGTGCGGTGCGCCGAGGATGATGCCGGAGCCGTCGCGCGGGACCCGTTCCGTGCGCAGCGTCCACCGGCTCACCCGCCAGAACGCGCGGGCCGCAGCCCGCCGCACGCTCACGGCCGGGCCCCCGCGGGCAGGTCGACGTCCCGGCACAGCAGCAGCAGCGTCATGTCGTCCTTCGAGTCCGGGTCGGAGCAGTCCGCGACGACCTCGTCGATGTCCACCGGCACGGTCGGGTCCGGCCGGTCGAAGTGCTGGACGAGCCGGTCGATGCCGTCCGCCAGCGCGGTGGTGCGCGAGTCGACCAGCCCGTCGCTGTACAGCACGATGCCGGCGCCCGGCTCCAGGTGCAGTTCCACGACCTGCGGGTCGCCGGACCCCACGCCCACGGGCCGGTCCACGCGCATCGGCAGCAGCGTCGCCTGGCCGTCGGCCGTGAGCCGCAGCGGGCGGGGGTGGCCGGCAGCGCCCACGGAGGCACGGCCCGTCAGGGGGTCGACGACGACCACCGCGACGGTCGCCATGTCCTCGGGCATCGTGCGGCGGGCGAGCTCGTCGATGTCGAGCAGCGCCTCGCGCACGTCCTGGGACTTCATGAGGTAGGCACGCAGCGCGTTGCGCAGCTGGCCCATGGCGGCAGCCGCGCCCAGCCCGTGCCCCGCGACGTCGCCGACCACGACCGCGAGCCGCCCGTCGGGCAGCCGGAGGGCGTCGTACCAGTCGCCGCCGACCCGCCCGCCGGCTGCCGGCACGTACCGCGCCTGCAACGCCCAGCCCGGCACCGTCGGCAGGTCGCGCGGCAGCAGGGAGAGCTGCATCGTGTGCACGGCCGTCATCTGCCAGCGGTTGCGCACGATGATGACCTCGAGCAGCCGGCTGCGCAGGTCCTCGACCGCCCGCACGTGCTCGGGCGCCCAGGGCTCGCACCTGCCGCGCACCTCCTCGCGCCACTGGTCGAACGACTTGCGCGGGCTGAGCCGCACGTCGTCACCCTCGCGGCGGGCGATCGCCTTGTTCTGGGGGTCCCCGCCCCAGTAGATGTCCCGCACCTGCTCGCCACGCAGCCAGACGACCACCTGGTCGTCGGGCAGCCGGACCGCGAGGAGACCCGCGACGCCGGGCATCGACGCCGCCAGCGCAGGGTCGCTCACGCCCAGGGCGGAGCGGACCGTGACCGGCTCGGGCTGGTCCAGCACCCACGCGCGCAGCGCGGCGACGTCCACCGCCGCGTCGCCCGCCGTCGCGGTCCGGCCATCGGCCACGACGACCAGACCGTGCGCAGGCACGACGGACAGCAGGCCCGGGCCGTCCCCGGCGAGCGCCTCGGCGAGGCCATGGTCGTGGTCGCGCGCGACGCGCAGGACGCGCGCGATCTGCGCCTGGGCCGCGAGCTCGCGCTCCAGCTCGCGGTCCTGCGCGCGTGCCACGAGCCGCAGCGACAGCGCCGACCCCAGGAACTCCGCGGCCGCCCGCACGCCGTACGGCACCGCGTGCGGGCCGGCGTAGTGGTGGCACGCGACCAGGCCCCACAAGCGGCCGTCACGCAGCAGCGAGATCGACATCGACGCGCGCACGCCCATGTTGCCGAGGTACTCCAGGTGCACGGGCGAGACGCTGCGCAGCACCGAGTGCGTGAGGTCGAGCGGCTCACCCGAGGCCTCGTCGACCGCCGGGACCAGCGGGGAGGGCGCGTACGCGACGTCGGGGATCAGCCGCAGCCAGTTGGTCTCGTACAGCGCGCGGGCCTGGGCCGGGATGTCCGAGGCCGGGTAGTGCAGCCCCAGGAACGAGTTGAGGTCCGCGCGGCGGGCCTCGGCGACCACCTCGCCGCTGTACTCCGCGTCGAACCGGTAGACCATCACACGGTCGAACCCCGTGAGCGCCCGGACCTCCTGCGCCGCCACGTCGTACAGCTGCTCCAGGGGACCGGCGTGGTTGAGGCGCTCCAGCGCGCCGCGCACCGCCTGGTAGGTGTTGGGGAACGAGAACGGGCGCGGGCCCTGGGCCGTCTCCAGCTCCACGACCAGCAGGTTCCGGCTACCCGTCGCCACGCGGTGCAGGATCGCGTCCGCGACGACCCCACCCGTCGGCCCCTCGACCTCGACCTCCACCGGGTTGCGCGCACGCAGGTCGCCGAACGTGCGCACGTGCGCCCGCAGGACCCTTTCCGCAGCGGTCCCGACGACGTCGGCGAGCGGAGCGCCCAGCGCGTCAGGCACCGCGACACCCGTCAGGTCGGTGACGTTCGCCGACACGTGCCGCACCACCAGGTCCGGCTCCGAGACGGCGATCAGGACGCCGTGCGGCTGCACCGAGCCCGGGACGCGGATCGGCTCGTCCGCGCACGTGTCGAGGTCGGGCATCGCCGTCCCGTCCGTCATGCGCTCCCCGTCCCCCGGCGCGCAGCGCGCGCTCACGTCCCCGGTGAGGCTAGTCGATGACCTGTCGGCCGGACCCGTGAGGCGTGCAGGTTCCGCCGGTCAGTTGTCGAACGGGGCGTCGAGCCACGTGTCGGACGGCGGCACGAGAGTCTCGAGCTCGTCGAAGAGGTCGTCGGGGAGCACCGCCGCGGCCGCAGCGAGGGTCTGGGCGACCCGCTCCGGTCGCGACATCCCGACGATCGTGGCCGCGAACCGCTCGTCGCGCAGCGAGAACTGCAGCGCCGCCGTCCTCAGGTCGGTGCCGTACCGCGCGCACACGGCGCGCATCGCGTCGACCGCCTCCAGCAGCGCCGGCGGCGCAGGGCGGTACCCGTACGACGCCGCATCCCCCGGGCCGCGGGCCAGGATCCCGCCGCCGTACACCGCGGCGTTGAGGACGCCCATGCCCTGCGCGCGCGCCTCGGCGATGATCGCGCCGGCGGACCGGTCGACCAGCGTCCAGCGGTTGTGCACGAGGAGCACGTCGAACACGCCGAGCGCCAGGTAGCGCGCGATCTCCTGCACGCGCCCACCCGCGAGCCCGATCGCCCCCACGGCGCCCGTGTCGCGCAGCTCCACCAGCGCCTCGACCGCCCCGTCGGGGCTGGTCAGGTCGTCGAACTCGTGGAACTCCGGGTCGTGCAGGTGCACGAGCGGCAGGTGGTCCAGACCGAGCCTGCTGCGTGACTCGAGCACCGAGCGGCGCACGCGCTCGCCCGAGTAGTCGCCGCCCTCCGGGTCCACCTTGGTGGCGATCACGTACCCCGGCGGCAGCCCGCCGGCGGCGGTCAGCGCGGCCCCGATGCGACGCTCGCTCTCACCGCCCGAGTACCCGTTGGACGTGTCGATGAAGCGGATGTCGCTCTGCAGCGCCGCCCGCACGGTGTCGATGCCCAGCTCCGGCGAGACGTCGTGCCCGTAGTTCTCCGGCATGCCGCCCAGCGGGCTGCCGCCGAGCGCGAGGGCGCTCACGGTCAGCCCGGTACCCGGCAGGGGGCGTAGCCAGCCGGCACCCCCCGGCACGTGGCGTGCAGTCATGGTTCCCCCCGGCGTCGACGTGGCTGCGGCGTGGCGGCCCGTCAGCCGCCCAGGAACGCCTTGAGCAGCGGACCTGCCGTGGTCGAACCGTAGTCCCCCTCGCCCACGAACACGGCCACAGCGAGGTCACCCTGCAGGGCGATCATCCAGGCGTGGTTGCGCAGCTCCGCGTCCTGGCCGAACTGCGCCGTACCGGTCTTGGCGAGCACCGGCCCACCCGGGACGTCGGCCAGCAGGCCGGCGCCGCCCTCGGTGACGACCGCCCGCATCATCGCCTGCAGCGCGGCGGCCTCGTCGGCCGTGAGCGGCAGCGCGGGCGGCAGGTCCGCCGCGTCGTCCGCCGCGTCGTCCGCCGGCTCGTCACTCGTCGCGGCCTCGTCCGCGCGCGCGACCAGGGTGGGGACGACCGTGCGACCTGCCCCGACCGACGCCGCGACGGTCGCCATCCCGAGCGGGGACGCGAGCACCTCGCCCTGACCGATGACGGAGGCGGCGTGCGCCGTCGCCGACGCGTCGTCCGGCACGGTCCCCAGGAACGCGGGGAACTCCAAACTCGCGGCCGGCTCGAGGCCCAGCGACCGTGCGGCGGCGAGCAGTGCGCCGTCACCGGCCAGGTCACGGGAACCGATGAACGCCGTGTTGCAGGAGTGGGCGAACGCCGTCCGGAACGGCACGTCGCCGAGGGCCGCGGTCGGGTAGCCGGGGAAGTTCTGGAACGTGCGGCCGTCGACCGTGGTCGTCGGCGGGCAGCTCACCGAGGAGTCGGGCGTCAGGCCGCCGCGCAGGTAGGCCAGCGCGCTGACGACCTTGAACGTGGACCCCGGCGCGTACTGGCCGACCGTCGCGGTGGACAGGCCGCCGCTGCCGGGACCGTTCGCGGCCGCGAGCACCTCGCCCGTCGACGGTCGCAGCGCGACGATCGCCGACGCCGGCTCGAGGGCGCCGAGGACGTCCTCGGCGCGCTGCTGCAGGGCGGGGTCGAGGCTCGTGCGCAGCGGCTCGCCCGCGACGGGTGGCACGTCGAGCAGGACGCGCGCGGCGCCGGACTCCTCGGCGACCGCCTGGACCACGACACCCGGGGTGCCGCGCAGCTGGGCGTCGTACTGACGCTGCAGCCCGGACAGCCCCGTCTTGTCACCCGCGACGACGGCGCCCTGCGACGCCTCGACGATCTCCGCGGTCGCCTCGCCGACCGTCCCCAGGATCGCTCGCGCGAACGTGCGCGTCAGCGCGAGCGGCAGCTCGTCCGCGACGACGTTGACGCCGGGCAGGGCGTCCAGGGCGGCGACGTCGTACCCGGGGTCGCCCGCCCGCACGACGATGGCCTCGACGAACGCCTGCGGCCCCGCCGCGGCGACCCGCTGCGCGTACGCGTCCGCGTCCATCCCGAGCGCGGCGGCCAGCGCACGGGCGGCCGCGTCCGGGTCCGCCTGCGCCTCGGCGACGTGCTGCTTGTCGATGCCGATCCGGGAGACGGGCCGCTTCTCGACGAGGGGGGCGTCGCCCTGGCCCAGGACCGGGCCCCGCTCGGCCGCCCGCCGGCCGACGGTCAGGCGCTCGCCCGCGGTCAGGTCGGGCGCCAGCAGCGGCAGCGCCCAGCGCACCCGCCACGGCTGCTCGTCGTCGTCCTCGTCGCGCACCAGCTGCGCCGTCGCGGTGTACGTCCAGTCCTCGTCCGTCCACGGCACGTCCCACGCGACGGTGAGGGGCGCGGTGGCGGTCAGCTCATCGTCGGCGAGGGTCACGTCGCCGACCGTGACCGTGGCGACCGCCTCCCCGAGCCCTTCGACGACCGCGGTCCGTGTGGCGGCCAGCTCCGCGGGTGCGGGGGCGTCGGCGGCGAGCGGCACGGCGGCGAAGTCCCCCGACTCGAGCGCGGAGGCGAGCGCCTCGGCGGCCGGGCGCGCGTCCGGCTGCCCCGCGCTGCAGCCCTGCACCGTCACCACCGTCAGGGCGAGCACCGCGCCCGTGGCCGCCCACCGTCGGGCACGGGCCCGTCCCGTCGTCAGCGCCGTACCCACCGTGATGTCCTCCTGTCGTGTGCCCCGCGTCGAGCCCTCGGACCGGGCGGGCGCGCACGACGTCGTGGCGCCACGCGGGGACGGTCCGAGCCTGTCACCCCGGCAGGCTCGCACGGCACGGTTTTGCTCGGATCTTCACCCCTCCTCCCCAGCCGGGAGTGCCCCGCACGGTCCCCGTCGTGCGCGTCGGCCCGGCCACCGGGTCAAATCCGAGGTTCCGGTTGCATCTGGACGCACGTCCGGGTGACGATGCGCTCATGGACGCAGGGGGACGGCCAGAGCAGACGGCGCGCGTCGACCCGCCCGACTCGCTCGGGTGGCTCGACCCGCGCGACCGCAGGCAGGCGGCATCGGTGCTGGCAGCCGCCCTCGCGGACGACCCCGGGTACACCCACCTCTTCCCCGTCGACGCGCGGCGCAGGCGCGAGCTGCACGAGGTGTACCGCATGACCCTCGCCGACGGCCTGCGTCACGGCCGGGTCCTGGCCACCAAGCTCGGCGACGAGGTCACCGGCGTCCTGGCGATCTACCCGCCGCGGACCTACCCGATGACCGTGCGCCGCTGGCTGCGGCAGACCGGCCGGGTGGCGCGCATCGCCGCCCACACGCGCGAGCACAGCCCCGGGATCATCCGGTTCGGTGACCTGACGTCGCGCGGCGTGCCGACGGACAGCTGGTACGTCGAGGCGTTCGGCGTCCGCCCCGACCTGCAGCGCGCGGGGCGCGGCAGCGTGCTCCTGCGGCGGTTCCTCGCCGACCTCGACGCCATGGGCGCCCGGTCGTACCTGGAGACGACCAACCCGACGAACGTCGGTTACTACCAGCGGCGCGGGTACACCGACGCGCACCCGGTCGTGCCGCTGGCGCCGCGGGGCCCGCTCATCTACCCGATGTCCCGCCCCGCACGCCCGCTCGCCTGACGACGCGGCACGGCACGACGCGGCGCCGGACGGCCCCGGCACCTCAGGGCAGGGGCGGCCCCTGACGCACCCGCGCGCGGAGCGCCTCGGGCGTCGCGGTCGACGGGTCCCACAGCGCGTCGATGAACCAGGTGGCCCCGGCCTCGGCGAGCGCGGCCAGACGGTCGCGCGCCGCGCCGCGGTCCGCGGGCAGCGCACCGTGCAGGACGACGTCGAACGGTCCGGCGTCCGCGGGCCGGTGCTCCCGCACCCACGCGACGACCTCCGCGACGTCCTGGGGCTCGAGCTCCTGCTCCGCGCGCTCCCCCCGGTGCTGCGGCACGACGCCGTCGTAGCGGATCGCGCGTCCCATCGACCGGTCGGAGGGGAAGGCACCCACGACCCACAGCGGGATGCGCGTGCGCCCGTCGGGACGCGCGACCGGGACGGGCCGCAGCTGCATCCCGTCGACGTGCAGGTGCGTCCCGTCGACGTCGAACCGCTCGCCGGTGAACGACCGGTCGAGAAGCGTCAGCGCGTCGTCGAACCGCTCGGCTCGCTCCCGGAGCGTCGCGGCCTCACCGGCGACGCCCGCGACCGCGCGGTCCATCGGCACGCCCAGCCCCACCGGCAGGACGAGCCGGCCGCCCGACAGGTGGTCCACGGTGACCGCCTGCTTGGCGAACACCCACGGGCGCCGGCGCGGCAGCGCGAACACCAGAGCCCCGAGCGTGACGCGCTCGGTGCGCACGGCGGCCGCCGCGAGCACCGCCCACGGGTCCCACGCGTCCATGCCCTCGAGGTCCACGCCGTCCCAGGTGAAGAACCCGTCCCAGCCGTGCTGCTCGACCTCGACCGCGAGGTCCACCACCTCGTGCACCGTCCCGAAGCTGCCCACGAACCCGAGCCTCATCGCCGCCCCCTCGCCGCGTGTCCACGGGCCGTGGTGCGGCCCGCACCGACGTTATCGAAGCCCTCCGACAGCGGAGTAGCCTCTGGCCCGTCCGGCGGGTCTGCCTGCAGGTCCGCCGGACGAGGCCACCGTCGCCACCTCGGACGAGCGTCCGTGTCGGCGGCGACACGGTCCGTTCCTCGGTGGTGGGATCGCGCGGGGACGCTTACCGTGGCCGGGCAAGGTCGCACGGGGAGACGGACGCGGGTGCGGGCGAGGAGCCGGGAGGGGGTGCGGGAGATGAGCGACGAGTACCGGTTCACGTCGCCCGACGCCGCCGACGGCATGCGCCTGCCCAGCACCCCCGCGCCGTTGCCGCCGCCCGCGCTCCCGCCCGACGACGCGCTCACCCCGGCAGCGGCCGGGCGCTCCCTGCCGGCCACCCGGCCCGGGGCCGACTTCGTCCCCGTGCGCCGGTGGGTGCTCGAGCACCCCGTCGAGCTGCGGGCCCTGCGCAGCGACCTGCGCGACCAGCTCACGGCGTCGGTCGCGCCGTCCGACGACGGTGACGGCGTGCCGGACGACGTCGTGCTCGTCACCTCCGAGCTCGCGACCAACGCCCTGGCGCACGGGCGCACCCCGGCGCAGGTGCAGCTGCTCCTCGACGGGCACGAGGTGCTCGTCGTGGTGTCGGACGGCGACACCACGCACGCCCCGGTCCTGGCGAGCGACCGTGAGGCCGGCGAGGGCGGTTTCGGCCTGCAGATCGCTCGCCGCCTGTCGTCCGACGTCGGCTGGTGGGCGGACGCGTCGGGCAAGCACGTGTGGGCGACCTTCGCCGCCCGTCCCACCACCTGAGGGTCCGACCACCCGAGGGATCTTCCCGGACGGGCGCCCCACCCGTGCCCGCATGCGGCGACAATCGACGCATGACGACGAGCGACGGCGTGCTGCGGCTGCGCGGGACGACCCTGGGCGCGGGGACCCCGCGGGTGTGCGTGCCGATCGTGGCGGCGACGCTCCAGGCCGCCGCCGCGGCCGCCGAGGCCCTGCCGGACGGTGCCGCGGACGTCGTCGAGCTGCGCCTCGACCACCTCACCGGCTCGGCCCTCGACCCCGCGGTCGCGCGCGCGGCGGTCGCCGCCGTCCGGGCCGCGCTGCCGGCGACCGTCCCGCTGCTGGCGACGTTCCGCTCGGCCCGCGAGGGCGGGGCGCAGGCCGCCGACGACGCCGCGTACACGGCGGTCGTCGAGGCGGTGACCGCCGACGCGCGCGACGGTGCGGTGACCGCCGACGCGATCGACGTCGAGCTCGCGACGCCCGGCGTGGCCGGGCTCGTGTCGCGCGCGCGGGCCGCCGGGCTGGTCGTCGTCGTGTCGCACCACGACTTTGCCGCCACCCCGCCGGTCGACGAGATCGTCGGGCTGCTGCGCCGTCAGCGCGACGTGGGCGCCGACGTCTGCAAGGTCGCGGTCATGCCGCACGACCCGGACGACGTCCTGGCCCTGCTCACCGCGACGCGCGCGTTCGCGCGGGACGCCGACCGGCCGGTCGTGACCGTCGCGATGGGCGCGCTGGGAGTGGTCAGCCGCCTCGCCGGCGGGGTGTTCGGCTCCGCGATGACGTTCGCCAGCGCCGGGTCCGCGAGCGCGCCCGGCCAGGTGGACGTGGCGCGGCTGCGCGCCGCCCTCGCCCTCCTGCACGACGCCCGCTGAGGACTGACCCGGACCGGGTCTGCCGACAGGGTCGCGCCCTCAGTCGCGCAGCTCGGGGTGCAGCACGCCGAAGAACCGCGCGAGCACCGCGCCCTCGGGCCGCAGCGACGGGTCCTCGTCCCGCCCCTCGAACGCGTCGGCGAGGGCCACGACGCGCGAGGCGAGCTCCTCGAGCTCGTCGGGCGTCGCCCACAGCCGCTGGGCGGTCAGGACGGTCGTCCGGACGCGGCTGGGGTCGGCCGCGCGCGGATCGGCGAAGTAGTCGGCCGCGCGCGCGGCCTCGCGCTGGACGACCACGGCCGCCACCGACGCGACGTCGCGGATGGACGCGACGTCGGTCGGGTCGGGCTCCAGGCGCCGCGAGGGGTGCACCGGGCGCCAGGGCTTCTCCCGGCCCCTCGGCTCGGCACGCTCGACGAAGCCGGCCTTCTCGAGGCAGCGCAGGTGGAACGAGCAGTTGGCGACGGTCTGGTCGGTGCGCTCGGCGACCTCGCTCGCGGTCGCCTCGCGCAGGTCGTCGAGCAGGTCGAGGATCTCGACGCGCAGCGGGTGCGCGAGCGCGCGCAGCACGGCGGGGTCGGACGTGCGCAGCGCCGGGGTCGGTGCCGGCGGCGGGGTGGTGTCGGTCATGCGGCTCTCCTGATGGCGGTCAGAGCACACGGGTGCGCAGCTGCGCCTCGGCGAGCAACCGGTCGCGGCGGTAGGACTCGAGCTCGGCGGTGCGGTCCCACGTGCCGGTGCGGCGTGGGACGCGGGGGGTGCGGGCGGGGTGGCGGGGCGTGCGGTTCATGGCGGTCCTCCTGTGCGGTCGTCTCTCACGCTAGGACCTGCAACAGTCCTTGCGCAAGATTTATTGCGCAAGGACTGTTGCGACTCTGCCCCTCGTCAGACGTCCTCGGGGTCGCCCGCGTCCTCGTCGTCGCCCTCCCCCGGGTCGTGGAGCATGTGCGAGCGCACCAGCTCGTGCCGCTGCACGTACGTGTTGGCCACCGCCTGGACGGTCGCCGCGATCGGCAGCGCGAGGAACGCCCCCAGCGCGCCGAACACCGCACCGAACGCCAGCACGACGACGAACGACACCGCCGCGTTCATCTCCAGCGCGCGCGCCGACACCTTGGGCGCGAGCCACAGGTTCTCGATCTGCTGGTAGCCGAGGATGAAGGCGAGCACGCCGAGCGCCTGCGGGAAGCCCTGCGACGTCAGAGCCACCGCGACGGGCAGCGCACCACCGATGTAGGTACCGATCGTGGGGACGAACTGCGAGACCACGCCCGTGAAGAGCGCGAGGGGCAGCGAGTACGGCGTGCCGAGGATCGCGAGGAACGCGAAGGTCGTCGCCGTCGCGATGGCCGCCAGCACGATGCGCGTGTTGATGAAGTCCGAGACCTTGACCTGCGTGACCTCCCACAGCCGCAGCACCTCCTGCTGCCGGCCGGGCGTCAGCCACCGGCAGATGGACGCCCGGAACCGCGGGCCCGCGGCCAGCAGGTAGTACGTCACCAGCAGGATCGTCAGTGCCGCGAACACCGCACCGAGGATCGTCGTGCCCACCAGCAGCGCACCCGAGGCGACCTCGCCGCCCCACTCCTCGGCGCCCTGGCGCACGAGCTCGTCCACGGCGGGCACGTCGACGCCGAACCGCGACTCGATCGCCTCCTCCGCCGACGTGTAGAGGTCCGGGACGTAGCCGACGAGCTGCACCAGCTGCTGGACGAAGAGGTTGCCGAACAGCGCGAACACCACGATGGTCACCGCCAGGCCGCCCAGGAGCGCCGCCGCTGCCGCCCCGCCGCGCTTCCACCCGTGCCGCACGAGCCACACGACGATCGGCTCCAGCGCGAGCGCGATGAAGAACGCGATCAGCAGGTTGACCAGCAGCCCCTGCAGGGCGCCGAGCGCGCCCCACGCGAAGATCCCGACGAACACGGCGAGCACCGCCATCGCCAGAGCCTTGCCCCACCAGCGCGGCGGGCGCCGCGCGTCGTGCTGGAGAGGGCGCGTGCCCTCGTCGCCGGGGGCTGCGGGCGCCCCGAAGACGGGCGTCGCGCCGTACGTCGTGTCGGCCTGCGGCGCGGAGCCGGTGCCGGGGTCGAGCGTGCTGTCGGTCGTCACGGGGTCCTCCGCGGTGGGCGGGCGTGGTGCCCGGGTGCCAGGGGCCGGGCGCGCCTGCCGGTGCGCCGGGTCACACCCTAGGGGCGCAGGTCCGCGCACCGGGGCCGTGGCGCCATGTCGATCCGGACACCGTCAGCGTCGCGACGGCTCCTCGCTGCCCACCTGGTCCCAGCCGCGCCGCGCCGGCCGGGTGCCGAAGCGGTCGGGCCGCGCGCGGTACACGACGTACGGGCGCCACAGGTACCCGACGGGCGCGCTGAACACGTGCACGAGCCGCGTGAACGGCCACAGCGCGAACAGCAGCATCGCGGCCATGCCGTGCAGCTGGAACCCCAGCGGCGCCTCGGCCATGAGCTCGGGGTACAGGTCGAACCGGAAGATCCCGCGGAACCACACCGAGACGCCCTCGCGGTAGTCGTACTCGCCGCCGAGGTTGAGGATCGACCCGCTGACCGTGTTCCACATCCCGAGGAAGATGACGACCGCCAGCATGAGGTACATGAGCTTGTCCATGCGGGTCGTGGCACGGAACACCGGTCCGACGGTGCGCCGACGGTAGATCAGCAGCACCAGCCCGACGACGGTGCAGAACCCCGCGACGGAGCCGATCGACACGGCGAGGAAGTGGTACGCCGCGTCGCTCATCCCCACGGCATCCGTCCACGACTGCGGGATGCCCAGGCCCATGACGTGCCCGAGGAACACCGCGAGGATCCCGAAGTGGAACAGCGGGCTGGCCCAGCGCAGCAGCCGGCTCTCGTACAGCTGCGACGAGCGGGTCGTCCACCCGAACTTGTCGTACCGGTACCGCCACACGTGCCCCAGCACGAAGATCGCGAGGCACACGTACGGGACGACGACCCACAGCAGGGTGTCGGTGGTCGTGGTCATCGGCGGGCTCCCGGGTCGGTGGCGAACGACGGCGGCGCGAACGGCTCGAGGCCGACCTCCTCGCCCGGCGGCCCCTCGGCCGCGAGTCGCGCGACGGCCTCGCGGTCGTCGCCGTCCAGCGGCGGGAGGGTCGCGCACACGGCCACGAGCGCACCGGCCCACGGGGAGCCCGCGTCGAGCAGCGCCAGACGCAGCAGCTCCAGCCCCGCGCGGTGCGCGAGCAGCAGCCGCAGCCCCGACTCCTGGGTGGCCACGTCACCCGTCGACGCGAACTCCAGGACGACGGCGACGTGGTCCGGCAGCTCGTCGGCCGCGAGCTCGAACCCCGCGGCGCGGTACGCCTGCTTGTACTCGACGAGCGCGACGCCGCGCTTGCGGGTGTCGCCGTAGGAGTAGTAGCTCAGGTACGGCGAGCGGCGGCGCGCGAGGTCGAACGTCTCGACGTACTGCGCCGCGAGCGCGGTGGCCGGCTGCGTCTCGAGGTGGTCGACCACCTGCGCGAGCGGCGTTCCCAGGTGGGGCGGGAGCGTCGCGACGGCCGCCCGCAGGTCGGGCAGCATCGCGAGGAGGTCGGCGCCCGGATAGTCCAGGAGCAGCGCGGCGACGCGGTGCACGAGCGCGGTCTGGCGGGTCGCCGCGTGGTGCGCGGCGGTCCGGCGCGCGAGCCGTCTCACGCCCGGCCCCCGTCGCTGCCGGTCCCCTGCGGGGTGCCGCCGTCAGGGTCGGGCTTGGGCGGGAACATCCCCGGCGGCGAGCCCTTGCCGTCCCAGTTGAGCAGGTTGACGCGCGCCTTGCGCGTGTCGGGGTCGGCCACGGTGTCCGTCGTCTGGCGCTGCTGCAGCATGTGGAAGTTCTCGACCGCGATGGGGTCCTGCCCGCCGGAGCCCTCCCCGAACGGCCCGGAGCCGCCCATGCCGGGCCCGCCGTCGTAGTCGAGGCTGCACTCGGTGGCCAGCTCCTCCAGCCCGTGCGCCTGCTCCGCGTGCGTCGCGGGGATGACGTACCGCTCGTCGTACTTGGCGAGCGCGAGCAGCCGGTACATCTCGTACATCGTCGCCTCGTCCATGCCGACGGACGCCGGGATCCGCGGGTCGCCCGCGCGGCCCATGTTGAGGTCCCGCATGTACGAGCGCATCGCCGCGAGCCGCTTGAGCACCGCCGTGACGGGCGCCGTGTCACCGGCGGTGAACAGCTCGGCCAGGTACTCCACGGGGATCCGCAGGGTGTCGATCGCGGCGAACAGGTGGGAGCTGTCCTCGGAGTCGACACCGGTCTCCTGGACCACGTCGACGACCGGGGAGAGCGGCGGGACGTACCAGACCATCGGCAGCGTGCGGTACTCCGGGTGCAGCGGCAGCGCGATCTCGTAGGTGCTGATGAGCGACCAGATCGGCGAGCGCTGCGCGGCCTGCACCCAGTCGTGCGGGATGCCCGCGCGCTCGGCCTCGCGCTGGACGTGCGGGTCGTCCGGGTCGAGGAACACCGCGCGCTGGGAGGCCAGCAGCTCGCGCTCGTCGGTCACGGACGCGGCGGCGAGCACCTTGTCCGCGTCGTAGAGGACCAGGCCGATGTACCGCAGCCGTCCGACGCACGTCTCCGAGCAGACCGTCGGCAGGCCGACCTCGATGCGCGGGAAGCAGAACGTGCACTTCTCGGCCTTGCCCGTCTTGTGGTTGAAGTAGACCTTCTTGTACGGGCAGCCGGTGACGCACTTGCGCCAGCCGCGGCACGCGTCCTGGTCCACCAGGACGATGCCGTCCTCCTCGCGCTTGTAGATCGCCCCCGACGGGCACGACGCGGCGCACGACGGGTTGAGGCAGTGCTCGCAGATGCGCGGCAGGTAGAACAT
This sequence comes from Cellulomonas xiejunii, assembly GCF_024508315.1. NCBI lineage: Bacteria > Bacillati > Actinomycetota > Actinomycetes > Micrococcales > Cellulomonadaceae > Cellulomonas > Cellulomonas xiejunii. Next base: position 3,931,279 of record NZ_CP101987.1, read on the forward strand.
GAAGGTCTGCTCGAACTCGAGCTTCACCTTGTCCGACACGCGCCGCAGGATCGGGTCGGCCGTCGTCAGCTCGGGCGAGCCGCCGAGGTCGTCGTCCCAGTTGGCGCTCCACCCGACCCGCATGTCCTTGCCGCTGAGCAGCGACTTCGGGCGGGCGACGGGCGTGTACTCCTGCAGCGGCGCGTTGGTCAGGCTCTCGTAGTCGTACGTCCACGGCTCGTAGTACTCGTCGATCGACGGCTGCTTGGGGCTCGCGAAGATCGTCAGCAGGTTCCGCAGCCGGCCCCCGGCCTTGAGCTGCAGGCGCCCGCGCTTGGTGAGCGCCCAGCCGCCCTCCCACTTCTCCTGGTCCTCGTAGGTGCGCGGGTAGCCCTGGCCGGGGCGCGTCTCGACGTTGTTGAACCAGACGTACTCGGTGCCGGTGCGGTTGGTCCACGCCTGCTTGCAGGTCACCGAGCACGTGTGGCACCCGATGCACTTGTCGAGGTTCATGACCATCGCCATCTGGGCCATCACCCTCATGTGGTCACGCTCCGCACTGCGCTCGTCCCTCGCTGCGTACGTCGCCGTTCGGTCATCAGTACTCCACCTCCTGCGAGCGGCGACGGACGACCGTGACCTCGTCGCGCTGGTTGCCCGTGGGACCCAGGTAGTTGAAGGCGTACGCGAGCTGCGCGTACCCGCCGATGAGGTGGCTCGGCTTGATGAGCAGCCTGGTCAGGGAGTTGTGGATGCCGCCGCGCCTGCCGGTCCTCTCGGACCGCGGGACGTCGATCAGCCGGTCCTGCGCGTGGTACATGTACACCGTCCCCTCGGGCATGCGGTGCGACACGATCGCGCGCGCCACCACCACGCCGTTGCGGTTGACGGCCTCGACCCAGTCGTTGTCGCGGATGCCGACCTTGGCCGCGTCGCGGTCGCTCATCCAGATCCCCGGGCCGCCGCGCGAGAGCGACAGCATGAACAGGTTGTCCTGGTACTCGGAGTGGATGGACCACTTGTTGTGCGGGGTCAGGTAGCGGACCGTCACGCCGAGGCCCACGGCACCGTCCACCGCCCCGACGTCGCCCACCGCGTTCTCGTCGAACAGCGCCTGCATGTTCAGCGGCGGCCGGAACACCGGCAGGCTCTCCCCCAGCTCGGTCATCCAGTCGTGGTCCAGGTAGAAGTGCTGCCGGCCCGTCAGGGTGTGCCACGGCTTGAGCCGCTCGACGTTGACGGTGAACGGCGAGTACCGCCGCCCGCCGTGCTCGGTGCCGGACCACTCGGGCGACGTGATGACGGTCGTCGGCGCGGCCTGCGTGTCGGCGAACGTGACCTGCTTGCCCTCGTGCTCGGCGGCCAGGTCCGCCATCCGCGTGCCCGTGCGCTTCTCCAGGGTGTGGAAGCCCTGCACGGCGAGCCGGCCGTTGGTCGTGCCGGACAGCGCGAGGATCGCCTCGCACGCGTGCACGTCGCGGGACAGCAGCGGGCGGCCGTCCGCGACGGCGCCCGGCGCACCGGCCGGGATGCGCGCGACGCCGTTCTTGCGCCGCAGGTAGTCGACCTCCTCCGTGACGTCGAACGTCACGCCCTTGGTCGTCAGGCCCTGGGTGTCGGGGATCGGCCCGAGCGTCGCGAGCTTCGCGGCGACGGCCGGGTAGTCGCGCTCGACGACCGCGAGCTTGGGCATCGTCCGGCCCGGGACCGGGTCGCACTCGCCCGCCTTCCAGTCCCGCACCCGCCCGTGCGGGTTGGCCATCGCGTCGGGGGTGTCGTGCGTCAGCGGCACCGCGACGACGTCCTGACGGACCCCGAGGTGCGTCACCGACTGGCGCGAGAACTCGCGGGCGATGGTGTGGAAGATCTCGAAGTCCGTGCGCGTCTGCCACGGCGGCGCGATCGCCGGGCTGAACGAGTTCACGAACGGGTGCATGTCGGTGGTGTTGATGTCGTGCTTCTCGTACCAGGTGGCCGCGGGCAGCACGACGTCGGAGTAGACGGTCGTGCTCGTCATGCGGAAGTCCAGGGACAGGAGCATGTCGAGCTTGCCCTCGGGCGCCTCGTCGTGCCAGACGACGTCCCGGGGCCGGGCGTCCGGCGGCGCCGGCGTCGCCAGCAGGTTCGAGTCCGTCCCCAGCAGGTGGTGCAGGAAGTACTCGTTGCCCTTGCCCGACGAGCCGAGCAGGTTGGCCCGCCACACCGTCAGGACCCGCGGGAAGTTCTCCGGGGCGTCGGGGTCCTCGGCAGCGAACCGCAGGCGGCCCTCGGTCAGCTCGCGCGGCACGTACTCGCCCACCGGCAGACCTGCCGCCTCGGCGTCCGCCGCGAGGTCCAGGGGGTTGCGGTCGAACGTCGGGTACGACGGCATCCAGCCCATGCGCGCGGACTTCGCGATGACGTCGGCGGTCGTCAGCCCCGCGAACGCGCCGCCCGTGCCGGGGGTGGCGGCCGTCAGGGTGTCCGCGCTGAACGGGTCGTACCGGAACTGGTCGGTGTGCAGGTACCAGTAGGCGGTCTGGATCATGGTGCGCGGCGGGCGCGCCCAGTCGTTCGCGGTGGAGTACATCTGCTGCCCGGTGCTGGGCCGGACCTTCTCCTGGCCGACGTAGTGCGCCCAGCCGCCGCCGTTGACGCCCTGGCAGCCCGTGAGCGTCGTGAGCGTGAGGAACGTGCGGTAGATCGTGTCGGAGTGGAACCAGTGGTTGGTGCCCGCGCCCATGAGGATCATCGAGCGGCCGCGGGACTCCTCGGCGTTGGCCGCGAACTCCCGCCCGATCCGCTCCGCCTTGGCGGCCGGCACACCCGTGAACTGCTCCTGCCACGCGGGCGTCCCCGGCTGCGACGCGTCGTCGTACCCCGTCGGCCACTCCCCCGGCAGGCCGTCGCGCCCCACGCCGTACTGCGCGAGCAACAGGTCCAGGACGGTCGTCACCAGCAGGTCCCCGACGCGCCGGACCGGCACGCCGCGCCGGGAGACGCCGGCCGTGCCGTCGAGCGAGTCGAAGCGCGGCAGCTCGACCAGCACCGACTCGCCGCGTCCGGCCTCGCCGATCACCGCGCCGCCGGCGCTGAGCTGCGGCTCGACGTCCCCCAGGTCGAGGTTCCAGTGCCCGACGCCCTGCTCGCCGTACCGGTGCCCCAGGGTGCCGCCGGGGACGACCGGCCGCCCGGTGCGCGCGTCGAGCAGGACCGTCTTGAACGCCGCGTTGTCGCTGAGCGCCTCCGCACCCGGCAGGTCCTCCGCCGTGAGGAACTTGCCCGGCACGTACCGGCCGTCGCGCTCCTCCAGACGCACCAGGAACGGCAGGTCCGTGTACCGCCGGACGTAGTCGGCGAAGTACGGCACCTGCCGGTCGACGAAGAACTCCCGGAGCGTCACGTGCCCCATCGCCATCGCGAGGGCGCCGTCCGTACCGGGCGCGACCGCGAGCCACTCGTCGGCGAACTTCACGTTGTCCGCGTAGTCGGGGCTGACCGCCACGACCTTCTGCCCGCGGTACCGCGCCTCCGCCATCCAGTGCGCGTCGGGTGTGCGCGTCACCGGCAGGTTCGAGCCCCACATGATGAGGTAGCCCGCGTCCCACCAGTCGCCCGACTCCGGGACGTCCGTCTGGTCCCCGAAGACCTGCGGGGAGGCGACGGGCAGGTCGGCGTACCAGTCGTAGAACGACAGCATCGGGGCACCGATCAGCGCGTGGTACCGCGCGCCGGCGCCGTGCGACACCATCGACATCGCGGGGATCGGCGAGAACCCCGCGACCCGGTCCGGCCCGTACCGCTTGATGGTGTGGACCTGCGCGGCGGCGACCATCTCGACCGCCTCGTCCCACGTCGCGCGCACCAGCCCGCCCTTGCCGCGGGCCCGCTTGTAGCGCCGCGCCCTGGCCGGGTCGTCCACGACGTCCGCCCACGCGAGCACCGGGTCCCCCAGGCGTGCCCGCGCCTCCCGGTACATCTCGAGCAGCACGCCGCGCACGTACGGGTAGCGCACGCGCGTGGGCGAGTACGTGTACCAGCTGAACGCCGCGCCGCGCGGGCAGCCCCGCGGCTCGTACTCCGGGGAGTCCGGGCCGACCGTCGGGTAGTCCGTCTGCTGCGACTCCCACGTGATGATGCCGTCCTTGACGTACACCTTCCACGAGCACGAGCCCGTGCAGTTGACGCCGTGCGTCGAGCGGACGACCTTGTCGTGGCTCCACCGGTCCCGGTAGAACGTGTCGGCGTCGCGCCCGCCGATCTGGTGCAGCGTCCGCAGGTCCTGCGAGACCTCCGCCTTCTGGAAGAACCGCCGCGTCCGCAGCAGGGCCTGGGTCACGTCGCCGTCGAGCCGGGGCGGGTCGTTCTGCAGGGTCACGGTGCGAGGTCCTTCCGGGTGGTCGGGTCCTGCGGGGCGTGCGACGTGCAGGTCACGCGGGAGCGCGCCCCGCGCGTGCGGAGCGGCGGACGGGACCGCGCGTGAACCACGCGGTGAGCAGCGCGACGACGGCCAGCAGGCCCAGGCCGATCGTGTAGTCGCCGGTCCTGTCGTAGACCGCGCCCATGACGAGCGGCGGCACGAACCCGCCCAGGCCGCCCGCGGCGCCGACGAGCCCGGTCACGGCCCCGACCTTCTCGGCCGGGGCCAGGAGCGCGACCAGCCCGAACACCGCCCCCGAGGACGCGCCCAGCAGGGCCGCGAGGCCGAGGAACGCGATCGTGCCGATCGGGATCAGCGGCAGCTCGACCGCCGCGACCGCCGCGAGCACGGCGACACCCACGAAGCACACGACGAGGACCCTGGTCGCGTCGTACCGGTCGGTCAGCCCGCCGCCGACGGGCCGCATGAGCACCGCCAGGACCACGAACCCGGCCGTGCGCAGCGCCGCGTCCTCCTGCGCGAGGCCGTACGCGTTGACCAGGTACGTCGGCAGGTACACGCTGAACGCGACGAACCCCCCGAAGCCGAGGGCGTACAGCACCGACAGCTGGCCGGTGGCCGGCAGCTTCGCGGTCGCCCACGTCCGCGCGAGGAACGAGCCGCGCGCCGCGGTACGGCCGGGGGCGTCGCGCACCAGCAGCGCCGCGACCACCGCGTACACCGTCAGGACGCCCGCGACGATGAGGAACGGCGCCTCGGGGCTCACGGCGTTCGCCAGCCGCACGGTCGTGAACGACGACACCGCGGTGCCGCCCATGCCGATGCCGAAGATCCCGAGCGCCGTCCCGCGCCGTGCCGGCGGGTACCAGGCGTTGACCAGCGGGACGCCGATCGCGAACGCCGTGCCGCCCAGCCCCAGGAAGAACCCGCCGACGATCAGCGCCTCGAAGCTCTCCGCGACGAACCCGACGTACAGCACCGGCAGGACCGTCAGGATGCTGACCGCCGGGAACATGACGCGCGCGCCGACGCGGTCCGTGAGCGCGCCCACCGGGATGCGCCCGAGCGACCCCACGATCACCGGCACCGCGACGAGCGCCGACTGCTGGAAGGCCGTCAGGTCCAGCTGGTCGCGGTACGCCGAGCCCAGGGGGCTGATGAGCGCCCACGCCCAGAAGTTGAGGAAGAAGCCGACCGTCGCCAGCACGAGGTTGCGGGTGGAGCCGGTCGGTGCGGTGCCCGGTGGTGTGGGTGCGGGCGCGGGGGGCGGGGCGTGCGATGCCGTGCCCGCACGTGCGTCGTCAGGTCGGATCACTGGGCGCCCCCGCTCAGACCGCATCGTCTGCATCCCGCTCCGCCGAAAGTAGCACCGCCGTCACGAGTGCGACATCCGCGGAGGATCCGGGCGCGGGACGCCGTCGAACGCGTGCACGCGCTGGCCGATGTGAGCCCCGGAGGGGTGTGTGCCGCGCCCGTCAGACCACGGCCGCGGCCCGACGCGGCCGGGCGCCGACCGCGAGCACGACCAGACCGACCGCCAGCACGAGCAGCCCTGCCACGGCACCGCCCGACAACCGCTCGCCGAGCACCGCCAGCCCGAGCACCGTCGCGGTCAGCGGCTCCGCGAGGGTCAGCGTCGCGACCGTCGGCGCCCCGAGCCGCGCGAGCCCGTACCCGAACAGCACGTAGGCCGCGGTCGTCGTGACGAGTCCCAGCCACAGCACCGTCGCGAGCCCCGCGGGCGACGTCAGACCGCCCGTACCGACGACGGCGAGCACGCCCAGACTGAGCACGCCCGCGACGCCGAACACCGCGCCCATGGCGGTCGTGGACGTCCAGCCCGCATCGATGAGGGCCGCGCCCGCAAGCGTGTACAGCGCGTAGGCCGCCCCCGCGCCCAGCGACGCGAGCACCCCGACGACGTCGAGGCCGCCGCTGGTCCCCGCGCCCGGGTCGCCCGGTGCCAGGCCCAGGACGACGACGCCCGTGGTCGCCAGCCCGGTGGCGACCAGCCACGACCGCCCGGGGCGCCCGCGGCCCAGCGCCCACGTCGCCAGGCCCGTCAGGACGGGTGCCGAGCCGAGCGCGACGACCGTGCCGACCGCGACGCCGTTGCGCGCCGTCCCGAGGAAGAACGCCGGCTGGTACGCGAGCACCCCCAGCGCCCCCACGACCACCCCCCACCCCGCCCCCCGGGCGCGAGAGTGCAATCCAGCAACCCCCCACCCCCACCCCCGCCCGCGAGAGTGCAATCCAGTCACGTTCGCGCCAGGCCGGGCGCGCGCGACGAGCGCTGCGACCAGCGCCAGCGCGATCCCTCCGACCGCGATGCGTGCCGCACCGAGCGCGACCGGGTCGGCCGACGGCCCGAGCGCCTGCGCGGTGCCGGTCGTGCCGAAGCACACGGCCGCGAGCAGGACGGCGAGGATCGCGGGCACGCCAGATGGTCGCACGCGCGCAGCTCGCGCCTCCTGCCTCAGCTGCGGTGCGCCCGACAATCCCCTGGGCCGCCCGGCCGGGCGTGGGTAGCGTCGCAGGCATGGGTGACGACGACACGCTCCGGAAGGTCACCGACGAGGCGGTCGCGACGGTCACGGCCGAGGCGGACGAGCACGTCGGCGTCGTCGCGCGGGTGACGCGGGACGCTCCCGGCGTGCTGCCCGGGTCCGGGACGGGCGAGGTGCTGCTCGACGCCGCCTGGGGCCTGGCCGACCGTCGGCACGGACTGGCGATGACGCCCCGGCACCGGTTCGCGACGGCGAGCGGCTGCAAGGGGTTCACCGCGCTGGTGGTCCTGTCGCTCGTCGCCGACGGGACGCTCGACCTGACCACGACGGCCCGCTCGCTGCTGCGCGACGACCTGCCGCTCGTCGACGACGACGTCACGGTCGAGCACCTGCTGAGCCACCGGTCGGGCATCGGGGAGTACCTGGACGACGACGCCGACGTCAGCGACTACCTCATGCCCGTGCCGGTGCACGCCCTGGTCGACCCGGAGGACTACCTGCCGGTCCTCGACGGGCACCCGCAGGCCTTCGCGCCCGGCAGCGGCTTCGCGTACTGCAACGGCGGCTTCGTGGTGCTGTCGGTCCTGGCGCAGCGGGCGGCGGGCGTGCCGTTCCACGAGCTCGTGCGCACGCGCGTGCTGGAGCCGGCCGGCATGACGTCCACGGGCTACCCGCGCTCCGACGCGCTGCCGGGCGACGCCGCGGTGGGGTACGTGCGCGTCGACGGGCAGTGGCGCAGCAACGTGCACCACCTGCCGGTCGTCGGCGGCGGGGACGGCGGCGCGTACACGACGACCCTCGACATGGAGCGGTTCTGGGGCGCGCTGCTGGGCGGGCGGATCGTGCCGGACGAGCTGGTCGCGCGCATGCGGCGCGCACCCGAGGGTGGCGACGCGGGCGACGGGTACGGCCTGGGGCTGTGGCTCCGCGACGACGACGCCGTCACGCTGGAGGGCATGGACACGGGGGTGTCGTTCTGGTCGACGCAGCAGCCGGCGACGGGCCTGACGTGGACGGTCGCGGCGACGACGGCCGACGCGGCGTGGCCGGTGGTGCGGGCGCTGCGGGAGTCCCTGACGGGGTGAGGTGACGCGGTGCGCGGACGGCGTGGGACGCAGGCCTGGGTGCCACCGGCCTGGGTGGCGTGGGGCGCCGTCGTGGCGGCGTTCGCGTTCGCGGCGGTGAGCCTGGTCTGGGCGACGGGCAGCACCGCCGGCCTGGACACCCTGGGCGGGTCGATCGAGCGGCTGGGACGGGAACGCCACCCGGGGCTGCTCGCGGCGAACGCGGTTGCGCTCGTGCTGAAGATCCTGGGCGGGGTCCTGGCCCTCGCGCTGGTGCAGCCGTGGGGTGAGCGGCTGCCGCGCCGCCCTCTGTTGGTGCTCGGTTGGTCCGGGTCCGCGGTGCTCGTGCTCTACGGGACGCTGCAGGTGACGACGCTCGCGCTCGTCGCCGCGGGTCTCGTCGTCCCCGACGAGGTGCTGTCGGACCGGGCGCTGCGGTGGCGCCTGCTGCTGTGGGAGCCCTGGTTCCTGGTGTGGGGACTGCTGCTGGCCGGGGCGACGCTGCGCAGCCAGCGCCTGCGCCCGGCCTGACGAGGACTCACGACGCCGACTGCTCGGGCACCTGCCCGGCGGACGGGTCCCGGCGCCGCAGCTCCCGCCGGCCGCGCGCCAGCTCGGTCTCCAGCGCGTCGAGCGGCTGCGCGAACGGGTCGAGGAACGCGGCGAGCCAGTCCTCGACGACGCTCAGCGTCCGCGGCTCGACCCGGTAGAGCCGCCGCGGCCCGTCGGCACGCACCGCGACCACACCGGCCTCGCGCAGGACCCGCAGGTGCTGGGACGTCGCGGGCTGCGAGATGCCGAACTCGTCGTGCGCCGCGGCGACGAGCTCACCAGCGGCACGCTCGGTGCCGGCGAGGTGCTCGAGGAGCCGGCGGCGCACGGGTTCCGCGAGCGCGGCCAGGACGAGGTCGACGTGTGGCGTGCTCACGCCTCGGGTGCCGCCGTGCCCGTGTAGAACGCGAAGGTCCGCTGCCCGGCCGCCTCGGCGGAGGCGGGTTCGCGTCCGTCGGCGGCGTCGGCCTGTGCCCACCCGGAGGTGGCACGCGCGACGAACGCCTGCCCCTCGGGTGTCGTCGGCCACTCCTGGCCCACCTCCTGCGCGATCGCCCCGCCCGTGGCCAGGTGCGCGGCCAGCCCCCACAGCGCGAGGTCCCACCCGACACCCACCGCCCCGGGGCCGAACTGCTCCCAGAACTGCGGGTCGACGTGCGCCTCGTGCCGCAGCGTCAGCTCGGTGCCGCCGTCGGCCGGGGCGAGCAGGACCTCGACCCAGCTGACCTGGTCCCCCATCTCCCACGTGAGCGCGAACCGCTCGGGCTGCCGGCACTCCTCGACGACGCCGCCGGCGTTGCCCTCCACCTGGTAGCGGCCGCCCTCGCGCAGGTCGCCGGTGACCGGCGCAAACCAGCGCGGCAGCCGCTGCGGGTCGGTGAGCGCGTCCCACACGTCGCCCGGGGCGGCGCGGTAGAGGCGGCGGGCGACCGCGATCTTCGTGGGGGCGCCCCCGCGCTCGCCGCGGTGCAGCTCCCGCGCGACCAGGCCCGCCTGCTCCAGTGCGTCGATGCCGGTCATGGCTCTCCCGTCCGCCCCGCGGCGCAGGTACATAAGTTGGTACTTATACGGTAGCTCCGTCGGGCGCCGCCGTCCAGGCCCCGACGCCGCTCGTCGCACAGCGGCACGTCGCGCCGCACCACCGCTCGGGTTTTCCCTAGCAGGCACCCCCTCGCGCCCGCCCGGCGTCGCACCCTCGATGCTGACGCCCTCACCAGGGCGCGGCGGGCGGGACCGTCTCCCGCCGACCCGGGCGGGGACGGTCCCGCCGGTATGAGGAGGGAACAACCCATGAACAAGAGGACCAAGGCCCTCGTCGCGGGTGGCGCCGGTGCGGTGATCCTGCTCGGCACGGCGGGCACCTTCGCGCTGTGGAGCGACACGGAGACCGTTCCCGGCGCCGTCGTGACGGGCGGGAAGCTCGCGCTGACGGCGGAGCAGCCCGGCGTCGAGTGGAAGGCGTACAACATCGACACCAACGCATTCATCGCCGACGAGGACAACAAGATCGATCTCGTGGCGGGTGTCAAGCTCGTCGGCACCACGACGATCACCCCGGAGCTCAAGGGTGAGTACCTGAAGGCTGAACTCACCACGAAGACCGGCGAACCGGTCCCGACGTGGCTCAACGTGGAGTGGAAGGTCGGTGACGACGTCCTGACCGCGGCCACCTCGGCTGAGAGCCCCGGCTCCCCCTCGGTCGTGCTCACTCCCGCGACTGTCGGCGCCAACGAGACCCTGACGGTGAGCATCCGCCTGGCGGACCAGGACGGGGACGTCGACGAGGCCGGGGACTTCGACGGGGCCGACCTCACGGGCGAGTCGTGGAGCCCTGAGAACTTCACCGTGACCCTCAAGCAGCTCCCGCCGTCCCAGGCCCAGAGCTGACGACGCGCGCCCAGGGCTGACCCCCTGTGCCGCACCCTCGCCTCCGGACCGCTCGACCAGAGCGGTCCGGAGGCGAGACCGCATGACCCGACCTCGACCTCGACCTCACAGGAGACGACATGTCCCGCACGCGCAGGATGGCGACCGCAGTGGCCGCCACACTGGCCGCCGTCCTGGGTGTCGGCGTGATGACCGCGCCGGTCGGCGCGACTACCGCCCTGTGGCAGGACCAGGTCACGATCCCCGGCGTGACCATCGTCGCCGGACCGACGTCCGAGCCGACGCCCGACGAGCCACCGATCGAGATCGTCGATCCGAATAAGTATCCCGACCGCGTGCATCTTCCGTCGGGCTCAGCCCTGACGTTCGATTACACCCTCAAGATCAACCTGAACCAGTACCCGCTGCCGCTCGTCCTGGAGATGGGCCACGGATGGGGGCGGATGGTGTCCGAGGGTTCGCCGAGCATCAATGGCGACCAGGGCAACAAGTACTGGGTGCCACAGTTCAATAGTGAGGGTGAAGTCATCGGGAAGTCAGAACGCGATTTCAGTTTAGGCGAGGCGGATATCCCGGGCGGCACCAGCCGGTCGCTGCACTACTTTCACCGCGGCGAGCACCCCAACTGGGGCAAAGGAGTGCAGTTTTCGGAGGTCCCTGAGGGCGTGAACGAAATCGAGGTCGACATCCGTTTCAAAGTGGAGAACTACTACTCGGACAAGCGCTTCGAGATCTGGGACGGCAGCGGTTTCGCTCGCCTCTACAACCCCGGGCCCGACGAGGACACACCCCTCACCGAGCCCGCGCTGTTCAAGATGGACTACAAGCTGCCCGCCCTCTGCAATGGCGGCGCAGGCGTAGAGGGTTGCGATCCGCCCGCTCCCACGGCCCCGCCCGAGTGGTCGCAGCCCGAGGACGACCAGGCCACCCCCGCCCCGGTCCCCGACCCGACCAGCAGCCCCGACCCCACGTCCGACGACGTCGCCACCACGCGCGACGAGGACCTCGAGGCGAGCCCATGACCACGGACCAGGTACCGGCGGCCGTCCCCACCGCCGGCACCGCCCCGGTCGACGCCCCGCGCGGTGCGCGGGACGTCGGCTCGGTGCTCCTCACCGCGGCGATGGTCGTGCTCCTCCTCCTCGCGGCTGTCGTCACGGTGGTTCCCCGCCTGATCGGCGCGGTGCCGCTGACGGTGCTCTCCGGCTCGATGGAACCGACCATCTCCGCCGGCGACCTCGTGGTGGTGCGGCCGACCGACCCGGCCGACCTGCGCATCGGGGACGTCGTCACCGTCCAGCCCGTGTCGGACGACCCCACCCTGGTCACCCACCGCATCATCGGCGTCACGCACGGCAGCGACGGGATCGCGGGCTTCGTCACCCAGGGCGACGCCAACGAGCACCCCGACGAGCCGGTCGTCCCCGAGCAGGTCATGGGCCGGGTCGTGTACACCGTGCCGCTGGTCGGTCACGTCACGCACGGGACGTGGGGCCCGTACGTCGCGACCGCGGTGGGCGTCGGGCTCGTCGTGTACGGCGTCGTCACGTTCGCCCTCCCGCGCCGCGACCGCGATGAGGTACCCGGTGCCGCCCGCCCGTAGGCGGGTGTGGCACGCGGTGCGGACGACGGTCGCGACGGCGGCCCTCGTGGCAGCCGCCGTGCTGCTGGTCATGGGCCTGACGACCGGCGGCAGCACGGCGACGCTGCCCGACCTCGACGGGCGACCCGTCGTCGTCGAGGAGACGCCGGACGCCGCGGGCGCCGACCTGCGCAGCACCGGCGGCCGCTTCGTCGTACCCGCGCACGGCCTCGACGTGCCCCTCGTCGAGATGACGGTCACCGGCGGGACGCTCAACCCGCCCACGTTCACCGACGCGTTCGTGCTGCGCGACCCGGACCGCGTGACGCCGCAGGGCACCCGGCCGCTGGTCGTGGCGCTGCACGCCGTGCGCGCCGGGCGCGCACCCGGCAACGCGTTCTTCGAGCCGGGCTCGCCCGACCCGGCCGTGCTCGTGCAGCCGGGGGCCGAGCTCGTCGTCGACGGCGTGACGTACCGCGTCGAGCGCACGGAGGTGCTCGCCAAGGCGCAGGCCGCGCGGTCCCAGGACATCTGGGGAGCCCTGCCCGACGGCGGCGACCGGCTCGTCGTCATCACGTGCCTGCAGCGCAGCGACGCGACCGGGCACGCCGCCGAGAACCTGGTGCTGCACGCCGTCCGGGCCTGAGCGCAAGCCGCCCCGGGGCACGCCGCGCCGCCGCACGGCCCCGGTGCCACGATGAGGCGTGACCGACCACCCGCCGCAGGTCGATCGTGGTGCCACGGACGCGGACGAGCGGGGCCTGCTCGCCCGGCTCGTCGTGCTGGGCATCACGATGCTCGCCGTGAGCTCCGCCGTGGACGTCCTGCCCTGGACGATCGACGACATCACGTCGCTCGGACGCGGCGAAGCGGTGCGTCCCGACGAGAGGACCTCGCTGCCGATCCTGGGCCTGGCCTTCGGTGCCATGACGCTGGCCGGTGCCGTCGCCGGGGCCGTCCTGCAGCGGGTGCCGGTGCTGCGCCGGCCGGTGTGGCAGCGGGTCGTGCTGGCCGTGGCGCTCGGCGCGATGATCGGCCTGGCCCGCATCGGTGCCGTGGCCCTCGCGCTGCCCGACGGCGTGCCACGGGTGTTCGGGGTGGCCGAGGCCGTCGTGGGGTCGAGCCAGGCTGCCGTCATCATCGGCGCCGCGATGTACGTCGTCGGCACCCGACGTCGGATCCGCGCCGAGGAGCGTCTGCGGATCCGCGAGGCGCTGCGAGCCGAGCGCGCCCGCCGGCAGCTCGAGCAGGAGGAGCTGCGGGTTCGGCGCGAGGTCTCGCACCGGCTGCACGGCGGGCTGCAGCAGCGCATGATCCTGGTCAACCGCGAGATCGAGGAGATCCGCGACGAGCTCGCGCGCGCCGGCGAGGCGGACCTGGCCCGGTCCCTGACGGAGCTGTCGGGGACCCTGGACGACATCCGCGAGTCCGAGGTGCGTGCCGTCGCGCACCAGCTCTACCCGCTGGCGGCCGACGTCGACCTGCCGTCGGCGCTCCTGCTCGCCGCCGACCGCCTGCCACCGTCGGTCCACCTGCACGTGACGTACGACCCCGGCGCCGAGCAGCTGTACGTCGGGCAGCGCCTGCCGGCAACGGACCGCATGCTGCTGTACCTGATCATCGAGGAGGGCATCGCCAACGCCGTGCGCCACGGGGACGCCGAGAACATCTGGGTCACCCTGGGCACGGACGGCGACGCTGGGCCGCACGAACCCGGCGCCGCCCGGGTCCGCGTCGACGACGACGGGTCCGGCCTGCCCGACGACCCGCCCCCCCTCTCTGGCCTGGCCGCGCTGCGAGCACGGATGCTCGCGCGGGACGGCGACCTCACGCTCCTGCCCGGACCCCGCGGGGGGGTGCGGCTGACGGCGAGCCTGCCGCTCGCGGTCCGGGTCGACGACGGGAGGACGGCATGAGCACCGGCGGCCGCCCGCTGCGCGTGGCCGTCGTGGAGGACGAGGCGATGCTGCGCGGCCTCCTCCAGGCGCTCCTGGCCGGGCAGCCGGGCATCGACGTCGTGGCCACCGCGGCCGGGCACGAGGAGGCGCTGCGGGAGGTGCGTCCGGGCGAGGTGGACGTCGCGGTGCTCGACATCGACCTCGGCGACGGCAACGGGATCGCCCTGGGCCGGTCGCTGCAGCAGCGGGACCCGCGGCTGCGGATCCTGCTCATCTCCAACTACAACATGCTCGCGCTGGTGCGCTCGATCAGCGCGGACGCACCCACGCCGTGGAGCTACCTGTCGAAGCGCTCGTCCGCCCAGCCGGGAGAGCTGGTGCGGGTTCTCGCGGCCGTCGCGCGCGGGCAGGTCGTGATCGACCCCGCGCTGGTCGACCGGTCCGTCGCGATGGTGGACACGCCGCTGGCACGGCTGTCCGCCGCGCAGTTCCGCGTGCTGCAGCTCGTCGCGCAGGGCCAGAGCAACGACACCGTCGCGCAGGCGCTCGACATCTCACCGAAGGCGGTCGAGGCGCACCTGAGCCACATCTACAAGCTGCTCGACCTGCCGCCCGGGGCGAACAACCGCGTCGCCGCGGTGCTGGCCTTCCTGCAGCAGTCCGTGCGCCCGGAGCCCTGACCGGCGGTCGGGTTTTCCCTAGCGCCGGTCCGGCAGCACGCCCCCGACGCGCGACCGTGGGGGGACACGTCCGCGGGCGTGCCCGCAGGAGTCCGAGGAGGCGCGGAGCATGAACAGGCGTCGAGCCCTGGCCGCGACGGCCGTGGCTGCGCTCGTGCTCACCGTCCCGGTGGGGTGCGCCCGGGACGACATCCCACCGGGCGTGCTGCCGGCGACACTGCCGACGGCGACGCCGACGACGCCAGCCCCGGACCAGGACACGTCAGGGAGCGCGCCCGCCATCCCCCAGCCCGACCCGACGGCGGGCGTGACGACCGACCAGCAGCAGCAGACCAGCTCCGGGTCGCTGTTCGGCACCCGGACCATCGCCCCGGGCTTCGACGAGACCCGCGAGTGGGTCGTGCGCAACGACGGCTCCGTGCCCGCCGAGCTCGTCGTGTCGGTCGTCGAGGCCCGGATGCACACGGAGCCCCGGGACGACTTCTACGACGACCTCACGGTCAACGGCATCCCCGCCTCCCGCCTCGCCGGGCGGGACACCGCGATCCACACCGAGCTGCTCGCACCGGGCGCGTCCGCCGTGGTCCCCGTCCGGCTGACGTTCGCCACGGCGAGCACGAGCGGGAACGCGGCCGTGGTCGGCGAGGAGACGTTCAGCTTCGGGCTGCGCGCCGACCTCACGGACGCCTCGGAGCGGAGCGACGTCCTCACGCAGGGCGACGTCAGGGGCCCGCTCGCGCAGACCGGTGGCCTGGCCCGCACGGCCGGGCCCTGGCTGGTCCTCGCCGCCGGGGCGCTGGCCCTCGCCTGGGCGGTGGCCGACCGGCGCCGGGGCGAGCCGACGGGCTGACGACGCGCTGACGCGGCGCCCGCCACGGGTCGGAGGCGTCCGGTACCGCGTCCGGTACCGGACGGGGCTACCCGCCGCCCCCTCGACCCGTCGCCCCGCACCCGGCACGCTGGGTAGGTGCTCCTGCCGCCGAAGGTCGCCGCGGATGTCGCCGACGGCTCGGTGACGCTCGCGTTCCGCCGCTGGCAGCGCCCCGACGTGCGCCCCGGCAGCCGGTTCCGCACACCGGCGGGCGTCGTCGAGGTCACGTCCGTCGACGTCGTCGACCCCGGGACGCTCACGGACGCCGACGCGCACGCCGCCGGGCTCCCGGACGCGGCGGCACTGCTGCGCCTGCTCGACCCGGAGGCCGTCGCGCAGCGGCGCCGCACCGGGCGGTACGGCCGCACGCCCGTCGCCGACGCCGCGGCGACCGGCACGACGGCAGCCGACACGACGGCGGCGGACGTGACGGCGACCGGCACGACGGCAGCCGACACGACGGCGGCGGACGTGACCGGCTGGCCCGTGTACCGCGTCGGGCTCGCGTGGGCCGGGCCGGACCCCCGCGTGGCGCTGCGCGACGACACCGACCTGACCGACGCCGACGTCGCCGCGATCGACGCGCGCCTCGACCGGCTCGACGGCGCATCCAGCCACGGCCCGTGGACGGCGGCCACGCTCGACGTCATCCGCCGCCGCCCGCACGTCCGCGCCCCCGACCTGGCCGCCGAGCTGGGCCGCGAGCGCGACCCGTTCAAGCTCGACGTCCGCAAGTTCAAGGCCCTGGGCCTGACGCAGAGCTTCGACGTCGGCTACGCCCTGAGCCCCCGCGGCGAGGCGTACCGGGCCCGCACCCGCCGCCGGTGAGCCCCACCGTCGCCGAGGGACCAAAAGTGGTCACATCCGAGGGCGCGACAGTGCTCGCACGGGTGCAGATCTGACCACTTTCCGGCCGCAGGGCGCTGCGACGTCCGTGCTCCGGCGCCATCCCTGGCCGCGTACGGCGGGGTGTTCGTCGCCGGGTCGCTGCTGTGGGGCATGGTCGTCGACGGGTTCCGGCCGGACCGGTGGGACGTGACGGGTGCGCTCGTGTGCCTCGTCGGCGTCGCGGTCATCATGTACGCGCCGCGCGCCGCGCGCCGCCTGAGCCGACCGCCTGAGCGTCGTCCGGCCGGTTCCAGGCCCACGACCTGCAGCGTCGCTCGCACCCGGGACGCTCGTCACGTTGTGTCCCGCCCCTGCGCCCTGGAGACTTGCGCCCACACGGTCGGCTCCCGCCGGTCACGGGCACCGGAGGCGGCATGACACGGACCAGGGCGAAGCGGGTCGGGATCCTCACGGCGGGCGGCGACAGCCCTGGCCTGAACGCCGCCATCCGGGGCTTCGGCAAGACGGCGATCGCGCACCACGGCATGGAGCTGTTCGGATTCCGCGACGGCGTCACCGGCCTGGTCGAGAACCGCTACGTCGAGCTCGACGGCAAGGCCCTGTCGGGGATCCTGACGATCGGCGGGACGATCCTCGGCACGAGCCGCGACAAGGTGCACCGCTACTCGGTCGACGGCGGCGAGCCGCAGGACATGGTGCCGGTGGTGGCCGAGAACTACCGCGAGCTGGGGCTCGACGCCCTGGTCATGCTGGGTGGCGGCGGGACGGCCAAGAACGCGATGCGCCTGGTCGACGCAGGGCTGAACGTCATCCACCTGCCCAAGACGATCGACAACGACATCGCGGAGACGGACACGACGTTCGGGTTCGCGACGGCCACCGAGATCGCGACCGAGGCCGTGGACCGGGTGCACTCCACGGCGCACAGCCACCACCGGATCATCCTCACGGAGATCATGGGCCACCGGGCGGGCTGGCTGACGCTCGCGGCGGGCATCGCCGGCGGCGCCGACATCATCCTGCTCCCGGAGATCCCGTACACGATCGACGCGGTCGCCGACACGATCCGGCGGCGCACGTCCCGCGGCTCGTCGTTCTCCGTGGTGGCCGTCGCGGAGGGCGCTCGCGACGTCGAGGACACGGCCGACTACGAGGCGGCGCAGCTGCTCGTGAAGTCGTCCAAGACCCCCGAGGCGCGGCGTGCGGCCAAGAAGCACCTCGCCAACGTCGAGGACGCCCAGCGCGAGCACACGTTCAAGCTCGCGCGCGAGCTCGAGGCCGCCACCGGCCTGGAGACGCGCGTGACGATCCTCGGGTACGTGCAGCGCGGCGGGACGCCGTGCGCGGCGGACCGGCTGCTCGCGACACGCCTGGGGGCGGCTGCGGCCAACCTCGTCGACCGCGGCGAGTTCGGCGTGATGGTCGCCGCCCGCGGCGACGAGGCCGTGCCGGTGCCGCTGAGCGAGGTGGCGGGCAAGGTCAAGCTCGTCCCGCCGGACCACGCGTGGATCCAGGCGGCGCGTCAGGTCGGCACGGGCCTGGGCGACTGAGGGGGCCCCTCGTCTGGCGCACCCCGACCGTCCGGCGCAAGGTGGGCGTGGGCCCGCGACGCGGGTGCGGACGACGGGGGGACGACATGTGCCGGTGGCTGGCGTACTCCGGGGAGCCGGTGACGCTCGACGACCTGCTCTACCGGCCGACCAACTCGCTGGTCCTGCAGAGCCTGCACAGCCACCTGGGGGCGGAGCCGACCAACGCGGACGGCTTCGGCGTCGGGTGGTACGACGGTCACGTGCCGGAGCCCGGCGTCTTCCGCAGCATCGAGCCGGCGTGGAACGACCGGAACCTGCGGGAGCTGGCGCGGCACGTGCGGTCCGACCTGGTGTTCGCGCACGTGCGCGCGGCGGGCGGCAGCCCCGTCCAGCAGACCAACTGCCACCCGTTCCGGCACGAGCGGTGGCTGTTCATGCACAACGGGACCGTCGACGGGTTCCCCGCGATCAAGCGGGACCTGCAGCTCGCGGTGGACCCGTCCCTGTTCCCGCAGATCGACGGCACGACCGACTCCGAGACGGTGTTCCACCTGGCGCTGACGTTCGGGCTCGCCGACGACCCGCCCGCAGCGATGGCCGCCGCCGTGGGCCTGGTCGAGCAGGCCGGGCGCCGCCACGGTGTGGAGTTCCCGTTCCAGGGCACGCTGGCCGCGACGGACGGCAACCGGATCTGGGCGGTCCGCTACTCCTCGGAGGGGCGCTCGCGCACGCTGTTCCGCAACGCCGACGTGTCCGCCCTGAAGGCGCACTACCCGGAGAACCTCGCGGTCCAGCACCTGTCGGACGACACCCGCCTGGTCGTCTCCGAGCCGCTCGAGGACCTGCGCGGCGCCTGGCTCGAGGTGCCGGAGGCGTCGTGCCTGGTCGTCGAGGGGATGGACGAGGAGCTGCGGCCGTTCGTGCCGCGGGCACCGACGGCCTGACCGTGCATCGGCGGGTGGGACGCGCCGGTAGCCTCGGGGGTCGGCCGTCGACCCGTCAGGAGGTGCCGTGAGCTGGTCCGCGAACGCGATCTGGTGGCACGTGTACCCGCTCGGGGCGGTCGGCGCACCGATCCGCACGCCGGACGACTCCCCCGAGCCCCACCGCCTGCGCAAGCTGCTCCCCTGGCTCGACCACGTGCAGCGCCTGGGCACCAACGGCCTGCTGCTCGGCCCGGTGTTCGCGTCGTCGTCGCACGGGTACGACACCACGGACCACTTCCGGGTCGACCCGCGTCTCGGGGACGACGACGACCTCGCCGCCCTGCTCGCCGCCGCGCACGAGCGCGGGCTGCGCGTGCTGCTCGACGGCGTGTTCAACCACGTCGGAGCCGAGCACCCGCTGGTCACCCAGGTGCTCGCCGAGGGACCCGACGGCCCGCGGGCCGGCTGGCTGCGCGTCGACTGGGAGCACCCGGACGGCCCGCGCACGGCCGACTTCGAGGGGCACCGCGCGCTCGTCGCCCTCAACCACGAGAGCCCCGAGGTCGCCGCGTACGTCGCCGACGTGATGACCCACTGGCTCGACCGCGGCGCGGACGGGTGGCGCCTGGACGCCGCGTACGCCGTACCGCCGGAGTTCTGGGCCCGCGTGCTGCCGAGGGTGCGCGAGCGGCACCCCGACGCGTGGGTCGTCGGCGAGGTCATCCACGGGGACTACGCGCAGGTCGTGGCCGCGTCCGGCATGGACTCGGTCACGCAGTACCAGCTGTGGAAGGCCGTGTGGAGCAGCCTGGTCGACCGCAACTTCTGGGAGCTGGACCACGCGCTGCGTCGGCACGACGACCTGCTCGCGACGTTCGTCCCGCAGACGTTCGTCGGCAACCACGACGTCACACGCATCGCGACGCAGGTGGGGCCGCGCGCCGCCGTGCTCGCGCTGGTCGTGCTCATGACGGTGGCCGGCGTCCCGTCGGTCTACTACGGCGACGAGCTCGGCTGGACCGCGCCCAAGGAGGAGCGCGAGGGCGGCGACGACGCCGTGCGGCCCGCGCTGCCCGCCTCCCCCGACGACCTCGGGGACGACGAGCGGCAGGTCCTGCACGTCCACCAGGCGCTGATCGCGCTGCGCCGCCAGCACCCGTGGCTGCACGCCGCCCGGACCACCGCGGACGAGCTGACGAACACCCGCTACCGGTTCACGTCGACGTCCGCGGACGGTGCCCACCGGCTGCACGTCGAGCTGGACGTGACGGACGAGCCGCGGGCCGTCGTCCGCGACGCTGACGGGCAGGTGCTCTTCACGACGTGACGCGCCGCAGCCGCACCCCCCGGTACAGCACGGACGGCAGCACGATCCCCCGCACGAGGACCCGCTCGCAGGTCCAGCCCGGCACACCCGCGACGGCCGCGCGCACGCCGTCGAACGGGGCCACGCCCACGTCGTAGAGGTACGCCGTGCCCGTGGGGCGCAGCACGCGCAGCACCTCCCGGACGGCGACGCCCAGCGGGGACCAGTGGTGGAAGCTCATGGTCGAGGTGATGGCGTCGAACGACGCGTCCGGGTAGGGCAGGGCCGCGGCGTCCCCGGCGACGACGTGCGTGCGGTCCGCCAGGCCGGCGCGCGCGAGGAGGGCGCGGGCGTGCTCGACCATCTGCGGCGTGACGTCCACGCCGTCGACGCGCAGGTCGGGACGTCGGCGAGCGAGCGTCCGCACGAGCATGCCCGGCCCGCAGCCGACGTCGAGGACGCGGCCGCCCTGCGGTGCCGCCGCCGACGCGTGCGCCGCCGCCCGCCGCTGCAGGACGGTGAAGAACGTGCCGGTGCTGCGCTGGTACGCGCCCGGCATCGTGTAGTCGACCATGAGTGCCCCCTCCGATACCGCCAGAGGGTATCGACGCGGGGCTACGCCGGGTCGCTCGGGTCCGGCTCCCCGTCCGGCTCCCACCGCAGCAGGTCCCCCGGCTGGCACTCCAGCACCTCGCACAGCGCGGCGAGCGTCGTGAAGCGCACGGCCTTGGCGCGGCCGTTCTTCAGCACCGCGAGGTTGGCGGGCGTGATGCCGACCCGCTCGGCGAGCGTACCGACGGACATCTTGCGCCGCGCGAGCATGACGTCGACGTCCACGACGATGGGCATCAGATCACCTCGTCGAGCTCGTCGCGCAGGCGCCGGGCCTCGGTGTCGCGATCGACGGCCTGCGCGAGCAGCATGCGCAGCAGCAGGACGATCAACGCGATGCCGCCGAGGACGAGCGCCACGCCGCAGACCAGCAGCACGACGCCCGGGGCGACCGCCTCCCCCGGTGCGAGCACGACCGCCAGCGCGAACGCCAGGACCGCCGCCGCGGTGATGGCGCCGATGATGACGTCGACCCAGCGGAACGCGGCCGGGGTGAAGACCTCCTCGCGGCGGACCATCGTCAGCAGACGCCAGACGCACACGCCGCAGACCTGCAGCGTGAGGAGCCCCAGCACGAAGATCGCGACGAACGGCACCCGCACGGACAGCGGAGCGCCGGCCTCCACGAGGTCGGTCCACAGGAGCGGCGCCATGACGCACTGGACGAACAGGGCGCCGGCCAGTGCGAGCGCGATGACGACGCGCAGCGCTCCGACGGTCAGGTTGCGCATGACGGGCTCCTCGATCGGGGTCGGACACGAGCAATCTATCGAGAAACGATCGATTCCTCAAGGCATTCGATCGAGGAGCGGCCGTCAGGCACGCCAGCGCACGGCGTCAGACCCGCACGACGACCTTCCCGCGCACGTGCCCCTCGGCCACCAGGTCGTGGGCGGCGGCGGCGTCCGCGAGGTCGAAGACCTTCGCGACGTCGACCTTCACCGCACCGTCGTCGATCAGCCGCGTCAGCGCGTCGAGGTCCGTCGTGCTGGGCCGCACCCACACGTAGTGCCCGCCGAGCTCGTCGCGCGCGGCGTCGTCGACGACGGACGCGACCGTGCCGCCGTCGGCCAGCACCGCACGCGTCGTCGGCACCAGGTCGTCCGAGCCGTAGTCCAGGACGACGTCGACGCCCTGCGGCGCCAGCCCGCGCACGCGCTGGACGAGCCCGTCGCCGTACTCGACCGGCTCGACGCCCAGGCCGCGCAGGTGGTCGTGGTTGCGCGTCGACGCCGTACCGATGACCCGGGCCCCGCGCGCCCGCGCGATCTGCGCGGCGAACTGCCCGACCCCGCCGGCCGCGGCGTGCACGAGCACCGTCTGCCCGTCGCGCACACCCGCGCGCTCGATCGACTGGTACGCCGTGAGCCCCGCCAGCGGCA
Organism: Cellulomonas xiejunii; assembly: GCF_024508315.1. Taxonomy (NCBI): domain Bacteria; kingdom Bacillati; phylum Actinomycetota; class Actinomycetes; order Micrococcales; family Cellulomonadaceae; genus Cellulomonas; species Cellulomonas xiejunii. Next base: position 3,953,266 of record NZ_CP101987.1, read on the forward strand.
CCGCCGCGGCCTCCTCGAACGTCAGCGAGGCGGGCTTGCGGGCGATGGTCCGCACGGGCGCGGAGACCAGCTCGGCGAACGTCCCGCCGTGCAGCCAGTCCTTGCGGACGTAGCCGTAGACCTCGTCACCGGCCGCCAGCTCCGGGGTGTCCAGGCCCGGCCGCTCGACGACGCCCGCCACGTCCCACCCCGGGATCGCGGGGAACTCGGTGTCGATGATCTGGTCGAGGTACCCGGCGCGGATCTTCCAGTCCACCGGGTTCACGGACGCGGCACGCACCCGCACCAGGACGCTGTCCGAGCTGACCTTGGGCTCCGGCTGGTCGGTGAGCTGCAGGACGTCGCTGCCGCCGAAGCGGTCGTAGGTGATGGCACGCATACGTGGCGCAACCACCCGCGGGTGCCTGTCTGTTCCGCACCGCTGCGCCCCGGGTCGTCCGGTTCCGGCGACGAACCGCTCAGGGGGCGAGCAGCGCCCGGACCGCGGTCCGCACCTTGTCGACGTCCGCGCCGCCCTCGATGAGCGCGCTCGCCCGGTGCACCACCGCGTTCACGAGCTCCGCGACGACCTCCGGCTCTGCCACGCCCGCGTCACGCAGCGCCTGCACCAGCGGGCCGGTGAGCCGGCCGTGCATCTCCTCGACCCACGAGTCGTCGAACGCGCCCGGGCTGATCGCCGCGAGGGTGCTGATCACGGCGTGCTCGCCGTCGGCGACCAGGGTGAGGTTGGCGTCCGCGTACGCCGCGACCTTCGCCATCGGCTCGTCCTGCGCGTCGGTCGCCTCCGTCACGGCGGCCCGGAAGCGGGGCAGCGCCTCCACGACGACCGCCCGGAACAGCTCGTCCCGGGACGCGAAGTAGTGGTAGATGCTCGGACGTGCGAGCCCCGCCTTCGCGGCGATCTCCGCGAAGGTGGGCTCGACGTCCGGGCGGGTGGTCAACAGCTCACGGGTCGCCTCGAGGATCGCGCGGCGCTGGGCCTCGCGGTGCTCGGGTACCGATGCGGCTGTGATCCGGGGCACGCGTCCTCCTGCTCGTCTCAGACGGCGCCGAGGCGCCCGTCCACCATCTCCAGCACCCGGTCGCAGTGCTCGAGCACGTCGTGGTCGTGGGTGACCATCACCGTAGCCACCCCGAACTCGTGCGTCTGCCGCGCGAGCAGCTCGACGATCTCATGGCTGCGACGCCGGTCGAGCGCCGCGGTGGGCTCGTCGACCAGCAGCACCGAGGGGGACGCGACGAGCGCCCGGGCGATCCCGACGCGCTGGCGCTCGCCACCGGACAGGCGGCCGGGCCGGCGCTTCGCGTGGTCGGCCATGCCGACGGCCGCGAGCAGCTTCTCGGGAGGAGTCGCCGCGCGGCGCCCGGTGATCTTCTCGACCAGCCGCAGCTGGTCGATCGCCGTCAGCGCGGGCACGAGGTTGCCGGACTGGAAGACGAACCCGACGTTGTCACGCCGGAACCGCGCCAGGGCGGCACCCGACAGCTCGGTCAGGTCGCTACCACCGACGACGACGGAGCCCGACGTGGGGCGCGTCAGGCCACCGGCGACGGCCAGCAGGCTGGACTTGCCCGCACCGGACGGGCCGACGACGGCGACGATCTCGCCCGGCGTGACCGTGAGGTCCACGTGGTCCAGGGCGACGACCTGGCTGTCACCGTCGCCGAACGTCAGGGTGACGTCGCTCAGCGCGAGGCCGGTACGGGTGGTGGTGGAGGCGGTCATCGGTTCTCTCCCAGCGCGGTCACGGGGTCGACACGGGCGATGCGGACGGTCGCGACGGCCGCGCCGAGCAGGCCGAGGCCCAGCAGCAGCAGCGCACCGGTCGCGATGGGCCCGCTCTCGAGCTCGAACGGCATGCCCGTCCCGACGAGCAGCGACCCCAGGCCCAGGCCGACGGCCAGACCGACGCCGACGGACACGACGAGCAGGATGGCGGCCTGCGCCAGCCCGTCACCGAGCAGGAAGCGCGTCGAGGCGCCCATGGCCCGCATGACGGCGAGCTCACGGGTGCGCTGGACGGTCCACAGCGTGAAGAACGCGCCGACGACGAGCGCCGAGATGGCGTAGAGGAAGGCCTGGATGAGCTGCATCGTCATGATCTCGGCCGTGTAGCCGGGCGACGAGTCGTACGCCTCGACGATCGTGCGGGCGCTGGTGCCCGCCGCCGCGTCACCGGCCGCGAGGTCGGGGAGCTTGCCGTCGACGCCGCGCAGGGCGACGACGCTGGCCGAGTCGTACGCCTCGGGGCTGGCCTGCTGGCCCGGGACGGTCGAGGAGTGGATCTCCTGCCACGTGGTCAGGGGCAGGAAGCCGATGTCCATGTGACCGAAGGTGCGCTGGTCCTCGGTGAACCCGACGACCTCGAGCTCCGTGCCGATGCGGTCGATCGTCAGCACGTCACCGAGCTCGATGCCCTCGCTCTGGGCGGAGACGGACAGCACGACCTCGCCGTCGCCGGCCAGTGCGCTGCCCTCGGCCGCCGCGGGCTCGACGAAGCCGCCGGGCTCGACGCCGAACAGGGTGAGGTCGACCGGCGCCCCGTCCTCGTTCTTCGCGTTGACGATCGCGGTGCCGAGCAGCTCGGCGTCCGCGACGTCGTCGCGGGCGGCCCAGGCGTCACGCTGGTCGGACGTCACGACGCTGCGGGTGAAGGCGGAGTCGGTCTTGGTGCCGGACTCGAACGCCACGGCGTCCATGGGGCTGCGCTGCAGCCCGGAGACGCCGTCGACCACGAGCCCGGACGACAGTCCTGAGAGCAGGACCATGAGGACGCTGATGAGGGCGACGACGGCCCCCATCAGACCGAAACGGGTACGCGCGAATGCCAGTTCGCGCAGTGCGAGAAACATCAGGTGGCAGACCTCTCGACGGGGACCACGCCTTGTCGACGCGGTGTCGACATCTTACCGACGCGGCGTCGACAACACATGGCCGCGCTGCTCAGCCCTCCGCGAGGCCCATCACCAGGCCCGCCGCGATGGCCACCATCACCACGGCGATCACGGCGTCCAGCACCCGCCACGCGACGGGCCGCGCGAACACCGGGCGCAGCAGGGCGGCCCCGTACCCCAGGGCCGTGAACCACAGCACGCTGCCCACCCCCGCGCCGGCGGCGAACCACCAGCGCCCGTCCCCCTGCCCGGCGGCCAGCGAGCCCAGGAGCACCACCGTGTCGAGGTACACGTGCGGGTTCAGCCAGGTCAGCGCCAGGGTCGTCGCGGCCACGGTCATCGCGGCCGCCCGGCCGTCGGGCCGCGCGGCTACCGGGGCGGTGCCGTCCACGACGAGCGTCCCGTCGCCGCGGACCGCGCGCCGCGCCGCGGCCGCCCCGTACGCCACCAGCACCACGGCGCCCAGCAGCGTCATGACGACGGTGAGCGTGGGACTCGCGGCGATGACCGTGCCGACACCGGCCGCCCCGACCGCGATGAGCACCAGGTCGGACACCGCGCAGATCGCGACCACCAGACCGACGCGCTCCCGTCGCAGGCCGTACCGCAGGACGTGCGCGTTCTGCGCGCCGATGGCGACGATCAATCCGAGACCGAGACCGAGACCGGCCGCTGCTGAGCTCCACACACCGCCGACGCTAGGCGCCTTCCCGTCACCAGCCCAGCGAAAGTTCCTCATGGTCCATTAGCGTTGCTGCATGCCCGACTGGGACCTCGGTCAGCTCCGTGCCCTCGCCGCCGCCGCCGACCTCGGCACCTTCGACGCCGCCGCGCGCGCCCTGCACGTGACGCCGTCGGCCGTCAGCCAACGCATCAAGGCGCTCGAGCAGACCGCCGGTGCCGTGCTCCTGCGTCGGGACCGGCCCGTCCGCCCGACCGCCGCCGGCGAGCCCTTGGTCCGCCTGGCCCGCCAGCTCGACGCGCTCACCGCCGACGCGACCCGGCACCTCGGCAGCGAGGCCGCTGTCCCGCGCGTCACCCTGGCGGTCAACGGCGACTCCCTGACCACCTGGGTGCTCCCCGCGCTCGCGCCGCTGGCCGGGCACGTCGCGCTGCACCTGGTGCGCGAGGACCAGGACCGCTCTGCCGAGCTCCTGCGCGACGGCTCCGTCATGGGGGCGGTGACGTCGCAGGCCGTGGCCGTCCAGGGCTGCACCGTCGAGCCGCTGGGCGTCATGCGCTACCGCCCGATGGCGACGCCGGCCTTCGCGGCCCGGTGGTTCGGTGACCGGTGGCACACCGACCAGATCCGGCCCGCTGCGCTCACCGCCGCACCCGTCGTCGTGTTCGACACCGACGACCACCTGCAGGACCGGTGGCTGCGCCGCCGGCGCGTCGACCCCGCCCGCCCACCCCGGCACCTCGTGCCCGCGTCGGCGGACTTCGCGGCGGCCGTGCGGCTCGGGTTCGGCTGGGGCATGCTCCCCGGCCAGCAGGCCGACGACGACGAGCGCGCCGGTCGCCTGGTCCGCCTGACCGACGACACGGTCGACGTCCCGCTGCTCTGGCAGCAGTGGTCCCTGCGCACGGACGCCCTCGACGCCGTCGCCGGCGCACTGCGCACCGCGGCCGCCACCGCCCTGGAGGGCACCGGCCAGCCGCTCGACGTCACACGTGGGCGAACGCGCCAGGTCCTCTGACGGCGCGGGGCCGCCCTGCCCTCAGGGGGCGGTCGCCTCGACGAGGTCCAGCTCCACGGCGACGACGACCCCGGCCACGCGACCCCCGGCGGCCACGTCGCCCTGGGCGTGCAGCGCGTGGAAGAGCTCGGCATGGTCGGTGGGCGTCACGCGCCGCCGCTCGCCGTCCGCCGTCACTACGTCGAGCGCGCGGACCCCGACCCCGGCCTGCTCGCCTGTGCCGACCAGGTCGGCCACGACCGTGACCGGGGCCCGCGCGGCCACGGGAGCGAGCCCGAAGGGCGCGGCCGTCGCCACGAGGTCGGCCCAGAGCAGGCCCGGGCCGACGTGCGCGCGCGCCAGCACCGGCAGGACCGTCAGGTGGTCGAGGCCGGTGGTCGAGACCAGGACGGCACCGTCGAGCGACGCCGCTCCGTGCCGGCCGGCACGCACGGCGACCGGCACCCCGTGCTCGCGGGCCGCGCGGACGACGTACGCCACCTCGTCCGGCGTGCTGGGGGTGACCACGAGCGCGGCACCCTGTGCGTGACCGTCCGGCGCCGCGGCGGGCTCCGGCGTCGCGGCGCCGTCGGGCGCCGTCGCGCCGTCGGGCGTAGTCGCGCCGTCGGGCGTAGTCGCGCCGTCGGGCGTCGTCAGCCGTCCGGGGACGACGTCGGCCAGGGCGGAGGCGAGTGCGGCCAGGCGCAGCCGGGCGTCATGCCCGTGCCGGGTCTGCGGTCCCGACGGCGGCGGGTCCGGCGTCGGGGCCGTCAGGGTCACGGCGTGCGTCGGCAGCGGTGTGAACACGCGCACCCCTTCCCCGACGCGCCACCCGCGTCGATGGGTCAGGAGGCGTGGCACCCCCGGGTGATACACCACGATCGGGTGACAGCCGGTCGCGACGGGTGCGCCGCCCCGCTCGACCCGGTCGGCCGCGGTCAGACGTCGTCGACCGCCGCCACCAGGCGCGCACCCACGTCGCGGACGCACGCCCGCATCTCCGGCCCTCCGACGACCCGGAACGGCACGGGGACGACCGCGAGCTGCTGGGCGTACCAGACGGGGTTGCTCGTCGTGGCGACCAGGCGCGTCGTCGCCGGGCCGACAGGTTCCAGACGACCCAGCGCGGTCGGCAGTCGGCGCGCGACGTCCTCGTACGCCGCCTCGATCAGCACGTCGACGTCGTGCTCCCAGCCTTGCGCCAGGTGCTCCTCGAGCAGCACGACGGGGTCGACGTCCGGGGCGGGGGCGGCCGTGCCCGGCAGCGTCAGCACCGTGAGCACCCGGTCCACGCGGTAGGTGCGCACGGCGTCGCCGTCGTGCCGTCGGCACACGAGGTACCAGCGGCCGTGCCGGACGACGACCGACCACGCGTCCACGTCCGCGTCCCACTCGTGGCCCGACTCGGCGCGGTACCGCACGCGGACGGGCCGGTGGTCCGCGCACGCCTGCACCAGGGCCGTCGTGACGACCGGGTCGGGGCGCGCGGCCGCCCGGTCCGGCGCCGTCGCGGTGGACCGGCGCACCACGGCGGCCTGCGCCGCGACCCGCTCGGGGAGCGCGCGCAGCAGCTTGTCGAGCGCGGACCCGACCGGGTCGGCGCGGTCCCGCACGTCGTGGTGGCCGTCGAGCACGGCCATGACCAGCCCGAGCGCCTCGTCCGGACCGAACACCAGCGGCGGCAGCCGGACACCACGCCCGACCCGGTACCCGCCGTAGGGGCCTCGCACAGAGGTCACCGGGACCCCGGACTCGCGCAGGATCGCGACGTAGCGCCGCGCGGCACGCTCCGAGACGCCGAGGGCCGCGGCGAGGCCCGCGGCCGTGGTCCCCGGGCTGGCCTGCAGCTCGGCGAGGGCGAGGAGAGCGCGGGACGTCGGGCTCGTGTCGCTGGTCGCCATCGCCGCCCCCGTCGGATCGCGCACCGATCGGCCGGAAGAACCGGAACCGGATCGTCCGGTACCGAACCTACGGTCGCCTCATGACTGACACCACCCCCCAGGGGATCCCGACGCTGGACACCACCATCAACGAGCCCGCGCTCGACGCCGGCGAGGTCGACCTCGCCCTCTTCATGCTCGAACGCTCCCGCGCGACCTTCGCGTGGAAGGTCGGCGGGCTCGACGCCGACGCGCTGCACCGGCCGTTCCCGCCGTCGCAGATGACGCTCGCCGGCCTCGTCAAGCACATGACGTTCGTCGAGGACGACTTCGTGGCGCGCTGGCTCGGCGCCGGCGGCTACGGCACCCCGTGGCACCACACCACCGCCGACGACTGGCCGGGCTACGACTGGCGCAGCGCCGCCGAGGACTCCCCCGCTCAGCTCTACACGTGGTGGCAGGAGGCGGTCGAGCGGGCGCGTGACGCGTGGGCGCGAGTCACCGCCGACGGCGGCCTCGACCAGCCGGCCGCGATCGAGTGGGTCGAGGGCAGCCCCAACCGGCGCCGCGTCCTCGTCGACATCAACGCCGAGTACGCCCGGCACCTCGGCCACGCGGACCTGTTCCGCGAGGCGATCGACGGGCTCGTCGGGGAGGACCCGCCCCAGCCGTGAGCGGACGCGCCGGCCCGGTCACGGCCGCTACCGTGTGCGCGTGCCCGCCTCCTCGGTCCTCGCGTACGCCGCCGTCGGGAGCCTCGGCCTCGCGGTCCTCCTCGCCGTCGTCGGGTTCCGCGCCCTGGCCGTCGCGCGGGGAGTGACGCGGGTCCGCGTCCCGGCGCGCCTGCTGTCGGAGGCGCCGAGCCTGGGTGGCGAGTACGTCGAGGTCGAGTACCCGGCACCGGACGGCAGCCTGCTGCGCACCCGGATCCACGTGTTCCGGGTCCGCGCACCGGGTCAGCCGTACGTCTTCGACGGGACGGTCTGGGTCGACCCGACCCGGCCCACGGACGTGACGCCGCGCCGCCAGGGCCGGACGACGGGGGCGGTCGTGACCCTCGTGCTGGCCGGCGTGGCCCTCGTCGGGACGGTCGGCTGCCTCATCGCGGCAGGGGTCGTGCGGTTCGCTGAGACGCTGCCGATCTGAGGCCGGACGCGTCAGGCCGGCGAGCCCGCCGTGGGCGGGAACTCCGGCGCCGGGCCGCCGAAGAAGCACTGGCACGGCCCGTCGAGGTGACGGAAAGGCGTCCCGGGGCGCGCGGCGCACGGCACGGGGGCCCGCTCGGCGGGGACGTCAGGGCGGTCCGGCAGCAGCAGACGCAGCAGCGCAGGCATGGTCTCCTCCATCCCCCCGGTCGTCGCGGTGCCGACCCTCCTGGAGGAGCGCCGAGCGGTCGTGAACGTACACCGCCACCGCACGCGGGTACCGGCACGCACAGCATGCCGCCCGGCACCGACACCCGATTGGGACCTCTGCCGCGTCGAGGCCGGGCGTCAGGCGTCGACGCGGAGCGGCAGCACGAGGCGGGTGATGTTCAGGTCGGGGTCGCCGTCGGGCGCCGGGTCGGTCACGTACTCCTCCCAGAAGTCCCCGCGACCCTCGAGACCGAGCGCGGCGCGCTCCTGCTCGAGCCGGGACCACGCGTCGGACAGCCCGTCGTAGGACCCCGTGTGGATGAGCACGAGCGCGGCACCGCCCGGCATCTCCGTCACCTCGACACCCTCGGACGACTCACCCAGGGCAGCACCCTCCACGACGAAGCCTGCCGTGAGGTCGACCATGTCCGTCGGCATGCTGTGGTACCACCCGAAGGCCGGTCCGGCGATCGTCCACCCCTCGCGCCCGGCCGCCTCCGTGACCCGGTCGTACGCGGAGTCGTAGAACGCGGTGAGCTCCGGCATCGGCACCGTCGCACGCACCGCGGCGATCGTGGCGGGGTTCAGGTCGGTCCGGGTGGTCTCCATGGAGCTCTCCTCGTCGTTGGGGCGCGTCGGCGTCCATCCTCACCGACGGCGCGGCTTTGCGGAACAGATCCGACTGCGTCTTTGGTCCGTTCTTCACCGACATGGGCCTGTTTCTGGTTTCGGGGGGGTATGGCGAGCCCACGACACCGCGGAGACGGTCGCCGGGCGCTCGGGACGACGAGGTCGGCGGGTGGTCCGTACCGTGGTGGGATGACGCTCGTCGACCCGGTCCGACGCTGGCGCGCCCGCTCCGGCGAGGCGCTCTTCCTGCGTGTCGCCGGACCGCACGGGCACCGCAGCAGGACCCGCATCCACGGGCGCCCGGGCCCGAGGTGGTTCGGGCCCGACGCGGCGGTCCGCGTCGTCCACGGGGACGCGTCGATGTTCGTCGGAGGGCTGCGCTCGCTGCTGCTGCAGTCCCTGCACCCGGCGGCGATGGCGGGCGTCGCGAGCCACTCGGACTTCCGGGACGACCCGTGGGGCCGGCTCGCCGGCACGAGCACGTTCCTGGCGACCACCGTCTTCGGCACGGCCGACGACGCGCAGGCGGCCGTCGACGCGGTCCGCACCATCCACGCACGGGTGCGGGGGGTGACCCCGGACGGGATCGCGTACGCGGCGGACGACCCCGACCTGCTGCGCTGGGTGCACGTCGCCGAGATCGAGAGCTTCCTCGTCGCGCACGACCGCTACGGCGCGCACCCGCTGAGCCCGGCGCGCGCCGACGAGTACGTGGCGCAGACGGCCCGCGTCGGGCGCGCGCTCGGCGCGGTGGACGTGCCGGAGACCGTCGCCGGGCTGCGGGCCGCCATCGAGGGCTACCGCCCGGTCCTGCGCGCGACGCCCGCCGCGATCGACGCCGCCCAGTTCCTGCTGCGTGAGCCGCCGGTGCCCTGGACGTTGCGTCCCGGGTACACCGCGCTGGCCGCAGCGGCCGTGGAGTCGTTGCCGCCGTGGGCGACGGACGCGCTCGGGCTGCCGCGTCCGGGGCGGGCCCGGGGCGCTGCGGCGCGGGCTGCCGGGCACGGCGCGACGCGCACGGTCCGGTGGCTGCTCGCCGGCCAGCCGGAGGGCTGACACCTCGGCCCGAGCGGCGTCGACATCGGCCCCGGGCCGGTCCCGGTGGACGTCCGCGATGGCAACGTCGTTGCCCTCAGCCCATAAGGGTTTAGGCGCGTTGACCGCCCATGGAAAACCTTTGCACAGTGGCGCTCGACCCCAGGAGCAGTGTCGCTCACGCCGTCGTCGAGGCCCGAGCACCACGCTCCCCCACCCTCACGGAGGGAGAGACCCGGTGCGAACCACGGGCCGCTCGAAGTCCAGACCCGCACTCGTCGTGCTCACGACGTTGGCGCTCGCCGCCGCCGTCGTCGTGGCCGACGTGCCGAACGCTCCACCCGCGCACGCTGCGCCGTTCGTCGAGGCCGTCGAGAACGTCGGTGCCGACTGCACGTTCCCGTCGCTGCCCGCCGCGGCGTCGAACTCGCGGCTGCCGGACCCGTTCCGGCGGGCCGACGGCACGCGCATCACCACCAAGGCCGACTGGCGCTGCCAGCGCGAGCAGACCAAGCGTCTGATGGAGCAGTACGTCTACGGGCAGAAGCCCGCCAAGCCGGCGTCCGTGTCCGGGAGCGTCACCAGCTCCCGGATCACGGTCAACGTCTCCCAGAACGGCCGGTCCACGAGCTTCTCCGCCAACGTCTCGCTGCCCAGCGGCACCGGACCGTTCCCCGCGGTCGTCGTCTACGGCGGGTTCGGCGCTGACACCGCCACGATCCGCAGCTCGGGCGCCGCCGTCATCAGCTTCGACCCGTACGCCGTCGGCAAGGAGGGCACGGGCCGCGCGAACAAGCAGGGCGCGTTCTACGACATCTACGGCTCGAACAGCCAGACCGGTCTGCTCATGGCGTGGGCGTGGGGCGTCAGCCGCATCATCGACGTCATCGAGACGTCGGGCGGGTCGATCCTCAAGGCCGACGCGACGGGCGTCACGGGGTGCTCACGCTTCGGCAAGGGTGCCATCGTCGCCGGCGCGTTCGACCAGCGCATCGCACTGACGATGCCGATCGAGTCGGGAACGGCAGGCGTGCCGATCTTCCGCGGCATCGCCGGCGAGGGCGCCCAGTCGCTGAGCAGCGCCTACGGCGAGCAGCCGTGGTTCGGCGACGCGTTCGGCTCGTACACGGGCAACCCGAACAACCTTCCGGTCGACACCCACCAGCTCGTCGGGCTCGTCGCACCGCGCGGGCTGTTCATCATGGACAACCCGCACATCGCCAACCTCGGGCCGCGGTCCGCGAGCGTCGCGGCGCTCGGCGGGGCCGAGATCTACAAGGCGCTCGGCGCGGGCGGCAACATCACCTACTGGTCCGACGTGGCCGACGGGTCGCACTGCGCCAACCGCTCGGAGTGGCGCACGCCGCTGCAGCAGAACATCCAGAAGTTCCTGCTGGGCAGCGGGTCCTCGCAGGGCCAGATGCGCATCTCGAGCCGTGCCGCCGGCAGCCTGTCGCAGTGGGCCGACTGGACGACGCCCGTCCTCACCGACGGTCCGACCCCGACGCCCACGGCCACCGCGACCGCCACGCCGACGGTCACGCCGACGCCCACGCCCACGGTCACCCCGACAGCCACCCCGACGGCCACCCCCACGGTGACGCCCACACCCACACCCACGCCGACCCCCACGTCGGCGCCGGGCGGCTGCACCGCCACCGTGTCGCTGAACTCCTGGAACGGCGGCTTCGTCGCGACCATCAAGGTCACGGCAGGCTCGTCGGCGCTCAACGGCTGGACGACGACCGTCACGCTGCCCGGCGGGGCCGCGGTCACCAACGCGTGGAGCTCGGTGAACAGCGGCACCAACGGCACGGTCCGCTTCGCCAACGCACCGTGGAACGGGTCGGTGGGGGCAGGTCAGTCCACCGAGTTCGGCTTCCAGGGCACGGGCAACGGCCAGGGCCTCACAGCCACCTGCGCCTGACCCCGAAGGGAGGACTGGATCCCCCCTCCCGCGAGACCCCTCCCCCCGCGAGAGTGCAATCCAGTCCTCCCTTCCCCCCGTGAGAGTGCAATCCAGCCCTCCCCTCCCCCCGTGAGAGTGCAATCCAGCCCTCCCCTCCCCCCGTGAGAGTGCAATCCAGCCCTCCCCTCCCCCCGTGAGAGTGCAATCCAGCCCTCCCCTCCCCCCGTGAGAGTGCAATCCAGCCCTCCCCTCCCCCCGTGAGAGTGCAATCCAGCCCTCCCCTCCCCCCGTGAGAGTGCAATCCAGTCGCGAGCACTGGCGCGCATGGAAACTGGATTGCACTCTCACGCACCACCCGGGGACTGGATTGCACTCTCACGCACCACCCGGGGACTGGATTGCACTCTCACGCACCACCCGGGGACTGGATTGCACTCTCACGGGCGGGGGTCAGTGGGGGGCGGTCAGCCAACCGGCTAGGCGGTCCGGGCGGTCGGTGATGATCTCGTCGACAGCCAGGCCGACGGCTGCCGCCCAGTGCGCCGGCTCGTCGAGCGTCCAGACCGCGACCTGCAGCCCGGCGCCGTGCAGGCGCGCGACCAGGCCGGGGTCCTGCTGCAGCAGCAGGCCGTGCGGGTTGGCCATGACGACGTCGAGCGACGCGCACACGTCGAGCACGTCCGGCCCCACCTCGCCCAGCAGCAGCCCTCGCCGCAGGCCCGGGTCCGCGTCGCGCAGCGCCTCGACGGTCCCCGGCCAGAAGCTCTGCACCACGACGCGGTCCGCGAGCCCTGCCGCCCGCAGCGGCCCCGTCACGCGGGCGGCCTCGTCGGCCGTCCACTCGCCCTTCACCTCGCACAGCAGGTCGACGGACGGGTGCCGCAGCAGCAGGTCGACCACCTCGTCGAGCAGCGGCACGCGCTGCCCGGCGTACGCCGGCGAGAACCACGACCCCGCATCGAGCTCGCGGACCTCGGCGAGCGTCGTGTCCCTGAGCCGGCCGGAGCCCGAGGTCGTCGCGTCCAGCGTGTCGTCGTGGATCACCACGACGTGCCCGTCGGACGTCAGCTGCACGTCGAGCTCGATCGAGTCGGCGCCCGCACGGGCGGCCGCCTCGAACGCGGCGAGCGTGTTCTGCGGCGCGACCCACGAGTTGCCCCGGTGCGCGACGACCCTCGTCACAGGCACGGCTCCACGTTCTCACGGTAGGCCGACTCGATCGTCGGGGCGATGGAACGCCACGCCACGCCGTGGCGACGGAACGACCTCGACGCGCGGACCTGCGACGCCTCACCTAGCGTGGCAGGGAAGAGCCTCCGACCGCAGGAAGCGGGCCGCTCATGATCGTTCCGCGCCATCGCGTCGTCATCGTCGGGGGCGGCAACGCCGGCATCTCCCTGGCCGCCAAGCTGCTGCGCGGCGGGTGCCCCGACGTCGCGCTCGTCGACCCCAACGAGGTGCACCACTACCGGCCGCTGCTGTCGTACGTCGCCGGTGGGGCCGCGACCCTCGACGACCTGCGACGCCCGCAGGCCGACCTCGTGCCGGTCGACGTGCACTGGTACGAGGACCGCGTGAGGGCGGTCGACCCCGTGGCGTCGACGGTCCACCTCGCCGGCGGCCGTTCGCTCGTCTACGGCGACCTCGTGCTGTGCCCGGGGTCGGAGGTCGACTGGGACGCCGTGCCGGGCATGGCCGAGGCGGTCGCGACGCCCCACGCGTCGACCAGCTACCTGCCGGAGCACGCGCCGGACACGTGGGACATGCTCTCGGTGCTCACCACGGGGCGGGTCGTGTTCGCGATCTCGGACCGGCACGTGCCCTGCTCCCCCGTGGGCCTCAAGCCGTTGTTCCTCGCCGCGGACCACTGGCGGGCGACCGGGGTGCTCGACGCCCTCACCGTCGACCTGCTGGTGGAGGGGTCGCGGCTCGCCGGCACCGCGCAGGCGGACGAAGAGCTGCGCCTGGCGGCCGACGCGTACGGCGTGCGGGTGCGCACCGGCACCGCGGTGGAGCGCGTCGACCCGGTCGCCCGCCGCCTGGACCTGCGCTCGCGGGTCGGCACCGAGACGCTGACCTACGACGCGCTGTACCTCGCACCGCCGCACCGGGCACCCACGTGGGTGGCCGCGAGCGGCCTCGCGTCCGAGGGGAGCGACGGCTTCGTCGACGTCGACCCGCTGACGCTGCGGCACCGCACGTACCCGCGGGTGTGGGCGCTGGGTGACGTGGCGACGGTCGAGACGTCACCGTCCGGCGGGGCGCTGCGCAAGCAGGTTCCCGTGGTCGCGCACAACATCCCCGCGTCCCGTGCGGGAGTGCCCCTGCGGCACTACGACGGCTACACCGTGGCCCCCGTGACGACGTCGCGCAGCGAGCTGCTGCTGGCCGAGCACGACCGTGAGGGGCACGCCGAGCCGACGATCCCCTTCCCGGACCTCGCGCGGCCGCGACGCTCGCTGTACGTCTTCGACCGGTACGTCGAGCCGCAGATCTACTGGCACCGGCTCCTGCGGGGCAAGGTGTCCTGACGCCGCACCCCGTGCCCGGCGGCACTGGCGGTGGTAGGACGGACTCCTGACGTCCGCACCACAGGGGGCCGCCATGCGCACGTCCACGTTCACCCGACCGCTCGCCGTCGTCGTCGCCGCGGTCGCGCTCACCGCCGGCGCGCTGCCGGGGAGCGCGGCGCCACCCGGCCCGGCGGGTGCCGGGGCCGACGTCGACGGTGGTGCGAGCGTCGACGGGCGCGGTGGGCCCGGCGGACCAGGCCGCGGTGGACCAGGGCACGGGCGCCCACCCGCGAAGGTCCCGGTCGCGGTCGGCACGGGAGGCGCCGTCTCGACCGTCGACCCGGACGCGACGCGCGTCGGCCTGGACGTGCTGCGCCGCGGCGGCAACGCGGTCGACGCGGCGGTGGCGGCGGCGGCGACGCTGGGGGTGACCGAGCCGTACTCGGCCGGCATCGGCGGCGGCGGGTTCTTCGTCGTGTACGACGCGGCGAGCCGGACCGTGCAGACGATCGACGGCCGCGAGACCGCACCGGCCGCGATGGGTCCCGACGCGTTCGTCGAGGACGGCGTCGCGATCCCGTTCGAGGAGGCCGTGGCGTCGGGGCTGTCGGTCGGCGTCCCCGGGACGCCGGCGACGTGGCAGGCGGCGCTCGACACGTGGGGCACCCTCAGCCTGCGTGACGCGCTGGCCGGCGCCACCCGCGTCGCGGAGAAGGGGTTCGTCGTCGACCAGACGTTCGCCGACCAGACGGAGGCGAACGCGGACCGGTTCGCCGACTTCCCGTCGACCGCCGCGCTGTTCCTGCCGCGGGGGGCGGTCCCGCGCGTCGGCTCGGTCCTGCGCAACCCCGACCTGGCACGCACCTACCGGCTGCTGGCCCGCCAGGGCGTCGACGCGCTGTACGCGGGTCCGCTCGCGCAGGAGATCATCGACACGGTGCAGGCACCGCCCGTCGCGCCCGGCAGCACCCGCGTCGTGCGGCCGGGCCTGCTGGAGACGTCCGACCTCGCGGCGTACGACGTCGTGCCACGCGAGCCCACGCACGTCACGTACCGCGGGCTCGACGTCTACGGCATGGCGCCACCGTCGTCCGGCGGGTCGACGGTCGGCGAGGCGCTCAACATCCTCGAGACCGTGGACGTCGGCACCCTCGACGAGACGCAGGCGCTGCACCACTACGTCGAGGCGGCCTCGCTCGCCTTCGCGGACCGCAACCGCTGGGTCGGCGACCCCGCGTTCGTCGACGTCCCGCTGGCCGAGCTGCTGTCCGACGGCTTCGCGGCCGAGCGCGCCTGCCTCATCGACCCGGCGGCGGCGCTGCCCAAGCCGGTGACGCCCGGGTCCCCCGACGGGACGTACGAGCCGTGCGCCCCGGGGGACGACCCCGGCAGCGAGGCCCCCGAGGGCACCTCCACGACGCACCTGACGACAGCCGACCGCTGGGGCAACGTCGTCGCCTACACCCTGACCATCGAGTCCACCGGCGGCAGCGGGATCGTCGTGCCGGGTCGCGGGTTCCTGCTCAACAACGAGCTGACGGACTTCACCTTCACCGACGAGACGCAGGACGGCGTGGAGCCGAACCTCCCCGGCCCGGGCAAGCGCCCCCGCAGCTCGATGGCGCCGACGATCGTGCTGCAGGACGGCCGCCCGCTTCTGGCGCTCGGGTCACCCGGCGGCTCGACGATCATCACGACGGTGCTGCAGACGCTGGTGAACCGGATCGACCTGGGCATGCCGCTCGACGAGGCCGTGGCCGCCCCCCGCGCGACGCCCCGCAACGGGCCGTCGATCCAGGCGGAGCCGGGCTTCCCACGCACCGGGCTCGAGGCGCTGGGGCACGTGTTCGCCGACACCCCGGAGATCGGCGCAGCCACCGCGATCGAGCTCCTCGACCGCGGGAAGCTGCTGTCGGTCGCCGAGCCGGAGCGCCGCGGCGGCGGCAGCGCGGGCGTGGTCCACCCCCGCCGCTGACCCCGCCCACCCACATCCCCGCGAGAGAGCGATCCAGTGCGATGACCGCGTCCACGAGCGTCGACACCATCCCCGTCGTGCCGGGCGCGCCCGTGATCGGCAGCGTCGCCGCGCTCGCGAGCGATCCGGCTGCGTTCTTCGTGCGGTGCTACGCCGAGCACGGCCCTGTGTTCCGGGTCCGTGCCCTGCGGCGGACGCTCACGGTGCTCGCCGGGCCCGAGCTCGCGCGGTGGATGGGCTCGCGCGAAGGGCGGGACAGCCTGCGGTCCGCCGAGGTGTGGCAGGGGCTCGTCGACGAGTACGGCGCGACGCGCACCCTCACCGGTGTCGACGGCCCCGAGCACCGGAAGCTGCGCGAGGTCATGCGCCACGGGTACTCGCGCGAGGCGCTCGACGGCCGGCTGGACGAGCTCGTCGCGATCACCGACGAGTGCCTCGACCGCGCGTGGCGGCCCGGGACGTCCGTGCCCGTCGTCGAGGCCCTCCAGTTCCTGGTGACGAGCCAGCTCGGCACGATGCTGACCGGGACCGTGCCGACCGAGTACGTGCGCGACATCCGCACCACGATCCTCTACATCCTCAACGCGCTCGTCACGCGCCAGCGCCCCGAGATCGTGCTGCGCAGCCCCGTGTACCGACGGTCGCGGGCGCGGGTCCAGGAGCTCGGCGAGGAGATGATCCGCGCGCACCGGGCGCGCGAGCCGCGGCCCGACCACCGCCGCACGCTCGTCGACGACATCATGGACGCGCACGACGCCGATCCCGGGCTCCTCGCGGCGAACGACCTGGTGCTCGCGCTCACCGGCCCGTACGTCGCGGGGCTCGACACGGTCGCGAACACGCTCGGGTGCCTCGTGCACGCGGTCCTCGCGCACCCGGACGTGCTCGCGCGCATCCGCGCCGAGGCGGACGAGGTCTTCGCCTCCGGCCCGCTCACCGAGGCGTCGCTCGAGCGCCTCACCGCGACGAACGGCGCGGTCATGGAGACCATGCGCCTGTACCCGATCGCCGTCGCCCAGCCGCGCGTCGCCAACCGCGACTTCGAGTACGCCGGGCACCTGATCCGCGAGGGCGAGCCCGTCTACTGCGCGGTGACCGTGCCGCACTTCCTGCCCGAGCTGTTCCCCGACCCGCTGCGGTTCGACATCGACCGGTACGGGGCCGAGCGCCGCGAGCACGTGACCCCGGGGGCGTACGCGCCGTTCGGCAAGGGGCCGCACACGTGCCTCGGCAAGGGCGTCGCGGACGTGCTCATGACCCTCACGGCGGCGCGGGTCTTCCACCGGCTCGACCTGGAGCTCCCGCCGCGCGACGCGGTGCTGCGGCGGCGTGCCGCACCCACGCCGGGGCCCGTGGCGAGCTTCCGGGTACGGGTCGTCGGCGAGCGGCGGGGGCGCACGGGGGGCTGAGGCCAGGCTAGGTCGCAGTACCGCGAAAGGTCCGACCCACGAGCAGCACCTCGCCGCCGGGGTCGGCGGCGTTCGTCGTCGTGACTCGCATCAGACGTCCCCTCGCTGGTGGTCGCCGCCCGAGACCGGTGCGCGGACGTGCTCCGCGAGCCGCTGCCGACCGACGCGCAGCGCCTCGTCGGCGAGCTCGGTCAGCCCTCCGGCCGGCCGTTCGATCCCCAGGGCGTCGACGAGCGGCTCGACCGCCAGCCGCAGCTCGATCCTGCTGGCGGCGACCTCGACATCCCGCACGAGGTGGGCCAGCAGGTCGTCGGCACCACCCGCCCGGTACATCGCGGCGGCTACCGTCGCGGCCGTGAGGCGCACGTCCCGGAGGTCGTCCGGCCCCGCCAGGGCCGTCCGGACCCTGTCGGCGACCAGGTCGAACCGGCGCCACTGAAGGCCCAGAGCGTGCAGCACCCAGGACGCGACGTCCGGGTGCTCGGGATGGTCGAGGAACCGCAGGAGCAGCTCCTCGGCGTGCGGCGGGCGCGCGCGGGCGACGACACCGAGGAGCGAGAGCAGGTACGGCCCACGAGCCCCGGCGTCGATCTCGGTCACCACGGAGGCCAGCTCGGACCGCGAGAGCGTGCGCTCCTCGGCGGCACGCTTCAGCCGGTCGACGTCCATCACCAGGCCACCGTAGGGCTCCGTGCCCTCGCCAATCAGGGGGAGACCGGAATCGCGTGCCCGTGACGGTGTCGAGCGGGGCGCGCTTGGCTCACCCCGGGCGTCTGCGCGACTCCGCCCACTCGGCGTCGTTCCACAGCACGGGCGTGGCACCGACGTCCTGGAAGCCGATCTGCGGGTCGTCGCTCTGCACGAGACACATGAACCGCCCACCGACGAGGGCCGCCCAGCCGGAACGCGACGTCTGACGGAGCTCGTCGCCCTGTTCGAAGGTGCTCACGGCCGTGATCCGGAGCGCCCTGAACGAGGTGCTCGACGGCCCGGACGCCGTCGAGGACTGGGAGTTCCAGACATGCCCGGGGGTCGCGCGCGGAGGCTCTCCGGACGCTGCAGCGGCTCGGCGCTCGAGGATTCGCCTAGCGTGCGGCCCGTGGGTCCTCAAGCCGGACGTGTGCTCGCCCGCCGGGCCGCTCACTCGTACCACCGCGCACCTCGCAGCGCCTCGGCGACGAGCTGCCAGGGGTCCTGCGGCACAGGGCGTCCCGTGTTCGCGTACGCGTTCTCGATCGACCCGAGGAGCGCCGCGAACGCCTCCAGGTACCGGTCCAGGTCCGGGTTCTCCCAGCCCTCGGCGGCGGGCAGCTCGCGCATCAGCTCGTCGAGCGCGCTCAGGACGAGGTCACGGCCGGTCAGCACACCATCAGGCATGTCGCGCCACCCCCGTGTCCCCGCGGTACGACGCCCGCACATGACGTCCGTCAGTCGATCGAGACACCGCTGATCCCCGTCCCGGGCCGCAGCGTCCGCGACGCCTCGACCAGCTGGGCGGTGACCTCCCAGTACACCGACAGGTCCGTGACCTCGAGGTTCGTCGTGGCGAAGTCGCCGCCGAGGAACGAGGGCACGACGAACCCGACGCACTCGTCCGGGCCAGGCAGCGCACCTCCCCCGGCGACCCAGGCGTCGTAGACCTCCTGCTCCAGGTACAGGTCCGGCTCGTCGACGAGGCCTTCGTCAAGGAACGAGGTCAGCGAGTGGTCGACCTGGAAGCTGCGCGCCTGGTTGACCTCGAGGAGCGTGATCTGCGGATCGCCGTCGACCGTGCGCGACACGTCGATCGCGTAGATCCGCCCCATCCAGTCCCGACCGAACGGGATCGCGCGCCCGACGTCGCCCGGGAACGCCCGTACCAGCACACCGGTCGCCTCCGTCCACGTCCGCTCGCTCAGCAGCCGGAAGCGCCCACCACCACGCGAGCCGGACCCGACGGCCTCGGCCGCCTCGCCGTACCCGCGCACGGCCACGAGCTCGGGTCGGCGCGACACCGGCTCGGTCACCCCGGCGTCGTCGCGGGGGAAGGCAGCGAGGAAGCGGTCCAGCACGACGGTGACCTCCATCATCCGGGGGGCACAGCATGTCGTGGACCGATCCTGCGCGTCGATACCCGCGCCCTCACCGTCCGGCGTCCTCCACCTCGCGGGCACAACAGCTCCCGGCCAGCGCTGCGGCTGCGGACTGGTCATCCACCGTCGACGACGCAACCGCGACCGCCCGCATCCCATGACAGCTCGTCGTCCGGCCACAGCCAGACATGCTCCGCCGAGTGGGATCGCCGAGGAAGCATCGATGACGAGAGCGGGAACCTCCCACTCACTGCGTGCTATTCACCGACAAGCCAGAGGTACTGGAAGCGATGCACGCTGGCGCACGCTTCGATCAGCGTCTCGAGCGCGCTCCGCGTCGCCTCATCCCGCTCCTCAACCAGCCACATGACCAGCTCGGCGGAAACTCGTTCGACCTGTGTCTGATTGAAGACGGTATCCCCATAGGGGTTGATGCCAGAGGTCAAAGGGAACCGTTCAGGGTCCAAGGACGCGATCGGCAGTGAGATGCGCTCTGGCCAAGTCCGAATCATGGCTCGACTCTCATTGCGAATCTGGATCGACATTCCCACAGCAAGCCTTCCTTCAAGCTCCCGGAAAAAGCGTGTGGAGACGGAGCACGTCATCGCCGGGCGTCGAGCCTGAACCACAGGTGGCCGGACCGGTCGTCCGTCACGAGATGGCGCTGAGCCCGCAGGTCCGCCTCCAGCGCGGCTTCGTCCTGCGGCGCGTACCCCCGGCTCTCGAGGTAGCTCTGCGACCGCCACAGGTCGAGGGAAGGTCGTCCCGCCGCGTCCCAGTCGAAGTCGACCTCCCGCCCGTCGCGCATGGTCACGCGGCACCCGTAGCCGTGCAGACGGTAGAACCCCACGCTCGGCAGCACGCCACTGCGCGGGAGCGTCGCCCGCTCGGCCGCCTCCCCTCCCGGGCGCAGCTCCTGCACCAGGTCGTCCATCGCGTCGGCGCACTGCCGCAGGTCGGCCACGAGCTCGTCGACGAGCCCGTCCCCCGCCTCCTCGGACGGGACGCGCGCCGGCGCCGGTGTCGGCTCGTCCCCGAGGTGCGGGAGGGCCAGCGCCGCCAGGCGTTCGCCGTCGTGCTCGCACGTGTCCCGCAGCGTCGCCACCCCGTCGCCCGCACCCGTCTCGCACGCGGCCGCCGCCGCGAGGTACGCGTCGACGAGCTCGCAGATCAGGGCGAGCGCCGACGGGCCGTCGTCCTCGGCCAGGCCGTCGACGTGGTCCGCGACGTCCTGGAGCTGCCGTGCCGCGAAGACCGCGCGCTTCGGGTCGTCGGTGTCCGCGCCGTGCAGGGCGTTGAGGATCGCGATGCCCACCGACTGCAGGAAGGCCGACGACGCGGACCAGTCGTCGCTGTCGTCGCGCGGGGTCACCTCGTCGACCACCGGGTCCAGGTCGACCAGCCCGTCGGGTCCCCGTTCTCCCGCGGCGTACGCCCAGAGCTCGTCGAGGACGTGCTCGTGGACCAGCGCCGACGCCTCCAGGCGTGCGGGTGCGACCGCGTCGTAGGTCGACCACAGCGTCTGGCAGCACGCCGCGGACAGCACCGCGCGTCCCTGGCGTCCGAGCCGGAGCACGCCGACCGTCACCGCCCGCTCGTCGTACGAGCGCTCACCCGACCGGGTCACGGCCGACCTCCCGCCCCCACGCATGGTCGGCGCGCATGTGCACGGCGAGGAGTCGATCGAGCACGGCGGCGACCTCCGGGTCTCGGGGAGCGCACAGCATCCCGCACGTGTGCGCGCGCGTCACGCCGGACACGAACCGCTTCACCCGGTGCATCGCACGACGCGCACGGGTACGAAGGGACGTGCCGTCGCCACCCGGCCGGCCGCCCCCGTCGAAGGAACACCGCGTGCGAGCCCTGCGTGCCACCGTCACCCTCACCGCGCTCGCGACGTGCGTCGCGCTGCTGCCCGCCGCCGGGGCGTCCGCGGCCGGGCTGGAGGAGACCACCCACACCGCCGGCCGCGTGGTCGAGTCCGGGACCACCTGGCAGCACGCCTGGCCCGGCGTGTACTTCGAGGGGCGCTTCCGGGGCACGGCCGTCGGGATCGTCCTGGACGACGCGACGAACGACTACGACGTGGCGATCGACGGCCGCACCGTCGAGACGCTGGTGGCCCCCGGCCGCGTGACGCACGTCGTCGACGGGCTGAGCGCCCGCGAGCACACGGTGCGGGTGGTCAAGCGGTCGGAGGCGCCGTGGGCCGTCGGCACGTTCGGCGGGTTCGTCAGCGCCGGTGGCAGCACGATCCTGTCGGCGCCCGCACCCCGTGACCTGCAGCTCGAGCTCATCGGCGACTCCTACACGGTCGGGTACGGCAACACGTCGACCTCCCGGGAGTGCACGTCCACGCAGCTGACCCGCACCACCAACACGGACCTGAGCTTCGGTGCGCTGACCGCCCGCGCCCTGGGCGCCGACTACCAGGTCAACGCGTTCTCCGGCCGCGGCATGGTGCGCAACTACGGCGGCAGCGACGCGGGCACGAGCTTCCGGACGCACTACGACCGCACCCTGCCCATGAACCCGGCGACCGCCGGCGACCCGGCGCCCGGGTGGGACCCCGACGCCGTCGTCATCGGCCTGGGCATCAACGACTTCTCGACGGCCGTGGGCAGCGGTGAGCCGTGGACGACGGCGTCGCTGCGCGAGGCGTGGGTCGAGGCGTACCACGGGTTCCTCGACACGCTCCGCGAGCGCTACGGCGACGACGCGTACCTCGTGGTCACGGGCACGTACGTGCACACGGGCACCGACCTGCCGGACCTCGCGCAGCGCGTCGTCGCGGAGCGCAACGCCGCCGGCGACGACCGGGTCCGCTACTGGTACTACGGCAACGAGGGCCTGGACTACGGCGGCTGCGACTGGCACCCGTCGGCCGCGGACCACCGCGTCATCGCCGAGCAGCTGACGGCCTACCTGGAGGACCTCGACCTGGGCGGCGACCCGGAGCCCACGCGGACGCCGACGCCGACACCCACGCCCACCCTGTCACCGACCCCGTCGGTCAGCCCGACGTCCACGTCGTCCCCCACACCGACGGTCAGCCCCACCCCCACGCTCCCGCCCGTAGCCGCGTGCCGCGCGACGCTCACCGTGGTCAGCTCGTGGCCGGGTGGCTACCAGGCGAACGTCGCGGTCACGGCGGGCACCTCGCCGATCTCCGGGTGGCGGACGTCGTTCACCCTCCCCGAGGGCGGGGCGCTGACGCAGTCGTGGTCGTCCGTCGCGACGACGTCGGGCTCGACCGTCACGGTGGGCAACGCGTCGTGGAACGGGTCCCTACCGGCCGGCGCCACGACCACCTACGGCTTCCTCGGGACCGGCACCCCGCCCCCCGCGGGCACCACCATCGCCTGCTCGGCCGGATGACGGGGTCCCCGGCGAGGAGTGTGAAGCGTTGTTGCCGCTCAGCGGCAGCAACGCTTCACACTTCCACCGTCCCGCATCGCGGCTCACACGATCCGGCCCGGCGGTGGGACCTCGTGACCACTGACGAGGTCGTCGGACGGTCCAGGGTGGAGGGATGGCCCGTACGTCCCCCGCTCTACGACCCCGCACCGCCCGCCACGACGCCGCGTCCGGCATCCTGACGGTCCGTCTCACGTCCATCTCGGCAGGCAGCTGGGCCGAGTACGAGTACCGCGACGTCCCCGTGAACGTCGCGCACCGCGTCACGACCGCGGGCTCTCGGCTGCCCGCCGCGTTGCTCGAGCACGTCACGGAGCGCTACGCCGTCCGCCGCCGCGGCACCCCCCGCTGGATCGAGCCGACGACCACCGACGCCGCCTGACACCAGGCGCAAGCGTGAGGGGTTGCCGTCGCAGGACGACGGCAACCCCTCACGCTCACGCCCTGGGACGCGCCCTGGGACGCGTCAGGCGAACGCCTCCGGGAGGGCTGCGCGGACCTTGGCCGGGGTGTCCTCCCAGCCCTCCACCGCGACGCACGGGACGCCCGTCGAGATGACCGGGTAGTCGTTGCCGCCCTCGTCGAGGCGGTCGCCGAAGAACACGGCCTGCGTCGGCTCCAGGCCGAGGCGCGCGAGCAGGCGGTTGACGCCGTACGCCTTGTCGATGCCCTTGCGGGTGATGTCGACGGACGTCGAGCCGCCGGAGCGGACCTCGAGGTCGGGGAGCTGCTCGGCGACGGCCGCGCGCAGCTTCTCCTTCTTGGCGCCGTCCGGGTCCCAGGCGGCCTTCGCGTCGACCGGCGCCTCCTGGCCGAGGGCCGAGAACGTGACCTGGCTGCCGCGCAGCTCGATGCGGTCCCCCCAGGTGTTCTCCTCCCACAGCCCCAGCTCGCGCGCCGACTTCTCGACGGCGGCGGCGGCACGCGCGGACTCGTCGTCGGTGAGCGGCTCGCTGTAGACCTCGGACCACGCGGAGCCGTCGTGCACGAGGTAGCGCGTGCCGCACGTCGGCAGCACGTGCAGCCGGGCGAGGGCCGCGGTGTCGTCGATCGACGACAGCAGCTGGGCGTCGAACTGCTCGAACCGGCCGCCGGAGATGATGCCGACCTGGGCGACGCGCGTGAGGGCGACGATCATGTCGACGATCTCGGGGTGCACCTTGCTCTTCGACGGGGCGAGGGTGTCGTCCAGGTCGAACAGCGCGAGCTCGTACGTCATCGATCCTCCGGGGTGCGGGCGGCGCCCACCGGACGTGGACCCGCGCGGGGCGGCGGCCGCAGGGTGACGCGCGGCTCGACCGGTGGCGGCGGGGAGGTGGCCCCGCGACCGAGCCACGATACCCGGTACGGCCGGACCGACGGGCCGTATCCGCGCGACGTGACCGTCTCCCCTGCCCTACGGTGCCGGGCATGTGGCAGCGCAGCGGGACGATCCTGACGATGGGCGGCGGCGGCTTCTCGATGCCGGAGGTCGCCGGCGGGGGCGCGCTCGACGACTTCGTCCTGGGCCTGACCGGCGTGGACACGCCCCGCGTGTGCTTCGTCGGGACCGCTAGCGGTGACGCGGCGTGGTATGTCGAGCGGTTCCTCGACGCGTTCGACGGCCGCGCGCGCACGTCGGTGCTCGCGCTGTTCGGCAACGGTCCCGACGGTGCGATCCCGCTGGACCGCCTCGAGCAGGTGCTCGACCAGGACGTCGTGTACGTCGGCGGAGGGTCGACCGCGAACCTGCTGGCGGTGTGGCGCGTGCACGGGCTGCCGGAGCTCCTCGCGCAGGCCGCGCGGGGCGGGACGGTGCTCGCGGGCATCTCGGCGGGCATGAACTGCTGGTACGAGGCGTCGAGCACCGACTCGTTCGGCCCGTACGCGCCGCTGCGCGACGGGCTGGGCCTGCTGCCGGGCTCGGCATGCCCGCACTACCGGTCGGAGCCTGACCGGCGGGAGTCGTACCTGCGGTGGGTGGCGTCGGGCGAGCTGCCCGACGGGTACGCGGCGGACGACGGCGTCGCGCTGCTGTGGCGCGACGGTGTGCTGGTCGAGGCGGTGATCGAGGTCCCGGGCGG
Organism: Cellulomonas xiejunii; assembly: GCF_024508315.1. Lineage (NCBI taxonomy): Bacteria > Bacillati > Actinomycetota > Actinomycetes > Micrococcales > Cellulomonadaceae > Cellulomonas > Cellulomonas xiejunii. The sequence goes on from NZ_CP101987.1 coordinate 3,978,098, forward strand.
GCAGGCGTTCCGGGTGCGGCGCGACGGCGACGGCGTCGTCGAGACCCCCGTTCCCACCCGGGAGCTGCCCCGCTGAGACGGGCCGCGGGTCAGGCGCCCGCGCTGCAGAGCCGGCGCTCCTGCATCACGTCGATGACACCGCCCCACGTCCGCGCACCGCTGACCGCACCGACCCACGGGGACGACCCGTCCTGCGTCCCGCCCACCCGGAACGCACCCGTGCCGGCCGCGCCGGCCTCGAGGGACACCGGCTCGCCCGCCTGAGGGCTGGGGCTGCCCGGAGCCTGCGCCGTGCCGAGGTCGCAGACGTCGAGACGCACCGTGCCGGACGCGGCGTCGCGGATCCCGAACAGCGCGACCCACGCCCCGGGGACGACGGGGACGGTGGAGGTGGCCGTCGACGTCTCGCCGGTCGACCCGGCCACTGCGAGGGACCAGCAGGACACGGCCTCGTCGGTGCAGCCCGTCGTGGCCAGGCCCAGCCGGAACACGCTGCCGCTGTCGCCGTCCTGGCTGACGGCGGTGGCCTCGACGTCGCTCGTGCCGGCCCGGACGAAGGCGACGACGGACCAGCTCCCGGTCGTGTCGAGCACGGGACCGGTGGTCGACGCCCCGTCGGTCGGCTCGTCCAGCAGCAGCGCGGAGTCGGCGCTGCCCCACAGCTCTGCTCGCAGACCATCGGTCCACGTGGTCGACGGTGTCAGCGTCAGGCTGTTGCTGCCGTCGGTGGACAGGACGTCGGCGGACGTCGTCCCGGCACCCTCGTCGAGGGTCCACCGCGCGTTGCCGGACGGCGCGGACGAGGCCGAGGCGACGATGAAGCGGTACGCCCGCTCGGGGCTCACGTTGCCCGCCGAGTCGACGGCCTGAGCCGTCAGCACGTGCGTCCCGGCGGTGCTCGGTGTCCAGCGGACCGTCGCGCCCGTGGTCCCCGGCGCGAGGTCGACGCGCGCGGGTGCCCCGTCGAACGCGTACAGGAAGGCGACGACGTCGGTCGCGCCGGGTGCGTCGAGCCGGAAGTCACCGGCGACACCCACACCCCCGGCGAGGGCGTCCTCCAGGTAGACGGCGCCCGCACCTGCGAGGGGCGTGACGACGGGCACCGCGGGCGCCGCGACGTCGACGACGACCCGGCAGCGCACGACGGGCCCCTTGCGGTTCTTGGTGTCACGCGCCTGCACCCGCCACTCGTACACCCCACCGTCACGGAGCAGGCCGTCGGGCACCTGCACGGCGTGGACGGCACCCGAGGCCTGCGCGGCGGTCGGGCGCGACGACCACAGGGGCCGGCCGGAGCGCCCGTCGCGCACCTCGAAGACGCCCCGCAGGCTGTCGCCGTCGACGTCCGAGAGGGTCGCGCGCAGCGTCGGCGTCGTCGAGCGCAGCGGCGAGGCGACCGTCGCCGAGCACGACGAGTCCGGTGAGGACGTACCGACGTCGCTGGGGGCATCAGGTGCGTGGTTCACCTGCCGCGGCGGGTGCCCTCCGGGGCCACCGTGCGCCTGCGCGGCACCGGGGACCAGCGCCAGCGCCGCGGTGAGCGCGGTGACCGTCAGCACGCGGACGAGCGCAGCCGGACGGAGCGATGACTGACCGTGCACGGGGACCTCCTGGGTGAGGGGGGCAGACCGGCGGTGCCGACTGCGCCGCGACGCACACGGAACATATCGGACCGGTCGGACATCACCGGTCGCCCGCGTCGAGGCACGCCGCACCCAGCCGCGCCCGGGGTCCGCGGGGCCACCCGAGGTCACCCGGGCGTCACGCCGCGACGTCCGCCCGCCGGGCCGTCCGCAGCGCCGTCCCCCACCACACGAGCTGCTCGAGCATCGCCTTGGCGGGGGCCTCGGCCCGCGACGCGTCGAGGACGCCCTGGTCGTCGATCAGCTCCCAGATGTTCGGCAGGACGACCTGGTCGCGGACCGTGTGGGTGTGCACCTCCGCGAACACCGGGCGCAGCTGCTCGACGGCCCGCGCGCCGCCGGCCGTGCCGCCGTAGGAGGCGAACCCCACGGTCTTGCCACGCCACTCGTCGTACGCGGAGTCGATGGCGGTCTTGAGGTAGCCGGGGTACCCGTGGTTGTACTCGGGGGTGACGACGACGACGGCGTCGGCCGCGTCGATCCGCGCGCGCCAGGCGGCGGTGTCGCCGGACCCGTCGAGCGATGCGGGCAGCGTGACGTCGCGCAGGTCGGCGACGTCGACCTCGAGCCCGCCGTGCTCGGCCAGCCGGTCACGCACCCAGTCGGCGACGAGGTGGCCGCGGCGGTCGTCGCGGACGCTGCCGACGACGAGGAGGACGCGGAGGTCGGTCGTGGTGGTCATGGAGGCTCCCCTGCGGACGATGGCCGTCGACAGTCGGCGGCCGTGACGCGGACTCTTACTTTCCGCTGCAAGTAATCGTCGAGTGGGTTACTTCCCGTGTCAAGTAATGTGGTCACATGGTGGACGACGACCCGCGCTGGCTCACGCGCGACGAGGTGCACGCGTGGATCGCGCTGAGCGGGCTCTTCACGCACCTGCCGCACCTGCTCGACGCACAGCTCCAGCGCGACGCCGGCATCTCCTTCGCCGACTACCAGGTCCTCGCGTGGCTCTCGATGGCCCCCGAGCGCACGCGCCGCATGCGTGACCTCGCCGCCCGCGCCGACGTCACGCTCTCCCACCTGTCCCGCATCGTCGCGCGCCTCGAGGACCGCGGCTGGGTGCGCCGCCGCCCCGAGCCCACCGACGGCCGCACCACGCTCGCGACCCTCACCGACGACGGCTGGGCCAAGGTCGTCGCGACCGCGCCCGGCCACGTCACCGAGGTGCGCCGCCGCGTCTTCGACGGGCTCACACCGGACGAGCTCGCCGCGCTCACGGACGTCGCCCGGCACATCACCGACGCGTGCGGCGTCGCGCTCCCCGACATCGACGGCGCCGACCTCCAGCCGTGAGACCCGGGCAGGTCAGGACTGGAACGCCACGAGCTCGGGCCAGCTGCCGGACCTCCGGAACGTCAGCACGGCCTTGCCCAGCACGCGCAGCGCGGCCGTGGGACGCGCGTCGCTCCCGTCGACGTACCAGGCGTCAGGGTCGACCACGGGGATGACCAGCACACCCTCGGGCGAGGCCGGCTCGATCGCGAACGTGTAGCTCACGCTCTCGTCGTCCTCGCGGACCTTACGTCCGTACGCCACGCCACCCATCAGCCACCCCGCTCGAATCGGACCGCGCCGTCCCAGTCTGCACCGACGTCGCGTGCCGGTGGGCCTCCTCGTAGCTCGCCCCCGGGTGCGCGTCCATTCACCGGGCCTCGGCGATCTCGTGTTGCAGCAGCAGCGCGCGACCCGCCCCGTCCGCGCCCCCCGCGCACCTGGTGAGACCGCCCCCGGCTCAGGCCTCCCCCACCTCCCCCACCGCGAGGGGCCGGTCCAACCCCACGACGCCCAGCTCGACGCGGGAGATGCCGTCCACCGGCAGCGCCGACGACGCCTGCAGGCCCGACGCCGTCCGCTCGCCCGTGCTCGTCCACGTCGCCACCACCGAGCGCTCGCCGTCGGCGGCGACGAGCACGAGCTCGTAGACCCCCTCGGGCAGCTCGGCGGCCTCGTAGGCGCAGCTCCAGTCCAGGTGCGAGCCCCAGCGCGCGGGCGCGATGGTGACGTCGGCGCTCACCCCCGACCCGCCGACGGGTGCGAGGGCGACCGTGCGTGCGTCCGCCGCGACGACCGCAGTACGCGCACCCAGCGCGCCCGTCACCGCGGCCCCGCCCGCGCCCGCCAGCACGACGAGTGCGGCCGCAGCGCCCACGAGCGCGACCCGACCCCGCGCCCGGCGTCGACGGGCCTCGCGGGCCACGCGCGCGAGCGGCACGACGTCGGCGAGCGGTCCGTCGGACGGACCGTCGACGCGCCCGTCGGACGGACCGTCGACGCGCCCGTCGGGACCCGACCCCGGAGCCGTGCCGGCGTCGACCGCGTCCTCGGCCGGCACCTTCCCCAGCAGCCCTGGCAGCCCCGCGAGCTCCCCCACGGCGGCCCGGCACACCTCGCACGCCGCGAGGTGCTCCTCGAACTCGCGCCGCTCGCCGGGCGCCAGCGCGCCCAGCACGTACGCGGCGTCCCACTCGCGGTACGGGTCGGTGCTCATGAAGTCACTCCCCTCTCCTGCATCGCCAGGCGCAGGGCGCGCAGCGCGTAGTGCAGCCGCGACTTCACGGTGCCGGGGGCGATGCCGAGCTCCGCGGCGAGCTCCGCCACCGACCGCCCCTGGTAGTACGCGCCGACGACGACCGCACGGTGGTCGGCCGACAGGGCTGCCAGCGCGTCGGCGACGAGCCACCGGTCGAGCACGGCCTGCGTGCCGTCGTCGGCCAGGGCGTCCGGTGGCGCGTCGGACGGGGTCTCGTGGCGCCGGTGCGCGCTGCGGGCGTCGTCGACGACGAGGTTGCGCGCGACCGTGAACAGCCACGCCCGCACGGACGGCTCGGGGCGCGTCAGCACCTCGGGGTGCCGCCACGCCCGCAGCAGGGTCTCCTGCACGACATCGGGTGCGCGGGCGGGGTCGGTGAGACGCGCGACGTAACGGTGCAGGGCAGCCGCGTGCGCGGCGTGCGTGGCGTGCAGCAGCGCGTCCGCGCCACCGTCGGCCTCACCTGCCACGTCGCCACCTCCGTCGTCGGTCCGTGCCCGCGACCTCGCGCCCCTCAGGACGCCGTCAGCCGCAGGTCGAACTCGACGGCACCGGTGTCCTCGACGGTGACGAACCCGAGCGACGGCGCCTCGATGCCGAAGTCCGCGAACGTGACCGGCACCGAGCCCACCACCTGCACGGTGCCACCCGAGGCAGCCACCTGCGCGTCCACGGTGACCGGCTGGGTCACGCCACGGATCGTCAGGTCGCCGGTCAGCTGCACGGCGGTCGCGCCGTCGCCCAGGTCGGCGGGCTCGGTGAGCGTGAACGTCGCCGTCGGGTGGTCGCGCACCTGGACGGCCTGGTCACGGAAGTACGTGTCGCGCGGCGGCTGGTCGGTGGCGATGCTCGCCATGTCCACCTCGATCTCGCCGGCCGCGAGGCTGCCGTCCGCGACGGTGACCGAGCCGGTCACCTGCTCGGTGCGTCCGGTGACCGTCACGTCCTGGCCACGCAGGACCTCCTCCAGGCGGTAGCCGGCGAAGGACCCGTCGCTGACGGTCCACGTGCCGTCCGTCGCCTCCACCGGGTCGGCGGCCGCGCTCACCTCGAGCGTCGGTGCCGCGTCGGCCCGGCTGTTGCCCCAGTCGGCGTACAGCCCTGGTCCGACGACCACGGCCACCACCGCGAGCACGACCACGCCCGTGCCGACCCCTGCCCACACCTTCGCGTTCCGACTCATCGCTCCCACTCCTCCCACGGCCCGTCCCGAGCCCTTACCGACAAGACGAGAAGCGCACCGGATCGGTTCACCACGGACGCCGGCCCGTGAGCGGGGTCAGGGACGCCCGGTGTCCCGAACCCCGCCCGCTACCGCTCCTGACCCGCCCGGCGCTGCATGAGCACCACCTCGAACCCCGGGCGGTCGGTGACGCCGACCGGCTCGAAGCCCCACGACCGGTACACGTCGTCGAGGTGCGGGTTGGACGCCCGGTGATCCAGGCGCAGCCACGTCACGCCGGCGGCGCGCGCCCGCTCCCCGGCCCACTCGACGAGCGCCCGCCCCAAGCCGGTGCCCGACGCCCGCCGGGCGACCATGAGCCCGTGGACGTACAGCGCGGGGGCGTCGTCGTCACCCCAGTACTCGGGGTCGGTGCCGACCACGCGGACGCTGCCGAGCAGCCCCTCGTCGTCGCGGACCACCCACCACTGCCCAGCGGCCACCTGCGCCGCGATCCGGTCGGCCGGCACGGACCCGACGGGCCACTGGTCGATGCCGCGCGCGGCCATCCAGTCCTCGAGGGAGCGCCGCAGCGCGTGGATCGCCGCCGCGTCGGCGGCGGTCGCGTGCTGGGGCTGGACGTCCACGGTCGCCGACGCTACCGGTGCGGGCGGCCGGTCGTCAGGATCGCGACGCGGACCCGTACGGCATCATGCGCGCATGGGCTGGACCGCGATCGTCATGCCGCTGTCGACGTTCGCCGACGACCCCGCGTGGTTGTCGCAGGTCGCGGTCGACCCCGTGCCCGACGCCCTGCCGGCACCGCTGCCCGCGCCGTCCGCCGCGCAGGTCCTCACGCTGCTGCGGGACGCCGGGCTGTCGGGCGACACCGCACCGCTGGTGTCCGACGACCTCGACCACCTGACGCGTGACGACGCCGGCATCCGGGCCTACGCGCCCACGACGCTCACCGACGTGCTGCTGCACAGCCCGCACGACGACGAGACGTCGGCCCGCGCCGAGCGGATGCCCCCCGACACCCCCGTCACGGCGGTCACGTTCGGCAAGCCGCACGCGCACGCGGTGCTGCTTGCCGCGGCCGCGCTGGTCCCCGTGTGGGGACCGGTGGTCGCGATGGAGGCGTCGGGGTGCCGCTCGCTCATCGTCACCGGTCCGGTCGCCGACCTCGAGGCCACGACCACGCGGTGGTCCGCCGGGACGTGAGCCCGGGGCGTCAGCGGGCCACCGCGACCAGCAGCGGCACGAGGACGAGCGCGAGCACGGACGTCACGGCGGCCACGTGCCACCACGTGGCGCCGGGCCACATGCGCCGTAGGAGGACCGGGCCGATCACCAGGTACCCGCAGGCGGTGACCAGCCCCGGGAAGTAGCCGCCCACCATGACGGCCCACACGAGATGGGTGATCGCGTTGCCCAGCGTCCCGTAGACGACGAAGAACAGCGACGGCATCAGCACGGCGCCGCGGCCTCGCCCGACCGCGACGGCCGTCGCCGCACCGAAGAGCACGTAGGAGGCCATGTTGAACCAGACGAACGTCGCCGGTTCGTAGGGGGCGCCGCCGTACAGCGCCGGGAACCGGTGCCAGAACCCTGTCTGGAACTCCTCCGCGAAGTGCAGGAGCTGCCACCCCAGTGCGACGGCGTACACCGGCAGCGCCCGACCCGGCGCCGGCAACGGCGTCGCCGTCCGGTGCAGGACCACGATGAGCGCGAAGGTGACGACGGCGCCGGGGACGAACGTCACGCGCAGCGAGTCGCCGCTGCCGAAGACCCAGAAGACGCCGCACATGACCGCGCAGAGGCCCGCGGCCGCGGCCACGTCGCGTCGGTCGAGCGTGCGCCCACGGCCGATGGTGAGGTCCATGCCGCACAGCGTGGCCTGCGGGGACGCCCGGGGGAAGGGCGCGAGCCGACCGTCGTCCGCCGTCCCGAGGGCGGGCTCAGTTCTCGCGAGCCTCGAGCAGGTCCGCCACCCGCGCCAGGTCCGCGTGCTCCGCGAGGAACGCGTCGACCGCCGCGTGGAACGCGTCCGGCTGGTCCCGGCGGACGCAGTGCCCGGCGCCGGGGACGACCACGACGCGCACCAGCGGGTTGTCGAACCCGTCGAGCCGCGGCGCCATGGGGGCCTCCTCCGGCAGGACGAGCAGCGTCGGCACCTGCAGCGCGCCGAACGCCTCCTCCCAGGCCGCGTCGCCCAGGAAGAGCCCGTGGCGCAGGTACTCCTGGTCGACGTCCGCCCGGGTCGCCGCCCACGCCTCGATCTCGGTGTCGCTCCACGGCGTCTCGCGGCGCATGCGGGCGATCTCGGCCTCGCGGTCCGCGATGACGACGTGTGTCTGGCCGAGCAGCATCGCCGAGAACCCCGGGTCCGGCGTGTGCGCACCGGTCGGCCTGGCGGGGTCCTCGACCACCAGTGCCCGCACCCGCTCCGGGCGTGCGAGCGCCGCGCGCAGCGCCAGCAGCCCGCCGAGCGAGTGCCCGATCAGGAAGACGGGCTCCGGCTGGGCGTCGAGCAGCGCGACGACGTCGGCCAGCATGACCTCGGGCGCCTGCGGGAGCTGCTCGGGCGTGAAGCGCGGGGACGAGCCGTGCCCGCGCAGGTCGGGTGCGAGGACGTCGTACCGCTCGCCCCAGTGCGCGAGGAGGTCGGGCCACGTGGTCCCGGAGTCCGTCACACCGTGGAGCAGGACGACCGTCGGCGCGTCGGGGTTCCCGGAGCGGTGGACGGCCAGCTCGCCCGTCGCGTCGGCGGCGCTCACAGACCCAGCTCCAGACGGACGGTGGTGTACGACCGGGCGGGCAGGTCGACCTCGAGGCCGAGCGCGTGCCGCCGGACGCCGTCGTGCGCGACCGGCGCGACCGCGTCGGGGTGGTCGGGGCTGTTGTGCGTCTGGATCGTCGGCGCCGTCAGGACGCGGGCGTCGAACCCGGTCACGGCCGCCCCGCGCAGGTCGAGCACGACCGACGTCGGGGCGTCGGCGTCGAGGTTCGACAGCGACACCAGCGCCGTGCCGTCCTTGGTCGACGCGGACATCGACAGCATCGGGACGGCCTTGCCTTCGACGTCACGCGTGGGGACCTCGCCCTTGACGTGGACCGCGAGCGACGACGCGTCGTGGTGACCGGTGTTCATCTCGAACACGTGGTACGTCGGCGTCAGGACGAGGGCGCCCGACTCGGGGTCCGTGAGGATCATCGCCTGCAGCACGTTGACGGTCTGCGCGATGTTCGCCATGGAGATGCGGTGCGCGTACCGGTGGAACGTGTCGAAGTGCGTGCTCGCGACCAGCGCGTCGCGCAGGGTGTTCTGCTGGTACAGGAAGCCGGGGTTGGTCCCCTCCTCGACGTCCCACCAGGTGCCCCACTCGTCGACGACGAGGCCGATGCGGTGCTCGGGGTCGTAGGCGTCCATGACGTTGGAGTGCCCGCGGACGAGCTCCTCCATCTTGTGGGCGCGGCGCATCGTGACGTACCAGTCGTCGGTGTCGAACGCCGTCGCGTGGCCCTTGACGCTCCAGTCGCCGGACATCGTGTAGTAGTGCATCGAGATGCCCTGGAAGAACCCGCGCGGGTCGCAGCCGCAGCCCAGCTTCTGCGAGACCTTCATGAGGGCCTCGGTCCACGCGTAGTCCTCAGCGTTGGCGCCGGCGGCGATCTTGTAGACGGTGTTGCCGCCGTGGTTGCGCACGTACGTCGCGTACTGGCGGGCCAGGTCGGCGTAGTGCTCGGCCGACATGTTGCCGCCGCAGCCCCACGGCTCGTTGCCGATGCCGAAGAACGGGACCTTCCACGGCTCGTCGCGGCCGTTGGCGCGGCGCAGCGCGGCCATGGGCGAGTCGTCGGCGCGCGTGAGGTACTCGACCCACTCGCTCATCTCCCGGACGGTGCCGGACCCGACGTTGCCGTTGACGTACGGCTCGGCGCCGAGCATCTCGCACAGGTCCATGAACTCGTGCGTGCCGAAGGAGTTGTCCTCGATGACGTCGCCCCAGTGGGAGTTGACCATGCGGGGCCGCTGGTCGCGCGGCCCGATGCCGTCGCGCCAGTGGTAGTCGTCGGCGAAGCAGCCGCCGGGCCAGCGCAGGTTCGGGATCTTGAGCCCCCGCAGCGCCTCGACGACGTCGCTGCGGATGCCCCGCACGTTCGGGAGCTCGGAGTCCTCGCCGACCCAGAACCCGCCGTAGATGCAGCGGCCCAGGTGCTCGGCGAAGTGGCCGTACACGTGACGGCTGATCGTGGGCCCCGGGAGGTCGAGGTCGATGACGGCGGTCAGGGAAGACACGGAGGTCCCTTCGGTGATCGGTGCCGGGCGTCAGCGCTGACGCTCCTACAGGCGGGACGCCGATGTGCGAGGTCTCCACCCTCGTCGTCGAGGGCGTGTTTATCGTTACACGCGGCGCACCCTGACCTTCGGGCAGGATTTCCGAAATGTCAAGCACTCAGCCCGTGCCGCTGGGGCGTCCGCGTCACTACGGTAGCGACATGCCCACACTCAAGGACGTCGCCAAGGCGTCCGGCGTCTCGGTCATGACGGTCTCCAACGTCGTCAACGGCCGGCCCCGCGTCAGCGAGGCGACACGCCAGCGGGTGCTTGCGGCAGTCGACGCGCTGGGCTACCAGGTCAACCTCACCGCCCGCAGCCTGCGGGCCGGGCGCAGCGGCACGATCGCGCTGTCCATCCCGCGGGTGGACCACCCCTACTTCGCCGAGCTGGCCGCCGCCGTCACCGACGCGCTGCTGCCCAGCGGTCGGCACCTCGTGGTCGAGCAGACGGGCGCCAGCCGCGAGGGCGAGCTGAGCGCGCTCTCGCAGGCACGCCTCCAGATGTACGACGGCGTCCTGCTGTCCGTCGTCGGCCTCAAGGACTCCGAGGTCGCGCGCCTCAACGGCGACATGCCGCTGGTGCTGCTGGGCGAGAAGCCGATGCCCACCGCGCACGACCACGTGCAGCTCGGCAACTTCGAGGGCGCCCAGCTGGCCACGTCCTACCTCCTCGAGCGGGGCGCGCGGCGCATCGCCATCGTCGGCGGCACGCTCGACACCGCCCACACCGGCATGGTCGGCATGCGCACCGGTGGATGGCGCGCCGCCCACGTGGCGGCCGGCCTGGACGTGGACGTGCGGCTCGTCCTGCCGCCTGCGCACTTCGCCATGGCCGAGAGCCGCGAGATGATCCGCAACGCCATCACGGACGGTCTGCTCCTCGACGCGGTCTTCGCCGTGACCGACCAGGTCGCCATCGGCGTGATGGCCGGCCTGCACGACTGCGGCCTGCGCGTCCCCCACGACGTCCAGGTGGTGGGCTTCGACGACCTGGACGTCAGCGAGCACCTGGTGCCCGGCCTCACCACCGTCGACCCGCGGGTGGACCTCGTGGTCGCCGAGTCGCTGCGGCTGCTGGAGCGGCGCATGGCCGGCGAGGAGTCCGACGCGGAGCACCTGGTCATGCCCGTGCGGCTCGTGGTCCGCGGCACGACGCGCTGACCCGGCCTACCGGGGCAGCGTCCCGGGGTCAGGAGCAGTAGTCGCAGTTGCCCATCGCGGCGAGCGTCATGTGGCACGTCGGGCACACGGGGGCGACGCGCTCGGGCTCGGCGGACGACTTGCGCGGCTTGGCCGCGGGCTCGCGCCGCTGCGGGGCGCGCTTCGCGCGGACCGGCGCCGCGACCGGCCCGCCACCGGGCTGCGTGACCTCGAAGCCACGCTTGCGCATGATCGCCGCCGCGCTCGCCAGGCTTCCGGTGAGGTCGTCCGGCGTCGCGAGGCGTCCCGTCGCGAAACGGTGCGCGACGCCCACGACCGCCGGCAGGTCGTACACCCGCCCCTCGTGCGTCAGCGTCCACTCGTCCTGCGGCACGAAGCCGTACACCGCGAGGAAGTCCTCGCCGCCACGGCGGTCGTACTCCTCGATCGCCTGGAGGACGTGCTGACGTGCTACGGAGGAGAAGGTGGCCACGTTCCGAGCCTACGTCGCCTGCCGTACGCCGAGGGCCCGTGGACGCTGTTCCGCTCGCCACTCCCGGGCGTGACAGCGGGCGCGGTCCCGAGGGAGCCGCGCCCGCTGCGTGCGTGGAGCTGGTGCTCAGCCGATCACGAGGCCGAGCAGGTCACGGTGGGCCACGTCCAGTTGCCACCGTGCTGGACGGTGAACCCGAACGAGGCGCTCTGGCCGGAGGCCAGCGCACCGCTGCCCGCCGGACGCATGACCATCACGTTCGACGCGGGCCACGTGGGTGACCCGTTCCAGGTGGACGTGACGTACTGCGGGTACGGCAGCACGACCGTCGCCGTCCAGCTGCGGATGTTGCCGTTGGCGCGGATCGTCACGTTGCCGTTGAAGCGGTCGTTCCACTTCTGGCCCTCGGAGTACGTCGCCGTGCAGGTGCCGCCGCCGGTGGGCGGGGGCGTCGTCGGGTTGGCCGTCGGCTGCTGCGTCGGCTGCTGCGTGGGCTGCTGCGTGGGCTGCTGCGTGGGCTGCGGGCCCGTCTGACCACCGGGGGTGGCGGCGGTGCCGCCGGCGTTGAGGGCGTCGAGGGTGTAGTTGTACGCCGCCTTCTTGTTGCCGTTGCCGTCGAACAGCAGCGGGGTGCCCGAGGCGCGCCAGGAGTCCGAGTCCTTGACGCCCCACACCGTGATGCCGGTGCAACGGGCGACGGACAGGCACGCCTGGACGATGCCGCGGTACTGCTCGCCCTGGGAGTTGCCCGAGCCCTCGATGTCCAGCTCGGTGATCTGGACGTCGACACCCAGCGCGGCGAAGTTGCCGAGCGTGGTGTGGTAGTTCGACGGGACCGGGTTGCCCGAGTTGAAGTGCGCCTGGAAGCCGACGCAGTCGATCGGGACGCCACGCGACTTGAAGTCCTTGACCATGTTGTAGACCGCCTGGGTCTTGGCGTGGGACCAGTTGTCGGTGTTGTAGTCGTTGTAGCAGAGCTTGGCGCCCGGGTCGGCGGCGCGGGCCGCGCGGAACGCGGCCTCGATCCAGTCGTTGCCGGTGCCCTGCAGGTTCGAGCTGCGACGCGCGCCGGAGCTGCCGTCGGCGAACGCCTCGTTGACGACGTCCCAGCTGTGGATCTTGCCGCGGTAGTACGTGGCGACACCGGTGACGTGCTCGAGCATCGCGGTCCGCAGCGTGCTGCCGGACATGTTCTGCATCCAGCCGGGCTGCTGGGAGTGCCACGCCAGGGCGTGCCCGCGGACCTGCTTGCCGTTCTGGCGGGCCCAGTTGACGATGCGGTCGCCCGAGGACCAGTTGAACTGGCCGCGGTTGGGCTGCATCGCGTCCATCTTCATCTCGTTCTCGGCCGTGATCATGTTGAACTCGCGGTTGACGATGTTCATCGTCCCCGAGTTGTTCAGGTAGTGCGCAGCCATCGCGGTGCCGAAGTACCGGTTGGTCTCGGCTGCGGCGGCCTGGAGCGTGCTGCCGGCGGCCTGCGCCGGGACGGCGAGCGCGATGGCCATCGCGGCTGCGGTGAGGCCGCCTGCGGCGGCAAGGCGCCCGCGGCGGTGCCTGCGGTGTGGGGTCGTCATCGATCCCTCTCCTCTGTCTGGACGGTCCGGCGTCGGCCGGGGACGAAAGGTCTCTCCGGGTCACTCGGAGCGTCAAGGGACATATCGGACGCTGATACTTTCGGGGACCTTTTCGTATCGATTCGACACTCTCTCGGATGACATCAGTGCACCTACTGAGGGAGAAAACGGGACAGTCCGTCCTGGACGTTCGTCCTACGTGGCAACCGTTCTCTGCGTCAGCCGTCGAAACTATCGGTGCTGCTGCCGCGCTCGCGGCTACCCTCGCGGGATGATCCCCTCGCGTCACACCGCCCGCCTGGTCATGCGCTCGTGGCAGGACAGCGACCTCGAGCCGTTCGCCGAGATGAATGCCGACCCCGAGGTCATGAAGTACTTCCCATCCCTGCTGACCCGTGCGGAGAGCGACGCGCTCGCCACCCAAGCGCGGACGCACGTCGAGGAGCACGGCTGGGGGCTGTGGGCCCTGGAGGTCGACGGACGGTTCGCCGGCTTCACCGGGCTCGCGCGGCCGCGCTGGAACCCCGACCTGGTCGAGGTCGGCTGGCGGCTGCCCCGCTGGGCGTGGGGCCACGGGTACGCCACGGAGGCGGCGCGTGAAGCGCTGGCCGTGGGCTTCGACGAGCTCGGGCTGGCGGAGATCGTGTCGTTCACCACCGTGGACAACGAGCGGTCGCGAGCCGTCATGCGTCGACTCGGCATGACGTACGACCCCGCGGACGACTTCGACTACGAGTCGAGCGCGGCGGGTCACCCGCTCCGCCGCTCGGTGCTCTACCGGATCCGTGCGCCGCGGGAGAGCCGCCCGACCGCAGGTGCCGCACCCACGTCGCAGGGATGACCTGGCGAGCCGGCAGCGTCGCGGCCCCCACGGGCCCTGAGCGGCCCGGACCCTCCCGCGTTCAGCCGCCGAACGGCAGCACCGGGCGGCCCGGCACCTCGACGCGCACCCGGAACAGCGCACCGGCCTCGGGCTCGGGGTCCTCCAGGTGCTCGCGCGACGTGGAGATGTACAGGTCCCGCAGGTCCGGGCCACCCAGCGTGCAGGCCGTCGTGAGGCGCACGGGTACCTCGACCTCCGCGAGCACCTCCCCCGACGGCGAGACGCAGCGGACGCGACCCGCGCCGTTGAGCGCGACCCACACGTTGCCCGCCGAGTCGACCGTCAGCCCGTCGGGGCTCTCGTCCTCACGGGCGAAGAACGGCCGACGGTTGGTCAAGCGACGGTCGACCACGTCGAAGACGTCGGTCCGGCCGGTGGCCGTGTCGTCGTAGTAGGCGAGCGTGCCGTCGGGCGAGAAGTCGAGACCGTTGGAGATGGTCGCGTCGTCGATCACCACCGTGACGTCCCCGGCGGGCGTGATCCGGTACAGGCGCGCTCCGCCGGGACGCGCGTCGTACGCCATCGACCCCGCGTACAGGACGCCCCACGGGTCGCACCCGGCCTCGTTCATCCGCACGCCCGGGTCGGACCACAGCTCCGGCTGCGGCGTCGGCAGCCCGTCCGGCGACTCCGCGAGCCCGATGCCGCGCTCGAGCCCGACCACGTAGCCGCCCCGCGAGCGCGGCCGCACGAACGCCGCGAGGTCCCCCACGTGCAGGCGGCTCACCGACCCGTCCTCGTCGAGCGTCAGCAGGTCACCCGCGAGCATGTCGACCCAGCGCAGGCCACCCCACGTCGGTGACCAGCACGGACCCTCGCCGTGATAGGCGACGGCGTCGGTGACCTGCTCTGCTCTCAGCACGGGCGCTCCTCCTCGGGTGGGGTACCCCGAGCCTTCCCGGCGGAGAGCCGTGCCGCACGCCGACGCGCGGGCCCGGTCCGTCGCGACGCGCTCACGTCCCGGCACGCGACGACTATCGTCGGCCTCCCCACCTGCGACGACGCCTGGAGGTGAGCGTGCCCGTGTCGGCCGCCCCGCACGTCGTCGTCGTGGGCTCCGGGTTCGGCGGGTCGGTCGCGGCGCTGCGGCTCTCGGAGAAGGGCTATCGCGTCACCGTCGTCGAGGCGGGTCGCCGGTTCACCGCGCAGACGTTGCCGCGCACGTCGTGGGACGTGCGGCGCTTCCTGTGGGCGCCGCGGCTGGGCTGTCGTGGCATCCAACGCATCCACGTGCTGCCCGACGTGGTCCTGCTGGCCGGCGCCGGGGTCGGCGGCGGCTCGCTCGTGTACGCCAACACGCTGTACCGGCCGGAGTCCGACGACTTCTACCGCGACCCGCAGTGGGCGTCCCTCACGGACTGGCGCGACGAGCTGGCGCCGCACTACGACCAGGCGCAGCGCATGCTCGGGGTCGTCCAGAACCCCACGCTGACGCCCGCCGACGACGTCGTGCGCGCGGTCGCCCATGACCTCGGGGTGGCGGACACGTTCCGGCTCGCACCGGTCGGTGTCGTCTTCGGGACGCCGGGCGAGCCCGTGGCGGACCCGTTCTTCGGGGGTGCCGGGCCGGAGCGCCGCGGGTGCCTGGAGTGTGGCGAGTGCATGACCGGCTGCCGGCACGGCGCGAAGAACACGCTGGAGACCAACTACCTGTGGCTCGCGGAACGGTCCGGTGCGCGGATCGTCCCCGACACCACGGTCGCCTCCCTGCTCCCCCGGCCCGACGGGCGGTGGGACGTCGTCACGGTCCCGACAGGCCGGCGCCGACCGGGCACCACGCTGCTCGCCGACCAGGTCGTCCTCGCCGCCGGCGCCTGGGGCACGCAGGAGCTGCTGCACCGGCTCAAGGCCGACGGCACGCTGCCGGGGCTGTCCGACCGGCTCGGGCACCTGACGCGCACCAACTCCGAGGCGCTCGGCGGCGCGGCCCGTCGCCCGCGCGCGCCCGGCCCGCGCGTCAACAGCGGGGTCGCGATCACGTCGTCGGTGTGGCTCGACGAGCGCACGCACATCGAGCCCGTGCGCTACGGCCACGGCTCGAACCTCATGGGCCTGCTGGGCACGGTGCTCACCGACGGCGGCGGGCGCGTGCCGCGCTGGGTCCGCTGGCTGGGGCAGGTGGTGCGGCACCCCCGGCACGCGGTGTCCGTGCTGACGGGCCTGCGCACGTGGTCGGACCGCGCGGTGGTCGGTCTCGTCATGCAGACGGGCGGCGCGGCGCTGACGGTCCGGCCGCGGCGCACGTGGACGGGCCGCTGGCGCCTGACGTCGACGCGCGGCGACGGCGAGCCGAACCCGACCTGGCTGCCCCAGGCCAACGCGGCGTACCGGAGCATGGCCCGCCACCTCGACGGCATCCCCATGAGCACCCTGGGGGAGATCGCCGACGTGCCGATGACCGCGCACTTCCTGGGCGGCTGCACGATCGGCGGTGACCCGACCACGGGCGTGGTCGACGCGTACCACCGTGTCTTCGGGTACCCGGGCCTGCACGTCGTGGACGGGTCGACGATCTCCGCGAACCTGGGCGTGAACCCGTCGCTCACCATCACCGCCCAGGCGGAGCGCGCGTGCGCGATGTGGCCGAACGCCGGCGACCCGGACCCGCGACCGAGGGTCGGCGAGCCGTACCGGCGGGTGCCGCCCGTCGCGCCACGGCACCCCGCGGTGCCCTCGCACGCACGGGCCGCGCTGCCGCTGACGGTGGTGCGGCACGCCGACCTTGCGAGTCCCACAGCGCGGGGGTCCCACCCGCGGCCGACCGGCAGCCCGTACGATCCCGCGTCATGAGAGCAACGAGGCTCGTCCGGAACGGGGCCGTGCTGAGCGCCGCCGCCGCGCTCGCCCTGGCCGGCTGCACGTCAGCCGGCGACCCGTCCCCCACGCCGACGCCCACGCCCGCCGCCGCACCGGACGTCGCGCTGCGGGACCTGCCCCGCGCGGGCCTGGCCGTCGGTGTCGCGGTCGCCGGTGGCGGGCACCACGCCGCGGCCGGCTACCCGGACCCGTTCGGCGAGGACGACGCCTACCGCGACGTGATCGCCGAGCAGTTCTCGTCCGTGACGCACGAGAACCAGCTCAAGTGGGAGTTCCTGCGGCCCACGCGCGAGGAGTTCCGGTTCGAGGGCGCGGACGCCGTGATCGACTTCGCGGAGGAGAACGGTCAGCAGGTGCGCGGCCACACCCTGCTGTGGCACTCGCAGAACCCGCGCTGGCTGACCAGCGGCACGTTCACGGACGAGGAGATGCGCGCGCTCCTGCAGGAGCACATCGCCACGGTCGTCGGACGCTACAAGGGCCGGATCGTGCACTGGGACGTCGCCAACGAGATCTTCGACGACTCCGGCGTGCTGCGCACCGAGGAGAACCCGTTCCTTGCGCGCTTCGGCACCGCGATCGTCGCCGACGCCCTGCGCTGGGCGCACGAGGCCGACCCGGACGCCGTCCTGTACCTCAACGACTTCAACGTCGAGTCCGTCGGCCCCAAGTCCGACGCGTACCTGGCGCTCGCGACCGAGCTGCTCGCGGCCGGTGCGCCGCTGCACGGGTTCGGCGTCCAGGGCCACCTGTCGACGCAGTACCCGTTCCCGGGTGACCTCGAGACCAACCTGCGGCGCTTCACCGACCTGGGGCTGGAGGTCGCGATCACCGAGCTCGACGTCCGCGTCCCCGTCGACGGTGCGGGCCGCGCCGAGCCCGACGACGTCGAGAAGCAGGTCGAGTACTACGGCCGCGCCGTCGACGCGTGCGTCGCCGTCGAGCGCTGCACGTCCCTCACCCTGTGGGGCGTGACCGACCGTTACTCCTGGGTGCCGGGCTTCTTCGCCGGAGAGGGCTCCGCGATGGTCCTGGACGAGGACCTCGCCGTGAAGCCCGCGTTCACCGCGGTCGCCGACGCCCTGCGGGGGCCCGACGCCTGATCACCCCGTGGCCCCGGACCGCGCCGGCCGCGGCGCTCCCCGGGCACGCGCAGCAGGGTGCGACGTACGCTCGGGGGACGGCCAGGTCCCCGGGCCCGACGAGAGGGGCGACCCATGGCGCACGCACCCGACGCACCCGTCGTCGAGCACGACGAGCCCGGACGCCGGTACGTCCTGCGGATCGGCGACGACGAGGTCGGCGAGCTGACCTACTCGACCGGCGCCGACCGGGTGGTGCTCGAGCACACGGTCGTCGACGAGTCCCGGCAGGAGAGGGGCCTGGGTTCGCAGCTCGTGGGGTACGCGCTCGACGACGTGCGGGCCGCCGGGCGGCGCGTCGTCCCGCAGTGCCCGTTCGTCCGCGCCTACGTCGAGCGGAACCCGCAGTACGCGGACCTCGTCGACTGACGAGGACCCGATCGTGACGCAGGGCTCCTGACGCCGGCTCGCTCAGTAGCGGCCGTTGACGTTCGCCGTGCTCCTGCTCCAGCCGTTCGAGGCGCTGACCTTGGCGAAGATCTCGTCGCCGCCCTCCGGGTCCTCGTTGAGCGTGCCGTGCCACACGAGCGTCTCCATGGCGAAGTTACTGCCCAGGACGGTGGTGGCGAGCGAGACACCGAGGTCGTCGTTGAAGACGGGGTCGTCCCCGATCAGCCGCATGCCCACGGTCGTCGTCGGTCCGGCGTCGTGCACGTGGCCCGTGACGATCACGATGTAGTAACCCGGATGGAATGGCGACGGGCTGATGTAGAGCTCGGCGTGGGAGCTGGCGGCTGCGGCGGGCACTGCCGAGAGGACGGCGGTGGAACCGGCCAGGGCGACGACCGTCGCGGCGGCGGCGAGCCTGTGTCGTCGATGCATGAGGACCTCCTCGGACGGGTGGCCGCCTCGTCGCGGCCTACGAGGAGGAGCGCACGCCGGACCGGGGAGATACCTGGGTGCGACTCGACCTGGGCGTCGGTCGCCTGCCACCGGTGCGCTCAGCGACCCGCGACCTCCCGCGCCGCCTGCTCGATGCGCGCGGTGTGCGCGGCCCACTCGGCAGGGCTGCGGCTCGACACGTTCGGGTCGTCGGCGACCAGCCCCGCGTGCCGGGCGACCTCCGCCAGGAGGTGCTCGAGGACCTGGTGCAGGGTCACGCGCCGACGCTCGCCCCACCACGGGACGTCACCGACCGCGTCGATGGGCAGCGCGTCGACGGTGGCGTCGGCGTGCTCGGCCGAGTGCTCCCACAGGTCGAGCACCGACGCGCGGCTCTCGTCCGCCGGCACCCACAGGTCGGCGTCCGGCTCCGCGTCGTCGGCGAACCAGGGCAGCTCACGCGGGCTGGGGCGGCCGAAGACCTCGCCGAGGTAGCCGACCTGGACGCTCGCGACGTGCTTGACCAGCCCGAGCAGGTTCGTCCCCGTGCCGGTCAGCGGGCGGCGCACGTCGTACTCGTCGAGCCCGTCGAGCTTGCCGACCAGCCCGTCACGCTGGCCACGCAGGTACCGGTGCAGCGTGGTCTTGGCGTCGGCGTCCATGCCGGCCACGATGACACCGGGGTCCGACACCGTCGCGAGCGTCGCGCCGGACGCCAGGGCCCCACCACGCACGACCGCCCCGGCAAAGAGGTGTCACGGGCGGCGGTGCGTCCCGATACTGTCCGTCATGCCCGATGCGTCCCGCCGACGTCCGCCCGCCCCCTCGTCCCTGACGTGGGCCGACGTCGCCCCCGACCGGCACCCGTTCGACGCCGGGGCTGCACCGGCGGTCGTCCGCCGTCTGCCGCCGGCGGCGGCCGTGCCCCGGTCCGCGCGCGGCGGACGCGGCCTCGGCGGCAAGCAGTCGACCGGCGACGACTGGGTCGACCGGATGAGCCTGGCGCTCGTCGCGCACTACGGCCCGTGGGCGTCCGGCTGGTCCTGGGGCCGCGGGGAGTCCGTGCACGACGGCGGCCCCGTCGCCGCCTGGTGCTGCCCGCAGCACTCGATCACGTCGCGGAGCGCCACCCTGACGACAGTCGCGACGGCGCTGGTGGAGTGGCGGTCCTGGCTGGAGGAGCTCGACGAGCGGTTCGGCCGGTTCCTGCCCGCCGCACCCGACGCCGGCCCCGGTGAGGTGCTCGCCGTGTGGGAGCGGGCCGTCGCGGACCTCGTCACCGCGGTCGTGGAGCGGACGAACGCCGAGAGCGGCTGGTACCGCCACTGCCGGCAGGTGCTCGGCTGGTTCCTGTCCGCCGCCGGGGTCCCGGAGCGCGAGCACCGCGCGCTGCTCGACGAGGCCCTCGACGGCCGGTTCCACAGCTGGTCGGAGCCGGCACCAGGTGTCGTCGAGGGCGTCGCCGGGCGGCTTGCCACGACCATGGCCCGGCGGGCCGGCGGCTGAGTATCGGTACCGTCACCCGATCCTCGACGTGCTGGCCGAACGGTCCCGATACTGACCGCGTGGACGAGAGCCCTGACGACACCGACGGGCTGCTGGACGACGCCATCGGTGGGCGGTTCTCCAGCTGGACGACGCCATCGGAGACGGACGTCGCGGGGATCGCGTCGCGGCTCGCCGAGGGAGCGCTCGGACGGCGTCGTGCCTGACCACCTGCTCGACTGGTGGCGCGTCCGCGACGAGGTCGGCTGGTCCACCGCGGCACACCACGTCACGGGTCCGGTCCGCGGGGACCGGGACGGGTTCCTCGACGTCGTGCGAGCGACGGCTGCACGCGACGCGCACCGTGCTGCCCGCCTGGAGGCCGCGCTCCACCTGGCGGGTGGCACCGCGGACGCCGGGCAGCCCTTGACGCTCGACGTCCTGACGGGCTGGCAGCGCGTGGTGCTCGGTGTCCCGACGGTCGACTTCCGCACCGGGCCCGCCTACGCCAAGGGTGGCCGCGAGCGGTACGGGCTCGAGCCGACGACCCGCGCGCGGTTCGAGCAGTGCCTGGCCGAGGCGGCGGACCCCCGGGTCCCCCTGCCGGCGCGCGCCGCGCGCGTCCACCTCGACGTGTGCTTCGTGCACCCGTTCCCCGACGGCAACGGCCGCGCGGCGCTGCTGTCCATGTACGCGGTGCTGCGCCGCGAGGGCGTGGTTCCGGACCAGGCCGCGCCGGCGGTCACGATCGTCCGCCGCGCGGACGACGCGCCCGGCGCCCGCTCCTTCGTGCGTCTCGTCGAGGTGCTCGTCGGGTCGACCCGTCGCCGAGCGTCAGGAGTGCCGTCGGGCACGAGCGCGTTCTCTCACGGGTGACCTGCGCACCACGTCAGCGAACGTGGCGCACCTCGGCGAGGTCCAGACGCTCGTCGACGAAGCGCGCGCCGTCAGGAAGGAATCCGTTGCGCTCGTAGAACCGCCGCGCACGCGGGTTGCTCTCGGCGACCCAGAGCTGAGCCGGCGTCCCCGGTGCCAGGACGGCGTCGAGCAGGACCTGGCCGATGCCTGTCCCATGGTGTGCCGCAAGCACGTAGAGCGAGAACAGCTCGCTGTCGCGCACCGGCTGGTGATCCCCGACCTGCCGCCCGGCGCCGCCGATGGCGATCCCGACGACCTGCCCGCCGGCCTCAGCCACCGTCACCTCTGCTCCGCCGTCGAGCCAGCGTTGCCAGGTCACGGTCCGCCGCTCCAGCGTGTCGGACTCCCAGTGTGCTGCCGGGAGCAGTCCGGAGTACGTCTCGACCCACGACGTGTGGTGGACGTTCGCGCAGCCGGCCGCGTCACCGGGCGTGGCGGCACGGATGACGACGGGTACACCGGGCACGGAGCGCACGGGGCCATCCTGCCCTCATCACGGGCACTGGACCACGGAGTTCCGCGGTGCGCCTGATCGGGAGGGGCGCCCGTCGTCCTGCCGTGCGGCATCGGCCGTCCGGCGCAATGCTGGACCCGCAGGTTCCGTGGGACGACGACGACCGACGGGAGCAGGCATGGCGTCACAGGCATCGCTGATGTCGGCAGGGCTGAGCCGCCGCGGGTTCCTCCGTGGGGTCGGGGTCGCCGGTGCCGGCCTCGCGCTCGCGTCCTGTGCGCGGTCCTCGTCCGGGTCGCGGACGACCGAGATCGTCTTCCACCAGTCGAAGCCCGAGGTCATCGACTACTTCGACGACCTCATCGAGCAGTTCCACCAGTCGCAGTCCCGCGTGCGTGTGCGGCACGACGCCACGTCGAACCTGGCCGGGACGTTCGTGCGGGAGTCCCCGCCGGACATCGGCTGCCTCAACTACAACTTCGAGGTCTCGCGGTACGTGGAGCGTGGGGCGCTCAGCGACCTCGGTGACATGCCGGAGGCCGGCCGTGTGCTCGGCGAGCTGCAGCCCCTGATCGAGGTCACGGCGAGCTACCCCGAGCGCACCAGCGTGATCCCGTACTCCCTGATGGCGGCGGCCGTGCTCTACAACCGGGAGATGTTCGCCGGGCTGGGGCTGTCCCCGCCGACGACGTGGGACGAGCTCGTGGCCGTGTGCGAGGCGTTCACCGAGGCGGGGATCACGCCGGTCTACAGCACGTTCAAGGACCCGTGGACGATCGCGCAGGGCCCGTTCGACTACACGGTCGGCGGCATGCTCGACACCACGGACCTCTTCAGCCGCCTCAAGGCGCAGGGTGCCGACGACGGGCCGGTCACGTTCGCCGACGAGCTGCTCGAGCCGGTCCAGCGGATGCAGGAGCTGCTCGCGTACACGAACGACGACGCCGCGAGCCGCGGGTACGGCGACGGCAACCTCGCGTTCGCGAACGGTGAGTCGGCCATGTACCTGCAGGGGCCCTGGGCCATCGGGGAGATCGCGAAGACCAACCCCGACCTGGACGTCGGCGCGTTCCCCCTGCCGGTGACGAACGACCCGGCGGACCGCAAGGTGCGGGTCAACATCGACCTCGCGCTGTGGATCCCGGAGGGCTCCACCAAGAAGGAGGCGGCGCGGGAGTTCCTGTCGTTCCTCATGCAGCCGGAGATCATCGACGCCTACAACGCGCACGCCCTGGGCTTCGGCGTCACGCAGGACGCCGCCCCGGTGACGGACCCGACGCTCGTCGAGCTGAGGGAGTACTACGACCGCGCCGACTTCTACCTGGGCGCTTCCCAGCTGGTCCCGCAGTCGATCCCGCTGCAGAACTACACGCAGTCGCTCGCGTCGGGGGCGGACCCGCGGCCCGTCCTGCGGACGCTCGACGCCGACTGGCAGCGGCTGGCCTTCCGGTCCTGACACCCCCGACGACGACGAGAGGCACCTCATGGCCAGCGCCACAGCGACCCGACCAGGGAGCAGCGACGTCACCGCCGGGCCGAGGACGGACCGCCGCCCGCCCGTCCCCCGGACCTTCTACCTCTTCCTCGTCCCCACGCTCGTCCTGTTCACGTTGTCCATCACGTTGCCGGCGGTCATGGGCATCACGCTGAGCTTCACCGACTCGGTGGGGTTCGGGGAGTTCCAGTTCACCGGGCTGACCAACTACGTGGCGCTCTTCCAGGACCCGGCCATCCGCAGCTCGTACCTCTTCACGATCGGCTTCGCCCTCGTCACCGTGCTGCTGGTCAACGTCCTCGCGTTCCTGCTCGCCGTCGGCCTGACCGCGCGGATCCGCGCCAAGGTCGCGCTGCGCGCCGTGTTCGTGCTGCCCATGGTGATCTCGGGCATCGTCATCGCCTACGTCTTCAACTTCCTGTTCTCCAACTCGATCCCGCAGCTGGGGCAGGCGACCGGCATCACGTTCCTCGAGCAGAGCCTGCTGGCGGACCCCGACCTGGCCTGGGTGACGATCGTCGTGGTCACCGCGTGGCAGGCGGTGCCCAGCGCCCTGCTGATCTACATCGCGGGCATCCTGTCGATCCCGGGCGAGGTCTACGAGGCCGCGGCGATGGACGGGGCGTCCGCCCGCCGACGGCTCGTGTCCATCACGCTGCCGCTGGTCGCGGGCTACGTCGTCATCAACATGGTCATCGGCTTCAAGAACTTCCTCAACGCCTACGACATCATCGTCGGCCTCACCAACGGCGGCCCGGGCACGGCGACCCGCAGCGTCGCCATGACGATCTTCACCGGCTTCACCGGCGGTGACTACGCCTACCAGATGGCCAACGCGACGATCTTCTTCCTCATCGCCGTGGTGCTCGCCGTCGCCCAGCTGCGCCTCACCCGCGGAAGGAGCGCGCTGTCATGACCGCCCAGACGCTGACGACGACGACCCCCGGTCAGGTCCCGGTCCGCCGCGGGCGCCTGCGCCGCCGGGGCGGCGAGGAACGCACGAGCCGGGGCACCACCATCGCCCTGGTCGTCTGTACGCTCGCGGTCTTCGCGCCGCTGTACGCGACGCTCACGATGTCCTTCAAGACGACCGCGCAGTCGGTCGACGGGCAGGTCTTCTCCCTGCCGTCGCCGATCAGCATCGACGGCTTCGTGGAGGCGTGGCGGCTCACGAACTTCCCCCGCGGGTTCGCCATCTCGGTGTTCGTCACCGTCGTGACCGTCGTCGGGACCGTCGTGCTCGCGTCCCTGGCCGCGTACGCGATCGCCCGCAACTGGGACCGCGGGTTCTTCCGGTGGTCGTTCTACTACCTGCTGGCCGCGATGTTCCTGCCCTTCCCCGTGCTCGCGCTGTCCCAGGTGAAGCTGACGGGCATGGTCGGGCTCGCGAACCCGGGCGGGGTGGCGCTCCTGCACGTGATGTTCCAGCTGTCGTTCAGCGTGCTGCTGTTCACGGCGTTCATCCGCGGGCTGCCCGAGGAGCTCGAGGAGAGCGCCCGGCTGGACGGCGCGACGACGTGGACCGTCTTCCGGTACGTCGTGTTCCCGATGATGGCGCCCATGAGCGCGACCGTGGCGATCTTCGCGTTCCTCGCCTCATGGAACGACTTCATGATGCCGTCGCTCATCACGGCCGACTCGACGCTGCAGACCCTGCCGGTGCTGCAGAGCGTCTTCCAGAGCCAGTTCAGCAGCAGCTACAACGTCGCGTTCGCCTCGTACCTCATGGCGATGGCGCCCGCGATCATCGTGTACCTGTTCACGCAGCGCTGGGTGATGGCGGGCGTGACGCAGGGAGCGATCAAGTAGGGACGACGCCGGGCGACCAGGGTCGGGACGACGCGCCGGGCCGCCCGTTCGGCAGGTCCCGCCAGGCTGCTCTACGGTCGAGCGCGTGACGACACCGTCCGGACCCCCTGCGGACGACAGCCCCGACCGCGACGGCGGGCTGCGGAGCTCGCATCCGCCTGCCCGGTTCACGCCGGTGCGCACCTGGATCCTGGACAACGTCTCCGACCTGCACGCCTTCCGGCAGCAGCTCCGGGCGGAGATCAACGCGCGCTCCCACGTCCCGGCCGAGGAGATCCTGGGCACGGTGGCGCAAGACCTGGTGCTCGTGGCCTCCGAGCTCGCGACCAACGGGATCCGTCACGGCCGCCCGCCGACGATCGTGGAGCTCCTGCAGCACGGGCCCGAGTTCCTGCTGACCGTGGCCGACCACGACCTGGGCAGCGTGCCCCGCATCGTCGGGGTCCGTCCCCCCGGTGACGGCGGGTTCGGCCTGCAGATCGCCCGGCGCCTGGCCCGGGACGTCGGGTGGTACCGCACGGACACCGTCAAGGTCATCTGGGCCGAGCTCGGCCCCTGAGGGTCGGGCTCGGCCGTGTGGGCGCGGCGGGCCGCGACGCCGAGGCGTTGGGCCTCCGCGCCGCGGGCGAACCCGGCGCCTGGACCTTGCCGCCGGTGACCACGAAGAGGACGATAGGCACATATCGCCGAGGGGCCGACGCCCGCAGAGCCGCGAGCGCCACCTCCCGTGAGCCGGCCGCGCATCGTGGTCGAGCGACTCGAGCGAGGAGCCCGACGTGATCGAGGCCAACACCACCAACGACGTCTTCCGGTACCTCCAGATCCGGCCGCCGCGTCCGCGGGCCCCGGGCCACGGCGACGGCGACGGCGACCCGAGCGGCGACGCTCCCGGACGGGAGACGGCCGGCGCGGCGACCCGGACGTCCCCCACCACCGCCGGGCTGCCGTCGGCGGGGCGTGCCCGGCCGGGCGTGCCGGGCACGGCCGCCGGACGACGCCGGGAGGACGACGCCCGCCGCGCAGCGCTGCGCGCAGCGGTCGACGAGCTCGTGTCGCTCGCGTCGACCTCGCCGCCACCGGTGACGACGTCACCCCCCGGGCGACCACCGTCGGTCCCCGTGCCGGACCACGTGCTCGCGCGCCTGTCCGTCCGCTCCGCCGTGGTCCTCGCCGACCTCGGGATCGACCTCGCGGCCGACGACCTGCTGGAGATCGTGGCGCGTGTCGAGTCGGCGCTGGCGTCGCCACCGGCGCCCCTGCCCGTGGCGCCGGTCGACGAGACGCCCGACGACGACGAGACGCGGCCCTACCTGCGCACGGCCGGCGTCGCCGAGCTCCTCGTCGTCAAGCAGCACCTCAAGCGGTACGACCGGACGGACGTCGCGCACGTGGAGAACGTGATGGCCTCCGAGCGACGCGTGCGCACGCACCGCGCGCTCGACCGCGTCGAGGAGACCTTCACTACCGAGCGGGAGACGACACGCGAACGGGAGACCGAGCTCGAGACCGCGGAGCGGTTCGAGATGCAGAAGGAGACGTCCAGGACGATCGAGCAGGACCGGCGCTTCGGGTTCGGCCTGACCGTGTCGGGTCGCTACGGCCCCAGCGTGGAGTTCTCGAGCAACCTCGGGGTGGAGTCGACGACCTCGACGCAGGAGACCACCACGTCCGCCATGACGTACGCCAAGGACGTCATGTCCCGCAGCCTCGAGCGGGTGGTCGAGCGGGTGCGCGAGGAGCAGGTGCTCCGCATCCTGCGCGAGCAGGAGGAGACCAACCTCCACGAGTTCGACAACGAGGGCCCCGGCCACGTCGTCGGCGTCTACCAGTTCCTCGAGAAGGTGTACGAGAGCCAGGTCTTCACCTACGGGCTGCGGGAGATGCTCGACATCATGGTCCCCGAGCCGGCGTCCCACCTGTGGTGGCTGGAGAGCTCGCCGACCCAGGGGCTGAACCTGCCGACGCCTCCCCCGCGGCTGTCCGCGTACGCCGCGACCGCCGCGGCCGTGACACCGGAGAACTACCTGACGATCGCCGCGCTGTACGGCGTCGACGGGCTGAGCACCCCACCGCCCTTCTTCCAGATCGCGTCAGCAGCCGTCCAGCAGGGCGGCGCCGACGCGGACGAGGAGGGGCAGCCCCGCAGCGTCGTCGAGAAGGAGGTGCCCGTGCCCGAGGGGTACCTCCCCTGGTACGCGCAGATCATGCCGCTGGCACTGACCGACGACGAGCTGACGCTCGCGGTCTCCGTCGGTGGCGTCAGCCACGTCTGGCGCCCGACCACCGCCGAGCTCGTGGCGGTCGGGAGCGGCCACCGCCTCGCCGCCGGGACCCTGGGCCTCGGCCTGGCGGCCACCGAGCCGCACGTCGCCTCGGCGAACCTCGTCGTCCAGCTCATGGCCTTCGAGACCGCGACCTTCGGCGCGACGATCCAGGTCTTCTTCCTGCGCACGCCGGCGGCCTTCACGCGCTGGCAGATCGCCACGTACGGCGCGCTGTCGAACGCGTACGAGGACGCGGTCAAGCGCTACGAGGTGCAGGTGGCCGAGCTCAAGGCGCAGGCCGCGCAGACCGCGCGGCAGGGCAGCGCGTTCGGCAGCGCCCCGTCGCAGAACGCGGTCGTGGTGCGCGAGGAGCTCAAGCGTCACTGCCTGTCGGTCATCACCCGCGAACGTTTCGACGCGCCCAACGGCATGGTCGACGCCGACCCGCCGTACTTCGACTTCCCGACCGCGGCGCAGCACGGGTCCTTCGCGCGGTTCTTCGAGCAGGCCATCGAGTGGGACCAGCTGCAGTACGTCTGCTACCCGTACTACTGGGCGCGCAAGCCCACCTGGGACGAGCGGCTGCTGCGCGAGGACGTCGACCCCGCGTTCCTCGAGTTCTTCAAGGCCGGTGCGGCGCGGGTCGTCGTGCCCGTGCGGCCCGGCTTCGAGGTGGCCCTGAGCCACTACCTGGAGAAGGACGAGATCTGGGACGGCGAGGGCGAGCCGCCGGACATCACGTCCGACACCTACCTGCCGATCGTCACCGAGATCCAGGAGCGCACGGGCGCCGACCAGGGCGAGCTGCCGGTGGGCGAGCCGTGGGAGACGCGCGTCCCCACGCCGCTGGTCATCCTGCGCACGGAGCCAGGGCTGCCGCGCTGGGTACGCACCGGGACGGACGGGTGGGCCTGGGGCGAGGAGGTCCCGCCGGACGACGGTCCGCCCCCCGACGCGTGATGTACCTCGTCGACTACCTGCCGGTGACCACCGGCAACGACCTGCGGCTCTACGTCGACGGCCAGGACTACGGCGCCGACCTGTACGCCGACCTGCTCGGCGCACGCCGGTACGTCTTCCTCACCGGGCTGCACTTCATGGCCGACTACCGGCTGCTGCGCACGGGCACGGGCAGCGACCAGCGCTCGGCGATCGGGGCGGTGCTCGCCACGCTCGCGCAGCGCGGCGTGGCCGTCTACCTGCTGGTCAACCAGTTCTGGAAGGACGAGCAGGAGGTCCGCTGGCTGACCTCCCCCGTGCGCCGCAAGATCATGAAGGACGGCGAGCTCGTCGGCTACCTCCCGGAGACCTACAAGCTGTTCCAGATGCTGTCGGCGTACCCGAGCGCGTACTGCCGCACCGACATCCACGCGCACTCGGACGTCTTCGGGACGCACCACCAGAAGACCGTGGTGATCGACGGCCGCATCGCGCACCTCGGGGGCATCGACCTCACGTACCTCGACGGGGACCGCTGGGACACGCCCGCCCACAGCACACCCGCAGGGCGCCCGCCCCTGCGCGCGACGGACCGCACGCAGAAGTACTGGCACGACGTGCAGCTGCGTGTGACCGGCCCGGCCGTCCAGCTCGTCCGCGACAACTTCGTCCAGCGCTGGACGTGGGGGCACCTCCACCACGTCGTACGGCGCGGCGGCGTGCTGCTCGGTGTGCGCGACCTCGCACCTCCCCCGCTGCCCGACCTGCGTGCGGAGACCCCGGTGGTGCTGACCTACCCCACCGGGGCAGAGGACGGCAGCACGCCGCTGGTCCAGATCGTGCGGTCGATGCCGCGGCCCACCCCGGTCCTGGCGAAGGAGCTCGGCGACAAGCGCGTGATGACCGCGCAGCGCTGGCGCGACGCGACCTACGCCCGTCAGAAGCCGTCCTGGAACCGCTCGAACAGCGACTGGGAGCGGTCCGCCAAGGACGCGTACCTCACGGGCATCGGCGCGGCCCGCAAGTACGTCTACCTCGAGAACCAGTGGGTCGCCGACGAGCACATCTGGGCGGAGCTGGCGGCCGTCGCCCGGCGCAACGCGCTCAACCCCGACTTCCGGATCATCGTCATGGTCCCCTACGAGGGGTTGTTCGCCGCCGGGCTCGGGTCGAACCAGGAGCTGTGGATCGACGCCGAGATCAGGAAGGTGCGTGAGGCGCTCAAGGACCCCCACGCCTTCGGCGTGTACGCGCTGAGCCCGACGCGCGACGGGCAGGGGCAGGTCACGGGCCAGATCTACGTCCACTCGAAGGTGATGATCGTCGACGACGTGTGGGCGCTGATCGGCTCGGCCAACGCCGGCGGGATCTCGCTCGAGGGCATCCGGTCGGCACGCGACCGGCCGGACACCGAGCTCTCGGCGATCGTGCTGGACCCCGCCTTCGCGAGCCGCTTCCGGCAGAGGCTCTGGTCCGAGCACCTCGGCGTGCCGGTGCACGCCACCTACGACCCCCGGGAGGCCGACCTCTTCCGGGTGCACGCCGAGCTCCCGAGACGACGCGTCACGTACGACCCCCGGTACGCGTACGTGTCCGCCTTCGGCCCGCCGCCCCCGCGACCGTCGGCCCAGCCGTACCGGAAGCTCTCGCGGCTCGTCCCGACCTTCCCCGACCGGTACGGCGTCGGCGTGCCGCCCACCCTGCTGCGCGCCGCCTTCACGGCCCAGCTCGTGCCCGCGCCGCCCGCAGGTCTGCGCCTCTGGTACCGCTGGGCCGTGGAGGTGCCGTTCGCGCGCGACAACCTGGGACGCGAGTCGGTGCGCGGCACCCGCTTCCGTCTGCGCAGCCTCCCCGACGACGAGAACGACGTCTGGACGTGGTCGACCCACGCCGCGGCGTACGTCGGCGCAGCCACGGCACGGGAGATCAGCTCGCTCACCTCGGACGTCATCCATGGCAGAGTCCTGTGCCGCGTGGCGTTCACACCGCTGGGCCGAAAGCCGTCGGAGGAGTCGTCGGCCCTGCTCCTGGAGCACGAGCTGGACTTCATGAACGCCGACTTCGCCCGGGCCAACCACCCCGACGTCGCACGCTGAACGGTCCAGGGTGGGACGAGCTGTCGGACACCGGCTCGAAACTTGAACGTTTAGTGCGTTGACGGACACACCCCCGGGTCGAAGAGTGGGGCCTCCGCCGACCGGCTCGCTGACGATCCGGCGATCGGCTTTTCAAGGAGGCACGATGACCCCCCCATCCACGCTCCGACGAGGGCACACCCACGTCGCCAGAGGCGCGTCCGCCATCGCGATCCTCGCGCTCGCGGTGACCGCCGCCGCGGCCATCCCCGCCCAGGCCGCGGGCTCGACTCTCCAGGACGCCGCGAACGACCGCGGCCGGTACTTCGGCACCGCCATCGCCGGCAGCAGGCTCAACGACTCCGTCTACTCGACCATCGCGAACCGTGAGTTCGACATGATCACGGCCGAGAACGAGATGAAGATGGACGCGACGGAGCCCAACCAGAACCAGTTCAACTACAGCCAGGGCGACCGGATCGTCAACTGGGCGCGCCAGAACGGCAAGCAGGTCCGCGGGCACGCGCTCGCCTGGTACTCGCAGCAGCCCGGCTGGATGCAGCGCATGGAGGGGCCGAGCCTGCGTCAGGCGATGCTCAACCACGTCACGCAGGTCGCGACGTACTACAAGGGCAAGATCTACGCCTGGGACGTCGTGAACGAGGCGTTCGCGGACGGCAGCTCCGGCGGCCGCCGCGACTCGAACCTCGAGCGCACCGGCAGCGACTGGATCGAGGCAGCGTTCCGCGCGGCTCGGGCCGCCGACCCCGGCGCCAAGCTCTGCTACAACGACTACAACACCGACGACTGGTCGCACGCCAAGACGCAGGGCGTCTACCGCATGGTGCGGGACTTCAAGCAGCGCGGCGTCCCGATCGACTGCGTCGGCCTGCAGTCGCACTTCAACCCGCAGAGCCCGGTGCCGGCCAACTACCAGACGACGATCGAGAGCTTCGCGGCGCTCGGTGTCGACGTGCAGATCACCGAGCTCGACATCGAGGGTTCCGGCCAGCAGCAGGCGGAGAACTTCCGCAAGGTCACCCAGGCCTGCCTCAACGTCTCGCGCTGCACCGGCATCACGGTGTGGGGCGTGCGTGACCCCGACTCGTGGCGCGCCTCGGGCACCCCGCTGCTGTTCGACGGCAACGGCAACAAGAAGGCCGCGTACACCGCAGTCCTCGACACGCTGAACTCCGGCCCCGGCACCGACCCGTCGACCCCGCCGGTCACGACGCCGCCGGTCACCACCCCGCCGGTCACCACCCCGCCGGTCACCACCCCGCCGGTCACCACCCCGCCGGTCACCACCCCGCCGGTCACCAGCCCGCCGCCCAGCGGCGCCAACTGCTCCGCGGCGCTGACGATCGCGAACAGCTGGCCCGGTGGCTACCAGGGCACGGTGACGGTCACGGCCGGGTCGTCCGGGCTCAACGGCTGGCGCGTCACCCTGCCCGGTGGCGTCTCGACCAACAACGTCTGGAACGGCCAGATCTCCGGCAGCGTCGTCACCAACGCCCCGTACAACGGGTCCGTCGGAGCCGGCCAGTCGACGACCTTCGGGTTCATCGGCCAGGGCAACGCACCGTCCGGTGCCACCCTGACCTGCAGCTGAT
This sequence comes from Cellulomonas xiejunii, assembly GCF_024508315.1. NCBI lineage: Bacteria > Bacillati > Actinomycetota > Actinomycetes > Micrococcales > Cellulomonadaceae > Cellulomonas > Cellulomonas xiejunii. The sequence goes on from NZ_CP101987.1 coordinate 4,009,706, forward strand.
CAGCACCACCTGACCGGCCCCGCGCCGGGCGGACGCGACGGCGCCGCACCTCCTCGAGGTGCGGCGCCGTCGCCGTGCGTCAGGCCGCGAGCGCGGCGATCGACGCGACGGTCATGGCGACGATCACCGCGTTGAACAGGAAGGCCGCGAGCGCCTGCCCCGTGACGGTCCGCCGCAGCGCGCTGCTCGTGACCTCCACGTCGGTCGTCCCGAAGGTGGTCCCGACCGACACCGCGACGTAGAGGTAGTCGCTGAAGACGCGCGGCCCCTCGCCGGGGAACCGCAGCCCGCCCGTCGCCGCGTCGCGGCGCAGGTAGTCCACCGCGTAGGTCAGCACCATCGTGGCCCAGGCCGAGACGATGAGGGCGACGCAGATCGCGACGAGCAGCGGCGCCGACAGCACGCTGCTGAAGCGGTCGGCCTGCGGCAGGACCACGACGGCCGCCGCCATGGCACCGGCGCCGACGACGAGCGCCGCGCCCGCGCCCGGCTCGGCGACCAGGAGCCACCGGTGCACGAGTCCCCGACGGGGCATCGCGACGGCGGCCCGGGCGACCGTCCGCGGCGACGCGGGGAGGTAGACCGCGAGCGTCAGCACCACGTAGACGAGCTGGTAGCCCGCCAGGAAGACGAGCAGGTGGTCCACGACCCCCCACTGCCGGCCGTCGGCGCTCGACATGACGGGCGCCAGGCTGAGCACGGTCGCCACGCCCCCGGCGACGTACGACCGGGCGGCCTCCGTCAGGAGGCGGTCCCGCAGGCGGAGCCCCGCGGCGAGGCGCGACCGGGCCGTGCGCCACCACCGGCGGGACGCCGACCACGTCCGGGCTGCTCGTCCTCGTTCCACGCCGAGCACCCTAGGCGGGCACCACCGGCGGTCCGACGACCGTTGCACCGGCCGCGCCGGGCGGTCCCGACCCGGCGTCGTCAGCGTCGCGTGACGTGCTCGGCCAGGAAGGTCGCGGCACGCAGCGTCAGGCGTGGCTCCGCCTCCCGGAGCTGCCGCGTCACGGTCGTCGTGTCGAGCGGCCGGCCGCTCCCCCGGCCGTCCAGAACTCCCCGCGCCCACTCGGTTGCGCGGACGGGCGGCTGGCCCGCCGCCGGTTCCGGGCCGCCGAACAGCGCGTGCAGCCGCCGGCGGGGGTCCTGACGGTCACCGAACAGTCGTGCTCTCCAGGTGCTGGGCATGGCCGCTCCTCCTCGCTGCGCCTCGGGCTCGACGGCGTCGAGTATGCCGACCGCCGGCAGACCTGTCATGCAGTGATGTCGGGCGCATCGATCCTTCCCGGGGAGGAAGGTTCGGGTGACGGCCTCGTACCCTCGACACGTGGCCCCCCGCTCCCCCCTCCCGGCACGCCACGGGCTGGCCGCCGCCCGCCTGTGCACGCCACCGCGCGCCCGCGGGGTCCCCGACGCCTGGTCCACCATGGGCGCGTGGCTGCGCGACCGGCTCCCCGAGCACGTCGACGTCGCCGGGATGCTGGCCCAGGGGTGCTTCGTCGACGAGGACGGCCGCGCGCTGCGCGACGACGACCCGTACGTGCCGGCGCGGCACGTGTGGTTCCACCGGATCGTGCGTGACGAGCCCGTCGTGCCCGGGCCGATCCACGTGGTGCACCGCGACGAGCGCCTCGTGGTGGTCGACAAGCCGCCGTTCCTGTCGACGATCCCCCGCGGGCGGCACGTGGTGCAGAGCGTCGTGGTGCGGCTGCGCGCCGAGCTGGACCTGCCGGAGCTCTCGCCGCTGCACCGCCTCGACCGGGGCACGTCCGGGATCCTCCTGCTCGCCACCGAGCGACGCTGGCGGGGCGTCTACCAGATGGCGTTCGAGCGCCGGGTCATGGACAAGACGTACCGCGCGCTCGCGCCGCTGCGCACCGACCTGGAGCTGCCGGCGGTCGTGCGCAACCACCTGCGCAAGGTGCGCGGGACCCCGCGCGCCGAGGTCGTGCCCGACGCCCCCGTGAACGCCGAGACACTCGTCGAGCTCGAACGCGAGGTCGACGGCCTCGGCGTCTACCGGCTGACCCCGCGCACCGGCCGCACGCACCAGCTGCGGCTGCACCTGAACGGGCTGGGCATCCCGATCGTGGGCGACCCCCTCTACCCGGTGCTGCGCGACGTCGACCTCGACGACTTCCGGGAGCCGATGCAGCTCCTCGCCGCGGGGATCGCGTTCACCGACCCCGTCGACGGGCAGCGCCGCGAGTTCCGCAGCGTGCGGTCGCTGCCGCTGACCTCCGAGGACTCTGCGCCGCTGGACCCGCAGGCGGCCGACGAGCGGTACGCGGCGACGACGTAGTCCACCGTCGTCACCCTGACGCCGCCGGACGCCCGAAGGGGCGCAGCGGCCACCACGAACCACGGCGAATCGTTTTGCGCGATACGCGCGGACCGCGCCGTCTGGGACCGTCGACCTCGTCCGTGTGAACGTTCGCACGCAGTCGCCCGGGATCCGGGCGCGGCCCACGACGACCCGACGAGGAGTCCCGGTGACCACTCCCGCACGGCACGGACGCATCCGCAGGCTCTGGGCACCGGTCGTCGTCGCACTCGTCGCACTGGTCGGCGCGCTCGTACCGGCGGTGGGGGCGCAAGGCGCGGCCGGGTGCCGCGTCGAGTACACGGTGCCGTCGCAGTGGCCGGGCGGCTTCACGGCCGACGTGACGGTGACCAACCTGGGCGACTCCCTCGACGGCTGGCGTCTGGCGTGGACGTTCCCGTCCGGGCAGCGCGTCACGCAGGCCTGGAACGCCACGACCCGCGCGTCCGGTGGCCAGGTGGTCGCGACGAACGCGGCGTACAACGCCCGTGTGCCCAGCGGCGGGTCGGTGTCGTTCGGCTTCCTCGGCTCCTGGACCGGCAACAACGCGGCCCCGACGACGTTCACGCTCAACGGCGTGACGTGCACGGGGCAGGTCGGTGGCTCGCCGTCGGCGACCGCGTCCCCCACCGCGTCGCCGACGCCGGTCGTCACACCGTCGCCCACGCCCGACGTCACGACGCCGCCCGGGCCCACCCCGTCGACGTCGCCGCGCCCGACCCCGTCCTCGGAGCCGGCCGACGCCATGGCGACCGTCGCCGCCATGCAGCCCGGCTGGAACCTCGGCAACACGCTCGACGCCATCCCGGACGAGACCGCCTGGGGCAACCCGCTGACCACCCGCGAGCTGCTGCACCACGTCCGCTCCGAGGGCTACAACAGCATCCGCATCCCCGTGACGTGGACGGACCACGTCGGCCCGGCCCCCGACCACACGATCGACCCGGTCTGGCTCGCGCGGGTCGAGCAGGTCGTCGACTGGTCCCTCGACGAGGGGTTCTACGTGATGCTCAACCTGCACCACGACTCCTGGCAGTGGGCCGACGACTACCCGACCGACCGCGAGGCCGTCCTCACCCGGTACCGCGCGCTGTGGGACCAGATCGCCGTGACGTTCCGCGACCGGTCCTCCCGGCTCGTCCTCGAGAGCCTCAACGAGCCCCAGTTCGCGGGCGCCACCGACGAGCAGGGCGACGTCCTCGTGCAGGAGCTCAACACCGACTTCGTCGAGCGCGTGCGCGCCACGGGCGGCGGCAACGCCACGCGCCTGCTGGTCCTGCCGACGCTGCACACCAGCAGCGAGCAGCCCCGCCTCGACGCGCTCGCCGAGACCATCGAGCAGCTCGACGACCCGAACCTCGCGGCCACCGTGCACTTCTACGGGTGGTGGCCGTTCAGCGTGAACATCGCCGGCGGCACCCGGTACAGCACCGAGGTCGAGCAGGACCTGATCGGCTCGTTCGACCGCGTGACGGACACGTTCGTCGAGCGCGGCGTGCCCGTCGTGGTCGGCGAGTGGGCGCTGCTGGCCTGGGACCACACCCGGCCCGGGATCATCCAGCGCGGCGAGTTCCTCAAGTACCTCGAGGCCGTCGGGTACCACGCCCGCACCCGCGGGCTGACGACGATGGTCTGGGACGCCGGGCAGTTCCTCGACCGCAACGCGCTGACCTGGCGCGACGAGGGCGTGCACGACATGATGCGCGCCAGCTGGACGGAGCGCTCCGGCACCGCGTCGTCGGACCGGGTCTACCTGCCGGGCAGCGGCTCGATCACCGCGAGGTCGCTCACCCTGAACCCGAACGGCACCACGTTCCGGGGGTTGTGGCACGACGGCACGGAGCTGGTGCGCGGCACGGACTACACCGTCGACGGTGACCAGCTGACCCTGACGGGGCCCGCGTTGACCCGGCTGGCGGGCGAGCGCGGGTACGGCGTCGCGACGACGGTCGAAGCGCGCTTCTCCCAGGGTGTGCCGTGGGCGATCGACGTCATCACCGCCGACGTCCCGGTCCTCGGCGCCGCGACCGGCACCACCACGTCCTTCGCCATACCCGCACAGCTGCGCGGCGACCAGCTGGCGACCATGGAGGCACGCTACGACGACGGCTCGAACGCCGGACCGCCGTCGTGGACGTCGTACAAGGAGTTCTGGAGCAGCTTCCGTCCCGACCCCGCGACCGGGACGATCCTGCTCACGCCGGAGTTCTTCGCCGAGGTGGCCGAAGAGCGTGTCACGCTCACCTTCCACTTCTGGAGCGGTGAGCAGGTCACCTACACGATCACCCGCACCGGCACGTCGGTCGTCGGCGCCCCGGAGTGATGCAGTGCTGGACCGGACCGCTCAGGGGACGGCGGTCGGCCCCGCGAGCGTCGGGCGGGCGACGTCGACGCACGACACCGCCACCGGGTCCCCGCCCGCGAGCGCGGTGACCCGCGCCGCCGCCTCCGAGAGCCGCTGCTCGGGCAGCCGCCCGGTCCGCACCGCCTCGACGAGCGCGTCACGCATCCGCACGGCCTGGCGCCCGTCCGTCGTCAGGACGGCGTCCGCGCCCGCGGCGACCGCCTCGACGGCGGCTGCCGGGAAGTCCCACCGCAGGTTCACCGCGCCCATGCCGACGGAGTCGGTCATCGCGACCCCCTCGAAGCCCATGTCCCGCAGCAGCTCGTAGGCACGCGGGCTCAGCGACGCCGGCCGGTCGGGGTCGAGGGCCGCGTACTGCAGGTGGTTGAGCATGATCACCGGCGCCCCGGCGTCGATCGCGCGCTGGAAGGGCAGCAGGTCGGTCGCGGCGAGCTCGTCGAGCCCGGCGGTGACGAGCGCGGACCTCGCGTGCGAGTCGACGGTGGAGCGCCCGTGCCCCGGGAAGTGCTTCATCGTGGGCCTGACGCCCGCGTCGGTGAGGCCCCGGGCGTACGCGAGGCCGTAGTCCGCGGCCGTGGCGGGGTCCGCGCTGAACGACCGGTCGCCGATGACTCCCCCGGCCGGGCCGTCGTCGAGGTCGAGGACCGGCGCGAGGTCGAGGTCGACGCCGACCGAGGCGAGCGCCTTCCCCGTGGCGGCGGCACGCTGCCGCACCGCCTCGGGGGTGCCACGCTGCGCCATCCGTCGCGGTGACGGCCCCGCGCCGACGACGCCGCGCATGAGCGCGACCCGGCCCGACTCCTCGTCGGTCGACACGAGCAGGGGCCGAGCCGCCAGCGCGCGCAGCCCCGCCGACAGCGCCGCCACCTGCTGCGCCGTGACGACGTTCGACTCGGACAGGAAGACGCCCCCGACGCCGAGCGCGACGACGTCCCGCGCGAGCGGGTCCGTGGCGGTGCGCACGCCCGGCAGGCCGACGACGAGCGTCGCGGCGGCGCGCTGCTCCAGCGGCGCGGGGACGCACGCGGGTGTCGGGGTCGACGCCGGGGTGCGGACCCCGGCAGCCGTCGTCGGACGCGCGACGGGCTCGCCCTGCGCGCCGTCGAGAGCGACCGAGGTGAGAGCGCCCGCCCCGAGGCACACGACCGCGAGACCGGCGAGTGCCACGGCACGGGCCCGCGCGGCCCGCGGCGAGCGACGCGCGTGCCGCGGTGCGACGTCGTCGGCACCCTCCGGGGGTGCGACGGGCGGTGGGGACGTCACCTCGGCAGGCTATGTCGGGGCTCGGTCGACGGCCTCCCGAGCCGTGGGCGGCGGCGCCCGGCCGGGAGCGGCGGACCCGGACGCGCCGACCGCCCGCCCGGGTCACGGCCGGGGCGGACGCCCGTCCGTGCGCAGGGCCGCCCCGGCGCAGATGCCGAGCAGGCCGGCCGCGGCGGCGGGCCAGAAGACGTGCGGCAGCGAACCCGCGAGCGCGCCGCCGGCCGCCGCTCCCCCGGAGACCCCGAGCACCAGCGCGGTGGCCAGCAGCGCCATCGTCGACGCGACGAGCCCCGGCGCCGCGACCTGCTCGGCGCGGGCGTAGCCGCTGACGAGCAGCGTGCCGGCACCGACCCCGAGGACGACCGCCCACGCCGCCGCACCCCAGGCGCCGGGCAGCGCGGCGAGCCCCAGTGCCCCGACCAGGACCGCCGCACCTCCGGCGACCACGCGCACGGCGATGCTCCCGCGGCGGACCCGCCGGGACAGCGCGAGGCTCGCGATCCCGCTGCCGACCCCGGCGCAGGCGTACACCAGGCCGGTGAGCTCCTCGGTGCCGCGCGCGGCGTTCACGGCGGTGAGACCGGTCTGCGTCGCGCCGAACGCGATGCCGACCGCGAGGCACGCGAGCATCGGCGCGAGGAGCGGACGCAGGTCCAGGCGCGCGACTGGCTGCGCCGTCCCGACGTCCGTGCGGGTGCGCCGGGGCCACGCCGCGCGGTCCGTCCACAGGTACGCGGCGAAGGCGCCCTGGCCCACGACGGCGAGGCCGACGAGGACCCACAGCGCGGGCACGGGGCCGAGCAGCGCGACCAGCAGCCCGGCGGCCACGGGCCCCACGACGAACCCGAGCTCGTCGGCGGCCACCTCGTAGCCCAGCGCACGGCGGACGAGGTCCGGCCCTCCGCCGCGTCGGGCCAGGTGCGACCAGCGGGAGCGGGCGATCGACCCGACCTGCGGGTTCGCGGCACCCACGACCGCCGCGCACAGCAGCAGGAGCCACGTCGCGGCGCCCTGCGTGGTGGCCACGAGAACCGCGAGCAGACCGGTGACCTGCAGGGCGGTCGCCGCGGCGACGACGGGCAGCGGCCCCCACCGGTCGACGCCGCGCCCCACGAGCGGGGCCCCGACGGCGGTGCCGATGCCGACGGCCGCCACCGTCGCGCCGCCGAGCCCCACACCGAGCCCGGACGAGGCCACGAACATCAGCAGGCCCAGCTGGATCATCGAGGACGGGATGCGCCCGGCCAGGGCGGTGACGAGGAAGGGCAGACCGCCGGCGGCAGGCAGCGAGAGGCGGGGTGCGGGGACGCCGCTGGGTGCGGACGCGCGCGAGGGCGCGAGCTGGTACGTCAAGGTGGGTGCTCCGGGGATGCGTCGAGGACCCGTGCGCCCCACCCCACACACGGAAGACTGCCCCTGAGCTGATACCAGGGTACGACGGCTCCGGCGGTGCTCCCCCGCGCGCGGGCCTTGATGCCCCGCCGGTGCACCGGCGGGAGGACCCCGCCGGTGCACCGCTCCGACGTCAGCCGCAGGACGCTCCCGCATGACCGGCCTGGTAGCTCGTCAGGGCGGGCCGCCAGCTGACCACCGCCGCACCCGTGACCCGGACGTTCCCCGCGGCCACGCTCGCGCCCGGCGCCGACCAGGTGCGCTCGAACGACGCTCCCGGCATCAGCAGCCGCCCGGAGACCGACCACCAGGGGGTCGTCGCGGCGACGAGGACCGGCACGCGCTCGTTGTTGCGGACGTGCACGGTGACGCGCGGCCGCCCGGCGACGCACTCGGCGTCCGCCGAGACGGTCAACGAGACCTGCCCGGGGGTGCCGGGGAGCACCATCGGCGTCACCGGCGCCGACGCCGCGGACGGCTCGGAGGCGCCCGCAGCGTTGGTCGCGACCACCGTGAACGTGTACGCCCGGCCGTTCGTCAGGCCGGTGACGACGCAGGACGCGCCGTCGGTCGTGCACGTCGCCCCGCCCGGGGCGGCGGTGACGGTCGACACCGTGACGGGGCTGCCGCCGTCGTCGGCCGGGGGCGTCCACGACACGGTCGCGGATCCGGCGGCGGCGACCGCGGAGACGGCCGTCGGCGCCGCGGGGGCGCTCGCCGGCGGGACGGCCGCGGCCGGCCACGTCACGAGGACCTCGTCGCCGGCGTCGGAGACCTTCTCGACCTTGATCGTGTTGACCGAGAACGCGTTGCCTCCCGCGCCCCCGCGGATGCCGATGTTGCCGATGAGGCCGTCGGCGGGCTGGTCGCCGTCGAGCGTGATCTGGGTGACCAGGTCGTAGCTGCCCATGTTGACCATGCCGCTGTTGAAGTACGCGGGGATGTGCGTGGCGACCTGGCTCGCGGAGTACTGGTGGTCGTTGATCACGGCACCGTCGCCGCTCGTGTAGCCGCCGTTGGTGTTGTCCTTGAGCCACCGGACCCGGATCGCCGTCGTGCCCTTGGCGGTGTAGTTCACCGTGAGGCGGTACGTCGCGCCCGGCTCGGGCCGGAAGGCCACCTCGCCGTCGTCGGTCGTCGACCACGGCCACGCCGACGCGTCGTCGCCGAGGACGATGTTGGCGCCGCTCCACGAGTCACCGGCTGAGGTGTCGAACACGTGCACGCCGGGGACCGGCGGGCGCTCCTCGCCGCCGGAGGTGTCGATGTACTCGTGCGTCGCGAGGAACTGCTCCGGGTAGAGGATGCCGAGCAGCGCGAGCTTGGCGTTGCCGTCGTAGTCGTACGGCATGGCGAACTCGCCGCCCTTCCAGCCGGTGACGACGTCCCGCACGCCCGCGAGCTTCACGGCGGCGACCACGTGCGGGTTGTCGGTCGTGTTGGCCGGGCCGGCCGCGTGGTCGCGGTAGACCTGGAAGAGCTCGGCGTACTTCATGCCCTGGTTGTTCTCGTTCTCGGGCGTCAGCTCGCCGGGCGGCAGGGCGATGTCCATCTCGGTCACGTGGACCTCGACGTCGCCGAGGGTCGCGAAGAGCTTGATGTTCTGCTCGACGGCCGTCACGTCGGTGGCCAGGTTGTAGTGGCCCTGCATGCCGATGACCTCGATCAACGGCTTGCCGCCCGGGCGCAGGCCGGCGTGGCGCTCGTTGATGTCCTTGACCATCTCGTAGACGACGCGCGCCTTGGCCGGGGAGTCCAGGCCGAAGTCGTTGTACGTGAGCTTGACGTCCCAGCCGTTGGCGTCGACGACCTCGGCCGCCTTGAGGAACGCGAGCTCCACCCAGTCGGCGCCCAGGGCCTGGTACCAGCCCTCGCCCTTGGCCAGCGAGCCGCGCCAGTCGGCCGGGTTCGCGGTGCCGACGGCCTCGTTCACGACGTCGATCGCGACCAGGCGCTCACCGAAGTGCCCGAGGACGGCCTCGACGTGGGTGTTGAGGTTCTCGAGCGCCACGGCGCTGTCGAACGTGCCGGGCTGGTCGAACCTGGCCGGTGGCGCGTCCCACATCCACGTGGGCGTCTGGGAGTGCCACGCGAGGGTGTGCCCGTACAGCGCGAGGTCGGGGTTGCGGGTCGTGTACCGCGCGAAGGCCGCCTCCGCCGGGTCGAAGGTGAACACGCCCTTGTCGCGCTGCGTGCTCTCGGGCTTCATCTCGTTGCCCGGCGTGTAGGACGCGTAGTTGTAGACCAGCCCCTCGACCTCCCCCGCGCCGAAGATGCCGAACGAGAAGTAGTCCTCGTAGACCTCCTTCATCGGCGGGTAGTGCTCGAAGGTCTGCCCGCTCGGCGGCAGCTCCGGCGCGGTCGCGGCGAGCGCGGGGTGCGCGGGGACCAGCGCGGCGACCGTCAGCGCCCCCGCGAGCAGCGTCGCCATCGTGGGTCTGATCGCCCTGCGTGCGGGCCGGACGGCACCCGCTCCTGCAGTGGCGGTGACGTCCGGTCGCGAACCCGGCATGGGATCCCCTCCAGGGCCTCCCCGACGCACCGTTGCGCGGGGGGTAGCAGTGGCAAACGTTCTCTATCGAGAATGCTCACGAACCTAACGGGGTCGGCACGCACGCTGTCAAGGGGATCGACGGGGGGTTCCTCCCGACTCGTCCACCGTGATCGACTGTGCCGTGATCGCGTTCCGCTTCGAGCTGCGCCGGCTGGACGACGTCGCGCCCTGGGGTGACGCGCAACCCACGCTGCACTGGTTCGGGCTCACCGACGGCTGGTACTGGCTGGAGGTCGGGGGCGACCAGGTCCTGCGCCTCGCGCAGGACGACGGCCCTCACCCGTACGTCGACTACGAGGTCGCGCGGCTCTGGGAGGACGTCCTGGCCCTGACCCCGGCGGTTCTCGAGCCCGTGCCCGCCGACCTCGTCCCGTTCGTCGCGTCGGACCGGGCGGACTGGCCGGCATGCCCGCAGGACGACGAGGAGGAGACACCCGCCGCGAGCGCCCTCGCCGACGACCTCCGCGTCACGGCGGCGCTCTGGCACGGCGAGCACCGCCTCGACCTGGGGTACCTGCGCGGCGCACCGCGCCTGGCGTTCTGGCGCACGGTTGCGGACGGGCGTGACGAGATCACGGTGGACTGGCGGCACGACGACGACCGCTTCACCGTCGGCCGAGCCCGTCGCTGGACCGTCCCCACGTCCGCCTACGAGGCGGCGGTGATCTCCCTCGACCACGCCGTCGTGTCCGCGATGTCGCGGCGCGTCGAGGAGGTGGCGCAGCGCGGCGGGCTGCCGGGAGTGCACCTCGACGTCGACGGGCTCCGGCGCGAGCACCGCGAGCGCGAGCGGTTGCGCACGCGCCACGAGAAGCACGTGCGGACGACCGACTGGGACGACGTCCGCCGCGGCGCTGCGCACCTGCTCTCCCCCGTGGTTCAGGGCTGAGCAGGCGCGCGGCGCGCAGGGGTCAGGAGACGACCGCGAACCCCGCGGTCCAGGCGATCTTCTCGCCGGCCGCCAGCGTGAGCTGCAGGAAGCCGACGGCCTCCAGCTCGCGGGCACGCTTCAGCGAGCCGGCGTCGACGGCACGGACACCACCGGAGGCGACGACGTCGATGAGCAGCTCCTTGGCCTGCGCGTCGTCGCCGGCGACCAGGACGGTCGTGGGCAGGTCGCCGACCGCGCCCGAGGCGAGGGTGGCGGCGAAGTTGGTGTTGAAGGCCTTGAGCACGCGCGACTGCGGGAGGGCCGCGGCGAGCTCGGCCGTCGCGGAGCCGTCGGCCGGGACGACGAGCGAGTCGAAGGTCGCGAAGTCCACCGGGTTGGTGATGTCGACGACGATCCGCCCGGCGAGCTGCTCGGCCCGCTGGGCGACGACGTCCGCAAGCGCGCCGTAGGGCACGGCGAGGACGACGACGTCTCCCGTGACGGCCTGGTCGGCGTCCGCGTGGGCGAGGGCCTGGACCGAGTGGCCGCCCTTGGCGACGAGGCCGGCGATGGCCTGCCCCATGTTGCCCGTGCCGATGATGGTGACGTGTGCCATGGAAGCTCCTGGAGTCGTTTGGTTGTTGCGTCAACATTGACGCTACACCACATTGGTTGATGGCACAACTAAAGGCGGCCGACCCCGTCCCCGCGCGCCGGACGAGCTCTGGTCAGGCGTGCCGATCTGGGCTTCACTCCTGACATGTCCCGATTCGTGATGAGAGCGACGGCGTCGCTGCTGCTGCTCGCGTCCGCCGTGATGTTCGTGACCGCGGCGGCGCAACGGTGGTGGCCCGCGTGCCGGCGGGGCGCCTTCGAGACCGACGCGTGCCTGCGGCTGCAGGACCACGTGTTCGACCACCTGCTCATCGGCGACCCGTGGACACCCGTCGGGGACGCGGCCCAGTACGCCGGCGCGGCGATGATCCTGCTTGCGGGCGCCGCCGCCGTGCTGCCGTTCCTCCTGGTCCGGCGGGCGCTCTGGTTCGCGGTGCCGGTGGCGGTCTCGACGACGGGCGCCCTCACCGTCCTCGGTGCGCACGCCTGGACGTCCGGGGTGACCGGGAAGGTCCAGCCCACGCCCGGGATCACGGCCGCGGTGCTCGTCCTGACTGTCGTCGTCCCCGTCGCCGCGGGCATCTGGGCGACACGTGAGCTCTGGGCCGGGCCCGAGCCGGGCCACTACCGGTGGACGCTCGCGCTCGCGGCCGCGCTCATCGTGTCCAGCCCGCTGCCCACCTGGCTCCTCGGCCCGGTGGTGGTGCTGTACTCCTCGCACGACACGAGCCCGTGGTCGGACGCCGTGGTGGCGCTCCCGCTGGCGGCAGCGGCGGTGCTCGTCTGGAAGGTCGCCCCGCGAGGCGCGGCGCCTGCACCGGCCCCGCGGCGGCGGCCTGGCACCCTCGCGGACCTGCCGGGATGAAGAGGTACGTCCTTCTCGACCACGACGGCGTCCTCGTGGACACCGAGCACTGGTACTACGAGGCCGGCGCACGCGCGCTGGCCGAGGCCGGCGTGAGCCTGGACAAGGCGCGGTACCTGAGCGACATGGCCCAGGGGCTCGGCACGTGGGACCAGGCCCGGGCGGCAGGCGTCGACGAGCGGACGATCGACCGGCTCCGCGTGGCGCGCGACGCCTACTACCAGGAGCACCTGCGGACGCAGACCATCGAGATCGACGGCGTCGTCGAGGCGCTCGCCGAGCTGTCCCAGCACGCCCACCTGGCCGTCGTGACGAGCTCCAAGCGCGCGGACTTCGACCTCATCCACGCCGAGCGCCGGATCCGCGCGTTCCTGGACTTCGTCCTCGTGCGCGAGGACTACGTGCGCGCCAAGCCCCACCCCGAGCCGTATCTCATGGGGCTGCAGCGCTTCGGCGCCGCCAGGTCCGAGACGCTCGTCGTCGAGGACTCGGAGCGCGGGCTGCGGTCAGCGGTGGCGGCCGGGATCGACTGCGCGGTCGTGGACTACCACTTCACGCGCGGCGGCGACTTCTCGCAGGCGCGGTACCGGGTCGGGACGCTGAGCGAGGTCGTCGACATCGTCCGGGCGGGCTGACGAACGCCGACAACCTCCCCGACCACGCCCAGGCTCTCGGCACCCTGGGCGTCAGTCGCCGACGCCAGCCTCTCGGGCGGCCCCCTCGACCCGCGCGCGGTGCGCCGCCCAGTCGGTGTCGTCGCGGCCCGACGCCGCGCCCGGCGCCACGCCGGTCACACCGTCGAGCTGCTCGCGCAGGATGTCCGCGTGCCCCGCGTGACGACTGGTCTCCGTCAGCACGTGCACCATCACGTTGAACAACAGCACGTCCGGCTGGGGCCACCAGGGGACGCGGCCGGGCGCGTCGATCGGCAGCGCCTCGATCGTCGCGTCCGCATGGCGCCAGGCCCGCTCGTAGGCGGCGACCACGTCGGCGCGTGACTCCTGCGCCGTGACCCACAGGTCGTCGCGGTTGGCGTACCCCGGGTCGTCCCACCGGGGCAGCGGCTCGGGGTACGGGCGACCGAAGACCTCCCCGAGGTACCGCGCCTCCGTCACGGTCAGGTGCTTGACCAGGCCGAGCAGGTTCGTCCCGGTGCTGGTCAGCGGGCGCCGGGCGTCGTACTCGGACAGCCCGTCCACCTTGCTGAGGAGGGCCCGACGCGCCCAGCGCAGGTCGTCGAGCAGGTACGCCTTGGCGAAGTCGTCGGTCACACGCGGGATCGTGGCAGTCGGCGTAGCGGGCTGTCGACGCCGACTGTCAGTCCGGGTCGCGGGTCGTCGACCGGACCACCACGTGCCAGTCGTGCCGCTCCTGGGGCTGCACCGGCTGCCCGAGCGCTGCCCGCGCACACGCGGCGCCCTGCTCGCGCAGCGACTGTCCGAGTGTGGTCAGGCCGGCAGGCCCGGCCGCGTCGCTGTCGTCCCACCCGGTGACGGCGAGGTCGGCGGGGACGCGCGTACCGAGAGCCTCGGCGGCGCGCAGGGCCCCGAGGGCGAGCTCGTCACTCATGGCGGCCACGGCGTCGGGCGGGTCGTCGCCCTGGAGCAGCTCGCGGACGTGGCTCTCGCCTTCGCTCACGCGGTTGACCGGGCACACCGCGAGCCGGAGCTGGGCGGGGTCACGGCCCACGTTCGTCCAGGCGGCGCACAGACCTTCCCACCGATGGCGGGTGACCGGGAACCTCACGTCGCCGACCTGGTCACCGACGAGCAACCGACGGTCGCGTCCGCGGTCGAGCGGGAAGCCGAGGACGACGGGACGCGTGGCCCGGGCGAACGCCACGCGCCCGATGGCAGACCCCGCTGCCCGGTCGTCGATGCCGATCACCGGCATCCCGTGCCCGCCGGGACCGGCGTGGACCACGGCGGGGAGCCTCGTCCGGGCGACGGCGTCGAGCACGGGGTCGTCGTCGCTGGTCGTCCAGACGACGAAGCCGTCCACGGCGGCCTGGGCGACGCGAGCGACGTCCGACGACGTGCCGGTCGTCGGCACGAGCGTCAGCCCCACGCCCTCGCTGGCACACACGTCCGAGACCCCCGAGAGGAACCGGGCCGCCTGGGGGTCGTCGAACGCATAGCTCAACCGCTCACCCAGGACGACACCCAGAGAGCCGGCACGGCCGCGACTCAGGGACCGTGCCGTGGGGTTCGGACCCGGGTAGTGCAGCTCCTGGGCGGCGGCCCGAACCTTCGCCGCCGCGTCCGGTGACACCCGGTCGGGCCGGGAGTACACGTAGGAGACCGTCATGGTGGAGACACCGGCGGCCCGGGCGACCTCGCGCATGGTGACCCGTCTCCCCCTGTTGCCTGCCGCGCCGTCCACGCCACACACTGTACGTGTGTACCGGTACACACGTACTCCCGACCGCGACGGCTCCACCGCCTCGTCGCGCGCAACCGCGCGGCAGCCGGGCGACGCCCGGCCCATCGTGCGCGACGCCGCCACCGTCGTGTCGTACGCGGTGCTCGGCTGCTACACGTTCTGGCTCTACGCCTTCGGACCCGCGGTGACCCTGCTGCGCGAGGAGCTCCACTTCTCGTACACCACCCTCAGCCTCTACTCCGTGGTGTGGGCGGGGGGTGCCGCGCTGGCAGGAGCGGGATTCGTCCGGGCTGCACGACGCCTGAGCAGGGGCTCGCTGCTCTGGCTCTCGACGCTCGCATCGGTGGGCGGTGCGACGTTGTTCACCGTCGGCCGCAGCGCCCCCGCGACCATGTCCGCGGCGGCGCTGTTCGGCTTCGCCGGCACGATGCTGCTCACCGTGGTCCAGGCGATCCTGTCCGACCGGCACGGCAGCCGACGTGACCAGGCGCTGACCGAGGCCAACATCGCCGCCGGGGCGTCGGCGGTGCTCGCGCCGCTGGCGCTCGGCGCGCTCACCATCACCGTCGTCGGGTGGCGTGCGACGTTCGCGCTGCCGGCGCTCGTCCTCCTCCTGCTGTACCTGCGCTACCGCCAGCTCCCGCTCCCGAGTCCGGCACCAGACCCCGCCGCCGGACCCGGCGGACGGCTGCCCGTCGCCTGCTGGCTGTTCGCGGTCCTCACGGCCGTGGGCTCGGCCATCGAGTTCTGCCTCATCTACTTCGGCCCTCAGATGCTCATCGACGCCGGCCTGTCCGCTGCGGCGGCGAGCACGGCGCTCAGCAGCAACTACCTCGGCATCCTGGTCGGGCGCCTGCTCGGCGCGGGTCTCACGCGCCGCGCCGGTCGAGCCGTCCCCCTGCTCTACGCCTCGCTGGCGCTGACCGGCGTCAGCTTCCTCGTCTTCTGGTTGACCGACCGACCCGTCCTGGCGATCGTCGGGCTTTTCGCGTGCGGGGTCGGCATCGCGAACCTCTACCCGCTCTCACTCGCGCTCACGCTCGACGCCGCCCGCGGACGCGAGGACCAGGCGAACGCCCGTTCGCAGGTGGTCGTCGGGCTGGTCGCCGCGGCCGCGCCCTTCCTGCTCGGCAGCCTCGCCGACCAGCACGGGCTCGGGGTCGCCTTCGCGCTCGAACCCGTGCTGATCGGTGCCGGCGCGCTGCTCCTCTGGAGCGGGATCCGCGCGCGAAGGACGGCCGAATGCTCGTCGCCCACCCCTTAATCGATTCCGCGGTTGCGCGGCCCTCCGACGAGCGGAGTCCCTGACCTACCGTGGGGAAGCGCTCCACGACGGCCGGACCCAGCGTCGGGCGGCTACCAGGTATGAGCGCCGTCCCGTCGCGTCGTCGCCTACCCGAGGACTGCCATGTCACCGATCACCCGACGGCGCGCGTCGCGCCGCGGCCGGGGAGCCGATCTCGCGGTCGCCACCGCTCGGATCGTCGCGGTCGCCACCGCACTGACCGTCGCGAGCGTCACCGCACCGACCGCGCTCGCCGCCCCCGACCCCGGTTCGCCGGTCAAGGTCAACCAGGTCGCCTACGTGCCCGGCGTCGCCAAGGTCGCGACGCTCGTCAGCACCTCGACCAACCCGGTGGCCTGGACGCTGCGCGACGCGGCGGGCCGCACGGTCGCCGAGGGCACGTCGACCGTCAAGGGTGCCGACACGCTGTCCGGCGACCGCACGCACCTCATCGACTTCTCGTCCTACGACACCCCGGGCACGGGCTACGTCCTGTCCGCTGCCGGTGCCAGCAGCTACCCGTTCGACATCTCCGCCGACCCGCTGAAGAAGCTCCGCTACGACGCGCTCGCGTTCTTCTACCACCAGCGCTCGGGCATCGCGATCGAGGCCCAGTACGTCGGCAGCACCTACGCGCGCGCGGCCGGGCACCTGGGCGTCGCGCCCAACCAGGGCGACACGAGCGTGCCGTGCCGGCAGTCGTGCGGGTACAGCCTGGACGTGCGCGGCGGCTGGTACGACGCGGGCGACCAGGGCAAGTACGTCGTCAACGGCGGCATCGCGACGTGGCAGCTGCAGAACGCGTACGAGCGGACGCTGCACGTCGAGGGAGCGGACCGCGCGGCGCTGGGCGACGGGACGCTGGCGATCCCGGAGCGGGCGAACGGCGTTCCGGACGTGCTCGACGAGGCGCGCTGGGAGGTCGAGTTCCTGCTGCGCATGCAGGTCCCGGCCGGTCGCACGGACGCCGGCATGGTCCACCACAAGATGCACGACGAGAACTGGACGGGTATCCCGACGATCCCGTCGCAGGACGCCCAGCGCCGCATCCTCGCGCCCGTGAGCACGGCCGCGACCCTCAACATGGCGGCCGTCGCCGCGCAGGCGTCGCGCCTGTGGGAGTCGTACGACCCGACGTTCTCCGCCAAGGCGCTGGCGGCCGCGCGGACCGCGTACGCCGCCGCGAAGGCGAACCCGAACCGCATCGCGTCGAGCACCGACGGCACGGGCGGCGGCGCCTACAGCGACGCGTCGGTGACCGACGAGTTCTACTGGGCGGCCGCCGAGCTGTACGCGACGACGGGCGAGTCGGGCTACCGGTCCGACGTCACCGGCTCGTCGTTCTCCAAGGGTGTGAGCTTCGCGCAGCGCGGCTACGACTGGGGCTGGACCGGCGGCTTGGGCGACACGACGCTCGCGCTCGTCCCCACGGACCTGCCCGCGTCGGACGTCGCGGCGACGCGCTCCGCGATCGTCTCGTTCGCCGACGCGGCCTTGACGCGGCTGGCGAACCAGGCGTACCCGGCGCCCAACAACGCCGGCAGCGTCTACTACTGGGGCTCGAACGGCCAGGTCGCGAACAGCGCCAACGCGCTCGCACTCGCGTACGACTTCACCGGCCAGGCGAAGTACCGGACCGCCGTGTACGGCGCGCTCGACTACTTCCAGGGCCGTAACCCGCTCAACCAGTCGTACGTGGCGGGCTACGGCGAGAAGGCCGTGCGCAACGTGCACCACCGCTTCTGGGCCAACCAGAACGACTCCTCGCTGCCGATCGCACCGCCCGGGTCGTTCTCCGGCGGCCCCAACAGCGAGCTGCAGGACCCGGTCGCAGCCGCCGAGCTCGCCGGGTGCGCGGCCCAGAAGTGCTTCGTCGACGACATCGAGGCGTACTCCGTCAACGAGGTCGCGATCAACTGGAACTCGGCGCTCGTCTGGCTCACCGCGTGGGCGGCCGAGCAGGCGGGTGGGGCGACGCCGACTCCGACGCCGACGCCGACGCCGACACCGACGCCGACCGTCACACCGACGCCGACCGTCACGCCGACGGTCACGCCGACGCCGACCGTCACCCCCACGCTGTCCCCCACTCCCACCCCCGCGGCCTCCGCGGCCTGCCGGGTGACGTACACGGCGAACTCGTGGGGCACGGGCTTCACCGCCGCGGTCACGGTGACCAACACGGGCCCGACCGCGTGGTCGTCGTGGGAGCTGGGCTTCACGTTCCCGGGCAACCAGAAGGTCACGCAGGGCTGGAGCGCGACGTGGAGCCAGACGGGGACGACGGTCACCGCGACCAACGCCGCGTGGAACGGCTCGCTCGCCGCGGGCGGGTCGACGAGCATCGGGTTCAACGGCTCGTACAGCGGCACCAACGCCGCACCCACCGCGTTCACGGTCAACGGGGCAGCCTGCTCCTGAGTGCACGGCCCGGGGCGTTCCCCGGAGTCGACGGCGGCCGTCGGTCCACGTGACCGGCGGCCGTCGGCGCGCGCAGGGCGCTCCGCGGCGGCCGGCAGCCGCCGTCACCTTCGGGGCACGTCTCACGGTCGGGGCACGAGGGTACGCAGCGTCGAGGTGTCGACGTCGCGGACCGTGTCCACGACCGTCGTGGGCACCGGCCAGGGCTCGTACTGCTCACGCAGGTCCTCGACCTGCGACCAGTCCACGTGCGGGACCGCGTCGCCGCGCTGCTCCAACCGCGTGCGGTGCAGGGCGCGGTCCGAGCACACGACCTCGAGCACCACGAGGCCGACGCCGGCCCGGCGCGCCACGTCGATCCACGCCGCACGCGCCTCCGGGTGGATGTTGACGGCGTCGGCGATGACGACCGCGCCCAGACCGAGCTGCTCGGCGGCGAGCGCCTGCGACACGCCGTAGCCGGCGAGGCCGACCCTGGGGTCGTCGCCGAACCCCGCCGCCCGCAACCCACGCTCGACCGTGTCGGCGGCGAGCAGGGTCGCCCCCAGCTCGGACGCCAACCGCCGGGCGAGATGGGACTTGCCGGCACCGGGCAGGCCGCCCATGACCACGAGTGTCATCGTGCTCCTTCCGTCGCGGTGCCGGCGTCGAAGTCGGCGAAGCCGTAGGTGGAACCTCACGTCGCCGAGCGGGTCGGCGTCGAGCAGTCACCCGGTGGAGTCCTCCCCAGCGGTCGTCGCGTCACGTCGTCGGGTGGAGTCGCGACCTCGAGCCGGTGCCAGCTCCACCACAGGGCCAGCGTGGTGGCGACCGACCCCACGCCGGCGAGCAGCTGGAAGGCGAGGAACACGTTGTCCTCGGTGACGGGGTCCCGGTCGAGCAGGTCCCCGGTCGCCACCAGCAGGACGGCCGCCAACCCCACCCCCACGAGCAGGCTGAGAGCCAGCGGCACGACGACGAGCCAGATCCGCGCCCGGTGACCACCGGTCTCGACGCGGCGGACCAGCCCTCGCCGGTGCAACCACAGCGCCGCGAGCGACGCCACCACCAGGACGATGCCGGCCGACCCGAGGGTGTCGCTCAGCCGGTGCCACTTCGAGGTGATCGTGTACCCGGCGATCGCCACCGCCCAGCTCGCCACGAAGAACATCACCACCCCGCGGGACCGCCACGTCGCGAGCAGCAGCGCGGCCGCGAGCACGCCGAGGGCGATCGTGGTGTGCCCGCTGGGGAAGCTGTTCCCCGTGTAGGCCGCGGACGCCTCGACCAGGGCCGGACGCGGGAGCACCACCCGCTTGAGGACCTCGGTGACCAGCAGGCTGGCCACGACGGTCCCGAGGGCCGCGGTGGCGAGCGGGATCGAGCGGCGCAGCAGCCCGACGACCGCGATGACCGCGCAGGCGACAGCCAGTGAGGCCACCGTGATACTCGCCAGCGCCTCGTCGGAGTCCGTGCGCGCCTGCGCACCGACCTGGTCCGCACCGCGCAGCGCGGCGTTCTCCACCGCCTGGCCCGCCGGTGTCAGCACCAGCCCGACGTACGACGCGACGACCACCAGCGCCCCGACAGCGACGAGCAGCCACCACCGACGCTCGCGGGCGCGGGCGGCGGACGCGTGGTCGTGCTCTGCGGCTCGCGTGCTGCCCCCGGTCACAGGCCCACCCTGGCAGCCCTCGCTCGGCGCCGCAGCAGGTCAGGGGGTGCTCGGCACTCGGCTACCCCAGTGGCGGCCGCCGTCCTAGTCTCGGGACGTGGTCTCTCCCCAGGCACTGAGCGAGGCGGACCGGCGCACGGTCGCCGGGTGGGCGGCGGACTGCGCGGAGCGCGTGCTGCCGCTCTTCGAGGCGGAGGCACCGGACGACGACCGCCCGCGCGACGCGATCGCACGCGCCCGGGCGTTCAGTCGCGGTGAGCTGCGTGCCGCCGACGAGATCCGCCGGCGCTTCGTCGCCGGCCGCGCCGCGAACGCCGTCAGCTCGCCGGCGGCCGTCGCCGCGGCCAGGGCGGCGGCGCAGGCTTCGGGCGTGGCCCACATGGGTGCGCACGCCCTGGGGGCGGCGGCCTACGCCGCGAAGGCTGCCGGCCTCGCGCCCCCGGATCGCCCGGACGCGCTCGACGAGGAGGTCCGCGAACAGGTGCACCGCATGAGCGCGGACACCCGGGCGGCGCTACGGCGTCTTCCTCTGCTCGGTGAGGACGCGGCGGGACCGCTCGGGTCGGGGCTGCTGGCGTCCGGCGTCCTCGCGACCGTCATCCGCATGATCCAGGCGGACCTGGCCACGTCCTGACGTCGCGGACGTGGCGGGCCCGAGAACTCGGGCCGTCGGTGCGGAGTGCTGCACCCGGGTCGTGTACAGCCGTCGGCCGGCCTGCGAGCATGCAGTGGTGTCCATCGGGACGGGAGCCCTCGGGCCGTCGCGCACGCGGCTCCGCCTGCTCGCGCTGGTGCTCTTCCTCGTCGCGCCCGTCTGCGCGGAGTACCTGACGGCCTACGACCCGGAGGTGACGGGTCAGGCGGCCGCGCTCATCGGTGGACTGGTGATCATCGGACCGTTGTACGGCGCTCCCGCCGTCCTGATCCGGGAGCTCGCGGCACGCACCGGGATGCACTGGACAGGCATCCTCGCGATGGCCGGGGCGTTCGGCGTCGTGCAGGCGGGCGTGGTCGATCAGTCGCTGTTCGCGCAGCACTACCCCGGCTACGCGTGGTGGGGGGAGGTGACGGCGCGGACGCTGATCCCACCGTTCGGGGTCAGTGGTGCGTTCGCCCTGAACTTCCTGCTCGGGCACGTCATCTGGAGCATCAGCGCGCCGGTCGCGCTCGTCGAGGCGTTCGACCGTCGGCCCGGACGGCAGCCCTGGCTGGGCCGCGTCGGGCTGGTCGTCCTCGGAGTGCTGTGGGCGCTCGCGTCGGTGCTCGTCTGGTCCGACATCCGCGGCGCGGGCAGCGACCAGGCCTCGGCTGCACAGATCGCCGCCGCGCTCGCTCTCGCGGCCACGCTCGTGGCCGTCGCGTTCACGTTCGGTCGTCGCCGCCTGCCGGCTCCCACCGAGGGACGGGTGCCGCGGCCGGCAGCGGTGCTCGGCCTCGTCCTCGTCGCGGCTGCCGGCTACCAGGCCATCCCGTCGACGTGGCTCGGCGTGGCGCTCGGGGCCGCGATCGTGCTCGTCGCCGGACTCGTCGTGACGCGGTGGTCGCGGTCCGTTTCGTGGGGTCCACGGCATGCTGCGGCCGTCGCGGGGGCGGCGGTCGTCGCGCGGGCGCTGGTCGGGTTCCAGTCGGTCGCGTCGACCGACCCACAGCCGTCAGGGGGCTACGCCCAGAACACGGTCCTTCTGGTGACGGCGTTGGCGTTGGTCTTTGCGGCGATGAGGGCCGGGCGCCCCACGACGCAGGACCTGGGAGGAGAGTGAGCCCGATGGGTGCCGACGACGTGCTGCGCGCAGCCGACCCCGTACCGGCGGAGCGCCGGACCCCCCGGACCGACCGTCGTCCGCGGCTTGCACTGGCCGCCGGCGTCTTCGGCGTCGTGATCCTCGGGGTCGCGGTGGCGGCGGTCCTGCGGCCGGGACCGACGCCATCGGCGGCCGACGAACCGTTCTACGCCACGGCGTCGGAGCTCGAGGCGCGCGCCGACGTCCTCGTCCGCGGCACGGTCCTGACGGCGCAGGACACACGGGACGACGGGTACCCGCAGACCATCGGGACGGTCGAGGTCGCCGCCGTCGCCGCCGGTGACGTCACACCCGGTGATGAGATCACGGCCTCGTGGGTGACCCCGGGCACGACCGCGCTGTCCGGGGCCGGCCCGCAGGTCGGCGGCGAGTACGTCCTTCTCCTGGAGGACGTCGAGGGTGCGCTCGTGCTCGTCTCGCAGGGTCAGGGCTGGTACACCGTCAGCGACGGTCGGGCAGTCCCGGGCGAGGACAACCCGGTGACCTTGACGACCGGGACGCTGTCCCGGCTGGGTCTGGGCTGAGCGACGCCCGCGGGGCTCGTCCGGCTGCGCCCGGACGCGGCGACGTCCCGGCCGGCCGGCTGGGCACGCAGCCCGTCGCTCAGGCCCCTCGCCCGGACCGCACGTGCTCGACGGCGAGGCGCACGATCTCCGGCGTGGGAGCGTCCAGCGGGACCTCGTCGAGCGGCACCCACGCAGCGAAGTCGGTCGTCCCCCCGACCTCGGTCGTCCCGAGCTCGCCGCCGACCACCCGGGCGCCGAACAGCACACGCACCGACTTGACGGGACGTCGGCCGTCGCCGGCCGGTCGGGTGAACGAGTGGGTCGTCAACGGCGCGTCGAGCTCGACCTCGTAGCCCGTCTCCTCGCGCACCTCGCGCACCACCGCCTCCTCGACGGACTCGTGGAACTCGACGCCGCCGCCGGGCAGGGTCCAGCTCGGCGTGGACCCGTTGAACCAGGTGAGCAAGATGTGCTCGCCGTCGCTGACGACCGCGTAGGCCGCCAGGCGCGTGTCGTACTCGGTGAACTCCACGGTCTCCTCCGCCACGACGTCGTGCCGCCGCACCGTGCGGCTCGCGGAGACTACCGGCCGGGTCAGTCGCGTGGCAGCACGCCCAGGAGCGCCGAGGTGAGGGCGACCTCGAGCGCCTCGCGCAGGTCGAGGTGGAGCACGGCGAGCGACGGGTCGGCCCCGTAGGCGGCGAGGACGCTCGGCGGCGGCGGGACTTCGACGACACGGCGCCCGCCATGACCAGGCACGTGAGGCTGGACAGGCGGGCGTCGCACGGGGGTGACGTTCCCCCGGGTGTGAGGCTGTGGGCCGCAGCCGGCCGGGCTCGCCGTGCCTCGGGCGTCGGGATTGTCCCGCCGGGCGTGTCGGGACATAGTGGGAGCGTGACCACACCGATCTACGTCGAGACGCACATCCGCGCGAGTCTCGACCGGGTGTGGGACCTCACGCAGGACACGCAGCAGCACCCGCGGTGGGACGGGCGGTTCAGCCGGATCACCCCGGTCGAGGCACTCCCCACGGGTGGCTACCGCTTCCGCTACGAGCTGCGACTGCCACTGCACACGCTCGCGGGCACCGGCACCAGCCTGGGCGAGCGGCACCGCCCGGACGGCACGCGCACGTCCGCACTGCGGTTCACGACCCCGGACCGGCTCTCGCCGCTGGGCGACGGGCGCGGCTACTGGCGCTACGTCCCGACCGACGACGGCGTGACCTTCGTGACCGGGTACGACTACGAGCCCGGGTGGGGCAGGCTGCTCGACCGGCTCGTCGTGCGCCCGCTCGTCGGCTGGCTGACCGCCTGGAGCTTCGACCGTCTGCGCCTGTGGGCCGAGGACGGCGTCGAGCCCGAGCGGTGGCCGCTGCCGTCCGTCCTGGCGGTGTGGCGTCCGGACCGCCCGCGTGCGGGCCGCTGCCTGCGCGCACCCCGCCGGGGATCGACCGGCCGGGCCGTTCCTGCCTCAGGGCCGTCCGTCATGGACGACGCCCCGACGACGCTCGACCAGCTGGAGGCGCCGTGACATCCGTGTTCGCCCAGGCACTCGGTGCCGACTTCGCACGCCTGCACCCCATGCTGCAGAAGAGGTTCGGGGTCGGGCTCGACGCGGGGTACGCGTGCGTGGGCCGCGGCGTCATGCAGGAGATCCGGCGCGGGCCGTGGTGGACGCTGCCGTTCCTGCAGCTCGGGGCCGTGCGCAACATCCTGGTCCCCGACGTCGGGCACGACGTGCCGTTCACCATCTCCAACTTCCCGTACCGCGACCCCTTCGGCAGGGAGACCGTCACGTTCGTGCGGGAGTACCGCGTGCGCGACCGGACGCGGCGGTTCGACGCGACGATGGTCCTCCATGAGGGACGCGTCATCGACTACCTCGGGACGCACCAGCACCTCGCGGTGGACCTCGATCTGCGCGTCCTCGACGACGGGTCGCTGCACCTGACGACCCACGGCCAGCGCTTCTACGAGGGGCCCGTCGGGTTCCGCTTCCCGATGCTGCTCAGCGGCGAGGCCCGGCTTCACGAGTGGTTCGACGACGAGGAGCAGCAGTTCCACGTCGACCTCGAGGTCCGCAACCGGCTGCTCGGGTTCCTGTTCGGCTACCGCGGCACGTTCACCTGCGAGTTCCCTGACGCGGTCGACGCGCCCGGCGCCCTGCGGCCGGTGCGGCACGAGGTCCGCACCTGAGCACACGGCGCCGTCGATCGTCACCACCGCCTCAGCCCGCAGCACCCTCGGGCCGTTCGGGCGCACCGGGCGCCGTCCAGTCGCGCTCTCCCGGCTGCCAGGTACCCCAGGTGAGGTCCCACGGCGGGTCGCCGCGCTCGATGTCGGCGATCACCGCCTCGCCGGTGGCCCTGATGGCGGCAGCGTCCCTCGCCGTCAGGACCCCGTGCTCCACGGCCGAGGAGAGCTCGTCCTCGTCCTTCCACCGCCACCACGACAGGTCGGGGGCGACGAGGATGTCGAGCACGTGGTCGAGCGTCTCGAAGCCGTCGGCCGTGCGTCGCAACGGTTCCTGGAGGTTCACGTACCAGGCCGCCACCTCCCGCTCGTCGGGGGTCGAGATCCGCCACACCTCGAACGGCTGGCCGACGCGACCGATGCGCAGACGACCGGGCGGCTGCCACACCTTGTCGCGCAGGGTCCACCGCCTGCCCGCCATGATCCGCAGGTAGTCCGTGCGCTCGGACGGGTCGATGGGCTCCCGCGTCACGCTCCCGGCCGCCTGGTGCAGGACGAGCTGGTCGGGTTCGTCGACGACCACCGTCACCGGGCGCTCCGTCCACACCAGGTCATCGACCACCTCGCGGACCACGACGTCGTCGCCGGGTCGGAAGTGCTCGCTCATCAGCCAATCTCTCCTCGTCGGCGAGTCGGGGGCGTCACTGTACGTCGACGGGACCGTCGCCACCGGCACCGCGCGTCCCGGGTCGTCCGACGTGGATCTGCTGTCGATCGACCTGCCCGACGCGGCCCTCGCCAGGCGGCCTCTCTGGGCGCGCTACGCCGGCAGGTGCCTCGACGGCGCGACGTCCGCCCGCAGACCCTGCCCTGCAGGTACGGTCACGGCGACGAGAGGAGCCGCACGTGGACGTGGACGGTGGCGCAGACAACGCCGAAGGCGTGGTGGACGCGGACCGCGTCGTCGTCGACTGCGGGCTCTACGTCGACGGCCGGCGCGCACCGGGCCGCCTGCCGCTGGGGCGCGCCGGCGACGTGGCGCGCGAGAGCGGCGGCTTCGTCTGGCTGGGGCTCGAGGGGCCGACGGTCGCGGACGTCGCGGCGGTGGCGGGCGAGTTCGGGCTGCCGGCGCTCGCGGTCGAGGACGCGGTCAAGGCGCACCAGCGCCCGAAGCTCGAGGTGTACGGCGACGTGGTGTTCGTCGTGCTCAAACCCGTGCGCTACGTCGACCACGACGAGGTGGTGGACGTCGGGGAGATCGCGCTGTTCCTCGGTCAGCACTTCGTCGTCACCGTGCGGCACGGGCAGGGTGACGTGCTGCGGCGCGTGCGCGAGGAGCTGGACCGCGGCGAGGGCCCCGCGGCCGGATTCGGGCCCGCCGGCGTGCTCTACCGGGCGGCGGACCTCGTCGTCGACGGCTACGAGTCGGCGCTGGGCGAGATCGACGTGGACGTGGACGACATCGAGGCGCGCGTGTTCGGGCCGGGGCAGGTCAACCACGCCGAGCGCATCTACAAGCTCAAGCAGGAGGCGGCGGAGGTGCGCCGGGCGGTGCTGCCGCTCGGCCGCCCGCTGCAGCGGCTCGTCGACGGCGACGTCCCGCACGTGCCGCCGACGTCCGCCCCCTACTTCCGCGACGTGCAGGACCACCTGCTGCGGGCCGCGGACGCGGTGGAGGCGGTCGAGCGCCAGCTCGGCGACGTGCTGCAGGCCAACACCGCCCGCGTGACGGTGGCGCAGAGCGAGGTCGCGCTGCGCCAGAACGGCGACATGCGCAAGATCTCCGCGTGGGCGGCCATCGCCCTGGTGCCCACGGCGATCGCCGGTGTGTACGGCATGAACTTCGAGTTCATCCCCGAGCTGCGGTGGCGGTACGGGTACTTCCTCGTGCTGGGGGTCATCGCGGCGGTGTGCGTCGGGCTCCACCGGTTGTTCCGCCGCAACGGCTGGCTCTGAGTGGATCTGGGTGACGTCCTCGACGTCGACACGGGGTCCTCGTCCCACTCGGCGTGTGCTCCTTCGGCGCGGGAGGACCCGACGACGCGCTGCTGGCGGGCCGTCCGGGCCGGTGCGATGCTCGGGTGACGGCGTGCGCGGCCCCGTCCGGGGCGTGACGTCACCGCCCCGGGGGAGGCGCGCATGACGCAGCGTCCGGGCGAGGTCACGCCCCTGTCCGGGTCCACCCGCACGGCGTCGGGGGTCTCCCCCACGGGCGACCGGCACCAGGCCGGCACGGACCCGCGGCGGCGCCGACGACGACGTCCCCGGCCGCCGCACCCGGCGGGGCTCGCGATGGGGACGCTGTTCGCGGTGGTCGCGATGACGCCCTCCCTGCTGCCGCGCGACTGGCTCTACCAGGGGCTCGTGTCAGGGATCTCCGGGGCGCTGGGGTACGGGGTCGGCGTCGCACTCGCCCGGGTCCTGCGGTTCGTGCCCGCGTGGCGCCGGCTGGTCTCCGCGGCACGCGGGCGCGTGCCACCGGCGCTCGCGCCGCACCTGCTGCCGGTCCTCGGCCTCCTCGCGGCCGTGGCCGTGGTCGTCATGCTCGTGGTCGGCGCCCGGTGGCAGAGAGCGATGACGGCGGCCATCGGGATGCCGCCGCCCTCGACCCTCGACTGGTTGCGGGCCGGGCCGCTGCTCGTGCTGATCGCCGCCGCGTTCGTCCTGGCCGCGCGCGGGGTGTGGTGGGTGAGCCGCCACCTCGACGCGCTCCTGGAGCAGCGGCTGCGGTGGCCGCACGCGGTGGCGTCCGTGGTGGCGACGGTGCTCGTGCTCGGCGGGGTCGTGCTGGTCAACGACGTCCTGCTGCAACGCGCGCTCGGGGCGGCGGACGCCGCGTTCGCCGCACGCAACGACCGTGACCACCCGGGCGTGGAGCGTCCGTCGGCGGCCGAGCGGTCCGGTGCGCCGGGGTCGCTCGTGGCCTGGGCGTCCCTCGGTCGTGAGGGGCGCCGGTTCGTCGCCGGGGGCCCGAGCACGGACGACCTGCGGACCGCCGCTCCGGACGCCGCACCGACGACGCCCGTCCGCGTGTACGTCGGCATCGAGAACGCCGACACGCCCCGCGAGCGCGCCGACCTCGCGGTCGAGGAGCTCGAGCGCACCGGGGCGTTCGAGCGGCAGGTCCTGCTGCTGGTGACGACGACCGGGAGCGGGTGGGTCAACGAGGCCGCGGTCGAGCCGCTCGAGCTGATGTACGCCGGTGACACCGCGGCGGTCGCCACCCAGTACTCGTACCTGCCGAGCTGGTTGTCCTTCCTCTTCGACCGCGCCCGGGTCAGCGAGGAGTCGCAGGCCCTGGCCACGGCCGTCGAGGCGCACCTCGCCCGACTGCCCGCGGACGAGCGCCCGCTGCTGCTCGCCTACGGTGAGAGCCTCGGCTCGTACGGCAGCGAGACGGCGTTCCCCTCCTTGGCGGACATCCGCGCCCGCACCGACGGGGTGCTGTGGGTCGGGCCGCCGGACGCGAACGCCGTCTGGCACGCCCTGGTCGAGCGACGGGACCCCGGGACACCTGCCGTGGCGCCCGTCTACGCGAGCGGCCTGCTCGTCCGCTTCGCCGGCGACGCCGCGCAGATCACCACGCCGACGACGCCGTGGGACCAGCCGCGGGCCCTGTACCTGCAGCACGCCGACGACCCGGTGGTGTGGTGGAGTCCCGACGTGGTCCTGTCCGCACCCGACCGGCTGCGCGAGCAGCCCGCCGACACCGACCGCCCGGCGATGCGGTGGTTCCCCGTCGTGACGTTCTGGCAGCTGACGTTCGACCTGCTCAACGCGAAGTCGGTGCCCGACGGGTACGGGCACAACTACGACGGGCTGGTCCTCGACGGGTGGGTGGGCGTGGTGCCGCCCGACGGATGGACGGCCGCGGACACGGCGCGGGTGCGCGCGGTGCTTGCGGAGTAAGAGGGCCGGAGTCCTCCACGAGCACGCCTGCGACGGTCCTGGACGGGCGGCGCCGCACGCACGAGACTCGACGGACCGGACGCGTCCACTGAGGCAGGAGGGTCGTCGACGTGGAGTACACCGCTTCGATCCGCAGCACCCCCGGCACCCACGAGGTCACCGTCGCGGCCGGTGGGCACGACCGGGCGCTCGACCTGCCCGCGCGCAGCGGCGCGCCGGGCTCGGCCGTCAGCGGCGGCGAGCTGCTGTTCCTGGCCCTCGCGACGTGCGCCACCAACGACCTCTACCGCGAGGCCGCCGCCCGGTCGCTGCCCGTGATCGCGGTCCACGTCGAGGTGGCGGGGTGGTTCGACGCCCCCGGTGCGCGTGCGCGGGACGTGTCGTACCGCGTCTCGGTCGTCTCACCGGCCCCCGAGGAGGAGGTGCGCGAGCTCGTCGCCCACGTCGACGCGATCGCCGAGGTGCACGGCACGCTGCGTGCCGGCACGACCGTCAGCCTCGACGAGGTGCGGGTCAGCAGGCCGCCGGAACCGTCCTGACTCCCTCTCTCGTCGCTCAGGCCTCGCGGGGCAGCCGGTCCCAGCCGGCCGGCAGGGGAGCCGCCGTCCATCGCGCGTCGGGCAGCCACGCGTCCCAGTCGGCGTCGAACGGCCAGCCCGCGTCCCGCGCGTGCTGCAGCAGCCGAGCGCCGACCGCACGCACGTGCTCGGCCCGCTCGTCGGTGACGTAGCCCTGGTCGACCATCCACGCGAGCTCGTCCTCGTCCTTGAGGCCCACCGTCCACGGGCCGCCGCGGGGGTCACCTGCGGCGACCACGTCCAGAGCCCAGTCCTGCGTGTCGAAGCCGAGGGTGGACCGGCGCCACGGTGACTCGAGGTTGCCGTACCAGCGGTCCGTCCAGCGCTCGCCGTCGTACCACCGCCACACGGACCACCGGTCGCCGCGCCGGTGCACGCGCACCACCGTGTGCCCCTGCCAGACGCGCTCGGCGTACGTGCCGTCCCACACCGCCGGCAGGACGATCCGGCTGTTCGGACCGGCCCCTGTCCCCGCGCGCATGCGCATCCCCGAGCCGGGCCGGGTCGCCACGACCATCACCTCGTCGTCGTCGAGCACGACCGTGCCGGCGACGGCGAAGCCGACGGCGACCCCGTGCGGACGGCCCATGTCCCGCACACCGCGCAGCACGACGGTTGCGCCGCGCTCGAACGGCGGCGGCTCGGGTGCGGGCGGGAGCGGGACCTCGTCGTGGACCACCGGCCCACGGTATCAACGGCGGGCGGCGGCCCGAGCACACGGTCAGCCCCTCCGTGACGTCCTCCGGGATGCCGAGGCGCACGCGCGCGCCTCGGCACGGTGCGGCGGGAAGGCCGACGCCGAGGGTCTCGTCGTCCGTGGGCAGACTTCCACCCCACCACGCGATCCGGTCAGCAATCGAGAAGTGCCCGCACCCGGTCGTCCCTACCGTGGAGACACCAGGAACCGGACCAGGACGGGAGCGGGACGACATGACGACCACCGACGGCACCGCCGAGGGCTTCACCGAGCAGGAGCGCGCCGCCATCAAGGAGCGGGCGGCCGAGCTGAGGACGGAGAAGACCCGCGGGCGCGGCAACAAGAAGGCCGCCGACGAGCTCGACGTCCTCGCCAAGATCCAGAAGATGAGCGACGCGGACCGCCCCGTCGCCGAGCGCATCCACGCGATCGTCACGACGACGGCCCCCGACCTGGCACCCAAGCTCTGGTACGGGCAGCCGGCCTACGCGCGCAACGGCAAGGTCGTGTGCTTCTTCCGCAGCGGCGACGTCGACAAGGAGCGGTACTCGACGTTCGGGTTCACCACCGAGGCGGACCTCGACGACGACACCGGCGTCTGGCCGACGTCGTTCGCGGTCAGCAGGCTCACGCCCGAGGCCGAGGCCACGCTCACGGCACTGGTGGCGCGGGTCGCCGTCTGACCGGACCCGCCTGACACCCAGCGTCGCGTCATCGACCGGCGACACCTCCTCCTGCACAGTGAATCGGGTGAACCGGGCGCTCGCCGTTCTCACCGTGGTCGCCTACCTGACGCTGCCGCTCGGGTCCGCGAGCTCCGCGGAGCTCGCGCCCACGCTGCTGGTGGGTCTCGCGTACTGCGCGCTCGCGATCGTGGGATTCCGCTTCGTCGAGGGGCGTCCTGTCGGGTGGGCGGCCGGGTACGTCGGCGTGCAGCTGGTGCTCGGCTTCGCGGTCTTCTCCCTGTCGGGTGCCGCGGTGGGCGCCGTGCTGCTCCTGGTGGTCCTGGTCGCGCAGTCGGTGCTGCTGCTGCCGCTGCCGGCGGCGATCGGCGCGTCGTCCACGCGTCGCGCCCGGTAGACGCCACCCCGGCCCCGATCCACGACGGAAGCCCGTCACCCAGGTGGGCGATGCGATGCGAGCGAGTCTGCTGGTAGGAACCATGAATGGGCACCGGGGCGGGGTCAGACGTCGCAGTCGTGGCTGCGGTCCTCGCGTTGGTCGGGCTGTGGCGTCTGGTCGTCACGCGTCGCGACGCCCGGGCGCGCACGCGGGATCACGCCCCATACCACCAACCGGCGGCCCCGGCGCCTGCGGAGGAGGATCTCCTCGTCACCAGGATGAGGGTCGAGGAGCTGAACACGTCGGCGCCCGCACCTGCCCGGCATGACGACGCGCCCACCCGCGCGACCCCGGCGCCCCAGACGCGCCCGAGCACCGCCGGCGGTGTCGACTTCGACGCGCCCGTGTTCGACGAGCATCCAGACGGATGGCAAAGCCCCGCCGACCTCGTCGAAGGGTTCCTGCTCGCGTGGTCGCTCGAGGCAGTCGAACGACGTCGGATCAACGCGTCCGCGCCGTACAGCGCCGCCGTCACCGCACGGCTACCGGCAGCGATGCGGACGGACACGTTCGGGCAGCTCGTTCGCCTCCCGATCTGGGCGCCGATCGACACCGACGACGCAGCCGTAGCGCGTGCCCGGCTCACGACCATGTGCATCGCCTGGAAGCTGTTCGACCAGCTGAACAGTCGCTGGCAGCTCCGGGTGGGCGACTTCAACCAGTACGCGCAGAAGCTGTCGTTCGCGACCGGTGAGACCGACCGGCCGTCCGTGTTCGCCGACCTGAGCGCCGCCGCCGCGAAATGCCTGCTCGCGGACCGCATCACCCGGGCCAGCCTGGGGCAGGGGGACCTGACCGCCGCAGAACGATGGTTCGCCACAGGCGACAAGACTCTGCTGCTCACCAACGCCACAGGCCACGCGGCGATCCCGTTCGTGATCGGCGGCTCGCCCATCACCTTGATCGGGACGAGGGACCTGTTCCAGCTGTCGGTGTGGTCCTGCGCGCGCGTCCTCGCCGACATGAACTCCCCGGACCTCTACATCGAGCACTACAGGCATCGCACCCCGACGCTCACGACGATCCTGGACGCCGGGGTCAGCCGGTTCGACCAAGCACGTCGGCTGCCGACCGTGCAAGCGCTCACGTACGACCTGTGGCCAGGGTGGGGCGGCGAACGGGCGTAGTCCCGGGGGTCCTGAGATGACGCGGCGGCTCGTGCGCGTCACCCTCCACGGAGACCCGTCCGCGCGGCCCCACCCCAGCGGGCAAGTCGACCGGACCGGCAGGCGCCACTCGGCGGACTTGCCGTTCGGTGTCGTCGCTCCGGCCCGCCGCAGATCGACAGCGGCGTCGAGCGCGGCGACCGCCTCGGATGCCGGCACGTCGATGGTGAGGTCGAGGTGCTCGCCGAGGGTCGCCACGAACGCCTCTGCCGCCTTCTGGTCGGTCGCCTCCTGCAGGGCGACAGCCTCGGTCGGGTTCGCCGGCTGCAGCTCCGGCGGCAGCCGCTCGCGTTACTCGAGGTCGGCGCGTCGGCCGGCCTGTGCCTCCTGCCCGACCGCTACTCCTACCGCTACGACGACGGCCTCGACCCCGCCGACGGCGCATCGCCCGTGGTGCTGCCCTGCGCGCTCGGGCCGGGAGTGGCGCCCCCACGACGAATGCCCGAGGTCGTGTGGCGAGCAGGCATCGACCTCGCGCCCGTCGACGTCACGGACGCCGGCGCGTGCGCCTGGCTGGAGACGCTGGTCTGGCCGGAGCACATCGAGCGACGTGAGCGGTTGGGCGCCGCTCTCGCGATCGCCCGAGCGGATCCCCCGCGAGTACTCGCGGGCGACCTGCTCGACGTCCTGGCGCCGCTCGCGTCCCAGGCGCCCGAGGAGGCGACGCTCGTCGTGTTCCACAGCGCGGTCCTGTCGTACCTCGACGCGCAGCCACAGACACGGTTCGTGGACCTGGTGCGCGCACTGCCCGGGCACTGCCTGAGCAACGAGGGCGCCCTGGTGCTGCCGGGCACGCAGGCGCTCGTCTCGGACGAGGTCGACCGCGCGTTCGTCGTCTCCATGGACGGCACACCACGCGCCTACGCCGAGCCGCACGGGCGGGGACTCACGAGCCTCGATCGGTGACGGGGCCGCCCCGCGTCGACCCCCACCCGCCTCGGCACGGGGCGGCGGGCCCGCCCGGAGCCGCGCGCTGAGAGCCCGGCACCACGACGACGGCCGCCGCGCTGCTGGCGGGCCGTCCAGGCCGGTGCGATGCTCGGGTGACGGCGTGCGCGACCCCGTCCGGGGCGTGACGTCACCGGGGAGGCGCGCATGGCGCAGCGTCCGGGCGTGACCACTCCCCTGTCTCCGCCCACCCGGACGACGCCGGGGGCCTCCCCGACGCCAGACCGGCGCCAGGTCGGCACGGACTCCTCGCGGCGCCACCGGCGACGTCCCCGACCGCCGCACCCGGCGGGGCTCGCGATGGGGACGCTCTTCGCCGTGGTCGCGATGACGCCGTCCCTGCTGCCGCGCGACTGGCTCTACCAGGGGCTCGTGTCAGGGATCTCCGGCGCGCTGGGGTACGGGGTCGGCGTCGCGCTCGCCCGGGTCCTGCGCCTCTACGCCGCGTTCCCGGGGTTCGCGGCCGATCCGCGCAGCCGGATCTGGAACCTGTGGGGCTACATCGACGCCCGCGACGGCGCCCTCGCGGTCCGGCTGGCGCTCGAGAGCGACCTGCGTGGATTCGAGGCGTTCATCATCGCGTCGCCCGATACGGTGCTGGAGCGGCCGTCGGCCGAGCTGGTCGCCGAGTACTTCCCGGACGTCCCCGTCACCCGCCCGATCGAGGGCCGCGAGACGCTCCTGTCCATCGACAAGGCCCGTCGCCTGCTGGGGTACGACCCGCAGCACACGTGGCGCGACGAGGTCTGAGCTCGAGCCGGACGACGCCCGGGGCCGCGAACCGGCCCGGAGTGGAGGGTTCACGTTGACCGACCCCGACGAGGGTGTGGCAGCCGACGGCACCATCCGGACGGGCGCGCGCCGCGACCGCGTGCCGGCCGTCTTCGAGGACGTCCTGACCGATGCGGTTGACTCCGTCGGCGGGTCGGGCGCGTCCCTGTACCTCTACGGGTCCGTCGCGACCGGCACCGCGCGTCCCGGGGCGTCGGACGTGGACCTGCTGTCGATCGACCTCACCGACGCGAGCGCCGTCGCGCGGCGTCTCTCGACCCGCTACGCCGACCGGTGCCGGGGTGTGGAGGTCGCTGCCGCCGCGAGCGGCGAGCTCGCGGGCGACACCGACGCGGCCTACGGCCTGCGGGCCTTCCTCCGCCACTACTGCGTCCACCTCGCCGGCCCGACCCCGCCGCTGCCCTTCCGACGCACCCCGCCGACGCCCGTGCTGCTCGCGGCCTCAACGGCGACCTCGGCCACCACCTCCGGCGATGGCGACAGAGCCTGAGCACCGGGACGGAGCCCGGGGACCGGCTCGGCGTCCGGGTGGGCCGCAAGACGCTGCTGGCCGTCGTGGGACGCTTCAGCCGCCCGATCGGACTCTGGCCGGACAGCGTCGACGACGCGTAGCCCGTTCCTGCCCAGGAGGTTCACGGGCTCATCTAGGCTCCGAGGCGTGCTCATCTGGATCAACGGTGCATTCGGGGCGGGCAAGACCCAGACGGCGTTCGAGCTCCGCCGTCGGCTGGTCGACGCGCACGTCGCCGACCCCGAGCTCCTCGGCTTCGCCTTCCAGCGGACGCTCCCGCCCGCAGCGCGCCACGACTTCCAGGACCTCGCCCCGTGGCGTTCCGCCGTCGTCGACATCCTTCAGCAGGTCGAGGCCGCCCACACCGGCCCGGTGCTCGTGCCGATGACGATCGTGCGTGACGACTACTTCGACGAGATCATCGGCGGGCTGCGCTCCCGCGGCGTGGACGTGCGCCACTACGCCCTGATCGCTAGCCCGGAGACGCTGCGCAAGCGACTGAGCACCCGCATCGCGTTCGTGCGCTCCGGCCTGCGCCGCGAGACCTGGGCGGTGCAGCAGATCCCGCGCTGCGTCTCCGCCCTCGCCCAGGAGCGTTACGCCACGCACGTCGACACCGACCAGCGGACGACGGACGAGGTCGTCGAGTGGATCGCCGACGACGCCGGCCTCTCGCTGGCGGGGCCGCGGCTGGCACCGTGGCGTTACCAGCTGCGGCGCCTCGAGGTCGGCATCGGCCACATCCGGTAGGGGTGGCGCGCCGCGTCGGTCGTCGGGATCACCACGGACCGGCTGCTCCCCCCGTGGGCGACCTTGCCTGTCCGGCGCTCGGGGCAGGCGCCCGGCCGAGGCCCGGCCCGCGCGTGAGGCCGGAGGCGGACTCAGTCGCCGACGCCTCCGCCGACGGGGCCGCTCGACGCGGTCTGGCCCCACACGGCCGTCGCACCGCTGTGGCCGATGCGCACCGCCTGCACGATCGTGCCGGTCGAGACGACCATGGACGCGACGACCAGGACCAGCACGACGGCCCGGAGCACCGCCCCGCGTGCGTCACCCGCCTGGCCCCGGCGCGCCCGCCACGTCATGAGGAAGAGGCCCGCGGCGATCACGACCAGGCCGATCACCCAGGGCAGGAGCCGCTCGGCCATCTGCGAGTGGACCTCCACGGCACCCGACTCCCCGACACGTCCCTCCAGCGCGAGCCCGGCAGGTCGGCGCCGTGGTCGCGTCGCACGTCGTTCCCTCACGGTCCCGGCCACCACCGCACGGGTGACGTCGGGACCTGCGACGACTCCTCTCCCCTGCCCTGGAGGCGCCTCGGCGTCGCCTCGGAGCTTGCTGAGAGCCCGGCGTCAGGTGCGCGGCACCTCGCGGTCGGCACCGACCGCATCCACGAGGGCGGCGCTCACGAGGGGGCGCTCCCGGACCCGACGCCGGCTGCCGTCCGTGCGGCCGTGAGGCGGACCGGGGCCACGACGGCGAGCGGCACGACCAGGACGAGGAGCCCCAGGCTCGTCAGCCGCAGGAGGTCCTGCTCGTTGCCCGCGAGACCGACGAGGATGGGGATGAGCAGCAGGCCGAGGGGGTTGACGGCCTCGCTGAACAGGTAGTCGTACCCGAACACCTGACCCAGCCGCTCGGGCGGCACCTCCCGCTGCACGGCCGACGCCCACACCACCCCGCCGACGGAGAGCCCGGCCCCGGTCACGGCCGCCAGCCCGACCAGCACGGCGATCGGTGCCTCGAGGGCCAGCAGGAGGCCGAGGACGAGCGGCGGGCACAGTGACAGCAGCGCCCACGTGGCGACGCGCGTCGGTCGCAACCGACCGGCGACGAGCGCCCCGACCAGCGAACCGGCGGCCAGCGCGCTCTGCAGCCACCCCCAGGCCGCGAGGTTGTCGAACCCGTCGCGCAGGAGGACGGGGCCCGCGACCGTCAGCACGGACCAGCCGACGAAGTGCCAGACGCCCGACGTGACGACGACGAGCCAGAGCCCGCGCGACTGCCAGAAGTACGACCACCCGTCCCGCAGATCTCCCCAGACCCCCGCACCGTCGGCCTCGAAACCCTGCCCGCGCGGCAGCCGCTGCAGCGGCAGCGCCGAGACCAGCAGGACGACGGCCAGGACGAGCCACGCGGCCGTCACGGGCAGCAGGCCGCCCGTGAAGGAGAACAGCGCAGGCCCGAGGATCCCGGCGGCTCCCGTGGTGAAGAGCTTCACCGAGTTCGCCCTCTCGAGGTCCTCCTTCCGGACGATCTGCGGCAGGTACGAGCCCAGCGAGGGGTACTGCAGCGCGGCGCTCAGCTCGATGACGAACGAGACCACGCACAACCAGGCGACGGACTGCACGCCGAAGCCCAGGAGGACCCCCGTCAGCGCGGCCGCGACGACCCAGAGCGCCGTCGTCGAGAGCAGCAGCCCTCGGGTCGTGATGCGGTCCGACAGCCACTTCGAGATCAGGGCACCGACGATCGCGGGCACCGCACCGGCGCCGAGGACGAAAGCGAGCGAGGTCAGGGACCCGCCACCGTCGAGCGTGGTGAGAGTGAGCAGGACGGGCGCGCCGCCGGCTCCGAGCACGTACGCGAAGCGGCTCGCCAGGAAGGCGCCGAGCCCGGGGTTGCGCTTGAGCACGTCGAGACTAGGCATGGGCCTCACCGATCACGTCGAGGGGCACGAGAGAGCGCAGCCGCTCCCCGAGGGGTCGTGCCGGATGCTCGTCCCACCGGCCGGCGAGCCGCGGCCTGCCGGACAGGACGCTCACGACGATCGGGAACCGGTCCGGGTGGCGCGAGACGCCGAGCGAGACGAAGCGGGGACGACGGGACTGCTCCCACGCCACAGACCTGTACCACGCCAGCTCGTCCAGGATCACCGGCACGTACCCCGGGTCGATCATGCAGTCCTCCGCACCGATGGAGACGACGTCGAACGCCCGCCGCGTGAGCTCCTGGACAGCCCTGTGCCGCCACGCGCGACGACAGCGCGACAGGGCGGGGTCGCAGGCCTCCACGGGTCCGACGGCGAGCGCGCGGCGGTCCTCGGGCAGGCCGGCCCCGGTGACGAGACGTCCGTCGCGCACGTCGTAGAGGGACGCACAGCGGACGGCACCGCCGGCGTCGGACGCGGTGACGACAAGTCCTCTCTCGACGAGACGCCGGAACGTCGCCTCGTGCTGGACGCCGTGGGGAGTGATCCCGCGCGCGTACACGCCGGGGACGACCAGGCCGTAGTAGATGCCCCGTGTCCCGCATGATGACGGCCCCGCGCCACGCCATCCAGGTCTCGACGAACTCCTCGGCCTCCTGATCGACGAAGATGATCGACCTGGTCAGGGGCAGCCAACGACCGCCCAGCAGGAGCTCATCGTGCGCAGGTCGTGGCGCCATCCCCGAACCCTCTCACTCGCACGTCCCCGCCAAGGCTCGCGGCCGGCCCTGGCTGCTGAACAAGGAGCGAGGGCCGGCAATGGGACGATCGCGTCATGGGCCTCGAGGAGCAGCGCGACGTCGCGGCGCAGGAGCTGGACGGCGGCAACGTCAACACCGTGGTGCGTGTCGGTGACACCGTCCGGCGGACGGCCGGCCCGTGGACGCCGGCCGTGCACGCCCTGCTCGCGTGGGTGCGGGAGCGTGGCGTCACGTGCGTACCGGCGCCGCTCGGCCTCGACGACGACGGTCGGGAGATCCTCAGCTGGATGCCCGGCGAGGTCGTCGGATGGCCCGTCCCGGACTGGCTGTGGACGGCGCAGACCCGCGCGCAGGCCGGAGCGATGCTGCGCACCGTCCACGACGCGACCGTCGGGTTCGACCTCAGCGACCGCGTCTGGCGCTCCGCGACGCACCACCCCGTCGAGGTGGTGTGCCTGAACGACGTCGCGCCGTACAACATGGTCTTCGACGGGACGGACCTGGTCGGGCTCATCGACGTCGACATGGCCTCGCCTGGCCCCCGGGCGTGGGACCTCGCGTACCTCGCCTACCGGCTGTGCGGGTGGTGCGAGGACATGACGGCACCGGACGACGTCACCGCGATGGACCGCCTCGCGCACCTGCTGTCGAGCTACGGGCAGGACGCTGCTCCTCGGGTCGAGGACGTCCTGACGACCATGGTCACCCGGCTGCACGACCTGGCGGACTGGACCGACGAGCACGCACGCGTCGCCGACCGGCCCGACCTGCACGACCACGCCGCGATGTACCGGCGCGACGCGGCGCGACTGCTGGAGCAGTAGGCGAGCCGGGGCAGGTCGGGGTCACGCTTCGTCACGCCTCGTGCGGCTTGCGGGCCCGCACGATCGCACCGTGCATCCCCTCGGCCACCACGTGCGTGAACTCGACGTCGGCGTCGACGAACCCGGCCGCGGCGAGGCCCTCGAGGTACTCGCTGCGTGACAGCGCGCCGGCGATGCACCCGACGTACGACCCACGCTCGGCGCGCTGTTCGGGGGTCAGGTGGTCCTCGGCGACGACGTCGGAGATCCCGAACCGCCCACCGGCTGCCAGGACCCGGAACGCCTCGGCCAGCACCGCCGGCTTGTCCGGGGACAGGTTCACCACACAGTTGGAGATCACGACGTCCACGGAGGCGTCGTCGAGCGGCAGGTCCTCGATGGTGCCCTTGCGGAACTCCACGTTCGTCGCCCCGGCCGCGGCGGCGTTGGCGCGAGCCAGGTCGAGCATCTCGTCGGTCATGTCGACCCCGTACGCGAACCCCTTCTGGCCGACCCGCCGTGCGGACAGCAGCACGTCGATGCCGCCGCCGGACCCCAGGTCGAGCACCCGCTCGCCCTCGCGCAGCTCGGCGACCATCAGCGGGTTGCCGCACCCCAGCGAGGCCGCCAGCGCCTCGGGCGGCACCGCCGCGGCGTCCTCCGCGCCGTACAGCGCCGCGCCGAACCGCTCGTCGATCACGTCGCCAGGCTCGCAGGCCTCGGCACCGCCGCAGCAGCCACCGTCACCGCCGCCCTGCAGCGCCGCCAGCGCGTAGCGCGCCCGGACCTGCTCCCGGATGTCGTCGACCATGTCTCCTCCTCGCATCGATACCTGTCGATGCAGGACTCTGACGGGTGCATCGATGGATGTCAATATCGACATCTGTCGATCTGCGAGCCATCATTGCTGCGTGCCGCTGGACCCGCTGCCCGTCGACGCGACAGAGCCATCGACCGCGTGCTGCCCGCCCCTGGCCGGTGCGCCCATGACCGCCGAGGACGCCGCGCGCACCGCGCGCAGCCTCAAGGCACTGGCCGACCCCGCGCGGCTGCGGCTGCTGTCGATCATCGCCGCGCACGCCGGCGGGGAGGCCTGCGTCTGCGACCTCACCGAACCGCTCGGCCTGTCCCAGCCGACGGTCTCGCACCATCTCAAGGTGCTCACCGAGGCCGGCTTCGTCACACGCGAGAAGCGCGGGGTCTGGGCCTACTACACGCTCGCGCCCGCAGCAGTGCAGGAGCTCACCGCCCACCTCGGCACACACCTGCTCCACTCGCGCAACGCCTGAGGCACCCACGCTGCCGCTCCGGCGGCGGGCTGCTCCCGGCCCACCCCCACCCGCGCACAACGCCAGCCCTCGCCTTCGATGGTCTGAGTCACGCGGAGTACGGCGAGCGGCGCGACCGTGGAGTGAGTCCTGAGGCCCACGGCAGGCCGCTTGGCTAGGGTGACGCCGTCGCCGCACCATGACGGGTCAGCTGCACGGACACGGGGAGACTGCTGGCATGGGCCACACGGTCGTCACATGATCAAGGCCGTCCTGTTCGATCTGGACGGGGTCGTCCGGCACTTCGACGAGCGTGCCGTCGCTGAGATCGAGGCCTCCCACTCCCTCGCGGCGGGATCCATCGCGGCGTTCGCGTTCTCGGAACCCCACCTCACCGAGGTCACCACGGGCCGCATCACCCGAGCGGAGTGGGTGAGGCGCATCGGCGACCACGTCGAGAACCACGCCGCGGCTCGCGCGTGGGGCGCCACCCGCTCGCGCATCGACGACGACGTGGTGCGGCTGGCCGCCGAGCTCCGTGCACTCGGCCGCACGACAGCGATCCTGACCAACGGCTCTGACACCGTCCACGCCGAACTGCGTGCGCTCGACTTCCCGCCGACGTTCGGCAGGGTCTTCAACTCTGCCGAGATCGGGCATGCCAAGCCGGATCCTGCCGCCTTCCACCACGTGCTCGAGGCCCTGGGGGTCCGTGCCCGCGAGGTGTTCTTCATCGACGACACGCCCAGGAACCTCACCGCGGCGGCCGGCCTCGGGATCGTCACGCACCACTTTACGGACGTCCCTCGACTTCGGGCGGCGCTCGTGGGGGCCGGCATCGTGACGACGAGCTCGTCGTCCTCCTCGAGCTGAACGCGGCGACCGGCGAAGTGCGGTCACGATCGGCCCCGCTGAGCAGTGCAGGCGCGGCCTCCTCGTGGCAGAGCACTCAACCTTTCGGCGTCGTCGATCGTGTACGAGGTATGAGCGGTGATCGCGTGACTCTCGCAGGGGATGAGGAGTTGTCGGACGACCCCACCGCCTCAGTCGAGCACGTGCCGGTCGTGGTGCCTCGCGCTCCGATGGACCGCGAGCGAGAGTTCGCGGAGTTCATGCTCGAGGCCACGCCGGCTCTGGCGCGGACCGCGTGGCTTCTCTGCGGCGACGAGCACCGCGCTGAGGAGCTGGTCCAGCAAGCCCTGATGCGAACGTTCGTGTCGTGGTCCACAGCGCGCGAACGCGATCCGCTGGCCTACACCCGCAGGACCTTGGCGAACCTTCGGATCGACACGTGGC
This sequence comes from Cellulomonas xiejunii, assembly GCF_024508315.1. NCBI lineage: Bacteria > Bacillati > Actinomycetota > Actinomycetes > Micrococcales > Cellulomonadaceae > Cellulomonas > Cellulomonas xiejunii. Next base: position 4,050,700 of record NZ_CP101987.1, read on the forward strand.
GCAAGCACCGCCGAGAAGTCCTCACCCCTCTCGACCGGATGCCCCACGTGGGGGTGGACTCGGGCGCTGACGTGCGTGCAGAACGTGACCGGTTGATCCGTGCCCTGTCCACCTTGACGGCACGACAACGCCGCATCGTCGTGCTGAGGCATCTCGTCGGCCTGTCGGAGCGGGAAGTCGCCGAGGACCTCGGGGTGGCGGTCGGGACGGTGAAGTCCACTGCCTCGCGTGGCCTCGCTGAGCTGCGTGCCGCGCTCACGGAGGGTTCGGGCGGTTCCACACAGCAGACGACCAGGACCAGGAGACCGTCATGACGAGCGACCAGGACTTCGCGGCGCACCTGCGTGACCGCCTTGAGGTGATCGCGCCGGACGTGGCCGTCGACACCTCGATCGTGGTCCGCGGCGGGCGTCGACGCCAGCGGGTGACCGCGATCGCCGGCGTGGCAGCGACGAGCCTCGTCCTGGCCGGTGGCGGCTGGGGGGCCGCGTCGGTCGTGCGGGTCCCGACACCCCCTCCGGGGGGATCCACCGACGAGTGGACCGCGCCGGCGTGGTTCGCGGAGCAGGCCGAGCAGCGGGAGGCATTCCGTACCAACCTGCAGGCCTGCGTCGATGCCCGCGGGTGGGAGGTCACGGTCGACGAGTGGGGCGGAGGCGACCGCCGCTTCACGGAGAAGTCCGAGCTGGACCGCTTCGTCGCGGACGTCGACGACTGCTCGAGGAGCCTCGGGCGCCACTTCGGGGACGGCGACTCGGAAGCCACCACCCGGAGCTTCTACCCGATGCTCGTCGACACGTGGGAGTGCGTGGTCCACCTGGGCTACGACGTACCGCCACCACCCTCGGAGGACGAGCTGGTGCGTCAGTACGAGACCGACGGGTCGAGCGAGCCGATATGGACCCCGTACGGCGACCTCATGGAGAGGCCGGGGGCGGTGCCGGACTCGGCTGCGCTCGAAGCGACCTGCCCCCAGCCGTGGTGAGCTCAGGACTGCTGTCGCGGACTCTCATGTCGAGATGCACGGCAGAGCGACCGTCCTCGAGCGTCAGACCTTGACCGCCCTCGGCCCGTAACGGGTCGCCGATCACGGTGCCGCGCAGGGTTCTGCGACGGGAAGCGCTCCAGCAGGGGCGCGCGGCTCAGGGGATGTCGATCGTCGGTGTGTACGCGTCACCCAGTCGTGCGCCCCACAACCGAGAACCGACCGCGACGGCGGTCGCGACCACCAGCAAGCCGCCTGCAACGACCAGGGCCATTCCGTACCCGGCGGCGTCGCCGAGAAGACCACCGAGCGGCGCAGCGACGACGATCATCGCGCGGTTGATCGAGCGCATCGTGGCGTTCATCCGGCCCTGCAGCGCGTCCGGCGTCGCGGTCTGGCGGTACGCCAGCTCGTTCGTGTTCTCCGCGCCCATGCACAGCCCCAGCAGCAGCTGCCCGAGTGCGAACACGACCCATGCCGGACCACCGCCCCACCCGCCGGCGGCCGGCCCCTCGGGCATCGCCACGGGCGAGAGCGCCATCAGCCCCCACGCGATGCCCGTCCCGAACCGTGCGACGACGATGACGCGGCCCGCACCGAATCGTCGACCGAGCCGGACCGCGACGGACGCGGCTACCAGCGCCCCCAACCCGGCAACCGAGAACGCCAGGCCGAGCGCCCCCGCACTCAGGTGCAGCGTCCTGTATGCGAACGGCACCATGACGGCTCCCGCGACGGCCGAGCAGGCGAACCACGCGTGCGTGCTCAGCGCGAGCGGACGCAGCGTCGGGTGACGGTAGACCCAGCGCACACCCTCCCGGATCTCGGTCCCGATGCTGCGGAGCCGGGCGTTCGACCTCCGCTCCACGGCAGGCTCGTCGACCTTGACGGTCGCCAGGAGGATCGCGGACGCCAGATAGCTGACGGCGTCGACGAGCACCGTGAGCGGCGCACCCAGCAACCGGACCAGGCCGCCGGCGAGGGCCGGGCCGCTGACCTGGGCGACCGCGTCCGACTGATCGAGCCGGGCATGTGCCGACCCCAGCAGCATGGTCGGCACGACGCGGGGCACGAACGACTGGAACGCTGCATCACCCACCAGCGTGCACAGCCCGAACACGGCCATCAGGACGACGAGCCACCCCACGCCGAGGTGCCCCGTCATGGACAGCGCAGGGATCGCTCCGAGCGCGACCGCGCTCAGCAGGTCGGTGGCAACCAGCACGGGACGGCGCCGCATCCGGTCCACCATCACGCCGGCCAGCAGCCCGAACACGAGGTACGGCACCCAGCGAGCCGCATTGACCAGCCCGACGTCGACGGCGTCGCCGTCCAGCGCGTCCACGACGATGAACGGCACTGCGAAGGTCGTCACGTAGCTGCCGAACGCGGAGACCGTCGAGGCGCTCCACAGCCGGCCGAAGCCGCGGACGCCGCGCAGCGTCATCGTCTGCGTCGGTCGGTCGTCGGTCACCGCTGATGTCTATCGCACGCGACGGCTTCCCGGTCCATGTCGTCGGACGCTCGGTGACGTGGGGCAGCGGGCGATCCTGCGGACGTCGTGCGCCGAGCGTGTTCACGACGTACGTGCGATGCATGGCGACATACCTACCGGTCGGTATGGACAACCGGTAGGTTGAGACCAGAAGTCGGCGGCGTCGGCAGGAGGTCACGCATGGAGATCGTCGGGGCGGTCCTCGAACGGTCGGGCAGCCCGGCTCCCTTCGCCGAGTCGCGCCCGTTCACGGTCTCGCGGCTCGAGCTCGACGATCCCGGCCCGGGCGAGGTGCTCGTGCGCATCGAGGCCGCGGGCGTGTGCCACTCCGACCTGTCCGTCGTCGACGGCAACCGCGTCCGCCCCACGCCGATGCTGCTCGGCCACGAGGCCGCCGGGATCGTCACTGCGCTCGGCGCGGGCGTGACGGACCTGTCGCGGGGCGACCGCGTCGTCCTCACCTTCCTGCCCCGGTGCGGCGTCTGCCCCGGCTGCGCCGCCGACGGACGGCTCCCCTGCGTGCCCGGCAGCGCCGCGAACGCCGCCGGGACGCTCGTCGGCGGCGGCACCCGGCTGCACCGCGACGGCGCACTCGTGCACCACCACCTCGGAGTCTCGGGGTTCGCGTCGCACGCCGTCGTCAGCCGCACCTCGCTCGTGCGCGTCGACCCCGACGTCCCCCCGCAGGTCGCGGCGCTGCTCGGCTGCGCGGTGCTCACCGGCGGCGGTGCGGTCGTCAACGCCGGCCGACCGCGGCCCGGTGAGCCCGTGGTCGTGGTCGGGCTCGGCGGCGTCGGGATGGCCGCGCTGCTCGTCGCCGTCGCGCTCGGGCACGACGTGACCGGCGTCGACACGGTGCCGGACAAGCTCGCGACGGCGCGGGACCTCGGGGCGAGCGTCGCGTGCACGCCCGCCGAGCTCGTCGAGCGCGGGGTGCGCGCCCCCGTCGTCGTCGAGGCCGCCGGCTCCGCGCGCGCGCTCGAGACCGCGTTCGCGGCGACCGCGCCCGGCGGGACGACCGTCACCGTCGGACTCCCCTCCCCCGCCGCGCGGGCCTCGCTCTCCCCCCTGACGCTGACCGCGGAGGCGCGCACGGTCGTCGGCTCCTACCTCGGCTCCGCGGTGCCCGAGCGTGACGTCCCCCGGTACGTCGACCTGTGGCGCTCCGGCCGGCTGCCCCTCGAACGGCTCGTGTCCTCGCGCATCACGCTCGACGACCTCGACTCCGCCATGGACCGCCTCGCGGCCGGTGGCGAGCTCCGCCAGCTCCTGACCTTCGACGAAGGGACCCCCCCGTGACGACAGCGCGCACCACGACAGCCCGCACCGCCCTCGTGACCGGCGCCGCCCGCGGCATCGGCGCCGCGACCGCCCGTCGGCTCGCCGCCGACGGCCACCAGGTCGCCGTGCTCGACCTGCGCGAGGCCGACGCCGAGGCGACCGCCACCACGATCCGCGAGGCGGGTGGCACCGCGCTGGCCGTGAGCGCCGACGTGGCGGACGAGGACGCGGTCACCGCCGCCGTCACGCGCGTCGCGGACGAGCTCGGGCCACCGACCGTGCTCGTCAACAACGCGGGGACCCTGCGCGACAACCTGCTGTTCAAGATGTCGGTCGACGACTGGGACGCCGTCCTGTCGGTGCACCTGCGCGGCGCGTTCCTCGTGAGCCGTGCGGTCCAGCAGCACCAGGTCGCCGCTCGCTGGGGGCGAGTGGTCAACCTGTCGAGCACGTCGGCGCTCGGCAACCGCGGCCAGGCCAACTACGCCGCCGCCAAGGCCGGCATGCAGGGGTTCACCAAGACGCTCGCGATCGAGCTGGGGCCGTTCGGCGTCACCGTGAACGCCGTCGCGCCCGGCTTCATCGAGACCGACATGATGCGCGCCGTCGCCGAACGGACCGGGATGGCGTACGACGACCTGTTGGCCGCCGCGGCGAAGGACGTCCCGGTGCGCCGGGTCGGCCGGCCCGACGACGTCGCCGCAGCCGTCTCGTTCTTCTGCTCCGAGGACGCGTCCTACGTGTCCGGGCAGGTGCTCTACGTCGCCGGAGGGCCGCGCGCATGACCGCCATCACCGTGAGCTCGCCCGCGGACCTCGGCGCCGCCGTCGGGCAGTCCGCCACCGGGGAGTGGCGGGTCGTCGACCAGGACCGCATCGACCTGTTCGCCGACGCGACCGACGACCACCAGTGGATCCACGTCGACCCCGCGCGCGCCGCCGCCGAGTCGCCGTTCGGCGGGCCCGTCGCGCACGGCTTCCTCACGCTCGCGCTGGTCCCCGCGCTCACCGCCGGGCTGCTCGACGTCGGCGGGACGGCGATGGTCGTCAACTACGGGCTCGACCGCGTGCGGTTCCTCCAGCCCGTGCTCGCGGGGTCGCGTGTGCGCGCGACGACGGCGGTCGACAGCGCCGAGCCGACCGCGCAGGGCGTGCGCGTGTCGTCGACCGTGACCGTCGAGATCGAGGGCGCGCCGCGCCCGGCGCTCGTCGCGCGGACCATCGCGCTGTTCGTGCCCGCCTGACCGCCGACGGGTCGTGACGAAGGCTCCTCCGTGTCATCGTCCTGATGAGCCACACCACCTCGTGGGCAACGCCGTTCTCGTACCTGGACCGGCTCTCGTCGGCCGGATGGTCGGCCGGCTCGCGTGCGTCAGCTCTGGCGCGGGGTGGCGGCGGGTGGCGGGTCGCACTCGCCCTCGGGGCAGAGCTCGCTCTCGCCACCGCAGTCCGGTTCGATCGTCGTGACGGTGTACTCGTACGCGACGTCGGGCTGCTCCGCGGGTCGCGTGTCGAGGTAGGTCAGGTCGTCGTCGGCGTTGGAGAACGAGACCTCCTCCAGCCGCTGCCACTCCGTGGTGCCGGCGGGCCGCCGGTAGACCACGTAGGCGCGGGGTTCGATGGCGGACGCACCCGCGGACCACGTCAGCTGCACGCCGTCCGGTGTCGCCTCGGCGGTGACCGGCTGGACGTTGTAGACGGCTTCGCAGAAGTCCTCGAAGGTCTGCTCCTCGTCCATCGCCGCGTCGGACGTGCACGAGGCTGCCGCGAGCACCACCAGCAGCGTGACCGCCGTGACGGCTGCCCGTCGCATCGCGTCCCTCCCCGTCCCGTCCGACCGTGAGACTGGAAGGTAGACCGGCGGGCCGGCCCCGGTCCCGACCTCCGTGCCGAACCACCCGATCAGCGCAGCCGGGACATACCCGCCCAGAAAGTCCCACCGCCCCATCCGCCGAGCGGAACCCGGCTCCCCCTGCAGCGCAGGTGAGCAGGACTCACGTTCCATTCGGCGGGAGGACTGTGGGTCCAGCAGTGGTGGGAGCGATGCCGCGCGCGGCCGAGTGGGACAGGGCAGCTGACCGCACCCGTGGAGGTGCTGTCGCCGGTGCAGGTAGGACTTGGGGTGGCGGCCACGCTCGCTGGCTCAGAAGCCAGCCCCGCGATGTGGCCCCCGTACTCCGCGGCCTCAGCCCACCCGCTCCAGCACCATCGCCATCCCCTGCCCCCCGCCGACGCACATGGTCTCGAGCCCGAGGGTCCCGTCGCGCTCCTGGAGGCCGTGCAGCAGCGTGCTCGTGATCCGGGCGCCGGTCATGCCGAACGGGTGGCCGACCGCGATGGCGCCGCCGTGCACGTTGAGCCGGTCGAGGTCGACGCCGAGCTCGCGCGCGGACGGCAGGACCTGCGCGGCGAACGCCTCGTTGAGCTCGACGAGGTCGATGTCGCCGATCGACAGGCCCGCGAGCGCGAGCGCCCGTCGGCTGGCCTCGACCGGCCCGAGACCCATGAGCTCGGGTGACAGCGCGCTCACGCCCGTCGAGACGATGCGCGCGAGCGGCGTCAGGCCGAGCTCGTCGACGACGCGGTCGCTGACCACGACGAGGGCCGCCGCGCCGTCGTTGAGCGGGCAGCAGTTGCCGGCGGTGACGGTGCCGTCGGGCCGGAACACGGGGTCCAGGGCGGCGAGCGCCTCGACCGTGACCCCCGCGCGAGGACCGTCGTCGCGCGACACGACCGTGCCGTCCGCGAGCGTGACCGGCGTGATGTCCCGCTCCCAGAAGCCGCTCGTGAGCGCGGCCTCCGCACGGTTCTGGCTCGACGTGGCGTACTCGTCCTGGTCGCGGCGGGTCGTGCCCGTGCGCTGCGCCACGTTCTCGGCGGTCTGGCCCATCGCGACGTAGACGTCGGGCAGCTCGCCGTCCTCGCGCGGGTCGCGCCACGTGCTGCCGCCCTTCGCGGACCGGGCCGTGCGCTCGACGGCCTCCGCGAACACCGGGTTGGTCAGGTCCTCGCCGGGGATGAAGTCGCTCGACCCGCGCGCCGCGTGGCTGACCGACTCGACGCCGGCAGAGACGAACACGTCGCCCTCGCCGGCCTTGATCGCGTGGAACGCCATGCGCGTGGTCTGCAGGCTCGACGAGCAGTACCGGTTCACGGTCGTGCCGGGCACGGTGTCCAGCCCGAGCAGCACCGCGACGACCCGCGCCATGTTCATCCCCTGCTCGCCGCCGGGCAGCCCGCAGCCGAGCAGCAGGTCGTCGACGCGCGTCGGGTCGAGCGCCGGCACCTGGTCGAGCGCAGCGCGGACCATCGCGGCGGCGAGGTCGTCGGGGCGCATCGAGCGCAGCGAGCCCTTGAACGCACGGCCGATGGGTGAGCGGGCGGTGGCGACGACGTAGGCCTCGGGCATGGCGGGTCCTCTCGTGGACGACGACGGGGTGGACGGACGTACGGTCGGTCGCGCGGCGGCGGGCCGTGCCGGTCAGACGAACGCGCCGACCCCGGTGATCGCGCGCCCGACGATGAGGTTGTTCATGTCGCGTGTGCCCTCGAAGGAGTAGACGGCCTCCGCGTCGGCGAAGAACTTGGCGACCCCGTGGTCAAGCACGATGCCGTTGCCGCCGAGCAGCTCGCGGCACCACGCGACCGTCTCGCGCATGCGGGTCGTCGCGTACCCCTTGGCGAGCGCCGCGTGCTCGTCGCCCTGGCGGCCCTGGTCCTGCATCCGCGACGCCTGCAGGCACAGCGCGATGCACGCGGTGATGTTCCCGAGGCACTGCGCGAGGCGGTCCTGCACGAGCTGGAACGACGCCAGCGGCCGGCCGAACTGCTGACGCTCCCCCGCGTACCGCACCGCCGCCTCGTACGCGCCGACCTGCACGCCCACGGCCTGCCAGGCGACCTCGGCGCGCGTGAGCCGGAGCACGAGCGCGACCTCGCGGAACGAGTGGATGCTCGGCAGCCGGTCGGCCTCGTCGACACGGACGCCGTCGATCGTGATGTCGGCGTTCTGCACGATCCGCAGCGCCTGCTTGCGCTCGATCTTGGTGGTCGTGAACCCGGGGGTCCCGCGGCGCACGAGGAAGCCCTTGACCTGGTGGTCGGCGACGTCGCGCGCCCAGATGACGACGACGTCGGCGAACGTCGCGTTGCCGATCCACCGCTTGGCGCCGTTGAGCACCCACGTGTCGCCGTGGCGCTCGGCGGTCGTGCGCAGGCCCTTCGATGAGTCGGAGCCGGACAGCGGCTCGGTCAGGCCGAACGCGCCGATGAGCTCGCCGCGACCCATGGGTGGCAGCCACTGCGCGCGCTGCTCGGGCGAGCCGCCGATCGCGATCGAGCTCATCGCCAGGCCGCTCTGCACGCCGACGAACGTCGCCGTCGACGGGTCGACCCGCCCGAGCTCGAGCGCCGCCCAGCCGCGCCACACGGCGCTGTTCTCGAACCGCTGCGTCTCGGGCCACATCGCGCCGAACATCCCGAGGTCGGCGAGCCCGGGGATGATCTGCGTCGGGAACTCGGCGCGGTCCCAGTAGTCGGCGGCGATGGGCCGGACCTCGCGCTCCATGAAGTCGCGCAGGCGCAGCGACGCCTCGAGCTCGACGGGCGTGAGCTCGTCCTGGAAGCCGTAGAAGTCGGCGGCGAGCCGGTCGGTGCCGGGGACGAGGTATGCGCCGGCGTCGGTCGCGGCGCTCCCGGCGGCGGCCGGACGGTCGGCGGTGCGGTCCGTGGCGGCGTGGTCCGTCGTGGCGGTGTCGGTCATCTCGGCCCTCGATCGTCGTCGATCGGCGCGCCGCGCCCCGGTGCGCGCGCGTCCCGCCGCCAGCGTTGCATCATTCTGCGGAATGTTGCAACCCCCTGCCGAGTCGCCACTAGAGTGCGGCGCATGACGGTCCCCACGCACCGGAGCTCGCTCGCGCGGGTCGGCACCGCGGTCGCGCCGTCCCGGCTGTCCCAGCGCCTCGAGGACGGCACGCACGAGGACGCCGTCCGGGCGTTCCGCATCGCACGCGAGACGTTCATCGCCGGCGAGCGCATCGACATGGGCGGGCTCGCGACCCGCTTGGGCGTCGACCGCACCTCGCTGTTCCGCTGGGTCGGCAACCGCGACGCGCTGCTGTCCGAGGTGCTGTGGTCGCTCGCCGTCCCGACGCTCGAGCAGGCCGACGCCGCGACCCACGGGCGTTCCGGCGGCGACCGGGTCGTCGCGATCCTCACCTCGTTCGCGCACGACCTCATCACCGCCGACTACTTCCGGTCGTTCCTGCGCCGGGAGCCCGCACGGGCCCTGCGGCTGCTCACGACGAACGACAGCGAGATCCAGCGCCGGTACGTCGCCGTCGTCGAGCAGCTGGTCCGCGAGGAGCTCGGCGACCGGCCGTTCGGGCGCGACATCGCTCCGGCCGACCTCGCCTACCTGCTCGTGCGGGTCTCGGAGTCCTTCACGTACGCCGACCTGATCACGGGCGACGCGCCGAGCGCCGAGCGCGCCCGCGCCGCGTTCGACCTCGTCCTGCGCCCCGAGGAGCCCCGATGACCTACGGCCACCGCGCCCCGTTCCCGACGCGCTGGAACGACAACGACCAGTACGGGCACGTCAACAACACCGTCTACTACGAGGCGATGGACACGACCGTCAACGCCTGGATGATCGGCGCCGGGCTCGACCCCCTCGGCGGCGACCGGATCGCGCTGTGCGTCTCGTCGTCGTGCGAGTTCCGGGCGCCCGCGTCGTTCCCCGAGCCGCTCGCGGTCGGCCTGCGCGCGGGCCGCGTGGGGACCACGAGCATCACGTGGGAGCTCGGCATCCTGCGCGCGGACGAGCCGGAGCCGATCGCGACCGGGCGCTTCGTGCACGTGTTCGTCGACCGCGACTCGCGCCGCCCGGCGCCGATCCCCGAGGCGATCCGGGCCGCGATCGAGCGGGACCTCCTGGTCCGACCCAGCGCCTGACCTACCCCGGGACCGTCGTCGGCGCCGGGTCGGTGTCGGACGACGTCACGGCGTCGACCACCGGGGGACTACAGGCTCGACACGTCATACCGACTGTCCGGTATGCTGCGGAGCGTGGGCACCGCCGCCCGCCCGAACCGCGGAGGTGGTCGCCGGTGACCCAGCCCGTCCCGGACGCGCCCACCGCGGCCGTCGGCACCACCGCACGGGCACTGCCCGGTCTCGACGTCGCGCGCCTCGACACGTGGCTCCGCCGCACACACCCCGAGCTCGCGACCGACGAGCCGCTGCGCGCGACGCTGTTCGCCGGCGGCCGCAGCAACCTCACGTACCGGGTCGACGGCGCGCGCGTCCCGCTCGTGCTGCGCCGGCCGCCGTTGGGCCACGTGCAGGAGACCGCGCACGACATGGCCCGCGAGTACCGCGTGATCCGCGCGCTCGGCCGCACCCGCGTCCCCGTGCCCGCGACCGTGGACCTCGTCGACGACGCCGACGGCAGCGCCGGGACCGGGACGCCGTTCTTCGTCATGGAGCGGGTCGGGGGCGAGGCACTGCGCGACCCCACGCAGAACGGCGCCTGGTCCCCCGCCGAGCTCCGGACCCTGAGCCTCGATCTCGCGGAGCTGCTCGCCGAGCTGCACACCCTCGATCCCGCGTCCGTCGGGCTGGCCGACCTCGGCCGACCCGACGGCTACCTCGGCCGCCAGCTGCACCGCTGGGGTCGGCAGTACGACGGCTCGCGCTCGCGCGACCTCCCCGCGCTCGACACGCTGCAGGAGCGCCTGCGCGAGCACGTGCCCGCGACCGTCCGCACCGGACTCGTGCACGGGGACTACCGGCTCGACAACGCGCTCGTCTCCCGCGCGGGCGGCGTGCACGTGGCGGCGGTGCTCGACTGGGAGATGGCCACGCTCGGCGACGCCGCCGTCGACCTCGGGATGCTCGGCCTGTACTGGGACATCCGCCGGATCGCGCCGCCCGACGGCCTGACCGCGAGCGCGGTCGACCCCGCCGCGGGCTACCCGGAGTTCGCCGAGCTCGCCGACGCGTACGCGGCCCGGTCGGGCTCGTCCGTCCCCGAGCTGTCCTGGTACCGCGCGCTCGCGGCGTACAAGCTCGCGGTGATCCTCGAGGGCGTGCACTTCCGGTACCGCGCGGGCGAGACCGTGGGCGAGGGCTTCGACGCGATCGGCGCCCTCGTCCTCCCGTTGGCCGACGAGGGCCTCGCGTGCCTCGACGGCGCGAGCTGAGAGCAGCGGACGTGGACTTCGCCTACGACGAGCGGACCCGGGACGTGTGCACCCGCACGCGCACGTTCCTCGACGAGCACGTCCTGCCCGCCGAGCCGGTGCTCGACGCGCAGGTCGCGGCGACCCCCGACGAGTGGGGTCCGCGCCCGGTGGTCCGCGAGCTGCAGGAGATCGCGCGGGCGCAGGGCCTGTGGAACCTGTTCCTGCCGGGGCCGCGCGGCGCCGGGCTGACGAACCTGCAGTACGCGCCCGTCGCCGAGCTCCTGGGCCGCAGCCCGCGCCTCGGCCCCGTCGCGACCAACTGCGCGGCCCCCGACACCGGGAACGCCGAGCTGCTCGCCGAGTTCGGGACCCCCGAGCAGCAGGAGCGCTGGCTCGACCCGCTGCTCGCCGCGCAGACCCGCTCGGCGTTCTGCATGACCGAGCCCGGCACCGCGTCGTCCGATGCCACCCAGATCGCGACCCGCATCCGCCGCGACGGCGACCACCTGGTGGTCACGGGTCGCAAGTGGTGGTCGACGGGCGCCATGAACCCCGACGCGACGCTGCTCGTCGTCATGGGGGCGACCGACCCCGAGGCGCCGCGGCACCGGCAGCAGAGCATCGTGCTCGTCCCGCGCGACACCCCCGGCGTGCGGGTCGTCCGCCCGCTGACCGTGCTCGGCTACGACGACCGCGACCACGGCGGGCACGCCGAGATCGCGTTCGAGGACGTGCGCGTGCCCGCCTCGGCGCTGCTCGGCGGTGAGGGCGACGGGTTCGCGATCGCGCAGGCCCGGCTCGGACCGGGCCGCATCCACCACTGCATGCGGGCGCTCGGCATGGCGGAGCGCGCGCTCGACCTCGTGCGCGAGCGCGCCGCGTCCCGGTCCCCGTTCGGCCGGCCGCTCGCCGAGCAGGGCGTCGTGCGGGAGTGGGCCGCGGAGTCGCGCATCCAGCTCGAGGCGCTGAGGCTGCTCGTCCTCAAGACCGCCTGGCTCATGGACACGGTCGGCAACCGCGCGGCGATGACCGAGATCCAGGCGATCAAGATCGCGGTCCCGCGAGCGGTGCAGCAGATCGTGGACCGCGCGATCCAGGTGTTCGGTGCGGCGGGGCTCAGCGAGGACCAGCCGCTCGCCGCGATGTACGCCGCGGCACGGTCGCTGCGGATCGCCGACGGGCCCGACGAGGTCCACCTCTCCTCGCTCGGGAAGGCCGAGCTCCGACCGCGCCCGACGTGACGTCCCGCCCGCTCGCACCGCACCACCCGCGCACGACCCCCGCACCACCCCCGCTGTAGTCGCCGCCGAAGTCACCGCACGCGAAGGGACCCGAGATGACCCCCGACCCGATCCTCACCGGCCCAGGGCACAGCACGCTGTCCGTCGCCGCGATCCTCGCCGAGACCGCCCGCCGCCACCCGGACCGGGTCGCGTTCCACTTCGGTGACGCCGCACTGACCTACGGCCCGCTGTGGGACCGCACGCGCGCGTACGCCGGTGCCCTGCGGGACCGCGGCGTCGGGCCGGGCGACCGCGTCGCGATGCTCGTGCCGAACGTGCCCGACTTCGCGCGCGTCTACTACGCGGTCCTGTCGCTCGGCGCGGTCGTCGTGCCCGTGCACCTGCTGTTCAAGGCCCAGGAGATCGAGTACGTGCTGCGCGACAGCGGCGCGACGCTGCTCGTCGCCGCGGCCCCGATGCTCGGCGAGGCGCTGCCGGCCGCCGCGGCGGCCGGCATCCCCGCCGTGACGGTCCTGGTTCCCGACACGCACGCCGGCGCGGTCCCGGCCCCGCGCCTGGAGGACGAGGCCGACGCCGCGGTACCGGTCCACACGTACGCGTCGGTCAACCCGCTCGCGCCGGCCACGGTCCTGTACACGAGCGGCACGACGGGCCGCCCCAAGGGCGCGGTCGCCTCGCACCTGACTCTCGTCGAGCAGGTGCACGTCACGCTGCTCGACACCACGGACCTGCAGGCCGACGACGTCATCTTCGGCGGGCTGCCGTTCTTCCACACGTTCGGCCAGTCCGCCGTGCTCAACACCGCGTTCCGGCGCGGCGCCGCGATCGTCCTGCTGCCCCGGTTCGACCCCGACGAGGCGCTCGCGCTGCTCGTCCGGCACCGCGCGACGGTGTTCACCGCCGTCCCGACGATGTTCCTCGGCATGGTCCAGGCCGCCGCGCGCACGCCCGACCGGCCCCCGCTCAAGTACGCGGTCTCGGGCGGCGCCGCGCTGCCGGTCGCGCTGCTCGAGGCGTTCGCGGAGACCTTCGGCGCGGACGTGCACGAGGGCTACGGGCTGACGGAGACGGCGCCGACCGTGTCGTTCAACTACGTCGGCGAGCCCATCCGACCGGGCACCGTCGGCCGGCCGCTGTGGGGCGTCGACGTGGAGGTGGCGGACCCCGAGGTCGAGGGTCGGATCGTGCTGCTCGGCCCGGGCGAGCTCGGCGAGCTCGTGGTGCGTGGCCACAACCTGTTCAAGGGCTACCTCGGCAACCCCGAGGCGACCGCTGCGGCCGTCGTCGACGGCTGGTTCCGGACCGGCGACCTCGGCACCGTCGACGCCGAGGGGATCGTGACGATCGTCGACCGCAAGAAGGACATGATCGTCCGCAACGGTTACAACGTGTACCCGAGCGAGGTCGAGGACGCGATGGTCCGCCACCCGGCCGTCGCGCAGGCCGCGGTGTTCGGCATCGCCGACGACGCGCACGGCCAGGAGGTCCACGCCGCCGTCGTCCTCATGCCCGGCCGCGCGGCGACCGCGCAGGAGGTCGTCGACTTCACGCGCGAGCTGATCGCCGCCTACAAGTACCCGCGCGTGGTCCACCTCGTCGAGACGCTGCCGCTCGGCGGCTCGGGCAAGGTGCTCAAGCGTGAGCTCGTGGCGCAGTACTCGACGTCGGCCGGGGAACCGGTCGCGCACTGACGGCGGCAGAGCGACCCAGACCAGGTCCGCACCAAGGGCGCGGCCCTGCGAGCCGGAGTGCGCACCGGGGTCCCGTCCGTGACCGCTGGTCAGATGAAGCAGGCTCTGACGCCGCCACTCGGACCCAGACGAGATACATCGCTCAAGCAGGTTCCGTGGGCCCAGCGCACACTCGTCGCATGCGCGCTCGCCGCCTGAGACAACTGTCATCCACTCGTGCAGCAGCCCCGTCGACGTGCTCGTTCTCGGACGCGAGAACTGCCTGCGGTGCGGAAGTGAGCACTTAGCCTTGTCCGGCTCGGGCAGCCGACGACGCTGTCAGATGGGTTCCCTAGACTCGCCCGGGTAGTGTCCAGCTTCGACCGAAGGGAGGCACCGTGGTTGACGTCATCGCCCGTCGTGGCTCCCACGCCAGTCCGCTGCGCTACCCCGGCGGCAAGGCGACGCTCGCCCGCTTCTTCGAGTCAACCATCGAGGCGCTCGCCCTCGACAAGCCGACCTACATCGAGCCGTACGCCGGCGGCGCAGGAGCCGGCCTCGAGCTCCTCTTCAGGGACGTCGTTGGGATGGTCGTAATCAACGATCTTGACCCGGCGATCCACGCCTGCTGGAAGGCGATGGTGAAGGACTCGGACGCGTTCCTACGGTTGTTGGATGGCACTCCGTTGACAATCGAAGAATGGAGACGGCAACGCGAGGTATACCGCCGCCGCCATGACGCCGACGTCGACCCCCTCGCCCTGGGGTTCGCCACCTTCTACCTCAACCGCACCAGCCGATCCGGCGTGCTGGGAGCGGGGGTGATCGGCGGCTACGCCCAGGCGGGGTCATATAAGATCGATGCCCGCTTCGACAAGACCGTTCTTCGAGGCCGGATCGAGAAGCTGGCCGAGCTCAGCGGGAGGATCCGCATCACCAAGCAAGACGGAGCGGCACGACTACGCGAGTACCTCCCCAAGGAGAACGTCTTCGCATACGTCGATCCGCCGTACGTCGAGAAAGGCGGCTCACTTTACATGAGCGCCTTCCAAGAAAGGGACCACATCAACCTGGCGAGAGTCTTGAATGGCTACGCAAACACCAACTGGGTGCTGACCTACGACGTGGCCGACCTCATCAGGAGCCTCTACAAGGCGCGAGACATCTCCGAATTTAATCTTCTCTACTCGGCCCACCTTCGCGGCTCGAAAGACCGCCTCAAGCGACCGTCGGCCAGCGAGTTGATTGTCCTCTCAAACACCGTCGCGGACGCAGTGGGCTGACATTTAGTTAGCGTGGCCCCGCGAAGGGGCCCGCCTGACGAATCTGGCTACGAGACGGCAGGCCCAGAGATTGCTGCACCAGTGCACGGAGCACCGACTGCCCGACACCCAAGGGCAGGGAGGCAGCAGAGTGCGCTAACGCAACCGGGATAACGGCGTTCTCGTAGAGCCGCGTTTGGACGTGATCAAGCACCTCGCAGACAGGGCGGAGCGTGGGGTAGCTGGTCCAAAGCTCGCCGTCGAGGTCCCCGTACGGTGTGACTCCGGGCTTCGGCGGCACGGTAAAGACGAGGACGCCGCCACGCTTGGTGCGGTAGAAGAATCGGCGCCCGTAGAACTCGTCCGAACCATAGGGGTTGCCTGCCGGGCGTCCCGTGATCCGGTTGATGTACTCAGTCGTCGGAAGCATGACGTGCCCGGGTTCGATCAGATGAGAGATGAGTTGGGCGTGTTCGACAAAGGTTCCGGATTTCTCCACTCCCACAACGAGAGGAGCGGCGGGGCGGTCGTTCGCGACGCAATGCTTGGTGAACTCGGCTAGGTACTCCTGGAAGCGACGCTTGAGCGGGGCGACGGTGCCGTGCAGTCCCAGAGGGCCATCGGTAATGAACAGCGTCCTCCCGAGGACTTCGTAGCTCTGTGGGTCCTCGAACAGCAGTTGCATATAGCCAAGTGATGTCAACCTCTCGGCCACGAGCATCATACGCGTGAGGGAACTGCGGTTCGACCCCTCGGGCATGTACTCCTCTTCGGTGCGGAGAACGTCGCCGAGGTAGATCTTCTGGCCGCACTCCGGGCAGTTGGTGCCGCCCTTCGGTACATCGATCTTTCCGCCAGAGAGTTGAATATCGCTAACCTTGCACACGGGGCATCTGCGAAGCGGAGCCGTTACGGCCGGGGCACTCGGAGAGCCGTGAAGCGCCAGTAGCATGTCGGCGAGAGTCTGCTCCGATGCCTGGTCGAACTTCGTCTCGTGCAAGAACCGGTCAAGCTCATGTCGCCAAGTGTCCACGCCGGTTGAACCGGGAATGACGAGGCCAGAGCCCGGCAGTGCGCGGTCGAACGCCGCGTGCTGATGTGACGCGCGCAGCAGGCGTGGGTCGACAAAGTCGCCCGCCCCTGCGTGGCGCAACTTGTCGAAATCGATAAAGGAAGCAGCCACCCGGACGTACCCGACCTTGATAGTGGGGTGCTCGCGCGTGGCTTCGACCTCGCTGTCCGAGCCGTCCACTGTGATGGCGAACCGAACGGCATCTGAGATCCCAGCATTGTCGAGTTCATCGACGGCACGGCAGAGCGATGTCACGCGGTTCTCGTCGGCCGGCGTTGCTTGTGCTACTTCCCAGCGGGAGAAGGCGTCTTGCACTGCCTGACTGTTGACGACCGGGACGTGGCCGAGCCGGGAGGCGCGCTCAGAGGGATACGGCACGCTACTCGACCTCAACTGCCGGAAGGCCCGCTGCGGCACGTGCCGCGTTAATCATGGCGTGGTCGAACTTGGCTACCTGCACGGGAACGATGTACTTGCCGGAGTAAGTCTTCATCCGGACGAATCCCTGATCCTCCACGCGGCGGATGCTCTCCGCCCACGTCTTGAAGTCGTAGTAGTGCGACAGCTCTCGCGTCTCATTGTCCGAGTTCAGGTGCGCAACAAGCCAGTTCGAGGTGTTCGACAAGATGCGTTGGTCGACGCTGGAGACCTCCTGCGTCGCATAAACCAGGCCGATCTGGTACTTCGCGGCCTCCTTCGACAAGCGCACCCACGGGTTGCCTGCGACGTCCTTCGCGCCACGCTCGAAGAGGTTGTGAGCCTCCTCTACGACGATCTGGAAAGGCACGGCGTCCGCACCTGAACGGAAACGCTCGTTCGCGCGGGACAACAAGAAGTTGACCGTGTTCTCGGAGATCGTCTTCGAGACATCGCCGGTCCCGTGGGCAAGATCCACGATCGCCAAGCGGCCGGCCTGCATGTCGTCCCAGATCTGCTCCTCGACGCGCTGAGTGGCGCTCGTAGAATGGAACTCGCGGAGTTGGCGGATGGCCGCCTTACCGCTGGCGCGATTGTTGAAGTCGGCGATAAACTTGAACGGGGTGTCACCACCCGTCGAGCGCTGATTCCAACCACCATCATTAGCCATGTGCAACATGACACGCTTGGCGGCCTCGGGCGTCGTGGCGCGGTAGCTGCTACCCACCTTAATCACAAGTCCCGGGTTGGACGTGTTGAAATTCTGGTAAAGGGTGTCGGTCCATCCGAAATCAAGGCCGCCGCTCGGGAATGAGGGGGCTGAGATGCCGCACTCTACGAGAAGGCCGTACATGCCCAGCACGGCCTTCGTCCACGTGATCCAGTCGCCACGGTCAGCCACTCGGTCGGGCTCGGTCCAGTCGATCGAGGTGAACGTCTTGACGTAGGCGTAAGTGCCGAACTGATCACTCACGACGGAGTTGACAAAGTCGACGACAGCTTCAAAATTGGCGCGGTCGAAGAAATTCATTGCGAGTGGGAGGACTTGCGGTTCAGAGCCGTCAGCACCGAGGCGGTAGATCCGCACCCTGTTCTCATCGCCGAGGAGCCGCAGACCCGTTTGGTCCTGCTCGTTCACGTTCGCATACTCGCCTTGGGGGTCGAAGATGAGTTGGCCGACCAACGTCCCGGACTTGGCAGCCTGAGTCGCGATGGCCGTCACAAGCGTCTTGATCGTGTTGGACTTGCCCGTCCGCGTCATGCCGAAAACGGCGGTCTTGCGAGATACGAAGTCGCCGATGTGAACGTGCACTGCGGCCTTGTCGGTACCGGACTCGCGAGCACGACGGCGGGTTGAGGCGAAACGGACGGCACCCAGGGTAAGGAGGTTGTCGCCGTCCGGCTCCGGGTATGACGCGATCCACGAGAGAACGTCTGTCGAAGGCAGGAAAACTTGATAGCGCGCCGACGAGACCACGTTGTCAATGTCAGATCCGAACTGGATCCTTGTCTCGCTGCGGTCGGCGTAGAACGTGCCGATAACGTCACAGTCGAACGCCGACTGCTGGAGTTCGTTGCGCGTGAGCTCGTCGGTGACCTCGTCAAATCCCTTGCCGGAGTCGCCGGCGTCGCGCACAACGGCAAGCCTGGTCTGTACGAGGTCCGCCTCGTTGGGCAGAGCAGCCGTGCCGCTGACGCGAAGCAGGATCAGCTCCTCGTCGTCGAGTGCGAACCCCTCGGGGGTCTGCGCGCCCGCAGCGGCGAGCAGGAAGGCCCCGTGGGGCACCCCGCCAGCCTGGGTCTTGCGCCAGTCGTCGGTCAGAACCACCGCTCGGGAGTAGTCCAGGCGGAAGATGCCGCCGACAGCCCAGCAACCGGAGTTGACCAACGTTGCCAGCGGAGTAGAGACGCGCGAGGAATCCAAGATGGTGGAACTGATGCTCATGGTTCCAACCCTAGGGGCATGGTCCGACAAGAACAGTGGTATCCGCGCCCTCTTCTACCGAGGTGTGGGCGTGGAGCGGAGCCGACCTCGCTGAGGCGGGCAAGCCCGCGAACGGGTGTCGTAGTCCGAGAGTGGTTCGTGGCAGATGAGGGTGTAGCGAGCGACGCGTGGATAAATCGCTAGACGTCGACGTCTTCCGAGGAGGGAAGGTCTCACGCTGCCACCTGGTCGAGACGCTGGCGCTCGGCGGCTTGAGCAGGTGCTCATGCGAGAGCTCGTCGCGCAGTACTCGGCGACGGCCGGGGTGCCGTCCGCCCATTGACCGGTGCCGGCCGGCGATGAGGAACACCGCGGGCAGGCACTGGGCACTGGGGAGGCCCCACGGCAGGCACTGGTCAGTCGGGAGCCCTCATCCGCGCACTGCAGCCCCCAAACTGACCACTGGTCGAGCACCTGCCGTACAGAGTGACGACTGGTCGACTATTGCGCTCAGGTCTGCGGGATCCCGTCGTTCTCCAGCGTGACCGCCTCGCCGTCGTACACGACGACGTCCCCGTCGGCGGTGTCGGTCGTGTACACCTCGCCGACGTAGTCCTGCACGCCGCCCTCGACGACCGTGATCCCGACGCCGCCGAACGCCCGGCGGCTGTCCTTCCCGAACTGCAGCGGGACGATCCCGTTGCCGACGACCTCGCCGGACTCCAGGGCCTCGACCAGGCTCTCGCGCGTGGGGTCCTCGCCCGCGCGCGCGAGCGTCTCGGCGAACGTGTACGCCACCGACATCCCGAACACGGTGTTCCCCGTGAACGGCGCGCCGTCGTTGTACTCGTCGTTGACCCTCCGGAACAGCTCCACCCACGGGTCGTCGGCGCTGAACGGGAGGTAGTTGGTGCTGACGAAGCCCTCGAGGAGCGCGGGCCCGACGTCCTCGCCGAGGTAGCCGACCAGCGTCGGGTAGTCGCCGCCCGACGACGAGGACAGCCACTGCGCGCGGTAGCCCATCTTCGCGGCGGTGCCGAGCGCGAGCGCCGTGAAGCCGTTGACGGTCGCGAGGAAGTTCACGGTGCACCCGGCAGCCTGCATCGCGCCGATCTGCGCGGTCACGTCCTGGTTGGACACCGAGTACGTCTGGGTGCTCGCGAGATCGTCGAGCACCGTCGTCAGGCCGACGGTGAAGTCGGTGCCGAAGTCGTCGTCCTGGCCGAGCACGCAGTAGACGGCGTCGTCGTACGTCTCCTGGGCGTGGTGGGCGAGCACCTTGCCCTCGGTGATGTAGTCCGCGTTGTAGCCGAACGTCCACGGGTAGGCCTCGGGCTGGTCCCAGCTCGGGCTGCCCGACGCGACGAACAGGTCGGGGACCTCGTTCTCGTTGAGGTAGTCGAGCACCGCGGAGTGGGTCGGGGTGCCGAGGCCGTTGACGACCGCGAGCACCTCGTCCTCCTGGACGAGCTCGCGCACGACCGTCTGCGTGGTCGCCGGGTTGTACGCGTCGTCCTTGACCACGTACTCGATGCTGCGGCCGTGGATCCCGCCGTTGTCGTTGAGGTAGTCGAAGTACGCGGACGCGGCCGCGGAGATCGACGAGTAGCCCGCCGCCGCCGGTCCGGTGAGCGGCGTGTGGGTGCCGATCGTGATGGTCTCCTCGTCGACGCCGGGGGACGCGGCGGGCGTCGAGCAGGCGACGAGCGGCACGATCGTCACGAGCGCGACGAGCGTGCCGGCGGTGCGCCGCGGGTGGCGGCGCGTGGGCAAGGTACGGAGCTGCGGCATCGTCGTCATCCCTCGGTCGGTGTGCGGACGGGTTCTCCAGAGCGGGTGGCAGTGGGGCCGACGGACCCGGGGCGTGCGGCCGGGCCGGTGGGGTCGTCGCCGGCGGTGGGGACGAGCCGTGCGGCGGTGGGCCCGGGTGCCGGGAGGCGTCTGCGGGCCCGGCGGCGGTCGCGGGCGGCGGTGAGCGCGCCTGCCAGCCCGCCCGGGGCGCCGGCGACGAGGACGATGAGCAGCGACCCGAACACCAGCAGCGGCAGCGTGCCGTCGAGGCGCTGCGTGACCTGCGACGGGAGCGGCAGCATGTCGGTCAGCGTGCCGACGAGCCACGGCAGCAGCACCAGGAGCACCGCGCCGAGCGCGGCCCCGAGCAGGCTGCCGAGCCCGCCGACCACGACCGCGACGAGCAGCAGCAGGGAGAGCGACACGGTGTAGGCGCCGGGCGAGACCGACTGCGTGACGAACGTGAGGACCGCGCCGCCGAGCCCGGCGGTCACGGAGCTGACGACGAACGCGAGCACCTTGACCCGGGCGGGCGCGATCCCGGCGAGCGCCGCGGCGACCTCGTCGTCCCGCACCGCGCGCATGCGCAGCCCGGTGCGCCCGTCGCGCACGAGCGCGAGCCCGGTCACGGCGACGGCAGCGACGGCGAGCGCGACCCACGCCTGCCACTGCTCGAGCGCGATGAGCGCCTTGAGCGGGCCCGGGACGCCCTCGAACTCGATCCGGACGCCGCGGTCGCCCTGGAGCGCGCCGACGCTCGCGGCCACCGCGGGCACCGCGACGACGAGCGTGAGCGTGAGCCCGGCGAGGTACGGGCCGTGCAGGCGGGCGCCCGCGAGCCCGAGCAGCAGCCCGAGGACCCCGGCGGCCACCGCCGCGGCGACGGTCGCCGCGAGGAACCGCGGGACGCCGCCGACGCCGGCCGAGGTCAGCGCCTGCGACGTCAGCGCGTACCCGTAACCGCCCGCCGCCATGAGTGCGGCGTGCCCGAGCGAGAGCTGCCCGCTGAGCCCGACGAGGACGGTCAGCCCGGCGGTCGCGCACAGGTAGGCCGCGGCGAGCGCGAGCTGGTAGTTGCGGTACGGGTCGAGCAGGAACGTCAGGCCGATCGCGAGGACGAGCCCGCCGAGCGCGAGCAGGAGCGTGCGGCGCGCGTTCATGCTCGCCTCGTCTCGGCCTGGGCGAACAGGCCGGACGGTCGCACGAGCAGCACGACGACGAGCAGCGCGAGCACCGCGACGGGGGCCAGCGTCGCCCCGAGGTACCCGGTGACGAGGCTCATGACGACCCCCACCGTGAGCCCTGCGAGGAGCGCACCGCCCGGTGAGTCGAGCCCGCCGACGACCGCGACGGTGAACGCGTAGACGAACAGCATGTCGGCGGCGTGCGGGTTGAGGCCGAGCTCCTTGGGCACCGCGAGCATCGCGGCGAGCGACGCGGCGGCCGCGGCGAGCACCCAGCCGACCGTCCGCATCCGTGCGACGCGGACGCCGAGCAGCCGGGCCACCTCGGGCGCGAACGCCGCGGCGCGCAGCTGGAGGCCGAGCGTCGTCCGCACGAACAGCAGCCGCAGGGCCGCCATGAGCCCGAGCGCGACGACGACGACGAACACGTCGTACGGGGAGAGCACCGGGACCCCGCCGACGCGCAGCGGCCGGTCGCTGAACGGTGCGGGGACGGGCTCGTGCTGCTGTCCGAACGCGATGCCCAGCAGCGACTGCAGCACGATCACGAGGCCGATCGCGAGGATGACCCCGGACAGCGGCGAGCGGGCCGACGCGAACCTCAGGACCCCCCGCTCGACCACGAGGCCGACGACGCCGCCGGCCAGCACGGTCGCGACCAGGCCCCACCAGTAGCTGCCGGTCAGCCCGGTGACGGCGACGCCGACGTACACGCCGACGATCGCCATGGCGCCGGCGGCGAAGTTGACGATCCTGGTGGCGCGCCAGATGAGCACGAGCGCGAGCGCGAACAGCGCGAACAGCGTGCCCCGGGCCAGCCCGGTGCCGAGCAGGAACACGAACCGGTCCATCAGAACCCCAGGTAGGCGTGTCGGAGGGCCTCGTCCCCGGCGAGCTCGGCCGCCGGCCGTGAGGCGACGACCTCGCCGAGCCCGAGCACGAGGCCCCGGTCGGCGACGGACAGCGCCCCGGAGACGTTCTGCTCGGCGAGCAGGACGGTGAGCCCGGTGCGGTCGCACAGCTCGCGCAGCGTGCGCATGATCTGGGCGACGACGAGGGGCGCGAGGCCCAGCGACGGTTCGTCGAGCAGCAGCACGCGGGGCCGGGCGACGAGCGCGCGGGCGATCGCGAGCATCTGCCGCTCGCCGCCGGAGAGCTGGTGGCCGAGGGTCGTGCGGCGTCGCTCGAGGGGCTCGAAGAGCGCGTACATCTCGGCGAGCGCGGCTCGCAGGCCGCCGGGGTCGCGGCGCCAGAGCCCGCCGAGCCGCAGGTTCTCCTCGACGGTGAGCTCGGTGATGACGCCGCGCCCCTCGGGCACCTGGGCGAGCCCGCGGCGCACGCGGTCCTCGACGCCGACGCGGGCGAGGTCCCGCCCGTCGAGGTGCACGGTGCCGGCCGACGGCGCGAGCAGCCCGGACACGGTCCGCAGCAGCGTGGTCTTGCCGGCGCCGTTGCCGCCGACGAGCGCGACGACGGTGCCGTCGTCGACGTCGAACGAGACGCCGTGCAGGACGGGCGCGCCGCCGTATCCGACGACGAGGTCCCGCACGCTCAGGGCTGCGCTCACGGGGCGGTCACCTCGATCCCGAGGTACGCCGCGGTGACGGCGGGGTCCCGGCGGACGTCGTCGGGCAGGCCGTCGGCGATGACCCGCCCGAAGTCGAGCACGACGACCCGGTCGCACAGCCCCATGACGAAGTCGACGTGGTGCTCGACGAGCAGGACCGCGCACCCGGTCGCGGCTACGCGCCGCACGACGGCGTCGAGCTCGGCGATGTCGGCGGCGCCGAGCCCGCCCGCGGGCTCGTCGAGCAGCAGGAGCCGGGGATCGGCGACGAGCGCGCGCGCGAGGGCGACCTTCTTCTGCTCGGGGTAGGGCAGCGCACCGACGGGCAGCGCGGCGCGGTCGGCGATCCCGAGGTCGTCGAGCGCCCGGAGCGCGCGGGCTGCGGGGTCGGGTGCGCCGGGGCCGGGGGCGGCGGGGTCAGGGGTGCCCAGGGCGCCCACCTCGACGTTCTCGCGGACGCTCAGCCCCGGGAACAGGCCGAGGCCCTGGAGCGTGCGGGCGACACCCGCCCGGGCCAGCCCCGAGGGCGTGCGGGGTGCGGGGCGGCCCGCGACGGTGATCGTCCCGGCAGCGATGCGGACGAGCCCGCTGACGGCGTTGAACACGGTGGTCTTGCCCGCGCCGTTCGGCCCGATCAGGCCCACGACCTGGCCGTCGGCGACGTCGAGGTCGACGTCGGTGAGGGCCGCGAGACCGCCGAAGCGCACGGTCAGTCCGCGGATCTGCAGTCGCATCGCACCCGCGCGGGCGGGCGCTTCCCGTGGTGGCATCGGCACTCCGTCGTGTCGGCGTGCTGCGACAGTACAGGAGAAACCGACTGGACGGTATGTATCAGACCAGACGCATTCCAGGACGCCCGCCCGGTACCGCCCTCACGCGTGCGGGACGCCCGCGATCATGCCGCCGTCGACCACGAGCTCGATGCCCGTCACGTAGGCGGACTCGTCCCCCGCGAGGAACAGCACGGCGCCCACGACGTCGTCCGGCACCGCGTGCCGCCCGAGCGGGATCCGCTGGAGTGTCGCGTCGAGCCGCTCCGTCATCGGCGTCAGCACGAAGCCGGGGTGCACCGAGTTGACCCGGATCCCGTCGGCACCGAGCTCGACCGCGAGGGACTTGGTGAGCCCGCGCACCCCGAACTTCGACGCGACGTACCCGTGCAGACCCGCGTCGCCGCGCATCCCCTCGACCGAGGAGATGTTGATGATCGACCCCTTCCGGGCCGCCTTCATGACGGGCACGACCGCGCGCACCCCGAGGTAGGTGCCCGTGAGGTTGACCGCGATCACGGCGTCCCACTTCTCCCGGTCGTACCGCTCGATCCGGCCGGTGTTCGCGATCCCGGCGTTGTTGACCAGCACGTCCACCCCGCCGAGTCCGACCGCGGCCTCCACCGCGACCGCCCAGCTGCTCTCCGACGTCACGTCGAGGTGCACGAACCGCGCGCGCTCCCCGAGCTCGTCCGCGAGCGCGGTCCCCTCCTCGTCGAGCAGGTCACCGATGACCACGCTCGCGCCGCAGCCGTGCAGCGCCCGCACGTACGCGGCACCGAGGCCGCGGGCCCCGCCGGAGACGAGGGCCACACGTCCGTCGAGCTGCGTCATCGTCGTCTCCCCGTGCGGTCGGTGGTGGTGGACGCCCGGCACCCACCCGGTCCGTGCGCGGTCCGGTCGCGTCAGTCCTGAACGCGGACGACGAGGCGGCCCGTCGTGCTCCCGGCGGCGAGCCGGGCGACCGCGGCGGCCGCGTCCGTGAACGGGACCACGTCGCTGACCTGCGGGACGACGGCGCCGGTGTCCGCGAGCCGGGTCAGCTCGGCGTGGGCCGCGGTGACGAGCTCCGGGCGGACGCGCGCGTAGAGCCCCCAGTGCAGACCGTGCACGGTGTAGTTCTTCACCAGCAGGTGCGCCGCACGGATGTCCTGGATGGTCCCGCCTGCGAACCCGACCACGACGATCCGCCCCTCGAAGGCGACGCACTTCGTCGACGCGGCGAACGCGTCCCCGCCGACGGGGTCGTACACGACGTCGGCCCCGGCACCGCCGGTCTCGGCACGCACCGCGTCCGCGACGTCCTGCACGGACCGGTCGATGACGACGTGCGCCCCGGCGCGGCGTGCGGCGTCGGCCTTGGCGGCGTTCCCGACGACCCCGATGACGCGGGCACCGGCCGCGGCGCCGAGCTGGACCGCCGCGGTGCCGACCCCGCCTGCCGCGGCGTGCACGAGCAGGGTCTCGCCGCGCTGGAGCGCCGCACGCCGGTGCAGCCCGAACCACCCGGTCTGGTAGGCGATCGTGAAGGCGGACGCCTGGGCGTCGTCGAGCGCGTCCGGCGCCGCGAAGACCTCGTGGGCGTCGAGCACCGCGAGCTCGGCGAGCACCCCGATGTGGGAGCCGACGACGCGCTGCCCGACGTCCACGTGCGTGACGCCGGCGCCTACCGCGAGGACCTCTCCGCAGAGCTCGATGCCTGGCACGAACGGCAGCGGCGGGCGCACCTGGTACTCCCCGCGCGCGAGCAGCACGTCCGGGAAGTTCACGGCGACCGCCCGCACCCGCACGAGCACCTGCCCGTCGCCCGCGACGGGGTCGGGGAGGTCGACGAGCCGCAGGACGTCCGCGGGCTCACCGTGGGCTGTGACGTGCCAGGCGCGCACGGCGGTCAGCCCTCGACCGCGGAGGTGGCGTGCGGCCGGACCGCAGGGGCTGACCCGGCCGGGCCGGCCGACGCGGCCGAGATCGAGACGAGGAACAGGTCGGTGAGCTGGTTCGCGAGCACGGTCTTGTCCTCCGGGCCTTCGGGGCTGTACCAGTGGGAGAGGTAGTGCACGTCCGAGAAGAAGTGCGCGACGAGCACCGCGACGGGGACGTCGGTGCGGTACAGGCCTTCGGCCTGACCGGCCTCGATGAGGCCGGCGAACGTGTCGTGGTACGCGCGGCGACGGCGGGTCACCTCCTGCTGGCGCGGCGCCGAGAGCATGTGCGCGCTGCGGAAGAACACGGTGCCCTCGAGCAGGTGGTCGACGGACGTCTCGATGACGTCGACGCACACCGCGCGCAGGGTCTCGGCGGTCGGCTCGCCGCGCTCGACGATCGCGTTGAGGTGCTCGGTCTGGAGCGACAGCAGACGCTCGTAGATGCCGAACAGCAGGTCGTCCTTGGACTGGAAGTAGTGGTACAGCGCGCCCTTGGTCACGCCTGCCGCCTCGACCACCTGCTGCACGGAGGTGTTCGCGTACCCCCGGGACGCGAAGAGCTCGACCGCCGCCCGTGTCACATCGTCCACCACGCTCGTCTGCTTCATCCGCACATCCTCACCCCATCGGCGCCACGGAGGCGCCACCGTCGATCACGAGCGTCTGACCAGTCACCCAGCCGGCGTCGTCGGACAGCAGGAACGCCGCGGGGCCGGCGACGTCGACGGGCTCGCCGATCCGGCGCAGCGGATAGCGCGCGGCGACCTCCTGCTCGCGACCCTCGTAGAGGGCGGCGCCGAGCCTGGTCCGCACGACCGCGGGAGCGACGGCGTTGACCCGGATCCGCGGGGCGAGCTCGACGGCGAGCTGCGCGGTGAGGTTCATGAGCCCGGCCTTGGAGACGCCGTAGAACGCGATGCCGGGGCTGGCCGCGAGCCCGGCGGCCGACGCGGTGTTGAGCACCGACGCCCCCTCGCGCGTCCCGAGCCCTGCGGCGACCGCGTCACGCGTCCACTCGAGGGCCGCGACGACGTTGACGGCGAGGATCTTGTGCACCGCCGCGAGCTCGATCTCCAGCGCCGGGCCGTAGACCGGGTTGATGCCGGCGTTGTTCACGAGGTGGTCGAGGCGCCCGAACCGCTCGACCGTCGCGGCGATCGCGGCGGTGCGGTGCTCGGGGTCGTCGACCTTCCCGGCGAGGCCCAGCACCCGCTCGGCTCCGCGGTCGGCCGACAGGGCGGCGACGGCAGCGTCGAGCGCGTCCTGCTTGCGGCCCGTGAGGACCACGGACGCGCCCTCGGCGAGGAGCCGCTCGGCGATCGCGAACCCGATGCCGCGGCTCGCGCCGGTGACCAGGGCGACCCTGCCCTCGAACCGCTGCATCGCCACGCCCCTCGATACTACCCTGATAGAAACCGACCGTCCGGTATGTTGTCCTGACAGTACACGACGCCGGCACAGGTCGATCGTCATCGCGATGGTGGTCGCAGGACGACGCCGCTGCGCAGTCTCCAGCAGACGCGGAGCAGGTTGCCGATCCGCCCCTACGGCAAGCGGACGTCGAGGACGTCGTCGAGACCCGTGAAGTCGTCGATGTTCCTCGTCACGAGCGCGGCGCCATGTGCGTGGGCGGTCGCCGCGATCAGCAGGTCGAACGCTCGGGCGCGCGGCTGTCGCCCGGCCGCCACCGTCTTCGTCGCGAGCAGGGCGTAGGAAGACGCGACCGCGTCGTCGATCGGGAGGGCTGCCAGCGCGCTCTCGGCGCTCGACAGCACCCGCATCCGCGCCGACCTGCTCTCGGCGGTGCGCGCGATCAGGACGCCGAAGCGCAGCTCGGCCAGCGTCGCCATGCTGATCGCGGCTTCATCGCCGGTGCCGGTCGGCACCAGACCGTCGATCAGGACGTTCGTGTCGAGGACCAGCCTCACCGGTCGGAGCCTCGCTCGAACGGGTCGGTCGCGGCACCGTCGACCAGCGCCATGTCCTGCTCCCAGTCCGGGTCGTCCACGCCGCGGAACAGTGCCGCCAGGTCCGCGACCGGGCGCCACGTAGGACGGGCCTCGGAGTGCGGCACCAGGTCGGCGACGGGCCGCCCGTGAACCGTCACGACGACTCGCTCGCCCGCCTCGACGAGGCGCAGGACACCGGACGCGTCCTGCCTGAGCTCGCGCACCCCGACGGTCGTCATCTCCGAAGGGTAGCACCGTGTGCTACTTCGACGAGGGGCCGGCGCGGCCGTCGGATCCCACCGATCTCGACGATCTGGTGTCCTCGTCGCCCGGCCGCTCTCGCCTCCCCCGTCGGGATCGATGCCCGACGGCGCTCCACTCACACCGTGAACCGCGCCGATCGCAGGACGCCCTCCGGTCGCGAGCCTCATGACCCTGGGCCATGATCCGGTTGCTCCCGAAATCACCGGAAGCGTCCGCCCTCCGGCAGCCTCGCCGGACCCCTCCCCCTGGAGTGTTCATGCTCGCGCTCGTCGCTGCCGCGGTCTTCGCCCTCGCCCTGCTCCTCGACCTCATCGAGGCGAACGTCGGGGACGCTTTCGACTCCACGACGCTGATGTTCGTCGGCCTGTTCTTCCTCGCGCTCCACCTGGGCGGAATCGGTGGCCCGTCGCCGGCGAACGGCGGCTGGCGCGGGCGCGGGGGCAGCAACCGGCGGCGGTGAAGGACTCGTCCCGCCCGCTCCCGTCATGACGCCGGGATGCACACCGGGAGGTCACGACGCGCTCCGCGTACTCGTGGCCTCCTGGTGTCCCGGCTGCTGTCCGGCACGAGCCACGCGGGCGCCAGCGTCGGCACGGCCTCGGTCGGCGACGGGCGGACGCGGGTCCGAGCCCTCGCTGGGCGTGGGCGCTGGTCGCCCGCGCCGTCCCGAGGCGTCCTACCGTGGCCGCATGACCACCGTGCACCGCCTCAGCCGCGTCGACGCGCGCCGGGTCGCCGTGCGCGCCCAGCTGCTGGCCCTGCCGCGGCCCGACGGCGTGATGGAGGTGGTGCGCCACCTCGGCGTGCTGCAGCCCGACCCGACCAGCGCCGTGGCGCCCAGGCGCGGACCTGGTGCTGTGGAGCCGTCTGGGCAGCGCGTACGAACCGGCGGAGCTGCGTGACCTCGTGGACCAGCAGCGGCTGGTCGAGCTGCGCGGGTTCCTGCGGCCGGCCGACGACGTCGCCCTGTTCCGTGCCGAGATGGACGCGTGGCCCGGCGACGACGCGCCGGGCTCGCCCGACGGGGTGCGCGCGTGGTTGCGCGCCAACGACCGCTGCCGCCAGGACGTGCTGGAGCTGCTGCGTGCTGACGGGCCGCTGCCGGCCAGCCGCATCCCCGACACGTGCGTGCGGCCGTGGCGCTCGACCGGCTGGAACGACCGGCGCAACGTGCAGATGCTGCTGGGCCTGCTGGCGCAGCGCGGCGAGGTCGCGATCGCAGGCTCGGAGAAGCGCGAGAAGCTGTGGGCCCTGGCCTCGCGGGTCTACCCCGACGTCGAGGCGCTGCCCCTCGCCGAGACGCGCGCGACGCGGGACGAGCGCCGCCTGCGGGCGCTGGGCATCGCTCGGGCGAGCGCGACCGCGCGCCCCGACGAGCCCGACCACGTGGGGCTGGCGGGCGAGCCGGCGGTCGTCGAGGGCGTGCGGGGCGAGTGGCGCGTCGACCCCGCGACGCTCGACCAGCCGTTCGTGGGGCGCGCCGCGCTGCTGTCACCGCTGGACCGCCTGGTGCTCGACCGCAAGCGCATGACCGAGATCTTCGAGTTCCACTACCAGCTCGAGATGTACAAGCCGGCAACGCAGCGCCGGTGGGGGTACCGGGCGCTGCCTGTGCTCCACGGAGACAGGCTGGTGGGCAAGCTCGACGCGACGGCCGACGTGCGTGCCGGCGTGCTGCGGGTCACCGCGCTGCACCGGGACGTGCCGTTCACGGCAGCCATGACCGCAGATGTCGAGCGGGAGATCGCGGACCTCGCGGCCTGGCTGGAGCTGGAGCTTGTCGGCGCGGGATGACCGGCGGTCGCTCGCCGGCGCCGTCCTCAGGTGGGCGCTCAGGTGACGCGCCGTGCGGACGGCCGTCAGCGGGACCGGCGCGTGACGAGGGCGACCAGCTCCCGGCTGCAGCCCAGCGCCTCCGCGATCGCGGAGTAGCTCCACCGCGCGGGGTCCTCGGCGCGGAGCTGGAGGATCAGGCGGTCGCGCTCCAGGCGGTACCGCGCGGCCACCTCGTCGGCCTCCGCAGCCTTGCGATGGAGCTCGCGTGCGCGAGCGGCACGAGGATCGGAGGCGCCCCGACGGGACGCCCGCAGAGGCGTGTCCGAAGGTGCGGGCGCCGACTGTGCGCGCGCCGACCGCGCACCGGCGGACCGTGCGGGCGTCGATCCTGCAGACGCCGGCCGTGCGCGCGCCGACCGTGGGGCGGCCCCGTGCTCGGGGCCGCCCCCGGCCGATGCGTCGGACCCGTGCGGGGCCCTAGAGGCCACGCGCGAACTCCGTGATGAGCGAGGGCACCGCGCCGTCGAAGCCGACGACGTCGAGCATCCCCGCGTCCGACGGGTCGGCGATCGAGAAGCCCGTCGCCGTCATGCCGACGACCACGAGCCGCGCGTCGATCCCCGACCGCCGCCGGTACTCGGCGAGCGCCTGGTGCGGGTGCACCCTGCCCGCCCAGGTCTCGTTGTCCGTGTAGACCACGAACGTGTCGACCTCGGCGCCCTGCTCGGTCGCCCACACCATCGGCAGCGAGCAGTCCGTCCCGGCCATCGGCATCGCGTCGACCACGCCCAGGGCGTCGTCGAGCCGCTGCCGCGGCGAGATCGCGAGCGGCCGCAGCGCGCTGTTGTGCCAGCCGCTGCCGCCCGACCGCGTGGTGAACCCGACGGCGGACGCCGCCGGCTCCGTCGCGAGCTGCACCAGGGCCAGCGCGGCGGACGCCTCGCGAGCCGTGATCGGCATGCCCGAGATCGGCGCCGCCATCGACCCCGAGACGTCGACCGCGAGCAGCGTGCGCTTCCCGGACGGCTCGACGGCCCCGAATGCCGCGTAGAACGCGGCATCGAGGGCGTCGGTCACCTTCCGGCTCGGCGTCCACTCGCCGGCGCCGCGGGCCGACCGCCCGGAGGCGTACGTCCGCTGCGCCACGAGCACGTTGACCGGGTGGACGCGTGCCGACCGCAGCCGGCCGGGGTCGACCAGCTGCGCGACGACCTCGTCGGTCCGGCCCCCGAGGTCCGGGAGCATGCCGAGCCGCGTGAGCCGAGGCAGCTGCCGCATCAGCGCCGTCTGCGGCACGCCGACGTCGAGCAGCGCGTCCCAGACCGCCACCTCGCCCAGCGCCGCGTCGGGGAGCATCTCCCACGACAGTCGGTGACGCCGGACGAGGTCGACCCACACCGTGGTCTCCGTCGCGGCCTGCGCCGCCACGAAGCCCTCGACGAGCGTCGGCGTCGCGTCACCGACCGAGCCGCGGACGATCCAGTCGAACGTCGCCCGCAGCTCCGGCGAGGCCGTCGTCGGGTGCGCCAGGCGCAGCAGGTCGCGGTGCGACCAGCCCTCACGTTGGCGGTACTTGACCGCCTGGTACGCGAGGGCGTCGGCGTCCTTGGACGTGTACCAGCCGCCGACGGCGCGCCGCAGGCCCCGGCCCCACCCGCGGAACTGCTCGACGTAGCCCGCGAACAGGAACAGGTGCGTCCCCGTCCGGGCCACGGCCGGCAGCGCCGCGAGCGCGAGCTGTGCCGACTCCGGCACCGACGCGGCGTACGCCAGGGCGAACAGCGCGGGGTTCTGGCGCGGGGCGGCGCCACGGACGGACACGTCGACGATGGTGCTGACCAGCGTCTCGGGGTCCTCGCGGGCCATCCGCCCGACGACCTCGGCGTTCTCCCGCGCCAGCTCGCGCGGCGCGGCGTAGTAGGTGCCGCCGTCCACGCCGAGGGTCAGGAAGCGCCGCAGCCGGGCGACGTCGTCGAGCACGAACGCGTAGCCACCGGCGGCGTTTAGCTCCTGGCGGGTGTCGGCGCGCTCGCGCTGCGGCGTGCGCCGCAGTCCGAGCGTGCGCAGGACGTCCATCGGTCGTTCCTCTCGGTCGGTCGTCGGGGCGGTGGCGGGCGTGGTGCGCGCACCGGGTGGCCCCGGCGAACCGGGCTGCCCTCTCCCGAGGGCTCCCAGAGAGGTGAGGAGAACCGATCCGCTCCGGCCCACCACCGCTCCGACGTGGGTGGAGCGGGCGTGTGGTCGTGTCCCCGGTACGGCGGCTCGCGCCGCCGGGCAGTACCCCGAGGGGCCGGGGGTCGAACCCGCACTGCCATCACCAGGTAACCGAAGACACTCCGGCCCGCTCCGGGGAGGCTCGGGTGGGCGTGTGATGACGCCGGACTCCTGCTCTTCCATCTGAGCTACGTCACCGAGGTGACGGCGGGACTCGAACCCGCGACCTGGCCAGTGACAGTGGTAACCGACAGTCTCCGGCCCACCCGAGTCTTCCCCTGTGCTGTTGTCGTCGAGGACTGTAGGGGTCTACACAGTGCCGCTGGTAGCGCTTTTCGCCGGTGTTGCCTGGTCGGACGAGCGAGCCGCGCGCACGGGGGCCCGGGCGGCCGTGGGGTGGCCGCCCGGCGCAGGACCTCGTACTCCTGCTCCAGCAGCCGGATCCGCCGTTTGCCTCCCGCAGCTCGGCCGACTCCGAGCGGGTCACCGACGCGCCGGTTGCCATCCGGCGATCGAGAAGATGAAGGAGAGTCTCCGGGAGGTCGACCGTTCCCGGTGCCATCACGAGGTCGCCTACGCTCCTGAAAGTGCTCATCTGGATCAACGGCGCGTTCGGTGCAGGCAGGACCCAGACCGCGTTCGACCTCGGACGTCGGCTGGTCGACGCGCACGTCGCCGACCCTGAGCTCCCCCGGCTCGCCCTGCATCGGACGCTCCCGCCCGCAGCCTTTCATGACTTCCAGGACCTCACCGCGTGGCGTTCGGCCGTCGTCGACGTCCTGCAGCAGGCCGAGGCCGCCCACGCCGGCCCGGTGCTCGTGCCCATGACGATCGTGCGTGACGACCACGGCGACCACATCGTCGGCGGGCTGCGTTCCCGCGGGGTGGAAGCGTGCCGCGGCACGCGAGCGGAGGGGATGCGCGGACCGGACGCCCGCCGACGTGCCGTCCCGTGATGCGCGAGCTGCTGCCCGACTCCGTGGTGTGCGTCGAGACATACGGTGACGCCCGCCCGGACGGCGCGTCGCTGCACCCGGAGGAGGCCGTCGTCGCCGCGCGCTTCGCGGACAGGCGTCGTCGGGAGTTCGCCGCCGTGCGTGCATGCGCGCGCTCCGCGATGGCGACGCTGGGCCTGCCGGCACATCCGGTGCTCCCCGGGGAACGCGGCGCACCGTCCTGGCCGACGGGTGTCGTCGGCAGCATGACCCACTGCGACGGGTACCGCGCCGCTGCCCTGGCCCGGAGCGAGGAGCTCGCCTCTCTCGGGATCGACGCCGAGCCTCACCGTCCGCTCCCGCAGGGAGTGCTGCGCCTGGTGTCGTTGCCCTCGGAGCGCAGCCGACTGGCCGAGCTCGCCGTTCGGGAGCCCGCGATCCACTGGGATCGTCTGCTGTTCAGCGCCAAGGAGTCCGTCTACAAGGCGTGGTTCCCGCTGACGGGGAGATGGCTGGACTTCAGCGAGGCGGACATCGAGGTCGGTGGCGACCTGACCCGGGCGGCGTCCGGCCACTTCCGGGCTCGGCTCCTCGTTCCGCCACCGGTCGTCGACGGACGTCCCCGCGGATGCTTCGAGGGACGGTGGACGGTCCGGCAGGGGCTGGTCGCCTCCGCCGTGGTGGTGCCGCACCGGTGACCGGGCCGCCACGGTGGTCGCCCGCGGCGTCCCCCGACGCTACTCGACCGCGCCCGGCACCTCGGGAGGTGTGACGGTTGCCGCGTACGTCTGACGCAGCGTCCGCTTGAGCACCTTGCCGGTGACACCGACCGGCACCGACGTCGGGGCGCCTGCCCGGACCTCGGCCAGCGGCGGTCGGCCCAGCCCGGCCAGGACCTCGTTGATCCGGTCGAGCATGCCGTCCGCGCTGTGCCCGTGCTGCAGGTGCACCAGCGCGACGGCACCCGTCACACCGGCGTACTCGGCGGCCACGACCACGCAGTCGTGGACCTCCGGCAGGTGGGCGAGCAGGATCTCCTCGGTGAGGACCGAGTAGACCGTGCCGCTCGCGGTGGGGATCGCGTCGACCTCCCGGTCGACGTGGAAGAACCGGCCGGCCTGGTCCCGGTGGACGAGGTCTCCGGACAGCCAGTACCCGTTCAGCAGGCTCCGGTACGTCCTGTCCGAGTCGTTCCAGTAGCCCGGCGTGACCGACGCGCCCTTCACGCCGAGCAGCCCGACCTCGCCCGTGGCGGCCGGAGTGCCGTCCGGCCGCAGGACCGCGACCTCGACGAACGGCTGCGGGACCCCGAGGCAGCGGTGCGGCGGGACGACCCCGGGGATCGTGATCATGCTCAGCACGCCACCCCAGCCGAGCTCCGAGGAGCCGAAGCCGTCGACGAACATCGAGCCGGCGACCTGCCGCGTGCCGGCCTGGTGCCGGCCCCGCCCGACCAGCCGGGCGATGTGCGCGTGGTGGGAGGCGTCGCCGACGCTCACCCACCGTTCGACCAGGTCAAGACCCGGCGCGTCGCTCTCCTGCAGCGCCAGCTCGGCCATCGTCACCGCGAAGCCGACCACGATGGTCGCGCCGTAGCGACCCGCCGCGTCAGCCACGGCCCGGCCGCTCCGGTCGGACATGAGCACGAGGGGGACACCGGAGAGCATCGCCAGCAGCGCGTAGCCGATGGCGGACCCGTGCGACTGGGGAAGCGCCGACAGGATCAGCGACTCCGGGTGGTCCCTGAACCGGGTCAGGTGGCCACGGATGCCCACCATCATCTGCTCGTGGGCCCAGATCACAGGCTTGGGCGTCCCGGTGGTCCCCGACGTGTGGCACACGAGGACCGGATCGCTCGCGGAGTGACGGAAGGCCGGCGGCACCGCGGCGTCCCCCGGCAGGTCGACGGAGTCGATCGACGACACCCAGAAGGTGTCCCCGAGGTCCCGGACGCCTGCGAGCCGGGCCAGCCGGACGTCGTCCGTCTGCAGCCCGGCAGGGGCGGTGCGCTCGAGGTAGGTGAGCACGACAGCGGGATCCATCTCGCCGTTGACCAGCACCGCGATCGCACCCAGTCGGCTGAGGGCCAGGTAGTGCACCAGGCTGTCGGCACCCTCGCTCACGTACACTCCGACCCGGTCGCGCGGACCGATGTCGCGCGCTGCGTACCAGGCACTCCACGCGCCGACCAGCTCAGTCAGCCCGGCCAGGCTCAGCTGCTCGCGCCCGACCCCGTGCGCGTCGCTCAGCGGCCGCTCGACGAACAGGTACGGCGCGTCGACGTCGGGGCTGATGCGCATCGCCGTCTCGAGCGCGTTGCCGGCGCCCAGTGTCGTGTCGGCGGCGACGGCCTCCCGGACGTCGACCGGGACGAAGGTGGTTCCCACGGTGCGGTGCCTCCTGTCCGTCATCGTGGCAGCAGCTCGAGGAGCTGGTAGTCGACGCCGCTGACGAGGTCCCCGGAGGTGCGCAGGACCGAGATCCGGTAGCCCGCGTCGGCGGCAAGTCGTGCCAGGGCGTCGTGGTCACCGAGGTCGCTGAAGCCGAGCAGCAGGCGGCCCGCGGCGGTCAGCCGGGCGCCGGCCTGGAGGAGGTACCGCTCGTGCGCGCGGTACCCGGGATCGAACACGGCTCGTCGCAGGTGCTTCCGTCGGTCGTCCTCGACCGGCCGTGCGGCGGAGCGCTCGTCGATGCCCGGATCGACGAACGGGGAGTTCCAGAAGACCACGTCGAAGCGTCCCTGCGGCGGCAGGCCGTCGAAGACGTCTCCGCGGTACACCTCTACCCGATCGGACACCGCGTGGCGGTCCGTGTTGAGCCGGGTGTTCTCGACGGCCGCCGCGCTGATGTCCGTGGCCGCCACCCGGGCGCAGCCCCTGAGCGCAGCCTCGACCGCCGTCACCCCCGTCCCGCACCCCACCTCGAGGAACGAGCCGCCGACAGGGAACGGGATCGACTCGGTGAAGAATCCGGTCGAGGCGCAGTGCGTCGGAGCGAACACCCCGGGCAGCAGGTCCCACTCACGGTCGAGCAACGGGAACGTCGTCTGCGCTGTGACGGCGGCGGTGGTGCTGCTCACCAGCCAGGTCCCGCGCACCACGGAGGGCCTCGGCGGGGCGGGGCGAGGAGTCGTCGTCATCATGCCTTCCGGTCGTTCGGCCACCGCACCAGCTCGGCACCGGCGGAGGACGGGGTCGGGTCGGGTGCCATCTCCACCGTCACAGCGAGGACCCAGTCGACGTCGCCGTCGGCCAGCAGGACGTCGGCCACCTCCCGGACCTCCGCGCGCGCGTCGTCGGTCACGGCAAGGCAGCTGACCGGACCGGTCAGGCCGTAGTCGCGGGCGACCTGGCCCAGCACGGCGGTCGGCACGACCTGGTAGAAGAGGATCGGGCTGACCCGCCCCTGGTCCACCTGCTCGACGGAGAGGTCCAGGCTCACGGTGTCGAACCGCCGGGAGCCCAGGACGATCGCCACCCGGTCGCCGACGCCCTCGAGCAGGTGGGAGCCGCGCGGGTCGCCGACGCACTCACGTACGGCGGCGTACACCAGGGGCGCGAAGTCCGAGGCCATGAACCCGACCAGCGGTGTCAGGTCCGGCCCGGCGTGCACCTGGGCATTCGCGACGACCTCGACGGCCGTGGGCGCCGTCACGCCGCGGCCAGCAGGATAGCCGCGTTGACGCCACCCACCGAGGAGTTGAGGCTCAAGGCGTACGGCACGTCGACGTGCTCGGGTGCGTTGACGTGCCGGAGCGGGTGGCGCTCGTCGGGTCGACGCAACCCCGCCGTCGGTGGCAGCAGGGACGAACGGATCGCCAGCAGCGTGATGACCGCCTCCAGCGCGCCGCTGGCTTCCAGCGCATGACCGGTCGTGCTCTTCGTCCCGCTGACGAACACCTTCTCCGCCTGCGCGCCGAGCGCTGCGTGCAGCCCGGCGGCCTCCCCGGCGTCGTTGCGCGGTGTGCCCGTACCGTGCGCGTTGACGTAGGTGAGCCGGTCGGGGCCGATGCCCGCTCGTCCGAGGGAGCGGGTGACGGCCGCGGCGATCCCGGCGCCCGCGGTGTGGGGCTGCGCGACGTGGAACGCGTCGTCGGTCATCGCCCAGCCGGCGATCCGGGCCAGCGGCCGCGCCTTGCGTGCGCGGATGCTCTCCCCCGACTCGAGCAGCAGCATGGCACCGCCGTCCCCGAGCAGAACTCCTTGACGGTCCTGGTCGAAGGGCCGCAGCCGGCCGTCGGCGGCGAGTGCCTGGGCGGCGTCGAAGAGGTGGAACGCCTGCCGGTCGACCAGGAAGGCGCCGCCCGCGAGCACGGCCGCGCTGGCACCCGTGCTGACCAGCTGCGCGCCGTGGATGATCGCGTTCGCGGCGGCGCAGCAGGCGTTGACGAAGGTCCGCCTGTGGTTGGCCAGGCCGAGGCGGGCGGCAACACGCTCGGTCGTCTCCGCGGGCGACTCCGGCTCCACGCCGGGTGCGCGCAGCTTCGAGGCCATCACGACGGGGAGCTGTGAGGGGTGGCGCCAGCCGGCCATGTCGAGCGCCTGCTGCGCGCAGGCGCTCGCCACGTCCGCCGTCTGCCAGCCGTCCGCCCCGGGGAACGTCGCCGCCTGGTCGGTGCGGCACCGGGAGACGTCGAACCGGGTGACCGGACCGAACGCGGGCGATCCTGCGAAGACGCCGTCGAGGAGCACCTGCGGCCCGAGGCCGAAGGCACTGAGCACACCGAACCCGCTGACGTAGACGTCCGTCGTCACTCGGCGCCCACGCGCAGGCTCCGACTAACGAGCGCATGCAAGCTGGCCACCGAGTCGATGTCGGCGGTCTCGCCGCTGAGCCTCACCACGACGCCGTGGCGCTCCTCCAGCAGGTGCTGGATCCAGATCGCGGCGTAGGAGTCGATGACCAGCAGGGTGTCGTCGTCTATCGTCTCGGGCAGGCCCGCGCTGGCGCAGTCGGCCAGGACGGCGAGGATCTCGTCCTTACTGATCTCCAGCGTCGTCGGCTGCTGGTCTATGCTCTGCGACGGCAGAGAGGAGCTGCTCTCGGTCACGGACAACCTTCCCGGTCGGTGTCTGGATCAGTCGGTCGTGCAGGTAGTAGCGCTTCGGGGACTTGAGAGGGTTCAACCGCTCCCGGCTCCACGCGGCGAGCGCCCGGTCCGTCAGCCCGGGACGGGCTGCCACGTGCGCCTCGATCACGTTGCCGAACGTCACGACGGCGTTCAGGACGTCGGGGTGCTCCTGGAGCACCTGCTCGACCTCCATCAGGTCGATCTTGATGCCACCGACCGCGACGACGGAGTCCGCCCGGCCGAGGATGGTGACCGCGCCGCTGACCTCGTCGACGCGGGCGCGGTCGAACGTCCGCAGCCAGCCGTCCGAGAACCGGTCGACGCCGTCCTCGACGAGGTACGGGCTCCGGGGCAGCCAGACGTGGAGCTCGTCGTCGGACGACCGGACGGTGATGCCGGGCGCGGGGCGGCCGACGGACGGCGCCGCGAACCGCCCGGTGAGGTCGGCCGTCACCACGCCGGTCTCGGTCAGGCCGTACACCTGGCCGAGCGGGCAGCCGCTGGCCTGCTGGAACCGCTCGGCCACCGCCGGGCCGGTGATCATGCCCGCGCTGGTCGCGACGCGCAGGTGCGGCATCCGTGGCAGGCCCGCCGTTCGGCCGAGCATGTCGAAGTGCGTCGTCACCCCGAACACCGCCGTCGGCTCGAGCGCGGTGGCCGCACGGACGACCGCGGCCCCGTGCTGTGCCGAGGGGAACAGGACGGGCATGCCGGTCGCGAGGCCGTACAGCACGCCGCCGACCAGTCCCCAGGTGTGGACCGGTGAGCACAGCAGGAGGAGCCGGTCGTCGGCGCCCGGCATGTCGTCGACGGCGGCGTACCGGTCGATCTCGACGTCCAGCGAGGCAGCCGAGCGCCCCACCACCTTCGACTGCCCGGTCGACCCGGAAGTGAACTGCACGAGGCGGACGTCCTGGGGCAGGGGCACGCTGCCCGTCATCGCCTCGACCACCAGCTCCGAGCGGGCCGTGAAGCGGGTCGCGGGCATCGGTGCCCGGACCCGGAACGCCGGGAGGCACAGCCGCGCCAGCTTCTCGGTCTCGGCCTCGGTCAGCCGGTGGTCCAGCAGCATCACCGCCGCGTCGTGCCTCCAGATCGCCAGGAGCAACGCGAACAGGGAGGCGCCGGGGGCGAGCTGCACGGCGACGCAGTCACCCGGCCGGACACCGGTCGCGACCAGCAGGTCGAGGCACCTGCCGATCTCCTCGTGCAGCGCCCGACGGTCGAGGGTTCCTGCCTCGTCGACCCATACCGGCGCATCGGAGTTCGACCCGGACAAGCGCTCGCTCAGCTCTGGCGCGGACCGCACGATGTATGTCCCCTGTTCCCGCGCATCGCGAATCATCGTCTTCGGCGATCCTGTGAGGATGCGGCCCACGGGCATCACATTCGACGGTCAGGACGAGGACGCCACCTTCCACCGACCGGGAGTCAAGTGTCAACTCCACAGGACGTCGTCGTGCCATAACACACCTCACGGATTCGCCGCCCGGACGACCACTGGTTGACGACTCGGATGGGCCTCCGGATGTCGATCAGGACGTCCACGGACGACCGCTGAAACCTGGTGGCGTCGCGCCAGCCCTGGTGTATGTTCTGGTGCCGGCCCGCCAGGCACCGGCTGCCGCCCTGGACAGCGCACCGGGAATCCCGGGAAGACCATCGCAGGCACAGGTCCGGCCCCCGAGCAAAGACACGAGTCACAGTCTCCGAGGAGTCGGCATGATTGACCTGGAAAGGCGCGCCGAGAAGGCCTCCACACATCGTGGAGGCGACTTTGGACCGCCCCTGGACGGTGATCGCCCGGCTCCTGTCGGCGTCATGGCGACGAGCACCGGCGACCTCGACGACGAGGAGAATTCGTGACCACGGAAGAACGACAGGCGCCCCCGGCTCAGAGGTGGGCGACCACCTCGCTGATCCGGTACGCGTTCACCGTGGCGCCTGCGGCCGCCACCGTGACCGCAGCCATGGCGGTCGTCGCCGGCGCCGCCCCCGTCGGCATCACCATCGCCATCGGTGAGCTCATCGACGGTCTCACCCCGGCCATCGGCGGCGGTCTGGACACCCCTGCGGCGCGCGAGTGCTACGCCTGGGTCGCTCTGATCGTCGTCCTGTTCTTCGTCACCCACCTGGCCGAGTCGGCGCGGACCTCGCTCGGCCGAGCCGTCGGGCGCCGGGTCACCGGCCGGCTCGGCGAGCGTGTGATGATGGCAGCGTCGCAGCCGGCGACCATCGGCCACCTCGAGGACTCCGCCTACCTCAGCCGCATCGGACGCGCGCGCGGCGCCGGGACCATCGACATGCCCCCAGGGGAAGCCGTCTTCGGGTACTCCACCAGGGCCTCGCTGTGGGTGTCCAGCATCGGCTTCGCCGCCCTGCTTACACAGGTCAGCTGGTGGATGGGACCGGTCGTCCTCGTCGTCTTCGTGGTGATCCACCTGCGGCTCGTGCGCAATTACCGGACCGCCGTCATCGAGAGCGTGAACCAGACGAAGAAGCTCCGGCGGACGTCATACCTGCGGGACGTCCCGACCACGCCCGACGCGGCGCGGGAAGTGCGTCTCTTCGGCCTGACGGCATTCTTCCGTGACGCCTACCAGGCGCAGTGGCGCCCCAACATGGTGGAGGTCTGGCAGCGGCGGCGCGAGCACCGCCTGTTCGTCGTCGTGGTCGTCCTGGTCACCGGGACCACGGTCGCCTCGATCTTCTACTACCTGGGACATCGAGCGGCGACCGGCAGCACGACGGTCGGTGATCTCGCAATGGGAGGACTGGCCATCCGTGGTCTCCTCCAGGTCCTGCGGGCCGACGACGACGACCTGCGTATGGGTTTCGGCTCGAAGGCCGCCACCGAGGCGCTCTCGTTCCCGGCCGTGACCACCACCACGGACCCGGAAAGGGAGCCCTGGGAGACGCCCGCTGCGACCATCTCCTGCGAGGACCTGCACTTCCGGTACGGCGGTGCGCAGGACGACGTGCTGCACGGCATCGACCTGGTCGTCCCCGCGGGGCAGTCGCTGGCGATCGTCGGTCTCAACGGTGCAGGAAAGACGACGTTGACGCGGCTCATCGCCGGGCTCGACTCCCCCGGCGGAGGCACCGTACGGGTGGGGCAGAGCCCGATCGACGACTCCAACCGTCGTCGCTGGCAACGTCAGGTGGTCGGGGTCTTCCAGGACTTCGGCCGCTACGAGCTCACGGTCCGCGAGAACATCGCCTTCGGTTCGCTGGTAGACGCCGACGACGAGGACGGCCTGCGTGCCGTGGCCCACCAGGCCGGCCTCAGCGGCTTCATCGAGCGCCTGCCCCACGGCTGGGACACGGTGATGTCCAGCGCGTTCACGAACGGCGTCGAGGCCTCCGGCGGCGAGTGGCAGCGCATCGCCATCGCCCGTGCGCTGTTCGGCCTGCGGCACGGCGCCCAGCTGCTGATCATGGACGAGCCGGCGGCCAGCCTCGACCCCCGCGCGGAGGCCCAGCTCTACGACACCTTCCACGAGCTCACCGCGGGCGCCACCACCATCGCCATCTCGCACCGTTTCGCCACAGTGCGCAAGGCCGAGCGGGTCGTGGTACTCGACGAGGGCCGGATCATCGAGGACGGCACGCACGACGACCTGATGGCAGCAGGTGGCCGTTACGCCGAGCTGTTCCGACTGCAGGCCAAGCGGTTCGAAGAGGTGGCATCGTGATCAGCGCCGTACGTTTCGTCCTCCAGATCGCCCCGAGGACCGACCGGTTCCGGACCGCGGTCGTGATCGCGGTCGCGCTCCTGGAACCCGCCACCGGGGTCGGCCTCGCGCTCCTGCTCGGACTGATCAGCGAGATGGCGACCCAGCAGTCGACCGGCGGCGTGCTGCTGATCGCGCTGTGCGTGGCCGTCTTCGTGATGCTCACGCAGGGCACGTTCATCGCCGGGTACTTCACGCGCCTGCGGTTGCAGGAGGAGATCCAGAACGAGGTCGACCGTCAGTTCATCGACGTGGTCGGCACGACGCCCACGCTGGAGGTCCACGAGCGCTCGACCCGCTCGGACAAGGCGGCGCTGGTGCATCGCGCCCGCGGTCAGATCGGGCCGGGGTTCGACCGGCTGATGTGGCTGGGCGGGGCGGCGCTCGCGCTGGTCGCCTCGGCGGTCCTCATGGCCTCGGTCGTCCCCGTCCTGGCCGTCCTGCCGCTCTTCGCCGTACCCACGGTGCTGGCGACGCAGGCCGCGGACAAGAAGCGGGGTCAGGCGGAGCGGCGCGTCACGCCCCACACCCGGCTGGCCGATCACC
The DNA here is from genome assembly GCF_024508315.1 of Cellulomonas xiejunii. NCBI lineage: Bacteria > Bacillati > Actinomycetota > Actinomycetes > Micrococcales > Cellulomonadaceae > Cellulomonas > Cellulomonas xiejunii. The sequence goes on from NZ_CP101987.1 coordinate 4,092,959, forward strand.
TGTTCTCGCTCGCGACGACCGCGGCGCCGGGTCGCGAGACCCGCCTGTTCGGGCTGGCGGGCGAGCTGCGGCGCAGGCACCGCGTGGCCTGGGACGCAGGGGGCCAGGACATCGCACGGACCGACCTGAAGGCCCGGGTGCCCGTCGCTCTGGCGTGGCTGCTCTTCGTGCTGGCCTACGCCGCCGCGGTGGTCCTGATGGTGCGGGCCGGTCTGGCGGGCGAGGCTTCGTTGGGTCTCATCGTCGCCGCCGTCGCCGTCACCAGCCAGGTGACCGGGCAGGTGCACAGCCTGCTGAACCTCACGTACTACACGCTGGAGTCCCTCCGGGCCGCGCGGGCGTTCCTCGACGTGATCGAGGACGGCGCCGCGGAGCGTTCCGCCGTGGTCCCACCCGCGCCGGCTACGGTCCCGGCGCGGCTCGAACGCGGCATCACGGTGCAGGGCCTGAGCTTCCAGTACTGGAACCGCGACAGGCCCTCGCTGAGCGATATCGACCTCGAGCTGCCGGCCGGGGCCGTGGTCGCGCTCGTCGGAGAGAACGGCGCCGGGAAGTCGACCCTGGTCAAGCTGCTCAGCGGCCTGTACCGACCTACCGAGGGTCGCATCCTCGTCGACGGCGTCGACCACGCCCAGTTCGCACCCGAGGAGTGGCGGGCCCGGCTCACGGCGGCCTTCCAGGACCCGGCACACATCGAGATGCACCTCGGGGACGCCATCGGGCTGGGTTGGCTCGAGCACCGCGACGATCCTGAGCGGATCGCGGCGGCACTGCGGACGGCCGGCGGTGAGCGGCTCCTCGCCGCCGCGCCCGACGGCCTGCAGACGCGCCTCGGACGCGTGTCCTGGGACGGCAAGGGCTTCTCGAGCGGGCAGTGGCAGACCGTCGCCAACGCGCGTGCGGCCATGCGAGAGGCACCGCTGCTGCGGCTCCTCGACGAGCCGTCCTCCAGCCTCGACGCCCGCGCCGAGGAGGCGATGTTCCAGCAGTACGCCGATCTGGGCCGGCTCGAGGGCGGTGTGACCGTCTTGGTGACACACCGTTTCACCACCGCACGGGCAGCCGACCTCATCGTCGTCCTCGAGGGCGGCCGGGTCGTCGAGGTCGGTACGCACGAGGTGCTGAGCAGGTCCGAAGGACCGTACGCCGAGCTGTACCGCCTGCAGGCCCGCTACTTCGTCTGACCGGCGGCGTCGGGCTCGCCCCCCCGCGGCCTCGACGCGGCGACGAGGCCGCGCACAGGTCGACGCAACGAGGAGAGTGGGGACATGGGAGCAGAGCCGGCGGTGTTCGCCGGAGGGATCCAGCGCTCCGGACCGCTGCAGTCGGGCCTCGGTCAGCTCGAGTGGTTGTCCTACCAGAGCGGCGGGCACGGGGCGCTGCCGAACCTGGTGTGGGACGTCGCCGTGCCGGAGGGCCTGCCGGACGACGCGGTCGAGCACGCGGTGAGCACGCTGCTGCGCCGCCACGACGTGCTGCGCACGTCGTTCGACGCCGACGACGACGGTCGACCGCGGCAGAACGTGCACGAGGACGTCCACGTCACGTTCGTGCGCCTCGAGGACGAGGACTCGCGCCGCGCCTTCGCCGATCGACCGTTCGACATCGCGACACGACCCCCGATCCGGTTCGGCAGAGCGCCGTCGGGCGACCTCGTGGTCGGCATCTGCCACATCGCGGTCGACGGGACGGCCGCCTGGATGCTCGTCCGCGAGCTCGACGAGCTGCTGACCGCGCTCCACCAGGGACGTCCCGCGGACCTGGCCGACGACGTCCCACGACCCATCGACCAGGCGCTGTACGAGCGTGGCACGGGACGCCGGCGCGCCGAGGCCGCCCTGCAGCACTGGGGCTCCGCCCTGCGGGACGTGCCGGTGAGCGTCCTGCCGGTGGGTCGCGGCCGTCCGGGCGCCGACGTGGTGCGCGCCGACCTCGACTCGCTCGCGGCCAGCCTGGCGTTGACCCGCCTGCACGCGACCCTGAAGGCGACACCCGCCTCCATCTTCACGGCGGCCGCGTACTGGGCGCTGGCCATCCAGTTCGGCCGCGACCGGCTGGCCCTGGGCCTGACCTGGTCGTTCCGGGAGCTCCCGACCACCCGTCTGCTCGTCGCCGCGGTGTTCCGGGACATGCCCCTGATGGTCGACCTCGGCGACTGCACGTCGTTCACGGAGGTCCTGCGCCGGCTGCAGAGGTCCGTCCTCGTCGCCGGTCGTCACATGGGCTTCGACGTCCTGGAGTTCCACGAGTGCGTCGCGCGTCTCGAGGCGGAGCGGGGCGCGTTCCTGCCCGGGCCCGAGGCGATCAGCGTGACCTTCCACGACGTGGCGCTGGAGCAGGTGGAGCCGGACGTCGACCTGCGCGACCTGCTGCCCCGCTCGAGGACGACCGTCTACCGCACCGCCGAGTCATGGGACGTCTGCAACCTGTACGTCGGCGCGTCCACGGTCGACGGGCGGCTCCTCATCGAGGCCCGGCTCGACGGGTCGGTCATGCAGGAGCGGGACAGCGCTCAGCTCGCGACATCGATCGAGGCAATCCTGGTCCACGCGGCCGCCCATGGCGATCTCACCCGTGCGCAGGCCGACGCGCTCACGGCCGGGCCTCCGCGGCCACGTACCCGTTCGGCGCGGATCGGAGAGGTCGACGTCGACCTCGACCTGCTCACCGAGCGCCTGCTGGGGCACCCCGCGGTGGAACGTGCGGACGTCCGTGCGGAGCACGGCCGGCTGACGGCCGACGTCACCGCCAACCTCGAGCCCTGGCAGCTGCGCGACCTCCTGCTCTCCGCCGACAGCGGAAGGACGGCCGTGATGAGCCCGGACCGTTTCGTCGTCCGGCGCCCCGACGGTCGTGTCGTCACCGGGTCCGGCGTCGACAGGCCGGTGCTCGCACCCGAGGGGCCGGCCGAGACCGCGCTGCGGGACGCCGTCGCCCAGGCCAACGGGCTGGCCGCACCGACGATGGCCGGCACCTACCTCGGTGTCGGCGGCCGGCTCCACCTCGCCCCGCGCGTGCTGTCGCTGCTGCGCGACGGCGGGTGGGCGGGCCTCACCGTGGCAGACCTGCGCCGACCGACGAGCCTCGTCACCCTCTCCGGGCGGCTGCGGCAGGACGGGTAGTCGCCGGCAGCGGCGACGCCTCACCTGCGGGACGCGCCCGGGCCTGTCGTCGCCGTGCTCAGGACCCGTTCCAGCACCACCGCGACACCGTCGTCGTCGTTCGTCGGGGCGACCTCGTCAGCGACCGCCCTCAGCTCGGGATGCGCGTTGCCCATGGCCACGGCGTACCCCGCCCAGGCGAGCATCGGGGCGTCGTTCGGCATGTCGCCGAAGGCGATGCACTCCGCCCCGGAGTACCCGAGCAGCCGGGCGACGTGCACCAGCCCGGTCGCCTTGGACAGGCCGAGCGGCAGGATCTCGATCTCACCCGGGCCGGCCTTCGTGACGCTCACCAGGTGCCCGGCGAGCCGCGACGCGAGCCCGTGCAGCCGGTTCTCGTCGAACCCGGCGCGCTGTACGTAGAACTTGCGGACCGGCTTCTCCCACAGGGCCACCGCGTCCACGGGCACGACCGGCAGACCGTCGAGCGGGTCAGGGCGATAGCCGGGTCCCGCGAGCACGGCCCCGTCGACGCCCGCCTGGTCGGCGGCCAGGGCCAACGGCCCGCACACCTGCTCGATCGCGGCGAGAGCTCGTCGGGCGACGTCCCGGTCCAGCACGTACGACGTGAGCTCACGGTGCGCACCCACGTCGTACACCTGCCCGCCCTGACCGCACACGGCCAGGCCGGTGTAGCCCAGCGCCGTCAGCACCGGCCTCGTCCACACGACCGAGCGGCCGGTGACGACGACGTGCCGGCCACCGCGCGCGGTGGCGGCCGCCAGCGCGTCACGGGTACGGGGACTGACGGAGCCGTCGGACCGCAGGAGCGTCCCGTCGAGATCGGTGGCGACGAGCGCGTAGGGCAGGTGAGGGCTCATGCCGGGACCCGCCGGTAGAGCTCGCTCAGCGTGCCGATGCGCGGAAGCTCGCCCAGCAGGTCGGGGTGCTCCAGCGCGGCCATCGGCGTCTCCCAGCTCTCGCGCGCCGTCGAGCGGTGCGGTGGGACCGGGGTGACCGGGTCCCAGCCGCCGTCGCCGGGCCGCAGACCCAGCCGGACCGCGACGACGTCGGCCGTGGACCGGGCGGCCAACGGTGCGAGCGTCAGCTTCGACGGGCAGGCCACCACCACGCGACCGTCGAGGAGCTGGATGCCGAACTCGTGGGCCACGGTCCCGCTGCTCGGCAGCAACCCGCTCTTGATGGCGGTGTAGCCGGACACGGAGTCGACCCGGGCCAGGACGGCGGCGGCAACGACCCTGCGCAGGGTCAGCAGCGCCCGGCGGGCCCACCAGCCGGCGAGCTGGCCGACGTCGCGACCGCCGCTGTCGAAGGACTGGAAGTCGGACACCAACCAGGTGGAGCGACCGTCCGCCGCCACCCGGCTGGCGAGGAAAAGTCCGTGCTCCTCCTGCCCGGGGAACAGCGCGCTGACGGCGGGTAGCCGGCCGCGCAGCACCAGCATCAACGCCTGGCGGAGTTGCACGACCGCCGGCAGCCGGGACCGCACCAGCAGGCCGGGGGTGCCCGCGCCCGCGGCGAGGACCGCCGTGCGGGCATGGAGGAGCTGCGTGCCGCTGTCGGTCCCGGTGGCGCGGACGCGTACGCCGTCACCGGACTGCTCGACGCGTTCCACCGCGCCCCGGCACACCTCGATCCCGGCAGCGTCGGCCTGCACACCGAGCCCGCGCAGGATGTCGCCGACGTTGTAGGTGGGCTCGGCGCTGCCGAAGCAGGCGACCGAGGTGTCGGTCAGCCAGCCGGGGGTGGGCTGCGGCACGACGTCCAGACCCGACTCCCGCCAGTACCTCTCGGCCCGACGCACCGCAGCGGGCTCGGAGAAGGCGACGGTGGAGCGGTCCGTCACGGGTCGGATCTCCTCGAGCAGCCCTTGCCAGTGCTGGCGCGCGCTGGCCAGCAGCGCCGGCAGGCGCGGCTCGTCGGGACCGTACGCGTAGCCGCGGTGCAGGTAGCCGTGCGACTGTCCCGACTGGCCGGCGCCGAGCCGCGACGGCTCGACGAGCACCACGTGGACACCGCGTCGCGCCAGGGTCAGCGCGGTCAGCAGGCCGGCCATGCCGCCACCTGCGACGATCACGTCGACGTCGCGCATCGATCGCCTCCCTGCGACAGCAGCCGGACGTCGACCGCGGGTTCGAGGGCGGCGACCAGGCCGGAGACCGGGGACATCCGCACCACCCAACGCTCACCCGAGACCGTCTGCAGCAGGACGGCGTCCTCCTCGGAACGTGCTGCCCAGCGCAACGGACCGAGCCCTGCCAGCAGCAGCCGGTCGCGGCTGCTGCCGGCCTTGGCCGTCAGGTCACCCGTCTGCAGGTTGACGCGGATCTCGGTGGCGAGACCGACGACCACCTCCACGACGTCAGCCGACATCGCGGAAGCCCCCGGTGGCTGCGGTCACGGCAACGGGTCCAGGTAGGTGGGCGCCAGCGGGCCCTCACCCCGGCACAACCGGCCGTACTCGTCGGCGAGCTCCGCAGCGGTCCCGGCGCCGCCGGTGCGTCCCGTGTCGCGTCCGTCCACGGCGTCCACGGTCCGCAGACCCAGCAGCGTCCCGGCCAGCACGACCTGCGCCTCGTACAGCTCCTCACGCCGGACGGGCCGTTCCTCGACCCGGTGGCCCAGGCCACGCGCGATGTCCAGCACGATCCGCTTGGTGATCGAGTCGAGGACGCCCGAGTCCACCGACGGGGTCACCACGACACCGTCGTGCACCAGCAGGATCGCTGCACCGTCGGCCTCCGCGACGTGCCCACGGTCGTTGAGGAAGAAGACGTGCTCGACCCCGTGCTCGACGCGCTCACGCTCGAAGACGCGGAAGTCGAGGTAGGAGCCGCCCGACTTCACGTCGGCACCGATCGGTCCACCGAAGCGCGCGTGGCTGCTCACGATCGCCCGGACGGCCGCAGGCCTGCTGGGCCGGAACGGGAACCCGCCGATGTACATGGCGCCCTCGCTGTCCGGCGCCAGCGTGGAGCGCCCCCGCTTGGCGTAGAACGTCGGGCGCAGGTAGATGTCCGCGCCGCCCAGCTGGGCCGCCACCTCGGCGAGCGCCTCGAACACCTGCGCCCTGGGCATCGGCAGCGGGATCTCGGCCGTCGCGGCGGAGCGGAAGAGCCGGTCCACGTGCGCGCCGCCGGCCAGCAGACGATGCCTCTGCTGCGCGTCGTCCCAGAACGCCGTCATGCCCTCGAACACGTTGGCGCCGCGCAGCGCCAGCTCGTCCCAGACGTGGACCCGCGCGTCCTCCCAGGGAACGCACGCTCCGTTGAACCACATCACCCGATCCGACATGTCTTTCCGTCCTTCACTACGAGGCCCAAGGGCACCGGCGGTCCGGCCGAGCGCCGTGGTCGACGACACCGGATCGCGCACGAGGTCGAGCAGGTCATCGCTCCGGCCGAGCGCCCGATGTCGCACCGGCCAGCTCGGCGGACGGGCGTCCGAGCGGCGACCGGACGAGGTCCGCCACGGCGCGACGGTCGACCTTGTCGTTGGCGTTGGTCGGCAGCCGGTCGACGGTCATCACACGCCGGGGCACCATGTAGCCCGGCAGGTGGCGGACGAGCTCGGCGCGCAAGTCGGCGGGGTCACTGCCCGGCGCGACGCAGACCGCGTGAAGCGCCAGAGCACCGCCGTTCTCCTCGACGGTGACGACGACGGCCTCGGTGACGCCGGGGAGCGTTCGCAGCGCCGCCTCGACCTCACCGAGCTCGACGCGGTACCCGTTGACCTTCACCTGCTGGTCGGCACGTCCCAGGAAGATCAGCGTGCCGTCCACGGTCGTCACCCGGTCCCCGGTGCGGTACCAGTGCTCCGGCGGGACGTCGGAGTCGGTTGCGGCGGGCGCGGGGTGGAACCGACCGTGGTTCGCCTCGGGGTCCAGGTATCCGTCGAAGCGCTGCGGTCCCCGGACGCACAGCTCACCCTCGGTGGCCGGCTGGCCCAACTCGTCGAGGACGACGTGGTCCAGCCCCGGGTGCGGCACCCCGATGGGCAGCACCCCGTTGGCGGTGACCGGCCAGTCGTCCGGGTCCGCGGGCAGGACGTAGTCGCTGCAGGTGAGGGTCAGCTCGGTGGGTCCGTACAGGTTGACGAGGGAGCTCCGAGGTGCGGCGTCCTTCCAGGCACGGGCCTGCTGCCGGGTGAGGGGCTCCCCGCAGAACAGGCTGAAGCGCAGCGACGGCATGCTGCCCGGCAGCAGCCGTCCGCCGGCGTGCGCCGTGCTGATCACCGACGGCACCGAGAACCAGTGGGTCAGACTCCTGTCGGTGACGAACCGGACCGGCCGCAGCAGGTCGTTGCGGGTGGGCACGACCACCGTCCCACCTGCCGACCACACCGCGAACAGGTCGAACACGGACAGGTCGAAGGTCAGGTCGAAGCACTGGGAGCAGCGAGCTCCCGACGCGAGGCCGTACTTGTCCTGAATCGTGTCCAGGTAGGCGCAGATGTGGGCCTGACGGATCGGCACACCCTTGGGAGCGCCCGTCGAGCCGGATGTGAACAGCAGGTACGCCTCCGCCTCGGGCTCGTCGAGCAGCGGTGGCAGCGTCGCGGGTGAGCCACCCCCGAACGTGGTCGGGTCCGCGATCACCACCTGGACGCCGTCGTACCGCCCAGCGTCGGTCCCGGGTGCGGCGAGCACGAGGCCGGCGTCCGCAGCCCTCAGCATGTAGCGCGTCCGCGCTTCCGGGAACGCCGGGTTGAGGGGGACGACGGACCGTCCCAGCCGCTGGATGGCGAGGTAACCCACGTAGGCGGACACGCTGCGCGCCGCCAGCAGACCGATCCGGCGCGGCACCACGGGCGACTCCGCGAGGACCTGCGCTGCGAGCGCCTCCGCCATGTCGGCCAGCTGGCGGTAGCTGAGGCGGGTGCCGTCGATCTCGAGGGCCGTGAGGCTCCCGTCGCGCGTCGCTGCGGCGTCGAACCGCTGGTAGAGCATCATCGCGTCTCCTGCGAGGTCGCGCCCACGGACGAGGTGACGTACTCGGGAAAGTGCGTGTCCAGCAGGGAGAGCAGCGGGCTGGCCTTGACGACCGTCTCCTCGAACTCCGCGACCGGGTCCGACATGGCCACGATCGCACCGCCAACCCCGTAGGTGACGCGCCCGGGCTGCGCGACCAGCGTGCGGATGGCGATGCTCAGGTCCACGCTCCCGGACAACGAGAAGTACCCGATCGCACCCGAGTAGATCCCGCGGGGTCCGTCCTCGAGCTGATCGATGATCTCCATGGTGCGCAGCTTGGGCGCGCCGGTCATGGAACCGCCCGGGAAGGCGGCGCGGACGCAGTCGACCGCGCTGCGGTCGGAACGCAGCCGTGCCGTCACGGTGCTGATCAGCTGGTGGACGGTCGCGTAGGTCTCGACCGCGAACAGACTGGGCACGCTCACCGAGCCGGTCGTCGCGACCTGGGCGAGGTCGTTGCGGAGCAGGTCGACGATCATGAGGTTCTCGGACTGGTCCTTCTCGCAGGAGGCCAGGTCCGCCCGGAGCGCCCGGTCCTCCTCGGCCGACCCGCCGCGGGGCCGGGTGCCCTTGATCGGGCGAGCCTCGAGCCGGCGTTCGTCGTCCACACGCAGGAAGCGCTCCGGGGAGGTGCTCAGCACCGACAGCTCCCCGAGCCGCAGCAGGGCCCCGAACGGTGTCGGGTTGTCCCGACGCAGCCGGGTGTAGGCCGACCACGCGTCGAGGGCGCAGTCCACCTCGATCATGTTGGTCAGGCAGATCTCGTAGCTCTCACCGGCGGCGATGGCGCGCTGGCAGGACTCGACGAGCTCCAGGTAGCCGTCCCGGCCGTGGCGCAAGGAGAGGCGCGCGTCGATGCCCGTCGGCTCCCCCGTCGGACGTCGCACGGCGACCGTCGACTCGTGGATGCGCTCGCGGGTGTCCGCGAGCCACTGCTGCGCCGGCACCTCGTCGCCCAGGTGCAGGGCGAGCAGGTACGTCGTGGAGGTGCTGTGGTCGAGGACGACGCACCGGTCCGCGAACAGCAGCGCGGCGTCGGGCTGCTCGGCGCGGTGCCGCAACTCACCACCGCACTGGGCCTTGAGCTCGTAGCCCAGGTAACCGACCCAGCCGCCCCGGAAGTCGAACGGGAGGTCGCCACCGCTGACGACCTCGGCAGAGCGCAGGCGGTCGTCCAACCAGTCCAGCAACGGCCGGACCTCGGTGCGCGAGCGCCCGCTGGCACGCACGGTGACGGTCCCGTCGGCGACGTCCGCGGTGGCGACCTGGGAGAGCGGGCCGTCCGCCGACCCCATCATCGAGAAGCGACCCAGTCGCGCGTCGGGGCGGCTGCTGTCCAGCCAGAACGCGAACGGCTGGTCGGAGAAGAGCTTCTCGTAGACCTGCTCCGCGTCGCACGGTGTCGCGAGCTCCTCGACCAGGAGGTGGTACGTCGTCGGCGCCTCGGTGGCCGGCAGGGCGGGGACGGCCGCTCGCCGGGGCTGGGGTCGAGCGGGTCGGCGGTTCCGACGGTTCCACTGCGCGCTGAGCTCCGCGAAGTTGGCCAGCAGCCGATGCCCGTGCTCGGTCGCGATGGACTCGGGGTGGAACTGCACGCCCCACTGCGGTCGGTGACGGTGCCGCAGCGCCATCAGCACGCCGTCGGACGTCCAGGCGAGCGCCTCGAAGTCGTCAGGGAGGGTGTCGACGACCCACGAGTGGTACCGCACGACCTCGTGCGGCGACGGGATGCCGGCGAAGAGCCCGGTCCCGTCGTGGAGGACCGGGGACCGACGACCGTGCCGGGGCTCGGGAGCGAGCGCGATCGATCCCCCACCGAACGTGGCGATGCCCTGGTGGCCGAGGCAGACGCCCAGCAACGGGATCCGGCCCGTCGAGATCACGTCGCGGCAGATCCCGAAGTCGGCTGGCACGCCCGGCGTCCCGGGGCCTGGGGAGATCACCACGTTGTCGAACTCGTCGAGGTGCTCGGGACGCCAGCCGGGCTCGTCGTTGTGGATGACCGTGGGCTCGGTCCCGCTGATCTCACCGATGTAGTGCGCCAGGTTGTAGGTGAACGAGTCGTAGTTGTCGATGAGCAGAGTTCTCATGAACGTCCCCCGAGACGACTGCGCGCCATGTCCAGCACCACTGCGGTGTGCTTCAGGTCCTGCTCCTCGGCAGGGGTGTCCAGGATGAAGGTGGTGTAGCCGGCGTCGACGTAGCGGCCGATCTCCTCCCCGACCGTGGCGTAGTCGCCGACGAAGTAGGGGCAGAAGGTCTTGTAGCTCTTGAACGGCGCCATCCAGTACGTGCCCTGCTTCTCGACGGCCTGCGAGAGCTGCTGGTGCCATCGCGAGTCGGAGCGCGACATGGCCAGCCGGTGGGTCACCCGTCCCGCCCGGTCCTCGGGGAAGCGCCCGAGCGCGACCTCCCACGCCTCGACCGCCGTCGGGCGGGCGATCACCCCGATCCGCATGCCCTGGGTGAGAGCAGGATCCGCCGGTGGCTGCTGCTCGGGCTGCTGGGGGTAGACCATGGCGGTCGCGGAGAGGGCTCGCGCAGCGGCCAGGCCCGCCGGGGACGAGCCGGAGACCAGGAGACGAGGGACCAGCTCCGCCGGGAGGGCGGGTGTCAGGCGCAGACCTGTCACCGAGTAGTAGGCACCGTCGAAGGTGACCGCCTCGCGGGACGTGAACAGCGCCGTCATGATCGTCGCGTACTCGACGGCGCGGTCGTAGCGGGCGTCGTGGGGCAGCGCCTCGCCCATCGCCACCAGGTCGCCGACGAACCCGCCCGCGACGATGTTCAGGTCCACACGTCGGCCGTGGAGGTAGGCCAGGTCGTTGACCAGCTTCGCAGCGGTGAACGGGTGCATGTACGCCGACTGGACGGCGACCAGCGGAGCCAGTCGGGCGGTCGCCTGGATGACGACCTGGGCGACCAGCCAGGGATCCACGGACCTGTTGTCGGTGTAGATCAGGATCCCGTCATGACCGGCGGCGTCGCTCCAGGACGCGACCTGCGCGACCCGGTCGAGATAGTCCCGACCACCCTCCGGCGTCGAGGCCGGGCACGTGCCGAACACGGTCAGGTCCGTCGGGCGCCCGGTCACGGGGTCGCCTCGCCGACCGGGCCGGCGCTGCTCAGGGCGGGCGCCGTCCCGGGCCGGCGCCGGGTGAGCAGGGACACCGGCGCTGCGCGTCCCGCGTCCTGGACGAGGTCGACCCACTCGTCCGCGAGGCGCAGGACGGCAGAGCTCATCGCCTGCGCGGTGGGGACCTCGGACGGTGTCAGCAGGTCCCAGCGGACCAGGCTGTTGATCATGTGGGGGTCGAAGGCCGTCCACGCCCCGCCGAGCCTGACCTCGGGCCAGAAGTGCGGGAGCGAGTAGGGGCTGGACACCAGCAACCCGAAGCTGCGACGCGCCTCCCACCCCTCCTCGGTCGCCCGCCGTGCCAGGTGGAGGCTGGCCAGCTCGCAGTTGGCGAGCGAGGTCTCGGCGACGAACGACAGGTCGCCGTAGAGCGCCAGGGGGAGGATGTGGAAACGGAATTCCGACACCTCGGCGAAGAGCACGTCCAGCCCGTCGGGAGCATTCTGGGCTCGGCCGGTGCCCCCGACCTCGCGTTGCAGCATGAACTTCTGGTGCGACGGGCCAGCATCGGCACCGAGAGCATTCAGCTCGGCCGCGCGCTGGAACTCGCACGCGTGCCGGGGCTCAGCCCAGCCGCATTCGGCGGACACCTCTACCTGGTAGCTGATCGGGCTGCCGTCCCCCACCGTCCGGAAGATCTCCGGCCACCGCCGCATCGCGAGGTAGCGGGGCGACGGCAGCCGCAGGGCGAGGGAGACGTTCGCCAGGTCCAGGTCGTCGAAGAAGAGCTCACCGCCGGACACGTCGTGGGGAAATCCGAGATCAAGCAGCTCGGTCAGCAGCGACGCGTCGAGCCGGTAGATCCGAAGAGCGGTGGACGCGTTCTTGTCGAAGATCCGGTACCGGTCGGGGACGAGGCGCACCCGGCCGACGATCGCGCCGAGGTCCTCAGCCGGCATCCGACTCCTCCAGGAGGCCGGAGACGACATCCCACAGGACGCCGGGCGAGGAGAAGATCTCGAACCCGATGAGGTCGTCGGGGATCGTCACCTCGAAGGTGTCCTCGATCGTCACCATGAGCCGGACGACGGTGAGCGAGTCGATGCCCAGGGCGGCCAGGTCGGTGTCGTGCTGGAGGACGCCGTCGGGGCCGACGAGCCCGATCAGGCACTCGCGCAGCGCGCCCTCGAACCGAGGGTCGAGGGCGGTGGCGAAGGGCTGCTCAGGCACGGAGGCTCGCCTCTCTGACCTGGGACGACGGAACCTGACGGGTCGATCCGCGGTCATGTCCGGACCCGCGGGCCGTACTGACGACGAGATCACGACAACAGAGGACGACAACGCCGTGCGACACGTGTTTCTCCCTTGGAAGCGCGAGTGCTGGACCAGCCGTGCGGGTGGGCGCGCGGCCACCCGCGGGCCGCTCGTCAGCTCGCGGCCACCACGCGATCCGGGCTCAGCCCGGCGAGGTAGCGATGGACGGACCGCGCCGAGTCCCACGTCTGGATGACATCGCTGTCCGGTGGCTGCAGGTCATATCTGAACCGAAACCCGAGCACGTGCTGGAGCCAGATGAAGCTGACCGAGTCGATCAGCACCTCGGTGTCGTAGTCGACCCGACCCTCTGCTCCCTGGAACGCCATGCACTCGGCGATGATCGCCGTGATGTCGTCACCGGTGATCAATGGCTCGTCGAAGTTCGTCTTCACAATTTGGCACACATTCGATCGACGGGCATGGTACACAGGACGAAATGTCCACTCAAACGTGATCGATCACCCCTGCAAAACACCGACAGCGGAGCGCGGTCGGCAAGCTCAGCGTGTCACGCTTCGGACAACCTGGGTCATACTAGCCCTAGAGACGTGCGGGGCGCCACAAGCGATGTTGATCACGGAAAGGTCGTTCCTGACCGGTGGCCCGCGGAGCCGATCGGCTCGTCACCGACGGCGCAGCAGCACCGACCCGTGAAGTATCGTGACGCCCTCCTGCCAGTACGTCTCATCGGCCCAGGAGGGTGTGTCCAGCGTGGCGTCACAGCGAGGGATATCCGTCGTCGTTCCGGTGAAGGGCCGGGTGCCGCTGATGCGGGCACAGCTCGCGTCACTGCGCACCGCCATGGAGCACAGTCCGGAGCCCGCGGAGGTCGTCGTCGTCGACGACTCGGAGCCCGACGACGCCGAGGCCCACCGCGTGAGCTGCCGTGAGCTGGGTGCCCGCTACGTGCCCGGTCCCCGCCACGTCGGCGCCAAGCGCAATCTGGGGGTCGATCAGGCCAGGTACGACCTGATCCTGTTCACGGACTCCGACTGCCGGGTGTCGCCCGACGTCCTCAAGCGTCACGTCACGACGCTGCGCGACGCGGACAGCACGGTCGGGGGCGTCTCGGGCCCCACCTTCGTGGATCACGGTCGGACGCGAGGCGGCCGGATCATGCGGTGGTCGAGGTTGATCAACGACGACCTGGAGCGTCCGGGCAGGGCCGCGAAGGTGACGTGGGCGACCACGACCAACCTCGTCGTGCGCAGGGAGGTCTTCGAGGAGGTGGGCGGCTTCCCGTCGGAGAGCCTGGACATCGTCGGTGGCGAGGACTGCGACCTCGGCATCAAGATCACCGACGCCGGCTACACGATCGTGTGCGACCCCGACGCGGTCGTCCTCCACGACCACGCCATCACGGAGTCCCTCGCCACGGCAGCCAGGCGGCTCCACGGCTACGGCCGCTCGGAGCAGTGGGTGTGCAGCGTCCACCCGCATCACCGTCGACCGGTGCTGAACGCCTTCACGGTCGCGTCGACGGCCGCCCTCGCCGGCATCGCGCTGGCACCGCGTAGCCGGGGTGCCGGTCTGCTGGCAGGGCCCGCCGTCCTCGCCCTCGTGGTCGCCGCGCGCGCCCGCGGGTTGCGGGACGAGGAGCGGGCCGTGGGCGGCGGCGGCACCGCCGAGCGGCTCGCCTGCGCCGCGGTCGACCTGCTGTTCGACCTCGGCGGCTTCCAGGCGGCACTCCAGATGGGCCGCCCGAGCGGTCTGGTCACGGGGCTCAGGCCCGCCGACGACGTCCGACCCGAGGGCGGCGGCGGGCGCCCGCCTGGTAGGTCGTGGCTACCTGTGGAGGGAACTGGCTGGTCGCCGGCTGGAGGCTGACGATTCATCAGGGATGACGACCACGCCGACGGTCGTGATGGTGGCCCCGTCGACCGTCGCCAGGAGCCGATCCGGCCCGTGACCGGGACACGCCGCGTACCGCCGGTCACCGGACCTCGGGACGAGGCAGTGCCCTGGTCGGGGCGGGCAACCTTGAACGTCAGAGCGCCGCCCGCGCCGATCGGACCCGACCGTTCACCTTGGTGGCAGCGGCGGAGGCATAGGCTCGGATCGTGCGGACAGTGCCGGCGATCTTGGCGGAAGCCGAAGCGATCGACTGGGCACTCTGGGATGTGCAGCCGCAGGACCGCCTGTGGGACTACCGGGCGTCGAGTGTCCCCGCTGCTTTCGCGTGCATCGCGGGAGTGCGGAGCAAGTCCGACGCAGATGACGCGTACAACCGGATCATGGACGCGCTCGGCCACAACCACAGCGGTACTCCGTACCCGGCGATGGTGGCCGGCGCCCGCTTGCTGGCTGAGCTGGTGCCGCTGCTCCGCGGCTGGCAGTCAGCGACCGTGGTCAACGTCCTGACCGACTGCTACCTGTGGACGCGGGGAGAGGCCGAGGTCGTCACGAAGGATGGTCGGACCTATGACCCGGGCGCGGAGACAGCGCTGCGCCAGTGCCAAGGTCACGTGTACGAGCGCCGTCGCGGTTTCGCCAGCGCCCACCGGGACCTCAGCGAGTCGGCCGACAGGACGGGGCGTCGGGAGTGCGCCCGAGCCTGCCGACCGCGCGGCGCATCCGCCTGCTGCCCTGCCGTACGTAAAGCATCCAGCCCCGATTTTCAACCTATCTTGCATCTCGAGACGACATGTCGGTTGTCGAGATGCACGACAGATTGACCGCCCCGCAGCGGCGTACTTTGACCGAGCGCACCCACGCGGGTGGGCTCAGTCAAAGTAGGAACCGGGGTTCTTGGCCGACGACGTACGCACCCGACGCGGGGCCAACGCCCTCGACGATCTGGCGGGCCTGGTCCGATGGCCGGGTCCAGCACCGCGGCGTCCGGCTAGTACAAGGTCTGCGGCGGGGTGCGCCAGGCTTCGGTGCAACTCGCGCGACCGGTGGGCCGTAGCCACCGCCTCCTCGTCGAGTGCGCCGACCGCACCCGGCTCGTCGACCCCACCCTGCGACACCCAGAGCGACCTGGAGGCACCGCCGAAGCGGTCGCCGGTGGACGTCCATGGCAGGTCGTGCTCGACGGTCACACGAGTCCCCTTCCACTCGAACTCTCGCGGCGTGCTGCCCGCCATCGAGCGACCACGTCAGCATCGGGTCGACCCCAGTCGCCGTCGATCCACAGGCTGTCGAGGAAGCTCGCCGCAGGTGCGAGCGGGACGCCGTGCCGCGCCGTGAAGTCCCCGACCGTCTGCAGCTCGGCCAAGGACCACCAACTCTCGATCCCCCCGAAGAGACCCCCGTACGTGATGTCGACGATCGCACGCACCGCGTCCCGGACGTCGCGCTCATCGAGGCCGAGCGCGGCGACCTGGTCCCGGCCGGGGTCCGGGAACGGCCGGCCCGGGCCGAGACCGGTCAGATGGTGCGACTCGTACCAGCCCCTGAATGCGTCCGGCCCGTCGACGGTCATCCACTGCCAGAGGTGGTCCTCGAGCGTCACGAGCTCCGCAGCGCGCAGACCCACGGCCGCGCGCCAGCGGGCGAAGGTGGCCAGTGCGACCGCCTGCCGGGCCCTGACCGACAGGTCCGAGTACAGCGCAGGACTCCGCCACGACAGCAGCTCCCGCGCTACGGAATACGTCGCGCCGGTGTCGCCGGTGCCCCAGGGTGCGAGGTCGACGACGTCGACGACCGTGTCTCCCCGGAGTTCCCGGGCATGGGGACGACACGCGATGTCGACGTCGACCGGGAAGCCGCTGCCGGCTCGCAGGGCTGAACCCGAGTCGACGGCGGCCGCCTTCTCCTCGAACCGGTGGGTCACGCCGTCGCTGTCATCGAACTCGATCTCGACGAAGCCGGGGAAGTCGTCGGAGATCCATCTCGTGGCGCGACCACGGAGCATCAGCATGAGACATGATCGCAAGGACCACCGGGAGGATGACGGCACTGTCGACAACCGCGCGGCGACAAGGGCGCCGTGCAACCGGACGAGATCGTCAGGGCCCTCCAGGTCCAGCACCCACTGCCGCCGCGGTGCTGCCGTGACGGGGCCAGCACGACCCCTTCGAGTTCGTCACCTACGGCCTTCGCGCCGGCCAGTTCGTCGAGAGCCGCACGCCTGCCCGCGGACTGCAAGGGCTCGTCCAGGTCGAGCCCGGAGAGGAGCGTGAGCGAGGCGTTGATCGGCATCACTCGGATGACGTCACGCTCGATGTGGACGCGCTGTTCGTCGGGTGCGGCGTTGCCGCCGCGACCGAAGGTCGACCCGAGGCGTAGTCGCACCCACCGACTTGGACGACGGTCTAGTCAGACTATCCATGCCGTTTCCCCGCAGTACCGCGCCGGCCGTGCCATTCTCGCGCCAGGACGCGTCGCGACGGCGCGCGGCGAGGGAGGGACCTGTGCACCTGCGGCTGATCGGTTACTGGCGCAACGACGAGCACCCCGGCTACCCCGACCCTCGTGAGCTCGTCGACGAGAGCTGGGACGCAGACGACCGCTACGCGGTCAGCTCCTACTTCAGGTCCGGAACATACCTGCGCGGCTGCATGGGCATGTCCCCGTGCCGGTTCTGCGGGAAGCACAACGGCGCGTCCGAGTTCACCGACGGCGTCCTGGTCTGGCCGGAGGGCTTGACGCACTACGTCGAGGATCACGGTGTCCGACTTCCCGGGACGATCGAGAGGTACGTGCTCTCCCGGATGGACCGGCTCGAGTCCCCGGTGGTGTCGGTGGACTGGTGGGTGGCAGGGGCGGATCCCACCGGTGGGCCGCTCGAGCCGCTCGAGCGATTGGTCTGGCAAGGCAACGCGCAGCTGGCACAACAACCCGGCCGCAGGTTCCCTGGCCTTTTCGTCCAAGGAGACACGCTCTCCAATCACGTGGACGGGCCACGGTCGGCTCAACTGCTGCGCTGGTACGAACAGATGATGCAGGCAGCGGGACGCGACGAGCTCCCGTACTGACCCGACGCACGACGTGACGCCGGAGGCGTGCGATCTGGGACGCTTCGAGACTCGATGCGGTGTCGCGCCGCCGCCTACGGTGATCTCGAGCGGATGATGGAAGCAGCCGCTCACGCCCCCGCGGCGGCAAGTTCGCGGCTGGCGCGGAACTCCTCGGCGGCGGCCTCGGTCGTGTACTCGACCAGGGCGACCTTGTGCTCGCGAAGCACCTCGAGCACCTGTTCTGGGGTGGCGTAGAAGAATTCCCGGCGGGTGTTGATGCGGTTGACACGCTGGTCTGCGAAGTGCCGGTGCAGCATCGTTTCGATGCCGAACGCGTCCTCGGAGAAGAAGAGGGCGTGCACGTCGAACGTGAACGGCACCGAGGCGTCCCCGAGCTCGCGCACTCGGTCCATCGGCTCCAGGCGGCGGGTCATGCCGATCTTCACGACGTCGGGACCGAACGCGCCGACGTTGGAGATGACGTAGACGTAGCCGGCGCGGACATTCGCGGCCCGGTAGTCGACGTCGGCGATGGACTTGTCGATCTCGGCGAGCTTGGCCTGCAGCTCCGCGGCGCCCGCCTCGTCCCCACGGGCCTGCAGCGCGGCGAGTGCGTTCGCGTAGTGCTCCCGCTCCTTGTCCAACTTCTCACGGGCACGCCGCAGCTCATCCTCCACGCGCTTCTCCTCCCGCAATCGGGCCTTCTCCTCGCGCTCGGCCTCCTTGGCGGCCTGGACGGCGGCCAGGTGCCTGGCGGCGAGCTCGAGCTCGCGGATCCGCAGCCCGTGGTACTCGGGAGTGATGGCAAGGCGGATCATCTACCCATTACTCGCGACGCGCTCGACCACTCGTGTCAGGCGCTGCTGGGCGGTGGTGAGGCCGCCTGCCCTCACGGCCTTGATGGCGTTCTCGGCTTCAGCGTTGTAGGCCGAGAGCATCGTCCTGGACATCGACTCGACGAACTTGCGCCCCTTGGCTGCGGAGCCGTCGAACGTGAAGTTCGACGTGGCGGTGACGGCCCGCTTGTCAGAGACGGTGGCCTTGATCTGGGCGCGTACGCGGGCAAGTTCGGCGGACAGGGTGGCGGATGCTTCTGCGGGGTGCTCGAAGTCGTACAGCCCGAACTCCTGGAGGTTGATGGCGTGCCGCACGTCCAGGGCCTGTTGCTGGAGAGCCCCGAACTCGGCGCGCGCCGCAGCGACCTGCGCGGCGTGCTGCTGCTGGGTCTGGTTGATCTGCTCGCCCAGGCTCGTCAGTTGGGCCTGGGCGGCGGCGGTCTGCTGCTGGATCTCGGCGAGGGCGAGGGCGCCAGCGGCCTCAAGGGTGGCGCGCAACTGCGCATTCTCGGCAGCAAGGTCCTTGGCCGCGCCGCGCGCGTTGAACAGCCCGATCTTGCGACCCCCGGCTGACTGCGTCTGCTGGGGCGCTGGCGGCTGGGGCTCGTTGGCCTGCGGATAGACAGCTGCGGGGGGTTGAGCCTGGGCGACGTGCTCCGTCCAGTGCGCACCGTCCCAGTAGCGCACCTGGCCGGGGACGTGGGGGTCGGGGTACCAGTTCGCCGGGGGCGTCGTCATGATCGCGACGGTATTCGCGGACGGTCGTCGGTGTGACCCCAATGTTCAGATATCACCCTGAAGCGTCCGCGTTTGGGGCGACTACTGAATCGGAGCCGGGCGAACGACACTTCACCAGCTTGCCTTTCCCCTCAGGCGCGGCGTGCAGCTGCCTTCTGCGCTCGGATCGTGAACGTGTGGCCGGGGCGCTCCATGCCGGGGCGCCGCCCTGCAACCACGTCCACGCTTCAGCACGAGTGCGGCCGTCCTGGGTGATCGCGAACATCTGGACCGGCACAAGGCGTCGACGCCCCGGCGGGTAGGTCGAGATCTCGTGCGATGAACGACGGCGGGTACCCGATGCGTTCGCCATCGACGAGGACAATGACCGCGTTCGGGTCGACCTTGTTCGTCGGCTCGCGTTGGAGGACTCCGTCCTTCCAACGAGGACCACGTCCTCACAGGCCAGGAGTCAACCTGACCAGGGGAAGTCCCGCCCGTGCCAATCGGATCACGACCGCGGAACGTACTCGCCGTCAGCTGCGCGGCGCCGACAGGTCCGGGCGAGAACGGGCGGAAATGGCTCCGAACCTCCAGCATGCGCGCCCTACCCTGCGGCGGGTGACGAACTCGACGCTGCGGAGATCACCGTCGACCTGGTGCGCCGCCTGGTCGCCGAGCAGCACCCCGCGTGGGCCACGCTGCCGGTGACGCCCGCCGCGCGCAGCGGCTGGGACAACCGCACCTTCCGCCTCGGGGACGAGCTGCTCGTACGCCTACCGAGCGCGGAATGGTACATCGAGGCCGTGGCGAAGGAGCAGCGCTGGCTGCCCGTCCTGGCGCCGCACCTCCCGCTCCCGATCCCCGCACCGGTGGCCGCGGGGATGCCCGGCCAGGGCTACCCGTGGCCCTGGTCCGTGTACCGGTGGCTACCGGGTGCCTCCGTCGACGCTGCCCCGCCCGCCGACCTGACCCGCCTCGCAGTCGACCTCGCGGGATTCCTGAACGCGCTGCGTCACGCGCCCGGGCCGGGGCCGGCGCCGGGTCAGCACAACTGGTGGCGCGGCGGCCCGGTCGGCCATTACGACGACCAGACGCGCCACGCGCTCGATGCGCTCGCCGGCGAGGTCGACGTCCGGGCCGCGACGGACGTGTGGGAGGCCGCCGTGACGTCGGCGTGGGACGGGCCAGACGTCTGGCTCCACGGTGACGTGGCGCCCGGGAACCTCCTCGTGCGCGGCGGCGTCCTGAGCGCGGTCATCGACTTCGGCACCTGCGGCTGGGGGGGCCCCTCCTGCGACCTGGTGATCGCCTGGACCGTCCTCGACGGCCGCTCACGAGAAGCGTTCCGAGCAGCGGTCGGCGCGGACCCCACCATGTGGGCACGAGCGCGGGGGTGGGCGCTGTGGAAGGCCCTCATCACGATGGACCGGCAGCATGACGACCCCGGCGCACGCGCCGGTGCGCGGCGCGTCCTCGAGGCCGTGCTCGCAGACCACGCCGCGCACGCGTGACGGTCGCGCCCGCCGGACGGCTGACTTCCGGAAGTCGGCGTGTCCTACGTCTCGACGGCCCACGAGTCGACGTCCCCCGCGCGGGTCACGCGTTCCGGGGGGTACTCAGACTATCGAGACCCCTTAGTCAGACAATCTTGCATCTCGACAACAACAAATGTCGAGATGCGGCACAGATTGCCCGATCCCGCGCGGGCTACTTTGAACGACAGGTCGCGCGGCGCCGCCGTCGGTCACAGTACGGATGGGCCGCGAACGGACACTCGGGGCGAGGCGTGGTGACCGATGTCTGCACCGCTGACGCACCGATCGGGGTCAACCCTGACGGGGACCGTCCGCCTCGGGCATCTGGAGGCCCTCGCACACGAACGGCAGCTGTGACAGGAGCAGGTTCGTCACGTCCTGCCGAGCATCGCTCCGAATCAGCGGGACGATCGATCAGCTTGACGATCACCACCCGGCCGTTGCAGACCCGGACGGCCGTGCTACCGACGATGAAGCCCTGCCCGGGGACGGCCGGTGGGCAGGGCTGGCGCTCGACCTGCCCGCGCGCGGCGGCGCGCCGGGCTCGGCCGTCCGCGGCGGAGAGCTGCTCTTCCTCGCCCTCGCGACGTGCGCCACCAACGACGTCTACCCGGAGGGCCGTGGGAATCGTCCTGACCTGGCGGTCCTCGGCGCGTGCTCACTCGTGCGGTCTGAGGGTCCACTCCTGGTCACCGGCGCGGACCAGCAGGTGCAGCCCGGGTGTGCGAAGCGGGCCCACGAGCTCGAGGACCCGGTCAGCCAGCCGTCGGCCGTCGGGACCG
Source organism: Cellulomonas xiejunii (assembly GCF_024508315.1). Taxonomy (NCBI): domain Bacteria; kingdom Bacillati; phylum Actinomycetota; class Actinomycetes; order Micrococcales; family Cellulomonadaceae; genus Cellulomonas; species Cellulomonas xiejunii. The sequence continues at coordinate 4,114,220 of NZ_CP101987.1, forward strand.
TAGACGCTGATCTCGGTCTCGTCCCGTGACCGCATCGCGCCGTCCACCTCGCCGACGTCGGGCGCGAGCCCGAGCATCAACGTCATCTCGACGATGTCGCCCACCGAGCGCCCACGCCCCGGTACGACGACGACGACACGGTCGGACGGAGGCTCGGGCGCCGGGGGCGGTGCCGCGCCCGGCGGCACGGGCGTCGGGTTGTCCCACCACGGTTGTGTGCGCAACGGGACGAGCGCGTTCGCCCGCACCTGGTGCAGGAGCCACCGCTCGAGCGCCACAGCGCCCATCACGCCACCGTACTGGCGTCGGCCGAGCTCGCTGAGGGGTGCGTGGAAGAAGTGCACCCGGCGCAGCTGGTCGTCGACCAGGTCCACCCGCACCTCACGTCCTTCGGGGTAGACGTCACGCAGGTCCGTCTCGAACTCCGGGGTCTTCCACCTGCTGCGGTCGACGTCGCCCGCGCCGCCGAGCAGCGGCCACGGGTCACCGATGTGCAGCCCCGAGAACCTCTGTGCCAGCAGCGCGTCCCCCGGTTCGAGATCCGCCAGCTCGGCGCGCGTGGGCAGCGTCGGTCGCGGGGCGAAGACGTAGCCGAGCACCCCCTGCGGCGGCGTGTGGAACACGACCCGCCCCGGGGCGAACGTGCCGTTGGCGAGAGGGATCGCGAACCAGTCCCCGACCCGGTATGCCGCTGCGCTCACGCGGCCCATCGTGCCAGCAACCAGGCCGCGCTCAGCACGTCGCCTTCCACAGGTCCACGAGCTTCTCGCGCAGCGGCCGAGCGGGATTGAGCCGCGCCATCGGGCGCTGACCGTTGAGACTGCCCTTGGCCTGCGCTGTCCGGATGTCCACGTCCCCCCACTTCGCGTTGAAATGGTCCTGCTCGAGTCCCCGTCGGACGTTGCGGTTGTCCGCCTGGTGGACCTCTCGGAACACGAGGCCCCTGTACCTCGGGTCCGCCTGGTGCTCCCGCTCGCGGCGCGCGAAGTCGTTCGTCTCCCCGACGTAGCGGACGACCTGGGTGACGGCGTCGTAGAGCTCGTAGACCCCCGCCTTCCCGCTCTTGGAGCAGAGGTTGGTCACAGCTGAGCGTCGTACGCTGACCGGCTGGGCCGGTCCGGCGAGCCGGGTCAATGTGCGGCGACATCGACCCCGTCACCACCAAGATCGGCCAGCCTGCACACACCTTCCGACACCCTCCCGACGCTCATCGCACGCGGTAGATTCGCAGTTCAGCGGCCGTGAGAATGTGGCGGACCGGATCAATGTCGCCGCACATCACCGTCCCCATGGGCGGGTTACGGCGGTAACCGCCGATCGTGCAGAAGAGGTTCGTTGAAGGGTTAACTTCGGTCACGATCTCGACGTGCTTGCCCCATGCGGCGATATCACCGCGGGCCGCGTCCACGTTGTCGATCCGACGCAGCCGGGGGTGCAACCCCTTCCAGATCTCGTTAGCCGACCAGTACTTCCGGTCCGACCGCAGCGACAGGATCCCGTCACGGAACAAAGCTTCACCTACGTAGAGGTTGCAGCTGTTCGTGTCCACGGAACCGCCACCCTGGTAGACCGCGACGTGGCCGCCGGGCCACTTCGCGTACGCGGCCTTGACCTTCGCAAGTCCGGCCGCGTTCGGATTGAGCGTGTTCGCATTGAACCCGCCCAAGCTTCCGAGCACCATCTTCGGCGTGGAGCCCAGCGCGTTCCATCGCGCCGCCGTCGTCGGCGCCGGTACAGGCATCTTCACCGCGCCGCGGAGTTGGGCGTTCTTGGACCAGTAGAAATCCTGGGCTGGCTTGTCGTTCGGCATCCATTCCTCGCCCTGGAACCGCTGGTACGACTCCATCAGGACGGCGTCGCGGCCCAAGTCGAAACCTCGATCCCGCAGCGAGGGACGTTCCGGCGGTCGATCCGTGCTGCCACCGGACCCAGTTGCGCTACCGGTCTGCCCGAGCGCCGTGGACAGCATGGTGCCAAGGAGGCCCCCGACACCGCCACCACCGCCGATCGCCTCGAACGTCTGCTTCTCCTGGTTCATCGAGCCAGCGGACGGTCTGTCGCCGACGCCGGGCGCCCCGCTACCGCGTGATCCAACTGCGCCGGACCCGCTGGTTCCCGGTTCCCCTGAGCCTCTCCCGCCAGCGTCAGATTCTTCGCCACCCGCCCTCGCAGCACCGCTGGCACCCGCCTCTGCGTCACGGCGGTCGATGTCACGGGCGTGATTGAGTTTCGCTCCCTGCCCGGAGAGTCCACCCAGGTTGGCCGCCTCGCCGGCGAGCGACGCACCACCGGTGAAGTACGCCGCGACAACCTTCGCGGCTAGTTCGGCGACCTTCGCACCTAGCTCGGCGGCGACCGCTGCGTTCTCACCTGCCTGGGCTCCCGCCGCGGTCGCACCTTGCTGCGCCGCCTCGAGGCCGGCGCGGACGAGCCCGATCGTCCCCGCAAGCCCGCTCATATCGCGGAACATCGACCCGTTCTGGATCGCCGAGAGCACCGCGGTCATGCCCTGCGGGTCGGGGGCCGCGGGAGCGTTGACGATGTTGAGGACGGGCTGGCCGAGTTGCCCGGGCACCGTCTGGTCCGGCTCCCCACGCGAACCGGTCGCAACCGGCGCGATCTCGGGCGCCGTGATGGGGATCGGCGAGTCATGCCAGTTCCAGAACCGCGTCAGGTCAAGCTTCTCCGCGGAGTTGAACCGGCCGAGCACCGCCTCGGCGAAGACCCCGCCGCTCGGTACCGGAACGAGATCCTCGCGGGTTGGGCCCAAGACGATCCCGCGGTCGTCGAACCAGGCCTTCGTCGCGGCACTCGACTCCCCAGAGAGCCGAAACACCAAGTAATTTGCCGCAAGCGTCACCGGGACCGGGTCTACCAGGCGCGTGAGCGAGGCCGGGCCGTTCCCGAGGTCGACAACGGCGTCCGCGAGGAGCGCCCCGATCTCCGCAGGGCTGAGCGAGCGCCAGATCGCCTGGCTGTAGTGGAGCCGGTTGTCCTCCACGTGCCGCTGGAGCTGAGGTGTCGCCATCGTCGGCGCCAGTGAGAACAACGGGACGGGAGCGTGCCCTGGCACGACCTGCACCGGGAACTCGACCGGCCAGAACGGGCCGTCGATGCTCGGAAGTGCCGAGAGCGCATACGTCTTGACCCGGATGATGCCGGCGAAGCCCGCCGCGTCATCGGCCCTGATTGCGGACACCTTGCGCACCTCGGTGAGTCGCTCACCGAACAATCGCTCGCTCGCGGAGCGGGCCCCCTCCGCGACGTGGCGGGCACCCTGGTTAGGCGAGTTGCTTTCGTCCAGCTCGAGCGGGAGGCGGACCACCTCACCGTCGGACATCTCAACGGCAAGGGCTGTGAACGGTCCGTCGAGCACCACGTCGGAGAACGGAAGATCCGTTGGAAGGTTGAGGACATCGTCGTCGGCGTCGCCGATCGAGGTGCCGAGCGTCTTGGCCGCCCATGCGAGGCGCTCGGCGTTCCACCGCCCGGAGCGGGTGGTGGACCACATGCCGATGCGACCCGGCGGGGCGACGGCAAGCGCGCGGACCCGCGGGACGAGACCGGCCGCGGCGATCACGGCTCGGTATCGCTCGAGCACGTGCGGCGTGAACGTCACGAGCGCGAGCGGCAAGTACAGGCAACGCACTGCCCGGGTGAGTTCGAGCACTGAGCGGTACAACTGTACGACCTCGTAGTATTGGACCGTGAGGGCGTGCATGTGGTTGTAGTTGGTCAGAGTACGGGTCGAGATCTTTTCGCTCTCCGACTGTGAAACTTCCCGGACGATCGAAGCGCGCCGGCTGCGCTCAAGGTGCGATGCCTGGTGTGTGCTGTCTGCGATCTGCTGACTGGCGTCGGCGTTGATGGACCGGTCCCCGCTTGAGGTCGACCACGCCGTCCCGAAGCTTGTCGAGTTCGACTGACCGAAGGACGTGCCGCGGGTCGAGACGCTGGGCGACGGGGCCAGGAGGTTCGGCACGTCGATGCCGGCGTTGCCGGTCGCCTCGCCGTACTGGGTGGCATGTGCGAAGTTCATCGCTGTCGATTGACCCGTCTGGGTCTCCTTTGCCACGGCGTTGGTGATCTCCGTTATGGCGCGGTTGCGCACGAGGTCGGACTCGAGTCGTTCCCCTTCGACGATCTCTTCGCTCGCAGACGTGCCCGTCCGCCGCGACCAGTCGACCATGGCGATCCGGGTGCTCTCGCCGGGGCCGAGCGCCACGCTGTGGATGAGGCTCCCCAGCGCGAGCCCTTTCGCGAACCACGACTGCGTGTACGTGAGGATCGCACCGACGCCCGGGCGCTGGAAGCCCTCCCCTACGAGCGTCGTCACGTCCCGTGGACCAGTCGCTCCAACGTCCGTCCCCGTCGCAACAGCACTGCCGGTGAGCTCCTCGGTGAACGTCAGAACCTCGTACTGGACGCGCTCGGTCGGGTAGGCGCCGTTGGTGGGCAGTAGGTCTTGCGGCGCCTCATCAATCGCGTCGGTCGGGGCGGCGCCATTGACCGACGCGAGGAGAAGGCGGCTCGCGTGGTAGGGCGCCCACGCAGCGAGGTCGTGGACCGTCAGCGTCCCAAGGGCCCGGCCCAGCGCCGCCAGCTCAGTGCGGGTGGCGGAGCTCGCGAGTACGTCGAGAGGCTGCCCGGGTAGCTCGTGCACCGGGACGTCGTGCGCTTTGCGGAGGATGTCCCGAGGAAGGGCGGTGTCGTGCTCCGCGGCGGCTCGGCAGATCTGCACCGCGTGTGCGAACAGGAGGGATCGGGCGAGGTCTGCCACAGTGAGGACCGAGCACGCCGCGAGCGCGATGACGGCGTCGCTGGTGACCCCGGTAAGCACGTCTGGCGGCGAAGCGAGCGCCGCTTCGGCGGTCAGCTGACGGTGGGCGAACCGCAGGGAGTACTGGTTTGGCACCAAAGGGAACACCTCGACCACCCCGCTCTTGCCCCGCGGTGTGCGGGCAGTCGAGGAGCGGGGTCTGCACAAGATCCTCTGCCCCGCACTCCGCGCGAGCAAAGGAGCGGACTCGGATTTGCCCGATCGGGCACCAAACCGTGCCCCTGGCGGTCGGCGGCCCTCAGGTCGCCGCTGGCCATGGGTAGTCAGACCGACCGTCGACCCGATCCAGTCGAACGAACTCTTGCCTCGTCGACCACACCGCGTCCCGACTCATCACGTACTTAGAGTATCGACGCCCGATTCTTTAAAGTATCTTCCACTCGACACGATAACTGTCGAGATGCGACGCAGATCGACCGACCCCGTGCGGGCTGCTTTGACCGACAGGGCACTCGGCGCCGCCGTCGGTCAAAGTACGGAGGACCCGCCACCCTGTCACAGGCACCAGGCGCGGTAGCCGTTGGCCCTTACGTTCAGCCGGGTCAGGCGCCGCGGGCAGGCGGCGGCTCGAACACGACGCGATCTCGGTCGGGGTCGTAGCGCGGTGCGAGCACGCCCGCCTCGTCGGAGAGGGGCTCCGCGCCCACCACGCTGAGACGGGTTCCGCGTACCAGGACCGCCTCGAGCGCCTCGACGTCGACGGGGGTCGCGCCCTCCAGGGTGATGTCGGTGTGCAGGCGGTGGATGGCGCCGGTGTCCCGGTCCACCAGCGCCCGTTCGAGCACCTGTGCGGCGCGTGTGCTGGAGATCGAGTCGCGGCGGTCGTGCACGATCCCCGTGGCGGCGGTGGCCGCCCGTGACACGCGGATGTTGAACGTCAGCTCGCTGATGCCGTCCGCCCAGCGGGAGTTCGAGGACCCGTATCGGTGAGAGCCCCACTGGTCGGCGGGGATTGCCTCAGTGATCCAAGCGTCCACCTCGGGCCGGATGAGGTTGTCCCGGGCGGGAAGCTCGGCCCGGAACGCGGACACCGCGATGGTCGCGACCACGTCGGTAGGCAGGAAGCGCACCGTCGTCGACTTGTAGTAGTTGTCGGAGTCGGTGACCCCGGCGAGCCAGACGGTCCACAGCACACGTGACATCGGTGCCCCCTGCGGCCGCTCTCGCGTGCCCCTCACGCGGGGTCGGCCGTCCGCCCAGGTCTAGCAGAGCGCAACGTCGGCCGCACCCGGATGTGGCCGGGGCCGGGGACCGAGCGCGCTGCCGGCCTCGCGCACCACGTGCGCGTGGCCGGTGCGCTTCGGCGCCGGACGAGGACCAGCTGGACAGGCGTCGTCCTGCGCACCAGGCCCAACACCCTCGCCCCTGGCGATCAGTACAAGCTGCAGCAAGCCGTCCCCGCCGGGGAACGCCCGCGTCCCGCACTGGAGCCGGTCACCGTGCAACGGCGCGCCTCGGCCACCGGCGTGATCGTCGTCGCGGGACAGAAGATCCCCCTCGGTCGAGTCCATGCCGGCACCACAGTCACCGTCCACGCCGTCGAGGCGACGGTCGCGATCGAGTTGCCCGACCGAGAGCCCAGGGTGGTGCGCCGCACCAACACCACGCCGTGCGGTCGATCAAAGGACATGCCCCACGCACCGCTGAGACCTCCGCGGCCTGAAAGTACGTCGCCGAGCGGATGGCAGGACCGTCCAAGCGTCCTCCTGCGGCTGCTAAGGCTTGAAACCCATTCGTCGCCATGCCCTCGCGGATCGGTTGCAAATTTCTAGCGAAGGCTCCGGATACTCGAGAGGTACCGCGGCCGGCTCTGGGCCCAACAACTCGCCACCGCGCAGACGGTCAGCGATGCCCGCATCCGCAAGATGCTCAGTCGGTAGCCCGCCCTACTGAGCGTCCTGTGCCTCAATCAGGTCGAGGTCACGGACGCAGAAGCGGTAGTGCTCGAACGTCTCGTTGAGCACCGTGCCGAGGCACTGCCGCACCAAGCGGCCCCGGGCATACGGCGGCCAGACATCGCCGTCGGGCACCGGAGCTCGCGCTGCGAGCTGATCAGCGGTGACCTCGTCGAGCCAGGCCTCGAGCTCGGCTGCCTGTGCGTCACGCACGCTCACGATCTCGTCGAGGGCCGGATCGAGCGAGAGGTCAAGCCCGTGCGCTCCACGGTAGGGCTCGACGGTCGGCCCGATGCCCATCGGCGTGAACAGCTCCGTCGAGCCCAGGCAGCAGCGGCGGAACCACGAGTCGTGGACGAAGACCAGGTGGCGCATCGTCTGCACCGCCGACCACTCGTCGTTCACGCTGCGGCGCTCGATGCCGGGCGTACGGCGGAGTCGCTCGATCGTGGCGGCCCAGCCGGCATGGAGCTGACGCGATGCCTCGCGCAGATCGGCAGGGTCCTCGGAGCGGATCAGCACCCGCACCGGATGACGCCGGTCGAGCTCTGCCTCGACGTACTCGGTGACCTCGACACCGTTCACCACGAGGTTGGTGATGAGCCCGTCGATCACGGCATCCTGCATGACGACGCCGATCAGGCGTGCCCCGGTCAGATCGCACTCGCGGAACTCCGCACCGTGCAGATCCTCGTCGATGTACCGCGTCATGCTCCGCACACTAGGTCCGAGCACCGACAAGCCAGCCACGACAGGAGCCGTGGGAGGACGAGCAACACGAGGACGACGGCGACGACGTCGAGATGTGGGTGGTTAATGGTCCCGGGTACGGGCCACGACTGCCCCTCGGCACGATCCTGGCGCGGATAAGCGGCGAGCCCGCAGCTGTCGGACTGGCCGTACTTAAAGTATCCCGGCCGTGTTTTCAAACTATCCTGCATCTCGACAACACGTGTCGAGATGCAGGACAGATCGACCGGCGTCAGGCGTCGTACTTTGACCGTCCAGCCGTCCGGAGGGGTGTGCGGGCAAACTACGTCGGTTCATCCGCGCCGTCATGGGCAGCCTGGTGGTGATGGGGCTCAGGGAGATCCTCACCGCGCCCTTCCCGCAGCGGCCGCCGTACGGCGGTGGCTGTGGTCAGGCGCCCAGGACGCGCATGGCCGCCGCAGAACGGGGGTCGTAGGTAGCCACATAGTGGTCCTCCGCAGCGACCCACCGAGCAATCCACTCATCGGCGTTCTCGCCGCGTTCGACCTGGCGCTGCAGGCGGGTCTCTGCAGATGCGTCCACCCACACCGCGATGTCGACGAGGTCGAGAAGTTGAGGCCGCAGGGTGTACACGCCCTCGACGAGGACGACATCAGGCATGGGCATCTCGACCCACCCGCCCATCTCCTCGAGTACCCAGTCGTATCTCTGGTAGCGCAGCGTCGGGTCGCCTCGGCGTACAGGCTCGAGAACCTCGCTCCGCAGCCGCTGCCAGTCGAAGTACCGCTGCACACCGGCAGCGGGAGACAGCGCGGCACGCGTGCAGCTGTCCATGTCGCGGTAGAAGTCATCACCCTCGACGACGACTGCACCGGCGAGCAGAGGGACGCCAGCTCGGGCGAACGTGGACTTGCCGGCCCCGCCCTGACCGTCGATACCGACCAGGACGGGACGGCAGGGCACGGCGGCGACAAGCGCGTGGAGCTCCGCTGCCGCGCCGTCTCTCACTGAGCTCCTATCGGTTGAAGCGGCGGCCTGGTCCTACCAGCGGCGACGACGAGCGCACCGATCGACTGACGGGTTCGCGCGCCCGGTCCGCGCAACGCGCGTTTCCGTGATCCGGCATCCGCCGCAGCCGCGCAGCTCGCATACGACCAGGCCGGGCGTGCCGCGCAGCAACTAGTCAGACTACCGACCCCAGGGAGTCAAGGTGTCGTGCATCTCGACAACAACTCGACACAGGAGCGGTGTCGACTTTCGCGCGCCGCTGAGCGACGTCCGCGAGCTTCTTCCGGACCTGAGCCGATGTCGCCAAGCCGCCTCCTCGTTGTCCCCCTGCTAGGGCCTGGCGGACCCCAACTACTCGCACGATGTCGTGGCGGTGGCACCCACCTGCCCAGCGCTACTTACGAAACGTATCCGTACGATCGCGAAAACTAGGCTGCACGTCGACAACACGACAAGCGGAATGTCGACGTGCAGCGCAGACTGCGCGGACACGCCGCTGCACTTTGCGCGATCTCGGGCGTTTCGCGGGAGTTGCGAAAGGTAAGTCGACCGCCACCGCACAAGCGCGTGTCGCACCAGAGACGCTCGACGCGTCCGAGGATGACATCGACGGCCGCCACCGCGGCCAACAGGTCCTGGTAGACGTATCCCCGGTGGGCGAAGTTCAGATCACTAATGACTGCATCGAGGTGGACGTCCGGGGGCTGTTGGGGACGATGGCTTCGTGAGAGGAAGCATGTCGGCCATGCCACGCACAATATCCGGCCCGAACACGCCAACCACTCCAGTGCGCCTTACAGGTTCCCCGAGCCCGATCAGCGCGAGCGTGTAGCACCGCGGTCGGAGACAACCGCACTGGCGCGCCTCCCGCAAACGGTCAGCGTCCCAGGCCGTTGCTGGATCGACAGGAGTGCCGGAGCACGCCTGCGAGGCCCGCGGGCCGGAGTACGACTGCGGCAGCAGGTGACTCTTTCGCGATCTACTGGGCGTGTCGTGCTGGAAACAGCGCACTTCGCGCGGCCGAGTCGGCAGTCTGGGCATATGGCGCGCCCACCTGCATGGAGACACACGCTCGACGAGGCGAGACGACAAGCTCTCGTCGCCATCGACTTCTACAACCGCCCCGGCGATCGTCGGAGCTTTGGCGACTTCATTGTTCACATCCACCTTGCTTGGCAGAACCTCCTCCACGCCGACCGAATGCGCCGCAACGCCGAGATTTTCTACCGCGAGTCAGGTGGACGTCGGCTGTTCAAGCGCAACCCCGACGGTTCGAAGAAGACCTGGGACCTGGCTCAATGCGTCAGGCACGAATTCAAAGACGCCAGCCCGATCAGAGCGAACGTCGAGTTCTTCATCGGCCTACGCAACCACGTCGAGCACCGCTTCCAGGACTCAGTTTTGGTCGCGACCGCTGCTGAGGCGCACGCTTGCATCATCAACTTCGAGGCCGAGCTGGTGCGCAGGTTCGGCAACCGCGAGACGCTCGGTAGCGAGCTCAAGTTCCCGGTGTTCGTCCAGTCCCTCAGCCCATCTCGATACGAGGAGCAGCGCGATCTCAGGCGAGGTCTGCCCTCTGCCGTCACTAGCTACATCACCGAGTTTCAAGCGGGACTTGGCGATGAGGTTCGAAGTGACGAACGCTTCGCGTACCGCCTCTTGCTCCTGCCGATGAAGGGCCCCAAGACCGAAGCAGACCTGGCGCTGAACTTCGTTCGTCAGGACGAACTGACAGCAGAAGAGCTGCAAGCACTCCTCGGGCAACAGGGCAGCGTGATCGTCGCGGAGAAGTATCGCGAGGCGATCCACGGGGAGGAGATGCTGCCGAAGGAAGCTGCCGCAGCTGTAGAGCAGCGCATCCCCTTCGAGTTTAGAATGCACGACTTCACCGTGATCCGGAAGGCTTGGCAGATCGGGCCGGCGAAGTCGGGCGACAAGGCTCAGCTACCCAAGTCGGACGGCTTCTGCCTGTACTCGCCAGCCTTCAAGCAGTTCGTCTACCGGCCCAAGCTCGTGGAGCGCATGGCGGAGGCTCTTAAGACCGCGGAGTCGTACCAGCAGTTGCTAGGTCGTGCGCCGACCCCGAAGCCCTCGTCTTCGGCGTGAGGCATGGCCACTCGGGCGGGCGACGTCGTCGTTTCGTATCGAACTGACCCGGACATGGTCAGGCACTCGGGTCGTCACGCCTCGGACTGGAGTCGAGCCGACCGGTGCATGCTCACGGGTGTCGCCTCGAGCACGTGGTTGACCATCGTCGCGAGGAAGGTCGCGGGCGACAGGTTGGCCGGTGTACGGATGCCGCCGACGCTAGATCCTGCTCATGAATGGGATAAGCGGCGGGATAACCTCATTGACGATGTGCAGACCGATTCGGCGCCCGATCCCCTCAAGTTGACCGCTCCAGGCTCCGCCAGACTCCGCAAGCACGACGGTCGACGACCACATGCCCCGCGCCCGTGCCTCCTGGAACAAGTCGTCCGGGTGCACCTCAATGACCTGGTCCTCACCAGGCGCAACCTTGAGTTTGTACCGGCGCATGTCCGGTGTGATGACGAGACCCTCGACGTCGCCACGATGAACGAACACGACGTTGCCACTCTTGCTTAGGGTGGCAACGTTGAGGAGCCGGTGCTTGTCACGGTTATTCAGTTCTAACAAGTCAAGTAGCGGGTGCTTGCGCCCGTCGGGTGATGCTGCCTGCGAGGTCGCGTACGGTTGGAGACCGTCGATCACTCGGCGAACTTGCGAAGTCAATCCTGGCGCAACGTCCACCGTGCCGCTCTTTGGTCGCGCCTCCCTGATTGGAAACATCGTGGACCCCGGACCGCCATCAATGGGTATTAGCCCAGCTGTAACGACAAGATTGCGAGCGATGTAGTCGAGGATCGACCTGTAGTTGTTGAGAAGATCCCCAAAAATTGCACTGGTGATTGGAGGCGGCGGATCGACGTGTGAGCGAACGAGATACGCACACTTCTCCGGAATAGGGGTTACCTCAGTTTTCGACTTGTTACTCGCCAAGTAATCCACACAGATGTGACTAAGTTCGTTGAGCAGTTGCGCGGATCGCTCGAGCCTGATCTCGACATCGACTGGTAGTGGTGACGGCATGAGAACACCCTAGAGCTCCTGATGCGCAGCCGGTAGCATGACGAGAGCACCGGACACCCGTGTTCTGACTCGATCTGGGCACGACACGCCTCCAAAACACCCAGCGGGGCGAGGGTGAGGGTGCACGCCAACTCGCCCGTAGAGCGCGCCGGTCGCCGTTTGACCGAAGGCCGCCATCCCGCCTCGTGCCCGACGATCGAATTACCTTAGAGTCAATTCGGCGCGCGGTGAGCGGAGCGACCGCAACAGCCGGCGGCGGTTGCGGTCGAGATGCACGGAACACTGACTGCCGCTAAACGACCTACTTTGACCGGCACCACCCCATATCGGGACTTTGGTCAAAGTAACGACGGCGCAGTCCCCCGACCTTCGGCGCCGCCGCCGACGGCCACGCGACGGGCGACGTCCTTGAGGGTGACGGCGAGGCCGTCGGCAGAGAGGAGCTCGCTCGCGCCGTGAGCAGCCACGCCCAGCTCCGGGCGACCTACCGGGCGAGACCTACGAGATCGCGGGCGATCCGGCTCGACGATCGGCCGCGAGGAAGTCTCGGAGGTTCTTCAACTGTTCGAGGATCTCGTCGTATGTGACAAGTTGCACCCCAGCAAGGTGCTCCCTGTATAGGTCGAACGATTTCTTCTTGTCGTGGGTGTCGAGTTCGCTGGCTCGACCTGCAACGACGAAACAACGAGGGGAGCTGGTCACCCAGGAAGTTCGGCCCGTCCGGGACTTGGTGGCGAGCTCGTTCCGAGTCAGTTCTCGCGCCTGGTCAAGCACCTGCGTTAGGGCTTCGCTTATCTCCGACTGAACCCCATATACGCGCGCGCGGTACGGGCGTCGCTTTAGCAACTTCGTGCTGGGCCTCTTGATCTCGACCAACGCCGCGTTGTTCGTCATCGAGTTCTGAAAGAGGTAGTCGGCAATCTTTTTGCCCTTGGGGCGGTTGTCGCCCGACCCGATCGCGACCTGCGCGTCAACAAATATCGTCGGACCGCCGAACAGGAGTTGGAGTGCAAAGATGTTCTCTTCGAAGAACGTCTGCCACCATTGCTCGGGATGCCTCGCGTCAAGGGCAACCCGGTACGCCTCAATCAAGTGGTCAAGGTTAGCTAGTTCCACTTCGCGCTGCAGGGCGACCATGCGAGCCGGGGCGACACGAGCCGCTTCGGTTACACGGCTCGAGACCGCCTCCGCCAGAGAGGCCACGACCTCCTCGGTCACCTCCTCACGGTCAAGGGCGGCCCCAGCGATGAACCTGCTGTCCACGTGCCGCCCGTATGCGTACCTGACCGGTTCCACTCGCAGATACTCAGCCAACTGATTGTGGCCGTAGGCGCGGCGGACACGCAGCGACGCGTGGTCGCCGCGCGACTTGATCCTGCGGAGTTCCGCCACGAGCGCGCCAAACCACGCGAGCCCAAGCGTGAACGTCTCACCATCGACGGCCGGGGTCTGACCGCCATCCACGAACCGCATCTCGATGCACGCCGTGTGCTCCTCGATCAGGCGGACGAGCCAGTCGTGCTCGTGCGCCAACCCAAGTCCGTACTCCAGGTCCTTGGTGAATCCTGAGGGGAGATTCTCTAGGACGTCATGCACATCCCAGTACTCGTAATCGAGGTCGACGGGGAGGGTGATCTTCTCGATCGTCGAGTACTTCGGGCCGAGAAAGTCGTCGCTCCAATGCCGGGTGTCCGTCGGATAGATTGCTAGACGCCCACTGGAAGGACTTATCTCCAGGAGCTTGACGCCGTCCGCAAGTCGGGACGCCGCCGGGGAGCCAGATTCCGGAGTGGAAAGTGGGACGAAGCACACCTGCGTGATCCCATCGCTGGTCGTCCGTATCTCCGAGGACCCGCGCTCACCCGGCTCCGCTCCGAATCGAGCCATCGGCGATCCCTCAGCTCTCTTGGGCTACGACACCCGATGGAGGACACACGGCCTGGTCAGGGGCGATAGTGAACAGCCGTCGCCGAGAGTAGCGCAGCGGCGTCCCGCTCCCGTGCAGGATCGTGACGCCGAGGCGGACGACCAGGCGAGACCGTGACGACGACTGAGCTACCGCTCGAGAGTCGTCCAGTTGTATCGGCGAGGTAGTCAGGGCCGTACTCGCCGCGAACCGTCGACCTCACCTGAGCCGCCGCCGACTACGCATCGACGCTGACCTGGCGACGCTCGGTGACGACAGCGATCAGGGCAGCGCGGGCCACGTCCAGCGGGATGCGCTCCTGCTCAACGCGCCGCACACGTGTCCATCTCTCGTCGATGAGTTTGAAGTACAGCTCGCGCTGCTCTGCCGGCAGCTGCTCGACCGGGCGGGGCGGGCGGTTCGTTAGGTCCTTGCCCTTGGCGTCGACGTTCACCCCGTACCTCTCCCACCGCAGGTAGGTCTCGAAGTCCATGAGCAGCGGGACTGCCGGCAGCCCTGCGGCTCGAAACTCGTTGAGGATCTCCAGCCCATCAGCGTCCATGTCACCCCAGTACACGAGCACCTCGGCGTCCCGAATCCAGTTCACGGCGGCGAACGCGGCCGCGCCGCTGCCGGCGCCCTCGACCGCGATGGCGCTAGCAACCGGTGGGAACCACACCGCGGTGTCCTTGTTCTCCGAGATGAGCACGACCCTCGGGATGTACGGCAGGTGGGCGTTGTCACCAGTGCTTATGCAGTCGTGGATCCGTCCTCTGGTGGCGCGGTACTGCGGGTCCAGGTACGTGAAGTGCACACGTGACGGGTGCCGCGGCGCCAGGCCCAGGTCGTCCAGAATGGCCAGCTGCTTGACAAGGGCCTGGCGGGTGTTCAGCCACTTGGCGTGCATGCCCTCGATTGGCACCTGTCGCGGTGTAAGTCGGGAGTCCTGGTTCAGAGCGAACCAGGCACCGGCACGGCACAGCAGCTCGAAGTCGACGTCGTTGAGGTCGACGGAGCCGCTGAGGACCCGCTCCAGGTTCGGGTTCCCGTCGAACCGGTCCCGCAGGGCGGCGGCACGGTGCTCGGCCCGCACCAGCCGCTCCGGCCAGGGCGCTCCTGCCAGCCGAGCAGCCGCGGAGATGTCCTCGACGACCAGGTGCGTGGGCAACTGCTGGGCTGTGCTCGACACGTGCCGAGTCCGCCACCGAAGCTGCACCCGGTGCTCCTCGGCCCACGCCCACCACAACTGGACCCGCCGCACGTACGCGGGGAAGTCGCGCTCGAGCTCGTTCTGCGTGGGGTTGCCGATGGCGAACTCATGGGGCCATAGACCCTCAGCCGGTACGCCGGCTGCGCTCGAGGTGGCGTGCTGAGCCCAGGTGCGTGCGAGGCGCCGGGCCACGTCCGCCAGGACGGTGGGCGGGGTCTTCACCGCGGCTGCCCGGGTGTGGTGGTTCGCAGGGGCGTGACGTACGAGTACCCCTTGTCGACGCGCTTGGTGACCGACAGGACGAGGTCGGCGTACGGCTCCAGGGCGGTCACCTTGTCCAGCGGGGCGCCGATGATCAGCTGGAACCCCAGCCCACGCCACGCCTCGACGGCACGACCTGCGAACTCGCTGTCGGACTTGATGAACCCTTCATCGATGACTACGGGGGCGAACCTCGGACGTGAACGCAGGTCGTCCCCGAGGCGGTACCGCAGGGCTGCACCGACGATGAACGCGACAAGCTCCTGGGTCTCCCCGCCGCTCTTGCCCGCCAGGGACGAGTGGGTCGACAGCAGGTTCTGCAGCGTCACGTCGCGGCGTTCGGCGGTGATCTCCACGTGCCGGCGCACGTCGAGCAGGTGGTCGCGGTCGGCCAGTGCGGCCAGGTTGTTCGGCAGGTGCGGGTCGGCGCGCTCACGGATCCGGGCCATGAACTGCTGTAGGTCGAGGAAGCGTCGCTGCAGCTGGTCGTCGCTGACGCCGGTCGTGGCCTGCGACGACAGGCGCTTGAGCTCGGCCCGGAACGACGTCACGTTGTCCCGCTGCAGCCTTCGCAGCCGGATCTGCAACCGGTCGTCGGATGCCCCGAACGGCAGCTGGCGAAGGATGTCGTTGATCGGGCCGAGGCGGTCCTCGATCTCGTCGATGGAGGCCGTCATCGCGTGCGCCAGCGGCACGAGGTCCTCCCCACTCCACTCCACGAGTGCCTTGCGCCACTTGTCACGTCGTTCGTGCAGCCCGGTGGACTCGATAGCCTGGAGGATCTCGGCGTACTCGCGGTACGCGTCCACGCTCACCCCGAGGTTCGGGTTGTCCGGGTCGAATGTGGACTTGTACAGCCCGAACTGCCGCTCGAGGGCCTCGGTCGTCTGCTCCACTCGGCGCTGCGCCTCACGTGAGGTGGCGCGCAGCTTGTCGAATGTCCGAACCAGGGCGGAATCGAACCCCTCGAGGTCACCGCCGCCCGCCTCCGCGAACGCGGTGTCGAGCATCTGCTGCGTGGCCGGGGTCAGGTCGACCTCGCCGGCGTCCTCGATGCGGTACAGGTTGGTGTGGACGGTATCTTGGTCTTCGACGAGCTGCGCGTGTCGTGCGTCGAGGTCCTCGCGCTCCTCGTCCAGGGACTGCCGGCGGTGCGCGACCTTCAGGTACGCAGCCTTGGCTGCAGATGCCTGTTCCTCCAGCTCGTGCAGCTGGCTGTCGGCGGCCAGCAGGCGATGACGCTGCGTCTCCAGGTCCTGGATCTTGGCGTCGCAGGACCACACGTCGATATCGTCGAACGCGGTCTGACGCACGGTGGCGAACCGCGCGTTGCGTTCGTTCAGGGTCCGGCTCTGCTCCCTGAGGTCCGCCTGCTGCGTGGCGATCCGCGTCAGATGTACCTCAAGCTCGGCGATCTCAGCGTCGAGGTCGCCGATCAAGTCGGTGTTGCTGAACCCGATGATCGAGTGCTGCCCGGTCGTGCCGTGCGCACCTCGGGTGCCGCGGCGGGTCTGCCCGCTGAGGGTGACGCGCAGCTCGTCGCCGGCAAGCTCCTCGGGGGTGTACACGCAGCGGGCGTTGCGGGACAGAACCTTGCGCTTGACCCAGCCGGCGTACGGCGAGTCCTTGAACGTCAACTTGCCTGTCACCAGTGTGTCGTCGGCCGGCAGGCCCGGTTCGCAGGCGTGCCGTTCGACGCCCTCGAAGTGAAGACGCTTGCGCCAGGGAAGCGAGTTGATTGCGCGCGAGAGCCGCTCGAGGTGCTCGCGGGGCACGAGCATCGTACGGGCTTCGCCCGCGAGGAGCGTCTCGATCGCCAGCCGCCATTGGTCGTGCTCACTGCGGATGTCGATAAGCTCGGCGACGAAGGGCAGGTCCTCGACGTCGAGGCCTGCTGCGCTGGCTGCTTCCCGGCGCTGGTTGTCCAGGTCGGCTGGGACACGACCCTTGCGCTTCGACAGCGAGTCCTTCTCAGTGGCCACCTCGGACTTGCGCTGGTGCAGCGGGTACGACTCGTGACCCAGCCGGGCATGCTCGTTGTCGAGGTCGTCGAGTCGCTTGCCCAGCGCCGAAGCGAGGGTGTCGGCGACCTGGCGCACCGCGTCGAAGTCGTTGCGCCCGGCCAACGGCAGCGCCTCTACGGTGGCGACCTGCTGCACTTGCTCCAGGCGGCGGTTCCGGGCGGTCCGCGTGTCGTGCTCCTTGGCGATCTGAACGCCCAGAGCGCTCAGAAGCTGCCCGCCGGCGTCGTTGTACGCCGCGGCGGCCGCGTTGGACCTGGTCTCGGCCTCACGTTCCTCGGCGTCGATGGCGTGGCGCAGCTCGCGGTTCGTCGCCAGCTGGTCGCGAACCTGCCTGATGCGCTGCTCGAGCAGTCCGGAGCGGGTCCGAAGCTGCCACAGCCTGGCGGGGGTGTCTCCGGGGGTGGTCAGGCCGAGGGTGTCCAGGTCGTGCAGCTGCTGCACGGCTGCCTGCCGCTCGGTGTAGGCGGCGGTGATGGGGCGCAGGGTCTCGACCTTGCGCTGGTCGTCGACCATCGCCTGGTAGGACGCCTCGAGCTCGTTGAAGTGTCCGATGGCCAGGTCGGCCTTCTCGAACGTCTCTGGGCGTTCCAGAACCATGTCCTTGTACAGCTCGTCGACGGTGCGGATGTGCTGGCCGGCCTGGATGCGGGCCAGCAGACGCAGCGCCTTGGTGCCTTCGCCGCCAGCGCCGATGCCGAGCTTGGTGAAGATCGCTTGGCTGAACGCGACGTATTTGTCGTGGGTGCGCATCATGGGGAACGCGGCACGCAGCTGCTGCGTGGGGAAGTGGTCGTCACCGACGACGGCGAACCGTTCGAGGTCGTGCAGGTCGAACCCTCCGTCGAGGGTGAGCATCCTCATCGAGATCTCCCCGGACCGGGTGGCCCGCGCAGGTACCCAGTACGTGCGGGCGGCAGTGAACCGGTGCCCGTGGTCGGACACGAACGTCATCGCGACCGCACCCCACGTGGGCTTGCCGCGTCCGCGTAGCACCTTGTCGACCTGCTGCCCGTCCTCCTCGGTCGTGTCGAGCTTGCCGCGCAGGTACGACAGCAGGTTGCGCTGCTCGGCTGAGCGGGCCCGTCCCGACTGCGCCTCGTTGGACGCCCCGTTGAACGACGTCGAGGAATCCATCATCAGGGCGATGTACGCGTCGAGAATGGTCGACTTGCCGGCGCCGGATGCACCGGACAGCAGCGTCGAACCGGTCGCGAACTCGATGGGGACCACGCCTTCGAAGCCGCCCCAGTTCGCGACCTGCAGCAGCTCGGCGCGCCACTGCGGGTCGGGCAGCATCGTGTTCTGCGTGAAAGACGCTCTGGGTGACGCCTGTGGATCTGCGCCCATGTCGGTGAACAGCGGGTCGAGCATGTCGGTACTCACGCCAAACCCCCGATGCCCGTCAGCTCAGCGTCGGCAGCGCTCTGGTCGTCGCCCCGCAGGTCGGCGGCGGCCTCGTCGACCTGGGTCGCCGGGTCCTGCTCGTCGCTGTTGCGTTCGCGCACCCAGGCCAGCAGGGTGTGCAGCTTGTCGATCGGCAGCATCACTTCCACGGCGCGGGACACCACGAACCTGTCCCCGGTCGACGCGCCGATCAGCATGCCTGCCTTGTGCAGCGCGCCGATGGCGAAGTTGACGCTGCGGCGGTCACCGGACAGGTCCGTCGCGTGCGCCGGGCGGCGCTGGGCGACGAACTCCTGCATCTCCTCCCGGTCGACGTACACCCGGGTCTCCCCGGCGGCACTCTGGTTCAGGTACCGGGTGCGCAGGTACACCAGCAGCAAGGTCTCCTCACGGTTCCATGCTGTGTCGTACAGCAGTGTGGGGAACGGTGCGGCGCCGCCTTCGGGTGCGACCTGCCTCTTGTAGGCGACCTCCCGGCCGCGGTCCAGGACCAGTTCGAGGTACATGTCGTGAAGGTGCCGGCGTATCGGTCGGGGGTCTGCGGTGATCGTCGCCCAAGCCTTGGGGTGGGACTCCGCGGTGATGAACCGGTGCTTGAGCATCGTGATCAGCGCCTTGCGCTGGTCGGGGTCGAGCCGGCCGTCGTCCCCCTCGAACTCCGCGGTCCGCGACCCGGACTCGACGGATTCGTCGTCGATGTCCCTTTCAGTGTCGATGCTCATGCGTGCTCTCCGGTCGCGGGTGCGGGGCGTGCTGCCATGCGAGGGACGGTGAAGGTGCGCTTACGCCCGTCGGGGCGGACGGTCTGGTACTGCTCGGTGCCCTCGGTCGGTTCGATGCCGTCGTGGTTGGTCGCCAGCTGCAGTGCGCCAAGGATCTCCACGGGCCGGCGCAGGTCGTCGTCGAGTTGGACGAACATCTGCCCGAGGGTGGTGAACTTCCCGGCGTCGAACAGGTCGTTCATGTGCTGGCGCAGGGCACCGAGGGTGGGTCCGCCGTGTGCCTTGAGCTCCTGCAGGCTGAACGATGTCGGCGGTTCCTCCTCAGGGCTGAACAACGGGTCGGGGTCGCTCTCGATGCTCGGGTCGTAGAACCGTTCGCGCAGATGCGTGACCTCAACCCGCTCGGGGATCAGACGGACGTCAACGGCCGCGCGCCGGCCGGCGCCGCTCATCCATCGGGTCAGCTCGTCGTCGAGCTTCCGCAGCACATGCTCGAGCTCGCGGTCTCGACCCGGGTTATGGGTGGCGATGTACTCCCGCAGCGCGGCGGTCACCTTCGAGCGGCGGGTCAGGACCGACTCGATGCCGGTGTGGATGAGCCGCACGATGCCGCGCAGCTCGCGACGATCGGAGTCGGTGAGGATGTCGGCTCCCAGAGGGTGCTCCAGCAGCGCGTTCAGGTCCTCGCGCAGTTGCAGCAGCAGCGCCTCGTCACGCAGCAGGTCGAACGCGCCTTCGAAGGCGCGACCTTCGGCGGTGCTGCTCATCAGGTTCTCGGCGCGCTCGAGGTACTCGTCGACGACACGCCCGGCACCGACGCCTTCAGCGCGGAACGACTCCAGCAGGGTCTTACGAAGCGTCGTGAAGGACTCCTCGACGCGGGCGAAGTCCGACGGCAACCCGGAAACCAGGCCCTGCAGCTCGATGTACCGCAGCAGCATCGACTCCTCGGTGACCGTGGCCATCGGTCCGCCTTCGGCCAAGCGGTTGCGCTCGGCGGTACGGTGCGCGATCTCGGCGTCGAGGATCGCGATGCGTGAGGCACGGTCCGGGTTCGCCTCGGCGTTGAACCGACGAGCGGTTGCCACGATCGTCGCGATGCGATGCTCAGACAGCGCGGCCCGGTCACGCATCATGCGCTGCACGACGTCCAACGCCTCACGGGCGTGCGAGGTCAGCGAGTACGTCTCGGTCCCGTCATCTTCGGCGGACCGCACGAGCCACTGGCCATTCATCCACCTCTGGCACAAGGTGCGCCCGTCACCCTGCGGCAGCGGGGTCACGCCCGCGGCCTTCAGCTCGCCCAGGCACGTCTCGACGTGCTGGTGCAGGTTGACCGTGGGGACGCTGAGGCGTTCGTTGCTGAAAGTGGAGCGGAACAGCGCCAGGATCACCGCAGCGTCCCGCCGGTGCAGAAGGCCCAGCGTGGGCTGCTCGAAAGCGGTGGACACGCGCGCGAACTCACCGACGATGTCGCTCACGCGCACCTCCTTCCGCCGTTCACCCCTGGCAGGCCGGTGCCCTGCGGGTGCCGTCCTGTGCTTCCTGAAGCACTGTGCCGTACAGCACCGACAACCGATCTCGGCGCTGCAGCGCGGAGTC
Organism: Cellulomonas xiejunii; assembly: GCF_024508315.1. Classification (NCBI taxonomy): domain Bacteria; kingdom Bacillati; phylum Actinomycetota; class Actinomycetes; order Micrococcales; family Cellulomonadaceae; genus Cellulomonas; species Cellulomonas xiejunii. The sequence goes on from NZ_CP101987.1 coordinate 4,134,914, forward strand.
ACCCAGGTAGCGCAACGGCTCCCACCCGAACGTGGGTAGGACGTGCTGGTGCTGCTTCTGGATTAGCGGGCGAGGCCCCGGGACTGCTCCTGGTTCTGTTGACTCCTGGCCTGTGGGGACGTGATCCTCGCTGAAAGGATCAGGATCGCTCCTGTTGCCTACCCGCCGGAGGCCCGGCGAGACGTGATCGCTGTAGCCCGCCGCGGGGAGCAGACCCGCCGTACGCCTTGTGCACATCAGTGGTGTGTAGGTGCGAGTAGGTGGCGCTCGCCAACCGACCGCGCGACCTGCACCGGTCGTCCTGCAGGACCGACTCGCCACGCACGCGGCGCGCCACCCATGGGCGCCTCGGGAGAACGGGCCAGACTGCTCGCGTGAGGTTCTTCCCGAGCGGCCCCTCTCCCTGGGGCGAAGCCGACGGATCCGGCGCGCCTCCGCCAGCGAAGGTCTCGAGGCGCACACTTCGCACCGCCATCGAGGACGCCCTGATTAGCGGCTTTACCCGCCGGAACTTGGAAGTCGTCCTCGTCGAGGAGCTCAAGCTGGTCTGGGAGGGCGACGACTCCGGGCCGAGCAAAGCGGAGTCCAAGCGAACCCTCGTCGGCGGCTACATCGATGGCTTGTTGCTGCCGCAACTCGTCGCGTTGGCTCGACGACTTGACGCAGAACTTGAAGTCCCCGAGCAACTCCTGACGGGGCTGCGACGCTACATCGACGCCTACGAGCGCGGCGGCGGCGTCGAGGCACCGACCAAGAACCTCATCTTTGCCGCGAACGGTCCCAAGCCCGACATCGTGCTGCGCGACGCAGTAAGCAACGACATCGAGATCGTGACAAACGCGGAGTACTGCCTCGTATACGACCGGCCGATCCAGGGCGAAGGCCTGCGGTACTCGCACCTCATCCAGTGGTGGCGCGAACGCGAGGACCTCCCGGACGCGATCGATGACCTCACCATCGGTCGACAGCTGCACAAACGGTTCCGCGAGTCCCTAGACAGCCAGGCCGAGCAGGTCGTGTTCGACGCCTACGCCACTCGCTACAAATCCTCGTTCGACATCCCCGCGCTGATTCCGCAGGTGTACCTCCACTACGACCCGTACAACCAGCGCACCCGCCGGGGGATGGCCAGCGGCACCAGGCTCGCTCGTCAGCGGATGGACTTCCTGCTGCTGTACAGCGACCGCCAGCGTGTCGTCATCGAAGTCGATGGGAAACAGCACTACGCCGAAGGGGACACCGCCAGCCCAGCCCGATACTCGGAGATGGCTGCTGAGGATCGACGCCTCCGGCTCGCGCGCTACGAGGTCTACCGCTTCGGTGGCTACGAACTCACCCAGAACCCGGACAGCACCGCGATGGTGCTGGACTTCTTCGAGCAGCTCGCCGAGCGAATGAAGTAGGGCGGTACCTCGCCCACCCGGCTCGGTGGGCGGGGCTGCGGAGAGCCCGGCCACGCCACGTCTCGTACGCGACGACGGTGACGCTGGCTGCGGCCTGGGCGATGTCGCGGATGAGCCGAACGGACAGGCGAGAGCGGGAGGCGAACGCCACCCTTAGTCGTCGTCTGCCAGATACGTGGGGCTCACGCCTCCATGACGAATGCCAGACAACTCTTGAGCGATCGACAGCAGGGCCGCTACTTCGGCGACTTGAGTTGATGGTCGATAGTGAGGTGCTCGAGGTCATCAATCGAACCGGAGCTCTTGCCCTTGGCCGCGCCGATGGTGCGCGCCAGAGAGTCCCATGCAGTTGCGTAGGTGCTCATGCCCCCTGACGGTAGCGGTGGCGTGTGGCCGGCACGTCGTGGGGCGGCACACGAAAGAGGGTTGCACCCACTCACCGCGCATCCTTCGTGAGGTATCGGCGCTCTTGAGCAAGGAGGCCGCCGCGGGCGCTGACCTGCCAGCCGGCCTGGACACGTTCGTGTGCCAGTGCGTCGAGCAAGCAGTCGGCCGCGACCGTGCACGTACCGCAGACGCGTCGTTGGTGCGCGATCACGGCGTCCGTCACCGTGTCGCGCTCGTAGAAGTGTTCGTCGCCGACGCACGCGGCGTCGTCCTCCCAGTCCGGGCGCGGCGCGCACCGGGCGCCGAACAGTTGGTCGGCGTGCGCTCGCACATCGGATGGGTCGCGGTAGCGGGAGCCACCCCGTGCCGTTGTCCGACCTGACGCGTTCACACGGCACCGGTCGCGTGCTGGGTCCGGGCCGCTTGGGTGAGCGCGGCAATCGCCAGTGGACGCAGGGAAGCCGCGAACTGACGGTAGGCGACCCTGCTGCGTCGGGCTGGAGGAATCGTCCATGCCGGGCTTGTGCTCAGCAGTCCGCCAGCGTGCACGCACCACAAGTAGGTGACCGCGTACGGGAACGACCTCGCCCGTGTCCCGGGACGGTGCTCCCCAACCCACTGCTCGAACCAGGCGTCGCTCGTCGCTAACGCGCGAACCTGCTGTTCGCGGTCCCGGTAGTTGCCCGTCATCTCGGCGCCGATGGCGTCGAGTGCGTCGGTCAGGCGTCGGGGGTCGGGGCGGCTTCGGGCGCTGACGCTACGCGCCGTTCGGGTGCCGAGATCGCCGTCGAGCCCGAGCATTTCGGCGGCGTCCGCCCACGTGGTGGCGCCGCCCCTTCGGGCCATGCAGAGCGATAGGAAGAGACGGTTCGTTTCGGCCTTGTCCGTGGTGAACAGGTGAGCGGCCTGGCGGCGGAAGAGCGGTTCCGGGACGACTTGGGGGATCCGTTCCGGATCGACCAAGGTGCCCGTCCTACGGAGGTGGGTGCTGATGCGCTGGTGCGGGGCGAGCGCTGCCATCGTCAAGCGGGTCAGGGCCGGTGTCATCGTGGTGTGGTCGGCGAGCCAGGCCAGCCGGGACTCAGTGCTGGTGGGGAGGATGTCGAACCACGGGGCCAGCAGGTCCGCTGCCGCGCTCACGCCGGGAGCGGTGAGGATCTGGTCCGCGGTGGTCAGCACGGCGGACCTGACCAGTGGGTCGATCGGCGGCGACAGATGCCAGCGCACCCGCCGGGTGTCTCGCGCCTCCCTTCGGACCTGGTCCATCCAGGGAGCGAGGCTGCTGGCATCGGCGTGGCTCGCAAGGTGCAGGAGCAGCACCGCGAGATGCCGCCCGGCGGCGAGGTACTCCTGGGCTGTCGCTACCGCGCCCAGCATGGGGACCGCCGACCCAGTGCACGCGACGTCGTGCCGGTCCTGCCGTGCGAGCTCGTCGCCGGCTGCCTTCGCCGTGGTGAGCCCTGAGACGTCGATGTCACACACGGTGCGTTCGCCGGTGGGGTTGAAGCAGCAGGTCCCGGCTCCGTGTCGGAGCGGTTCGTGCGGGTGGTCGGCAAATCGTCGCCCGCAGCCAGGGCAGCGCTCGATCAGGTAGCAGGAGTGCTCGGTGCAGATCGTGACAGTGGGCAGCCGCCAGGCCGTCCGCCAGCACCCGTCCCTCGCGAGGCAAGCCGGGCACGCTCCCGTGCCCTGAAGCCGAAACCAGCCGCGGCCTGCGACGGTCCGCCAGGACGACCAGCGCTGGGGATTCAGGCCGGCCAGGTCGAGGGCGGTCCCGTCGAAGCGCGAGAGCGTCGCGGCGACGACCCTGTGATGCGGAGCGCCGGTGAGCTCGGTGATCGACATGAGGGTTCGTTGGTCAGGCTTAACGGCGAGGAATCGCGTCGTGCCACCACCCCACCGAAGTGCGGACGCGAGCTGAGTGGTCAGCAGGCCGTTGTCCTCAGCCACGTGCTCGAGCCAGTCGGTGATGCACTGGTCTGCGGCCGGCTGGGACCGGACAGGGAGCGGACTCATGCGCCGGCTTCCCCCCTGTCGGCGACGACATCGCCGCGCTCGGCGACGAGCAGAGCAGGCCGGGTGGTGTCCGTCAGGTACTCCTCCACCGTCTGATGAAGAAGCAGCCTCTGTTCAGGATCGAGCCGTCGATCGAGTTCGAGGGCCGGATCGAGGAGGAAGTCCTCCACGGGTGGGCTGCACGTAATCGCGACCCAGATCCAGGTCTCGACGGCTTCCAGCGGCACAGGGTCGTCCGCGTTCCACAACTGGAAGAGGCGATGCAGGTGGCGGGCCAGGCCCGGCGCCTCAGCGAGGTGTTGACGCCTCTCGGCGTAGTCGACCAGGCCGTCCTCGACGAGCGCGTAGACGAACCGCCGGATGTCGTGGGCCGCCCTGGTGGCGATGCCGCGGCCGTGCGCCAGGCGGCGTGTCGTCCAGCCCGACCCCGTGACTCCGAGAGCGACGCGGGATCGGCGCTCGGTGTCCCTGTTGTGCACCGCGCCAGAGACGAGCATGTGTGTCACGACCGCAAGCTCGACTCGTTGCGCTCGGCAGTCATCGGGCGGGGCGAACACTTCCCCCTGCCGCCGGTCCCAGACCGGGATGTGATCTCCGCGTAGTCCCGTCCGTTCCTGCAGGTCCGCGATCTCCTGAGCCAGAGCCCTGTACCGGCGCCAGGCGTCGACGTCCCAGACGGGGATTCCGCTACTGGGGCCATCAGCGTTGATGTCCGGCAGCAGACCGTTCCAGTCGAGTCGCTCCGCGTACTTGGCCAGCGCCGGGTCGTCACTCAGTCGCTCCCAGCCCTCCTGCACCAGCCGACGCCGCGTTTGACGGTTCTCCAGCGCGCGAGAGCACTCCATGACGAGCACGACGGCATGAGCTGGCCGACCTGCGGGCACCTTGGTCCAGACGCTGTGCCGGTCGGTGAGCGCCTCGCGAATCTCGGCTTCCCACCCGAGCAGCAAGGGCCACTCGTCATCGGCCGTGAGGGCGACCAACGTGATGAGTGCGTACAGGCGTCGCAGCTCCAGCGCGTACCGTCGGTGGATGCGCGCCTTCGCCAGGGTGTCGGCGATGCGGCGCTGGGTTGCCACGGCCCGACGGTCGGGGGGGAGAGCGTCGAGCCGCGCGTCATCGGTCCGTTCGAGCAACGAGGGGCACGCGACGCACAGAGGGTGCAACGCAAGCTGCCAGTCCCGCAGGTAGATGCCCGTCGTCGAGGTGCACCGTGGGCACGTCCACCGCACGCCCGGCAGTCGCCAGCTCCGTGCCTGGCTCTTCCCCGGCCGCCCGGTGACGGCGCGCGGATAGACGTCGACCGTCATGGCCCTCACGACGCTCGGACTGAGGCCGAGCGCGGCGCCCAAGCTCTTGACCACCGCCGGGTTGGCGGAGCGACGAGCGAGCGTCCCAGGGGTGAGGCCGAGTGCGGCTGGCCGCACCCCGTTCAAGACGGCGGTCCGCTCGGCCAGCGAGTACAAATCCTCCCCGGGCGCCGGGTCCGGTCGGATGGGTAGCAGTTCCGTCATCGTGCAGCTCCGACCTGTCGCTGCGCCTCTGCCCGCTTCGCCCGCACCAGTACGGGGAGCATCGACTCCTCCGTCTTCGCCCTCTCCGAGAGGAACGCGGCGGCGACATGGGACTTTCTGATCGTCCAGGAGCCGTCCTCGGCTGCCATGTGCATCACTTGGCGGAGAAGGTCGACGGTGTCCCCCATGAAGCCCTGCGTGCGCCGCCAGATGTCTGGCGCGAGTGATCTCGGCAAGAGCCCTGGTTCGGCCGCAGGCAGGTAGGGCAGCAGAACTTGCTCCGCACCGTGCAGGAACTCCTGCCACTCCGCTCGGTGCTCTGGCTCGCTGCGGAAGGTCTCCAGCTGGATCACGTGGAGTCGGCCTGCGAGCTGTGGATCTGTGTACACCAGACTGTTCGCCTCGCGTCGCCCCACGAGGACGAGGGACCCGCCGTGCTGCCCCAAGACGGTGTTGATGTGCTTGAGGTGGTCGAGGACCTGCCGCGCGTCTCGGTTACCGAGCTGAAGCATGTTGATGTCATCGACGACCAGCAACTTCAGCCTGTGATTCTCGACGACGTCGGAGAAGCGCGCGACCAGATCGGGAATGAGTCCGTTCGTGGGGTATCCGAAGAAGCTGAGGACCTGCGTGGTGAACAGGCGAATCTTGCCGGATCCCAGATCGATCCAGCACACGGGAACGTCCTGCGCGTGGACCCCGGGTCGCGGCCGCCAGGTCGGCGGCGTCGGATCGTCGAACGCCGGTCCGAGCGTCTCCCGGTAGAACCGGTTGGCCCAGGCGCGCACCTGCGTCGACTTGCCCGCGGTGTGCTTCGCGGTGACCGCGACGACGTTCTTGGCGCCCGGTGCACGCAGCGCGTTGTCCTTGATGATCCGGTCGATCCGCTTCTGGGCTCGCAGACCTGCCGCCCATGGGAGTTGGACGTACTGGAGCCAGGCGTTGCGCTCCTCGATGTACGCCTCCAGTCGTCGAGTAGGCATCGCCCTCAACTCGCTGACGGTGTAGACCGCGGGCGGCTCGGGACCCGTGTGCCTAGCGAACTGGTGCCAGTCGCCGGCCTTCACCAGGAATCCGGATCGCTTGGCTCAGGCGGCCTGAACGGCCAGGAGTCAGCCCAGATCCCGAGGTCGTCGTCGCCTGTCGACGGTTCAGGCACCGGGGCCGGAGCGGCCGCCACGACCTCCGCGACGGTCATCGCGACATCGGCTTCGGTGTGGTCACGTCGGGATGACTCGAACCTCAACCGAGCCGCAGAGACCCGCTTCTTCCAGTCCTTCGGCACCACGCCGTCGACGAGGCTGCCGAGTTCCTTGACGATCTCGTCCTCGATGGCTGTGGCCGAGAGGAACGTTCCCCCAGGTCTGCGGCGGACCTCCGATCGGACGTGCTGAGCGAGCACCTCGGTCAGCGGTGCCTGCGTGAGGTGCGCCTTTCGCCAAGGCACCTCGACGATGCGCCTGGTCTCGGGGTGTCGGAACCACACTCGGGTGACGTCGTGCGGGTCGTACACGAACGGCATCGCACGGTCCTCCGGCCGAAAGGTGCCGACTGGCACGGCGCGGAGCCCGTTGAGGTGCTGGCTGTCGTAGACGAGGTCAGCGAACTCGACGCCGGCGGGACCGACGGTTCCCCAGCGCTGTGGCAGGAAGTCGTAGATCAGATCGGGCCGCTGCGGGACATGAAGCCGGCCGGAGAGCTTCAGCAGGGCGTCGAACAGCTCGATCGGCGTGAGATCGACCCGTTCTGCGCCTGGCCGGTGCAGCCCAGAGTGCGGGGTGCGGTGATAGTCGAGTGCCACCCACCGCCGCAGGAAGCGCTCCAGCTCGTGGGCTGTCAGCAAGGGCTCATCGCGGTGGGAGCCGGGGAGTCCAACCGTGCGGCCGCGCTGCGAGGGGTTGCGACCCTTGTAGCCCGGGAGCTGCTGGAGCCCTCTCTGAACGGTCTCGTGCCAGCGCTCCAGGATCCCGTTGTCGATCGGGCGCCTCGTCCGGGAGTACGCGGCGTCCACGCCGAAGCGTCCCAGCAGGTCGCGGAACACCTGCGAGACGAAGATGGAGCCGTGATCGGCGCGCACTGCTGCGGGCCTGACACCGGGCACCATGTGCTCGCCCTGCAGGCCCGGGGCGACGCGGGCGCTGCGGCAGGTTCGAGGGCATGTGACCTCGACACCGGAGCAGCTCGGGTGAGCGTCAGGTGCATCGGCGTAGAACTCGATCTGCTGGGGCACACCAGCCCATGCCCAGTCCGTAACCGTCGTGCCGTCGACGAGCATCGAGAACGGGCGCATCACGTCGTACATCAGCATCGCGGCGTCGTGGGCGTCAGCTGACATCGGCACGACGCGCAGCGCCAATATCGCTCGAGTCGCGAGGCAGATCGCTGTGATGATCTCGACACTGCAGGCACCGTTGCGGTCCGGGCACCAGACCATGACGTCCGCCCGCGTGACGTCGATCGCCACGACCTGGCCCGGAATCATGGCTGGATACGACTGCGATCCTGCTACGCCGCGAAGCTTGTTCGAGCGCTGCGCGCGGGTGGTCGCTCCGCGTCTGGACATCAGGTGGGAGACGTAGCGGCCGGACGCCCGCTGCGGTGCCTCCACCTCGTGACCCAGTTCGCGCAGCCGCGCATGGATCCGCCGGCGGACCTCGCGGAAACTGACGGTCGAGACGTCGCCGTCGAACTGGGAGACGACCTCGTGCGCTGCCTGTCGCCAAGCGAGCGGGATCGTCGAGAAGACCTCGACGGTCTTGGCCCGTCGGCCGTCCACCAGGCCGATCAGTCCGTCCCTGCTCCAGGCGTTGACCCACAACAGGAGAAGCCGTCCTGAGGTCTTCGAGAAGTCGCGGTCGCCGATGCGGCTCGTCGAGGACTCGTGGCGCAGCAGCGCTGCCATCCGCTCACACCGCGCGGTGACGCTCAGGCCCGACGCAGGATCGAACGCCGTCGACGGCTCCCCGGGGAGTGCGAGCTGCGGGTGCCCGTGCCGGAACCCGGTGACAACCTCGAGAACCACACCGAGTCGGAACATCGCCTCGTCGCGAGCCTCGGTGCTGAGGCGCCCCCACGCCTCTGCGAAACTGCGGAGAGCCGCCGGATCCTTCGTCCCAGGACTTGGCGCGACGGGGTCGATGTTGGTCAGGTCTAGCCAGGAGACGTCGTGGACGCTGCCCCGGACGTCCCGCAACTGCACGCCGGTGCGGTCCAGGTGGAGGACGACGGCGGTGCCGTCGTCGGTCAAGACCATGTCTCCGACGGAGATCTCGATCCGGTTCTCAGACATCGGTCTCGGCCTTCGCGAGCGTCAGAACGGTAACGGCACTGATCGCGTGGTCGAGGTCGACGACGAGCTCACCAGTCCAGATCAGGTGCCACACGAGCGCTGTGAGATGGCCGTCACCGGCGTCATGGGCAAGCACGTCCGCAACGGTCGTCCCGCCACCAGCAAGTGCGAGCAGCTGGCGTCTGTTCTCCGCGTGTGGCCAGTTCGGAGGTGCCCTGAACACTCCGAGCCACAGCAGGTTCAGACGCCGTGCCGGAGCGAACCCGGTGTGGACCTCGGAGCCCCAGCCGACTTCTCGGCAGGCCTGCGCGGTCAGCTCGACCATGCGATGGAAGCGTTCGTCCTGCCGCTCTTGCGGACGAACATCCCAGACCACGACGCGGCCGTCCCAGTGCTCGACCAAGAGGTCGGGGACGTGCACCGCGCTGTCGTCGAAGGTGAACGCCACCGGTTGCGCGACGAGCCAGGCCACGGATGGGTCGCGATCGAGTGACCGCGCCAGTTCGTACTCAAGACCTGACTCCAGGACGATGTAGTCGCCTGTCGTCGCACTCCACATCCGGACGGGCGCATGTCGAGACATCGCGTCTGCAGCCGGTCGCCGTACTGAGATCAGGTCACGAATCGGCGGTGTGCCGAGCCCCCAGTCCCACAGGCCGTAGCCGCCACGGTTCTGGCGAAACCTCCACGTTGCCGCCACGTGCGGCACCTCCCCACGGGCCGCACAGCACGCGTCGACAGGCAGCGCGACAACAGGCACACACCTCGTGTGTGCCTGGGAGCACGCCCTAGACTGGCCATCGACGGCCCTTCGTCTTCCACGGACACATCAGAGCCGTCACGGGGTGTCGCTGTTCCCGCAGCGGCACCCCACTTGCGTTCTCACGCAGGCTCCACCGCCAACGTCGGCGGTCATCCGACTGTACCGCGCGCAGGACCCGTGGACCAGGCATGTTCCGCACGGAGGTCCACAGTGCTTGCTGGGAACCGTCAACTGTCGCCGCTGGTGACCAACGCAGCCCAGGGTAGATTGGGAAGGAATCGCACGCAGGGATCGCCCGGATTCGCGTTGCTGCAGGTGAGGCCCGCCAACTCAGGAGGAACGATGCCCGAGGACCTCTACGGCCCCCTCCGATGCATGAACCCGTACTGCCCGACCCTCTGCGAACTGCCGCTCGACGGCCGCCCTGGCGCTTTCTGCAGCGCCGTCTGCAAGAGCCGCTACAGCCGACGCCGTGCCGAGCTCGCCCGCGACCTCCGCGACCTCGAGGTGGCGATCGGCGCTGCACCCAAGAAGGACCGACCAGAGCTCCGCCGTCGCCGCAAGGCGCTCCGGTTCCACCTGATGCGACATCCAGTGATCGATACGACGCTGAGCTGACTGATCAGACCTCGGGCCCAAGCACGAGGCGCACGGCGGGGGGATCGACGCCCGCAGCCACTGCGAGAGCCGGGAGCCCGTGGTCCGGCGCCCGTTCCTCTCCATGCCCATCGCGAACTGCACCCGGCGTAGGGAGCGGACACCGCTACGCGCAGCTGTGAACAGCACGACCGGCCGTGGCGGCTGCCCCCAACGATGAGCGGTGCATCCCGCTCGGGCAGACTGAGATCATGCGCCCCGAGGCCACTGACACCGAGATCATCCGCGCCGTGACCAAGGCGATCGTGGCCCGGTTCGGTCAAAGCGATTGGATCGAGCTGGGGCTCCTGACCGACACGCTCGATTACGTCAAGGGCCACCCTCGTCTCCTGCGGAGCCTGGACTGGAACGACGATGACTACCTGGGCCACGTCATCGACGCCGTCCCGAAGCTTCTCGGACCCAAGCGCTCTCGACTGTCTGGCGCCTCGAAGTTCGCCAACCTCGAGGAGGTCGAGAAGTACCTCAACCTGCCGGAGTTCCTGCGACGTGAGGACCCGGCGCTGTACGCCGCGCTATACGGCGGCGAGGACGTGACGGCCGTCGACGAACTCGATGCCGCGGCTCGGGCGCTCGGGCTCGACGACGTCACTGTGTACGCCGTACGCATCCGGCGGGACCTGCACTCTGATCCCGCGGCCGCGATCGGGTCCTCCAAGGAACTCCTTGAGACAGTGCTCAAGGCGATCTTGGGACTGCACGGGAACGGACCTGAGACCAATGTGGACCTTCCTCAACTGATCAAGAGGGTCAACGTCGAACTCGGACTGGACGCCGCTGGTGAGAAGGGCAAGGACGCGGGCGCAGAGCAGCGCCGACGACTGTTTGGTGCACTGAGCGGCATCGTCGTCGCCACGGCCGAGCTCCGCAATCTCGGGTTTGGCACTGGGCATGGCGGAGTTCAGCGACCGGAACTCGACGTCGCGACCGCGCGGCTCGTGATCTCGTCCGCGGTGTCTCTCGCAACCTTCTACATCGAAATCAGCGCCGCCTCTGACACCTGAGTGCTGCTGCCAGCTGGCATGCGAGGTCCCAGACCCCGGCGAGGCTCCCGCGCGTGACAGAGCGTACGGCAGGATGTTCGCGTGACTCTGGCTGCTGTGTACCTACCTGACACCGCAGAGCTGCGTAACTCTCCATCGGCCCTTCCACTACGCCGTGCTCGCATGGTTCTTTCTCCTCGACCACTGCGCAGCTGACGATCACCCCGCCCGGCGCGGGAGCACCTTCGAGAACGCCTCCCTCGCCTGCGCCTGTTCACTCGGCGCCCCGATCTCACCGGGCGCGAGGAGCAGTTCGAGCGCCTCTACCTGCTCCTCGTCGACAGCGACCCGTTGCAACCCGCCGTACCGGCGTCGCCCGAGAGTCCCGCACCACGCGTCGAAGTTCACCGGCACCGCCCGGGTACGGCAGGGGACGCGAACACCGGAGGTGCGACGGCCGGAGGGGGCGCGTTCTCCTCAAACACCACGGTCCACGTACCGGGCCGGTGCTGGTACGGCCGTGGTCGCACCGGCACGGAGTACTACGACCTCTGGCACACCGACGCCTCGCCGTACTGGTCCCATCCAGCGCGACCACGCCCAGTTCCGCGACCCGAGCCTGCACGTGGGCAGCGCATTTGCCTCGTCGGTGTGCACTGTTGCCCACCCACACGCGGGCCAGTCGTGGGCCGATTGGCAGGCAGCCTCCCCGAAGGGCGAGAACTCGAACGGAGTGCGAGCCTCGATACTCGGCAACCTACGAAACGTATCTGCACGATCGCGAAAACTAGGCTGCACGTCGACACGGAACCTACATCTGCATGTCCACGAACCGCGAGTAGTGCCCCTGGAACGCGACGGTGATCGTATCCGTCGGGCCATTACGGTGCTTTGCCACGATCAGATCCGCCTCGCCTGCCCGGGGAGACTCCTTCTCGTAGGCATCCTCGCGGTGCAGCAGAATGACCATGTCCGCATCCTGCTCGATCGAGCCCGACTCGCGAAGGTCGCTCATCTGCGGCTTCTTGTCCGTGCGCTGCTCAGGACCACGGTTCAGCTGCGAGATCGCGATCACGGGGACCTCGATCTCCTTGGCGAGCAGCTTGAGGGCACGGGAGAACTCGGAGACCTCCTGCTGGCGGGACTCGACGCGCTTGCCGGACGTCATGAGCTGCAGGTAGTCGATGACGACCAGCTTGAGGTCGTGGCGCTGCTTGAGGCGCCGGCACTTGGCGCGGATCTCCATGAGCGACATGTTCGGGGAGTCGTCGATGAACAGCGGGGCCTCGCTGATGCGGCCCATGGTCGCGGCGATCTTCGCCCAGTCGTCCTCGCCCATCGCACCGGTGCGCAGCTTCTGCAGGTGCACGCGCGCCTCTGCGGCCAGCAGACGCATCGTGATCTCGTTGCGGCTCATCTCGAGCGAGAAGACGACGGCAGCCATGTTGTGCTTGATCGCCGAGGAACGAACAATGTCAATTCCCAGGGTACTTTTGCCAATTGCCGGACGCGCTGCCAGCACGATCATCTGCCCCGGGTGCAGCCCGTTCGTCAGCCGGTCGAGGTCGGAGAACCCCGTGGGCACGCCGACCATGCCCTCGCCGCGGTGGCCGGCCGCCTCGATCTCGTCCACCGTCCCGCCGATGACCTCGGACAGCGGCAGGTAGTCCTCGGACGCGCGGCGCTCGGTGACGGCGTAGACCTCGGCCTGCGCGTTGTTGACGAGCTCGTCGACGTCGCCGCCGTCGGTGGCGTAGCCGAGCTGCACGATGCGCGTGCCCGCCTCGACGAGCTTGCGCAGGATGGCCCGCTCGCGCACGATCCGCGCGTAGAAGCCGGCGTTGGCGGCGGTCGGGACGCCCGCGATGAGGGTGTGCAGGTAGGCGGCGCCGCCGATGCGGCCCATCTCACCGCGCTTGGTCAGCTCGTCCGCGACGGTGATGGCGTCGGCGGGCTCGCCGCGGCCGTACAGGTCGAGGATCGAGTCGTAGATCGCCTCGTGCGCGGGGCGGTAGAAGTCGGTGCCCTTGATCTGCTCGATGACGTCCGCGATGGCGTCCTTGCTGATCATCATGCCGCCGAGCACGGACCGCTCGGCCTCGAGGTCCTGCGGGGGGGTCCGGTCGAAACCGCCGCCGCCGCTGCTGCGCCCGCTGTCCGGCGGCGCCCCGTACTCGAGGTCCTCGATGGTCACCTGTCACCTACTCCTGCTCGTTCACACCTGTAGAACACGTGTTCTACCGGGTCCCTCTGACAGCCACCCTCGAGCGCGTCCGCTGCGGGACGACGACTCCCACCGGGACCTGCCTTCGCGAGGCTAGGCCCGGGTAGGCCGGGACCCAAACGGGTGTGTGCACAGGCCGGTGGACGACGTGTGGACAACCCGTTCACGCCTGTGTGCACAGGTTGGGGACGAGCCTGTGGACAGAGCGGGTGAGGAGCCCCGCGCAGGCGTCCCATCGGCGCATACGCTGTGCACGTGCTGTGGAGCGAAGAAGATTCGCGTGGCGTTCACCTGGTGGACTTCTGAACCGCCCCTCGGACGCCCGCGAACCGGAGTCGTCCGGCTCTGTGACCCCCGCTGAGCCACCCGGGGGACGTCGGCGCGACCCCTCCGGCGTTGACCGTCAGATCCTCGCCCTCGCCGTCCCCGCCCTCGGCGCCCTCGTCGCCGAGCCGCTGTTCGTCCTGGTCGACTCCGCCATGGTCGGCCACCTCGGCACCGACTCCCTCGCCGGGCTCGCCCTCGCGTCCACGGTCCTCGTCACCGTCGTCGGCCTGTGCGTCTTCCTCGCGTACGCCACGACCGCCGCCGTCGCACGCCGCGTCGGCGCCGGCGACCTGCGTGGCGCGCTGCAGACCGGCGTCGACGGCATGTGGCTCGGGCTGGGACTCGGGATCGTGCTCGCGGCGGGCACGTGGGCGGCCGCCCCCTGGCTCGTCGCCGTGCTCGGCGCCGACGGCGCCGTCGCGACGCAGGCCGTCGCCTACCTGCGCTGGTCCGTGCCCGGGCTGCCCGGCATGCTCCTCGTCCTGGCAGCGACGGGTGCGCTGCGCGGCCTGCAGGACACCCGCACTCCCCTGGTGGTGGCCGCGTCGGGCGCCGTCGCGAACGCCGCCCTCAACGCCGTCCTCGTCTACGGCGCCGGGCTCGGCATCGCCGGCTCCGGGCTCGGGACCGCGCTCGCGCAGCTCGGCATGGCCGCGTGGCTCGTGGTCGTGGTCGTGCGCGGCGCCCGGACGGCCGGCGCGCGCCTCACCCCGGCCGCCGGCGGGATCTGGGCCAACGCGCGCGCCGGGCTCCCGCTGCTGGTCCGCACCGCGACGCTGCGGCTCGCGATCCTCCTGACGGTGTGGACGGCGACCGGGCTCGGTCCCACGGCGCTGGCCGGGCACCAGGTCGTCAACGCGGTCTGGGGCCTGACAGCCTTCGCGCTGGACGCCCTCGCCATCGCCGCGCAGGCGCTCGTCGGTCAGGCGCTCGGCGCTCGCGACCTCGCCCGCACGCGGGCCGTGCTGCACCGCACGCTGCAGTGGGGCCTCGGGGCGGGCGTGGTCCTGGGTGTCCTCGTCGGGGCGCTCGCCCCGCTGTACGTGCAGGTGTTCTCCCCCGACGCCGACGTGCAGCACGCGGCCGTCCTGGGCCTCGTCGTCGCGGCCGTCGCGCTGCCGATGGCCGGCTGGGTGTTCGTCCTCGACGGCGTGCTCATCGGCGCCGGCGACGGCCCGTTCCTCGCGTGGGCGGGCGTCGCGACGCTCGTCGCCTACGTCCCTGCCGCCCTCGCCGTGCATGCCTGGGCACCACCCGGCGCGGCCGGGCTGGCCTGGCTGTGGGTCGCGTTCGCCGTGGTGTTCATGGCCGCCCGTGCCCTGACGACGGGGCTCCGTGCCCGCAGTACGGCGTGGATGGTCGTCGGGGACGTGCGCACGTAGCGCCCGCACGTGGGAGTCCCCTCAGCCGCGGTCGGTCGGCCCGTCGGTGCCGGTGCCGTCGGACGACGTGTCAGGACCGGCCGGCCCCCCGGGCCCGGGCCTCTTGCCGGATGCCACCCCGGACGCGCCCGCGAGCGCGATGAACGTCAGACCGACCCCCAGGAAGGCCACCCCGCCCCCGTCGTCGTCTGACATCTGCGTGATCCCCAGGATCAGGAACACGAAGCCGATCCCGAGGAACGCACCGTTGAACGCCGGCGACTTCGTGGGCTCCCGCTGCGTGCCGTCGGCCGCCTGGTCGTCGCTCATGCGGCCCTCCGGTCGGCGAGCACGACCCGGGCGTCGATCATTCGCCGCCACCGCCTGCGTCACCGCCGGACGAGGCGCCGTGAGCGTCGTCGCCATGGGCTGCTGCCGGTCCCCCGTCGGACCCGCTCCCGGCCTCGCGGTCCTGGCGCGCCTCCCTGGACCGTGCCACGGACACCGCGAAGAACACGATCCCGACCGGGAGGAAGACGATCCGCGACGTCTCGCCGCTCGCGATCCCGCTGAGGCCGAGGACGAAGAACACCAGGCCCAGGACGAGGAACGCGTTGTTCGTCCCGTCCACCGGCGGCTTCGCGTCGGGTCCGGCGCCGGGGTCGGGCTGCTGGCCGGTCACCTCGATGTCCCGTATGTCGTCATGCGCGCCACCCTAGGGGTGGGTGCCGACGCCCTCCACCGTCGCGAGGACGATCCGTCACTCCGTCCGCAGACCGACGAGACGCCCGGGCGACCCGTCGTCCGTGACCCGCGCGGCACGGCTGCGGGGCTGCGTGAGCGCGTGCGCCAGGAGCGCGACGCCCATGGTCGCCAGTGCGATGGCCATCGGGACGTCGTGCGCGGCACGCACCGCACCGCTCGCCAGGAGCACGACACCCAGCGCGACGCTCGCCGCCACCTGCACGGCCAGGGGCAACGGCCCGCCCCGCGTCCAACCGTTCGCCCTGATCACGCCGACCTCCTGGTACCGCCGCGGCATCTCCCGCGCCATGCCACCGACGCTACGCAGCGGCCGCCGTCCTGCCGACCCCCTCAAGGAGGACCCCCTGTCCGTCTGGCGGAGGACAGGCGCGCTCGGACTCGCCGGACCGCCCGGGCCGTCAGCGGGCGTCGTCGTCGCCCTGCGCGTCGGGCCGGTCCGACGACCCCGTGCCCGGCCCGTCGCCCTGGCCCGGGCGCGACGACGGCGACGCGACCTTCCTGCCGGACAGGGTCATGAACACGACGCCGACCCCGAGGTAGGAGATGCCCCAGGCGGCACCGTCCCCACCGAGCTGTGTGGTCCCCAGGACGATGAAGGCCAGCCCGATGGCCAGGTACGCCCCGCCCTCGGACTTCTGCTTCTTCGCCGCCGCGTCGGACGCGTCCTGGCTGTCGTGCGGTTGCTCACTCATCGAGGCCTCCTCGTCAGAATTCGGACCAACGGCAGTGAAGAGCACCCCACTCGGCGTGCCTCCAGCCGCGAACCCGTCGGTCAGTCCCCGCCAGCGCCCGGGTCCGCGTGCCCGCGGGAGCTGTCGCCCGCCCGGCGCCGGCCCCGTGCCCGCCAGCCCGCGAGGACGAGCAGCACCGTCCCGCCCGCGACGGCCAGGTAGCCGCCGAGCCGACCGTCGGCCACCTGCAGGACGCCCACGACGACGAGCACGCCGCCCGTGACCAGGTACCACCGGCTCTCCACCTGCCGGCCGTCGGCCGCCGGCCGCACCGGGTCCACCTGCTCGTCACTCATGCCGACCTCCGGTCATCGAGCACGCCCGGGTGGTGCGCTCCGTCGTCACCGCAGACGGTAGGGGGCGACGGGCGGCCCGCCCTCCCCCGACGTGCCGGAGGCGGGTGCACTCACGTCAGCGACCGCGCCCCCGTCGCAGCCGCCGCCAGCTGACCAGGCGCCACCCCGCGACGACGAGCCACGCGAGCCCTGCCGCGAACGCGGGTACCCCACCGCTCGCCGTCTCCCACCAGAACCGCTGCACGCAGCCCAGCGCGACGAAGACCAGAACCCCGAGGAACGACCACATCGCATTCCGCAGCTCGGCCCGCGGGTCGGCCTCATCGTCCGGCGTGACGTCGTGGACCGGGACCTCAGTCGCCACCGCCGCCACCCCCACCGTCACCGCCACCGCCCCCACCGTCACCGGCCCCGCCGGCGGTGTCCCCGCCGCTGTCGTGCCCGTCGTCCGCGGCCACCACCGCCCCGTCGTCACCGCCACCGCGGCGCGTGGCGTCGGCACCACTGCGGGCACGCTGCACCGCGAGGACGAGGAACACCATGCCCACCCCGAGGAAGATGCCCAGCACCTGCCTCCCGGAAGCGAGGCCCACGAAGCCCGTGACGAGCGCTCCGACGGCGACCAGGAGGAACAGGAACACCTCGGCGTCACGGTCGGGAGGTCGCGGGCCCGCCGGCGTGCGCGCGTCACGATCCGTACTCATCTGGTCATTCCCGGCGTCGTCATGGCGATGACGGTAGCGACGCGGGCGGGCGTGACCCACCGTCCTGGGAACGATGTGCGGTCAGCCCGCAGACGGAGGCCGGCGGCCCTGCGGTGGGTGGAGACGACGAGGCCCCGCACCGCCGGAGCGGTACGGGGCCTCGTGAGCTCGCGCAGGCGAGTGGGGTCAGGCGGAGACGACCTTGACGGTCACCGTGGCCGAGACCTCGGGGTGCAGGCGGACCTGCACCGTGTACTCGCCGGTCGACTTGATCGCCTGGGCGACCTCGATCTTGCGCTTGTCGACGGCCGGGGCGCCGGCGGCCGTGATCGCCGCGGCGATCTCGGACGTCGTGACGGCACCGAACAGGCGGCCGGACTCACCGGACTTGGCCGACACCGTCACCGGGTTGGCCTGCAGCGAGTCGCGGATGGCCTTGGCCTCGTCGAGCGTGGCGATCTCGCGGGCCTTGCGGGCACGACGGATCGCGGAGACGTTCTTCTCGGCACCCTTGGTCCACGGCGTGGCCAGGCTGCGCGGGATGAGGTAGTTACGGGCGTACCCGTCCTTCACCTCGACGATGTCGCCAGGTGCACCGAGACCGGTGACCTCGTGGGTCAGGATGATCTTCGCCATCGGTCAGTCCTTTCTCAGCGAGCCGACGACGAGTACGCCAGGAGGGCCATCTCGCGCGCGTTCTTGACGGCGCGGGCGATCTGGCGCTGCTCCTGCACGGAGACGCCGGTCACGCGACGCGCACGGATCTTCCCGCGGTCGGAGATGAACTTGCGGAGCAGAGCCGTGTCCTTGTAGTCCACCGTGTCGATCTTGGCGGCCTTGAGGGGGTTCTGCTTCTTCTTGGGCTTGCGGACGACGGGCTTGGCCATCGCGGTGCTCCTTTGTCTGTGGAGCCCCGAGCGTTGCCGTGCTCGGGGATGGAGTGTTCAGGTGTGCGAGGCGCCGATCAGAACGGGGGCTCGTCGGAGTAGCCGCCGCCGGACCCACCACCCGCGGGCGTCGCCCACGGGTCGTCGGTCTGGCCGCCGCCACCGGACGACGAACCGCCGCCGCTGAAGCCGCCACCGCCGAAGTTGCCGCCGCCACCACCGCCGCCGCCGCCACCGAAGTTGCCACCGCCGGAGCGCTGGGTCCGGGTGACCTTGGCGGTCGCGTACCGCAGCGACGGGCCGACCTCGTCGACCTGCAGCTCGTACACGGTGCGCTTCTCGCCCTCGCGGGTCTCGTAGGACCGCTGCGAGAGCCGGCCCTGGACGATGACGCGGGTGCCCTTGGTGAGGGACTCGGCGACGGACTCGGCCGCCTCCCGCCAGATCGAGCACCGGAGGAACAGCGTCTCGCCGTCCTTCCACTCGTTGGACTGGCGGTCGAACGTGCGGGGCGTGGACGCGACGGTGAAGTTCGCGACCGCGGCACCGGACGGGGTGAAGCGCAGCTCCGGGTCCCCGGTCAGGTTCCCGATCACCGTGATGGTGGTCTCGCCGGCCATGACGGCCTCCTCGCTCGTTCGTACGGTTCGGCTGCGGCGTGGTGCCGCGGATGCTGGGGCCCGACGCTAGCGGCGGGCACCGACACACAGAAGGTCAGGCCTCGCGGCGCATGACCTTCGTGCGCAGGACGACCTCGTTGAGGCCGAGCTGACGGTCCAGCTCCTTGGCCGTGGCGGGCGACGCGGTGAAGTCGACGACGGCGTAGATGCCCTCGCTCTTCTTCTGGATGTCGTACGCGAGGCGACGACGGCCCCACACGTCCACCTTGTCGACAGTGCCACCGTCGGTCTTGACGACCGTCAGGTACTTGTCGAGCGACGGGGCGACGGTGCGCTCCTCGATCTCGGGGTCGAGGATGATCATGATCTCGTACTGACGCAGGCTCATACCCACCTCCTCTGGTCTTCGCGGTCACGGTCGGTCCGTGACAGGAGGGTCTCAAGCGTCTCGACGCGCCCGTTCCCGACGAGTGTCGGGGTGGGCGGGCACGACGAACCGTCCCGTGAGGGACGGCGGTGGCCCAGCCTACCGGCTCGCAGCCGGTCGGCCGAATCCCCGCTAGCCGCCCTGCCCCTGTCCCTGCCCCGGCGGCTGCGGCGCTGCGGCGTCGCCGCCCTCGGGCGGCGCGGTCGGTGCGGGGGTCGGCTCGGCGGTCGGCGGCGGAGGCGGAGGCGTCGGGCTGGGTTGCGGCGCACCGCTGGAGACGACGAGCGTGACGGTCGCTCCCGACGCGACGGTGGAGCCCTCCCCCGGTTCGACGCGGATCACGCGCCCGGCCGGAACCGTCGCCGACCGCTCGCTCACGACCCGCGGCGTCAGACCGGCCGCCTGCAGCGCCCCGACGGCGTCCGCCTCGGTGCGCGCGACCAGCCCCTCGGGCACCTGCACCTCGGCGGGCGGCTGGGTCTCCTCGGGCGTCGCCTCCGGCGTCGGCTCCGCGCTCGCCGTCGGCGCCGGGGTGCGCCCGACGTTCGCGCGCGGCGGGAAGTCCATCTCCTGGGCGTACTTCGGCTGCGCGAGAACCTGCTTCATGTAGTGGGCCCACAGCTTCGCGGGGTGAGAACCACCGGTGATCTGGTCCGGGCCACCCCAGGCGCTGATCGAGTTCAGGTCCTTGTTGTTCTCGCCGTTCTCGTAGAGCGCCACGGACGTGGCGAGCTGCGGGACGTAGCCGATGAACCACGCCGACTTGTTGTCCGTCGAGGTCCCGGTCTTCCCGGCGATCGGCCGCCCCAAGGGCTTGACGTGCTGACGGCCGGAGCCGCGCTCGACGACCTGCGTGAGGGCGTACGTCGTGTCGGCCATCACGTCGGCGGCGAAGACCTGCTCACCGCTCGTGTCGGGGCTCCAGCTCACCGCGCCGTCCGCGTCCATCACGGCCTGCACGATGTGCCGGTCGTGGTGCACACCCTGGGCGGCGAACGTCGCGTAGGCGTTCGCCATGTCGGCCGGCTGGACCGTGTCGGCGCCGAGCACGTTCGACTTGACCACCGTCGGCTCGGTCGTCGCCCCGGCTGCTGCCGCGACCCGGGCCGTCTCCTCCGCACCGACCTCGAGGTTGAGCTGCGCGTAGACCGTGTTGACGGAGTCCGCCGTCGCGGCGACGAGGTCGATGGTCCCGTACCTGCTCGAGTTGGCGAAGTTCTGGACGCGCCACGGCTTGGCCTCGCCGATGTCGAACTCCTGCGGCGACGACGCGTCGTACGTCGTCCCGAGGCCGATGCCCTTCTCGAGCGCCGCGACGAGGGTGAACGGCTTGTACGTCGACCCCGCCTGGATGGGCTGGTAGGTGGACGTGTTCCGGCTGTCGACGAGGTAGTCCGGCCCACCGTAGAGAGCGACGATGCCGCCCGTCGCCGGGTCGATCGTCACGATCGACACGCGCAGCAGCGGGTTCGGGGTCGCGCCGTCCGTCAGCTGCCCGGAGGTCAGGGCTCCCGCCGACTCGACGGCGAGCGTCTGGATGTTCTTGTCGATGGTCGTGATGATCGACAGCCCCTTGGTGCGCAGCTCACCCTCGGTCCAGAGCTTGGTGGCGAGCAGCTCCTTCTCGACCATCTTCAGGAGGTGGCCGTTGGGGCCGCGGTAGGTCTCCGACTCCAGGTACTCCACAGGCATCGGGAAGACCTGCGCCGCACGTTCCTCGCTCGTCAGCCAGCCCATCTCGACCATGTTGTCGAGGATGATCCCCCAACGCTGCTCCGCCTTGGCGCGGTTGTTCGCCGGGTCCCAGTTGTTGGGGGACGGGATGACGGCGGCGAGGACGGCGGACTGCGCGACGGTCAGGTCCGCGGCGTTCACCCCGAAGTAGGACTGCGCCGCCGCCTGGATCCCGTACGAGTCACGACCGAAGTAGATGGTGTTGAGGTAGCGCCCCATGATCATCTCTTTGGACTCGTTCTGAGAGATCTTGATCGCGAGGATCGCTTCCTTCGCCTTGCCCCAGTAGTCGGTCGTCGTGTCCTGGTAGTACCGCTCGACGTACTGCTGGGTCAGCGTCGACGCACCCTGCGTCGGCTTGCCCTGGACGTTGTTGAGGAACGCGCGTCCGATCGCCCGCAGCGAGATCCCGCGGTTGGTGAAGAAGGTCTTGTCCTCGCCGGCCGCGACCGCGTGGCCGATGTGCGGAGGCAGGGACTCGTAGTCGACGAGCTCACGCCGCTGGTCCGCGAACCTCCCCATCACCTCGCCCGGCGTGCCGGGCTGCTCACCGGCGTAGTACACCGTGGTCGTCTGGTACTCCACCTCGGCCAGCGGGTCGGGCGGCTGGATGAACGCGAACGCGGCCGCGCCGGCGCCCAGCGCGAGGAAGATCCCGCTGATGAACGCACCGAGCACCACGCGCCACGACGGCAGCCACCGGTGCAGACCGGTGTACTCGCGGCGGGGGTAGTTCCAGAACCCGCGGCGCTCGGAGGCGGCGGGTCGACGCGTCGCGCGCCGGGCCCGGGAGGGCGCTGCGCGACGGTTGCTGGCTGCCAAAGGGGGGACCTCTCCTGCGACGACGATGCTGCGGCACCCCCCGGCGACCCGTCTGGCGAGCACGCCGGGCGGACGCTGCCGGGCTCAGTATGGAGGAACTGCCTGGGACCGACAGCAGGGGTAGGGCGCGACTTGTCCGGATCGGCCCGAGCGTTCACACGATCGGCACGGCACGATGACAGGACGACGACCGTTGCGCACCAGCTGTGAGGCGCGCCACAGGGGGCCTCCCCACCGGGCATGTTGTGCCGGACCGTCGACACGACATACTCTCCGGATGTATCGAGTCGATACATCCGGAGACGGCAACCGTCGGATCCGCGGGACGAGCGGTGACGACGGGAGGGCCAGATGCGCGGGCGTAACGACGTGCTCGAGCCGGCGATCCTCGGCCTGCTCGCCGAGTCACCCATGCACGGGTACGAGCTGCGCAAGCGCCTCAACCTCGTGCTCGGCTCGTTCCGCGCACTGTCCTACGGATCGCTGTACCCGTGCCTCAAGGGGCTCGCGGACCGCAGGTGGATCGTCGGTGTCGAGGCGCCGGACGACCGCACTGTCGCCAGCAAGCGCGCCCGCATCGTCTACCAGCTCACCGCCGAGGGCAAGGAGCACCTGCAGCAGGTGCTCTCCACCTCGGGTCCGGCGGCCTGGGAGGACGAGAACTTCGACGTCCGCTTCGCGTTCTTCGCGCAGACGGACGCCGAGACCCGGATGCGGATCCTCGAGGGGCGCCGCATCAGGCTGACCGAACGGCTGGAGACCTTCCGGCAGTCGGTGGCCCGGACCCGCGAGCGCATGGACGAGTACACGCTCGAGCTGCAGCGTCACGGGCTCGAGCAGGTCGAGCGCGAGGTCCGTTGGCTGGACGACCTCATCGACAACGAGCGGGGCGTGCGTCGTGTGCGCCCCGAGGGTGGTGGCCGACCGGCCGCCGCCGCAGACGACGCCGAGGGAACATCCGAGGCGCGAAACGAGAAGGAGCGAGGATGACCTCCATCCGCGTCGCCATCGTCGGCGTCGGCAACTGCGCCGCGTCGCTTGTCCAGGGCGTGCAGTACTACCGGGACGCCGACCCCGCGGGCAAGGTCCCGGGCCTGATGCACGTGCAGTTCGGTGACTACCACGTGCGCGACATCGAGTTCGTGGCCGCGTTCGACGTGGACGCCAAGAAGGTCGGCTTCGACCTCTCCGAGGCGATCTTCAACTCGGAGAACAACACCATCAAGATCGCCGACGTGCCGCCGCTGGGTGTCACGGTGCAGCGCGGTCACACGCTCGACGGCATCGGCAAGTACTACGCCGAGACGATCGAGGAGTCCGACGCCGAGCCCGTCGACATCGTCCAGACGCTCAAGGACCAGCAGGTCGACGTCCTGATCTGCTACCTGCCCGTCGGCTCCGAGGCCGCTGCGAAGTTCTACGCCCAGTGCGCGATCGACGCGAAGGTCGCGTTCGTCAACGCCCTGCCCGTCTTCATCGCGTCGGACCCGGTGTGGGCCGCGAAGTTCGAGGCCGCCGGTGTGCCGATCGTCGGCGACGACATCAAGTCGCAGGTCGGCGCGACCATCACGCACCGCGTGCTCGCGCGTCTGTTCGAGGACCGCGGCGTCATCCTGGACCGCACGTACCAGCTGAACGTCGGCGGCAACATGGACTTCAAGAACATGCTCGAGCGCGAGCGCCTGGAGTCCAAGAAGGTCTCGAAGACGCAGGCCGTCACGTCGAACCTCACCGACGGCCCGCTGGCCGGCAAGAAGGACGACCGCAACGTCCACATCGGCCCGTCGGACTACGTCGCGTGGCTCGACGACCGCAAGTGGGCGTACGTGCGCCTCGAGGGTCGCGCGTTCGGCGAGGTGCCCCTGAGCCTGGAGTACAAGCTCGAGGTCTGGGACTCCCCGAACTCGGCCGGCATCATCATCGACGCCCTGCGCGCCGCGAAGATCGCCAAGGACCGCGGCATCGGCGGCCCTCTGCTGTCGGCGTCGACGTACTTCATGAAGTCCCCGCCGGTGCAGACCGAGGACACCGAGGGCCGCGCCAAGGTCGAGGCCTTCATCCGCGGCGAGCTGGAGCGCTGACCCGCAGCAGCTGAGCCAAGAAGTGTGAAGCGTTGTTGCCGGATTCCGGCAGCAACGCTTCACACTTTTCTGCATCGTCCACAGATCGTCCCGGACGGCACCCGCCGGCGGGTCCGGTGCGGGAGCGTGCTCTCGTGCGGCGGGACGACGCGGGTGTGACGGCGGGCAGCGGGGCAGGACCTGCGCCGGGGGGTGAGGGCGCGTCCCGGCCTGCCGCGGCCGGCGCGCGCGGGTCGAACGGGCCGGCGACCCGTCCTGCGTGGGCGACGGGCACGGGTGCGGGTGTGGGCGTCGTCACCCTGCCCGGGCTCACGCGGCTGTCGCCCTCCGTGACGGCGCTCGTCGTGCGCCAGGACGGTGTGGCGACGACGGCGCAGCTCGCGCTCGGTGGCGTCGGCCCGTCGGTGGTCGCCCGCCGGGTGCGCGCCGGCCACTGGCAGCGAGTGTTCCGCGGAGTGGTGGTGCTGCAGTCGGGTCCGCTCGCGTGGCGGCAGCTCGCGCGTGCAGCGCTCCTCGCGGCGGGCCCGGGTGCGGCCCTGTCGCACCGGTCGGCCGGCGTCGTCCACGGGTTCGTGGCGACGCCCGGGCCCCGCGTCGTGGTGAGCGTGCCTGCGCACCGGGCGGTGCGTCCGCAGCCAGGGCTCGACGTCCGACGCCGTCGCGTCATGCCGCGCTCGGGTGGTCGTCTGCGCAGCGTGTGCCGGGAGGCCACGGTGCTGGACCTGGTGCAGGAGGCCCCGGACGAGGACGCGGCGGTGGGTGTGGTGTGCGACGCCGTGCGGGCCGGGGCGCTGCCGTCCCGCGTCGTCGCCGAGCTGGACGCCCGGCCGTGGCAGCGGCACCGTGCCCTGGTCGTGGCCGTGCTGGGTGACCCGGACGCGCGCGTCGAGTCACCTCTCGAGCACCGGTACGACCGCGTCGAGCGCACGCACGGGTTACCGCGCTCGCGTGGGCAGGTCCGGCAGGTCGTCGACGGGCGGTGGGTGCGCGCCGACCGCGTGTTCGAGGGGCGGGGGGTCCGGGTCGAGCTCGACGGGCAGCTGGCACACCCGCACGGGCGGACCGACCGGGACGTCTGGCGGGACAACGCCGTGCTGGTGGAGCGGGCGGAGCTGACGCTGCGCTACCGGTGGCGCCACGTCGTCTCGACGCCGTGCGAGACGGCGCGTCAGGTCGCGACGGCCCTGCGCTCGCGCGGCTGGCACGGCACCGTCACAGCGTGCGGCCCCGGCTGCACGGCGACGTGAGGCAGGAGTGTGAAGCGTTGTTGCCGGATTCCGGCAACAACGCTTCACACTTCCCGGAGCTCCTCCTCAGCGGGTCGGAGCGGGACGTCAGGGGTGCTCGACCAGAGCGAACGCGTCGATGCCCAGCTCCGAGTCCACGGCGGGGGCGACGAGCCGGGTCGCACCCGTGGCCTCGTCGACGTGCCACCACTGGTTGCGGCCGGTCTCCTCGTAGCACAGGGTCCCCGTGCGCAGCAGCAGGCCGGAGCTTCCGGCACGGACCTCGCACACGTCGTCACCCAGGTCCACCGACGTCACGGGACGCACGTCACCACCCGACCACAGGTACGCCCCGCCGAAGCAGAAGTCGTAGCAGGCGTCGGGGGTGCCGGAGAGCAGAGGCGCGGCGGTCGCGACGACCACGCCGTCGCGGACACGCTCACCCGCCCAGGGCGCGACACCGTCGCCGTGCAGCGCCGTCAGCACGTCCACCGGCCCGCCGGTGGTGTCGACACGCACGACCTGCCCACCGTGCTCGTCGAGGTTCCAGCGCTCCTGGTGGTCGTCCGGGTGCCGGTCCACGCACGACGCCATGACGCCCGTGCTGTCGAGCCAGGCGACGACGTCGCACACCTGCCCCGCGGGCGTCAGCAGCGTCGTGCGCCGACCCGTCCGTCCGGTGAGACGGACGCCGAGAGCAGTGAGGTCGCGAGGTCGCGCCTCGGCCCGTCCGGCGGCACGACGTGCAGGGTCCCGCCCGTCGACCCGTCCCACGCGGCCGCGGACAACCAGATCTCGTCGGTGCCGGCCATGCCCACCCACTCCGTGTCCACCGGCACCCGGTCGTCGATGACGACCTCCCCCGTGAGCAGGTCGACCGTCGCCGCGTGCGACCCAGGGCGGCCGTCGGCGCTCGTGACGACGCGCGCGGCACCCGGCGCGGACCACCGCACGAGCGAGACGAAGGGCGGGGCGAGGTCGACCAGGTGGTACAGCTCACCGGTGGGAGCCGCCACGACGATCGACTGCCGCTCGCCGTCGCCCGGCAGCGGCTCGTACAGGTTCGAGCCGTAGCGCACGAGGTACCAACCCGGGCCCGCCTGCTCCAGGATCCCCTCCGGTGCCCGGTACATCGGCGGCATGCCGGGCAGCGACACCGGCTCGAGCGCGGGGGCGGACGCCTGGGCGTCGGGCGTCGACGCGGGTGTGACCGTCGGCGACGGCGTCGGGGTGTGGGCCGGCAGCGGCGCGGTGCGCTCCTGCAGGCCGAACCACCCGGCGACGCCGACGACGGCTGCGACCGCTGCCGCGACGGCCGCGTGCTGCGTGGTGCGGCCACGGCGGCCACGGGCGACGGCCGCCCGGATCCCGGCGAGCGCCGCCGCGTCGGGCTGCAGGTCGCCCTCGTGCTGCTCCTGCGTGCTCAGGGCGCGCTCGAGGCGCACCGTCAGGTCATCGGTCACGGCGGGCCTCCTCGCGGTCCACGAGCGTCACGGGCAGCGTCTCGCCTGCCGGTGCGGTGCTGGTGCCGAGCAGCGCGTTCAACGTGGCCACGCCGTCGGAGACGTAGCGCTTGACGGCGCCCTCGCTGATGCCGAGGAGCCGGGCGGTGTCCCGCACGGAGAGGTCGTCGAGGTGGCGCAGCACGACGCACGCGCGCTGCTGGGCTGACAGGCGGCCCAGCGCCTCGGCGACGTCGGTGTCGAGCAGGTCCGAGCGGAGCTCGGTGGCCTCGGGCGTGGCGTGCGCCAACCGCACCACCGCGGTGCGCTCGCGCCCGCCGCGACGTGCGCGGTCCCCGAACCGCGACGCGATCGCGCGCCGCACGTACCCCTCGGCCTGCGGGACGGAGGCGAACGACGCGCGCGCGGTGAACGTACTGACGAGGGCGTCGTGCACGAGGTCCTGCGCGACCGACCGGTCGCCGGCCAGCACGGTCGCGTACGCGACGAGCCCGCCGTACCGCTCGTGCACGAGCCGGTCGAGCGCGGGCGCCCACCCCCGGCTCACGTCCTCCCCGCCATCGTCATCACCTTCCGCGCCCGACACTGTCACGGCTACAACGCCGCAGGCCTTCCCGCGGTTGTGGGTGCGCCCGAACGGGGGACGGCCGGGTCAGCGCCCGTGCGTGAGGGTCACCTGCGTCACCAGCCACACGTCCTCGTCGACGACGACGTGGGCGGCGTCGCGGCGGTCGTCGAGCCACGCGAGGGTCGTCGTCTCCCCCGTCGCCAGGTCGACGCGGACGTCGCGCTGCGGGTCGGCGCGGCCACTGCCGGGGTAGCACCCGTTGACGTGGGTCCACACCGCGCCGCCGGTGAAGCTCAGCGACGTGCCGTGGTCGTGCGGCGACCAGCCGTCGGTGAGGGACCGGACCGTGCCGTCGGCCAGGACCGCGGGGTCGGACGTGACGTCGCACGGCGCAGGCATCACGACGCGCCCCAGGCCGACCCGCCCGTCGCCGAGCGGCCAGGCGTCACGCACGGGCACGTCGCTGGTCGCCAGCCGCGTGGCACCACCGTCCCCCGCCACGTCGACGGCGTCGAGGTGCCAGGCACCTGCCGCCGCGGGGCACGCGGTGAGCACCGCATGGTCGTCCGCCCAGCCGACCAGCCGGCACGCCGGGTCGTCGGGTGCGTCCGCCACCGGGTGCTGCTCACCCGTGCGCAGGTCGACGCCGACGAGACCCTGGTCGGACCCCTGGCCGACGAGCCACTCACCGTCGGGGCTCAGGGGGTGCAGCCGCAGGGGCAGGGTCACGTCCCCACCGTCCCGCACCACGCCGTCGGGGGCCACGAGCCGCAGCCGGCCGGTCGGACCCGACGTGGCGGGCGGGCCGAACGAGGGGTCGGGGTCGAGCGCGACGAGCGCTCCCGGTGCGACCGGCGAGGCGTGCCCGGGATCCGCCTCGACGGCCTCCCGCACCTCCGCGGGCATCGGCACGTCCAGCCACGCGGACTCCCCCGTGGCCGTCAGGCCCAGCGGGTGGTGCTCCCACTCGAACGGCAGCGGCGTGAGCGTGCCGTCGAGGAGGTCGATCAGCCCCGACCGGAACGCGCCGTCGCCGACGGCCACCGAGGCCACGGCGGTCGTCGACCCGGGGCGCCAGGCGGCGAGGTGGAGCATGGTCCGCTCGCCCACGTCGAGCAGGGCGGTCCGCTCGCCCGACGGGGACACGAGCGTCACGACGTCGCGCATGTCGCCGGGGCGCATGACCGCCGGTGCGTCCAACCGCACCTGGGAGACGATCGCGAGGCTCCACCCCGGGCCGGTCGAGGTCAGGAGGTCGGCGATGGGCACCTCCCGCGGGGCGGCGGCCGGCACGGGCGCCCCGAGCGACAGCTGCTCGCCGGCGGACGTCGGGGCGGGTGTCGCCTCGGGTGTCGGGCCGGACGTCGTCGGGCCGGACGTCGTCGGGCCGGACGTCGTCGCGACGCCCGTCGACGTCGGGCCCGGCTGCAGGCCCCACGTGACGACGCCGCCGACCGCCACGAGCGCCACCACCGACAGCGCCCCGTCACGCGCGTGACGCACCGTGCGGCGACGGCGCACGGTGCTCCGGGCGCCGTCCAGCACCCCGGCGGGGGCCACGGACCCGGTGTGCGCCCGCTCGACGTTCTCCTCCACGCTGCTCAGCAGGTGTCCCAGGTCAGTCACGTCGCACCTCCGGTGTGCTCATCAGCTCGACGGGGACGGTGTCCTCGTCGTCCACCCGCGTGCCCAGCGCGGCCTGCAGGCGCGCGGCCCCGTCGGACGTGTACCGCTTCACCGCGCCCGCGCTCAGCCCGAGCGCGGACGCCGTCTGCTCGACGGACAGGTCGTCGACGTGGCGCAGGACCACGCACGCGCGCTGCCGCGCCGACAGGGTCTGCAGCGCCGCCACGACGTCGTGGTCCAGGCCCGTGGGCGCGAGCTCGTCCTCCGCGACCGGCCACGCACCGCGTCGCTCGAGCGCCCGACGCTCCGCCGCCGCCGTCCGCGCCCGGTCCACCGACCGCGTGACGATCGCCCGCCGCACGTACTGCTCGGCCTCGGCCGCGGTCGTGAACCGGGCGCGCCCCGTGAAGGTCGCCACGAGCGCGTCCTGCACGAGGTCCTCGGCGTCGGACCGCGTCGGCACGAGCAGCGCGGCACGCGCCAGCAGCCGCGCGTACCGTTCCCGCGCGACCTCCTCGAGCAGCCGTTCCCAGCTCCTGCTCACCTGCTCCTCCTCGTGTCGCCCGCCCCACAGGAGAACGGAGCAGCGCACCCGGAAGGTTGGGGGGTCCTCCGTCGCCCGCGGGGGCGGGGACGTAACCTTGGCAGGTGCAGGTGATCTCCGACCTCAGGGCCCTGTGGCCCCTCACCGGCTTCCGCCGGCTCTTCGCTGTCCGCCTGGTCAGCCAGGCGTCGGACGGGATGTTCCAGATCGGGCTCGCCACACTCTTCTTCTTCTCACCCGAGAACGCGTCGACGGCGACGGGGGTCGCGGCCGCGTTCGCGGTCCTGCTGCTGCCGTTCACGATCGTCGGGCCGTGGGCCGGCGTGCTGCTGGACCGCTGGCGCCGCCGCCAGGTGCTGCTGTACGGCAACCTCGTGCGCGTCGCCCTCACGCTCGTCATCGCGGCGATCATGCTGACCAGCGGCGTGGGGCCGGCGGTGTACGTGCTCGCCCTGGTGGCGCTGTCGGTCAACCGGTTCCTGCTGGCAGCGCTGTCCGCGTCGCTGCCGAAGGTCGTCGACGGGCCGCTGCTGCTGACCGCGAACTCGCTGACGCCGACGCTCGGCGCGGCCGCGGCGGGTGTGGGTGGCGCCCTCGCCTTCGTGCTCGGGCTGCTGCTGCCCACGGGACGCGTGCGGGACGCGACGGCACTGGTGGTGGCGGCCGCCGTCATGGCGTGCGCCTCCGGCCTGGCCACGCGCCTGGCACCCGACCAGCTCGGTCCCGACGAGCGCACCCCCACCGCCCACATCCGCCAGGCGCTCGGCAACCTCGCGCGCGGGCTCGTCGCCGGGGGCCGCTACCTCGTCGCGCGCCGCACGCCCGCCTACGCGCTCGGCATCATGGCGCTGCACCGGTTCTGCTACGGCGCGGTGTTCATCGCCAGCATCCTCATCTCCCGCAACCTGCTGTCCGACCCGGCCGACGTGGGCGCAGGGCTGGCGACGTTCGGCACCGTCCTCGCCGCGAGCGCCGTCGGGTTCGCGCTCGCCGTCGTCCTGACGCCCGTGCTGAGCCCGCGCGTCGGGCCGCACGTGTGGATCGTGCTCTGCCTGCTGCTCGCGGTGGTGAGCCAGCTCGTGCTCGTCGTGACGGTGTCGCTGGCCGCCGTGCTCGCCGCGGGCGGCGCACTGGGCCTGGCCGCGCAGGGCGCGAAGATCGCGGTCGACACGATCGTCCAGCACGACACCGCCGACGCCTACCGCGGCCGCGCGTTCTCGCTGTACGACGTGCTGTACAACGCCGCGTTCGTCGGCGCGGCCGCGCTCGCCGCCGTCGCGCTGCCCGACACGGGCTGGTCGCCCCCGTTGTTCGCGGGGCTGGCCGCCGTCTACCTCGCCGGGGCCGTGGCGTTCGCGCGCAGCCCGCGCACGCCGACACCCGTCGGCACGCCCGTCGAGGTACCTGCATGACCGCGACCGTCACCCCCGACGACGCACCGCGCGCCGTCGACGGCGAGAACCCCCTGCCCCGGGAGGTGCTGACCGAGCCGCTCGCTCGCGCGGTCCTCGAGGCCGGCCCGCTCGCCATGACCGTGTCGGACCCGCGCCTGCCCGACGACCCACTGGTCTGGGTCAACACCGCCTTCACGTCCCTGACGGGGTACACGGCCGACGAGGTCCGCGGCCGCAACTGCCGGTTCCTGCAGTGCGACGAGACCGACCCCGAGGCCGTGCACCGGCTGCGGACCGCGCTCACGCGGGGTGACGACGTGCAGGAGGTGCTGCTCAACGTCCGCAAGGACGGCTCCCCGTTCTGGAACCAGCTCGCGATCACGCAGCTGCGCGACGCCGACGGGCAGGTCACGCACCGCGTCGGCGTGCAGGTCGACGTCACGGCCGAGGCGGACGGCGAGGCGGCGCGCACGCTCGAGCTGTCCCTGATGCACCGCACCGCGGACCGCCTCGAGCTGCTGGCCCGCATGGGTGAGGAGCTGTCCCGGCACCTGGAGTACGGCGACGCCGTCGACGCGCTCGCCGACCTGGTGGTGCCACGGCTCGCCATGTGGGGCTTCGTCGCGATGGCGTCGGAGACGGGGCACATGGAGCGTGTGCACGTGGTGACCGCCGACCCCGCGCACGCGGCGGTGGCGCACGCCCTGGGGACGCAGGGCACGACGTGGCTGACGCAGTCCCCGCGGGTCGCGCAGACCCTGGCCGCGGGCGCGAACCACGTGCCCATGCCCATGCCGGTGGACGTCGCGAGCCTGCCGGGCCGCACCACGCCGACCGAGCTGCGCATGCTGGAGTCCCTGGGCCTGGGCAGCGCGCTGCTCGTGCCGCTCACGGGCCGTGACCGGGTGCTGGGCGTGCTGTGCCTGGTGCACCGCGAGCAGGACGGGTTCGACCGCGAGGTCGTCGTCACCGCCGCCCACCTGGGGCGTCGCGCCGGTGTGCTGCTGGAGAACGTGCGCCTCTACCTCGCGGAGCGGGACGCCGCGCTGACCCTGCAGCACAGCCTGCTGCCGGTGCTGGGCGACGTCGGCGGGCTCGACGTGGCCGCGTCGTACCTGCCGTCGGGGCGCCGCGCGCAGGTCGGCGGCGACTGGTTCGACGCGTTCGTCCTGCCCGACGGCGCGGTGAGCCTCGCGGTGGGCGACGTCGTCGGGCACGACCTGCGTGCCGCCGCGTCGATGGGCCAGCTCCGCTCGCTGCTGCGCGCGTCGGTGTGGCGCGGCGACCGGCCGGGCGAGGCCCTCGAACGTCTCGACGGCCTGGTGCGGGCGCTCGACGTCGCCGACGTCGCGACGTGCGTGCTGGTCCGCTGGGAGCGCACGACGACGGGCGCGCACCTGACGTGGGCGAGCGCGGGGCACCCGCCGATCCTCGTGCGTCTGCCCGGCGGTGAGGTCCACGGGCTCGACGGCGCCCGCTCCACACCTGTGGGTCTGCCGCCCGTGCGTCCGGGGACCGTCCCGGAGGCCTCCGCCGACGTGCCGCCCGGCGCGTTCGTCGTCCTGTACTCCGACGGTCTCGTCGAGCGGCGCGACCGCGGCCTGCGCGAGGGCATCGCCGCCCTGTCCGCCGCGCTCACGGCCGTCCCGGACGACGCGACCGCGACCCAGGTGTGCGACGCGCTGACGTCCGCCCTGGTCGACGAGCACCAGGAGGACGACGTGTGCCTGCTGGTGGTGCGGGTCGACTGAACCTCAGCCGACCCAGTGGATCATCCCGAAGGGACCGTCGGGCCACGGGCCGGGCGGCAGGACCTCGGTGACGTCCCCGGTCGCCGTGTCGAGCGACCACACCCCCAGGCCCGTGGACCCCCAGCAGGTCGGCGCCCCGGCCGCCAGGAGCCGGTCGGCGGTGCCCGCCAGCTGCCTGGTCAGCTTCCCCACGGGCACCTCGCCGAGCGGGACGCGCTCCAGGCCGTCGAGCCGCTCGACGCGCGTCCGGCACACGTCACCGTCACGGACGGTGGTCGGCAGGACCACGGTGCCGTCCGCGAGCTGCTGGGGCGAGGGGAGCACGTTCGCGTCGTCCTGCGGGAGAGCCGCCCGTTCGAGCTCCGCGCCGGTGGCCGCGTCGACGAGCACCAGCTCGCTGCCCCGGGCGACCTCGTCCCAGTCGCACGACAGCACGAGACGCGTGTCGTCGAGCCACACGGCCGAGGAGCAGTGGGACGCAGGCAGCGGGAGACGGACGTCGGCGCCGCCCACCGGCCCCACGACCAGGCTCATCCCCTCCTCCCAGTCGTGCAGCACGTGCGCCTCACGGGTGCCGTCCGGCGACCTCGCCGCCTCGCCGGCCCACTCGTCCGACGCCCCGACGACGCGGCCGGTGAGCACGTCGACGACGGAGGAGCCGGTGCCCCCGTCGGTGGCCATGACCGCCGTCGCCGTCGGGCGGTCCCACGACAGCAGGACGTCGTACCCGACCGGTGCGGGCGCCACCTGCAGGACCGTGCCGTCGGGGTCCACGAGCAGGAACCACAGGTCGCCGACGGCGGGTGCCCTGCGGGGCTCCCTCTCGGTCTCGCGGTACGAGGCCTGCTGCCACAGCACGAGCGCGCTGCCCGGCGGCGCACCGCGCACCTCGTCCTCCGTCGCGCGGCGCAGCGGGCCGACGCCCGGCACCTCGACCATCGACGCCGTCGGGTCGGGGTCCGCCGGCTGCACGTCGCCCCGCGGCTGCCACGTCAGCACTGCGGCGGCGAGCAGCGCGAGGCACGCCGCCGCCCCTGTCACCGCGAGCGCGGTCCGTCGCCGGCGCGCGGCCGCGAGCGCGGCGCGCGTGCGGACGAGCACGTCGTCGGTCGGCGTGCCCGCCAGGGAGCGCGCGCGCTGGTCCTCGGCGGCGTGCAGCACATCGGCCAGGTCGGGCAGTCGCTCAGCCACGGCGGGCCTCCGGGGTGGGCACGAGGTGCACGGGCACCTCCGGATCGACGGGCGGACGGGCTCCCAGCAGCACGCCCAGGGCGCGCACCGCGTCGGACGTGTACCGCTTCACGGCACCGTCGGACAGGTGCAGGAGCCGGGCGGTCTCGTGCACCGACAGGTCCTCGACGTGCCGCAGCACGACGCACGCGCGCTGCTGCGGTGTGAGCGCGCCGAGTGCTGCCTCGACGTCGTCGGCCAGGCGGGTGGGGGTGTCGGCGGGGTCCGGGGCGACGTCCGCGGGCAGTGCCGCGAGCCGTTCGACGCCGGCGCGCTCCCGGCCGCGGCGGCGCAGACCGTCGACGTACCGCGTGGCCAGCGCGCGGCGCACGTACTGCTCGGCTGCCTGCACGGCCGTGAAGCGCGCGCGCCCCGCGAAGGTCGCGACGAGCGCGTCCTGCACGAGGTCCTGCGCCGCGACCGGGTCCTGCGTGAGCATCCGGGCGCGCGCCAGCAGCGCCGGGTACCGGTCACGCACGAGCTCGTCGAGCACGTCGTCGTGCCGTCCCACGGCTCACTCCCTCCCGCTGGTCGTCGTCACACCCTCAACAACGACGAGGGGCCCCGAGAGGTTGGTCGTGAGCCGTCAGCACCGCGGACGCCCTGGTCAGGCCTCGCGCGCCGCCCACCACTCGAGCAGCAGCGCACGCGCCCGCTCCTCGCCCAGCGGCCCGTGCTCCATCCGCTGCTCCAGCAGGTACCGGTACGCCTCCCCCACCTCGCGCCCGGGGCGGATGCCGAGGATCTCCATGATCTGCGTGCCGTCGAGGTCCGGCCGGATGGACGCGAGCTCCTCCGCCTCGCGCAGCGTCGCGATGCGCTTCTCGAGGTCGTCGTACGCGGCCTGCAGACGCGCGGCCTTGCGCTGGTTGCGCGTCGTGGAGTCCGAGCGGGTCAGGCGGTGCAGGCGCTCGAGCAGCGGCCCGGCGTCGGTGACGTAGCGGCGGACCGCGGAGTCCGTCCACTCCCCCTCGCCGTACCCGTGGAACCGCAGGTGCAGCTCGGTGAGACGCGCGACGTCGTGCACCGTCTGCTTGTCGAACCGCAAGGCCCGCAGACGCTTCGCCGCGAGCTTGGCGCCCACGAGCTCGTGGTGGTGGAAGCTCACGCCGCCGCCCTCCTCGAACCGGCGCGTGCGGGGCTTGCCGATGTCGTGCAGGAGCGCCGCGAGCCGCAGCACCAGGTCCGGTCCGGGCACCTCCCCGTCGGGGCCCGTCTCCAGCGCGATCGCCTTCTCCAGCACCATGAGCGTGTGCTGG
Source organism: Cellulomonas xiejunii (assembly GCF_024508315.1). NCBI lineage: Bacteria > Bacillati > Actinomycetota > Actinomycetes > Micrococcales > Cellulomonadaceae > Cellulomonas > Cellulomonas xiejunii. The sequence goes on from NZ_CP101987.1 coordinate 4,169,966, forward strand.
TAGACGTCCTTGTGGCGGTGGTGCTCGTCGATCTCGAGGCGCAGCGCGGGGAGCTCGGGCAGCACGTGGTCGGCCAGACCCGTCTCGACGAGCACCTCGAGGCCGGCGCGCGGGTGCGGTGCGAGCAGCAGCTTCGTCAGCTCGTCGCGGACGCGCTCCGCCGACACGATCTCGATGCGCGACGCCATGTCGATGATCGCGGCGCGGGCGTCGTCGTCGAGGCGGAAGCCCAGCTGGGCGACGAACCGCGCGGCGCGCATCATCCGCAGCGGGTCGTCGTCGAACGACCGCCGCGGGTCGATGGGGGTGCGCAGCACACCCGCGGCCAGGTCGGCCAGGCCGTCGAACGGGTCGACGAACACGAGGTCGGGCACGCGCACCGCCATCGCGTTGACGGTGAAGTCGCGGCGCGACAGGTCCCCCTCGAGGGTGTCCCCGAACTCCACGAGCGGCTTGCGGGACGTCGGGTCGTACGCGTCCGTGCGGTACGTCGTCACCTCGACGACGACGTCCTGCGAGCCGGGTCCCCGGCGTCCGGCGAAGCGCCGGGCGCCGACCGTGCCGAACTCCCGCCCGATGTCCCAGTGGGCGTCGCCCCACGCCGCGATCAGCGGTTCCGCCTGGTCGGGCGTCGCCGGCGTCGTCAGGTCCAGGTCGTTGCTCGCACGGCCCAGGAAGGCGTCACGCACCGGACCGCCGACCAGCGCGAGGTCGTACCCCGCCGCCCGGAAGCGCCCACCGAGGTCGATCGCGTCCGGTGCCATGACGGCGAGGGACTCCAGCGCGCGGCGGCGCAGCTGCTGCACGGCCGGCGGGTCCGGTCGGGCGGCGGGCGGGACGGCGGAGACGTCGGTGGGGGCGTCGGTCGGTTCGGCGGGGAGGTCGGGCACCCGCCAAGCCTGCCAGAGGTCCCGCCGGCGTCGGCATGACGTGGTCCCGTCGGGCGGTACGGACCGCCAACCCGTGACCGGGACGTGACCGCCCGCGGACGTCCGACCGGAACGGTCCGGGAGGAGTCGTTACAGTGTCGGCATGTCCCCCGCCGCCTCTCCGTCCGGTCACGGGCGAGTGCCGGCACCGCCGGGTGGGCACCCGCTGCGGATCGACCCGGCGCGCATGCCTCCCCGCACGCACGCCGTGGCGCTGCCCGTGGTCGACGAGACGTCGGCCGGCGGGCTGGTGGTCGCCCGGCAGGACGGTCACTACGCGGCCGCCGTCATCGCGCGCCGCAACCGCGCGGGACGCCTCGAGTGGTGCCTGCCCAAGGGCCACCTCGAGGGGGACGAGACGCCCGAGGAGGCCGCTGTCCGGGAGATCGCGGAGGAGACCGGCATCACCGGCCGGATCCTGCGCCGCCTCGGGGTGATCGACTACTGGTTCTCCGGCGACGAGCACCGCGTGCACAAGGTCGTGCACCACTTCCTCCTCGGCGCCCTGCACGGCGACCTCACGGTCGAGAACGACCCCGACGGGGAGGCCGAGGACGTCGAGTGGGTTCGGGTCGCCGACCTGTCCGACCGTCTGGCCTACCCGAACGAGCGTCGGCTCGCCGGGATGGCGCTCACGGTCCTCGACGACTGATGGGTGCGCGCGTCCGCGTGCCGGGCCTGCCACGACGCCCCGCGACCCCGCGGCGACGGCCCGCGAGCGTGCCCGCGGCCCGGGTCCTGCTGGTCCTCCTGGCCGCCGTGCTCGGGCTCGCCGGGATGGCCGCGCCCGCGGCGACGGCCGCCCCGGGTCGCGTTGCGACGGCGACACCCTCACCCACGGCCGATGACGCGCTGCCGGTACGTGTGCAGATCACCGAGGTCAGCCCGACCGTCCTGCGACCCGGCCAGAATCTCGTCGTCCGCGCGCGGCTCACCAACACGTCGGCCGAGGAGATCAGCAACCCCCGCGCGCTCGTCCACCTCGAGCGCATCCGGCCAGGGACGCGGGACGACCTGCAGCGCTGGCTCGACGAGCCCCTCACGGGCCGACGGGTGGGCAGCCGTGTCGCGCAGGTGACCGCCGAGGGCCCGCTCGCGCCGGGCGCGACCGTCGACCTGGAGGTCACCGTCCCCGCCGACGTCGTCGGCCTGCTCGACCGCCCCGACACGTGGGGCGCCCGCGGGTTGAGCGTCCAGGCCGTCTCTGCAGGTCAACGCGTCGGGCTGCAGCGGTCCTTCGTCCTGTGGGCGACCCAGAACGACGACGTCCCGCAGACCCGGGTGTCGTTGCTGGCGCCCTTCGTCGGGCCGGCGCCGGTGCCCCAGGGCGTCGACATCACGGCACCCGGACCGACGCTCGGCGAGCTCGTCGGTCCCGGTGGCCGTCTCGACTCGATGCTCGACGTCGCGCGCACCAGCCCCGACGTCGCGATCGTCGTGGACCCCGCCCTGCTGGCCGCGGCCCGGACCGGGACGGACGCCGAGATCGCATGGTCCGGGTCGCTCACCGCCACGGCTGTCGGCCGCGACGTCGTCGCGCTGCCGTGGTCGGACCCCGACCTGACGGCGCTCGCCCACGGTGGCGCGGTGGACATGCTCGACGCCGCCGTGGACGCCTCCGCCACGGCAGTCTCGGAGGCGATCGACGGCGGCCGGCCGCTGTCCGCCCGGACCGACGTCCTGTGGGCCCCGGGCCCGGCGACGGACCAGGCGACCGTCGACCTCGCCGCACAGGCCGGGGCGGCGGTGCTCGTCCTCGCCCCCGAGGACCTGCCGATGGACCCCGACCTGGCGGGTGGGCGCACCGAGCTCACGTCCACCACCGGCACGCTCGTGGGGCTCGTACCCGACAGCACGCTCACGACGCTCCTCACGCACCCCGAGCAGCTCGTCCCCGATCCCACCCACGCCACCGTCGTCCAGCGTGTCCTCGCCGAGCTGTCCGTGCTGGCACGCGGGTCCGCCGAGGGCCTGCAGCACGTCCTGATCGCGCTGCCGCGTGACGCCGACCCGGACCCCGACCTGGTGGAGGCGGTCCTCGGCGCCGTCCAGGGCGCACCCTGGTCGCGCACCGCCCCGCTGACGGCCCTCCTCGGTGCCCAGGGCGCCGGTGCGCTGCACGAGACGCTGCCCGCGCTGGTCGACGACCCGCAGGCGCTGGCTCCCGAGCAGGTGCGGCGTCTCGCTGACGCCCGCAACGCAACCGTCGCGTTCGCCGCCGCCACCGGCGAGGGTGCCGCGACGCTGCTCACGGGCGTCGACACGGCCGTCCTCGCGCCGGTCGCGACGGCATGGCGCGCCGACCCCGCGGGACGTCAGGCGCTCGTCGACGCCGTCGTCAAAGCGGTCGACGCCAAACGCGTCGGGCTCACGCTCGCCCCGACCAGCAACCAGAACCGCATCAGCGCGTACAGCGAGGTCCGCTTCTCCGTCCGCAACGACCTGCCTGCGGCCGCGTCCGTGCGCGTGGAGACCAGGCCCCGCAAGGGGTGCCTGCGCACCGAGCCGAGCGAGACGGTCCTCGTCCCCGCCGGCGGCGTCGAGGTCGTGCCCGTGCAGGTCCACGCGATCGCGAACTGCGACGTCGTCGTGGAGGCCGTGCTGACGAGTGCCGACGGCGCGCCGCTGGGCGACCCCGTGACGTTCGAGTTCCGGGCGTCCCCGACCATCGAGTCCGTGGGGACCGCCGTCGTCGGCGCGCTGCTCGCCGTCGGACTCGTGCTGGGCGTCGCACGCACGGTGCGTCGCGGTCAGAGCGCACGCCGCGGCGCACGCCGCGTGGACGGCGACGCCGGCACCCGTCCCCTGCCCGTGCTCGGCGGCACACCCGAAGGTGACGACACGTGAGCGGAACCACCCCGCCGCCCGGCGACCCGCAGGACGTGCCCGGCGACCCGGCGAACCCGGTCGAGCCCGCCGGGGCCGACGGCCGAGGTGCGGGTACGGACGGGCGCACGCCGGACGCATCCCGCGGCGGTGTGCGCCGCGGTGCCGCCATCATGGCGAGCGGCACGGCCGCCTCACGTCTCCTGGGCCTGCTGCGCAGCATCGTCCTGATCGCGGCGATCGGTGCCACGGGCGAGGCTGCGGACGCGTTCTCCGTGGCCAACAAGATGCCCACCGTGCTGTACATGCTGCTCGCGGGCGGCGTGCTCAACGCGGTGCTCGTGCCGCAGGTCGTGCGGGCCTACCGCGGGAGCTCGGGTCAGGAGTACGTCGACCGGCTGCTGAGCTTCGGGTTCGCGCTGCTCGCCGTCGCCACGGTGGCGCTGACGCTCGCCGCCCCCGCACTGGTCCGCCTGTACGGCGAGTCCCCCAGCGAGGCCCAGCTGGCGCTCGCGACGACGTTCGCGTACTGGTGCATCCCCCAGCTCTTCTTCTACGGCGTGTACGCGCTGCTCGGGCAGGTGCTCAACGCCCGCGGCTCCTTCGGCCCGTACATGTGGGCGCCCATCGTCAACAACATCGTGTCCATCGCGGGCTTCGGGCTCTTCTGGGCACTGTTCGTCCGACCGTCCGACGAGCTGCCGGCGGCCTCGGGCTGGACCCTGGGTCAGGTCGCGCTGCTGTGCGGCTCCGCGACCCTGGGGATCGTGTGCCAGGCGCTCGTCCTCATCCCGTTCCTGCGGCGCGCGGGCGTCACCTACCGCTGGCGGTGGGGGCTGCGCGGGTCGGGGCTCGGGCGTGCCGGGGACGTCGCGAAGTGGACGTTCGTCGGCCTGGCGATCGGCCAGCTCGGGTACGTCATCGTGTCGCGCGTCTCGATGGCCGCACCGGGCCAGGATCTCTCGCCCAGCAGCGACATCGCCGGGAACGCCGCCTACGACCTGGCGTTCACGGTGTTCATGGTCCCGCACTCCCTCGTCACGGTGTCGCTCGCGACCGCCCTGTTCACGCGACTGTCGGCGCAGGCCCACGACCGCGACGTCGCTGGCGTCCGGACGAGCCTGTCCTCGGGGATGCGCGTCGTCGCGGTGTTCACGCTGCTCGCGGCTGCAGGCCTCGTCGTGCTCGCGCAGCCCGTCGTGCGGCTCTTCGCGCTCTCCCAGCCGGCCGGGGTCGTCGACGCCATCGCTCCGATCGTCGTCGCGATGGCCGTCGGGCTGCCCGCCTTCGGCGCCTGGTCGATGTGTCAACGCGTGTACTACGCGTACGAGGACGCCAAGGGCATGGTGCCCATCCAGGTCGTCATGGCGGCGGTCGTGGCCGGGGGCACGCTGCTGGGCCGGGCGCTGCTGCCGAGCAGCTCGTGGGTCGTCGGCGCAGGTGCGTCCATGAGCGTGTCGTACGTCGTGGGCACGCTCCTGGCGATGCGTGCCCTGCGCGGCCGCCTCGGTGGGAGCGTCGACGCCGCGCACGTCCTGCGCACCCACGCGCGCGCAGGACTGGCTGCCCTCGTCGCGGCCGGGCTCGGTTACGGCACGCTGGTCGCCGTCCGGGCATACGGTCCCGGGGGCGTGACCGGGGCCGTCCTGCAGTGCGCGGTCGTCGGTGCGGTCATGGGCCTGGCGTACCTGGCGGCGCTGCGGCTGCTGCACGTGCGGGAGCTGGACCAGCTGCTGGGACCGGTCCTGCGACGCGTGCGGGGGCGGCGCTGACCCCGGGCCGTCTAGCATGCACACACGGGCCTGCGACCGCAGGTCCGTGTGTCGGGGCGGGTATGGAGGTGGCGCGGTGACGGAAGATGTCGGCCGGGGCACGGTGCTCGCAGGGCGCTACCGGGTCGTCGACCCGCTGCCGTCGGACCTCGACGGCGTGTCCGTGTGGCGCGCCACCGACCAGATCCTCGACCGCCCCGTGCGGGTCCGGGTGCTGCAGTCCGGGGCCGTCGCGCCCGCTCTGGACGCCGCCCGCCGCGCCGCTCTCGTCACGGACTCACGGCTCGTGCGCGTGCTCGACGTGGGCATGCACGAGGGCGTCGGGTACGTCGTCTCCGAGCAGATCACCGGTGCGTCTCTCGCCCAGCTGGTCGAGCGGGGCCCGCTGACGCCGGACCAGGCGCGTGCCGTGGTCGGCGAGGCCGCCGCCGCTCTCGAGGTCGCCCGGCGCCGTGGCGTCCACCACCTGGCGCTACGGCCGTCGGTCGTGCACGTGTCCGCCGACGGTCGGGTGCTCGTGTCAGGGCTCGCGATCGACGCCGCGCTGCTCGGCGCCGGCCAGGGCGACGCCCACGCGACCAGCCGCACCGACGCGGTCGACCTCGTGCGGCTGCTGTACACGGGTCTGACGGGCCGCTGGCCCGCCGGTCGCGACGACCCCCGGATGACGGGAGTGCAGGCCGCGCCGGTGCTCGACGGTTTCCCCGTGCCCCCGGGTGAGCTGGAGCCCGGCATCCCGAACGACCTCGACACGCTGTGCGCCGTGACCTTCGGTCCCCACGACGACGGCCCGCACTCGCCCGGCGACGTCGTGCACGAGCTCGAGCCGTGGGGCGAGATCCGGATCGGTCGCGCTGCGGACGACGCCGGCGGGCGCGGCGGGGCGGCAGGTGCCGTCGCCGCAGGTGCCGCGGTCGCAGCCGCCGCGGCGGACCAGCCGGAGCGGCCCACCGCACCCGTGCGCGTCGCACGGCAGTCGGTGCGCACCGCGTTCGACGAGCTCCCGGCCGGTACGCCGCGCCCCGGAACACCGCCCCCGGCCATCCCTGCGCGCAGCGGCATCCCCGCCGGGCGTGTGGAGCGGACGGGTGTGCTGCCCACCGGCGCGGCCGGCGCAGTGCCGACCCCGGTCGTCCCGGCGACCCTGCCGCCCGTCGCCCCGGCTCCCGAGCCCTGGGACGACGGCGTCGGCAGCTTCGCCGACGACCCGTTCTCGTTCGTCGAGGACGACGAACCGCGCCGGCGGTTCGACCCGACGGCACTGGTGCTCGTGATCGTCGGTGTGGTCGTGCTCATCGGTCTGGTGTTCGCCGCTCGGGCACTGTTCGACGCCCCCGGTGGCGACCGCGCCCCGGTCGCGGACGAGACGACCCAGCAGGAGCCGGCGGCGACCGACGACGCCGCGCCGCCCGTCGCCGCGGAGCCCACCGACGCGCCGCAGGACGCCGCCCCACCGGCGATCGCTTCCATCCGGACCTTCGATCCCACGGACCCCCTCGGGGAACGGGTCGAGAACGTCGAGCTCGCCATCGACGGCGACCCGAGCACCTTCTGGTTCTCCTACACGTACAACCGCCCTGACTTCGCCGGCCTCAAGGAGGGCATGGGCCTCGAGCTCACGCTCGCCCAGGAGGCGACGGTCTCGGGCGTGACCATCAACGTCAACGGCACCGGCGGCAACGTCGAGGTGCGCGCGACCACGGCGGCGACCCCGACGGAGGGACCGCTGCTGGCCTCGAGCACCTTGAGCCAGTCGACGGTGCTGGAGTTCACGGAGCCGGTACAGGCGTCCACGCTCGTCCTGTACTTCACCGAGCTGCCGACCAACGCCGCAGGTCAGTTCCGCATCGAGGTCACGGAGATCACCGTCTCCTGAGCACGGGGGCGAACCGGTGGACGCGGTCCGCGGCGGGGAACAGAAGCACCCTACGATCGGTTGCACGATCCAGAATCCCGGGCCGTCCTGCGGCCCCGTCGCCCCGGCGACGTCGACCGACCCAGCGAGGCACCCTGTGACCGAACCCGCCGTCCAGCCCACCCCCACCGACGTGCGCGACCTGGTCGTCGTCGGCTCCGGACCGGCCGGTTACACGGCCGCCATCTACGCCGCGCGGGCCGGCCTCGCGCCCGTGGTCGTCGCCGGGTCGGTGACGGCGGGTGGTGCGCTGATGAACACGACCGAGGTCGAGAACTTCCCCGGCTTCCCGGACGGGATCCAGGGCCCCGAGCTCATGGACTCGATGCAGAAGCAGGCGGAGAAGTTCGGCGCCGAGGTGCTGTGGGACGACGTGACGTCCCTCGACCTGACCGGCGACATCAAGGTCGTCACGACCGGCGGCGGCGACGTCTTCCGTGCCCGTGCCGTGATCCTGGCGACCGGGTCGGCGTACCGCGAGCTCGGCCTGCCGGACGAGAAGCGCCTGTCCGGCCGCGGCGTCTCGTGGTGCGCGACCTGCGACGGCTTCTTCTTCCGCGACCAGGACATCCTCGTCGTCGGCGGCGGTGATTCCGCGGTCGAGGAGGCGACGTTCCTGTCGCGGTTCGGCAAGACGGTGACGATGGTCCACCGCCGCGACCAGCTCCGAGCCTCGAAGATCATGGCGGACCGCGCGGCAGCGGACCCGAAGATCTCGTTCGCGTGGAACTCCCAGGTCGTGGCCATCCACGGCGAGGAGAAGCTCACCGGTGTGACGCTCCAGGACACAGTGACGGGCGAGACGCGCGAGGTGGCGGCCGGCGGGCTGTTCGTCGCGATCGGACACGTCCCGCGCACGGAGCTCCTGGTCGGGCAGGTCGACCTCGACGAGAACGGCTACGTGCAGGTGGAGGGCCGCTCGACGCGCACCAACCTCACGGGTGTCTTCGCGTGCGGCGACGTCGTCGACCACACGTACCGGCAGGCGATCACCGCCGCGGGCTCCGGGTGCTCGGCCGCGCTCGACGCGCAGCACTACCTGGCCGGGCTCACCGACGTCGTCGACCCCGTCTCGCCGGGATCGGCGCTCGTGACCGAGGAGAGCACGGGGGTCCAGCGATGAGCACGACCGATGTCACCGACCTGACGTTCGAGGCCGAGGTGCTGCGCAGCGACGTGCCGGTGGTCGTGGACTTCTGGGCGAGCTGGTGCGGGCCCTGCCGGCTCGTCGCGCCCGTGATCGAGGAGCTCTCGGACGAGTACGCGGGACGCGTGAAGTTCGTCAAGGTCGACACGGAGGCCAACCCTGGTCTCTTCGAGGACTTCAAGGTCCAGTCGATCCCGTACATCGCGTTCTTCACCAACGGCGAGATGGAGAACAGCCTCGTGGGCGCCCGGCCGAAGGCCGTGCTCAAGGAGGCCGTCGAGGAGCTGCTCGCCGCCGAGCAGGCCTGAGTCGGTCGGGTCCTGGTCGCGGGCGACCCGGACCGGTCAGGACGACCAGGATCGGTCAGGCCGACCCGGGACCTGCCGAGCCTCCGACCCGGGACCGGTCGGGTCGACCCTGTGACCCAGGACCGGTCGAGCCGAGCCTTCGACCCAAGACCCGGTCGGGCCGACCCGAAACAGGGCCGGGCAGCGCTGACGCCCCCGCGAGTACTCCCGCGGGCACAAGGTCGCGGCGGAGAACGAACGGTCCGCCCGCCCGCGGCAGCCGCGGCGGAGCCGGCTCGACGGCCGACCGCGCCCGTCCGGGCCTTTCAGGCCGCCCGGACGGGCGCTTTCCGGCTCCACCGGGCCCGACGACACCGCCGGTCACCGCGGACGACCTGCATTTTCGCGGCCGCATGGGCGCTCAGAGCGTTGTGACGAACTACTGAGCCATACTCAGTTCGGTCGGAACTCCGTCGCGCCCGTGGCCGTCAGTGCTTGAGGACCCCCGGGTCCTCCGGCGCGAGAGATCCGAGGATCCGGTTGAGGTCCTGGACCGAGGCGAACTCGACCGTCAGCTTCCCTCGGGTCTTGCCGAGGTCGACCTTGACGCGCGTCTCGAACCGGTCCGACAGCCGCGACGCGAGCTCGTCGAGGGCCTCGTTCCGGATGCCCGCACGGGTGCGTGGGCGACGCGTCGGCTGGCTCTCGTCCCCACCCAGCGAGACGATCTCCTCGACGGCGCGGACCGACAGCCCTTCGGAGACGATGCGCTGCGCCAGGCGTTCGATCGCGGCGCCGTCACCGAGGCCGAGCAGGGCACGGGCGTGTCCCGCCGAGAGCACGCCGGCCGCAACGCGACGCTGCACCAGCGGCGGAAGCCGCAGCAGCCGCAGGGTGTTCGAGATCTGCGGCCGCGACCGGTGGATACGTGCGGCGAGCTCCTCGTGCGTGCATCCGAAGTCGTCGAGGAGCTGCTGGTAGGCGGCGGCCTCTTCGAGCGGGTTGAGCTGCGACCGGTGGAGGTTCTCAAGCAGCGCGTCCCGCAGCAGGTCCGAGTCCTCGGTGTCGCGGATGATCGCGGGAACGGTCTCGAGGCCGGCCTCCTGCGTGGCCCGCCACCGCCGCTCCCCCATGATCAGCTCGTAGCCGTCGTCGACCGCTCGCACGACGATCGGCTGGAGCACGCCGACCTCGCGGATGGAACCGACGAGCTCGCTGAGTGCGTCCTCGTCGAACACCGTCCGCGGCTGCCGGGGGTTGGGCCGGATGGATCCGACGGGCAGCTCCGCGAACCGCGCCCCGGGGACGGGCAGCAGACCGTCGATCTCCTCGACCTCCGGCGGGTCAGAGGGCGTGGTCGACGTGCTCGGCTCTGCCGTACCCGGCTCCGACGAGTTCGGCTCCGAGGTGCCTGCCACGGACGAGCTCGGCTGGGAGTCCGTCACCGCCGGAGTCGTGGCGCTGCCGGTGTCCGACGGCACGCTGGGCGTCGGGGAGACGGGGGCGTCGGAGGTTGCTACCGACGTCCCTGCTGCATCCGCGGCCGCCTGCTCTGCGGCCGCCCCGACCGTGTCGGGGAAGAACACGTCGACCGGGCGGTCCTTGGTGCTACGCGGGGTGTCGAGGCCGGTCGGGATGAGTGCTCCCAGACCACGGCCGAGACCGCGACGCTTCTCGCTCACTGGTCCTCCTGTGCAGAGCCGCCCGGCGCGCCGGCGGTGGTGGGGGTGGTGGTGCTGGGAACGGCCCGCTCCGCGAGCTCGCGGGCGGCCTCCAGGTAGGCGAGGGCACCCGACGAGCTGCCGTCGTAGGTCATGACCGTCTGGCCGTAGCTCGGCGCCTCCGAGATCCGCACCGAGCGCGGAACCGTCGTGCGCAGCGTTCGCTCGGGGAAGTGTGTGCGCACCTCCTGCGCGACCTGCTGCGCGAGGTTGGTGCGCGCGTCGTACATGGTGAGCAGGATCGTGGAGACGGCGAGCCCGGGGTTGAGGTGGGCCTGGATCAGCTCGATCGTCTTGAGGAGCTGCGACAGCCCTTCGAGCGCGTAGTACTCGCACTGGATCGGGATGAGGACTTCGCGAGCGACCACGAAGGCGTTGACCGTGAGCAGGCCGAGGCTCGGCGGGCAGTCCACGAACACGTAGTCGATCTGCTCGAGGCCCTGTCGTTCGCGCCACTCGAAGTACCCGTCGAGCGCCGTCCGCAGCCGCGTCTCCCGCGCGACCATCGAGACCAGCTCGATCTCGGCGCCCGACAGGTCGATGGTCGCCGGCAGGCACCAGAGTCCAGGGACGTCGGGGCTCTCCTGCACCGCCTCGTGCATGGGCGCGGCGTCCACCAGGACCTCGTAGATGGACGGCGTGCCGGCGCGGTGGTCGATGCCGAGGGCTGTCGACGCGTTGCCCTGCGGGTCGTTGTCGAGGACGAGGACCTGGAGCCCTGCCTGCGCGAGCGCTGCCGCCAGGTTGACCGTCGTGGTGGTCTTGCCGACGCCGCCCTTCTGGTTCGCCACGGTGATCACACGTGTGCGCTCAGGCCGGGGGAACTTGCGTCCGCGGAGCTCGATTCGCCGACGCGCGTCGAGCTGTAGCTCGGCGAGCAGGGGCGTGTCTGCCGACGGACGCGGCAGGCTGTCGACGAGCGCAGCCCTTCGCGCCTCGTCCTGGTCGCCGAGCGGGCGGGGGGCCGTGTCGACACTCCCCTCCTGCTGCTCTGGCAGGTCTTCCACGGTGCCTCTCTCGTCCTCGGGTGGCGTCCCGGTACTCGTGACGCCGATCGTCGATTCTGCAGCCTCTACGGGCGATTCCGCCGCTGGTCCGGGGCCACCCTCGACAACGGACGGCGCGCTCACGGGTGACCCGTCTCGCGGGCTTCCGTCGTCATCGTGAGCATCACCCTGCGGTCCGCCGGAAGGGGTTTCGCCTCCTGCGGAAGCCGCGCCGGTCGATGCCTCCTCCACCGACCACGGGTTCGAGGCGCCGAGGTCGACGACGGACACAGGCTGAGGGCGCCCCGTGCGGCGAGGGCGCGCATCGGAGCCCGCCTCCTGCGGAACGGCCGTCGTGTGCCGCTCTGCGGCGGCGTGATCGTCCATGCCCTTCGGGCCGGACGAGACGGTTCCACGTGAAACGAGGTCGTCGGTGCGCGACCCCCCGACGCTGTCCGGGGTGGTTCCACGTGAAACCGCTGCGTCGGCAGCATCCACTGTGCCAGCGAGACCCTGCTGCCGGGTGGGCGTCGACGGTCCGTGACCCGGGTCGACTCCACGCGCCACCGATCCCGGCTCTTCTGAGGCACTCTTCGTTCCAGCCGCCTCGACGGGCAGGCCGGTTTCACGTGGAACAGGCTCCGAGGCCGTCGGCGCGCTGGCTGCACTGGCGTCGGCCGTCGGCGATGAGGTCTCGGTGTGCTGTGAGACTGCTGTCGGCGTGCCCTCTGGTGTGTCACCGGAGGCCGCCCGGTCGTCGTCGTCGACTCCCCTGCCGGTCGGGTGCGCACCCAGGCTCGCCGGCGTCCATCGCGGGCTTTGCTGGTCGGCGGCTTCTGAGGGCATGCCATCGGCTGGCGCTGTGCCTGTTGGGTCGGCAGCCTTGTTCGACGCAGCCCCGTGCCCGACCGTGACCGGTGCGGAAGCCACGGGGTTCACCGATGTGGAACCTGAAGGCGCAACGGACCCAGAGTCCGCGGGCGGCGCCGGCGTCGCAGGAGCGTCACCTCCGCTGCCGGGTAAGTGGACCGGCACGTCGGCCGTGGTGAGGGCTGCGGAGGACTCAGCGAAGACCGGACGGGCGTCGCCACGCGTCGAGGACGTGAAGGCCGCAGCGGGGTCCGGCATCGCCGGGCGCGCCTCGAGGGCCGGCCCACCTGTCGCCTGACGGCCGGCAAGGACCGGATCGGGCGGCGCTCCGGGTCCAGCCGCGGCCTGTGCTGCTGCCCTCTCTGCGGCTTCTCGCTCTTCGCGGCGCTTCTTCCTACCGAACACGGGCACCTCTTCCTCGGACGGCAGACACGACCCGCGTGGGCTCGGTCCCCGCGATGGTCGTCGCGTCATCCACCCGACCATCGGTCAGGCCGACGGACCGCATCACCTTGGCGGCGGCAGCGAGTTCCTCCTCCGCGCGGGCGCCCTTCATGGCGACCACACGTCCACCCTCCCGGACCAGTGGCGCAGTCCACCGGAAGAGCTTGTCGAGCGACGCCACGGCTCTGGCTGTGACGGCATCGGCCTCCACCGCACCGTCGAGCTCCTGGGCCCGCGCGCGCCGGACCTCGACATTCGTCAGGCCGGTGCGCTCGATGACGTCCAGCAGCCAGGCCACCCGGCGCTCCATCGGCTCGACCAGCATCACGTGTGCCCGCGGACGCATCGCCGCCACGACCACGCCCGGCAGTCCGGCGCCCGACCCGACGTCGACGATCAGCCCCTCATCAGGGAGAAACGGGACGACGGCTGCTGAGTTGAGCAGGTGACGCTCCCACAACCGGCTGATCTCGCGCGGGCCGATCAGGCCCCGCAGCTCGCCCTCGGCAACCAGATAGTCATGAAACGCTGCGATCGCGGGCCACGCCTCACCAAAGAAGGCCGGTAGCCGAGGGTCGCCCTGCCACGGGTCGGCCATCGTCTCGCTCGCTGGCACAGCGCTCGGTACTTCTGGCACTCGGCGGCTCCTGTTCCACGTGAAACACACGCTGGGCGATTGCGAGCCTGGCCTCGCCGTCCCGGTTAGTTGCGGGGATACGCTACCCCGCCGGTCACCTCCCGGGCGTCTCCCCCGCGGGCTGTGGAAGAGGTCGCACGCTGCAACATCCGCGTCGTGCGTTCGCCTCGAACGACATATGCCGTGCACGGCCAAGACCGTGGCGCACGACGACCCGCCAACCACACCACCCCGGCGTGACGGCCTCGCACACCCGCGGACGCCACCGGTTTCGGAGTGCACGACCTGGGTATCGGACCGGGCACCCGACATAGCCCGTCGAGACCAGGGCTTCAGGGCTCACGCGGTCACGCGATCTCCGGCGGGTCATCCTTCTGGCCGTACACACTCGCCGCCCTCGCCGAGGGTGCCAGACTCATGCACCGCGCCACGGGTCCAGTCCCGGAGCTACCCCGCACTGTGCACCGCCGCGTCTGGGCGGACCGCAGCGCTTGCGTCCCGCCGGTCGACGTCCACATGGTGCACGTTGAGTACGGCCGGGCAGGTAGCGAGTCCTGGGGAACGGATGGATCGCTCCCCCGTTTGGCCCGACACGGCCGTGTGCTGCGTCGACGTAGGTGAAGCGAACCGTCGTCGCCCTGCACTCCTCGCCGCATGTGGACCGCTGGGCCACCCGAGTCGTCACGTCAGCCGTGAACGAGAAGTGCGGGCACGTCCCGGAGCGGCCCCGCCCACAGCGCAGAGCCGTCCACGTCGACCAGCGGTCACTCGGGGTGGGCGGTCCGGGCCCGGTGGTAGAGCGGGGCGCGGCGACGCGGCGAGCTCACCGTGCGGACCGCGGCATGCGCTGACGCCATCCGGCGGGCGCGTGGGGCGTGCGTGATCCGTAGCCGACAGTCTCGCCCGGACGCCTCCCGTGGAGCACGAGGCCGAACACGTTGCCGCCGACCCACCGCGCCGGACACGCGCCCCCCGTCGTACGCCGACCCTCCATCACGAGCCGATCCGCCGGGTCACGAGCCGATCCTCCAGCTCACGGCCACGCGATCCGCCGGATCCTCCCGAGCACAGACCCGTCGCCGCCGACGACGATCGTTCACCGCCCGACATGGCTCCCGCCGACGTGTCTGCAGACCGCGGGCGATCCCCCGTGCCCCGGAACGCACGGCGCCAGCACCCACCCGCACCCGGCAAGCCGACTTCTTGCCGCCGACGACCGGCCCGCAGGCCCGTGCGACCCCTAGGCGCGCGTTCTGGCTCGCCTGCAGGTGCACATGGTCACAAGCCGCGGTTGCCGGTCGGGCCATCGTGGCGCGCGCGAGCCGTTCGGTCCGTGATCCGTTGACCCCTGCGGAGTGCTCGCCGTGCGCCTGGGCCAGCGTCAGCCTCCCCTGCACCGGCATGGGCATCTGCGGACATCCTGTCGAGGCATCTGTCGCCGCACTCGCGCAGCGCATGCCGATGCCCCCTGCGAGCCACGCCCGCCCGTTCGATCCGACCGCTGTTCGAGCCCGGATGACGCGACACACGAACGGGCGCGGCTCGGCCGTGATGCAGGCCGGGAGCCGGCCTCTGAGGTTCGCCGCCGCCCATTGATCGCCGCGTCGAGGCACGCTTGGCAACGTGCACGCCGTGCCGCCTGCCTGAGATGCACCGTCGGGCGGTCGCGCGACCGTTTCACGTGAATCCGTCTCAGCGCTTCTCGGGTCGCTTCCCCCCGATCGAGAAGTTGCTCATGCGTCGTTGCACCAGGCCCCGGAACGGACTGGGGTGTGGCAGTCGTCATAACGGCGCGGGCGGCCATCACGAGGACCGATGGGCATCGCAGACGCCTGCCACACGCCGGCGACGACGCGTCACCTGGGGTGTTCCGGCCAAGGTGAGCCAGAGAGCCGGTCGGGCTGCCCCTCCTCTCGGGCGACCTCCATCCGCCGTCGCACGTTGCACCCCCGCAAGTCCGGCCACGGACCCGCATAATGCACCTCCACACATGCGTTCCGGGTGAGGCGTCAGTTCCGGGCCATGCCTCCCGCCTGGATTTCCGCACTGGGCGCGGCGATTATGGCCCACGCGACGGGGCGCCCTTTGTCCGACGGCCACGCCTGTCTCAGAACGGATGACCCGCCTGACCTTGACCTGGGTCGGCCGGACCAGAAGACCCGTCCGGCCACCCATGCGCCAGCGAGGACACCAGCTCGACCTGGCAGGCCCTGGCAGTTGGCCGTGTTCCACGTGAAACGCCACCCGGGCATTGATCCGGTCGCGACCACGACCATGACGCACAACCTCATGAGCGTTGCTGAGGGCATCGAGGCGCCGAGCTCACGACGACCACTCGGCAGAAGGGTGCTGGCCTTCTGGTCCCCGCGCCGCCCCAACCAGGACGCGAAGCACGGCCCACGTGGAGACACGCGAAGGGCACAAGCGCGCCCGGACGTTCCCATCGTGTGGCATCGACGGGTCGGTGACGCGACGACACTGCCCGACACGAAGACACTGCCCGACACGAAGACACTGCCCGGACACGAAGACGTCGACCTGCACCACGATGCGTCTCGAGGACCAGATCGGGCATGACCGTCGAGCCCAGCGGCAATGTCGGCTCGGCGGGTCCTTGTCAGAGCCTTGGCCCGGGGCGTGTGTGGCTGGACGTGAAGCGGAGCGACGGCAGATCGAGTCCCAGCACGGGGATCGCTATTCGACAGTACCGAGGTCACCACCACGTCGAACGCCATGACGCCAGATTGCTGGTCGCACACAACCGAGGAGTTCGATCAGTGGTCGGGTCGCACGCTCGACCAGGCCACACGCCGCTCGGGTCCTCTGCCGGCCACCGCGCGGCGCACTGTCGGCGAACCGCGCGACGCGCACGGGTGGCCACGCGTCCCCGGTGGTAGCGGGGACCGGCCGCTACTGCGATCAGGTACTGACCGCGCTCAGAGGGTCCGGGCACGGTAGGAGCCGACGACCGGGCCTTCGGCCGGCAGGGGCGCGTATCCCACGACAGGCGGCACGAGGGGCAGACTGAACGGTGTGTCACACACGGTGATCCAGGTTCCCGTACCAGCGCTCGAGCCGGTCATCCGTCGCCTCGCGCCCGCGCCCCCGTGCCCGCACATCACGGTGCTCGGCCCGTTCGTCGACCGCGGCGACGTCGGTGATGACCTCGTGAACGCCATCCGTCGGATTCTGGAGCCGGCCCGAGCATTCGACTTCCAGCTGTCCACGGTGGGCCACTTCGCGGGCGGTCACACGTATCTGGCGCCCGACCCTGCCGAACCCTTCATCCAGCTCACGGGCATGTTCGTTGCTGCCTTCCCGCAGTGGCCACCGTACGGCGGGGCGTTCGACGAGGTCGTCCCTCACCTGTCGATCGGTGAGGCGCTTTCAGAACCTGAGGTCGCCATGGTGCGCCAACTGCTTCCGATCAGGACCACAGCGGACGAGGTGACGCTCACCTGGTGGTCGGAGCACGACGCTGAGGTGCTTGTGCGCTTTCCCCTCCGCGCTCAGCGGAGACGGTGACCATGGCGGCGGGGAAGGCGACCCAGCAGCAGCAGACGGCGTGCATGTCGGCGCGACTCGCCGTTACCTCGAGGACGCGGAAACCGCTGGCGAAGGAGTCGGGCGCGCGGTCCTGGCGCGGCGACGCAGCCCGATGTGTACCGCGAGGATCCCCCAGAAGCCCGACGGGGTCGGTTGTTTCACGTGAATCCACGTCCCGCGTCGGCCCCGAGTGATCCCGCAGCTCATCGCCGGCTGTCAGCTGCCGACGCAGCCCGCGGCGGCCTGCCACCGCACGTCAGGTGTCACCGCGGGTCGGTGCCAGCAATCAGCACCCTCGCGACTCCCGGGGCGCGCCGGGCCGACGCCGCCCGATCCACGGACGCTGACCAGATGAGCCATCGATCAATGCGACCACCCGTGACTTCTCCGACCCCAGATCATTCCCGAGCGCAGACGCTGCGGTGCGAGAGCGGCAGCACACACACCTGAGCGGACCGACCACCGATCGATGGCGGTCCGCCGACGGACTCTGGATCTGCTGCGGCACACGCGCAGGTCGCAACCCAGCGGGAAAGCGACCCCGGCGCGGAGAGCGCGCTACGTCGAGCGCGCTACGTCGAGCGCGCCACCTCCCCGCACCACAGGCAACCCCTCGACATGCCCCGAACGTCCATCGCCCCGCGCATCCGCCACAGGAGCAATCGCCGGGAGACCGCGCAGTGCGGCCAGCGGCGCCCTGTTCCACGTGAAACACGGCTGACAACCGGTCCACGGCAGCGCCGTCGCCCGCCCTCGGACACGCGACGCCGATACGCCGTCCAACGCGTCCACGCGCGTCAACTCCGTGCGGCGCTCCAACACCCCGCACCGCACTCTGACGACGCCGAGGCACACCTGGCCATGCCCGGTGTAGACCTTCCGACAGTCCCACGCCGACCTGGCCAGCGTCCATCCACGCCTGTTCCACGTGAAACGGCCCTGCGGTGGCACGGGCGCGTCACCCGAGTACGACCGAGGGCGGGTGGCTCTCGCCACCCGCCCTCGATGCAGCGAATCCCGCCGCGACCTTCCTCGCGGTCACACCGCGCGGATCACCACGCGTCGCTCGGGCTCCACACCCTCGGAGTCGCTGACGAGCCCCGCCTCGGCGACTGCATCATGAACGACCTTGCGCTCGAACGGGTTCATCGGAGCCAGCGTCACGGCCGCCGCCTGCCCGGTCTTGACCCGCTCGATCGCCTCGGACGCGATACCGACGAGCTCCTTGCGGCGCGCCGCACGGAAGCCGGCGACGTCGAGCATGAGACGGCTCCGTTCGCCTGTCTTCGTCTGGACGGCGAGGCGCGTGAGCTCCTGGAGAGCGTCGAGCACCTGGCCGTCCTGGCCGACGAGACGACGCAGGGAGTCGTCCGCCGCGTCCTCCGCCACGATCTCCACCGCAGCACGCCCATGGTCGACGTCGATGTCGATGTCACCATCGAGGTCAGCGATGTCGAGGAACTCCTCGAGATAGTCCGCAGCGATCTCGCCCTCCTCCTCGAGGCGCGTCACGAGGTCACCGTCTACGGCTGTGCCCGGGTCGGAAGTAGCCATGTCTTCTCCGTTCAGCGAAGTCGCTACCGCGCCGCCAAACGTCGGACGGGCGCGGAGGTGGTCTCAAGTTGCAGGGGGGCCGTCGGGCGGGGTCGACGGGGAAGCCTTCCGCTTCTTCTTCTTCGGTGCCGCAACGCCCGGTGCCTCCGCCGCGGGAGCATCGGTGACGGCGTCCTGCACGGGAGGATCGCCGGGGGTCGCGTCCGAGATGTCGTCGGCGGTGCTCGCCGTGCCCGTCGGTCGCGGCTTGTTCCGGTCCTTGCGCTTGGGCTGCTGACGCTGTCCGCGCGGCTTCTCCTCGATGACCACGGTCGGCGCCGCGTCCTCGAGCGTCTTGCCCCGCGCCGCGGCCTTGCGTGCCTGACGCGCCTTGAACGCCTTCTCGGCCTCGGAACCGGGCGCGGGCATCCGGCGGATCGTGTAGAACTGCTGGCCCATCGACCACAGGTTCGTCGTCGTCCAGTACAGCAGGACACCGATCGGGAAGTTGACACCCGAGAACGCGAAGATCAGCGGCAGCATGTAGAGCAGGATCTTCTGCTGCTGCGCCATGGGCCCCTGGAGGGCGGCCGGCGGCATGTTCTTCATCGTGAGCTGGCGCTGCGTGGTGAACGTCGTCACCGACATCGCGATGATGAGGACCACCGTGACGACCTGGATGTGCCAGTTGCCGTCTGCCTGGAGGAACGTGCCGGAGAGCGGCGCACCCCAGATCGTCGCCGTCTCGGCCTGCGCCGCGAGGTCGGCGGTCATCGGGCCGATCGCATCAGCCCTGTCGTACGTCCCGGAGGCGAGCTGCGGGAGCGAGTAGAGCACACGGAACAGTGCGAAGAAGATGGGCGACTGCAGCAGGATCGGAAGGCAGGACGCGAACGGGTTGGTCCCGTGCTTCTTGTAGAGCTCCATCATCTCCCGGCTCATCGCCTCACGGGAGGCCGGGTCGCTCTTGCCCTTGTACTTCTTCTGCAGCGCCTGCATCTCGGGCTGCACCAGCTGCATGCCGCGCGACGCCTTGATCTGCTTGAAGAACAGCGGGATCAGCAGGATGCGCATGACGATCACCAGCCCGATGATCGACAGGGCCCACGCCGCGCCGCTCGCCGGGTCGAGGCCGACCCACGTCAGCAGATCGTGGAACCGGACCATGATCCAGGCGACCGCGACCATCAGGGGGAACAGCAGGCCGTCCATCCAGTCCATGAAGCAGTGCTCCTTGCGAGCGTCAGTGCGCGGCAGTCGCCGCGTCGTGCGAGTGGTGCGTGGAGCGTGCTGGAGGAACGTCGTCGACGCCTCCTGGGTTCCAGGGGTGGCAGCGCGCGAGCCGGCGGACCGCGAGCCAGACGCCACGCAGAGCGCCGTGCCGACGCACCGCGATCACGGCGTACTGGGAGCACGACGGGTAGAACCGGCAGGTCGCGGGTGTGAGCGGCGAGACCACGCGCTGGTACACCCACAGAAGCCCCAGAAGGACGGACGTCGGCACGCGTCGAACCGTCCCCCACAGCGTCGACCAGGTCATCGTCGCACCTAGGTGTCGAGCTGTCGGGTGTGACGACGGCACGCCGTCGCGACAGCTCCGTCGAGATCGCGACCGAGCTCGACGGACGAGGCGCCGGCGGCGGCCGGCTGCGCCCGCACGACGAGCAGCGCACCGTCCGGCAGTCGACCGAGGCGAGCCGCCACCAGTGCACGCAGGCGCCGCTTGACCCGGTTACGGGTCACGGCGTTGCCCACAGCCTTGGACACGACGAGACCGACCGCCGGCGGCCCGGGGTCGGTCGTGGTCGTGAGGTGCGCGACGAGCGTCTCGCGGCCCCCACGCGCGCCCCGGCGCACCGTCTGCTGGAAGTCAGCAGAGCGGCGCATCCGGTGCGTTGCGGGGAGCACCGGGAGGTGTGTCAGGCCGAGAGCTCGGTGCGCCCCTTGCGGCGGCGCGCCGCGAGGATGGCGCGACCGGCACGCGTGCGCATGCGCAGACGGAAGCCGTGGGTCTTGGCCCGGCGCCGGTTGTTCGGCTGGAAGGTGCGCTTGGTCACGACGTTCTCCACACGTTTGTCGTAGCGATCGCACGCAGTCGCGCGACCAGGTCCTGGTGCCGGGTCCGACAGCTCCAGGGAACGCACGCGGTGACGCGTGCGTCGGCGTCAGGGCGCGCCGGACGGAGCCGTTGAAAGGCTGGACCACGCTACGCTCCTGCCCTCGAGCCGGTCAAATGCAGTCCGGGGCTCTGCGGAACACCGCGTCATCCGGCACGGCGCCCTGCCCTTACCGTAGATCATCCTTCGGGCGACGCCTGACACGCCGAGCAACC